>NZ_JAJQTQ010000003.1 GCF_029081005.1 Halomonas elongata | reverse complement strand
CGGAATTGGTAGACGCGCTAGCTTCAGGTGCTAGTGTCCTTACGGACGTGGAGGTTCAAGTCCTCTCCTGGGCACCAAGAATCGCGCAAGCGATGCCCGGAACACGACGATGCATGATGCGCCCAGGTGGCGGAATTGGTAGACGCGCTAGCTTCAGGTGCTAGTGTCCTTACGGACGTGGAGGTTCAAGTCCTCTCCTGGGCACCACATTTCGCGTCATGCAGCTGCATATCCTCGTAAAGAGCACCTCATACAGGAAACCGCGACGACAGATCGCGGTTTTTTTGTGTCTGAATGACGCCTTCTCCATGTCGATCGCGAACGACGACCGCCTGCTCTGCCGAATGTGGGCGACAGACCATACCCGACGCCATCAGAAGCGGCCCGGCAACCGCGCCACTTCCTCGAGCCCCCAGCCCTCGGTGGATACCCGGGCTTCCAGCGCCTCGGCCGCCGTCGGCGGAAGCTGCGGGAAGAAATCCAGCCCGGTGCGTGCCTCGATCTCGTCGATGCTGACCACGAAACGATCCAGCGGCTCATCGCCGTTCACGTCCTGGGGCATCAGAAAAGCCAGCGCCTTCGGCTGTTCACCCGGCACGACCAGGATCTTGTAGAAGGCCTCCGGCACTTCCACCAACCCCACTCGACGAAGCATGCCATCCAGGAAGTCATCGTCGAACACCGGCCCCGTGATCACCTGCAACCGACCGAGACGCGGCACGAAACGATCGATCACCACTTCTTCGAGACGTTGCCATAACCGACGATTCAGGTCCGGACGCTGCGGCGTCATGTTGCTCATCAGGAAGGTATCGCGCTGTGCCTCGCTTCCATGCACCACGGCGATGGCATAGTTGGGTGCCAGGTGCCCTCGGTCGTAGCCACTGTGCGAATAACTGTCCGGCGCGACCGGCCAGAGGGAGCGCCAGTCACGCCGGAAGCCGGGGCGCTCCCCCGCCCGGGGATCCTCCACCGAGTGCAGGGTATAGCTCACCCACAACGGGCTCACCCGCAGATCCGACCAGCCAAGCAGATAGCCCTCGTTGCGCAGGACACGATGCAGGCTCAGCGGCGTCAGTTCCGACCAGGTCGGCACGCCCATCCAGCTCAGCCGGTCGCGCACCTCACGCTCCTGCATGTACCAAAGGCCACTGCCGACAGTCGCGAACAGCACGGCGACGCCGACGCGCCGCATCATGCGACGCAGGAAAGTATGACGAGACATCCAGGGAATCCGTTCCTGTCAGGGTCCAGGGGCCGTCCTCGCACGACGGCCGAGCGGGGGTTACCAGCCGAGCGAGAACATGGTCTCGAGATCGTGGCGGGAGTGTACCTGCATGGCGTTGAGCGTCTCGGTCTCGCGAATGCCCTCGACATCATTGAGTCGCCCGGTAACCAGCTCGGCCAGGCTCTCGAAATCCCGGGTACGCGCGATGGCCACCAGATCATAACGGCCACAGGTGGAAAAGACCTCGCTGATGCCTTCGACATCCGCCAGGCGCTCGGCCACCGACTTGACCTGACCCTTCTCGGCATTGATCAGAATCACGGCATTCTGCATCGGGCACTCCTCGGCTGTCCTGCGCTGAACGATACGCGATAGCTCGGACCACCGCGACTGCGGCGATTATAGCAGCGTCGTCCGCCTCGATCAGCCGGACGCGGACGACTCCGTGCCCTCGTCTTCCGGCAGCGGCCAATGGTAGCGACGCACCACCTCGTCTTGTTCCATGGACTCCAGCTTGACCGGGAAGCCCCACAGCTGGTGCAGATGACGCATCACCGGATAGACGCTGCGCGCCAGAGGGCGACGATTGTCCTGGACATGGCGCAGGGTCAGCGAACGGTCGCCACGAATGTCCGCCGAATAGACCTGAATATTGGGCTCGCGCACCGACAGGGCATACTGGGATGACAGAGCTTCGCGGATGCGCCGATAGCCGCGCTCGTCGTGTATCGCAGCGACCTCGAGCATTTCGTCCTGGTCGTCGTCCACCACCTTGAACAGCTTGAGGTCGCGAATCACCCTGGGCGACAGGAACTGCTGGACGAAGGATTCATCCTTGAAGTTGCGCATGGCGAAGTTCAGCGTCTCTCGCCAATCGCTGTCGACGATGTCCGGGAACCACTCACGGTCTTCCTCGGTGGGCGACTCGCAGATACGCCGGATGTCGGAGAACATCGCGAACCCCAGAGCATAGGGGTTGATGCCATTGAAGGCTGGACTGTCGAAGGCCGGCTGCTGCACCACGGAGGTATGCGACTGAAGGAATTCCAGCATCAGCCCCTCGTCCACCAGGCCATCGTCGAACATGCGGTTCATCAGCGTATAGTGCCAGAAGGTCGCCCACCCCTCGTTCATTACCTGGGTCTGGCGCTGCGGATAGAAGTACTGGGCGAGCTTGCGCACGATGCGCACGACTTCACGCTGCCAGGGCGCCAGCAAGGGGGCATTCTTTTCGATGAAGTAGAGCAGGTTCTCCTGAGGCTCCGGCGGGTAGCGTCCGCCGGCATGCAGTCCGAGGGGATCCTCGCCATCATCGATCTCTCCGAGCCCCTCCCCTTCCGGCGCACGCTCCGGGATCGTTCGCCACAGGGTATTCACCTGCGCCTGGAGATAGGTCTCGCGCTCTTTCTGGCGGCGCGCCTCCTCTTCGGCGGAGATCGGCGAGGGGCGCTTGTAGCGATCGACCCCGTGGTTCTGCAGGGCGTGGCAAGCATCCAGCAGTTGCTCCACGGCACTCACCCCGTAGCGCTCCTCGCACTCGGCGATATAACGACGGGCGAACAGGAGATAATCGACGATGGAGTCCGCGTCGGTCCAGGTTCGAAACAGGTAGTTGCCCTTGAAGAAGGAATTGTGCCCATAGCAGGCGTGAGCCATCACCAGCACCTGCATCATCAGGGTGTTCTCTTCCATCAGGTAGGCGATGCAGGGATTGGAGTTGATCACCAGCTCATAGGCCAGCCCCATCTGACCGCGCCGATAGGCCTGCTCCACGGCCAGGAACTGCTTGCCGAAGGACCAGTGGTGATATCCCACCGGCATGCCGACACTGGCGTAGGCATCCATCATCTGCTCGGTCGTGATGATCTCGATCTGGTTGGGGTAGGTGTCCAGTCGATACTCGTCGGCCAGACGCGCGATCTCCTCCTCGAATTCGGTGAGGATCTCGAAGCTCCAGTCGGAGCCGGTGGCGATGGGCTTGCGATCGGTCATGCTGCCTCCTTGGCCTCGCCTCAAGACTGGGCGGCGCGGCGCCGGAACAACTCGCGAAACACCGGATAGATATCGCCGGCCTCGACGATCTGGCGCATGGCGAAGCGGTCGGCATACTCGACCTCCACGCGCTCGTATTCCTCCCACAATGCCTGATGGGCATGCGGAGTGATCTCGACATAGGTGAAGTACTGCAGCCTCGGCATCAGCGACTTCACCAACAGGTCGCGACAGGTCAGGGAATCATCGTCCCAGTTGTCGCCATCGGACGCCTGGGCCACGTAGAGATTCCACTGACCCGGCGGATAACGTGCCTCGATGATCTCGTCGACCAGCGTCAGGGCACTCGAGACGATGGTGCCACCGGTTTCCCGGGAGTAGAAAAACTCCTCCTCGTCGACCTCCTTGGCGGCGGTGTGGTGACGCACGAAGACCAGTTCGACCCGTTCGTAGTTACGCTCCAGAAAGAGGTAGAGCAGCAGGAAGAAGCGCTTGGCGATATCCTTGTGGGCCTGGGTCATCGACCCGGAGACATCCATCACGCAGAACATCACCGCCTTGCTGGATGGCTGAGGCTGGTTGATCACATTGTTGTAGCGCAGATCATAGGTATCGATGAAGGGCACCGCCTCCAGGCGCTTCTCGAGGCGTTCGATCTCGGCCTTGAGCTCGTTGATGCGCGCCGGGTTGCGCAGCACCGGATCCTTTCGCTCCTCAATCTCCAGCGCCTCTCTCGCCTCTCGCAGTGCACGTCTGATCGGGCCGCGCATGGCGATGCGACGGGCATGGGCCTCGCGCATGGAGCGCACGATATTGATTCTCGCCGGCACCCCGTCCCGGGTCAGACCGGCTCGCACCGGTTTCACCTCGTCGAGATCGACCAGCGGCTTGCGCTCCAGATGGGGCAGCTCGAGCCCATCGAAGACGAAATCCAGAAACTCCTCGCGGCTCAGAGTGAAGGCAAATTCGTCCATGCCCTCACCCTGGTTGGAAGCGCCACCCTCTCCGGCGCCGTCGCCACCGCCGCCACCACCGGGGCGACGCAGCCGATCCCCCTCGACGAACTCCTTGTTGCCCGGCGCGATGATGGAGCGCCGCCCCCCGGGCCCATGCTGGAACACCGGCTCGGAAATGTCGCGAGTCGGTATCGAGACCTTCTCGCCACGCCCCATGTCGGTGATGGAACGGCGGTTGACCGCTTCCTCGACGGAGCGCTTGATGTGCCCACGATAACGATCGAGGAACCGTTGGCGGTTGACCGCACTCTTGTTCTTGGCATTGGCCCGACGGTCGATGAAATACGTCATGCTGACCTCCTCTGGGCGCTGCTCACCACGGGGAACGACGGCCCAGACCGCCCTCCCCGTTCGTCGCTCGTAGCTCGTCGCTCATCGCTCGTCGCTCGTCGCTCGTAGCTCGTAGCTCGTAGCTCGTAGCTCGTAGCTCGTAGCTCGTAGCTCGTAGCCCAGACTACTGCGACTTGCGCACCCGCAGATACCACTCGGACAACAGGCGTACCTGCTTTTCGGTGTAGCCGCGGTCGACCATCCGCGCCACGAAGTCCTCGTGCTTCTTCTGGTCGGCCGTCGATGCCTTGGCGTTGAAGGAGATCACCGGCAACAGCTCCTCGGTATTGGCGAACATCTTGTGTTCGATCACACCGCGCAGCTTCTCGTAGGACTGCCAGCTCGGGTTCATGCCGTTGTTCTGGGCACGGGCCCTGAGCACGAAGTTCACCACCTCGTGACGGAAATCCTTGGGATTGGAGATCCCCGCCGGCTTCTCGATCTTCTCCAGTTCCTCGTTGAGGGACTGACGATCGAACAGCTCGCCGGTCTCGGGGTCGCGGTACTCCTGATCCTGGATCCAGAAATCGGCATAGGTGACATAGCGGTCGAAGATATTCTGGCCATATTCGGAATAGGACTCCAGGTAGGCGGTCTGGATTTCCTTGCCGATGAAGTCCACATAGCGAGGCGCCAGGAACTCCTTGATGTAGCGCAGGTAACGCTCGAAGGTCTCGCGGGGCAACTGCTCCTGTTCGAGACGTTGCTCGAGCACATAGAGCAGATGCACCGGGTTGGCGGCGACTTCGTGATTGTCGAAGTTGAACACCTTGGACAGGATCTTGAAGGCAAAACGGGTCGAGAGACCGTCCATCCCTTCATCCACACCGGCATTGTCGCGATACTCCTGGATCGACTTGGCCTTGGGGTCGGTATCCTTGAGGTTCTCGCCGTCGTAGACGCGCATCTTGGAATAGACACTGGAGTTCTCCGGCTCCTTGAGCCGCGAGAGCACCGAGAACTGGGCCAGCATGCGCAGGGTATCCGGCGCGCAGGGCGCTTCGTTGAGCGAGGAATGCTCGAGCAGCTTCCTGTAGATGTTGATCTCCTCGCTGACCCTCAGGCAATACGGCACCTTGACGATGTAGACGCGGTCGAGGAAGGCCTCGTTGTTGCGGTTGTTGCGGAAGGTCTGCCACTCGCTCTCGTTGGAGTGCGCCAGGACGATGCCATCGAAGGGAATCGCCCCCATGCCCTCGGTGGGATTGTAGTTGGCCTCCTGAGTGGCGGTGAGCAACGGATGCAGCACCTTGATCGGTGCCTTGAACATCTCGACGAATTCCATCAGCCCCTGGTTGGCCTTGCACAACCCGCCAGAGAAGCTGTAGGCATCGGGATCGTCCTGGGAGTAGAGCTCCAGCTGGCGAATATCGACCTTGCCGACCAGCGAGGAGATGTCCTGGTTGTTCTCGTCACCGGGCTCGGTCTTGGAGATGGCGATCTGGTTGAGCCGCGACGGGTACAGGCGCACGACCCGGAACTGGGAGAGATCGCCGCCGAACTCCTGTAGACGCTTGGCCGCCCAGGGCGACATCACGCTCTTCAGGCAGCGCCGGGGAATGCCGTATTCCTTCTCCAGCAGTTCGCCATCTTCCTCCGGCGAGAACAGGCCTAACGGCGACTCCTGCACGGGAGAGCCCTTGATCGCATAGAAAGGAACCCGCTCCATCAGCAGCTTGAGGCGCTCGGCGAGCGACGACTTGCCACCGCCAACCGGCCCCAGCAGATAGAGGATCTGCTTCCTCTCCTCCAGCCCCTGGGCGGCATGCCGGAAGTAGGCAACGATCTGTTCGATGGCCTCTTCCATGCCATAGAATTCCTCGAAGGCCGGGTAACGACGGATCACCTTGTTCGAGAAGATCCGCGCCAGCCTCGGATCCTTGGCCGTGTCGATCACCTCGGGCTCGCCGATGGCCTCCAGTATGCGTTCGGCGGCATTGGCATAGACCGAAGGCTGCTCCCGACAGAGCTCCAGGTACTCCTGCAGGGTCATTTCTTCCTGCTGGGTGCGGGCATAGCGGTTCTGCACATGATCGAAGATGCTCATCGAAGCCTCCTTTAGACCCGGCGCCCCGGCCATGACAGTGTCGGCGAACCTGCCGGGGATCGGTAACTTCAGCGTAGACAGCATTAGCGGACAACGATTCTTCGTTCTTCAACGCAGCAGCCTGCCACTACTCCTTATCCCTATGAACCCGGAAGCCGCCGGGTGGTTCGTGAAAAATGGTCGCATGGATTCATCACGCCGCACTCAGAGGGTATTTACAAAAGTCACGAGCGACGGCCAGACAAGGCGAAATTCGGCGAGAGCGCGGAGTTTAGGGACACTAAATGAGCACTTCGAGCCGAATTTCAACGCGGTATGGTCGAGCGCAGTAGTTTGTAAACACCCTCTCAGAGGGCGGCGGCGACCCGAGTCCCCTGCTCGACGGCACGCTTGGCATCGAGCTCCGCCGCCTCGTCGGCACCGCCGATGACATGCACCGGGACACCCGCCTCGCGCAACGCCTCGAGATCGTCGCGTACCGACTCCTGGCCGGCACAGACCACCACGGTATCCACCTCGAGCAGCCTGGGCTCGCCATCCTGACGGATGTGCAGGCCCTCGTCGTCGACCCCCACGTACTCGCATCCGACCAGCGTCTCGACATTTCGGTGACGCAGCGAGGCACGATGCACCCAGCCGGTGGTGGTCCCCAGCCCCTTGCCGGGCTTGGACGTCTTGCGCTGCAGCAGCATGACCTGCCGCGGTACCGTCGGCCGATGTGGCGCACGCAGCCCCCCCGGCGTCGCCACCGTCAGATCGACCCCCCACTCTGCGCACCAGGCATCGACATCCAGGGCGGGATGTCCGGCGTGGGTCAAGAGTTCCGCCACGTCGAAGCCGATGCCACCAGCCCCGATGATGGCCACACGAGGTCCGACCCGCTCGGCATGCACGATAGCCGCCGGATAGGACATCACCTTGGGATGATCGATACCGGGCAGGTCCAGACGACGCGGCCGCACACCGGTGGCCAGGATCACCTCGTCGAAGGCCGTCAGGTCATGGGTGCTGGGTGCCGTGCCGAGCCTCACGTTCACCTGGTGGCGCTCCAGCATCACCCGGAAGTAGCGCAGTGTCTCGTCGAATTCCTCCTTGCCGGGGATCCGCCGGGCATAGTTGAACTGGCCGCCCAGCTCGGACTGACGCTCGAACAGCGTCACCGAGTGCCCCCGGCTGGCGGCCGTCACGGCGGCGGCCAGCCCCGCTGGCCCGCCCCCCACCACGGCAATGGCGCGCGACACCTCGGCCGGCGCGATGACCAGCTCGGTCTCGTGGCATGCCCGGGGATTGACCAGACAGGAGGTCAGCTTGCCCTGGAAGGTGTGATCCAGACAGGCCTGATTGCAGGCGATGCAGGTGTTGATCTCCTCGCTGCGCCCCTCTCGCGCCTTGGCGATCCAGGCCGGATCCGCCAGGAAGGGCCGCGCCATAGACACCATGTCGGCCTGCCCCTCGGCCAGCACCCGCTCGGCGACATCGGGCATGTTGATGCGATTGGTGGTGATCAGCGGGATCGACAGCGCCTCGCGCATGCGGCGGGAGACCTCGCTGAACGCCGCACGGGGCACGCTGGTGACGATGGTCGGCACCCTCGCCTCGTGCCAGCCGATGCCGGTATTGACGACATCCGCTCCGGCCTCCTCCACGGCACGCCCCAGGGTCACCACCTCCTCGAAGGTACTTCCGTCTTCGACCAGATCGATCATCGACAGCCGGAAGATGATGAGGAAATCCTCGCCCAGCGCGGCGCGCATGCGTCGCACGATTTCCACCGGGAAGCGGATGCGATCGGCGAAGTCACCGCCCCACTCGTCCTCGCGCTGATTGGTGCGCCGGCAGATGAACTGATTGATGAGGTATCCCTCGGAGCCCATCACTTCAACGCCGTCATAGCCCGCCTCGCGAGCCAGGCTGGCACACCGGACATAATCGTCGATGGTCGAGGCGACCTCGTCACGACTCAGCTCGCGGGGCGTCAGCGGGTTGATCGGCGCCTGGATCGGCGAAGGCGCCACCAGATCGGGCGAATAGGCATAGCGTCCGGCATGCAGGACCTGCAGACAGATCCGGCCCTGTTCGGCATGCACGGCGTCGGTCACCCTGCGATGATCGACCACCTGCTCGGGTCGCTCCAGAGTCGCCGCCCCCTGGAAGACCGCCCCCTGAGGGTTCGGCGCGATACCGCCGGTAACGATCAGGCCCGCGCCTTCCCGGGCACGTTCGGCATAAAAGGCGGCCAGCCGCTCGAAACCCTGCGGCGCCTCTTCCAGGTTGGTGTGCATCGAGCCCATCAGCACGCGGTTGGGCAGGGTCAGGGCCCCCAGCGTGATGGGGCGAAACAGATGTGGATATGCAGTCACGGTCGAGTCCTCGCGGTCGGGCAACGGAAATTCAAACAACTGTATGATAGTCGCTCGGGTTCCGCAAAGCCCGGGCACTCGCCCCAAGAGGATAGTCGATCTCGACCTTCACGCACGCGAAAGACCCCGAGTCTTTCGACTCGGGGTCCGGAATTCGAAGCAGATGGCGGACCGGACGGGACTCGAACCCGCGACCTCCGGCGTGACAGGCCGGCATTCTAACCAACTGAACTACCGGTCCGCGTGGTGGGCGATACTGGACTCGAACCAGTGACCCCCAGCATGTGAGGCTGGTGCTCTAACCAACTGAGCTAACCGCCCACGCGTTTACTGCCTGGATTGTTTCGCTTGTCATCGTGGCGGACCGGACGGGACTCGAACCCGCGACCTCCGGCGTGACAGGCCGGCATTCTAACCAACTGAACTACCGGTCCACAAGACGACTGGCGACACAGGATGGATGGCGGACCGGACGGGACTCGAACCCGCGACCTCCGGCGTGACAGGCCGGCATTCTAACCAACTGAACTACCGGTCCGCTTTCGCTACCTGCGACATGATCGGGCATGACTACGTCATGGTGGGTGGTACAGGGATCGAACCTGTGACCCCCAGCTTGTAAGGCTGGTGCTCTCCCAGCTGAGCTAACCACCCCCGGTCACGTGGCGCTGCATTCTACAGGGACGGCACTCATTGTCAACGCGTTTTTTCGCACTTCCCTGACTGACGCCTTCCGAGAACCCCAGATCTATCATCCACTTGGGAAAGCGCCGGCAAGAGCTGTGGCAGGCGCAATACGCCGGAATGCAGCATCATGCGTGGCGCGCCATGAACTCGGCGATGCCACGTGCCCCTTCGTGGATCAACTCGACCTGGGTCAGCCCCGAAGCACGACGCGGCCGCCAGTCATGTTCACCATCCGTCAACCAACGCACCTCGGCGACACCGGGCAGCGCATAGCCGGCCACCTCGCTCCGGGTACCGAAGGGGTCACGCTCTCCTTGCACCACCAGGGTAGGACAGACCAATTCAGGCCAGTGATCGAGACGTCGTTTCTCGGGGCGACGCGGCGGATGAAAGGGATAGCCACACAGCACCAGGCCGGCCGCTCCGTCACGAGCCGCCAGCATGCTGGCCACGCGTCCACCCATGGACTTGCCACCCAGCCACAGCGGGGCCTCCAGGTGGGGCAACAGGGCGCCACGCCACATCGCCAGCTCCTCGACCAGCCGCTCGACCCGGGGTGGTGGCCGACGCCGCCCCTCGCAGCGCATGCGGCGCAGGTACTCGAACTCGATGGCCAGGGTCTGCACGCCGACATCGGCCAGGGCACGCCGGAGCTCGACCAGGAAAGGGGAATCCTGTCCGGCACCGGCGCCATGTGTCAGCAGCAGGCTGCCGGTCCGGCATTCGCCCTGCACCCGGAGCGGGCCGAGCGACGCGGAATGCTCGCCCGCGCCATGCCGCAGCACCCGCTTCAGCTCGTCGACATCGATCCCCTCGATCATGCTCGTCTTTTGTGTTGACACTCCATCACCTATATTGTGTACCAAATGATTGTTTAAATGTATTCATTAAATGGATCGTCTGGGCTAGACTCCTGCGAATCGGCACGCCAAGGCGCCCCGGCGAGACCGGCCGAGGCGCCTGCAGACTGGAGTTGGATGGAAATCCGCATGAACAACGCATTCGAGCACCCGACCTACAACTACAAGGTGGTCCGGCAGTTCGCGATCATGACGGTGGTCTGGGGCATCGTGGGCATGTCCTGCGGCCTCGTCATCGCCTCGCAGCTGGTGTGGCCGCAACTCAACCTGGGCTTGCCATGGACGAGCTTCGGCCGCCTGCGACCGCTTCACACCAACCTGGTAATCTTCGCCTTCGGCGGGTCGGCGCTGTTCGCGACCTCCTACTACGTGGTGCAGCGAACCTGCCAGACCCGACTCTGGTCCGACCGGCTCGCGACCTTTACCTTCTGGGGCTGGCAAGCGGTAATCCTGTCGGCACTGATCACCCTGCCGATGGGCTACACCACCACCAAGGAATATGCCGAACTCGAGTGGCCGATCAGCCTGCTGCTGGCCGTGGTGTGGATTGCCTACGCCGTCGTCTTCCTGGGCACCATCAAACGGCGCCAGACGTCGCACATCTACGTGGCCAACTGGTTCTTCGCCGCCTTCATTCTCACCGTGGCGGTACTGCATATCGTCAACAATGCGGCCATTCCGGTGTCCGCGATGCATTCGATCTCGGTCTATCCGGGCGCGATCGACGCCATGACCCAGTGGTGGTACGGGCACAATGCCGTGGGTTTCTTCCTGACGGCCGGCTTCCTGGGCATGATGTACTACTTCGTGCCCAAACAGGCCGAGCGGCCGGTCTATTCCTACCGATTGTCGATCGTGCATTTCTGGGCGCTGATCATGGTCTACATGTGGGCCGGTCCGCACCACCTGCATTATACCGCCCTGCCCAACTGGACCCAGTCGCTCGGCATGGTGCTGTCGATCATCCTGCTGGCGCCCTCCTGGGGCGGCATGATCAACGGCATGATGACGCTCTCCGGTGCCTGGCACAAACTGCGTACCGACCCCACCCTGCGCTTCCTGGTGGTGGCGCTGTCCTTCTATGGCATGTCCACTTTCGAGGGACCAATGATGGCGGTGAAGACCGTCAACGCCCTCTCCCACTACACCGACTGGACCATCGGCCATGTCCACTCCGGCGCGCTCGGCTGGGTGGCGATGATCACCATCGGTTCGCTGTATCACATGGTGCCACGCCTGGTCGGCGAAACCCGGATGCATTCGGTGCGGTTGATCGCCGTGCACTTCTGGCTATCGACCATCGGTACCGTGCTCTACATCGCCGCCATGTGGGTCAACGGTATCCTCCAGGGCCTGATGTGGCGTGCGGTCAACGACGACGGAACCTTGATGTACAGCTTCATGGAATCCGTCGATGCCAGCGGTCCGGGCTATGCGGTGCGCATGTTCGGCGGCCTGTGCTGGGTGATCGGCATGCTGATCATGGCCTACAACGTCGCCATGACCCTGCGCCGCCAGCCGGTCAGCGCCGAACGCCCCCTGCCGCAGACCGCCTGAGCCGACGGAGAATCCCATGAGACACGAGATCGTCGAGAAGAACGTTGGCCTGCTCGCCGTGCTGATTCTGGTGGTCATCAGCTTCGGCGGCCTGGCAGAAGTCGTGCCCCTGTTCTTTCAGAAGCAGACCACCGAACCCGTGGAAGGCCTGGAGCCGCTTGCCCCCCTGGAGCTGGCCGGTCGCGATATCTATCGACGCGAAGGCTGCGTCGGCTGCCACTCGCAGATGGTACGCCCCTTCCGGGCCGAGACCGAACGCTACGGCCACTACAGCGTGGCCGGGGAATCCGTCTACGAATACAACTTCCTGTGGGGCTCCAAGCGTACCGGTCCCGATCTGGCCCGGGTCGGTGGCCGCTACAGCGACGACTGGCATCGCGCGCACCTCTACAACCCGCGTGACGTGGTGCCAGGATCGGTGATGCCCGCCTACCCCTGGCTGTTCGACAACACCCTCGACGGCGCCCATATCGGCGACAAGATGCGCGCCCTGCGCACGCTCGGCGTCCCCTACAGCGACGAGCAGATCACCGGCGCCCGGGAAGCCGTCGAGGGCAAGAGCGAGATCACCGCCCTGGTGGCCTATCTGCAACAACTTGGCACCGTGCTCGAGGACAAGCGCTGACCATGGATATCGGAACGCTGAACGGCATCATCATCATTCTGCTGATCGCCGCCTTCGTCGGGCTCACCTGCTGGGCCTATTCGAAAGGACGCCGGGCGGACTTCGATGAGGCGGCCCAGTTGCCCTTCGCCGACGACCCGACGCCGGCGCATGACTCACCGACCGAGCCTGCGGCCGAGACCCGACATGACAAGGGAGGCAGGAAGGCATGAATTCGCTTTGGGGGAATGATCTTTCCGGCTTCTGGAGCGCCTGGATCATCGTCATCACGCTGGCCACCATTGCGCTCAGCGCCTGGCTGCTGTTCGCCAACCGCAGGACTGACAAGCAGCCTGACGCCGAGGGTCGGGTGACCACCACCGGCCATGCCGCCGATGGCATCGAGGAATACGACAATCCCTTGCCTCGCTGGTGGTTCAAGCTCTATGTCGGCACGGTGCTCTTCGCCCTCGGCTACCTGGCCCTCTACCCGGGCCTCGGCAACTTCGCCGGCCTGCTGGGCTGGAGCCAGGAAGCGCAATGGGAACGCGAGGTGCACCAGGCCGAAGAACGCTACGCACCGATCTTCGCGCGCTACGCCGAGCGTCCCATTCCCGAACTGGCGGGCGACACCGAGGCCATGCAGGTAGGCGAGCGGCTCTTTCTCAACAACTGCGCCATCTGCCACGGCAGCAATGCGCGCGGCGGCGACGGCTTTCCCGACCTCGGCGACGACGCCTGGCTCTACGGCGGCAAGCCGCAAGACATCGTCACGTCCATCACCCAGGGGCGCAGCGGCGCCATGCCGGCCTGGGAACACCTGGGCGAGGAGACGCTGGTCGACGTCACCCAGCACGTGCTGTCGCTGTCGGGCAAGGCCACCGACCCGGCTCGAGCAGAAAAGGGCGCCGAGACCTTCACCGCCATGTGTGCCAGTTGCCACCAGCCGGATGGTACCGGTAACCCGGCGATGGGAGCCCCAGACCTGACCGACGATGCCTGGCTCTATCGAGGTCCCGACCAGTCGCTGGAAGCCGCGGTGTTCGAGACCCTGCGCAACGGGCGCAACGGGCAGATGCCGGCCCAGGTCGACTATCTCGGCGAAGACAAGGTTCACCTGGTGGCCGCCTACGTCTACCAGTTGAGCCGTCAGGCCCCGGAAAGCGCCGACTGAAACGTCGCCAGGGCGCCACCCGGGACGGGAGGACCGCATGAGCCAGGACATTGCGTACCGCGAAGCCGACGGCCGAATCCCGGTCACGGAGCTCGGCCATTCGCTCTACGAACCGCGCCGGCATATCCAGGTGCGCGAAGTCCGAGGTCGCTTCCAGCGCTGGCGGCGCGGCCTCGACGTGACGCTGGTATCGGCGTTCTTCGCGCTCCCCTGGGTCACGCTCGACGGGCGTCCGGCGATCTGGTTCGATCTGCCTGGCCGCGCCTTTCACTTCTTCTCCATGACCCTCTATCCGCAGGAGTTCATGCTGCTGTCGTGGCTGCTGATCATCGCGGCCTTCGCCCTGTTCTTCGTCACCGTGCTCGCCGGCCGACTATGGTGCGGCTATGCCTGTCCGCAGAGCGTCTGGACCTGGTGGTTCATCTGGGTCGAGCACCGGATCGAAGGCCCCCGCCATCGACGCCTCAGGCGCGAGCAACGCGCCCTGGATGTCGACACGGGATGCCGCAAGGGCCTCAAGCATGTCATCTGGCTCGCCATCGCGCTGGCCACCGGTCTCACCTTCATCGGCTACTTCTCGCCGATCCGGGAACTCGTCGCGACCCTGCCACACCTGAAGGCCAGCGGCTGGGCGTATTTCTGGCTGGCCCTGATCGCCGCCTTCACCTATCTCAATGCCGGCTGGTTGCGTGAGCAGGTCTGCCTGCACATGTGTCCCTACGCGCGTTTCCAGGCCGTGATGTTCGACCGCGATACCCTGACCGTCTCCTATGATGCCGGACGCGGCGAGCCTCGCGCCCACCGACGCCGAGAGGCCGACGCCGGGGGCGACTGCATCGACTGCGGACTCTGCGTCCAGGTATGCCCCACCGGCATCGATATTCGCGAGGGTCTGCAACATGCCTGCATCGACTGCGCGGCCTGCATCGACGCCTGCGACGGCGTGATGGATCGGCTCGGCCGGCCTCGCGGCCTGATCCGTTACACCACCGAGAATGCCCTGTCCGGCCAGCCGACGCGGATACGCCGACCGCGCCTGCTCGGCTACCTGGCAGCACTGCTCGCAATGCTCGCCCTGCTCGCCGGAAATCTTGCCGACCGCACGCCGCTCGACCTCGACGTGGAGCGGGACCGTCAACGCCTGTTCCGGGTCACGCCCCAGGGCGATATCACCAACGTCTACACCCTGACCGTGCGCAATCTGGACAACGCCGACCATCGCTATCGCCTCGCCGCCACGGGGCTATCTGGCCTGAGCCTCGACAGACGACGCGTCTCGGTCCCTGCCGGCCAGTCTCGCCAACTGGTCGTCGAGGCAAGCGTCGACCGCAACGCCGTCCAGCGGCCCAGTCATGACATCGAGTGGCACCTCGAGGCGCTCGACGCCGACATCTCGCTGATCCGCGACAGCCGATTCCTGGGAGGAACCCCTTGATGCCACCCGTTTCGTCCCCCACGCATCCCTGGTACAAGCAGTTCTGGCCCTGGTTCATCATCGCTCTGCTGGCCTCGTCGGTGACCTTCAGCCTGGTCTATCTGGTTGCCTCGATCCGCCATTTCGACGGCACCGTGGCACAGGACTATTACCGACGCGGCCTGGCGATCAACGAACAACTGGCCAAGCAGGAAAGGGCCGGCCAGTTGGGGCTCGCCGCCCAGTTGCGTGTCGATGCCCTCACCGGCGACGTGATCGTCGACCTGAAGGGCGAGCGGCGCCCCGAACAACTGCACCTGGCGTGGATCTTTCCCACCGAGCATGGCCGTGACCGCCATCTGACGCTGCAACGCATCCGACAGGGCCGCTACGCCGGCACCCTTGATGCCCCCCTGCGCCATCGCTGGTACCTGCACCTGCAGCCTACGCCGGGCGACGATGCCGCCTGGCGCCTCACCGGTGAGGCGCGCTTCCCCGACGAGGGCACGATCGCCCTGACACCGGGGCTCTGATTCATGGCAGCCGGCGTCGACACTCGACCGGACGACACCCACGTCTGCTATCACTGTGGCGAGCCGGTGCCCGGACACACCCCCTGGACGCTCGAGATCGACGAGTGCCGACACCCGCTGTGCTGCCCCGGCTGTGAAGCCGTGGCCCGGACCATCGTCGAGGGAGGCCTGGCGAGCTACTACCGTTTCCGCACCGCGCTGCCCGGACGTCCCCAGGACCGTCGCGACGCCGGCGCCGAGCAATGGTCCTTGTTCGATGATCCCGGCCTTCAGGCCCGCTTCGTGCACGGCGATGCTACCGCCGTCCACGCCACCCTGGCGGTGGATGGCATCACCTGTGCGGCCTGCGCCTGGCTGATCGAGCATCGACTCAACGCCCTCGAGGGCGTCATCGGCAGCGCCGTCGACCTCACCCACCATCGCCTGCGCCTGGAGTGGGAGCCTGATCGCATCGCCTTCTCGCGCCTGCTCGCCGAACTGGCGGCGATCGGCTACCCATCCCGCCCCTACGAGCCCGACGAGGCGCAGCGGCACCTGAAACGCGAGTCGCACCGACAGATGCGACGGTTGATCGTCGCCGCGCTGGGCATGATGCAGGCGCTGATGTTCTCCCTGCCCTTCTACCTGGCGGGTGATGCGGGCCTCGACGCCGACTTCGACCGCCTCTTCCACTGGCTGGCCCTGGCGTTGACCACCCCGGTGGTGTTGTACGCGGCCCAGCCCTTCTTCCACCAGGCCTGGCGCGACCTGCGCACCCGCACCCTGGGCATGGATGTTCCCGTCTCCCTGGCCATCGGCTCGGCCTACCTGGCCAGTGCCTGGGCGGTCCTCAACGGCCAGGGAGAGGTCTACTTCGACTCGGTGAGCATGTTCACCTTCTTCCTGCTGTTCAGTCGCCATGTCGAGGCCCGCGCACGGCGTCGGAGTGGTGCCACCGGCAATGCGCTGGCCGACCTGCTGCCGATGTCGGCGACTCGACTCGACGATGACGGTGAGCCGCGCATCCTGCCCGCCAGCGAACTCCGCGTCGGCGACCGGGTGCTGGTCAAGCCGGGTCACCGCGTACCCGCCGATGGCGTGATCGAGAGCGGCGCCTCCAGTCTCGACGAGTCGACGCTTACCGGCGAGACGCAACCCGTGACACGACGCATCGGCGACACCGTCACCGGCGGCAGCCAGAACCTCGAGAGCCCGCTGACCCTGCGGATCACCCACGCCGGCCGTGACACCCGAGTGGCCGGCATCCTCGACCTCACCGACCGAGCCTTCGCCAGCCGTCCTCGCATCGCTCTCAGGAGCGCTCAGCTGGCCCACCATTTCGTTCTCCAGGTACTCTTGATCGCCATCGCCGTCAGCGTCGCCTGGTGGTTCATCGCGCCCGAGCGCGCCTTCTGGGTCACGCTGTCGGTCCTGGTGGTCACCTGCCCCTGTGCCCTGGCGCTGGCCACGCCCACTGCCCTCACCGCCGCCCACGGCCGACTACATCGACACGGCGCCCTGCTGACCCGCGCCGACACCCTGGAAACACTGACGGACATCGATCGAGTGATCTTCGACAAGACCGGTACCCTGACCACCGGCGAGATGCGTCTCATCGACACCCGCGTCCTCGATGGTGGTGATCCGCGACACCTCCGGGCCATCGCCGCCAGCCTCGAGGCACATTCGGAACATCCCATCGCCCGCGCCTTCCGCTTGTACCGCCTGTCCGAGGTGACTGCCGATGATGTCACCCGCCAGGTCGGCGCGGGGCTGGAAGGCCGCATCGAGGGCACGAGCTGGCGGCTGGGTCGCCCTGACTTCGCCGCCGACCCGGCTCCCGCACCGCCCGACGACGGGCCCTGGCTACTGCTCGCCGAAGAAGGCCGGCCCCGGGCCTGGTTCGCCCTGGACGACCGCCTGCGCGACGACGCCGACGCCACCCTGACGGCGCTGCACCTGGCCGGCATCGAGGTGGAGCTGCTCTCCGGTGACACCGCCCCCCGGGTGCGGGCCCTGGCCGAGCGCCTGGACATCGCCGACTGGCGGGCCGCGATGAGCCCGGAAGACAAGCTGGACAGGCTTCGCGTCCACCAGTCGCACGGCAGGCGCGTGGCCATGGTCGGCGATGGTGTCAACGACGTACCGGTACTGGCCGGCGCCGATGTGGCCTTCGCCATGAACGGCGCCACCGACCTGGCCCGTACCCGGGCCGACGTGATCCTGCTCACGCCCCGACTCCAGCGCGTCGCCGAGGCGATCGGCATCGCCCGAGCCACCCGGCGCGTCATTCGCCAGAACCTGGGCTGGGCCCTGCTCTACAATCTGCTGGCACTGCCGCTGGCGGCCTGCGGCCTGGTGCCACCCTGGCTCGCCGCCATCGGCATGTCCCTGAGTTCGCTGGTGGTGGTGGGCAATGCCCTGCGCCTGACCCGTCCCGAGAGCTTCCGACAATCGACTGCCCCGGTAACGTCATGAGCATTCTCTACCTCCTGATTCCCCTGTCGCTCATCCTGCTCGGCCTGGCCGTCTGGGCCTTCTTCTGGGCGGTGAACAACGACCAGTTCGACGACCTCGAGGGCCCCGCCTACCGCATCCTGTTCGACGAGGACGATGCCGGCCCGCCGACCCGCGGTCACCGGCGGGGCGACGAACGCGAGCCCCTTCGCGACCGGGAGGAAGACGCATGAATCCGACCGGGCTTGAACTCCCGCCCCTGGCAGCCGCCTTCGTCTTCGGGCTGCTGGGCGGCGCCCATTGCATCGGCATGTGCGGCGGCATCATGAGCGCCCTGACGTTTGCCGTGCCGCCCAGCATGCGCCAGCCAACGCGCCTGGCCGGCCTGCTGCTGGGCTATAACCTGGGCCGTATCACCAGCTACATGTGTGCCGGCGGCCTGGTCGCCACCCTCGGCACCCTGGTCGGCATCGCGCCCGGTGCCCGCCTGGTGCTCCAGGGGCTGGCCGCCGTGATGCTGATCCTGATGGCGCTATACATCGCCGACTGGTGGAAGGGACTGCTGCGCCTGGAAGCCCTCGGACGACACCTGTGGCGCCACCTGGAGCCCCTGGGCCGACGCCTGATGCCGGTGGTCAAGCTGCCACAGGCCGTGGCACTGGGAGCCGTCTGGGGATGGCTCCCCTGTGGCCTGGTCTACTCGATGCTGGCCTGGAGCCTCGCCACCGCCGACCCGGCCCGGGGCGTCCTGCTGATGGGCGCCTTCGGCCTGGGCACCCTGCCGGCCCTGCTGGCGACCGGCCTGGTCGCCCGCCGACTGGGTACACTGATTCGTCACCCCGCTACCCGGACCCTCGCAGCGCTGGCCATCATCGCCTTCGCCCTCTGGCAACTCTGGGGAGCACTACCCACCGGCACGATGGACCACGGCCAGATGGACGGGCATGCAAGGCATTGAGGCGAGAGGCGAGAGGCGAGAGGCGAGAGGCGAGAGGCGAGAGGCGAGAGGCGAGAGGCGAGCAGTATGTTGGCACCACGAAGCTCGAAGCTCGAAGCTCGAAGCTCGAAGCTCGAAACCCAAAGCATACGAGCGGCGAGATGCGAGATGCGAAACCCGAAAACCCAGCTCGCAGCCCGTAGCTCGTCGCTGACGCCTGCCCGCTCCCGGCAAACGCCGGGGGCCATCAGAGCTCGGTGAAGTCGATACGCGAGGCCTGCATCCGGGCCTGCTTCTCCTCGAGGCCGGCGAAATCGAAGAGCTCACGGTCGGCGAGCTGCGACGGCGCGACATTGGTCACCGCCTTGAACATGCTTTCCAGTCGCCCGGGATGCCGGGCTTCCCAGTCGGCCAGCATCTCCTTGACCACCTGACGCTGCAGGTTGGGCTGGGAGCCGCACAGGTTGCAGGGGATGATGGGGAATTCCATGCGCCGGGAGAACTCGGCGATATCCGCCTCGCGGCAGTAGGCCAGCGGACGAATGACGATGTTCTTGCCGTCATCGGACAACAGCTTGGGCGGCATGGACTTCAGGCTGCCCCCGAAGAACATGTTGAGAAACAGCGTCTCCAGGATGTCCTCGCGATGGTGCCCCAGGGCGATCTTGGTGGCACCGATCTCCTCGGCGTAGCCGTAAAGCGAGCCACGACGCAGCCGCGAGCACAACGAGCAGGTGGTCTTGCCCTCCGGCGTCTTCTCCTTGACCACCGAGTAGGTATCGCGCTCGAGGATATGATAATCGACGCCGATGCCGTCCAGGTACTCGGGCAGCACGTGCTCGGGAAAGCCGGGCTGCTTCTGATCCAGGTTGACCGCCACCAGCGAGAAGTTCACCGGGGCGTTGCGCTGCAGGTTGCGCAGGATCTCGAGCATGGTGTAGCTGTCCTTGCCACCGGACAGGCAGACCATCACCTTGTCGCCCTCACGGATCATGTCGTAATCGATGATGGCATTGCCGACCTGGCGTCGCAGGCGCTTCTGCAGCTTGTTGAACTCGCGCTTGGCCTTGGCAGCGTTCTGAACGCCACCGTCACTGGTGTTCCGGTCGGTATGAGAGTCGAACATCACGGCATCTTGCATGGTCACGGCGCTGCCAGGGCATCTACGGAATTCGGGGGCGCCATCCTACCACCCTCGACCGACACAGGCGAAGCGCCCCGGCTTCAACTGCTGTGTCGCCGCAAGGCATCATCACGTGCCAGACGCAGGTACATCAAGGCGGTGGTCACCGCATCGCCCAGTGCGCTGTGACGCCCCATCATCGGCACATCGAGCCGCTCGGCGGCCTCTTCGAAACACGGCCGTCCCTCGAGCTGAGGATGACGGTAGCGCTGTCGCCGCTGATAGAGATGGGCCACATCGATCGCGGCATTGGGCAGGTCGAAACCGAAGCGTGATCGCAACCCTCGATTCAGCATGGCCAGCTCGTCCTCCAGGTGCCACCCCACCAGGGGCCGATTCCCGACGAAGTCCAGGAGCCGCTCCAGGGCATCGTCCAGGGTCTCGCCGTCATCCAGATCGATGCCGCGCAGCCCGTGTCGACGAACCGCCTCTGCCGTGAGTCCAGGAGGCCGTCGAACATGCAGATCGAGCGACTCGCTGGTCAAGACCCGCTCACCGCTCAATCGCACGGCGGCGATGGCCACCGGCTCGCCACGACGGTCGACCGACTCGGTGGCCCGACAGGCCACGGCGACCATTTCATCACCGGTATAAGGCTGGAAGAGCCAGCCGTACCGGCTATCGGCATGACGCCAGCGATCGGCCGCACGTCGCAAGGCCTTGAACATGATAACTCCCTCCTGATCGATCCAGATGCCTGTCGGAGACGCCACGCTCCCTAGCCGTACTCCAGGTGATAACGGTGGGACAGTCGCTGCTTGAAGTCCTTGACGATGTGCAGCGCCTCGCGCAGCAGGTCACGTTCCAGCGACGACAGTTCCTGCACCACCACCCGGTCCGGTTCCCCTTCCTTGCCATCGAGACGCTCGAGCTGCTGTTTCAGGCGCAGCTCGGTGAACAATGACAGCGCCTCCCCCAGATCCTCGGCGAAACGGGCTTCCAGCCGACCATCGGCCACCAGGGCATCGAGCCGCTCCAGGGTCGAGGTCACCGTGATGTTGCGCTCCAGGGCCATGACCCTGACGCCATGCACGACCGGAAAGATCCCGCCCTTCTTGATGTCGATACCGTGTCGCGGTTTCTTCAGCGAGCCAAACAACGTCAACGGCGTCGAAAAGCGCAGCACCGGACGCGCGAAGTGCGAAAGCAGGATCTCGTCCCCGGCACAGCGCTCGAAGAGAGCCTCTCGCAGCCGTGCAAGCAGCGCCGGGTTGCCCGCCATGGCCTGGGCGTCGAGCAGGATGGCCAGGTTCATCAGCGAATCCACGTCGCAGCGCCGCGCCCAGGTGTCGATACGTTCCCGCCACTGGGTCTCGCCGCCGACCCACTGCGGATTGGACACCATGATGTCGCCGGGGCAAGGCGGATAGCCCTGCTCGAGCAGCGCGTCACTGAAGGCGCGCATGCAGCTCTCGCGTTCCGGCCAGACCAGATCGTCATCCAGGATCAGGCCGTTGTCCTGATCGGTCTTGAGGATCTGTTCTCCACGTCCTTCGCTGCCCATCACCATCAGGCAGCTCGCACCGTGATAGCGCTCATCGACGATAAAATCCCATGTCTTGCCGATGACGCGCCCATTCAACGCCGCCAGCAAGCCCATGACGAAGCGCGGCTTGACCCCCTGGGCCATCAGCCCTCGCACCAGATCGGGCATCAGCCGACTGGCAGCCGACAGCGATGCCAGATCATCGGCCTGTTCCACTTGCAGGCTGACCACATGACTGCGGCTGGAGAAGTGACTGAGTGCATCGATCAACTCCACGACGCCCACGGGCTCGGCATCGTCCATGACCACGACCCGTTCGATGCGATGATGGGTCATCGCCACCAGCGCCTCGAACAGATACTGATCCGGACGCACCGTGATCAATGCGACGTTGGCGATGGAGCGCACCGGCGCATCCGGCGGCCACTTCTCCAGTACCAGAGCGTTGAGCAGGTCGGTCTTGGTCACCATCCCCACGCCGCTCTCGCCATCGACCAGTAGACTGTCGACGCGACGCGCTTCCAGGGTGGTCACCGCCTCGGTGATGGTTGCCGTTCTCGCCAGTCGGTGCGGCCGACGCATGCACTCGCGCGCGCGCGCCAGCATGGCACCGGCCATCGTCGTCCCCCCCGAAGCGCGCTGAGCGGCCAGCAATCGCGTCTTGTGGGCCAGGTTACGGCGAAAGCACTCGGCGAAGGCCGGATAGTCATCGCACAACGCCAGGAACTCCGACCGGGGCAACAGATAACAGAGACTCTCCTGTTCGGCACAGAACCGATATCGGCTCTGTCCATGCAGAATGCTGATGGCGCCAAATAGATCACCGGCGGTGTAGTGGCCGATGCGCTCCGGTTCTCCGGGCTGGGTGACATCCAGCTCGGCGACCTCGCCCTTGTGAATCAGAAAGACGCTTTCGCCTGCCTGACCGGCATCGAGAATGATTTCATCCCGGTCGAAATAGACCAGGTCGAGGCTGCCGCTTACCCGTTTTCGCCCGACATCGTCGAGCAGGCTGAGCGGTGGCTGGGAAAAATCGACATCGATCATGACGAGAGCCTCGCGGCGTGGCCATCACCATCGCCTCTCCGGAGCGTTCATCGGGAAGACGGGATCCTGCATTCACCATTGAACGAAAGCATCCATCCGGGGACAGGCCCCGGTCACAGACTAACAAAGCCGGGCCCACGGCAAGAACACATACCATGGTTCTATATGCCGAAGTCGTAAGTATGCACTATCTCATCACTATGGATTAATACCATCGTTTTATACCGTGCGACCCATCATCTCCCCAGCGCCTTTTTCGTCGCTATACCATGGTCCCATACCGGCCTTTCATCTACATTCAATATTTCTTTAAAATTCACATAACATCATGATAATAAAGGATAATAGAAAGGACAAAAAAACATTGCACCTTCATTGATACCAAAGTATGGGCTTCATTTTTTCACATTATTGACCAGCATTACCCATGAAACCCTGGAGGGTGACTCCGTCTCGTCATCACTCCTGACCGAGTGCAACTTTCCGACCTCAACAACAAGCGGAGAGCAACACAATGGCAGACAAGAAATCCAATGCCGAAGCCTACTGGGCGGCCAACATACGACTGATAGCGGGGTGCCTGGTCGTCTGGGCCCTGGTGTCCTATGGCTGCGCCATCCTGCTGAGGCCCCTGCTGTCCGGCATCGCCATCGGCGGTACCGACCTCGGGTTCTGGTTCGCCCAGCAGGGTTCGATACTGACCTTCATCGGCATCATCTTCTTCTATGCCTGGAAGATGAACCGGCTGGATAAACAGTTCGGACTCGAGGAGTAACCTGCATGAGTCAATTTGCCATCAACGTCCTCTTCGTGGGTGCCTCCTTCGCCTTGTACATTGGCATCGCCATCTGGGCCAAGGTCGGCTCGACCAAGGACTTCTATGTTGCCGGCGGCGGCATTCACCCGATCACCAACGGCATGGCCATCGGTGCCGACTGGATGTCGGCGGCCTCCTTCATCTCCATGGCTGGCCTGATCGCCGCTGGCGGCTATGCCAATTCGACCTTCCTGATGGGCTGGACCGGCGGTTATGTCCTGCTGGCGACCCTGCTGGCGCCCTATCTGCGCAAGTTCGGCAAGTTCACTGTCCCGGAATTCATCGGTGACCGCTTCTACAGCAAACCGGCGCGCATGGTTGCGGTGGTCTGTCTGATCGTGGCCTCGGTGACCTACGTCATCGGCCAGATGGCCGGTGCCGGCGTGGCCTTCTCGCGTTTCCTCGAGGTGGATGCCACCACCGGCCTGTTGATCGCCGCCGTGGTGATCTTCTTCTATTCGGTGCTGGGGGGCATGAAGGGCATCACCTACACCCAGGTGGCTCAGTACATCGTGCTGATCATCGCCTATACCATTCCGGCGATCTTCATCTCGCTTGAACTGACCGACAACCCCATTCCACCGCTCGGGCTGTTCTCCGACCACAGTGAATCCGGCGTGCCGCTGCTGGCCAAGCTCAACGAGGTGGTGACCGCCCTGGGCTTCAACGAGTACACGGCAGACGTGGACAACAAGCTCAACATGGTGCTGTTCACTCTCTCGCTGATGATCGGTACCGCCGGTTTGCCCCACGTCATCATCCGTTTCTTCACGGTTCCCAAGGTGGCGGATGCTCGCTGGTCGGCCGGCTGGGCCCTGGTATTCATCGCCCTGCTCTACCTGACGGCGCCCGCCGTGGCTTCCATGGCCCGCCTCAATATCGCGACCACCGTCTATCCGGAAATGGCCGGCCAGGTCGAGAACGTCGAGGAGGCCACGTCCAACCCGATCCTCTACGAGGAGCGCCCCGGATGGATTCGTACCTGGGAGGAAACCGGCCTGATCCAGTACGAAGACAAGAACGACGACGGCCGTATCCAGCTCTACAACGACACCGAAGCCTTCGCGTCGACCGCCGAGCAGCGCGGCTGGGAAGGCAACGAGCTCTCGGTCAACAATGACATCCTGGTGCTGGCCAACCCCGAGATCGCCAATCTGCCCGGCTGGGTCATCGGTCTGATCGCCGCCGGCGGGCTGGCCGCGGCACTGTCGACGGCTGCCGGTCTGTTGCTGGCCATCTCCTCGGCGATCAGCCACGACCTGATCAAGGGGGCCATCAATCCACGCATCACCGAGAAGGGCGAGTTGATGGCAGCCCGGATATCGATGTCCGTCGCCATCGTCGTGGCCACCTATCTGGGGGCCAACCCACCGGGCTTCGCGGCCCAGGTGGTGGCACTAGCCTTCGGTATCGCCGCCGCTTCGCTGTTCCCGGCGCTGATGATGGGGATCTTCTCCAAGCGGGTGAACAACACCGGTGCCATCGCCGGCATGGTGACCGGCCTGGTCTTCACCCTGGTGTACATCTTCATCTACAAGGGCTGGTTCTTCATTCCCGGCACCAACAACCTGCCGGATACGCCGGAGAATTGGGTGCTGGGCATTTCGCCGCTGTCCATCGGGGCCGTGGGCGCCATCGTCAACTTCGCGGTGGCCTTCACCATCTCCCGGATGACCGCGGAACCGCCCCAGGAAATCCAGGACCTCGTCGAGAGCGTGCGCTATCCCAAGGGCGCTGGCGCCGCCACCGACCACTAGGTCATAATCCCTCCACCCGGCGCCGTCCGCGGCGCCGACCACAACCCTTGCATCGGGCTTCCTTCGGGAAGCCCGATGATCGTCAGGAAGCCCTACATGATTTGGCATTTGATCGCGGCGATCTTCGCCGGCCTTGGCGCGGCGGGCCTCGGACTGCTGTTGCGTACCCTGAGCGGCAAGCGGCTGCCGCGCTGGGTCGTCCCGGTATGTGCCGGCCTCGGCATGCTCGGCTACCAGGTCCAGCACGAATACGGCTGGTTCGACCACAAGCAGCAACAGTTGCCCGATTCGGCGCGGGTCGTCTCTACCACCCAGGAGCCGGCCCTCTGGCGCCCCTGGACCTACCTGCTGCCCATGACCACGGCCTTCACGGTGGTGGATCGCGATGACGTGGCAATGGAGACGGTGGACGGACAACGACTGGCGGAGTTCATCCTCTATCGCTTCACCTCCGGCGCCGCCCAGCGCGTGATCCACCAGGCCCAGTTGCTCAACTGCGACAGCCGCGAACTGGTCCCGCTCAGCGAGGAACAACGCCGGCCACAGGCCGATGAGCTGCGTCGCCTGGAGGGCTCGGACCCACTCTATCGGGAAGTCTGCCAGGCGAGCTGAGCAGCCCCCACCAATGACCCCGCTCGCCTGAAGACAGCCCCTGCGCGGCGAGTCCGCAGCCAGCCCATGCAGCGTCGTTGCCCCCTCAGAGCAGCGCGACACCACATCATCACGTCGAGCCGCCTTCAGCCCCGCCGCCATGGGGGAGTTTGATCACCCACCAGCCTGCTAGAATAGCCGCACCAAGCAAGGGAGATACGCATGTTCGCTGGCTGGCTACTGATCGTCGTTTCGCTGCTGTATGTCGCCGTCCTGTTCGCCATCGCCTGGCGCGGCGACCGCCTGGCGAGGACGCGGGGAGCCACCCGCCGCCGTCCGATCGTCTACAGCCTGGCGCTGGCCATCTACTGTACCTCCTGGACCTTCCATGGCGCCGTGGGGCAGGCCGCCACGTCGGGGTGGTCCTTCGCCAGCATCTTCGTCGGGCCGATCCTCACCCTGCTGTTGTTCTGGCCAGTGCTGGCCAAGATGATCCGAGTCGCCAAGCACCAGAACGTGACCTCGATCGCCGACTTCATCGCCTCGCGCTACGGCAAGACCCAGTCTCTGGCCGCCTTCGCCAGCCTGGTAGCACTGATCGGCACCCTGCCCTACATCGTGCTGCAGTTGAAGGCCGTCTCCACCTCCTTCAGCGTGCTCACCTCGGAGGCGGACATCACCCGTGCACCGCTATTCGGCGACACCGCCTTCTACGTGGCGCTGGTGATGGCGGCCTTCGCCATCCTCTTCGGCACCCGCCACACCGATGCCACCGAACACCATGAAGGCCTGATCCATGCCGTGGCCTTCGAGTCGCTGATCAAGCTGGTGGCCTTCCTGACACTGGGCGCCTACGTGACCTGGGGCATGTTCGATGGCCTCGGCGACCTGCTGGCCTTCGCCGATATCCAGCTCGAACTTCAGCGCCAGCTCGCCCAGCAGGACTTCGGCCAGGGGTTCTGGGCCCAGACCCTGCTGGCCATGCTGGCCATCCTCTGTCTGCCGCGCCAGTTCCATGTGGCAGTGGTGGAGAACACCCATCGCGACGACGCCGCCAAGGCCCGCTGGCTATTCCCGCTCTACCTGGTCGCCTTCGGTTTCTTCGTGCTGCCACTGGCCGCCGCCGGCCTGACCATCTTCGCCGATACCGATGTGTCGCCCGACACCTACGTGCTGGCACTGCCCATGGCGGCCGGCAGCGAATGGCTCACCCTGCTGACGTTCATCGGCGGTTTCTCGGCATCCACCGGCATGGTGATCGTCGCCGCAGTGGCGGTGTCGATCATGATATCCAACGAGATCGTCATCCCCGCCCTGTTCCGTCTGCGCTGGTTCGACACCAAGGCCCGCGACTATGGCCGCCTGGTGCTGCGCGCCCGCCGCATCACCATCGGCGTGATCCTGGCCATGGCCTATGGCGTCTACCAGTTGCTAGGCGACTTCAGTTCCCTGGCCGCCATCGGCATGCTGTCCTTCGCTGCCGCCGCCCAGTTCGCCCCGGCCTTGATCGGCGGCCTCTACTGGAAGCGCGGCAATCGCCTGGGCGTGATCGTGGGCATGAATGCCGGTTTCGCTATCTGGGCCTACAGCCTGCTGATGCCGGACCTGATCGCTGCCGGCGTGCTTCCTGAGGCCTGGTTGTACGGCGGTCCGCTGAACATCGGCTGGCTCTCGCCCACCGCCCTGTTCGGACTCAACGTCGGCGACAGCTTCACCCATGGCGTGATGCTGTCGCTGGGCGTCAACCTGGTCGCCTACATCTTCGTTTCCCAGATGACCCCGCAGCGAGTGGTCGAGCGCATCCAGGCCTCGCTGTTCGTCGACAGCGTCGAGACCCGTCAGACCTCGGTGAACCGCCCCTGGACAGGTGCCACCACGGTAGGCGACCTCAAGGTCCTGTGTGAACGTTTCCTCGGCGCCGGCCAGGTCAGTCGCGCCTTCGACGACTATGCCCGCCGCATCGGCAAGCCGCTGGAAGACAATACCCGCGCCTCCATCGACGTGATCCAGTTCACCGAGCGCTTCCTGGCCTCGGTGCTGGGCGCTTCCTCAGCCCGCATCGTGGTCAATTCGGCGCTGCAGGGCCGAGGCATCGGCATCTCGGACGTGATCTCCATCGTCGACGAAGCCTCCCAGGTGCTGGAATTCAACCGCGCCCTGCTCCAGGCGACCATCGAAAATATCAACCAGGGCATCAGCGTGGTCGACCAGAACCTGCGCCTGGTGGTGTGGAACCAGCGTTACCTGGAACTGTTCCGCTTTCCCGACCACCTGATCCGGGTCGGCGCACCGATCGATCGCATCTTCCTCTACAACGCCCATAATGGCGAATACGGTCCCGGCGATCCCGAGGAGCACGTCAAGCTGCTGCTCGACAACATCCGCGAGGGCCAGCCGCACCGCTATGTCCGCTATCGTCAGGATGGCAGCGTCCTGGAAGTACAGGGCAATCCCATGCCGGGCGGCGGCTTCGTCTACACCTACCAGGACATCACCCAGCAGAAACGCACCGAGGAAGCGCTGATCCGCTCGGAAAACAACATCCGCATCTATACCGACAACGTTCCCGCGCTGATCGCCTATTTCGACAAGGACTGCCGCTACCTCTTCACCAACCGTGCCTACGAACAAGCCTTCGAGATCGATCGCAACGAGGTCATCGGAAAGCCATTGCAGACGGTGATCCCCGAGGACATGGCCCGGGAACGCGCGCCCTGGATCGACCGGGCCCTCGACGGCGAACGGGTCAGCTTCGAGGTCTCGCTGCAGCTTCTCGAAGGCATCCGCTACATGCTGGTCACCTATACGCCGCACTTCGGCGACAGCGGCGCCATCCTCGGCTTCTTCGCCCTCTATCAGGACATCACCGAGCGCCGCCGCGCCGAGATCGCCCTCAAGGAAACCAACGAAACCCTGGAGGAGCGGGTCCGCGAGCGCACCCAGGCACTCTCGGAGGCCAATGCCGCCCTGCGCCAGGAGAACCGGGTGCGCGCCGAAGCCGAGCAGGCGTTGCGTCAGGCCAAGCAGGTGGCCGAGGACGCCAATGCCTCCAAGACCCGATTCCTGGCCGCGGCCAGTCATGACCTGCTGCAGCCGCTCAATGCCGCCCGCCTGTTCACCTCGGCACTCTCTCAGGAGATGGATGCCGACGACATGAAGCGCACCATCGGCCACATCGACAATTCGCTGCAGGCCGCCGAAGAGTTGCTCGGCACCCTGCTCGATATTTCCAAGCTCGATGCCGGCGCCCTGACCCCCCGGCGCAGCCATTTCGCCCTGGCGGACATCTTCCGACCACTGCGAGCCGAATTCGAGGTCATGGCCGAGGATCGAGGCCTCGACCTGGTCGTCGTGTCGAGTCGCGCCTGGGTCGACAGCGACGCCCAGATGCTCCGACGCATCGTGCAGAATTTCCTCTCCAACGCCATTCGCTACACTCAGGAAGGCCGCGTGCTGCTGGGCTGTCGCCGGCAGGGCGAGCGACTCTCCATCGAAGTCTGGGACAGCGGCCCGGGCATTCCAGAAGCCAAGCAGGCCGAGATCTTTCAGGAGTTTCGCCGTCTCGACCAGGCCTCGCGCCACAAGGAAGGCGAGAAAGGCCTCGGCCTGGGGCTTTCCATCGCCGAACGCATGAGCCGAGTGCTCGATCACCCCATTCGCGTGCGTTCCGAGGAAGGGGCCGGTACCGTCTTCGCGGTCAGCGTGCCGGTGGTGGAAGCCCGCAGCCAGGAGACAACCGAGGAGAGCAAGCCTCGCCGAGCCGGCAACAAGCTGGCCGGCACGCGTATCCTGTGCATCGACAACGAATCGCTGATCCTGGAAGGCATGAAGGCGATGCTCACCGGCTGGGGCTGCGAAGTCTTCACCGCCACCTCCATCGGTGGCGCCAAGTCGGTGCTGCGCCACCTGGACGACGATCCCGACGCCATCCTGGCCGACTATCACCTTGACAACGAAGTCACCGGCCTGATGGCCATGGAAGCGCTCGGCGAGCGCCTGCAGGGCAACGTGCCCGGCATCGTGATCACCGCCGATCGCACCGAGGAGGTCGCCGAAACGGTCAAGCGCGCCGGCTATCACCTGTTGCTCAAGCCGGTGCGCCCCGCCGCCCTGCGGGCCTTGTTGACCCGGACCCTGCAGGCCAGCCGAGCCGCCGCCCGCTGATGGGCCTGCATGGCCCCATCAAGGCTTTCATCGTCCTTCGGGAGATCCCGGCCCCATGATGCTCGACCTGCGTTTCACCCCGCGTGATCCGGATGAACCCAACCGAAGTGCCACGCCCCTGGAGCTCTTGTTCGACCTGGCCAGCGTGGTCGCGATCGGGGTGGCCGCACAGGGACTTGTCGAAAGCATCGAAGCCGGACGCACGGTGGCAGGGCTGATCGATTACCTGTGCAGCTTCTTCATGATCTGGTGGGCCTGGATGAACTACACCTGGTTCGCCTCGGCCTATGATGACCATTCCCCGGCCTTCCGGCTGTTGACCATGGTGATCATGTTCGGCGCCCTGATGCTGGCAGCCGGCATCGATGCGGTCTTCGACCGCACGCCGATCCTGCTGGTCCTGGCGGGCTTCTCCGTCATGCGCCTGGCAATGGTCCTGTTCTGGATCGGGGCCAGTCGAGGCGATCCGGGACGACGAACCACGGCCCGGCGTTATGCCATGGGCATCACCCTGATGCAGGGTTACTGGCTCGTGGCCATGACGGCGGTCATGCCCTCGGCCCTCCTGTTCCTGCCACTCTTCCTGGTGGGGGTCGCCGGTGAACTGTCCGTGCCGGCACTGGCGGAGCGCCACGCCGCTACAACGTGGCATCGCGGACATATCGTCTCGCGCTACGGACGCTTGACCCTGATCGTGCTGGGGCAGTGCTTCGCATCGATCGTGCTGACGATCCAACTGGCGCCTGAGCCGTCCCTGCTCGACGCCGGCAGACTCTGGCAAGCCTTTCTCCTCGCCGTTATCGCCTTCTCGATATGGGGCCTCTATTTCACCGACGATCCCCAGCTCGACAACAGTGGCTACGGCCGAGCACTGCTCTGGGGGTACGGGCACTTCTTCATCTTCAGCACCATCGCCGCGGCCGGTGCCAGCATGCGCCTGCTGATCGAGGGCCACGGGGAAACGCCGCTCGGCAACGGGATCCTGGGCCTTGCACTGGCGTGCCTTGCAGCAACCCTCTGGATCGTGCGAGACAGGTACCGCCTGAAGGGAATGGCGCGCTGGTGGCTTCCTTGCCTGGCGATCATGCTGCTGCTGCTCACGCTTGCCTCACCGGCCCCGGTGGAAGCCATCGCGCTGGTACTCGTCATCGGGACGCTGTTGAGACGCCGGGCCCCGCCGCACGGCACGTGACTAGCTGGAAGCTGGAAGGCAGCATGAACCCCGACAGCTCGAGGTCAAGGTTTTCTTCCAGCTTCAGGCTTATGACTTCAAGCTCCCGGCGAAGCCGGGCGGTTTTTTCTTCCAGCTTCAAGCTTACGGCTTACCGCTCCTGAGCGTCGGCCAGACCGACGCTCAGGATTCTTCCACCTTCGGCGGCTCGACCTCGAGCTTCTGGGCGGCGATCACCGCCTGGGTGCGTGAGTGTACGCCGAGCTTGCGCAGGATGGCCGTGACATGGGCCTTGATGGTGGCCTCGGAGACATTGAGCTCGAAGGCGATCTGCTTGTTGAGCAGGCCTTCGGTGAGCATGTTCAGCACGCGAAACTGCTGCGGCGTCAGCGAGGCGATGGCCTCGGCAAAGCGCGTATCCTCCTCGTCGGCCTCGCCGAGGGCTTCGGCCATTTCCTCCGGCAGCCACACCTCGCCATCGAGGATCTCCCCCACCGCTTCGGCGATCAGCGCCAGCGACGCGGACTTGGGAATGAAGCCGGAGGCCCCGTAATCGATGGCGCGACGCACCACATGAAGCTCGTCGCTCCCGGATACCACCGCTACCGGGATATCCGGCGTCTGGCCGCGCAGCTGGATCAGCCCGGAGAAACCATGGGCGCCCGGCATGTGCAGATCCAGCAGGATCAGATCGGCATCAGGGTGACGGGTCACTACCTCGGTCGTGGCTTCCATGGTATCGGCCTCGACGATCTCGGCCTGGGGCGCCAACTGGCGCAACGCCTGTGTGAGGGCCGCGCGGAACAACGGATGGTCATCGGCGACGATGAATTTCTGGGCAAAGGCCATGGTTCTCCTCCGGTTCCGGGATGCAACGGGCGGGCCCGCCGCCTGCTGGACGCTTGTATTTTACCGCATGTTACCCCATGGCCGAGGCAATGCCCAAGCGATCCACCTGAATTGTCGACACTTTCCGTCAACGTCATGAAAAAGCCGGCCCATGGCCGGCTGCAGTACAGGACGATGGACGGCTGAGCCGCCCACCATGCCACGGGGCACGCACTGACGCGACGATCAGCGATTGGCCCGATGCTCGATCAACTCCTCGACCACCGACGGGTCCGCCAGGGTGCTGGTATCACCCAGGCCATCGCACTCGTTGGCGGCGATCTTGCGCAGGATGCGGCGCATGATCTTGCCGGAGCGGGTCTTGGGCAGGCTCGGTGCCCACTGGATGATATCCGGCGAAGCGATCGGACCGATATCCTTGCGCACCCACTGGGTCAGTTCCTTCTTGAGCTCATCGCTGGGCTCGTGCTGGTCATCCAGGGTCACATAGATGTAGATGCCCTGTCCCTTGATGTCATGGGGGAAGCCGACCACGGCGGCCTCGGCCACGGCCTCGTGGGCCACCAGCGAGGACTCGATCTCGGCGGTACCCATGCGGTGGCCGGACACGTTGAGCACATCGTCGACCCGACCGGTGATCCAGTAGTAGCCATCCTCGTCGCGACGGCAACCGTCTCCGGTGAAGTACATGCCTTCGTAGGTGGAGAAGTAGGTCTGGACGAAGCGTTCGTGATTGTTCCAGATCGAACGCGCCTGCCCCGGCCAGGAATCGAGCACCACCAGGTTGCCGTCGGTGGCGCCCTCGAGGCGATGGCCCTCGTTGTCGACCAGCGCCGGCTGCACGCCGAAGAACGGCAGAGTCGCCGAGCCGGGCTTGAGGTCGATGGCACCGGGCAGTGGCGAGATCATGATGCCACCGGTCTCCGTCTGCCACCAGGTGTCGACGATCGGGCAGCGTTCCTTGCCGATCACCCGGTAGAACCATTCCCAGGCTTCCGGATTGATCGGCTCGCCCACCGACCCCAGCAGACGCAGGCTGTCGCGCTTGCTGGAGTCCATGACATGATCGCCATGGGCCATCAGGGCACGCACCGCCGTGGGCGCGGTGTACAGAATGCTGACCCGGTGCTTGTCGACGATCTCGCCCATGCGGCCGTTGGTCGGATAGCTCGGCACCCCCTCGAACATCAGGGTCGTCGCCCCATTGGCCAGCGGGCCATAGACGATGTAGCTGTGGCCGGTCACCCAGCCCACATCGGCGGTGCACCAGTAGACCTCGCCATCCTGGTAGTCGAAGACGTACTGATGGGTCAGGGCGGCCTGCAGCAGGTAGCCACCGGTGGTGTGCTTGAGCCCCTTGGGCGCGCCGGTCGAGCCTGACGTGTAGAGGATGAACAGCGGATCCTCGGCGCCGACCTCCTCGGCCGGGCAATCGGTGGACTGCTTGTCGACCAGCTCGTGGAACCAGACGTCGCGCCCCTCCTTCCAGTCAATCTGCCCACCAGTGCGCTGGAACACCAGGACCTTCTCGGCCACCTCGGTACCTTCGCGTGTCAGGGCCGCATCGACATTGTCCTTGAGCGGTACCTGCTTGCCGCCACGCACCGACTCATCGGCGGTGATCACCACCTTGGAGGCGGCGTCCTTGACGCGCTGGGCCAGGGCGTCCGGCGAGAAGCCACCGAACACCACCGAATGCACGGCACCGATGCGCGCGCAGGCGAGCATGGCCATGGCCGCCTCGGGCACCATCGGCATGTAGAGCGTGACGGTGTCGCCCTTGCCGACCCCTAGTTCCTTGAGGGCATTGGCCAGCTGGCAAGTACGCGCGTGAACCTCGCGATAGGTCAGGGTCTTGGAGTTGGCGGGGTCATCGCCCTCCCAGATGATCGCGGGCTGGTCACCACGGCTGGCCAGGTGGCGATCCAGGCAGTTGACACTGGCATTCAGCTTGCCGTCCTCGAACCAGCGGATATCGACATTGTTCGAGGCAAAGGAGGTGTTCTTGATGATATTCGGCGCCTTGAACCACTCCAGCCGCCGGGCCTGCTCGTCCCAGAAGCCTTCCGGGTCATCCAGGGAGCGCTGGTACATGGCCTGGTAAGTGTCCTTGTCGGCCCAGGCCTTGGCGGCGATGTCATCGCGTACCGGATAGATATGCTGCTGATCGCTCATCGAAATGCCTCTGTCCTCGGGATGATCCCTTCAGGTGAATGAAGCCGATCCGGCGCGACGCAGCGTCGATCGGCGCCATGTAAGACGAACCCAGCATAACCCCCTGTCGGCCCGGCTTCCCCTTAGACATTGGTATGAACGATTTTCTTTTTTATAACAGTGAGTTAAATCGAATCATCAGCCTTCGAAAACCTCATGTAGACCAACGGCTGACCACAGCTCCGACAATGATACTGACGCCCTCGCCGGGCCAGACCATGACGACGCGCCGAGAAACCATGCTCTCGACAGCCACAGCGATAGCGATAGGGCTCGGGACTCGAGCGACCGGTATCGAAACGATGCGTGGCATGCGGCGGCAGCCCGAACAGCTCGCGCATCACCGTCCGCCATTCGTGGCCATGGGGGCGTGCCCGATGGCCATCCGCCAGGTGATGCACCAGCCAGTGGGCCACCTCGTGGGGAACCACCTCGACGAGAAAGGCACGACGGTTCTCGTCGAAGAGCGTCGGATTGAACCTCAGGCCGCCGCGACCGAAATGAGCCTGCCCGGCACCCTTGCCTCGCAGGTCCAGCCAGACGGCCGGGCGCGGCAGGGTGTCATGCACCTCACGACACAATCGCCAGGCGGCCTCGACCCGCTCGCGCAATGCGCGCTGGCTGGCGGCGCGATCGAGAGCATCAAGCCATTCGGTATCGGGGTCGGGCAACACGGGATGGATCATGGGGTGCTAGAATGGCGCCACGCCACGGCGGCGTAAAGTCCCATCAGCCAGAGCCATGCCACCATGTCCGATACCGACACCCCTCAGCCTCAGCCGCTTCTCGATGATGAAGCCCTCGACCGGCTCGATGATTTCCTCGAATCGGAAAGGGTCGACGCCGACGCCCTGGACCTGATCGGTACCCACGGCTTCCTCGTTGCCCTGGCCGTGGCCCCCAGCGACGTGCCCGCCGCCACCTGGGTGCCGGAACTCTTTCATGGCGAGCCGGTCTTCGCGGACGATGCCGAGCAGGCGTCGACCCTTGCGTTGCTCGAGCAACTACGCCACAACGCCATTCAAGTACTGGAGGGCGGTGGCCTGCCCGAACTGCCGTTCGACCTGGAACTGGGAGGATTGGCGCCAGAGGAGACACCGATCGGCGACTGGTGCGCGGGCTTCATGGAAGGCGTCTTCCTCGACGAACCGGCCTGGTTCGCCGATGACGAGGAAGCCGCAGCCACCCTGCTGCTACCCTTCATGCTGCTCTCGGGACTGTTCGCCGACGAGCCCGACATGGCCGAACTGGCCACCGACGGCCAGCGACTGGAACGGCTGGTGGCGCAGCTTCCGGAACTGGTGCTCGACCTCTACCTGCACTATCGCGTCCCACCGGAAGCCCCCAAGCCCAAACCACGCCGCAAGGGACCGCCCGGGCGAGGCAAGAACACGCGCAAGACGTAAGCTGGAAGCTGGAAGCTGGAAGCTGGAAGCTGGAAGCTGGAAGCTGGAAGCTGGAAGCTGGAAGCTGGAAGCTGGAAAACAGCATGAATCCCGACAGCATGGGGTCAAGTTTTTTCTTCCAGCTTCAAGCTTAAGCCCGCGAAGCGGGCGTTCTTCCAGCTCCGGGCCGGGCGCAGCCCGGACCGGGTCAGCGCAGCCTCGTCAACATCCCGTCCAGCAGCCCGAACAGCCATTCCTTGAAGCGCTGCCCGCGCGGCCGACGCGCCCAGTCGTCACGCTGGACTTCCCGGCTGGCAGCGAAGTTGCGCTCGAACAGGGCGGCCACGTCGGCGGCGAAACCCGCGTCGTCCACTTCCTGGTTGGCCTCGAGATTCCACTGCAGGCTCCAGTGGTCGAAATTGCAGGAGCCGAGACTTGCCCAGTCGTCGACCAGCGCGAACTTGGCGTGAATGAAGGACGGCTGAAATTCGAAGATACGCACACCGGCTCGTAGCAGACGCCCATAGAAACGCTGGCCGGCGTAACGTACGCCGGGATGGTCATGGGCTCCGCCGGGCAGCAGCAGACGCACTTCCACCCCGCGCCGCGCGGCACGCGCGAGCCGTCTTCGCAGTCCCAGGGTCGGCACGAAGTAGGGCGTGCACATCCAGATACGCTGCCGTGCATCCTCCACACGATGCTGCAAGGACAGCCGGATGGCCTGATAGCGATAGCCTCGCCCCCAGACGACACGGCCTCGCATGCGTCCCTCCGATGATGCCGACGGCCCGGGCAGCAGGCTTGGCAGGCGCGAGGCGCCCCCACTGTCCCGCGTCAATGGCGAGTCCCAGAGTGACACGAACAAGCGCTCCCAGTCGGCCACCACCGGCCCCTCGATGCGTACCGCCACCTCATACCAGGCCTCGAGAAAGTCATCGACCGCACCGAAACCGCCGGTGAAGGCCACCCGCCCGTCCACGACCACCAGCTTGCGATGGTCGCGGGTCAGGTTACGCGCCAGAGAGTGCCATCCCAGCGGATTGAACCAGCGCAGGGCCACACCGCCCGCTTCCAGGCGACGACGGTCTGCCATCGACAAGCCCATGGCCCCGTAACCGTCGAGCATAAGCCGCACCGATACCCCGCGCGACACCGCATCCAGCAGCGCCTCGATCACCATCGTGGCCAGGCGCCCCGATTCCATCAGGTACAGTTCGATCAGCAACGATCCCCGAGCCGCGCCGACGGCCTCGAACATGGCCGGCAGGAAGCGCGACGCCTCGGGCAGCAACTGGAAGTGATTGGCATCCCGCCAGGGTCCCGACATCTCCCTCTTCCTCCTCCATACGCCCGAGACTATTGAGGCATCTTCGCGGCCCCGGGAAAAGCACGGAATGCCCTGACCCCACCGCAGGGCGCCGTTATACTGCCCGTTCATCCTCCTCAAGGGCGACCGCATGGCCAACGCCGCTCCCGTCAATCCACTCCGCGCGCCCTTGCGCCGACTGATCGACGCCTGGACCCAGGTACGCCTGCTCGAACCCGCCCCGGCGTCCCTCGGGCTCGATCCCGACCTGACAACCCTGTATGTCCTGCCGCGTTCGTCTCTCTCCGACGGGTTGCTGCTCGAGGTCCTGACCCGCCAACAGGACCTGCCCGACGCCATCACGCCGAGGCAACTCGGTGCACACACCCTGCCCGCCCAGCTCTCGCTGCCCAGCACGCGGCGACGCCTGTGGCAACGCCGACAAGGCTCACGCTCGCCCTTCCAGGCAGCCATCGAGGCGTACCGTGACACCGGCCGCGACATTCAACTGGTCCCCGTCAGCATCTTCTGGGGGCGCGCCCCGGGCAAGCGCTTCGGTCTCTGGCAACTACTGGCGGCCGACAGCTGGCGCCTCACCGGTCGGCTGAGACGCCTGCTGGCGGTCATGGTCAACGGCCGCGATCTGGAGGTCCATTTCGGCGCTCCCCTGCGCCTCGCCGAACTCGACGACGGACGCGAGCCGTCTCTCACCGACCGCAAGGCCGCCCGCCTGCTGCGCGTGCATTTCCGGCGCATGCGCTCTCGGGTACTGGGGCCGGACCTGTCCCACCGCCGGACCATGATCGAAGGCGTGGCACGCAGCGAGCCGGTGCGTCGCGCCATCGACGACCAGGCCGGTCAGTCGCCCCGCCAGCGCTCGCGTCTGACGAGACGCGCACGACGCTATGGCCGGGAGATCGCCTCCAGCATGAGCTACCCGGTGCTGCGCTTCCTCGATGGTGTGCTGCGCCGATTGTGGAACCGTCTCTACGATGGCGTCGATGCGCGAGGACTGGAAAGCGTCAAGGCCCTGGCCGGTGAGCACACCCTCGTCTACGTGCCCTGTCATCGCAGCCACATCGACTATCTGCTGCTGTCCTATGTGCTCTATACCCAGGGGCTGATGCCTCCGCACATCGCCGCCGGACGCAATCTCGACATGCCCCTGATCGGCCCCTTGCTGCGTCGCGGTGGCGCCTTCTTCATGCGCCGCAGCTTCCGGGGCCAGCCCCTGTATTCGGCGGTCTTCAAGGAATACCTGCATCGCCTGCTCAACCGCGGGCATCCACTGGAATACTTCATCGAGGGCGGCCGGTCGCGCAGCGGCAGGATGCTGCCGCCCCGCCCCGGCATGCTGTCCATGACCCTGGACTCCTTCCTGCGCAGCCAGCGGGAAGGCACGCCATCGCTGGTCTTCGTGCCGGTCTACATCGGCTATGAACGCATCCTCGAGGAAGCCAGTTATCAGCGCGAACTCGCCGGTGGCCGCAAGCGCAAGGAGTCACCGCTGGCCCTGCTGCGAATCGTGCGGCGACTGCGTGAGCCCCATGGCCGCGTCGCGGTGAACATCGGCGATCCGCTGTCGCTGGCCGACTTCCTCGACCACCTCAGGCCAGACTGGCGCGACGCTTCCACCGAGGATGCGCGCCCCGACTGGCGACGCGCCGCGGTCACCGAGCTCGGTGAAACGCTGACGCGGCGCATCAATGCCGCCGCCTCGCTCAACCCGGTCAACCTGGTCGCCCTCGGCATCCTGGCCACGCCGCACCATGCCATCGAAGCGGCATTGCTGGAGCGCCACCTGACGCTGCTGGCCGCGCTGGGCCGTGAAAGCGCCATCGCCCTGCCGCCCGGCGAGCCCGGCGACTGGATCGATCAGGTACGCTCGCTGGGCATGCTCGAGTATCACCCTCATGCATTGGGTGACCTGGTCACCGCCGCCCCGGCCCGGGCCACGCTGCTGGGCTGGTATCGCAACAACGTCCTGCACCTCTATGCGCTCACCGGCCTTGCCGCCTTCGCCTTCCGCCACCAGGCCAGCCACACCCTGGACGGCCTGGAGCGCCTGCTGGCACCGAGCTGGCCGGTACTGGTTCGGGAATTCGCCATCGCGCCCGCGGCCTCGTTGCGCGAGGCACTGGCCGACACACTTGAATCCCTCGCCACGCAGGGGCTACTGGAACGTGACGCCGAGACATGGCGGCGCACCACTTCGCTGACCGGCGGGGAACAGTTGCGCATGCTGGGCCGGCTCATGCAGCCCCCGCTGGAACGCGGTTACCTGCTGCTCTCGGTACTGCTCGGTGAGGCCCCGGGGCACTTCACCCGTGACGCCTTGACCGAACGTACCCGACAGCTGGCCGAACGCCTGGCGCGCCTGACCGGACGCGATTCGCCGGAATTCTTCGACGCACGACTGTTCGCGGGCCTGGTGCATAGCCTCGAGGCCGAAGGCTGGCTGCGCACCCGGGAAGGACGACTGTATTACGGTTCGCGGCTGCGCGAAGGCGCGCTACGCGGACAGACACTGTTCGACCCGGCGCTGCGTCATCGCCTGCAGCGAATCGCGCGACATGCCGAGGTGTGAGACACGACCGCTATGATGCGTTGAGCGAGCGATGAACATACAGGTCATAGCGGCTGGTCTTGCCTTCGAGGGTATGCCGTGGCGCCGGCCCCTCGATGGGGGGCGCCTTGCGCGGTCGCTTGACGACCACGCGATGCGTCGCCACGTCCAGCGCCGCTTCCAGCAGCCGCGGGGCATCGGCGTCGTCGCCGGCCAGTTCGCGGAACAGCCGCATTTCCTTCTTGACCAGTGCCGACTTGGCGCGATGGGGAAACATGGGGTCCAGGTGGATGACCTGGGGCTCGATGCCCCCTTCCTCTACCCGGTGCGCCAGGTCACGACCGGCATCGCCATGCGCGAGCCTCATGCGTGATGCGATCTCGGCGGTATCGGGATCGGCGGCGGCACGGGCCAGGCCGTCCTCCAGCAAGGCGGCGATGGCCGGTACGCGCTCGACCAGCAGCACCTCGGCCCCGAGTGACGCCAGCACGAAGGCGTCGCGGCCCAGTCCTGCGGTGGCATCCACCACCGAGGGCGTCACGCCCTTGCCGAGGCCACAGGCCCGAGCGATCAACTGACCTCGTCCTCCGCCGAAGCGGCGGCGATGGGCGACCCGCCCGGCCACGAAATCCACCGCCAGGGGATTGCCGTAATTGCCCGGATCACCGGCCAGCACCAGTCGTTCGCCCTCACGGCGCAACACCAACGGGGCCTCCGGTGCGTCGACGCGCAGGGGCAGCCCCCAGCGCGCGGCAAGGTCTGCAGCGCCCTCGACCGCGACGCGGCTACCAGTGCTCATTGCGACTTGCGCCAGGCGACCTGGTCACGCAGATAGACCGGCTGTACCTCATGAGCCGGCCGGCCCTCGCCGGCGGCAAAGGCCTCGGCGGCCAACAGCACCAGATCCTCGGCAGCGACATCCAGGTCCGGCAGGCACAGGCTCATGGCCGCCTGTGTCCCGGCAGGCATGGACTGCCGCAACGTCCAGCCGGATCCGACGCCGACCCAGTCGTGATCGTCATGCCCTTCGGGCAACCGTAGCCGTTCCGGCGGCAGCACCGCCTCCTGGTCCAGCGCTTCCACCCGACCCTGGTGGCAGCGCCAGCAAGCGGCATAGACCTCGCCCATGCGCGCATCCAGGGCCGTGATCAGGTAACGATAGTGATGGCGTCGATGAGCCCCCAGGGCCAGGGCCTGAAGCGTCGAGACGCCGAGCAGGGGACGATCCAGGCCGAAGGCCAGCCCCTGGGCGGCACCCGCCGCAATGCGCAGCCCAGTGAAGGAGCCAGGGCCTCGACCATAGGCGACGGCATCGAGGTCGGTGGGCGTCACGCCGGCCTCGTCGAGCACCTCGTCGACCATCGGCAGGAGGCGTCGTGTATGCGCCCGTGGGGCAAGCTCGAAACGGGAGATCAACTCGTCCGGACGGTCGTCTTGGCGGCGCAACAAGGCGGCGGAACAGGCGCTCGAGGAGGCATCCAGGGCCAGCAGGATCGGCATGGGAGATACGCGATGATGGAAAATGTCGGGGCATTATACGACAACGGCCCGCACAATGCGGGCCGTTATCAGAACGAAGAAAAGCGTGGGATTCCGTCGCGAGCGAAGACAGGTTGCCCGCCTTTCCTCAGCTCTCGAGGGCGGCGATCACCTGCCCGGTGATGCCGTCGACGCTACCCACGCCCTCGACGCGATGATAGCGAGGCGCCACTTCGGGTTCCTGGCTGGCCCAATCCTGATAATACTCGACCAGGGGCGCCGTCTGGTCGTGATAGACGGACAGACGGTTACGCACCGTGGCTTCGCTGTCGTCATCACGCTGGATCAGTGCCTCGCCGGTGACGTCGTCCTTGCCCGCCTCGCGAGGCGGATTCAGGTCGACATGATAGACCCGGCCGGAAGCGGGGTGGACACGACGCCCCGCCAGACGATTGACGATTTCCTCGTCGGGCACGGCGATCTCGAGGACATGATCGATCTTCACACCGGCATCCTTCATGGCATCCGCCTGCGGAATGGTGCGCGGAAAGCCGTCGAACAGGAACCCATTGGCGCAATCGGGCTGCGCGATGCGTTCCTTGACCAGTGAGATGATCAGGTCATCGGACACCAGGCCGCCGGTCTCCATGATTTCCTTGACCTGGAGGCCCAGCTCGCTGCCTTCCTTGACGGCGGCACGCAGCATATCGCCGGTGGAGATCTGCGGAATGCCGAAGCGTTCGCAGATGAACTGGGCCTGGGTGCCCTTGCCGGCGCCGGGAGCGCCCAACAGGATCAAACGCATGTGACTTGCTCCTTGAAAACGGGAAGTGTCGTAGATTGAAAAAGGGAGAAGCGAACCATACCCGTGCCATTCTCGCCAGACAAGCGGCGCAATACGCCCAGCCCCCAAGGAGCTGAAAAAAAACCTCGATACCAATGAGTTAGGCTCACTAGCACTTTCGTCTTCCCGCCGAAAGCAGAAGCCCGTGGCGGCCATGACGCCCACAGACAACGACGGCGCCTCTCGGCGCCGTCGTCATGGTCATGGCATCGACGCTTCTCAGAGCAGCAAGCGACGGATATCCGTCAGCACCTGTCCCAGGAAGGCGGTGAAGCGCGCCGCGTCGGCACCATTGACCGCACGGTGGTCATAGGAAAGTGACAGCGGCATCATCAGCCGTGGCTGGAAGGCCTGACCATCCCATACCGGTTTGGTCTGGGACTTGGAGACGCCGAGGATGGCGACCTCCGGGGCGTTGACGATGGGCGTGAAGGCCGTGCCACCGATGGAGCCCAGGCTGGAGATGGTGAAGCAGCCTCCGGTCATCTCTTCGCGCTTGAGCTTCTTCGACTGCGCCTTGCCGGCCAGCTCGACGGATTCCTTGGCCAGATCGATCAGCGACTTCTGGTCGGCGTCACGGATCACCGGCACCATCAACCCGTCCGGTGTATCCACGGCGATGCCGATGTGCACGTATTTCTTGTGCACCACGGTCTCGCCGTCGCTCTTCAGGCTGACGTTGAACTGCGGGAACTTCCTGAGCGCGAAGGCACAGGCCTTGATCAGGAACGGCAGCGGCGTGAGCTGGGCCTCCGCCTCGGCCTTCATGGACTTGCGGAAGGCCTCCAGTTCGGTGATATCGGCCTCGTCGAACTGGGTCACGTGGGGCAGGTTGACCCAGCTGCGATGCAGGTTGGTCGCGCCCATCTTCATCAGGCGACCCATCGGCTGCTCCTCGACCTCGCCGAACTGGCTGAAGTCGACGTCGGGGATCGGCGGGATGCCCGAACCACCCTCGGCGGCAGCCCCCGCGGGCGCCTTGGCCTGACCAGCCATCACCTGCTTGACGTAGGCATGCACGTCTTCCTTGAGCACCCGATCCTTGGGACCACTGGGCTTGACAAGCCCCAGATCGACCCCCAGTTCGCGAGCCAGCATGCGGACCGCCGGACCGGCATGCACCAGCTTGCCGTCGCGGGGCTTGTGAGCCGCCATCTCCGCCTCGGGGCTCGGCCGGCCGACCGGCGCGGCAGGCTTGTCGTCGCTCGATTCGCGCTTGGCACTCGGCGCCTCGGTCGGCTTCCGCTCGGCCTTCTTCGGTGCGGGCTTGGCGCCGGCGGTCTCGATGATGGCGATCACGTCGCCTTCGGAGACGCTATCGCCTTCCTTGACCTTCAGCTCGACCAGCTTGCCCTTGTGGGGGCTCGGCACGTCCATGGAGGCCTTGTCGGATTCCAGCGTGATCAGCGGATCCTCTGCCTCGACCTCATCGCCCTCGGCGACCGCCAGCTCGATGATCGGCACGTCGCTGGCACCACCGAGATCCGGCACACGGACTTCCTTGCGCTCAGGCTCGCCGCCGGCGGACTCGTCGGAGGTCTCGGGCGCGGCATCGGCTTCCGGCTCGCTCGGTGACTCGGCGGCCGGGGCAGGCTCGCTCACCTCGCCCCCGCCCGACTCGCCGGCGATTTCCATGCTGCCGATCACGTCGCCCTCGGACACGGTGTCGCCTTCCTTGACCGTCAGGCTGACCAGCTTGCCGGCATGGGGACTCGGCACATCCATGGAGGCCTTGTCGGACTCCAGGGTGATCAGGGTGTCCTCGGCATCGAGTGTGTCGCCCTCGCTGGCCGCCACCTCGATGATCTCGACATCGGACGCGCCGCCGAGGTCGGGCACCTTGATATCCACGGTGCGAGTACCGCCACCGGACGCGGCGGCTGGCTCGGCCGGTGCCTCGTCGGCCGACGCTTCGTCCGGCGCCGGGCTCGACGCCTCCTCGGAGGTTTCATCTTCGCCATCGCCGGCGTCACCGCCGCCTTCGGCCTCGATTTCGACGATGCCGTCACCCTCGGAGACGGTATCGCCCTCCTTGACCAGCACTTTCAGCACCTTGCCGCCCTGGGGCGACGGCACGTCCATGCTGGCCTTGTCGGATTCCAGTGTGATCAGGGTGTCCTCGGGCTCGATGACATCGCCTTCCGACACCGCGATCTCGATGATTTCGACATCGGTATCGCCACCGATATCGGGCACTTTGATGATTTCGCTACTCAAGGTCGCGCTCCTTCAAACTCTTGACGGGGGCGGGCCCTGACGGCCCGCCATGCCACCGGATCGGTCGACGACTCACACCTCAAGCGGGTTGGGCTTGTTGGGGTCGATGCCGTACTTCTCGATGGCCTCGGCCACGACCTTGCGATCGATTTCGCCACGATCGGCCAGCGCCTTGAGGGCGGCCACGGTGACGAAGTAGCGATTGACCTCGAAGAAGTGACGCAGCTTCTCGCGGGTATCGGAACGGCCATAACCATCGGTGCCCAGTACATGATAGTCGGTCGGCACCCAGGCGCGGACCTGGTCGGCGAACAACTTCATGTAGTCGGTAGAGGCGATGGCCGGCCCCTGCCGACCCTCCAGGCAAGCGGTGACGTGCGGCTTGCCCGGCTCTTCGGTCGGCTTGAGGAAGGCCTGACGATCGATTTCCAGAGCCTCGCGACGCAGCTCGTTGAAGCTGGTGACACTCCAGATATCGGCGCCCACGCCCCACTCCTCGGCGAGCAGCTCGGCGGCAGCCTCGACCTCGAGCAGGATGGTGCCGGAGCCCATCAGCTGGACGCGGGCCTTGTCGCCCTGCGTCTCGCGCAGCAGGTACATGCCCTTGATGATGCTCTCGGTGGGCACCTCCTCCAGGGCCGGCTGCTCGTAGTTCTCGTTCATCACCGTCAGGTAGTAGAAGCAGTTTTCCTTGTCGGCGTACATCCGCTTCAGGCCATCCTGGACGATGACCGCCACCTCATGGGCATAGGTGGGATCGTAGCTGCGGCAGTTCGGGATCATCGAGGCCTGCAGGTGGCTGTGGCCATCCTGGTGCTGCAGCCCCTCGCCATTCAGGGTCGTGCGCCCGGCGGTGCCGCCGATCAGGAAGCCGCGTGCCTGCATGTCGCCGGCAGCCCAGGCCAGGTCGCCGATGCGCTGGAAGCCGAACATCGAGTAGTAGATGTAGAACGGCAGCAGCGGCAGGCCATGGTTGCTGTAGGAGGTCGCGGCGGCGATCCAGGACGACATGGCGCCGGCCTCGGTGATGCCTTCCTCGAGGACCTGACCCGCCTGGTCCTCGCGATAGAACATCAACTGGCCCTTGTCCATGGGCTCGTACTTCTGCCCCTCGGAGGTGTAGATGCCGAGCTGGCGGAACATGCCCTCCATGCCGAAGGTACGTGCCTCATCGGGCACGATCGGCACGACTCGCTTGCCGATCTTCTTGTCCTTGACCAGGCCATTGAGAATACGCACGAAGGCCATGGTCGTGGAGACTTCACGGCCCTTCGAGCCGCTCAGCTGCGAGGCGAAGGTCTTGTCCTCGAGAGACGGGATCTCGAGGGCCTCGAAGTCCGGATTGCGCGCCGGCAGGTAACCGCCCAGACGCTCGCGCTGGAGATGCATGTACTTCATCTCCGGGCTGTCGTCGTCCGGCTTGTAGTAAGGCATCTCGTTCTCGATCTGCTCGTCGGAGACCGGAATGCCGAAACGATCGCGGAAGTCCTTCAGGACATCCGGGTCGTCGATAGACTTGACCTGGTGGGCCTCGTTGTCGGCCTCGCCGCCGGCGGCGCCCAGACCATAACCCTTGACGGTATGCGCCAGGATGACGGTGGGACGACCGTTGGCGTTATGGAAGGCTTCATGATAGGCCGCATAGATCTTGAACGGGTCATGGCCGCCGCGGTTGAGCTTCCAGATGTCATCGTCGGACATGTCCTTGACCAGCTCGGCGGTCTCGGGGTATTTGCCGAAAAAGTGCTCCCGGGTATAGGCACCGCCGTTGGCCTTGTAGTTCTGGTACTCGCCGTCGACCGCCTCGTCCATGCGCTTCTGCAGGATGCCCTTCTTGTCCTTCTCGAAGAGCGGATCCCACAGCCGACCCCAGACCACCTTGATGACGTTCCAGCCGGCACCGCGGAACACGCCCTCGAGCTCGTCCATGATGCGCGAATTGCCACGCACCGGGCCGTCCAGGCGCTGCAGGTTGCAGTTGATGACGAAGTTCAGGTTGTCGAGCTTCTCGCGGCTGGCGAGGTGGATCGCCCCCAGCGTCTCCGGCTCGTCGCATTCGCCATCGCCGAGGAAGGCCCAGACCTTGCGATCCTGCATCGGCTGCAGACCACGCTGATCCAGGTACTTCATGACGTGGGCCTGGTAGATGGCCATGATCGGCCCCAGCCCCATGGAAACCGTGGGCAACTGCCAGAAATCCGGCATCAGCCAGGGGTGTGGATAGGACGACAGGCCATCGCCATCCACCTCCTGGCGGAACTTGTCCATCTGATCCTGAGTCAGGCGCCCCTCGAGGAAGGCACGGGCATAGACGCCCGGGGAGCTGTGACCCTGAATGAAGACCAGATCACCCTTGAAATCGCCGTTGGCGGCGCGGAAGAAATGGTTGAAGCCCACGTCATAGAGGGTCGCGCTGGACATGAAGCTGGCCAGGTGACCGCCGATACCCTTGTTGGCCTTGTTGGCCCGGGTCACCATGGCGGCCATGTTCCAGCGGACCAGCGAACGGATGCGACGCTCCATGAACAGGTCGCCCGGCATAGGCGCCTCACGATGCACCGGAATGGTGTTACGATGCGGTGTCGTCACCGAGAAGGGCACTTGCATGCCATCGCGGCGATAACGATCAGCCAGCCGGGTCATGAGGTACCGGGCCCGGTCCTCACCCTCGCGATCCAGAACCGACTCCAGGGAATCCAACCACTCCTGGGTTTCGACCGGATCGAGATCTTCTCGTGTCTCAAGACTCATAGACGTCTCTCCGAATGACGGTGGGGCGACAGCCCCGCAGCGAGGGGCGTGTGGCGCTCTTCTGTGGGAAGGCATGGAAGCGACTCCACGCCATCTGCCAGATTTGTAGTCGTTTTACAAGACAACGCGACCAATGTCGGTGGGTGCGCTGACGATACCGTAAACACTCACTGCTGCCAATTGAAACAGACATGGAAATTTTTTTCAAAACCATGCTGACACCCATAACCCGTGGGGTAACACGCGCCTTCATAGTGGATCGCACCAGAAAAGCCGAGTTAGTAGAACAACTAGCTGCCTCGAGGGTCCGGGGGCATGAGCGGGCAAAATGAATGTTTTTTTACGCACTATCGAGTCACTTCGCTCAACAATTGGCGAAAATAGGCCCAATCGAAGGCCGGACCGGGGTCACTCTTGCGTAGTGGTGCAACACGGGCGTGACTGGTGATGCGCTCAGGCGTGATGGCCGGATAGTACGCCCGCAGGGACTGGGTGGCGTGCACCAGGGAACGGTATTGCGCCTCGGTATAGGGCGTCACCTCATCCCCTTCCAGCTCGATACCCACCGAAAAATCGTTCAGCGCCCGACGCCAGCGCTTGCCATCGCGCCACCATGAACGTCCGGCGTGCCAGGCCCGAGCCGTGAACGGCACGAACTGCACACAATCGCCATCGCGCCGGATCAACAGGTGAGCCGATACCCGCAATCCCTGGATTCCGGCGAAATAGGGATGCGCCTCGGCATCCAGACGATTGGTGAACAAGCGCTCGATGGCATCGCCGGAAAACACGCCCGGCGGCAGGCTGATGGAATGCAGGACCAGCAAGGACACCTCATCCTTCGGTCGTGCGTCCTGATTGGGCGACGTCACACGACGCGCCTCCTCCAGCCAGCCCTGATCAATCGGCATGCCTTTCCCCCTGACGTCGATGCTTCGCTTTCCTCTATAATGAACGTCTCCCGCTTTCCAGCACAGAGACGATCCCCGCCATGCACTATCAGGATGCCCTCGCCGAAGAAATCCGCGACAGCGCCGCCCGGCTGCTGGCCGAGGATGTCGGCCCCGGCGACATCACCGCCGAACTGATTGCCGAGAAACACTGGGCCCGTGCCCGGGTGATCACCCGGGAGGACACCGTGTTGTGCGGCGTGGCCTGGGTCGACGAACTCTTCCGTCGCCTCGACCCCCGCGTCATCCTGCACTGGCAGGCCGCCGACGGCGACCGGCTGAGCGCCGACCAGGTCTTTCTCGAGCTCGAAGGACCGGCACGCAGCCTGCTGACCGGCGAGCGGGCGGCGCTGAACCTGCTGCAGACGCTTTCGGGCACCGCCACGCGTACCCGCCACTACGTCGACCTGCTCGATGGAACCGGCGTTCGCATGCTGGACACCCGCAAGACACTACCCGGCCTGCGCCTGGCGCAGAAATACGCGGTGTCCTGCGGTGGCGGCCACAATCACCGCATCGGTCTCTATGACGCCTTCCTGATCAAGGAGAATCATATCGCGTCCTGCGGCGGCATCGCCGCGGCGGTCAGGGAAGCACGGGATATCGCCCGGGACCTGCCGGTGGAGGTCGAGGTGGAAAACTTCGAGGAACTCGACCAGGCCCTCGAGGCCGGCGCGGACGTGATCATGCTCGACAACTTCTCGCTGGAAGACCTGCGCGAAGCCGTGCGACGCACCGCCGGACGCGCCACCCTGGAGGCCTCCGGCAATGTCGACGACTCCACGCTCAAGGCCATCGCCGGCACTGGCGTGGACTGTATCTCCAGCGGCGCCCTGACCAAGGACGTCAAGGCGATCGATCTGTCGATGCGCTTTCTCGAGCTGGACGGCTGACACCCTCTCAGGTTTCGACAGCTACCAGCGATTTTTCCAGGATCCGTCGACGCAGCTGTTGGCCGCCGCGCTCGACCCACTCCTCGCGAACGCGTCGCCAGCCGCGGTTTTCCAGGCCGTCGGCCAGCACCAGGCTGGCGGCGATATCGACCCGGCCGGCGCCACGCTCGACCAGCAGGCGCTCAGCATGCACCAGCAGGGTCGAACCGATGCCACGGCGGGCCAGCGAAGGCCATACGTAGAGCGACTCCACGCGATCATGTCGCAGGTCGAGCTCCAGAAACCCCACGCAGCGACCATCGCAACTCGCCACCAGGGTGGTGTAGAGCGCCTGTCGCGCTACCCAGGCACTACCATCCCTGGGCAGCACGGCGGCCCAGGCCTCCCGGGCCTCTTGATCGTAATAGCCCATGGCCCCCTGCATCACGGCATGATGGAAGACCTCGGCCTGATCGGCACCGTCCTTCACCTGAGCGAGGCGGTAGAAAATGCGTGGCGCTTTCCGTTCCTGGGAGGCATCGTGGCACGGTGTCTCCGATGCCCCCTCGATGTCGGCATGACGCATGCGTGACTTCCTGAGATGATGAAACCGCCAAGAGACTACAGAAGCCAGGCGCCCGGGCCAATGCCCGAACGCGACAAGCCGTGGAATCGAGAATGCCCGCATCCCCCTGCTCCCATGTCACCCTGACGCCCATCGGCCACATCGAAAGCGACTACCCCGACAAGTTCGGCGTGCCTCGCCAGCCCGGGCTCGCCGATGCCGCCCGAGCCCGCCTGGTGCTGACCGCTCCCTTCGACGACCCCTTGACGGTACGCGGCCTGGAGGCTTTCAGCCATCTCTGGGTGACCTTTCTCTTCCACCTCAGCCCCGAACGCTGGACGCCGCTGGTGCGCCCGCCCCGCCTGGGTGGCAACGCCAGAATCGGCGTCTTCGCCAGCCGCAGCACCCACCGTCCCAACCGTCTCGGGCAATCGCTGGTGGAACTCGAAGGCATCGACACCGATGACGCCGGTGTATGCCTGCGACTGCGTAGCGTCGACCTCGTCGACGGCACCCCGGTGCTGGATATCAAGCCCTACCTGCCCTGGGCGGAATCCCGACCCGAAGCTCGCGCCGGTTTCGCCCCCGAACCACCGCCCCGCCTACCGGTACGCATCAACCGCGCTGCGCAGGCCACCCTCGACGCTCGCCCCGACGCCGATTCATTGCGCGCCCTGATTCAGCAGGTACTGGCCCAGGACCCCCGCCCCGCCTATCGCAAGGGCGCGGAAGAACGGGTCTACGGCGTGCGGTTGCGCGACGTGGACGTGCGCTTCCGTGCGCTGGCCAATACCGACGACCAGGGCGAAGGCGAGACACTGCTGGAAGTCGTCGAGATCGTGGTGGTGTAGGCAGAGAAACAAACGACGACGCCCTCTGAGGAGGGCGTCGTCGTATGCCGGGGCCGTCAGCTCGCCTGAACGCCCCACATAACCAGAAGATGTACTGATTCATGTCGCGAGCGACGAGAGGCTGGCCGCCGCCGGAGCACAGCCACCGGAGTGTAGCCTGCTACATGAGGATGGCGAGCACCGCCGGCGGTCAGGATCGCTAGGCCCGTTCCCGACGGGCCAACGCACTTCCCGCGTCCCTGTGGGTCGTCGAGCGCAGCAATGAATCAGTGCGTCTTCAAGAGAAGTCGACGCCAATCCGCTTGCCGACTTCTTCGTAGGCTTCAATGACACCGCCAAGCCCCTGCCGGAAACGGTCCTTGTCGAGCTTCTCCCGCGTCCTGGCATCCCACAGGCGGCAGCCGTCCGGCGAGAACTCGTCACCCAGCACGATCCCCCCCTGGAAGAGGCCGAACTCGAGCTTGTAGTCCACCAGCAGCAGGCCGCCATCGGCAAACAGCTGCTTGAGGACATCATTGACCCGGTACGTCAGGGACTTCATTTCGGCGAGCTGCTCGGGCGTCGCCCAGCCAAAGGTCTCCGCCAGCGACTCGTTGATCATCGGGTCGTGCAGGGCATCATCCTTGAGGAACAGCTCGAAGGTGGGTGGCGCCAGCTCGCTGCCCTCTTCCACGCCCAGGCGCTTGACCAGGCCTCCCGCGGCGATGTTCCTCACCACGCACTCCACCGGCAGCATGTCGAGCTTCTTGACCACGCTCTCGGTGTCGGAAAGCAGCCGCTCATAGTGGGTGGGAATTCCCGCCTCCTGCAGCTTCTCCATGATGAAGGCATTGAAGCGATTGTTGACCTTGCCCTTGCGCGCCAGCGACTCCATGCGCTCACCATCGAAAGCGCTGGTGTCATCGCGGAAGTGCAGGATCAGGCGATCGGGATCATCGGTGGCATAAACCGACTTGGCCTTGCCGGCATAGAGTTCTTGACGCTTGTCCATGGGAGCCTCCAGGGCAATATGATGTATAGCCTAGGCATTGCCCGAGAGCACGGCGGGCGGTCTCGGGCGCCTCTGTATGTTCAGCGGATCATCCGCCAGTCCACCCCCTGATCCTGAGCGGCCACCGTCAGACGCGACGTCTCTCCGTCGAGCAGCGGGTCCAGCGCTTCCACGGCCAGTTCGGGGCGGTTGTTGTGTTCGGACAGGTGCGAGCAGACGATGTGTTGCAGCCGATCCAGGCCCAGCCGCTGCAGCAGCCAGGCGGCTTGTTCATTGGCGAGGTGTCCCCAGCGGCCACCGACCCGGCGCTTGAGGCTCGGTGGATAAGGCCCCGTCTCCAGTAACCGCACATCGTGGTTGCATTCCAGCACCAGGGCATCGCAGCCGTGGAAGGCCTCGACCACATGGGAGCTGGGATGACCGAGATCGGTCAGCAGGCCAAGCCACCGCCCGGCGGCGGAAAGACGAAACTGCACCGGCTCCCGGGCATCATGGGGCACGGTGACCGGGTCGATCTCGATCCCCCTGACCCGGAAGGGCGACTGGGGCGTTATCCAGTGGCGATGAGGCAGTCGACCGGTGCGGCCCGCCATCCAGGTCCCCGGCGTCAAGTAGACGGGCATGCCGTATTTCCTGGCCAGGGGGCCGACGCCACGCAGGTGATCGCCATGTTCATGGGTCACCAGCAGGGCGTCGAGCTGGCGTGGGTGCAGGCCGAGCCGTCCCAGCCGGCGTTCGGTCTCCTTGAGCCCGAAACCACAGTCGACCAGCAGGTGCGTCTCGCCGTCGCTCACCAGGGTCGCATTGCCCTTGCTGCCGCTGCCCAGGGACGCGAAGCGCAATCGACCCGGGTCATCGAGCGGCGCCGTCATCAGCGCAGCAAGCCTCCGACGCGTTCCAGCAGTTCGCGCCGGTCGTCCGCCGCGAGCGTTTCATCGCCGACGGCGCTGGCGCGCACCAGCGTCTGACGCGCCCCCTGGCGGCTCAGCACCAGACGCAGTCGACTCGATTCCTCATCGAAATCCATCGAGGTCAAGGAGTCCCAGAGCCCGCGACTACGCTCGCTGAGCGGCAGGTAGTCGACCAGGAAGGAATGCGAACCGATGTCACGTTCCACCAGCTGACGACGTCCTTCCAGGGAGAAATCGGCGTCGAGTTGAGCGCTGAGTTCGGCCCAGGCACGCTCGATGTCGTAGGGCAGCACCAGTTGCCATTCGTCGTCACGCTGGGCCAGGCGAGGCGAGCGATCCTGCTGGCCCATCTGGCCCTGGGCCGAGAGCCCGGAGGCCGTGGCGCTGGCCAGGTTGCTGCGTTGCTCGAAGCGACGCTCCAGGGCCCGCAGGCACCCGTCGACGGAAGCGCCTCCCTGCTCACAGCGGACCTCGCTCTCCCCCTGCTGCAGCCCCGGGACGACACTGATGCGGCCCTGGTCGGTCTCCAGCACACCACGGCTGTCGTCCCGAGATATCACGTTCAACCCACGGGTGGTGACGAAGTCGTCGACCTCGGACCAGACGACGCCGGGCGTAGCACCCACCACCAACCAGCGTTGATCGCCGGCCTCACGGCGGGCCACTTCACCGGCCGAGACACCGCTGCCGGCATTCAGGGCACGGGGAGGAGGCGCCCGAAAGTCGTCGCCCTGTGAGGCGAAGGCGCCGGGGGCATCCGGCACCGGCATGGCATCGCGGTAACGACGCGTATTGCGCGTATCGGGCAGCGCCAGGGGCGCACCTTCTTCGGCCTTGGCGTAATCGACGCTGCGGTTGTCGTAGTAGCCTTCCCGAGCGCAACCCGCCAGGGCCAGAGCGGCCAGCAGCGGCATCCATTTCAGCGCAGAGTTCATGCGTCCACCTTGCGTCATATCATTGGGGGATGGCCTCGGCCACCGCTCAGTCTTCGATCAGACCTGCCAGCTGCAGGGCTTCGCTGACGGTAGAGTGATACTTCTCGGATAACCAGGTCAGCGGTAGACGGATGCCCGACTCCAGCATGCCCATCCGGTTCAGGGCCCACTTGACCGGAATCGGATTGGCCTCGATGCCCAGATTGGTGTGCAGCGGCATCAATCGAGTATTGATCTGATGCGCCTTGTCGGTCTCGCCGGCGACGGCGGCGACACACAGGTCATGCATGGCCCGAGGCGCGACATTGGCCGTCACCGAGATGTCGCCGTGTCCCCCCATCAGCATGAAGTCGCAGGCCGTGCCATCATCACCGGAATAGAGCATGAAATCGCTGCCTTCGAGACGGGCGATCAGGTCCTCGGCGCGCTCCAGATTGCCGGTGGCATCCTTGAGGCCGACGATATTGTCCACCTCGGCCAGGCGCAGCACCGTCTCGTTATAGATATCGGAGCAAGTGCGACCCGGCACATTGTAGAGAATCACCGGCAAGTCGCTGGTCTCGGCAATGGCCTTGAAGTGCTGATAGAGGCCTTCCTGGGTCGGCTTGTTATAGTAGGGCGCCACGGTGAGGCAATAGTCGGCTCCGACCTCCTTGGCATAGCGGGTCAGTTCCACCGCCTCGGTGGTGTTGTTGGAACCGGTACCGGCAATCACCGGAATACGGCCACCGACCTCCTCCACCACGGCGCGAATCACGTCGAAGTGCTCGGCGAACGACATGGTCGTCGGTTCACCGGTGGTGCCCGCCGCGACGATGGCGTCGGTCCCGTTGTCGAGATGGAAATGAACCAGGCGGCGCAGCGCCTCCCAGTCGATATCGCCATTGACTTTCATCGGTGTCGCCAGCGCGACGATGCTACCCGTGATCATCCTCTACTCATCCTCCCGGCCTGCCTGATATACGCGGCCTCTGCGGGCTCGCGCCCGGTCGATGTCTCGCCGCCAAGGGTCAAATGGTACTCAGGGCGTCAGGGCCTGTACAGCGACGACTTTACAGTTCGTGCGAGGTTGCGTGTAATCAGGGCCCCATTTCCTCACCAGCCCAGGAGACGCCATGAGCCTCACCCTCGGTCAGCCAGTTCCCGACTTCACCGCGACCGCCACCGGCGACACCCGACTGACGCTGTCGGAACTGCGCGGCAAGCAGGTCGTGATCTACTTTTACCCCAAGGCCAGCACCCCCGGCTGCACCACCGAGGGTGGCGACTTCCGCGACAACAAGACGTCGTTCGATGCCGCCAACACGGTGGTCATCGGTATCTCCCGGGATGGCATCCGCGCCCAGGAAAACTTCAAGGCCAAGCAGGACTTCAACTTCCCGCTGATCTCCGACAAGGATGAAGCCGTCTGCCGGCTGTTCGATGTCATCAAGCTCAAGAAGCTGTACGGCAAGGAACACCTGGGGATCGAGCGGAGCACCTTCCTGATCGACGTCGAGGGCAATCTCGCCCGGGAATGGCGAGGCGTCAAGGTCAAGGGCCATGTGGCCGAGGTCCTGGAAGCCGCCCGGGCACTGCACGCCGGCGAGTGACGTCCGGACCCGGCGGCTCTTACCCGTCGATACCTTCACCGGTCTCGACGGGCTCCTCCGCCGACACTTCTTCGCGGCGCTGCTGGATCCCCCTCGGCCAGGCATAGACCAGCGCCTTGAGCAGCGTCGCCAGCGGAATGGCGAAGAAGATTCCCCAGAACCCCCAGATACCGCCGAAGAACAGCACCGCCAGGATGATCGAGACCGGGTGCAAGTTGACCGCCTCGGAGAACAGCACCGGCACCAGGACATTGCCATCCAGCGCCTGGATGACGCCATAGGCAATCAGCACATAGGCAAACTGCTCGCTGATACCGAAATGAAAGCCCGCGACGGCCGCCACTGGCAGCGTGGCCACGGCCGCCCCGATATAGGGGACCAGCACCGAGAGCCCTACCAGCACGGCCAGCAATGCCGAATACGGCAGGCCGAAGCAGATGAAGGTGAAGAAGGCCACACTGCCGACGATGATGATCTCGATGAACTTGCCGCGTACATAGTTGGCGATCTGGTCGTCCATTTCGTGCCAGATGCGTGTCATCAACTCACGGCGTTGCGGCAACAGCGACACCGTGAAGCCCACCAGACGGTCACGATCCTTGAGCATGAAAAACACCAGGATCGGCACCAGCACCAGATAGATGATCAGCGACAGCACGTTACCGAGCGACGACAGCGACAGCGACAGCGCACGCTGGCCAAGCTGGGTCATCTCGCGGCCGGCCATGCCGATCCAGGACTGAATCTGGTCCGGCGTCACCAGCTGCGGATAGCGGGCCTGGAGATCATCGAGCAGAGACTGCCCACTGGCGAACATCCGAGGGGTTTCCTGCAGCAGGTTGACCAACTGGTTCCAGATCAACGGCATCAGGATCAGCGCCATCGCCAGCAGCACGCCGAGAAAGCCGAGAAACACCAGCAACACCGCCAGCAAGTGAGGCACCCGCCGACGCGTCAGGCCATTGACCGCTCCCTGGAGCAGGAAGGCGATGACCAGCGAGGTCAGGAAAGGGGCCAGCATCTGCCCCAGCCAGATCACCACGGCGAAGCCCAGGACCAGCACCAGCAGCAGGATGACGGCTTCCTCGTCGGAGAAATAACGCTCCATCCAGCCTCGAAGCAGCGACCTCAGGGTCATCGAGCGCGCTCCCCCGCCTTGCGGATCCAGTAGTGATAGACGTCGCCGCGTTCCTCGCGAGCCGGCATCTCATGGCCACTCTGCGCGATGAAGGTTTCGAAGTCTCGCCAGGACCCCCCATCGGTCGCCATCACTTCCAGCAGCTCTCCCGGCGCCAGTCGGGCCAGAGCCTGCTTGGCCTTGAGCAAGGGTAACGGACAGGGAAGACCACGTGCGTCGAGCACATCGTCGGGTTGCACAGTCATGTTGTCTCCCGGGAGAATGCTTGGGCATGCCGGATCGGCAGAGGCGCGCCTCCGACATGAACTCTTGGGATTTAAAGGCACTTTGTCGACTGAATCAATGTCGGATGATGAGCGCCTCCCCCTGTTCCGTGACGAGGAAGCCATGCAACGTCGACCCCTAACCTGCCTCGGCATCGCGGCCCTGTGCCTGGCACTGGCGACCCCGGGCGCTGCCCTCGACCTCGAGCCGCCCGAGCTGCCCAGCCTGGTCAGTGGCGATACTCAGGCCGTCAGTGGTGAGGAAGTTCGACTCGGCCGCGCCTGGCTGCGCCAGTTTCGCGCTCGTGCGCCCATCTGGCAGGATCCCATCACCCAGGCATACGTGGACTCCCTGGTAGCACGTCTGCTGCCCTACAGCTCGCTCGACGGCATCCACCCGATCAGCACGCTGGTCGCCAGCGACCAGCTCAATGCCTTCGCCGTGCCCGGCGGCGTCATCGGCATCAACGCCGGCCTGTTCGCCTTCTCCGACCAGGAAGCCCCAATGGTCTCGGTGATCGCCCACGAGCTCGGCCACTTGTCGCAACGCCATTATGCCCGTGGCAAGGCGCGTGCCGAGCAGACCCAGATTCCCGCCATGGCCGCCATGCTGGCCGGCATGCTGATCGCCGCCAGTGGTGGCGGAGACGCCGGCATCGCCGCCGCCATGGGCTCCCAGGCCGCCTTCATTCAGGATCAACTGGCCTATTCGCGGCGCTTCGAGCACGAAGCCGATCGTGCCGGTCTGCAGACCATGGCAGGCGCCGGTTACGATCCTCAAGCCATGGTCGACATGTTTCGCACCATGCAGCGCATGATCGCCCTGCAGGGCGGCAACCCGCCGGAATTCCTGCTGACCCACCCGGTAACGGAATCACGCATCAGCGACGCCCAGGGGCGAGTCGATCAGATGGCTGTCGATGCCACTCGCGGGGAAAGCCTCGAATATCAACTGGTGAGAGCCAGGGCCCTGGTGGCCATTCATGACCGGGATCCCGATCAGGCCGCCACTCTCCAGGCCCGCGATTCGGCCCCCGAGGACGCCCGACGCTACCTTCGGGCGCTGATCGATGCCGAACAGGGACGCACCGGCGAGGCGCTGGACACCCTGGACGCCCTGGCACGCCAGCATCCCGACCTGGCGATGCTGCCCGCCACGGCGGCACAGGTCGCACTGGAGGCCGGCCGCATCGACGACGCCATTTCACGCAGCCGACGGCAATTGCGCCTGATGCCGGGCTATGCGCCCACCACGCTGGTGCTGGGGGAAGCCTTGCTCCAACGCGACCCCGATGCGGCCTACCGCGTGTTGCACGATCTGGCCGGGCAGCATTCGGAAGATCCCCAGGTCTTCGCCCTGCTCGCCGAGGCCGCCGGCCACAGCGACCGCAAGGCCTGGGGGCACCTCGCCCGAGCCGAACAGCTCCAGCTCACCGGCCGCATCGACCGGGGCATCGAACAGCTGGAGATCGCCAAGGACGTCGCCGAACAAGCCGGCGACGCCAATGCCATCGCCCGAATCGAGCAGCGCCGTGACGCCTTCATCGATTACCGGGATACGATGGAAGACTTTCGTTAGAGCGACGAGTATCAGGCTACCCCACTACTCGCATCTCGCATCTCGCATCTCGAAGCTCGTTACCGACTAATCGAACACCACCTTGGCCACGTCACGGTAATGACTGGCGAAGTGCACCGTCACCCCATCGCGCAGGTAATCCGGCAGTTCCTCGTAGTCGCGACGATTGGCATCGGGCAGGATCACCTCGAAGATCTCGCTGCGCCGGGCGGCGATGATCTTCTCGCGGATCCCGCCGACCGGCAGTACCTGGCCCGTAAGGGTCAGTTCGCCGGTCATGGCCAACGGCCTGTCGATGGGCTCGTGCCGCGCCAGGGACAGCAACGCCGTGGTCATGGTCACGCCGGCCGACGGCCCGTCCTTGGGGGTGGCGCCTTCGGGCACATGCAGGTGCACGAAGGCCGAGTCGAAGAAGTCCGGCTCGGCGCCGTAGTCGCCGAGATGGCCCAGCACATAGCTGTAGGCGATATTGGCCGACTCCTTCATCACCTCGCCGAGCTGGCCGGTCAGCTTGAAGCCGCGATCCAGGGCATGCACCTTGCCGGCTTCCACGGAGAGGGTCGCGCCCCCCATGGCCGTCCAGGCCAGGCCGGTGACCACCCCCTCGCCTTTCATGACCTTTTCCTTGCGGAAGGTCGGCGCCCCGAGGAATTCCTCGAGATTTTTCACCGAGACCTTGATCGTCTGCTGGCCATTCTCGAGCAGCTTGACCGCCGCCTTGCGCACGATGCGGTGCAGCTGCTTCTCGAGCTGGCGCACCCCCGCCTCGCGCGCATACCCCTCGATGACCTGACGCAGGGCCGCATCGGTGAGGTTGATGCGCTTCTTGGGGATATGATCGCGTTTCAGCAGCTTGGGCCAGAGGTGGTGCTTGGCGATCGCCATCTTCTCCTCGGCGATATAACCGGAGAGGCGGATCTGCTCCATGCGGTCGAGCAAGGCGGGAGGCAGTGAATCCAGGGTATTGGCGGTGCAGACGAACAACACCTTGGAGAGATCGAGTCGAACATCCAGATAGTGGTCGAGGAAATCGACATTCTGTTCCGGATCGAGCACCTCGAGCAGCGCCGAGGCGGGGTCGCCCTGGAAGGACTGCCCCATCTTGTCGACCTCATCGAGCATGATCACCGGATTCTCGACCTCGACCTCCTTGATCGCCTGGACCAGCTTCCCGGGCATGGCGCCCACATAGGTCCGCCGGTGGCCCTTGATCTCGGCCTCGTCGCGCATGCCGCCCACCGAGAAGCGATAGAACTGGCGACCCAGAGCCTCGGCGATGGAGCGCCCCACCGAGGTCTTGCCGACCCCCGGAGGACCGACCAGCAGCAGGATGGAACCACCGACATCTCCCTTGAAGGTGCCCTCGGCGAGGAATTCGACGATGCGTTCCTTGACGTCCTTGAGGCCATCGTGGTCGCGATCCAGCACCTTCCTGGCATGCGCCAGATCGAGCTGGTCATCGCTGGTGACGCCCCACGGCAGCGAGGTCAGCCAGTCGAGATAGTGACGCGTGGTGCCATACTCCGGCGAGCCGGTCTCCAGCACGGAGAGCTTGTCCAGCTCGTCATTGATGCGCTCCATGGCCCGCTCGGGCACCACCTTGTCGGTCAGCCGCGCCCGGAAGGTATCGACATCATTCTCGCGGTCATCCTTGGAAATGCCCAGTTCCCGCTGGATCACCTTGAGCTGCTCGCGCAGGAAGAACTCCCGCTGGCGCTCCTGCATCTGGGCGTTGACCTGCTCGCTGATCTCGCTCTGCAACTGAGCGACATCGATCTCCTTGCGCAGCAACGGCAATACCTTCTGCATGCGCTCGATCACCGGCAACGTGGCCAGCACATCCTGCAACTCCGGCCCCTTGGCCGAGGTGATGGCCGCGGCGAAGTCGGTCAACGGCCCCGGCTCGTGAGGGCTGAAGCGATTGAGATAATGCTTGAGCTCCTCACCATAGAGCGGATTGATCGGCAACAGCTCCTTGATGCCGTTGATCAGCGACATGGCGTAGGCGCGGGTCTCGTCGTCCTCGGCGTCGACCGGCTCGCGGGGGTAGCTCACCTCGACCAGATACGGCGGCTCCTTGGACAGCCAGCGCTGAATGCGGAAACGACGCATCCCTTGTGCGATGAACTGCAGCTGCGATTCCTCGCCCTGCAGCTTGTGTACCTTGACCGCGGTGCCGACCACGGGAAAGTCCTCATGGCCGAGCTCTTCGACCCCGGTTTCGCCGACGAAGGCCAACCCCACCATCTGGTGTGGCGTATTGCCGACGCGGCTAATGGTTTCCTCCCAACGCTCGCGATTGATCACCAGCGGCTGGACCTGGGCGGGGAAGAAGGGACGATTGTGGATCGGCAGCAGATAGACCCGTTCGGGCAGGCTGTCACTGGCCGGAACCACGGCATGGCCTGACCCGCCGGGCTGGAATGCCTCATCGTTCTCGTCGGCCTGGACCCACTCCAGGCCATCCTGTTCGAAACCTTGATCGTTGTCGTCGCTCATGCGTACCTCATCCTGACGGGACGGGATATTCGATCCCGTGATGATCACGGAATGCGGGCGACGAACGAGAACTTCAAGTCATGGCAAGCGGCTGGACAGTGGCGGCAAGGGTCGACCATTGAGGCGGACCTCGCCGCTCACCACATCGACCTGCAGGTCTTCAGTGCCCAGTGGCAGTCCCAACCACAGCGCCACCACCGCCGGCAGATCGCGCCACAGGAAGTCGCCATCGAGTCGCTCGCGCCAGGCTTGTTGCCCCTTTCGGCTCGTCAGTCCCTCCGGGTCGAGTGCATCCAGGTCGCCGGCATTGAAGATCAGTGCGCCATCCCCCTCCAGGGACAAGCCGAGCATCGGACTATCCAGGTCGACCTCGAGCAGGTCCAGGCGGGGCGAGTCGCGCATCAGGGTGCGGATATCGCCGGACAGATGGGTCAGCAGGTCACGCTTCGTCACTCCGCCTCCACCCCGGGCGGCCTCCGCCTTGAGATGCTCGAGCAGCGACCGCAAGGCATCGGCATTGAGCCGCGACAGCTCGCCCACGACCTTGCCGGTCATCAGCACCTGATCGGCGGACATCACCTCGCCCAGCGTCAATTCACCACGGATTCGCAGCTCTTGCTCGTCGAGCTCTGCCTTGCTGTGCAGCACCAGTTCGTCGGCATCCAGCTCGAGCGTCGGTGATCGCCAGTGAAGCCCGGAAACCTTGAGCAGATCCCGCTGCGTGAAATGGTAGGCGCCATCGATGTAGGCATAGCGGCTCTCGAGCGTCACCGGTCCAGCCTCGAGGGTAGTCTCGCCATCATCGAGACGAGCCGACTTCAGGTAGGCACGCAGCTTCCAGTCACCGAATTTCCCTTGTACCGAAAGCCGGGAGCCGTGCAGGGACAGGGTACGGTTCTCCTGCCTCAGGACCAGGGGGGACAGCTCCAGGGCTCCATCGAAGGTACCGGACAGAGGATGGTAGCGGGCTTCCCAGGTCGGCGGTTTCCTGGCGACCTCGACCCGCGCATGGCCGGTGCGCTCCCGGTGCTGCTGAAGATGGCCATCCATGCGCGTGCTCAGCAGGCCGTGGCGAGCTCGGTAAGTGATATCCAGATGCCAGCCATCGCCGAACAACGGCGCCAGATGGATGACGCCCGTGGACGTGAGCCAACCCTGGTCGGCCTCGCTGCGCCAGATCGACAGTTCTCCTCGTGCCTGCAGATCCTGAATGGCACGCGCCAGCTCGCGTTCGAACATCAGGCTGGCAATCGTCTGAGCCACGGCCCAGGCCACGGCCACGGCCACGATCACCGGCACGATCAACCGTTCCTTGCGCATTCCCCGCTCCTTGTCCCCCTCTCGCGACGTCCTGTCACGACGACACCGTCCGAGCCCTCCCGCAAGGCTCGGGCACTATGCGACTCAATGCAACCAGAACCACAAGTGCATGGTACTCCAACCGTAAATGCTGGCCAGCACATCATCGATCATGATGCCGAAACCGCCGGCGACACGTCGGTCGGCCCAGCGAATCGGCCAGGGCTTGAAGACATCGAAGACCCGGAAGACGACGAAGCCCCAAAGGGCGGCCTCCCAGGAGAAAGGGACAGCGGTCATGGTCAGCCAGTATCCGACGAACTCGTCCCAGACGATGCCGGAGTGATCGTGAACGCCCAGGTCCCGGGAGGTCTTGTCGCATAGCCAGATGCCCCAGAAGAAGGTCACCGCCACCACGACCAGATACCAGCCCAGCGGCAGCTCGGACATCAACCAGTAACAGGGGATCGCCGCCAGGGTCCCGAAGGTCCCCGGGGCAAAAGGCACGGCTCCGCTGCCGAAGCCAAAGGCAAGGAAATGAGCCGGACGACGCCAGACGCTCTGCGGGGCTCGATTCATGGCGTCTCTCCCGGAAAGTGCTGCCAGCCCGCTGACGACGCCGCATCGACACCGCTCAAGCCGGGCTCGGAGGTAAAGCGACCGATCACCGTCAACGGCAGGTCCAGTGCCGCCAGTCGATGCCGCGCTTCCTCGAGGCATTCCGGCGGCAGGCTCACCAACAGCTCGTAGTCGTCGCCACCGCGCAACGCCGCCTGCCGAGCGTCCCGCTCACCCAGCGCCTCGACGAGCCCCTCGGCCAAGGGCAGCGCGTCGGGCGACAGCGCCACGCCGACCCCCGAAGCCTGGCGCAGGTGGCCAAGATCCGCCAGCAGACCATCGGAGATGTCGATGGCCGCACTGGCCAAGCCACGTAGCGCCACGCCCGCCGTCAGCCTCGGCTGAGGCAGCAGATAACGACGCAGCAGCGGAGAAGCGAGATCGCGTTCACCTGCCCACCAACGGGCAAGGCCGCCGGCCCCGCCGCCCAGGCAACCGGTGACCGCCAGGCAATCCCCCGGCCGTGCCCCGGCACGCGTCAGCGCCGCAGCCGGCGGGACCTCGCCCATCACGGTGACACCGATGGCCAGCTCACCGCGACTCACGTCGCCGCCCGTCAGGACGACCCCGGTGGTACTGCAGAGAGCATGAAAACCGTTCGCGAAGGCCGATACCCAGTCGCCATCGGCCTCCGGCAACGTCAGGGACATGACACACCAACGCGCCCGAGCCCCCATCGCTGCCAGATCACTGAGGCTCACCGCCAACGCCCGGTGGCCGATGGCACCGGGAGGCGCCGAGGCAGGGAAATGCACGTCGGCCACCGAGGTATCGACACTGACCACCAGCCGCTCGCCCGGCGTCGGCTCGAGCAAGGCACAGTCATCGCCGACCCCCAGCGCTACGCCTGACTCGGCGCCGCTCGACGCGGGCGCAAGAAAACGGGAGATCAGATCGAATTCGCTATGCATCCGGTCAACAGCCTTCAGCGACGACGCGCCTTGACCTCGGAGGCACGCAGCCGGGCGGCCAGCTTGTCGAGGATGCCATTGACATACTTGTGTCCCTCGGTGGCACCGAACGACTTGGCCAGCTCGACACCCTCGTTGATGACCGCCCGGTAAGGCACCTCGAGACGGTAGGCCAGCTCGTAGGCACCGAGGCGAAGAATGGCCAGCTCGATGGCGTCCAGGTCCTCGAGGCGACGATCGAGAACGGGCGCGAGCTGCCCATCGATCTCCTCGTGATGGCCTGCCACACCGGTCAAGAGTTCATGGAACAGCGCCAGGTCGGCGATTTCCATGACCTTGTGCCAGTTCTCGTGGTCCTCCAGGTCCTCATCGGCGACCTGGCCACGGAACTCTGCCTCCACGGCGGCCATCGACTTGCCGGTCATCCGCCACTGGTACAATCCCTGTATGGCAAGCTCCCGAGCGGCACGGCGTGACTGCTGGGCCCTGGAAGGCTCGCGCTCTCGTCCGCTCATTGCTCACCTCCATCGGACGACGTATCGAAGCAACGCATCAACGAGACCATTTCCATCGCCGCCATGGCGGCTTCGGTGCCCTTGTTGCCCGCCTTGGTACCGGCACGCTCGATGGCCTGCTCGATGGAGTTGACGGTCAGCACGCCATTCGCCACCGGCGTCTCGAACTCGAGCTGCAGACGGCTCAAGGCCGAATTGCACTCACCGGCCACATGCTCGAAGTGCGGCGTACCACCGCGGATCACCGCGCCCAGGGCGATGACCGCATCGGGACGTGCCACCCGCAGCGCCCGCTGGATCGCCAACGGCAACTCCCAGGCACCCGGCGTGTGCACGATATCGATATGCTCTTCATCCACGCCATGACGCACCAGGCTATCCACCGCGCCTTCCACCAGGCTGTCGACCACATGATGGTTGAAACGACCGACCACGATCACATAGCGGCCATCGACATCGACGAAGCTTCCTTCGACTTGAGAAATCGGTTGCATGATTCTTTCCTGATGAATCCGATCATGCGCGCCCTGAAGGGGCACGCTTGCGTGTATCCGACGCGGGGCGCTCAGCTGTCGCCCTCGTCATTGTGGGTCGACGTCTCGCCGGGCTCCACCCGCTCGACCACTTCCAGGTCGAAGCCGGACAGCGCCGAGAAGCGCCAGGGCGAACTCAGCAGGCGCATCCGCCCGACGCCAAGATCGCGCAGGATCTGCGAGCCGGTCCCGATGGTCAGGTAATTGCCGGCGCCATCGGAGTCGGTGGAGCGTGGCGCTCGACGACGTTCGAGGAAGAGATCGAGCAACTCATGGAGGTCCTGACGGGGACGCCCATCATCGAGCAGCACGAAGACACCGTGCTCGGCGTGGGCGACCTCGGCCACCGCCTCGTGCGCGGTCCAGCTATCGTGCTCACCTTTCTGCAAGGACAGCAGATCCCGCATGACGTTGGTCAGGTGAACGCGCACCGTGACGATCGCCTCGGGGCTCGGCTGGCCCTTGACCAGTGCCAGGTGATGCGCGCCCTGAATGCGATCCCGGAAGACGTGCAGGGTCAGCTCGCCGTGCGGCGTCTGGACGGGCATGGACTCCACGGGCTCGACGGTCTGCTCGTTGTGGATACGGTAGTGAATCAACTCGGCGATGGTGCCCATCTTCAGGCCATGCTCGCGAGCGAAGTCCTCCAGCTCGGGCCGTCTGGCCATGCTGCCGTCCTCGTTCATCACCTCGCAGATGACACCGCTGGGGTCCAGCCCCGCCAGGGCGGACAGGTCGCAGGCTGCCTCGGTGTGGCCGGCACGCCGCAGCACGCCGCCCGGCTCCGCCATCAAGGGGAAGATGTGGCCGGGCTGGACGAGATCCTCGGGCTTGGCGTCACGCGCCGCCGCCGCTTGTACCGTGCGCGCCCGATCGGCGGCCGAGATGCCGGTGGTCACGCCCTCGGCAGCCTCGATGGAAAGGGTGAACTTGGTGCCGAAACCGGAGCCATTACCGCTGACCATCAGGGGCAGCTGCAGGCGCTCGCAACGCTCACGCGTCATCGGCAGGCAGATCAACCCCCGCGCATGGCGCGCCATGAAGTTGATGTGCTCGGCCTCGACCTTCTCCGCGGCCATGATGATGTCGCCTTCATTCTCGCGATCCTCATCATCCATCAGGATCACCATCCGCCCCTGGCGGATATCCTCGATCAGCTCTGGAATGGGGGAAAGGCCCCCGGAAGAGGAGTGCACCATGGAGTCTCCGTAATTGAGCGTGGCGACTGTCGCATCGGGAAGACGCGGGGGTCGCCGTCGGGCGTCGCCCGATTCGAAACCGCGTCAGGGTACCGTGGCAGGAACGCCGGCGCCAGTAAATCGGCTCGTGGATGCGGACGTGGCGTCAGGACGACGCCACGTCCGGGACACCTCATCGGGGAACAGCGATGATCCGCCAGTCGTTACCGACGGCACGGATATCACGGATATCCAGTGGTCGCTGCTCGTCCATGCGCGTCAGGCCCGGCAACTCGAACAACGGACGGGCCTCGCCGCCCAGCAGGGTCGGCGCCACGAACAACTGCATCTCATCGATCAGACCAGCATCCAGCATTGCGCCAGCCAGGGTGGCACCGGTTTCCAGCAGCACCTCATTGGCCGCCTCATGGTCGGCGAGGTATGTCAGCAAGGACATCAGGTCGACGTGCCCTTCCGCCCCGGCCGGCAACACCACGATCTCGGCGCCGGCCTCCTCGAGCCGCTCGCGATGCTCATCATCATGCTCATCCACTGTCGCCACGAGGGTACGTCCCGGCTCTCGCAAGCAGGCCGCCGCCACCGGCAAGCGCAGGCGGGAATCCACCACCACGCGCAGCGGCTGACGCTCGGCGATCGCCTCGGCATTATCCAGTTCGAGCTGCTCGGCCCGCACGGTGAGTCGCGAGTTGTCGAAGATGACCGACTCGACACCGGTCAACACCGCACTGGAGCGCGCCCTGAGACGCTGCACTTCACGTCGGGCACACGGGCCGGTGATCCACTGGGACTCGCCGGAACGCATCGCCGTGCGTCCATCGAGACTCATGGCCATCTTCAACCGAACGAAGGGACGGCCCCGCGCCATGCGCGCAATGAACCCCGCGTTGAGTTCACGCGCCTCCGCTTCGAGCAGCCCCACGTCGACCTCGATACCCGCCCGTCGCAGGCACTCGATGCCGCGTCCAGCCACCTGGGGATTGGGATCACGCATGGCCACGACGACTCTGGCCACGCCGGCCTCGACCAGCGCCACCGCACAAGGACCGGTACGCCCCTGATGAGAACATGGCTCGAGGGAGACATAAGCCGTGGCACCGCGCGCCGCTTCGCCGGCTTGGCGCAAGGCATGGATCTCGGCGTGAGGCTCGCCGGCACGCTCATGCCACCCCTCCCCCACGAGCCGCCCCTCCTTGACCAGGACACAACCGACCCGGGGGTTGGGAAGCGTGGTATAGAGTCCATGACGCGCCAGATGGATCGCGCGTGCCATCCAGGCTTCGGGAGGTGCGGGTACCGTCATGACTCCCCCGACCCGTCAGGGCGAAAGCTGGGCTCCTGGGCCAGTCGATCGATTTCAGCACGAAACTCGTCGATATCCTGAAAGCTCCGATATACCGAAGCGAAGCGAATATAGGCCACCTGATCGAGGCGCTTCAGAGCATGCATGACTTCCTCGCCGACATCCCGACCATGCACCTCACGCTCACCGCGCGCCCTGAGGGTCTGGCGAATCCGTTCGACGGCGGCTTCGATGGATTCGGCACTGACCGGACGCTTTTCCAGAGCGCGGAGCATACCGGCACGTAGCTTGCTTTCGTCGAAGAGTTCCCGGGAACCATCCGACTTGATCACTCGCGGCATGACCAGTTCGGCAGTTTCATACGTGGTAAAACGCTCGCTGCAACCTGCGCACTGACGCCGGCGACGTACTTGATCACCATCCGCGACCAGACGTGAATCGGTCACGCGTGTGTCATTGGCGCCACAAAAGGGGCAGTGCATAGCGATCACCCGGCATCGATGGAGGAAGTGACGTGTCGCCATATTGTAACGGTTTGAAGCCGTAGCGCCCAGTTATGCCGCCACGCGACGCCCGACACCACTCGAGAGCTCAAGGCTTTCCGGTCGACGTATCCCGCCCCAGCGAAAACGGGGATGCCTGATGGCATCCCCGTTTTCGGCCGGTACTGTCGAGCCGACTCAGCTGGTTGCTGCTTCCAGCTTGTCGAGTTCGGCCTTCAATTCATTGGAATACGCCGTGCGTGCCGTCTGGGCAATCGCAAGGCGCTGCTGCAGCTGCTGAATTTCCTGATCGGTAACACGCAGATTGACGACCTGTTGACGTGCCGATTCACTGAGCTGATCCAGCGGGTACTCCTTGCCATCGATCGTGACCGTCTGTGTCTGAGCTTGTGCTTGTGCTTGCTCCTGAACGGCTTCCGTCTGTTTCTTTTGCGCCATCATTGGCCTCCTTGTTCAACAATGCATTGGGCACCTTGCCGTATGCCCGGAAGTGAGCATAACACGTCAAACACAGGATAAATCTCGACCTTCATCAAGAATCATGACCTGCCAACCGTCGGGTCCCTGGCTGGCCGCAAGGAGCTTCACTTGTCACCAACGCTGCGACACCGGTCAATCACGGTACCCATCGGCATTCATCGACTGCCAGCGCCAAGTATCCGCCATCATCTCATCCAGCCCCCTTTCAGCCGTCCACCCGAGTTCATCTCTTGCCTTGGAAGCATCGGCCCAGAAAGCAGCCAGATCGCCGGCCCGGCGCTCGCCAAAGCGATACGCGATATCCACTCCGGTAACCCGAGTAAAACTGTTGACCATTTCCATGACCGAAACCCCCTTGCCGGTTCCCAGGTTATAGGCCGAAACCCCCGAACGATTCACCTGGAGCGCCTTGAGGTGCCCCACGGCCAGATCCACCACATGGAGATAATCCCGCTCACAGGTACCATCAGCCGTCGGATAGTCATTACCGAAAATCGTCAGCTCCTTGCGCCGGCCAACGGCTACCTGAGCGATAAAGGGCATCAGGTTATTGGGTATACCCAGGGGGTCCTCACCGATCATCCCGGATGGATGGGCACCGATGGGGTTGAAATAGCGCAGCAAGATCACCGACCACCGAGAATCGGCACTGGCCAGATCTTCCAGCACACGCTCCACCATCCCCTTGGAGGTTCCATAAGGGTTGGATGTCGTACCACGAGGCATATATTCCAGATAGGGAACCGGAGCCTCGATACCGTAAACGGTCGCCGAGGAACTGAAGACGATGCGATAGACGCCTGCCGCTGCCATGGCCTGACAAAGCACCAGGGTACCGTTCACGTTGTTTTCATAGTATTCCAGTGGTTTCTCGACACTTTCACCGACAGCCTTGAGGCCAGCAAAGTGAATCACCGCGTCAATATCATGCTCGACGAATACGGCATCCAGGGCCTCACGGTCACGGATATCACACTCGGTGAAAGCGATAGGTCTGCCGGCGATGTGCTCGACCCTGGACAGAGCCTCCCTGGAGCCGTTGCAGAGGTTATCAACCACCACGACGTCGTGACCTGCCTCGAGCAACTCGACAACGGTATGTGAACCAATGTAGCCCGCGCCCCCCGTCACCAGAATCTTCATGAGTTGTTCACCTTTAATCGATCATTTTCACTGGTTTATCGAGCATTGTGGTGAAAGACGCCACGCCATACCGTGAGAAAGAGAATCTTGAGATCCAGCCATACTGACCAGTTATCGATGTACCAGAGATCATGCTCGATACGCACATGCAGATCGGTGTCGCCTCTCCAGCCATGCACCTGGGCCCAACCGGTAATGCCCGCCTGTACCATGTGCTTCTGCATGTAACCGGGAATTTCATGCTTGAACCGTTCGACGAAGACAGTACGTTCCGGTCGAGGGCCGACCAACGACATCTCCCCCTTGATCACATTGATCAACTGCGGCAGTTCATCGAGACTGACGCGCCGCAGCAAGCGACCCACCGTAGTGGCCTGCTTGTTCTGCGCATTTCCCCAGCACACGCCATCACGTTCATTATCCACCGCCATGCTGCGAAACTTGAGCATCTGAAAGCGCTGGCCATTCCAGCTCATGCGCTCCTGGCGATACAACACCGGGCCTCGTGAGGTGAGCCTGACACAAAGCGCGATGACCAACATCAGCGGTGAGAGCAGGACCAACGCCACCCCGGCCAGAAGCTTGTCTTCCACGGCCTTGATGAAACGTGCCCGGCCGCTCATGGGGCTGCAACTCATATCGAACGCATACAGCCCCGCCACCGTGGAAATATCATGATTCAGAAGGCGAATGCCCCTCATGTCCGGCATGTAACGAATATTGCCGATACAGTGATCCAGGTCATTGAGAAGCCGCTCGACCAGGTTCCCGCGCGATAGCGGTAGACACACCCAGATCTCGTCACTGACCAGGCCGGCATCCCGTTCACTGTCGAATGCACAGCAATCGGCGACGTTGAAGCGCTTGCAGCCACTGGCGTCCATCAGACGTACCGCCCGGATGTCGAATCCCGCCGACGGCTGGGCGGAAATCTGTCGATGTGCCTTCAGACACGATTCCAGGTCGCCGATCAGGATGACGCTCTTTCGGTTGCGGCCATGGCTTCTCAAGCGGTTCAGCAGTGGATAGGCAATAGTGCGTATCCCGACACACATGATGAAGGCACCGAGCAACCACATCCCGAGCCACAGGCGCGAGAATTCGGCCCCCGTCTTGGTGAAGTAGAGATACGTGAAGATGGTGCCGCCCAGGATGACAAAGGCATGCACGATCCTCACCACCAGCTCGACACGCACCGCGCCACGCCAGGAACGATAGAGGCCGCAGGAGCCGAAGATCACCATCCCCAGCAGCATGCCGGACAGCATCATCCACTGGTAACGCTCGACCATGCTTTCGAGGGAACCGAAACGCAGCCAGTAAGCCAGGAACCCACCGGTCAGCAACGAACACGCATCAGCGAAGCGGGCCGCTATATGAGAATAGGCTTCGAAGCCCGAGAGAGTCTTGGCGGCTCTTGGCATATCAGGGATACCGCCTTGTCAGATCATCATGCGAAGCGCCCGGATGCCTGCGCAGGCCATCGCGCAATGCCTCCCGGCATAGCCTCAGGTACTGCCGCTTCTGTGGGTAATGGCGCGCGGCCAATAGCCAGCCAAGCACCTTGACCGGCACGACCAATGGAAACCAGGCTCCCGACGCGATGCGGTACATCACCAGACCATTGCGATAGGCATAAAACGCCTTCCAGAGTGGTGTTATCCGGGCGCTACCTCGCAGATCAGCCGAGCAATCATGCACGAACCGTACGTGCGGCAGGAAGACATGACGCCCCCCGGCCTTACGCAGGGTCAATGTGTAGATGATGTCGTCGCCATAGATGAACAGTTCACCTCGCGGCAGACCAATTCGCTGCACCGCTTTTGCGCGCACGAAGCACCCCACGAAGGAGGAAGAATCAATTTCCAGCATGTTTTCTTCGGCGTAGTGATGATCCGCCAGATGGAAGCCTTCACGGGAGCGCCCGATCAGCATACCCGACATCGTGCGCCATAGAAGTCGCCCATGCCAGAACGGATTCCAGCTCGGCCGATTCATTTCGCAGATACTGCCATCCGGATAGTAGACCGCCGCCGCGGCCCCATCGATACCGTCCAGGTCCCGCTCCATGAAAGCACGAAATGCCCCGGGCACCGGACGTGCATCATCATCGAAACACACCAGCCAATCGGCCTGGAAGGTGTCGAGAGCGACCTGGAAACCAAGCTCGAAGCCTCCGGCTCCCCCCAGGTTACGCTCCGGCGTCACCACATCGAGACGCGGATCATCCAGGCTGGCCAACCATTCCCGACTGCCATCGGTAGAGCCATTATCCACCACCACCAGTCCGGCGACGGGCTCATCAAGCACTGCCGCGATTCCCTGCTTGAGGTGTTCGCAACGATTGAAGGAAACGATCACCGCCACCAGCCGAATGGGGGCAGGTGGCGGTATCGGGGTCGTCTGTTTGTCAGCCATGCCGTCTGCTAGTCACTGTATGGCCTATGCCTCGACGAAGAACGCCGGGATGGGCTCGTCATTCTTGACACGCTCGAGGCAGCCCCGAGCCGTATCCAGCGCTTCTCGGATGGTGACGTCCATATCGAGATAGCGGTAGGTGCCCAGGCGTCCCACGAACGTTACCTTGTCGAGCTGTCGAGCCTTTTCGACATACTTGGCCAGCAATGCCTTCTCATCTACCAGGCGAATGGGATAGTAGGGCACATCGTCAGGTCCACAGGCTCGACTGTACTCACGATAACACACACTGCCCTCGTGCTCTTCCCAGGGCGAGAAATGCTTGTGCTCGGTGATACGCGTATAAGGCACTGATTCTTCACCGTAGTTCATCACCGCACAGCCCTGGTAATCGCCCTGGTAGGTGAAGCGCTCGAAGTCCAGGGTCCGGTACCCGAGTCGGCCCAGTTCATTGTCGAAAAAGCCATCCAGTGGCCCCGAATAGAAGACATGATCATATCCGGCGACTTGGTCACGCTCGAAGCGGGTATTCAGGTGCACGTCGATACTCGGATGGTCGAGGATACCCTCCACCAGCTTGGTATAGCCCTCTTCCGGCATTCCCTGAAAGCGGTGGAAAAAATAGTTATCGTTGTAGTTGAAACGCACCGGCAACCGCTTGAGGATGCTGGCCGGCAGCTTGCTGGGATGACAGCCCCACTGCTTCTGGGTGTACCCCTTGAAGAAGGCTTCATAGAGATCCCGGCCAACAAAGCGCAGCGCCTGTTCCTCGAAGGTCTGCGGATCCTCGATCGTGGTATCCGCCTGCTCCTCGATGAACTCACGCGCCTCGTCGGGTCGCATGGTCCTGCCAAAGAACTGGTTGATCGTATGGAGATTGATCGGCAGCGAGAAGACCTGGCCCTTGGAGGTGGTCTTCACTCGATTCACATAAGGTTTGAAAGTCATGAACCGATTGACGTACTCCCACACCTCCTGATCATCGGTATGGAAGATATGCGGGCCATAGGCATGGACCATCACCCCGGTATCAGCATCACGCTCGGTATGACAGTTACCGGCAATATGCGAGCGCGCATCGACGACCGTGACCTGATGCCCAGCCTCCGCAAATTCGCGCCCAATCACCGCACCGGAAAAGCCGGCACCGACTAGTAAAAAGTTCATACTTTCTCCAATCTTAATCTTTCCATCACTGCCGCCCTGTCAAAGAAATAAGGAGTACCTTTCGTCAATACTCTTTAAATCCTTCAAGTACTTCTTTGATAAAAAGTCCGACTCACTTTCATCAAAAGGCTTGTACTTTTTATAAGAAGAAGCAGGATAAAGCTTTGAAAGCTTTGAAAACTGTTCCCCAGACACCCTGACAGAAAGCTCATTCCGGATAAACTCAGCACATTTAACAGCTTCCTGTGAAACCCCTTCATTCAAGAAGGCATTCAGGCCTTCCAAATTCCCATAAGGATAGCCAAATAAAATTCTCGAATAATATTCCTCAGGATTCTTCTTTATGGATTCAAAATCAACCACATTCAATTCGGATTCAGGAAAAGCCTAAGAAATATCCTCAACAACACTCAACCACGAAAAACCCCAACTGGAGAAGTTTTTCTTAAAACCCTCAAAATCAACGAATTTCAAGGACTTATTTATCTGAGTGTAGACAGAAGGAATAAAGCCAACGTATTCACGAACAGTGAAAAATACGCCATCCACCTCAACCCCATCGAAAAAATATTTCATTTTCTCTAGGCGTTCCCCAGCACTAGGATAGAATTCTTCGCGGACAAATATCTCCTGTACGAGAGAAAGAAGATTTTCTTCAGAAATCACTACCTTCTCTTCTCCTCTATACAAACCACTGTCCTGAATCACATCCAACAGCCTCACCTTTCCACTTTTCTTCAGGACCCTTGGATAGAAATATGGCCTTGTCACCTCATCACGGAACTCTTCCCTCGGGTAATAAAAAATATCATTCTCAGAAAGCAACCTCCTGTTTTTCTTCAAAACAGCTTGCAGAGATGTCGTGGCTGTCTTATGAGCCCCCAAGTGCAAATTAACTCTCAAAAAATCCTCCCAAACCCAAGAGCTCTCCCTACTACAAAGAGACAACAACCCTACCCAAGCTCTTAGACTTTAGCTCGAACAACCTCACCACTTAAACTCCACAAACCCTCAAGGAGTTCGCTCATCCAGACTTGAACGTATATTTTTAAGTTCAGACTTTATATCTTTAAGATCATCCTTTATTACCTCATTCTCTTTTTCAGACAAGACAAGCATCAGCTTCTGAAATTCAAGCTGGTTTTTTATATCTTTCACATCTTTTTCTACATCAGAATTTTTTTTCGAAGTCCGCGAAAAAGAGGAAAGTGCTTGCTTCATTGGGCCTGGCATCCGCGCCACCAGATAACTGCGGATTTTTCTGGCAGTTTCCAGTGCACCGTATTGCTGATAATACTGAACCGTTTCCCGGACCAGGCCACCTCCGGCCATTGAAGTGATATTTTCCTTCAGCAAGCCGGATTTCCGGCTCTGCTCACCCTGGCCAGTTCCTTCACCTTCACCGCGCGCCTTCCCGGCCAGAACTCTCCCCTTGTTTCCCATATGACTCGAGTTCAATACTTCATCAAGGAACTTCCCATCATATTTGGAGAGCTCATCATTCAAGCATAGCAGAACATCATCCTTGTACTCATCTTTTATAGCGTCATGGATCCAGCAGGTATTATTGACGACCCACAGAACCAACTCCTCCTTGAACTGATCCAGGAGGTTGTTGGTCTTCAGCCATTCGTGAATGGTCTGGTGATGCTCATACATCGCCAGGAGACGTTTGTCACCTGTGGACATGGTCTGTCCCGCACGGTTCATGCGATGATAACAGAGGTAGTCTGGAACGAGAGAGAAACGTTCAGCCCTTGTTATACAGAACCAGTGAAACGGATTATCCTCATAAAAATAATCCCCTTCAGGAAATCTGATATTATTTTCCTCGAGAAACTCTCTCTTGTAGAGCTTCCTCCAGGGAACAGGATTGAATTTCAACAAGGTCTTCTTGTTGCTCATCCCCTCGATAGGCTCATCTACAGGAAGCCCCTTTAGCCAGAACCTCCTATCACTTGCATCATAAAATGAAGAGGACTTCTCATCGTAATTCTTGAAGTTACCAATGACAATTTCCGAGTCATGCTTCATGGATGACTCGATGAGCTTTTCAAACATGAAAGGCTCACACCAGTCATCCCCGTCAACAAATCCAATGTACTCCCCACGGGCCTTTGACAGTCCCGTATTCGCCGCAATGGCCACTCCCCCAGGAGTATTCTCAGGGAGAAAAACCGGAATTATACGAGAATCTTCACGGGCAATAGACCTTACGACATCTTGTGTAGAATCACTGGACCCATCGTCGACCACTATAACTTCCAGGTCACGATAAGTCTGATTTACAACACTCCTCAAGCATTGCTCGATATATTGCTCAATATTATAGGTTGTTACGATAACCGAAATCATGTTCTTTGCCCTCTTCACATCAAGCGGAGGCGATAGCGCAGTGCTTCTACTGCCACGCGAGGCATTCGCTCGGAAACAATCAAAAAATCCAGCTTCGACATATTTTCAAATGTCTTACAGAACTCCTCATAGAAGCTTTCTTTATGCCCTTCATCAATCCGGGCATTCCCCCACCGAAAAAGCTTTATCTTGAAAGAAACAAAAAAGTGATAATACCTTTCCTTGAACAAACTTTCTTTATTAAAATATTCTTCCAGTTCATTGAAGACATCAAGCATCGCCATCCGCCGGGCATCCGATATATTAGTTATTTGATTCGACCGCATGGAGACACGATGCCCGCAGAGGGACTGGTTCATGACCGATATGCGAGAAGCATTCATCAACAACTGCCAGTGAGCAAAAACATCATTGTGAACAGGCGTCTCGGAAAACCGAAGACCGATCTCCCTGGCATAAGATGTCGAAACAATCTTGTTCCACGGGTAGTTCACCAGATCCAAAACAAAGCCAGCTTTATTTATTGAAAAAGGCGACACAAGCCCCATTTTTTTTATACGTGAGAACACCATTTCATCATGATGATTCATTCCAAGCTTTTTATCATTTTCCGAATAGACTCTATCATACTCGGTGATAACGACCTGGGACGAGCTTTCGTCAGCCAGCGAGATAGTCTGATCCAGAATACCGGGAAACAGAAAGTCATCAGCATCTAGAAACAAAATGTATTCTTCAACGACATTGTCCAGCCCGATATTTCGGCATCCTCCCGCGCCTCGGGACTCGTCGTTGACAAACACTTCGTGAGGGATATTTTCGCTCGCCAAGAACTTCTTGACTATATCAGGTGTTCCATCCGTCGAGGCATCGTCCACGATGTAGAACTTGGCGGAAACTTCATTGCCTTCTACGACTGAACGAACGGCTTCTACCAGCCGCTCTCTCTCATTATAAACTGGAATGACAACCGCCACTCTCTCGGTCATGAAAACCCCTTGAAATATTTAGAGAAAAATCTTTCTATCACACACCCTTTCGGCTTGACTTTCAGAGTGCGTCACCAAAAGAACTGTCTGATCTGAAGAAAGCTTTTTCATCATGGCCGTTTCGGCCTTCTTCTTGAACTGTTTATCGCCAACACTCAAGACTTCATCGAGCAATAATACGTCAGGCGTCATATACATGGAGACAGCAAACCCCAGGCGAGCTTTCATACCCGAAGAATATGTCTTGACGGGCTCATCCATGAAGTCTCCAAGCTCGGAAAACTCTATAATATCCGCCATCCTCTCTTCAACTTGGCGGCGAGTATACCCCATCAGCATTCCACTCAGAATAGCGTTATCCGTTCCCGGAAGTTCAGCATCAAACCCCGCCTGAAGCGTCAACAACGATGCTACCGCGCCATAATCGACGACTTGACCACTGTCCGGCTTGATAATCCCCGCAATGACCTTGAGCAAGGTCGACTTTCCTGCCCCATTGCGCCCCAGGATACCAAGCGTTTCTCCTCTATGAATATCAAAGCTGACACCTTCAAAGGCCTGAAAATATTCAGGCTTCTGAAAGAGGCCTCCGCGCCGCTTATAACGTACACCAACATCACGCAAAGATATGATGACATTGCCTTGCGATTTCTGCGTCATTCCAGCACCACCCTGGGAAATACGGATTCCAGACGCCTGTAAAGCCATAGCACGATCCCAAGGCCGATCACTGCTCCTAGAGCGACCCACCCCAGCATGCTCCAGTCCGGCCACTGATTTTCGACAAAAATCCTTCGATACTGATAAAGGATATTCGCTATCGGATTCGCAAAAAACAGTGACTGCCACTTTTCCGGTATGCGATCCAGCGTATAGAAGATGCCACTACTGAACATCACAAACTGTACCCCTGTCGGCACCAGATTACTGAGATCCCGTATGAAGGGAATAATCATGGCCACCAGGCAACAGACTACTGTCATCAAGAGAAGCTGTACCGCAACCACTGGAATGAAACCCAACCAATGGATGGTCGGCGGCAAACCATAAAGGATAAGGAATACGCCCAGCATGGCGAAAACCAGTGCCTGCTTCCCTGTATTCTGCACGACGCCTACCAATGGAAAGAACAAGGGTGAAATACGAACCTTGTTCATCAACCCTTTCCCGGATAATATCGAACCTGATGTCTGATTGACTGTCTTGGCAAACCATTGAAAAGGCACCAGCCCCGTCAGAAGATAAGCAATAAAACCTGGACCACCACGCTCCATCAGCAAGCCGAAGACTATATAGAAAACCGCCATATAGAGAAGCGGGTCAAGAATCCACCATAGATAACGCAAGTGATTCTGGCTGGCTTCACTTTTCAAGTTGAGACGGGCTTTCGTCCACACCAGGTCCCAGAAGGTCCTTAACGTTCTGCGCCGTGGAAGCGCAATGGCTTCATGTACTTCATTATCATTGCTCGACTGGCCTTCCAGCCAGGCATTGCCATACTCTCTGGCCAGCTTCAATTGCCGTGCATACCGAGAATTCCCCATAGCCTCGGCTGCTTCAGCCGCACGAACATAGCCCTTGGGATGATCGGGAAAACGGGAGCGCACGATTTCCCAGCGCGTTAGCGCTGTAGACCAATCATGGGCAGTCATTGCCATTTCCGCATATTGCACCCATGGCCAAGGATGTTCAGGGAAGTTCGCTCGGGCATGACCATTCATCTTCTCAGCGCCATCATGCTGACCCAGTCGCTCGTGAACTTCTGCGGCTCTTGCCCAACCAACGATATGTTTGGGGAAGTTCTCTCTCAACATCCCCAATCGTTCAAGTGATGACGAAAGCTCACCACGAACAATGTCGAGCTCAGCCCACTGAGCGAGAATGCCGGCATTGAGAGGAAAGCGCTCTCTGGCCCAGGCAAGCAGCCTCTCGCTTTCTTCATATTCCTTGAGATGCCGATGAGCAATACTGGCCTGCACCCAAACAGAAACCTCATCAGGATACAGGTGGCGAAGCAAGCTCCACCTTTCGGCAGCAGTGCGCCACTGACGCTGCTGCATGGCCTCTTCTCCCCAACTGAAGACATGTTCAAGAGGGGGGATTTCATCTTCGGCCGAAAAATCATCCGCTGGTTCTTTATCTTTCATAACCGACACATCAACTCTGTCTTGAACATCCCTATCCTTTGGACCTACTGATAATACTTCAGGGTTTTCTGAAAACTCTCTGCGCCCGCCCGCTTCTCGAAAAACATGGCGGACCAACCTTCTCCCCTTCCTTCATAACGGAAATGTCTGGCGAGTCGAGTCATGCATTGGAGATTCGCTAGAAAACTGACAACGCTCATAAAAAGGAAGCAGAACAGCACAACAATACTTTTTTCATCGTCTAAAAGGTTTCACCGAGCCTCAGGACGATTCAGGATCGCCCGCTCTGTCTCTTTCACTAGCCAGTGTCACCGGTCAAGCGGGCAAGCATAGCGATTTACGCCCGTAATGAGTAGTGTCTACCCGGAGCGACACCCTCATGCTTCCCCTGGATTCTTGTTGAAGTTCAATGCACACTCAGCTCACGTCCTGCCCACTTTTCACCTGCCATACCATGAAGCCTGTCAATGGACTTCGAAGGATATCATGCCTGATATTCACGAGTCTCCCGCTCCCGAGCTGCGATGAATCCTGATAAGCCATTGTTTTAAAAGCCCTCTCAACCAGTTCCCGAAATAGCGGCATGCGACCGATGGGCTGCTGCTACCCCAGGACCTGCATCGAGGTACCCTGCATAAACGTCAGGGCCCCTGCGAAACAGGGGCCCTGACTTGATCAGACGGCATGGGGACCGTGCGTATGCAAGACACGGCACCGATGACGCCAGGAATACCGCCCAGCATTTACCTCATGATGATCGAGGCATTCACCGATAAACGGGCAACCTGGCACATACCTGCTCGACCTTGGTCTTCACTTCGGCCTCGATGGCGGCGGTGTCTTCGCCCTTGACCATGACATCGAGGATATCGCTGATCCAGCCGGCCAGCTCCCGACACTCGGCCTCGCCGAAGCCGCGGGTGGTCACCGCCGGCGTGCCGATGCGCAGCCCGGAGGTCACGAAGGGGCTCTGCGGGTCGTTCGGTACAGCATTCTTGTTGACGGTGATATGGGCGCGGCCCAGGGCGGCATCCGCGTCCTTGCCGGTCAGGCCCTGCTTGACCAGCGACAGCAGGAAGAGGTGGTCCTCAGTGCCACCGGAAACGATGTCGAAACCCCGCTCGATGAACACGCCGGCCATCGCCTGGGCGTTCTTCACCACTTGCTGTTGATAGGCCTTGAAGTCGGGATCCATGGCTTCCTTGAAGCAGATCGCCTTGGCGGCGATGACATGCTCCAGGGGACCGCCCTGACCACCAGGGAACACGGCCGACTGCAGCTTCTTCTCGATCTCGGCGTCGTTCTCGCTGGAGAGGATCAGGCCGCCGCGCGGTCCGCGCAGGGTCTTGTGGGTGGTAGTGGTCACCACATGAGCGTGAGCCATCGGGCTCGGGTAGACGCCGGCGGCCACCAGGCCGGCGATATGCGCCATGTCGACCAGCAGATAGGCACCGACCTCATCGGCGATCTCGCGGAAACGGGCCCAGTCGATGATCTGCGAGTAGGCGGAGAAACCGGCGATGATCATCTTCGGCTGGTGTTCGCGCGCCAGCCTGGCGACTTCGTCGTAATCGATACGGCCGCTTTCGTCGATGCCATACTGCACGGCGTTGTAGTGCTTGCCGGAGAAGTTCGGGCGAGCGCCATGGGTCAGGTGACCACCGGCGTCCAGGCTCATGCCCAGCACCGTGTCACCCGGCTTGACCAGTGCCTGGAAGACGGCACCGTTGGCCTGGGAGCCGGAGTGAGGCTGGACATTGGCGTAGCTGGCACCGAACAGCTCCTTGGCGTAGTCGATGGCCAGCTGTTCGACGACATCGACGTATTCGCAGCCGCCATAGTAACGCTTGCCGGGATAGCCTTCCGCATACTTGTTGGTCAGCTGGCTGCCCTGGGCTTCGAGCACCCGGGGGCTGGCGTAGTTTTCGGAGGCGATCAGCTCGATGTGGGCCTCCTGACGCGCGCTCTCCTTCTGCATCGCATCGAACAGGGCATCATCGAAACCGGCAATCTGCATATCACGGCTGAACATCGGCGCAAGACCTCGCATCACGGAAAAATCGGAGGCGCTCATCATACCCCAGCCCATGACGGCTTTCACATGAAAGGCCGTCATGGTTGACCGCATCATTTCTCATGTGGACTTGAGAAATTCTGAAGGCTCCTTCATCGAGGTCAGCGGGTACGCACCTGCATCGACAGCTTGCTCGGCAACACCAGCGGGTCGTCGGCCAGCGCGTCCAGCTCGTGCTCGCCGTCTTCCGGCAGGGTGAAATGCACGGACAGTTCGCTGACCTTGCCTTCCATCATGTCGACCAGCCCGCCGAACAGGGTGGCAAACTCGGGGCCGAACATGCTGCCGAGTCCCTTGGCTTGAGTGCGCGCCTGGGCCATGAACGCATCCTCGCTCACGCCCTGGCTGGTCGCGATCACCGCCGGCAGTCGACCGAACAGGCCGAGATCGGTCAGCGTCGTCTCGATCTCACCGCCCAGCAGGGTGACGTCATCGAGGCCATCCACCTCGGCGAAGTAGGTCGCGGGATCGGTGCCTTCCGGCAGACGAGCCGGCGTCTCGCTGTCGAAGGTCCAACGGAAGGCATCATCGGCCGTCACCCGGCTTTCGCCAGTCAGCATCGTCCTGGTGTCGCCCAGCGATTCCCATTGTCCGTCGGAGGCGGCATCGAGTGCCAGGCGGCCGCTGCCGCCGGTGAGCACATTGCTCATCATCCGCAGCCGGGTCTGGTCTTCGGCCGGCGCCAGTTCGATCATCCGCGCCAGGTCGAGATCGAGCGACTCCAGCCAAAGACCGCCGCTACCATCCGCCATGTCACTGTCGAGCAGCAGCCGTTCGAGGGTCGCCGCCAGGCGCTGGGCCTCGATATCCAGCGCTTTCAACTCCACGCGATCGGCCCGGGTGGCGGTGTGATGATCCAGGTCGTGCAGGCCTTCGATGTTCAAGCTGCCCAGCGTGAAGTCGCCATCGCCGATCTCGCCGAAGGCCTCGCCGCTGCCGGTGATATCGGTCGCTTCCAGGCGCCCGATGGTCTCCGGGGCGATATCCAGGACATGCAGCCGCTCGACCGTCATGCGGGGGTTCGTCACGCTGTGCGGTGCCTCCCCTGTCGCGTCGAGCACGGTGCGCCCGCGACTCTCGACCGTCAGGCCTTCGACGGTCAATTCAGCGGCTTCGAGGCCATCGGCCAGCAGCCCCCGGGCCGACAGCACCGACCGGGAAGGTTCGATGACCACCAGGCGACGTGCAGTGATCGTGCCCTCCTGACCGTCCGCTTCCTCGGTGACGTTCAGCCCTTCCAGGACCACTCGATCAGGGTCGTTGTAATCGCCCTCGATGGTATAGTGATCGACCTGCACCCGCTCGCCTCGCTCGCTGATGTATTCCAGGTCTTCCGCCCGGGTCTCGCCGCCCATCATGCTCTCGGAGATATCTCCGATGGTCAGCTCTCCAGGTTGGTCGGCGAACAGCGCCCGCAGGTCCGCCTCCAGCCGCTCGGTATCTGCCAGGGCGGGCCCGGCGAGCGAGACGGAGAGCGCTGCAGACAGCGCCAGGCGGGACAGGGCGACACGAACAAGGTGCATGATGGGATTACCTCCTATGTAATCTGGGTAGGGTGCGTCCTGCCAGTCTAGTCCAGTTTTTTGTCATGGCTCACGACGCGAGGCTCCCGGCGCTGCCGGGCTCAGGTCTCCCCGAGCAGGCCGAGGCTCGCCGCCGGCGCCCGACGCCGAAGTCCACGCGACAGCAACTGGCCGATTCCCCCGACCAGCAGGATGCCGCCCAGGGGCAATCCGACCCACAAGGCAGGATGCCAGCGGGGCGACAGGTCCAGCCAGGTCGTATAGATGCCGGCGGCGGCCAGTTCGGCCAGCGAAGCAGCCAGCAGACCGCTGGCCAGTCCCAGCAGGGCGAACTCGGCTCCCTGGATGCGCGACAGCAACCGGTCTCCGGCACCGAACACTCGCAGCAGGCCTGCTTCGTGAGCCCGCACGGGCATGCTCGCTACCAGGGCAGCATAAAGAACACTGACACCGGCCAGCAGCACGAAGACCAGCACCAGCTCCACAGCCCGGGTCACCTGATCCAGCACCTCGCGAACCCGCGAAAGGATCGACTCGACATCGAGCAGCGTCACGGCCGGGAAGTCTCGAATCAGTCCTCGCACCAGATCCTGCTGGCCGTCGTCGAGATGGAAGGCGGTAATGTAGCTGTGGCCGAACTGCTCCAGCACCCCGGGCGGGAAGATGACGTAGAAGTTGGGCCGGAAGCTGTCCCAGTCCAGGTCCCTCAGGCTGGCGACTCGCCCCTGCAGCGTCTCGCTGCCGACCGTGAAGGTCAGGGTATCGCCAAGCGCGAGCCCGAGACGCTCGGCGAGTTCGCGCTCCATCGATATCGGTGCGACCGGGTCGGCAGCGACGGCGCCCATCCAGCCTTCTTCTGCCGTGGACGCCGATGGCTCGAACCACTCGCCGGCCACCAGTCGGTTACCGGTCGGCAGTTCGGCACTCCAGGTCAGGTTGAGCTCGCGACGCAAGGCATTGTCGCCACGCGATTCCTCCGGGACCATCTCCCGCGGCGGCTGTCCCTCGATGGCAGTGATGCGCCCGCGCACCATGGGGTACAACGCGCTACGCGCCTCGGCGGCTCCGGTCAGCGCCGCCTCGAAAGCATCGCGCTCGGCGGGTTGAATGTTGATGGCGAAATGGTTCGGGGTGTCCTCGGGCAACTGGGCACGCCAGGTATCGAGCAAATCGCCACGCACCAGGGCAATCATGCCCATGGCGAAAAGCGCCGTCGCAAAGGCCAGCAGTTGGCCGAGACTGGCGGCACGACGCCGGGACAACTGTTGTCCCCCTAGCCTCAGGGCCCGCCACAGGCTGTCGTGAGTCTTCGCTTCGCGTGGCAGGCGAGCACAGAGCCTGGCCAGCAGAGCGAGCAAGGCGTTCCCCACCCCCCAGAGCGCCAGCAAGGCCAGCAGGCCACCGAACAACAGTCCCAGGGCCAGTACGATATCGCCGGAATACAGCCACAGCAGACCGCCGAACACGCCAGCGGCGACGACCACCACCCACCAGGCCGAGGCCGGGAGCGGATCGAGCTCCCGGCGCAACACCTTCAGGGCACTGACGCGACGCAGCCGAAGCAGGGTCGGCCCGGCGAAGCCCGCCAGCACCGCCAGGGCCGTGAAGATCCCCATGCCCAGCGGCAAGATACCCGGCGGCGGCAGCTCGATCGGCATGACCGCCCCCAGCAGGGCCAATAGCGCCGCCTGTCCGGCCAGTCCCAGAACGGCGCCGACCAGCGAGGCCGTCAGCGCCAACCACAAGAGTTGCAAGGCGAAGATCCAGACCAGCTCGCGCTGGCTCGCGCCGAAGCAGCGGAGCAGGGCCGCCGTGTCCAGGTGCCGCTCGACGTAACGCCGCGTGGCCATGGCCACGGCCACACCGGCCAACAGCACAGCCGCCAACCCCGCCAGACTCAGGTAACGATCGGCACGCGCCAGGGCACTGCCCAGTCGAGGGCGATCCTCACGGACGTCCTGGACCTCGACACCCTCGGTGCGCAAGCGTGCAAGCAGCGGCGCGACGTCTTCCACCGCCTGGGCCGAGCCCGCAGCCAGCAGCTCATACTCGATGCGCGAACCTTCCTGTACCAGTCCCGTGGTCGGCAGGTCATCGACATGCATCATCAGGCGCGGATTGAAGCTACCGAAACCGGCCGAGGGATCGGCTTCGCGCTCGATCACCGCACCGACCCGGAACTCCCCACCGCCCACACGCAGGCTGTCGCCCGTCTCGACATCCAGCAGCATGGCCAGTCGAGGCGCGACCCACACCTCGCCACGAGGCGGTCCGTCGGCGACCTCCTCGACATCGCCTCCCCGCGAAATACGCGATACCCCATAATGCGGATAGACATCATCCACCGCCTTGAGACTGACCGACTGGAAGGCATCACCGCGACTGACCATGGACACCATGTCGACCTGATCGGACAGCGTCAGCCCCGCCGATTCCAGCGTTTCGCGCAGTTCGGTCTCGAAGGGGCGGGACTGTTCCAGGACCACATCGCCGCCCAGCAGCTGGCCCGCCTGCCGGGTCAGTCCACGGTCCAGACGATCCAGGAAGAAGCCGATCATCGTCGAGGCGGCCACCGCCAGTGCCAGCGCCACGAACAGCGCCCGCACATCGCCGGCCCGCAAGTCGCGCTTGAGGCCGCGCCAGGAGAGGCGCAGCAATCGCATCGGCTCGCTCATGCGCCGACCTCTTCGCGGGTCATCTCGACGAGCTGGCCATCCGCCAGACGCAGGCAGCGATCGCACCGCCGTGCCAGGGCGTGGTCATGGGTCACCAGCACCAGGGTGGTCCCGGCCTCATGATTCAGTTCGAACAGGGTATCGATGATGCGCTCGCCGGTCGTGGGGTCGAGGTTACCGGTCGGTTCGTCGGCGAATACCAGCTCGGCACCCGTGACGAAAGCCCGGGCCAGGGCGACGCGTTGCTGTTCGCCGCCGGAGAGCTGCTTGGGCAGGTGGTCGAGCCGCTCTCCGAGGCCGACCCGGGACAGCCAGCTGCGGGCACGCGCCTCGGCATCCGCCACCGCCGTCAACTCCAGCGGCATGAGCACGTTCTCCAGCGCCGTCAGGGTCGGTAACAGCTGGAAGTTCTGGAACACGAAACCGACCCGACCGGCCCGCAATCTTGCTCGCCCGTCCTCGTCCAGCGCGCCCAGGGCCTGGCCAAACATCGCCAGCCTGCCGGTGCTGGGCGCATCCAGCCCGGCCAACAGGCCCAGCAGGGTCGACTTGCCAGCCCCGCTCTGGCCGAGGATGGCCAGACTCTCGCCAGGCAGCACCGACAGGTTCAGTTCCTTCAGAATGGTCAGATGCCGTTCGCCGCTGACGACCTGCTTGGTCAGGTCCTCGGCATGTAGAATCGGTGCATTGGCATTCTCGTGCGAGGAGTTGGACATGCTGCAACGTTCCCCCGTGGGTCGAGTCGACACGCCCTGCCGAAAGCTCCTGCAGCGCGTCTGGCTGGTCCTGGTACTGTGCCTGGTCGCGGGACCGGCGCTGGCCGCGTCTCGCCCGCTGATCCTGGTGATGGGCGATAGCTTGAGCGCTGCCTATGGCATCGAACGCCAGGATGGCTGGGTCAGCTTGATGGCCGATCGCCTGACGGGCAAGGCCCGGGTCGTCAACGCCAGCATCAGCGGCGAGACCACCGCCGGCGGCAAGACGCGCTTGCCCGAACTGCTGGGACAGCATGACCCGGACATCGTTCTGCTCGAGCTGGGCGGCAACGACGGCCTGCGCGGCCTGCCGCCAACCCAGATGCGCGCCAACCTGGCGGCGATGATCGAGGCCAGCCAGGCGTCCGGGGCCAGGGTGGCACTGCTCGGCATCGATATTCCGCCCAATTATGGTCAGGCCTACCGCGATGCCTTCACCGAGGTCTTCACGACCCTCGCGCAGCGCTACGAGGTGCCCCTGGTCCCCTTCCTGCTCGACGAGGTGGCCTTGAACGATGACCTGGTGCAGGACGACGGCATTCATCCCACCGCCGCCGCCCAGCCCCGGGTGCTCGACAACGTCTGGCCGATACTCGCGCCGCTGCTGGAAACCTCGGGCGTCGAACTCGCTCGCCGACAGGAGTAGGCCTCAGGGCTGAGCGTCGGCCGATTCGGTTGGCGCCTTCTGCCGTTGCTGCAGGCCGAGCCCTCCGAGGATCAATACCAGCCCCAGCAACGTCGAGGGCAGGATCGGCTCGCCGACGATGAAGAACAGCAGCAACAGCGATACCGGCGGCGACAGGAAGATCAGGTTGGAGATCCTGGCGGTACGCGAGATCGTGCGCATCGCCAGCTGCCAGAACACGAAGGCGATGCCCATCTCGAACAGTCCCACATAGATGCCGGCGGCGAGTCCGGTGGCACCGACCCACTCCACCTCGGGGCCCAGCAGCAGGATCAGGGTAAGCACCGGCATGCCGACGCTGAAGTTCTGCCATTGCGCCACCAGCGGTGAACGATGATCGCGGGTGTTGAGCAGCCAGTACAACGCCCAGATCAGCGTCGAGACCAGCGCCAGGCCGACCCCCAGCGGATCGGCGAAATCCACGTCGAGCACGTGGCCACGGGTGGCGATCACCCAGACCCCGAAATACGCGATCAGGCCGGCCAGCACGTCCATTCGCGTGAGCCGCTGACCGAGTATCGGTACGGCGAGAAACGCCATGGTCAACGCCCAGGTGTAATTGAGCGCCATGGCCTCCTGGCCCGGCAGCCGGTCATAGGCAGCGAACAGCACCAGATAGTAGGCCACCGGGTTCATCAGGCCAGCCCAGGCGGCGGTCCGCCAGCCATGGTGAAGCGCCTCTCGAACCTGTCCCCGGCGCCACACCAGCACACCGATCACCGCCCAGGAAACCAGGGAGGCGATCCACATCAGGGTCAAGGGCGACATATGGCCAAGCGCCACCTTGAAGGCCGTGGCCACGGTGGACCACAGCCCCACGGCGCCGAGTCCATAGAGGATGGCGCGACGATCCGGTGTCATAGTCTCTCCCTGTTCATAGGGAAACACTGAATAAATGCCTGCGCATGTTATTCAGCATTTCCATAGGCCAACGCTCAAGCCGCACGACTGCGGGGTGGCTCGTATCTCGCGGCTCGTATCTCGTGGCTCGTATCTCGTGGCTCGTGGCTCGTGGCTCGTGGCTCGTGGCTCGTGGCTCGTGGCTCGTGGCTCGTGGCTCGTGGCTCGTGGCGCATTATCGATCGACGTGCCCCAGGTCGCGTTCCGGATCCAGCCGGTCACGCACCTTCTGCTTCAGGATCTTGCTGTCGGGAAAGCCCCCATCGCGCTTGCGCTCCCAGAGACTCTCGTCGTCGAAGAAGATCTCGAAATGGCCACCATGGGACGGCGCCAGCGCCACTTCCTCGAGCGCCTCACCGAAGGTGGAAAGCAGCTCCTGTGCATACCAGGCACTGCGCAGCAACCACTGACACTGGGTGCAGTAGTGAATGCGAATACGTGACATGGAACCTCGACTGCCGCAGGAATTGAAGCTTCATGTTACCGCCAAGGAGGGACGATGGCCCAGCGCGAGATCAGTCAATCCCGACGATTCGAATAGCACGGCAGTAAAAGTCGGTCGCCAGCGGCGATTCGGGGTTGCACTGATCGACATCTCGTCTTATACAGCCGGCAGGTGCCCTCGCCGAGCGCCGGCTCAAGGCCCGGTGCCGTGTACGGCAACGTAGTGACTGGCCATGGGAGGAGATCGCATGCGCCCCGATTCTCTTCACGACGAGCACTTCGACGACCCCGATCAGGACACCGACGTCGATGCCGACGCCACGCCCGAACGCCCGACCAGCCGCGCCGAGCAGCTGCGCGCCCGGCGGCGCCTGGAGGACCTGCTCGAGGAGCGACGACTGCGACGTGTCATCGAGGACGACTGGGATCTGGATGAAGAGGAATGATGGGCAGACATAGTTTGTCCACCCATTCTCTAGTGTCCTGTTTCGGAGGTTCGTTGAAGAGGTGGCGAGCGCATTGGGTCGCCAGAATTCTACAGTCAACCTCTGATACAGGACTCTCAGGGCTATCGCAGTTGGATCTGGCGAGGGGCTCCGGGGACAGGCCGAAGAGGGGGTCCGATGCCATGGATGGCATCGGTAGCCTCCAGGGAAGGATTCACAGCGCCCCCTCGCAGGCCTGTCGACGGATCAGCCCGAGCGACAACGCTTAACTGCGATAGCCCTGACAGGACACTAGCCTTTCCCCTGCCCGGCCACTATCATCGTGGCCAGTCAGTGCTCCAATCCCGAACCTCCAACCCTAGTGAGATTCCATGGCGCAATACGTCTACACCATGAATCGGGTGGGCAAGGTCGTGCCCCCCAAGAAACAGATCCTCAAGGACATTTCCTTGTCCTTCTTCCCGGGTGCCAAGATCGGCGTGCTCGGCCTCAATGGCGCGGGCAAGTCGACCCTGCTGCGCATCATGGCCGGCGTCGACACCGAGTTCGAGGGCGAGGCACGCCCGATGCCGAACATGAAGGTCGGCTACCTGCCCCAGGAACCCGAGCTCGACGACGACAAGAACGTCCGCGAGACCGTGGAAGAAGCCCTCGGCGCCATCAAGGAAGCTCAGGAGAAGCTCGACGCGGTCTACGTCGCCTATGCCGAGCCTGACGCCGACTTCGACGCCCTGGCCACCGAGCAGGCGCGCCTCGAGAACATCATCGAAGCCGCCGACGCCCATAACCTGGAACGCAAGCTGGAAGTGGCCGCCGAGGCCCTGCGCCTGCCGCCCTGGGAGGCCAGGGTCGGCAATCTCTCCGGTGGCGAGCGACGTCGCGTGGCGCTATGCCGCCTGCTGCTCTCCAATCCCGACATGCTGCTGCTGGACGAACCGACCAACCACCTCGACGCCGAGTCGGTGGCCTGGCTGGAGCGCTTCCTGCACGACTACAGCGGTACCGTGGTGGCCATCACCCACGACCGCTACTTCCTCGACAACGTGGCCGGCTGGATCCTCGAGCTGGACCGTGGCGAAGGTATTCCCTTCGAGGGCAACTACTCCCAGTGGCTCGAAGCCAAGGAAAAGCGCCTTGCGCAGGAGGCCAAGCAGGAAGCCTCGCGCCAGAAGGCCATCAAGCAGGAACTCGAATGGGTGCGCTCCAACGCCAAGGGCCGCCAGGCCAAGAGCAAGGCGCGTCTCAACCGCTTCGATGAACTGCAGTCCGGCGAATTCCAGCAGCGCAACGAGACCAACGAGATCTATATTCCGCCCGGCCCGAGGCTCGGCGACAAGGTCATCGAGTTCCATGGGGTTTCCAAGCGCTTCGATGACAAGCTGCTCTATGAAGACCTCAGCTTCACCGTGCCTCCCGGCGCCATCGTCGGCCTGGTCGGCGGCAACGGTGCGGGCAAGTCGACCCTTTTCAAGCTGATCGAGGGCAAGGAGACACCCGACACCGGCGAAGTGGTCAAGGGCGAGACCGTGGACATCGCCTACGTCGAGCAGTTGCGCGATGACCTGGACAACAAACAGACGGTGTGGGAAGCGGTCTCCGATGGCCAGGACATCCTCAACATCAATGGCTATGAGGTCTCGTCCCGCGCCTATGTGGGTCGATTCAACTTCAAGGGCAACGACCAGCAGAAGCGCCTGTCGGACCTGTCCGGCGGCGAGCGCGGTCGCCTGCAGCTGGCCCAGACCCTCAAGCAGGGCGCCAACGTGCTGCTGCTCGACGAACCTTCCAACGACCTGGATATCGAGACCCTGCGCGCCCTCGAGGAAGCCCTGCTGGCCTTCCCCGGCTGCGCCCTGGTGATCTCCCACGATCGCTGGTTCCTCGACCGGATCGCCACGCACATCCTCGCCTTCGAGGGGGATTCCCACGTGGAGTTCTTCGAAGGCAACTACACGGAATACGAGGCGGACCACAAGAAGCGCGTGGGGGACGATACCCCGCACCGGATGAAGTACAAGCGCATCGATGCCTAAGCTGAAAGCCTGAAGCTGGAAGCTTGAAGAAAACCCCACGACCGACATGAACTGCACCCCGAAAGTTGGACACCCAATCCAACCTTCGGGGTGTTTTGCTTTCAGCTTCCAGGCGCGAAGCGCCGCTCTTCCAGCTTCGGGCTCCCCGCCTGTATTGACGCGACGCGTCAATACAGGCGGGGCTCGCCCTTGGGTCGTGTCTTGAAACGCCGGTGCAGCCACAGGTACTGCTCCGGATGACGGCGGATGGCGGCTTCGATGATGGCGTTGATACGAGTGGCGTCGGCCACTTCGTCACCGGAGGGAAAGTCTTCCAGGGGCGGCAGGTATTCCAGGCGGTAGGTGCAATCGTCGGGATTGCGATGAAAGATCAACGGCAAGACTGGAGCCCCGGTCATGCGGGCGATCTTGGCGGTAAGCTTGATGGTTGCGGCCTCGACGCCAAAAAAGGGCGCAAAGACGCTGACATCGCGCCCGAAGTCCTGGTCCGGCGAATACCAGACATTGTGGCCGGCCTTGAGCCGACGTACGACACCGCGCAGGTCGTGGCGATCGATGGCACGGCCAAAGACCCGGGAGCGAGCGCGGGTCATGAAGCACTCGAACAAGGCGTTGTCGTGGGGGCGATAGACCGCGTCGGCGGGAAAGAACAGGGAATGCAGGGCGCCGCCGAGATCCAGGGTCGAGAAATGAATGCCGATGATCAGCGCGCCCTTGCCCTCGGCCTGCACCCGGGCCATGTGTTCCTGACCTTCGAAGACGACGCGATGACGAAGGCGCTCGGGATCCCGGCACCAGCCGGTGGCCGTCTCCAGGATACCGATACCATTGGCGATGAAAGCCTCTCTGACCAGACGACGTTGCCGTGCGTCGTCGAGCTCGGGAAAGCACAGCCGGATATTGGTCTCGGTGATATGGCGCCGTCGCTTGGCAAAACGCCAGGCGGCGAGCCCGATACCCTTACCGACCCACAGCTTGAGTCGCCAGGGTAAGCAGGCGCCGACATACATGGCACCGATGGCCGCCCAGGTCGGCCAGTAGCGCGGATGAAGGAAGCGGGTCGAGGATGCTTGCTCGGACATGGGGCTCTCACGCTCGGATTCAGCCGCCATGATACCGTCTGGGCACCCTCGGCAGCACCCCGGTCAGCAAGGTGTAACTGATGGTATCGCAGTGGCGGGCCACCTCATCCACCGACAGTATCTCGCCGCCGGCGGCGCGTCCCCAGAGCACGACCTCACTGCCGATATCCGCCTCCGGCAGCTCGGTGAGATCCACCGTGAGCATGTCCATGGAGACCTTGCCGACAAGCGTCGTGCGGCGGCCCGCGACCAGGACCGGCGTGCCATCGATGGCATGGCGGTCATAGCCGTCACCATAGCCGCAGGCCACCACGCCGATACGTGATGGGCGCGGCGCCCGCCAGCGCCCGCCATAGCCGACGGGCTCCCCTTCGTCGAGATCACGCACGGCGATGAGTGCCGAACGCAGTGTCATCACCGGCAACAAGCGACGGCTCGTCGCGTTGGAGGCTTCGAGAGGATCGCTGCCATAGAGCATGACGCCAGGACGGTTCCAGGCACCATGGCTCTCCGGTCGGGCCAGGGTCGCTGGCGAGTTGGCCAGGCAGACAGGCGCCTCCAGTGTCTCGGCAAGAACGCGCATGGCACGCATCTGGTGCTGAAAGTAGGCCGAGTCGACATGATCGGCGGTGGCGAAGTGACTCATCAGATGCAGATCGCTGACCTGCGTCGGGGCGGCACTCAGGCGCGCCCAGACTGACGCCGCCCGTTCGAGGGAGAACCCCAGGCGGTGCATGCCGGAATCGACCTTGATCCAGGTAGGGATCGGTGTCGCCGGCCGGTGGGCCAGCAATGCCTCGACCTGCCAATCGCTATGCACCACCGTCCCTAACCCCAGCGCTTCCACTTTCGCCAGTTCGTCGACAGAAAAGATGCCCTCCAGCAGAACGATCGGCACCGTGATGCCAGCATCGCGCAGGGTTTCCGCTTCCTCGAGGCACGCCACGGCGAAGGCGGGCGCCACCCCTTCCAGCGCGCAAGCGCACGGCACCAGGCCGTGGCCATAGGCATCGGCCTTCAAGACCGCCAGCGACTGGCTGTCCGGCGCCAGATCTCGGGCGAGGCGATAGTTATGGCACAGGGCATCGAGGTCGATGTCGGCACGCAGGGGTCGGGCCATCTGTCACTCCAATGGGTCGGGATACAGGGCGAACGTCTGGACGCTGATCAGGCACCAGAATGCCACGCTTCCGCCCGAACAAGACGCCAAATTATCGAGAAAATGCAGTTCGATAGACTATAAAGACATCATTTTTCGACTATTTTTCATCTTATAAAGCAAGAAAGCCAGGACAATGTCCTGGCTTTCGCGTGTGCCGAAAGGTTCGCTTACTCGAAGATGGCGTCCAGATCCAGCCCCTGCTTGTCGAGCATGCGACGCAACTTTTTCAGGGCCTCGACCTGAATCTGGCGGACCCGTTCCCGGGTCAGCCCGATCTCCTCGCCTACCTGTTCGAGGGTAGAGGCCTCATGCCCCCGCAGCCCGAAGCGTCGCACCACCACTTCGCGTTGCTTGTCGGTCAGCTCGGCCAGCCAGTCATCGACATGCTGCTTGACGTCGCCATCCACCAGGGTGGATTCGGGCCCCAGATCATTGTCGTCGGTGAGCGTCTCGATCAGCGGCTTGTCGCTTTCACTGCCCACGGGATAGTCCACCGACGAGACCCGCTCGTTGAGCCCCATCATCTTCTTGACGCTCTCCACCGGCTTGTCGAGGTGGTCGGCAATTTCCTCGGCGGTCGCTTCGTGATCGAGCTTCTGGGTCAGCTCCCGAGCTGCCCGCAGGTAGATGTTGAGTTCCTTCACCACATGGATGGGCAGACGAATGGTACGGGTCTGGTTCATCAAGGCCCGTTCGATCGTCTGGCGGATCCACCAGGTGGCGTAGGTGGAAAAACGGAAACCACGCTCGGGATCGAACTTCTCGACGGCGCGGATCAGCCCCAGATTGCCCTCCTCGATCAGGTCGAGCAGGGTCAGGCCCCGATTGAGATAACGTCGCGCGATCTTGACCACCAGACGCAGGTTCGACTCGATCATTCGCGAGCGTCCCTGCGGATCACCCTGGCGAGCGAGGCGCCCGTAGTGGACCTCCTCCTCGGGCGTCAACAGCGGCGAGAAGCCGATCTCGTTGAGGTAGATCTGCGTGGCATCCAGACTGTGATGGTGACGATCCTCACGGCTGAGGGCCTTCTCGAAGGCCTCGTCACTGTCATCGGCCGCGCCGGCTTCGATCTCTACGGTCTCGACGGCATCGTCATCCGCCTCGGCGGCCGATTCCAGATTCACATCCTGAAGGTCCCGTTCAAGCATGCTCATCGATTGCTACCCCATGGTTGCGGCTGGACATCGTTCGTCATGCTGATCACGATCAATGCCCGAGATTATTATTGTATGACGCTCCGGTGGTGATACGAGAGAGGCTCGCTGGACACGCCATTCAACGTGCGGGCAGATACTCCAGGGGATCCTGAGGCTGGCCATCCTTGCGAACCTCGAAGTGCAGCCTGACATCCTGGGCATCGCTGTCGCCCATGGTGGCGATCACTTCGCCAGCCCGGACCACATCGTTCTCCTTCACGCTCAGGGTGTCGTTATGGGCATAGGCGCTCAGGTACTGGTCATTGTGCTTGAGCAGGATCAGCTTGCCGTAGCCGCGCACCCCGCTACCCGCATACACCACGATGCCTGGCCCGGCCGCCTTGACAGGTTGCCCCTTTTGACCATCGATATCAATGCCGGCGGTGATGCTGTCGCCTTCGCCGTAGCGTCCCACGACACTGCCATCGGTCGGCCACTGCCAGGGCACCTCGTCCACCGGTGTGTAACGACGCTCCTCTTCACTCTGCGCGTCCTGTGCAGCGCTGCCTGCATCGGCTCCCCCGGAGGCGGCCGTATCGCTCGTCCGTGTCTCGGCATCGGACGCCTCATCCGTGGTCGACTCGTCGGCGGCCTCATCGACACCGTTGTCGTCACCTTCGTCGTCGGAGGCGTCGCTTTCCTCATCCGCCCCACGCGCTTCCGAGGCCTCGTCATCCTCCTCGGATGCCGGCTCCTCGCCGTCCTCGTAGACCGGTCCCGGCACCTCGACATTCGATCCATCCGCGTCTGCCGAACCGCTTCCGGACGCACGGTCCTCGGGCAGCAACCAATCCAGCGAGTCATCGTCGCCGTCACTCGTTCCGCCCCCCTGGCTACCGCTGGCCACGGCACCGGCAGCCGCCACGCCAGTGGCGACAGCGCCTTCGGCACCACCGCCCTCGGCATCGGTCGACGTCGTCTCTTGGCGGGCCGAACCACCTTCGCCGCCCAGGGCCAGCCGCTGACCAGGCTGGATGCTGTAGGGCGGGCCGATATCATTCATCTCGGCCAGGTCGCGATAATCCATGTCGTGTCGCCAGGCGATCCCGTACAGGGTGTCACCGGACTTGACGGTATACTCGGCAGGCGTCGACGCCGCCCGGCCGGTCGACAGATCCTCGACCTGTACCGGCGGCGTCTCGCTCTGGGATGTGGCGCAACCGGCCAGTGCCAGCGCAAGCCCCGAGATCAGCAACCCCTTATGCATTGGAACCATCCTCCTTGTCCTTGTCTACGCTATCACGCCCATCGGTCTGTGGTGTATCGCTGCCGCGGTTGAGGCGATCAACGCACAGCACCAGACCGGCACCGACCAGCATCAATGCCAGCACGGCCGGTAACTGGACGGGATCACCGGTGACCACACCGAAGTCTCCCGGGGTCAGGTAATGATAATCCAGCGGGATCATCTGCCCATCCGGCCCAAGCTGATACGACGCCAGTTGACGCCAGGGCCAGAGCGTCGGCAATGATCCCACGATGAAGCCAACCAGCATCTGCAGCGTGGCGCCGTGGCAACGCCGAAGCAACCAGGACAACAGACGCGAGAAGACGAACAGGCCTATCAGGCAACCGCCACCGAACACGGTGATCAGCCCCATGTCGAAGCTACGCACGCCTTCCATCACGGTGCCATAGAGTCCCATTGTCAGCAGCAGGAAACTGCCGGAAACGCCCGGCAGCAACAAGGCGCTGATGGCGATGGCTCCGGCCACCGACAGCACCAGGTTGGTACTGCCCAGCTGTGCGACCCAGGGCATCAGGGCGGGCAGCCACTGTGCCAGCAACAGCCCGACGACCAGCGGCAACAGATACCACCACCGCCATGCCGCCGGGTGGCGCCAGACGACCAGAGCCGAGGCGGACACCAGGCCGAAGAAGAAGCCATCGAGCAGCCGTGGCTGCGCGTCCATCAACCACACGACCAGGTGGGCGACACTGACCAGGCTGATCACGATACCGGCCAGCAGGGGGACCAGGAAACGCAGGTTGAGATACTCGAACAGTCCGGCCAGTCCCTGGCGACGCCATACGACGAAGGCCCCCGGACCGAAACGCTCGATGGTATGAATCAATTCTTCATAGATGCCGGTGATAAAGGCGATGGTGCCGCCCGAGACGCCGGGCACCGCATCGGCGGCCCCCATGCCGGCACCCTTGAGCAAGAGGCCAAGATGTCGCTTCAACGAATGACTCCTTCCAGCAACGGCACGAAACGCACCGGCTCCAACCGCTCTCGCTCGAACTGGTCGCCGTTGCGACGCACCCGCACGAGCCACTGACGGCCTTCCTTGTCCGCCACCGGCGCGATCATGACCCCTCCATCGGTCAACTGGGCCAGCAGTGGCATGGGCATCTCGCTGGCACAGGCGGTGAGCAGGATAACCTCGAAGGGGGCCGCCTCGGGCCAACCGTGCCCCCCATCGGCCAGTCGCAACTGGACATTGTCCGTCCCGAGCAATCGCAACCGATCGCCGGCACGCCGGTGCAATGCATTGATTCTCTCCACCGACCAGAGTTCCGCGACCAGCCTGGCCAGCACCAGGGTCTGATAACCGGAGCCGGTGCCGACTTCCAGCACCCTGGTCGGCTCGGCCTGGATGACCAGCTCGCTCATGCGTGCCACGATCCACGGACGCGACAGGGTCTGGCCGTGGCCGATGGGCAGGGACGTATCCTCGTAGGCACGATGCGACAGTGCCTCGTCGAGAAAAAGGTGTCGCGGTGCCCGCATCATCACATCCAGCACGCGCCGATCGCGAATGCCCTGGTATGCCAGGCGCTCCACCATGCGATCTCGGGTTCGCTGGGATGTCATCCCGATCCCTTGCAGCAGACCGGGGCGAAGATCAGGTGAGTGCATTCAGCCAATCCTGCACGTCGTCGCGCGCCGCATGCCGAGTCAGGTCGGTCTGCAGCGGCGTGATGGACACGAAGCCGGCTTCCACGGCGGCGAAATCGGTATCCGGGCCATCATCGGCATTCTCGCCTACCGGCGCAATCCAGTAGCGCTTGTGGCCGCGCGGATCCCGTACTTCGAGCGGGCGTGCCGCCGGTCCCCGATATCCCATCCGGGTCACCCGGAAGCCGCGCAGTTCTTCCCAGGCCAGGTCGGGAACATTGACGTTCAGCAGGCTGCGCGGCGGCAATGACAGCTGGTCGGCAGCCCCCACCAGGCTTGCCGCCACACGACCAGCCGTCTCGAAATGGTGTCGCCCCACCAGCGACATGGCGATGGCGGTCATCCCCAGGTTGCGCCCCTCCATAGCTGCCGCGACAGTCCCGGAATAGAGCACATCGTCACCCAGGTTGCCGCCGTGGTTGATGCCGGAGATCACCAGGTCGGGTCGCTCCTCCCAGACGCCGTTGACCCCCAGGTAGACGCAATCCGCCGGCGTGCCGTCGACGCTGTAGAAGCCATTTTCCAGGGCGGACAGCGCCAGCGGCCGCGTCAGGGTCAGCGAATTGCTGGCACCGCTCTTGTCGCGGTCGGGCGCTACCACGCGCAGGCGGGCATGCGGCATCAACGCATCATGCAACGCCCGCAGGCCGGGGGCATGGACACCATCATCATTGGACAGCAGCAGTCGGCGCATCCGGAGCTCCTCCTTCGTTGTCCCCGGAAGGGGACGGCCGGAAATTCAGGGTCGGGTGATCGATCAGTTCGCGCAGTACCGAGGTGGCATAGGCGCCGGGCGGCAACTCGAACGACAGCCAGATCGCCCCTTCGGCGTCACGCTCGAGGCCCGGAGACGTCAGCCGCAGGCGCAGGGGGCGCCGCGACAGGCGAGCAGCGGCGCGCTCCAGCCCCTCGCAAAGCGCCTGGTGCGCCGCCAGTGAATCGCGCTCGGATGCCAGGGCCGCGTCCCGGGCGACGGAGTCGCCACGCCCCCACAATACGCCACTGGGATGGATATCCAGACGCGCCGCCCGGTCACGGAGCGCCTCGTCGAGCCGTTCGATGACGAACTGGCTGCTCGAGCCATCCAGTATCACGACCTCGCCTTCGAGCGGCGAGCCCCAGGTGCCTTGATCGACGCGCGCGGCCAACTGGACGTTGAATAGATAACTGCGTGCCGCCGACAACAGCATCCCCTGGGGATCGTCACGTTTTCGCCAGCCCCGTGCCAGCAACGATACCGCCCGATGCAGGTTGCGCCCCTCGGGGCCGAACCGTTGCGGGCCGAAGTAGTTGGGCACGCCATGTCGGCACAGCCACGCCCAACGCTCATCCAGCCCGGGGGCGGTCGTGACCTCACCGGTCAGCCGCAGCCGAAAGCGGTTGCCACGATGCGCACCGCGCTTCAACTTGCGCGGATGTCGATGAGTGTCCAGCAGTGCGAGAGTGCGTTCTGCCAGGCGGGCCGGGAGGTCATCCGGAGCTTCTCGACCGGGAAGATGCACCGAGAACCACTGCCGGGTCACGGCGACACGATCCTTCAGGCCGGCATAGCCGACCGACCGGGATGGCACCTCGCAGGCTCTTGCCAGCTCTCGTGCCACCATGGCGCTGGTCATGTCGCGTTTCTCGACCCATAGCCAGAGATGCTCACCCTGTCCTTCCGGCGAGAATCCCAGAACCTCCTCCACCAGGAAGTCCTCGGGGCAAGCCCGGTAAGCGCCGGGGCGGGGCGGACCGAAACGGGCATCGAGAGCCCGCGGCCAATGCGGTGGCCAGACGGGACGCGACTCAGTCATTCGCACGCTCCATCAGCAGGACCACCGCTTCGGCGGCCACGCCTTCCCCTCGACCGGTAAAGCCGAGACGTTCGGTCGTGGTCGCCTTGATGTTGACGGCGTCGCGCTCGACCCCCAGATCCTCGGCGACATGAGCGACCATGGCATCGGTATGCGGCGCCATGCGCGGTGCCTGGGCCATCACGGTGGCGTCCAGGTTGCCCAGGTGCCAGCCATGTTCAGCGACCAACGCCACGACATGGCGTAGCAGCATGCGGCTATCGGCACCGGCCCAGGTCGGATCATCGTCGGGAAAATGGCGACCGATATCGCCCAGGGCACAAGCACCCAGCAGGGCATCACAGATCGCATGCAGCAGGACGTCGCCATCGGAATGGGCAACGAAGCCATGGGTGTGAGGGATGGCGACGCCTCCGATCTTCAGGTGGTCGCCTTCGCCGAAGCGGTGTACGTCGAAACCGTGGCCGATTCGCATCATGATGTCAGCGGCACTCCTCATGGCCGATTGGGGCAGCCCCCGATACCTGGGCGGCCAGGATCTGCCCGGCCAGGGCCAGGTCTTCGGGATGGGTAATCTTGAGATTGTCGCGACGCCCGGTGACCAGCCGTGGTGACAGCCCCAGGGCCTCCACCGCCGAGGCCTCGTCGGTCACGGTCACGCCGTCGGCATGCGCTCGTGCCAGGGCACGGCGCAGTACGCCCAGGCGAAATCCCTGGGGCGTCAGGGCATGCCACATGCCCGCGCGCTTCTCGGTGCGCGCCACCCGGCCGGTGCCATCGTCACGCTTCATGGTATCGGCCACCGGCGCGGCCAGCAGGCCGCCGACGGGGTCGTCGTTCACCACGGCGAACAGGCGTGCCAGGTCACCGACATCCACGCAAGGGCGCGCCACGTCATGCACCAGGACGAGTGCCTGCTCGTCGGCGCCCTCGGCCACGATGGCTTTCAGGGCGTTGATCACCGAATCGACACGCTCCACGCCGCCGGTAACCCGGCGCCAATCGCTGAACGGCACCCAGGCGGGATCGAAGTGGCTGTCCTCGGCATCCAGGCAGAGACACAGGCGCGCCTCGGGAAAGGCGGCATGGAGGCGCGACAACGTATGCGCGAGGACGGTTCGTCCTCCCAGCGTCAGATACTGCTTGGGTCGATCGGCGCCCATGCGGCGACCGCATCCCGCGGCGGGCACTATCAACCAGGGAGTCGGCGTCACTGAGCCGCCTCCCCATCTCCCGCATCGGGCACCCAGAAGAACTGCTCGTCGCTGCGCACCATGCCCACTTCGCTGCGCGCTCGCTCCTCGATGGCGTCCAGGCCCGTCTTGAGGTCCACCACTTCGGCGGCCAGGCGCTCGTTACGCGCCCGCAAGGGGGTATTTTCAGCCTCCAGGCGCTCCACGCGCTGCCCCACCTCGGCGAGCTCGTGCACACTGCCCTCGCCCAGCCACAGGCGATACTGCAACAGCACCAGCAGAGCCACGAGCACGACGGCCAACCACTTGAGCATGCGAGAATTCCGTCACCAGATTGCGATGGCGGCATTATGCCATCTTCCCCCGCCGGCCTCACCCACGAAGCGCCCCCGGGCCCGGTATGCCCGAAACAGGAACGGCGACCGGGACAAGGCCCGGTCGCCGTACTGGTATCGCTCCTCGACCCCTCGGGTCTCGGCCATCACCTCCTGCCCCTCAGAGCTGGATAGGCATGCGGAAGGTCAGGCTGATGTCGGATGCATCATCGGTCAGACCGATGCCCAGGTTGGTCACGATGGACGTTGAATCATTCAAGGCATAGGTGCCACCGATATTGAAGACGCCGACATTGGCGTCGCTGTCGATGACCTGGCGGGTACTGCCGTTGGACGTGATTTCTGACTTGCGGATATGTTCGTGGGAGTAGGAAAGCGCCAGGCTGAGCCTCTCGTTGAGAGCGAAGGCCGTCCCGAAACCGGCCTGGATACTGTCGCCCAGGTCGACATCACCGGGCTGATCACCCGAAGAGGCCGAAATGTCGTCGAAAGATTCTTCAAAGTTGTAGGTGTATCCCAGGCTGCCGAAGATGATGGCCGGGTCCAGCGTCTTGAGCAGCGATATGCTGGTCGTCGCGGCCCAGACGCCATTACCGGTAGGCAGCTCCGTCGGTACCATCAAGTTCGTATTATCATCCTCACGAAGGCCGATACCATAGGGATCCTTGCCGGTCGGTGCGCGAACCCCCGCACTGATCACGACATCGGGGCGTGTCTGGGTTTCCGGGAACAACCGATAGGACAAGGTTGCCGAAACGTCGCCCAGCGCCGCTTCATCGACATTCACTTCGCTTTCCCGCTCCGTGGAAAGGTCATCGCCAATGGACTGATAGGTCGTGCTTCGGTACACGAAAGGTACCGTCACCCCGAACTCCAGACGATCGGAAAAGCCGTACCGCATATTGAGGTCCAGGGTGGTGATGTGCGTTTCCACCCCGTCCAGGTTCAACTCCCCCAGGAAGATCGCATCCAGGGCGAGAAACCCCCTGAGGGCCAGCTTGGAACGATCGGAATAGGAATAATTGATGCTCGGCTCGATGGAGAGTCGATTGTCGAACAGGGTATGCTCCTCGCGCAGCACATTTTCGACGCTCTGGCTCGGCCTTGCCTCACGTACAATCTCTCCGTCACTCTGTTGCGCCACGGCCGGAGTGGCCGAGATTCCTGCCATGCCGATGGCGACAAGACTCCACCTCACCCCTGCACCCTTGGCTGACATGTTGTTTTCCACAATCATTCTCCTTCCCCCTCGGTATATGACCGCAGGCGTACTGACCAGGCGCCACATACAGGATGTCGGGAGTACGCCTTCCTGAATCAGCCTAGTAGTCCCTGGAAAACTGTCTCGTCCACCTCTTGTACGGTGTCTTCAACGACGCAGCTGTGACGCCATACGCATGGCACTTCTGACGCCCATCGACGATTCCATCGTCGGCCGGTTGTTCATGTAGAGCTGGAGCCGTGTCAGGTTATGCACTCGCTGCAGGTTGCTGGACAGCTGGATGCGTTGATGCAGCCCCTGTCCCGGCAGAATGGCCTGCGATACATGGCCGACGCCGGGTACCTTCATGTCAACACTGAAGTCGTTGCCTGACGAGCTGACCGAGACGCGAGTCCCCGATGTCAGGTGCCGCTCGACCCGAGACGAACTCGTCGAGGCTGTCGGCACGGAGGTGCCAGTGGCATCCAGGATATCGATCTGTAACTCGTTGGCTGCCGTGTTGAAATCGCCCCCGGCCTGGATCGATTGCACGACGCCTCTGGCATTGGGCGTTCCGCCATCGACCACGACGGCACCATTGCCCATCGCGGCTGCCAGACCCGCCCCGTCGACCACCGAAATGACGGGCTCGAACGACACCCGAGGCGTACTGCCGCTGAGATCACCCATGACGCCCGCCTTGGCCCGGATATGCTCACCCGCCGCCGTTCGCCATTCACTCGACATCTGTACCCCGAAATACATGAGTCGCCCCCGATCCACGAAACGCCCCCGCATGGTGCCCAGCTCCTGGTCACTAAGCTGTCGCCCCTCGGAGAACGACTCGAAGCTCGAGGTCGCTGCCAGCGCCGATGGAATCCCCCCCTGCCACATGGCCACCAGCAGTGGCGTAGCCAGAGCGACAGCACGCCAGGTACTTGCGACCCCGTGATTTTTTTCGATCATGAGCGTATCCCCTTGAGTGGTACACCAGGCCGACGAACCCGAGGTTCAGAAAAGCTCGGCGTGCCGAAAACCGAAATCGATCAACTGGTCTCGCGGTGCCGGAGAGAAGACGTCCTGCAGACGATGCGCCGTCAATGGCTGACGCGGATCGAGCAGAACCGTATAACGGTCATAACCTTCTCCTACCACAGCGAAGATGATGTTGTTCCATGCCGCCATGAAGTCATCGCGCGACATCACGCGGTTGCCGAGCGCCGGATCCCCGACATAAATACGATCCCCCCTGGCCTTCTTCATCACCACGAAATGCTTGTAGCCTTCCAGATCGAGCAGCACGATCACCGGTATCGATATCTCATCCAATGTCGCGGGATCGACTTCATAGCCACGCCCCCGGTAACCGCTCGTTTCCACATAGCGCTTCAGGTCAAGCAAGGAAAAGCCGCGCTGACGCACGACTTCGGGATCGGCTACCTCGAGCATGCCCGCCAGGACATCGTTCTCGGTGATTTCCGTGTGCCCATAGGCATACTTGAGCACCGTGGCCAAGGCGGCGGCGCCACAGGAAAAATCGGTATGCTGTTCGACCAGATCCTCGTAGCGTCGCTCGCGGATGGACTGCACGTCCTTGCGCACCATGGTGTCGGACAGCACATTGCCCAGACTCATGCTGGCCCCCAGTGCCATCTCGACAGAGGCCACGCTGAGACAGATCCCCGTCACCATTGCCTTGACTCGCTGCACACGCTTGGAGTTCATGGTGCGCTCCTGGTCCCGCATCGTCGGAGGCCGAGATCGGCCCCCGACAAGGAAAGAATCTCCCGACCCGCGAAGCGGGCCGGGAGTGTTGAGCCTTGTCCTGACACCCATGTGGGATGCCAAGCAACGCTAAGAGTTACTCGGTACCACCGCCACCGCCTGTGCCGCCAGCAGCGGACGACGCGATGGACAGGGAGTTGCGTTGCAGGTTGTTGGTACCGGCGGCAACGTTGACGCCGATGTTGCCGACCGCACCGCGCAGGGCATTGCCGCCCAGTTCAGCATTGTTCTCGTTGGCCACATACACGGTATTGGTCGACGTGACACTGCCGGAGAGCGTACCGCCCATGGCCATCAAGCCGGCTTCGCGGAAGCCAAGACGGCCACTATATTCCCCTTCCTGACTACCCCCTTCGTTGAAGGCCAGGGCGCCGCCATCCTCGTTGAGGTCCTGAGCACCCTGAGCATCGCGATCGAGGTCGATGTGCCCGGTGGCATTGCCCGATGTATGCACCCCGCCGTCACCGTTGTCGGTGCCATTCCAGGTATCGGGGTACAGGTCGCCGATCTGGTCGGACTGGCCAGTATAGGTGCCATCGTAGGTACCGGATTCGCTACCACGGCCGACACCGGCATAGCCGCCCACCATCACGCCGGATACTTCGACGTCCGTGGTGTTGGTGAAGGTCTCTTTATGGCCCTTGTTGGTGGTGTGGTTGCCATAGGTGGACTGTACCCCACCGGTGGTGGCATCGGCCGACCCGCTGGAGGTGTTGACCGCCGCCGCCAGGCTGTTCTGCTGGCCATTGCCGACACCGGCGGCCACGTTCACCCCGATGTTGCCGCTGGCACCGCGCAGAGCATTGCCACCCATGCTGGCGTTGTTCGGGCTGCCACTGTTCTTGGTCCAGTTGCCTGAGCTGGACTGGGCGGAGAAGGACGCAGCCTGACCGAACACGCGAGCCGCATCGGAGGCGGCGAGTGCCGCGTCATTGGCCTGCTGGTTGTTGTCGCCCGCCGCCACGTTGACGCCGATATTGCCGGCGGCATTGCGCAGGGCATTGCCATCGAGATCGGCATCGTTGGTCGAGGCGGTGTTACGCACACCATTGCCATTGATCAACTGCTTGCTGTCCACCGTGGCGCCGGCATAGTTGGGATCGCGGGCCCTTACCCGGACATCGACCTTGAGATCCTTGTAGGTATCGCTGTCGTGATTGAGCTCGACGTCGATGCTGTTATCGAACTCGGAGTCGATGCGGCTGTCGGTGTCGAAATCATTGCCACCGTTCCTGTCGGCGAAAGCCACAGGGGCGGCCATCAGAGCGGCGACAGCCAGAGCGATCGGAGCTTTTTGGAATGTTTTCATGGTCTTTCTCCTGAATGAGCCATTGGTAATGCGTCATTACTGCCTGATTGACGCTACTGCCCCAGCGCCATGTTCATGCGGAAGCTGTTGCGCGTAGCGTTCCCCGTACCGGCTGACTGGTTGACCTGAATCACCCCCCGGGCACCGCTGAAGGTCGTACTGTCGATCTCGACCTTGCGACGAGTGTCCCCGGAGGCATCATCCCCGCCACCGTTCAGCCCCTGCTGACTCGCCAGCACCTGTTGCAGGTTCCTGTCATCCAGGGTGCTGACGTCGATGCCCAGAGCCATACCGAATGCATTGCTCTGCACATTGCCCTGGCCTGCCGCCTGATTGACCGACATCCAGCCGCTCGCCTGACGGAAGGCCTTGTCCTGTATCTGCACGTCGTTCTGCAGGCTGATCAGGCTCTCGTCGATACGCGCCTGCTGCACCAGTTGATTGGACGTGCCGGACGCTCTACCGATGGACAGAGCACCGCTGTTGGCTTGCCGGTTTCCCTCTCCGGCGGCCATGTTGGTGTTTGCCACGCCGCTGACGTGGCTCAGGGCACTGCCTTGTAGAACCGTGCTGTTGCGTAACCCGATATCCTGGGCATTGGCCGTGTCGAAACTGGCCATCATCATCCCCAGGCAAGTCGCGAATATCGTGTCCCTGACGAGGTTTCGAACCTCGGGACGCGCTGCGACCGAATGGCGTATCGCGATGGATTGCCGCATGATCAGCGCTCCCCTGTGAGCGGCGACAAGGCGCCTTTTATGGTGCCGGCGAGCCCCGATGTGACACCGACCACCCCGCCGCCGGCCGAACCGCCGCCGAGGCTGCCTGCCGCCTGCCCGGAACGGGCCGAAACGGAACCCGAGCGCCCCGATACGTCGGTACCCAGCGTCCGATGCAGTTGCGGCATGCCGAGGCTCGCGCCGCTGCTGATGCCCGCCGCTCGGTCGTCGGTCAAGACCACCGCTCTGACGCCCGAAAGCTGGCGGTGCGTCTCGCGGGTCACCGCCTCATTGAGTTCGGTATTGCGACGCAGATCCGCCCGTGCCCTGATCGGCCCACCGACACGGTCCGATTGACCGAAGGCCGCCGGTTCCACCTCGCGCAGGATGATCACTTCACCGGGCCGAACCCCGGGCCGCAGATTCTGTTCTCCCCGGGCTTCCTCGACCCCCGCTCCCAGCAGCATCGCCGCCGCCATGCCGACTGCTCCCAGCAGCATGATTCGCCCCCTCACGACACCGACGTTGCGGCTTGTTGTCCCCTGCGTTGTCATGTCGCTCACCTGTTGTCTCGTTGACTGATGGTGTGGTTACGCTGCAGGTTGCCGGCCCCGTCCATCAGTCGCGCTTGCCCGCTGCGTTCAATATCCCCCGCATCGTGTCCGGGGCGTTCGTCCCAGAGGATCACCTGCCCCACTCGCGGCACCTGCCATTCCGGCGTATAGCGCCCCTGGATCCCATCGAGTGCTTCGTCCGTCAGCACCACGTGTTGGCGCGCAAATGCTGGGCTCTCGAATACTTCGGGTCCGCCGAATACTTCGGGTCCGCGCTGTTCGGCCGCGGCGCTCGACGCCATGCCCAGTCCCGCGAGGAAGACAACCCGCCACAGCCGGCTCGTCTTGCGAATTCGGTGAGTCATGGTGGTGTCCTCGCTTTTGCCAGGGCCGCTTTGTATCCCTTTGTATAAGCAAGGCGCGTGCCAACTATGTTTTTCTTTTGTTTACAATTACTTGAGAAATACAGGACACGCGAAAGTGTTAACTTTATGAAACATTTCAGGATCAGGAGCTCGTCCCGAACCCGGAAACCCTTATCAATACTTTGTTGAATCAAGGCATTACGATAAGTGTTAGGCAGATGAAACAGCGGCAGGAACGAACAGGAGGGCAAGACACACAACGCACAATGCCCGCCGAAGGGAGTCGGCAGGCATCGAAAACAGTGTCAAATACGGTGGGAAATCTACAGCTGAGCCGGGTCGTCCGCCGCCGCCCCACCCGGGGTGCGCGGAATGCCGTGCTTGTTGAGCAGGCGGTACATGGTGACGCGCGATACGCCGAGCTCATCGGCGGCAGGATGAATCCGATACTTGTTGCGGGCCAGGGCCGCCAGCAGAGAGTCGCGCTCGGCGCGTTCCCGCGCTTGATCCAGCGTCAGCACATGGCGATGAATGCGACGCCGTTCGATACCCAGATCGTCGGGCTGAATCAGCCGCCCCTCGCACATCACCATGGCGCGCCGAACGCGGTTGATCAGCTCACGGACATTGCCCGGCCAGGGATACTGCCGCATCAACGCCAGCGACTCGCGGGAAAAGCCCTTCAGATAGGCCGGCTTGTCGCTGGCGAATCGCTTGAAGAAGAAGCGCGCCAGGATCTCGATATCCTCGGGATGTTCGCGCAGGGCCGGCACCGTGATCTGCAGGACATTGAGCCGGTGATAGAGATCCTCACGGAAGCGTCCGTCGTCGACGGCCTTGGCGAGATCGACATGGGTGGCCGCCAGGATCCGCACGTCCACGCTGATCTCGCTCAACCCTCCGATGCGCTGAATGCGCCGTGTCTCGAGAAAACGCAGCAGGTTGACCTGCAACTCCAGCGGCAGGTCCCCGATCTCATCGAGGAAAAGCGTACCACCATCGGCGGCTTCGATACGCCCGATCTTGCGCTGACCGGCTCCCGTGAAGGCCCCCTTCTCGTGACCGAACAACTCGGATTGAATCAGGTTCTCGGGCAAGGCGCCGCAGTTGATCGCGTGAAAAGGCCCGGCTGCCCGCGGAGAACGTTCGTGAAGGGCCTGGGCGGTCAACTCCTTGCCGGTGCCCGATTCGCCATGAATGCAAACCGACGCATCGACCGCTGCAATCTTGCGTATCGTCTTGAACAATTGCCACATGGCCGGCGTGGTGCCGACCATTTCATACTCGCCCGAATCCACGAACGCCTCGGCCGCCGCCTGCTGCTGGGACTCGCTCTCCCAGCGCTGCAGACGCACCTGATCGGTCGCACTCCACAGGAGTCCATCGAGCCGGTCGGCATCCACGGGATACGTCACGTAGCCCAGGCACAGGCTGATGATCAGTCGACGCTTATCGCCATCGGCCAATCCTTCCTCGTCCACCAACCCGATCCATGGGCAACGACTCTTGATCATCGACGCCTCGAGTCGTCGCAGCTCATCGGACGACAGGGTATCGAGCACGACGAGACCAACCTCGTTCTCCGCGACATGTTCATGACAGCAACAGGCACCCGAGGACTCGAAAAGATGATCGCTGTGCACCTGCCACCCACGTTGCCGCAATGTATCGCCAAGCGATGCATCTCGGTCACTGCCCCTGCCAAGCAGTCTCACGCCTACCGGAGACTCCATCGAACACCCCTCCCCGCGAGTCGGGCGAACCTTCAGGTATCCCCGCTCGCTGTCGGGTATACCCTGTTCGAGCTTTATAAGAACTTTGTTGTTACGGGCGTTGTCGTTACGAGCCTTGTAACTACGAGCTCTGTCATCGTGGCTTGTCACCCGATTTCTAGCTCAGCTGGCACGCGCTCGCCACCGTAGTGTAGCGGGCTCTACTCTTATAGCAGTTACACTTGTTTAAAATTTAAACGGCAGGGCACGACCGGCTGCCTCATGGTAGGCCGCCACATGAGCGCTTTCCTCGTCACAGAAGCGCGCCACGCCATCACGCAGACGAGGATCCGCAATGTGGTGCAACGACGTCAGGCGTTGCGGCGCGAATCCTCTTGCCAGCTTGTGCTCACCCTGAGTACCGGGATCGAACAGGGTCAGGCCCCTTGCCAGGCAATGTTCGAGTCCCTGGTAGTAGCACGCCTCGAAGTGCAGGCCGTCGGCCAGTACCTCGCTGCCCCAGTAGCGCCCATATAGCGTGCGACTCCCCTGCAGGCACAACGCCGCGGCCACCGGGCGCCCCTCCAGGCGGGCCTGCACCAGCAGCAATGATCCGGGCAAGTCACGGCGCAACCGCTCGAAGAAGGCTTCATCGAGATAGCCACGCTGGCCACGTTCCAGGTAGGTGATCTGATAGCAGTGGAAAAAGTGCGCGAGATCCGCATCACCGATCTCGTGGCCCTCCAGGCGATGCAGGGTCAGCCCCTGTTCGACGACCCGACGGCGTTCACGGCGAATGGCCTTGCGGCGCTTGGAGGTCAGCGTCGCCAGGAAGCCCTCGAAATCACCGAATCCACGATCCCGCCACTGGAACTGCACGCCCTGACGAGGGATCAATTCGGGACACGCCTGTCGCCACACATCGACCTCGGCCTGCTCGGCGAACAGCAAGTGCCAACTCGAGATATCGCTCGCCTCCCACGCCTCGGCCAATCGGCACCGTGCCTGCAAAGGATCGATATCCGCCGCCAGCAACAGGCGCGGCCCCGGTACCGGCGTGAAGGGAATCGCACTGAGCGCCTTGGGATAGTAACGCCCTCCGGCTCGCTCCCAGGCCTCGGCCCAGGCCCAGTCGAAGACATACTCGCCGAAGGAATGATACTTGAGATAATGCGGCAGGGCGCCGACCAGTTCGTCCCCGCGCCACAAGGTCAGGTGACGAGGGACCCAGCCGGTCTCGGGCGTCACGGCCCCGGTGTCTTCGAGGGCAGACAGGAATTCATGGCGCAGGAAGGGATCATCATCGCCGACCAGGGCATTCCAGGACGCCGCCGGTATCGCCTCGATGGGCGATGGCTCTCCAAGGCGTAATCGCGTCATGACATCTCCATACCGAAGGCGAGCCGGCTGACAAGCGACCGGCGCAACGCCTACATTGTGCGTAGCCCCGCCGTCTCTCGCCACCCTGCCGGCCTCGCGAACAACGCAACGACATGGCGAACCTCAAGGGCCGCCATCCACGGGCCATCGGGAAGAAGGGCATCAAACGCCTCATTTTTTTGGGTAAAATAATTACAAAAATGGCCAAAAAGGCCCTATCATGGCCGAGTGACTCGCGATATTTTTGTTAAATTTACCAAAATTTCTTTATAACGCTGCCGAGGTGCCCCATGGCCAAAGCCCCCACGCCCCTCAACGCCACCGTCCAGCAGGTCACCGAGCGTATCCGTGAACGCTCGCGTGAACGCCGCGCCCTTTACGAGCAGCGCATGGACGACCAGCATCGCCGCGGCGTGCACCGTGCCGAGCTCTCCTGCGGCAACCTGGCCCATGGCTTCGCTGCCTGCGGTACCGAGGACAAGAATGCGCTGAAAATGCTGAACAGCGCCAACCTGGGCATCATTTCCGCCTACAACGACATGCTCTCCGCCCACCAGCCGCTGGAGACCTTCCCGGAGACCATCAAGGCCGCCGCCCGCGCCATGGGGTCCACCGCCCAGTTCGCCGGTGGTGTCCCCGCCATGTGCGACGGCGTCACCCAGGGTCAGCCGGGCATGGAACTGTCGCTGTTTTCTCGCGACGTCATCGCCATGGCCTCCGCCGTGGGGCTTTCCCACAACATGTTCGATGCCGCCCTGTATCTCGGCGTGTGCGACAAGATCGTTCCGGGGCTGTTCATCGCCGCGGCACGCTTCGGCCACCTGCCGGCGATGTTCGTGCCCGCCGGCCCCATGCCCAGCGGCCTGCCCAACAAGGAAAAGGCCCGCATCCGCCAGCTGTTCGCCGAAGGCAAGGCGAGCCGCGAGGACCTGCTGGAGGCGGAATCCGAGTCCTATCACAGCCCCGGCACCTGTACCTTCTATGGCACCGCCAACTCCAATCAGCTGATGATGGAGATGATGGGCCTGCACCTGCCGGGCACGTCCTTCGTCAACCCGGGCACCGAAATGCGCGAGGCGCTGACCCGCTTCGCCACCGAGCAGGCGATCCGCAACACCGAGCCCGGCGGCGACTATCGCCCCTTCTACAAGCAGATCGACGAGCGAGCCATCGTCAATGCCGTGGTCGGCCTGCTGGCCTCCGGCGGCTCCACCAACCATACGATGCACCTGGTCGCCATGGCGGCCGCAGCCGGCATCACCCTGACTTGGGAAGACTTCACCGACCTGTCCGCAGTGACGCCCAGCCTGATGAAGGTCTATCCCAACGGCCAGGCCGACATCAATCACTTCCAGGCCGCCGGCGGCATGAGCTACCTGTTCCGCGAGCTGATCGGCGCCGGCCTGATTCACAGCGACATTCCCACGGTGTTCGGCACCGACATGACCGCCTATACCCGGGAACCCTTCCTGGAAGACGGCAAGCTGATCTGGCGCGAGGGGCCGGAACACAGTCTGGATGAAGACGTCCTGCGTCCGGTGGCCAACCCCTTCACGCCCACCGGCGGTCTCACCGTCCTCGACGGCAACCTGGGGCGCGGCGTGATCAAGGTCTCGGCGGTGACCGAGGAACATCGCGTGGTCGAGGCACCGGTCAGGATCTTCGAGGACCAGAACGAGATGAAGGCGGCCTTCGAGGCCGGCGATCTGGATCGCGACGTCATCACCGTGGTGCGCTTCCAGGGACCCAAGGCCAACGGCATGCCCGAGCTGCACAAGTTGACGCCCTACCTAGGCGTGCTGCAGGACCGCGGCTACAAAGTGGCACTCGTCACCGATGGCCGCATGTCGGGCGCCTCCGGCAAGGTGCCGGCCGCCATCCACATGAGCCCCGAGGCGCTGGACGGCGGCCCGCTGGCCAAGCTGCGCGACGGCGACATCGTGCGCCTGGACGCCAACGCCGGCACCCTCGAGGCCAAGGTGGATGCCCATGTCTGGGCCGATCGCGAGAAACATGTCGCCGAGCTGGACCACTACCATGTGGGCCTCGGTCGTGAACTCTTCGCTGGTTTCCGCCACCTGGCCATGCGTGGTGAAGAAGGTGCCGGCGTCTTCGGTGGCTTCGAAGCCGACGACCTCGCCCGCCAGCAGGGCCAGATCCACGACGAAGACGCCTGAGCCACTACCAGAACAGCGATATCGCCAATGCGCATAGCGAGAAGCGCCGGGGACTGGTCGTAGAGGGGGTCCTACGCCATGGATGGCGTCGGTAGCGCCCAGGGAGGGGTTCACAGCGCCCCCTCGTAGACCTGTCGCCGGAGCCGCTACGAGCGATTCACCATCTGCAACAGCCCTGACGGCCAGAAGGGACAAATTGACGATGACCCGACCCGCACTGATCGGCGATATCGGGGGCACCAACGCCCGCCTCGCCCTGGTGACCCCGGGCGCCTTCGCGCCCCATGACATCCTGAGCCTGCCCTGTGCCGACTACCCTGGCGTCGTCGAGGCGGTTCGCGACTACCTGACCCGCGTCGGTGCCACCGGCGACCGCGCCCCACGTGAGGCCTGCCTGGCCTTCGCCTGCCCGGTCCACAGTGAGCGGGTGGTGATGACCAACAACCACTGGGACTTCACCAAGACGGCCGTGCGCGAAGCCCTGAATCTCGACCTCTTCAAGGTCATCAACGATTTCATGGCCCAGGCGCTGGGCGTGCCCCATGTCGATGACGCTGAACTGGTCACCCTGCAGGAAGGCACGACCGCCCCCCATGCCGCACGCCTGGTGATCGGCCCCGGTACCGGTCTCGGCGTGGCCGGGGTCTTCCCCGGCCGCCACGACTGGATTCCACTGCCGACGGAGGGCGGGCACGTGACCTTCGCGCCCACCGACGAGCGCGAACAGAACCTGCTGCGCCACTTCCGCAACCGCTATGGTCGGATCTCGGTGGAGCGGCTGCTCTGCGGCCAGGGCCTGCTGGACCTGTATACCGCCCACTGCTCGCTGAAGGGGGCCAATCCGCGCTACGACAAGCCCGCCGAGATCACGGAAGCGGCCAGGGGCGACGACCCGGTGGCGCGTGATACCCTGCTGCGTTTCCTGAAGATCCTCGGCGACGTCAGCGGCGATGCCGCGCTCACCATGGGGGCACGTGGTGGCGTCTACCTGTGCGGCGGGATACCGCCCCGCCTGCTGGACTGGCTGCCGGATAGCCGTTTCCTGGAGGCCTTCGCCGCCAAGGGCCGGATGAGCGACTACACCGCGGATATCCCGGTGCACGTGGTCACCGCCCCCTGGACGGGCCTGCTGGGCGCCGCCGAGGCCCTGCACAACCCAGAGGTCGAGTAGTGCCGCGCTCGACGGAGGAGATACTATGATTCCCGCATCCCTGCGCGCCCTGCTGGACGCCACCCAGGGCCAACGCCGTGCCGAATGGGCCGGTCGCGAGGTATGGCTGGCCAATGAACCCTGGGGCGAACTCGCCGTTTCGCTGCAAGGCGCCCAGGTCCTGCACTTTTTACCTGCGTCGCCCAAAGACGCGACCGCTGAGGGCTCTGCTTCTATGTCGCCCGAAGACGCGACAGCTGAAGGCTCTGCTTCCGCCGGTGCTCTGGATGGTCTCGAAGCTGCGCGAGCCGAGGATGAAGAGGCCCTGGCGCCCGGTGGCTGGCTCTGGGTGACGCCCACCCCTCAGGACCTGCCCGGGGCGATCCGGGGCGGCATCCCGCTGTGTTGGCCCTGGTTCGCCGACGAGCACACCGCCGACGAGTCTCCCGACCGATCAGGCCCCATGCACGGCCCGGCGCGCAAGGCCGAGTGGCGCCTCGACGCCGTGGACGAGCACGAGGAAGGCGTGGAACTGCATCTCAGTCCCCTCGAGCGCCTGCACAGCCAGCTCGTGCCCCGGGCGGTGATCCAGGCCAACGCCCAGCGGCTGCATGTCGAACTGATCACCGAGCACACCGGCGAGACCCCGGTGAAGATCACCGGCGCCCTGCACAGCTACCTGGCGGTGGATGATGCCTTCTCCTGCCGCGTCGAAGGCCTGGCCGGTGCCCGCTATCTCGACAAGCTCAAGGACTTCGCCGAGAGCGAGCAGCAAGGCGAGCTCGGCGTACGTGGCGGCATCGATCGCATCTATCACAGCAACGAAGAGGCCCTGCTCGACGACGGCCAGCGCCGCCTGCGCATCGCCCGCCAGGGCAGCGACTCGGCGGTGGTATGGAATCCGGGCGACACGCCGCCTGCCGACACGTCCCCGGCGGCCGCGCGGCGCTTCCTGTGCGTCGAATCAGCCAATACCCGGCTCGACCCGGTGTGGCTGGTGCCCGGCGCCCAGCACCTGCTGGGCACGACCCTGTCGCGGGCGACCTGATCCCGCCCCTTCGGCACGTCCTTCGCCCGGGGCCATGCGGTCGCCTGACATTCACCCAACAACCACACTCCAGAGGGAGACGCCAGATGCACCGACTGATCGCCTTCGGCGAGGCCCTGGTCGATATGCTTTCCAGCCGACTGGGCGACACCCGCGAGGGGCCGGAAACCTTCACGCCCTACGCCGGCGGCGCCCCGGCCAACGTTGCCGTGGCCTGCGCCCGGCTCGGCCTGCCGAGCCAGTTTCTCGGCATGCTCGGCGAGGACTACTTCGGCGACTTCCTGGCCAGCGAACTGGCCGCTCACGGCGTCGACGTCTCCGGTGTGCGGCGTACCCGCGAAGCGCGCACGGCACTGGCCTTCGTCTCGCGCGATGCCGAGGGCGAACGAACCTTCGACTTCTACCGACCGCCCGCCGCCGACCTCCTGTACCGTCTCGACCACCTGCCTGCCGGCGTATTCGGCGAGCCCGCCCTGCTCCACCTGTGCAGCAACAGCCTGACCGAACCGGCCATCGCCGAAACCACCCTGGCCATGGCCGGCATGGCGCGCCGCGCCGGTTGCCTGGTCAGCGTCGATGCCAACCTGCGTCACAATCTCTGGGAAGGCGGTGGGGCGGACATCAGCCTGGTCACCCAGTTGCTGGACGGTGCCGACCTGCTCAAGCTGTCCACCGAGGAGCTCGCTTACCTGCGCACCGACCACCCGGAGGAAGACTGGCTGGCCGAGCGCCTGGCCGCCGGCGTCAAGGCCATCGTCATCACCGACGGACCCGGCGAAGCAAGGCTGAGACAGTTGGAAACCGAGACTCGCGTGGCACCGCCACGCGTACAGGCGGTGGACACCACCGCCGGCGGCGACGCCTTCATCGGCGGCCTGCTGACCCGGCTCGTCGAGCGCTACCACGACGACTGGCACCGCGACGCCGCCCTGCTGGAAGATGCCCTGACATTCGCCTGCCGCTGCGGCGCCCATGCGGTGACCCGCCCCGGCGCCTACGCCGCCCTGCCGACCCGCGACGATCTCGGCCATTGAGGCCAAAAAAAGCCGGCCCAGCGGGCCGGCGAGAAAGAGACAGCTCCAGGCTGCCGAGAGAGATCATGAAACCACCCGTCGCCTCATCGCGACTCAGTGGTGAAAGCGTTGCGCCGCTTCCCTGGCCAGTTCACGAATACTGTTCCAGTCCTCGGCTTCGACCAGCGGGGTCGGCGTCAGCCAGGACCCCCCCACGCACATCACGTTCTTGAGCGCCAGGTAGTCGTCGGCGTTATCCAGGGTGATGCCGCCAGTGGGGCAGAAGCGCGCCTCGGGAATCGGCCCGGCGAAGGCCTTGAGCGCCTTGACGCCGCCACTGGCTTCGGCCGGGAAGAACTTGAAGCGGCGATAGCCGAACTGCCAACCGATCATCAGTTCCGAAACGGTCGCCACCCCGGGCAGCATCGGCACCGGGCTGCTCACGCCATGGCGATACAGCGCCTCGGTGGTGCCCGGCGTCACCACGAAATCGGCGCCGACCTGTTCGGCCTGGCGATACTGAGCGGGCGTCAGCACCGTGCCGATCCCGACACTCGCCTGGGGAAGCGCTTCCTTGATGCGCTGGGTGGCTTCCAGGGCACAGTCGGTGCGCAGGGTAACCTCGAGCACGCTCAGCCCCCCCTCGACCAGGGCCTTCGCCAGTGGCACGGCATCTTCCACGCGCCGAATGGCCAGCACCGGAATCACTTCGGCCTTGAGGCAGATGCTGTCGAGCTCGGTGGTCCGCGTGGATGGCAGTTGCTTGTCGATGGTCATGTCATTCTCCGTGATGCAGGGCCGATAACGGGGTGGCTCAAGGGGCCCAATAAATACCCAACGGGCTGGCCAGAAAGGCACGAATCGGCAGCGCTCGGGTGTCATCGCCGACCAGCGCCTTGCCCAGGACGTCGCGCTTGGCCTCGCCGGTGATGTGCAGAAAGTGTCGATACGCCTGGTGCAGCCGGTCGGCACTCAGGCTGATACGGGGTTGCGGCTGACTGGGAGTACGTACCGCCACGACCGGTTCGGCAGTGGAAAGCGCCAGATCCAGCTCGCGACTGTCCGGAAACAGCGAGGCGGTGTGCCCATCGCCGCCCATTCCCAGCACCACGGCACTGGCCGGCCAGGCCAGGCCACTGACGCGCTCGGCCACCTCGGCCGTGCCTTCCTCGGGCGTGTCGGCATCGCTCGTCAGAGGCACGAAACGTGCGTGACGCGCCTCGCCTCGCAGAAGATGCTCGCGGACGAGTCGCGCGTTGCTGTCGTCGTCGGTCTCCGACACCCAGCGCTCGTCGGCCAGGGTCACCTCGACGCGCGACCAGGGCAACGGTGTCTCCGCCAGGGCGCGCAAGAAGGGCACCGGCGTCGAACCGCCGGATACTACCAGGAGCACCGTTTCCCGCTCCGCCAGGTCGACCCTCAGCGCTTCGGCCACGGCTTCGGCGAGTTGGTGTGACAGTCGTTCGCGTGGGGCCTGCTCGAGTGCCATATCAGTAATCCTCATACCAGCTACGGCCATCCTGGGTAATCATGGCGATCGAGGCCACGGGTCCCCAGGAACCGGCGGGATAGCGTCGGGGTAACTCATCGCGCGCCTGCCAGGCATTGATCAGGCTGTCGCACCACCGCCAGGCATGCTCGACCTCGTCGCGGCGCACGAACAGATACTGCTGTCCCTTCATCACCTCCAGCAGTAGACGCTCGTAGGCATCGGGGATCCGCGTCTTGGCGAAGGCACTGTTGAAATCCAGATGCAGCGGCCCGGGACGCAGTCGCATGCCCTTGTCCAGTCCGCTGTCCTTGGTCAGCACCTGCAGGGCGATTCCTTCGTCCGGTTGCAGACGGATCACCAGCTTGTTGGCGGCCAGGGCGCGTTGATCGGGATCGAAGATGTAATGCGGCTGCTGGCGGAAGTGAATGACGATCTGCGAAAGTTTCTCGGGCATGCGCTTGCCGGTACGCAGATAGAAGGGCACGCCGGCCCAGCGCCAGTTGGACACCTCGGTCTTCATGGCCACGAAGGTCTCGGTGTGGCTCTCGGTGTTGGCGTCGGGTTCCTCGAGATACCCCGGCACGCCGGCACCATCGCTGGTGCCGGCGATGTACTGGCCGCGTACCACGTCGCGACCAAGCATATCGTCGCTGAACGGCTTGAGCGCCTTGAGCACCTTGACCTTCTCGTCGCGAATGGCGTCGGCATCAAGGTTCGCGGGCGGATCCATGGCAATGAGGCAGATCAGCTGCAGCAGGTGGTTCTGCACCATGTCACGCAGTTGACCGGCCTGATCGAAATAACCCCAGCGTCCCTCGATGCCGACCTTCTCGGCCACCGTGATCTCCACATGGGAGATATGGTTCTGGTTCCACTGGGTGCCGAACAACGGATTGGCGAAGCGCAGGGCAATCAGGTTCTGGACGGTCTCCTTGCCCAGATAATGATCGATGCGATAGATGCGGGATTCGGGGAAGACCGCACCGATGGCGTCATTGATCTCGGCGGAGGACTCGAGGTCGTAGCCGATCGGCTTCTCGACCACCACGCGACTGCGCTCGTCGAGGCTTCCGCTGTCCTGGAGGTGGCGGCAGATATCACCATAAAGGCTCGCGCCAACCGCCAGATAGATGACCATGGGGCGCTCTCCGGCCCCCTGGCGCCATTCGCGGATACCGGCATAGCCCTCGGCCTGGGTGGCGTCCACACAGCGGTAATCGAGCCGGGCCAGGAAGCGCTTGAGCGTCGAGCGGTCCAGTTCCTCGCTCTTGACGTACTGCTTGAGCGCCGCTTCCACGCGGGACTTGAAGCCATCGAGATCCTCTTCCTGGCGCGCCACGCCGAGCAGGCGAGTGCTCGCAGCCAGCAGGTTTTCCCGATCGAGGTGATATAGCGCGGGGTACAGCTTGCGCTGGGACAAGTCGCCCAGCGCGCCGAACAGCACGAAATCGACCTCCGTTCCAGCGGCGTCGGAGGACCGCGCCGACCGGGACCGCGTGTCTTGACTCATGTCCGCCCCCATTTGGTTAACTTAGCAAAATACTAGCGCAATAGCGCACTAGTCTCCAAAATTTTTCTGTAAAATTACTACTAAAGCCAAAGCATCCAGGCACCGCTTAACGACTGACTATGGCGTCTCACGAGGCTCCCGCGCTAGGATACCGAGCACAATGTCGTTAAATAACCACCTGGACAGGGCACCGGCCCACCATCATGGAGACGCTTTCGCCCATGGTCAGTCATGATCTGCTGGACCGCATCCGCCGCCGACTCGACGAACTCAATCGTTCCGAGCGCAAGGTCGCCGACGTCATCCTCGCCGATCCGAGCGCCGCCACCAGCATGAGTATCGCCAGTCTGGCGCATGCCGCGTCGGTCAGCGAGCCGACGGTCAACCGGTTCTGCCGCAGCTTCGATGCCAAGGGCTATCCCGACTTCAAGATCAAGCTGGCACAGAGTCTCGCCGGCGGCACGCCCTATGTCAGCCAGGCCGTGGAGCCCGGCGACAGCGCCGAGGGATACACCAGCAAGATCTTCGGCGCCACCATCGCCGCCCTCGACCTGGCTCGGCGCGAGACCGACTCGGTCCGGGTCGATCGCGTCGTCGACTATCTCACCCAGGCCAAACAGTTGCACTTCTTCGGGCTCGGTGCCTCAGGCGCGGTGGCCCAGGATGCCCAGCACAAGTTCTTCCGTTTCAACATCCCCGTCTCGGCCTATATCGACGTCTTGATGCAACGCATGGTGGCCGCCGCCTGCCATACCGGCGATGTGGTGGTCGTGCTCTCCTACACGGGCCGCACCCGCGAACTGGTCGACATCGCCAGCCAGGCACGCGGCAACGGCGCCGTCGTGCTGGGCATCACCGATCCCGACTCGCCACTGGCCGACGAATGCACCGAGATCCTGGCCGTGAGCGCCCCGGAAGACACCGATCACTATATGCCGATGACCTCACGGATGATCCAGCTGGCCTTGATCGACGTCCTGGCCACCGGCGTGACCCTGCGACGCGGCGAAGACTTCCTGCCGCATCTGAAGAAAATCAAGGACAGCCTGAAGGAAACGCGCTACCCGGCGCGTTGAGCATGGCCTCCGCTTGCCAAGTCGGCGGCGAGCCACAACAATGACGGCTCCTTTTCCATCAGGAGACCGCCGATGCGCTGGATTGCCGCGACTGCCGCCGCCCTGGCCCTGCTCGCCCAGGGGGCGCAGGCCAATGAGACCTTCCGTTTCACCGCCATTCCCGACGAGGACCAGTCGCGCCTGATCGAGCGTTTCTCGAAGGTCGCCGACTATCTCGAGGAGCAACTGGACGTCGAGGTGGAGTACGTCCCGGTGAAGTCCTACGGCGCTGCGGTCACGGCCTTTCGCAACGACCAGGTTCAGCTGGCCTGGTTCGGCGGCCTCTCCGGCGTTCAGGCACGTCGCCTGGTACCGGACTCCCGGGCGCTCGCCCAGGGCCAGGAGGATGCCGAGTTCAAGAGCTACTTCATCGCCCACCAGTCCACCGGCCTGGAGAGTGCCGACGAGCTGCCGGGCGATATTCGTGACCTGAGCTTCACCTTCGGCTCGAAGACCTCGACATCCGGTCGGCTGATGCCCGAGCACTTCCTGCGCCAGCACTTCGACGAGGCCCCCGAGGACGTCTTCTCGCGGGTCGGCTTCTCCGGCGATCATTCGCGCACCATCGCCCTGGTCGAATCCGGCACCTACGAACTCGGCGCCGTCAATTACGCCGTCTGGGAGGCCGCCGTCGAGGACGACCGCGTCGATACCGACAAGGTCGAGGTGATCTGGTCGACCCCCAGCTACCCGGATTATCAGTGGACCCTGCGCGGCGATGCCGACGAGCGTTTCGGCGACGGCTTCGGCGACCGGGTGCGCGATGCCCTGCTGGCGATGGACGATCCCGAACTGCTGCAGAGTTTCCCGCGTTCGGCCTTCATCCCCGCCGATAACGCCATGTACGCGCCCATCGAGCAGGTGGCGGAATCGCTTGGCCTGCTGCGCTGACATGCCGGAACGCCATGCCCCGCTACTGGCCCTGGAGGATGTCGACCTCGGTCACGGCGACCGAGTGGTGCTGCCACGCCTGAGCCTGACCCTGAATCCCGGCGAACGGGTCGCCCTGCTCGGCCCCAGCGGCGCCGGCAAGTCGACGCTGCTGGCGGCCCTGCGCGCCCGCCTGGGTGATGACGTCGCCTGGTGCCCGCAGCATCACGGCCTGGTGCCGGGGCTGGCGGTTTACCACAACATCTACATGGGGCGCCTGGGCAAGCATTCGGCCCTGGCCAACCTGTGGAACCTGGTGCGCCCCTTGCGCGGGCCCTGGCAGGAAATCGCCGGCCTCTGCGAGCGACTCGGCATCGATGACCTGATGCGTCGCCCCGTGGGGCAGCTGTCCGGCGGCCAGCGCCAGCGTACCGCCATCGGCCGCGCCCTGTATCAGCGACGCCGCCTGTTCCTCGGCGACGAGCCGGTGGCCAGCGTCGACCCCCACCAGGCGCTGCACCTGCTGTCGCTGATCGATGCACAACACGACACCTGCGTCATCGCCCTACATCAGCGCGAGTTGGCACTCTCCCATTTCGACCGGGTCTGGGGGCTGCGGAACGGTCAACTGGCGATCGACGCGCCAGCCACCGAGTTGAGTCTCGACGACCTGGATGCCCTCTACCCCGACGCCGCGGCGACCGCCGCCTCCGACACGCCGGAGGCGACATCACAGCCCCGTCCGCTGCCCTGTTATCGGGGGCAAGCGTGACCGTGACGCCACCCGCTCGTCCCTTGTGGTTCACCGGCGACGCCCTGGGGCCCCGGCTGGCCCGCCATACCCTGACGCTGGTGGCGCTGGCACTGCTCCTGCTGCCCCTGGCGGATCTCTCGATCATCACCCGGGACCCATGGACGGAACTCGCACGCATGGCCCGGGGGCTCGCCTGGCCGGCCTGGGGCGCCGTGGAATCGCCCTTTCACGCGCTGGGGCTGACCATCTCGATCGCTCTCTGGGGAACACTGGCCGGCATGGTGCTCGGCTTTCCCCTGGCACTGCTCTTCAGCAAGTCCCGCCTGGTTCGCGCCAGTTGTGCCTTCCTGCGGGCCATCCACGAGCTGTTCTGGGCCCTGCTATTCCTGCAGGTCTTCGGGCTCTCGGCCCTTACCGCCCTGGCCGCGCTGGCCATCCCCTATGCCGGTATCTTCGCCAAGGTCTATGCCGAGATCCTCGAAGAAACGCCCCGGGCGCCCGGCGATGCCCTGCCACCCGGGGTCGGCCGACTCGTTCGCTTCGTCTATACCGAGTTGCCGCTGGCCTGGCCTCGGCTGGCCGCCTATACCCGCTACCGCTTCGAGTGTGGCCTGCGCGCCAGCGTGCTGCTGGGCTTCGTCGGCCTGCCGACCCTGGGGTTCCAGCTCGAGACCGCCTTCCGCGAAGGCCGCTACCATGAGGCCGGCGCCCTGCTCTGGCTGTTCTATCTGCTGATCGCCAGCCTGCCCTGGTGGAGCCACCGGCGGCTGTTGCCGGTGCTGGCTATCGGCGGCGCCTTCCTGCTCGGCCCCTGGCCCTCGGTGGACAGCGCTCTGCTGTGGCGCTTCGTCAGTCAGGACATCTGGCCGCAACCCTTGCTCGCGTGGGACTGGCCGGGACTCATCACCTGGTTGACGCGAATCCCCGACCTGGCCCCGGCCATCGGCAATACCCTGCTGCTCGGTCTGCTGGGCACGGTGGGCAGCCTGCTGGTGGCCCTCGTCATGTGGCCCCTGGCCAGCCGTCACTTCGGCAATCGCGTCTCACGCCTCGCGGGCAGCGGCCTGCTGGTCCTGCTGCGCTCCACGCCGGAGCTGATGCTGGCGTTCATCTTCCTGTTGCTGCTGGGCCCCTCGATGCTCCCGGCCTGGCTCGCGCTGGCCCTGCACAATGGCGCACTGATCGCCTTTCTCATCGCCCGCCACGCCGACAGCCTGACGCCCGGCATGACCCACCTGCCCGCCTCGGGCCGCCTGGCCTACGAGCTGCTGCCACGCCTCTACCCGAGCCTGCTGGCGCTGCTCTACTACCGGGCGGAGGTGATCCTGCGCGAGACGGCGATACTGGGCATGCTGGGCGTGGCCACCCTGGGCTACTACATCGACGAGAACTTCCAGTACCTGATGTTCGACGTCGCCTTCTTCCTGCTGCTGGTGACCGCCGCGTTCAATATCGCCGTGGATGCACTGTCGCGGCGGTTCAGGCCGAAGGAAGCGCCGCTGGAAGTGCCCGGGATGGATGCTTAGGTATTTACCAGAGCAGTGACGGTGATCTCCACCTTCAGCTCATCGGCGGGCATCGGCGCACAGACACAGGTGCGAGCCGGGGCGTGGCCTTCAGGCACCCAGGCGTCCCAGACGGCGTTCATGGCGGCGAAGTCGCTCCCGTCCTTGAGATAGAGGGTGGCCGAAAGCAGATGTTCGCGGTCGGAGCCGATCTCGTCGAGCAGGGCCTCGACGCGGGCCAGCATGCTTTCGGTCTGGACGGTGATGTCGCCGTGGCGCGCTTCGGGACCGGCCACCTGGCCGCACAGGTAGGCGACGCCGTTGTGGATGACGGCACGGCTCATGCGCGCCTTGGTGTCATGGCGTTGGATGCTCATTCATGTTTCTCCTGGCAGAAAGTATCAACAGGGCATACTACCCCAGGAAAGCGAGAAAAAGCAGCGTTAATCACCAGCTCAGTCGGCGCAATCGATACATTTCAACACCAGAGGATCCCAGCCCAGACGCTTGGCACCGATCCACTCGCCACACTCGATGCACTCGCCATACTCGCCGCGTTCGATCCGTTCGAAGGCCGCACTGATCCGCCGCAGGGCCAGTTGCCGTCGCTCTTCCTCGGCCTTGGCCATGGCCTGCCCCTGGAGGGCGTCCATCCGCGACAGACGCCCCACCGAGGTCTGATCCAGCATCACGGTGTCGCGCGATTCCTGGCTGGCCTCGCTCTGTGCCTGCAAGTCGGCTCTCAGTTCGTGCAGCCGCGCCTCGACGCTCTCCATATCCAGTTCGGGGTGATTCATGATCGTCTCCGGCTGACTGGGCCACGCCCATTCCTTCGATATATGAGTGATATCCTGTATGACCTGGAGATCAGGGACGCATCTTTCATCCTGCCATCTCGCCACCGATATCGCATTCGCCGTTTCATGGAGGATCCATCACATGGGGTACCGCACTCTCCTGCGCGATCACCGGGGCCTGCTGAGCATCGCCTTTCTGGCCATGTTCTCCTCGAGTCTCGGTCAGAGCTACTTCGTCGGCCTCTTCCAGGCACCGCTCTCCGAGCGACTGGACCTCAGTGCTGGGCAATTCGGAACCGCCTACTCGACGGTCACCCTGATCGCCGGTTTTGTCATGCTGCGTTTCGGTCCCAGCATCGACTGGATATCGCCGCGGCGATTCGCGTCGACCGTTCTCGCCATGCTGCTGCTCGGCGTGCTGCTGCTGACGCTGTCGCCCTGGTGGGGGATCGGACTGCTGGGCCTCGGGCTGGTGCGGCTATGCGGACAGGGCATGATGTCCCATCTGGGCAATACGCTGGCCGGTCGTGAATTCACGACCATGCGCGGCCGCGCCCTCGGGCTGGTGGGGATGGGCATCATGCTGGGTGAAATCCTGCTGCCCCCGGTGATGGCGGCGCTGCTGGCATGGTTCGGCTGGCGCGAACTGTGGTGGCTGTTCTGCCTGTTGCTGGCCGGGCTGTGGATTCCGCTGCTGTGGCGCGGCAGCTGGCCCAGGGCCCCCGGCAAGCGCCCGGATCGTGCCCGACGCCGCGACGGCCCGCGTCCCTTTCGCGAACGGCGCTTCTGGCAACTGCTGCCCCTGCTGATGATACTGCCGGTCACCATGACGGGGCTGTTCATCTACCAGGCGCGGATGACCGAAGACCTGGGCAGCAGCCTGGCGGTCTACGCCCTGGCGCTGACCGGCATGGGGCTCGCCAAGCTGCCCGGCGCACTGCTCGGTGGACGCTGGGTCGACCGCCTGGGCCCCGCGAGAGTGGCCAGGCTGTACCTCGTGCCCTATGTGGCGGCGCTGCTGATCGCCATCCTGCACGGCGGCAACGTCGGCGTCTGGGCCCTGATGGTCGGCGGCGGACTCGCCATGGGCGCCCAGGAATCCATCGCCACCAGTCTGCTGGTGAGGATCTGGGGCGCCGAGCATCTGGGCACGCTGCGCTCCACGCTGACCGCCTGCATGGTCTTCTCCACCGGTATCGCCCCCGCCATTCTCGGCGTGGCCCTGGACCTCGGTGCCAGCTTTACCACCGTGTTGATCGGCATGCTGGTCCTGCTGGCCGGCGGCTGGGGCATCGCCCAGCCCGTGCTGGCCACCCCGGCAGCCCGGGGCGGCTGACGCAACCTCGCGGTTAACGCAGAAGCAGCACCGGCACGCTGGCCCGCCGCAACATGGCCGTGGTGGTACTGCCCACCAGCAGGTGCCGGATGCGCGAGTGGCCATAGGCCCCCATCACCACCAGGTCGATAGCGTGCTCGTCCTTGTAGGTGCGCAAGGTTTCCTCGACCTCGCCGGCCCGGATGGCACCCTCCGCCTCGTGGCCGGCGTCGCGCAGCGTCTCAAGTGCCCAGTCGAGCTGGGAGCGATGGTCGCCGGTCTCGGCACCGACGATCACCACATGCACCGAGATGCCCTGAAACAGCGGACTCCGAGCCAGCATCTCGACGCCCTTGCGGGTGGTCTTGCTGCCATCGAAGGCGATCATCACCCGCTCAGGACGCTTGAAGGTCTCCGGCACCATCAGGATCGGACGGTGCAGGCCCCGCACCACGCGCTCCAGGTTGGACCCCAGGTGCTCACTGGCCTGATGTGCCGTCTCGCCGCGCTTGCCGATCACCAGCAGGCGTATCTCCGCCTCCAGCTCGTCCAGCGTTTCGACAAGGGTGCCGTTGCGCTGGCGCGTCGCCGGCTCGGCGACACCATCGTCCACCGCACGCTCGACGGCGGCCTTGAGCATCAAGCGTCCCTGCTCCTGGGCGACCTTGGCACGCTCTTCGTCCAGGTGAGAAAGCTCCTCAAGCAGATGCTCCCGGGACCCCAGGCCAATGTTGCCGGAAAGATCCGCCTCGGCGGTCTGGGGGTGGTTATCGACCACATGCAGGAAGGTCAGGGGCGCGTCGAGCGCCAGGCTGGCCCAGGCCGCGTAGTCGCAGACACCCTCGGAAAATTGCGAGCCGTCGATGGCGGCCATCACCTGTTCTGTCATCAAGTTGTCTCACTGCTGGCGTATAGAGTTCCTTTCCTCGTTCTACACCATCATGGCCGCTCCGTCACAGGAAGAGCATCAATACAGGTGCAGCAAGACATATCCTTTGGTAGAATACGGCGCTCTTGTCGCAGGCCAGCATCGCTGACTGCCTTCAGCCAGTACCATCGACCCAGAAGGCTACTGCATTTCATGAGCACTCTGTTGACAGGGCTGATGACTCCGCCCTAGCACGCCCCACCTCCTCGAGCCTCGGTACCCCATCACGGCGGTGCCACGGCCGGACATCGCGCCGATGTCCCGGACGCTCCGACGTCCATTCTTCGCCATGCCTTGCCTTCGCACCTTAGGTGCCTGATGCCTCGGGTATCGGGATAGGCACGTTCACGACACGGCTGGCGCCTCACGGCACGACAACCACCTCCGACTGGACCGCAGCATGTACGAAAAAATGAAACTGAGTTGGTTTTCCAACCTCAAGGGCGATGCCCTCGCGGGCATCGTCGTCGCCCTGGCACTGATTCCCGAGGCCATCGCCTTCTCCATCATCGCCGGGGTCGATCCCAAGGTTGGCCTCTACGCCTCCTTCGCCATCTGCGTGATCATCGCCTTCACCGGCGGCCGCTCCGGGATGGTCTCGGCGGCTACCGGCGCCATGGCCCTGCTGATGGTCACCCTGGTCAAGGAGCACGGGTTGGAGTACCTGCTGGCGGCCACCCTGCTCACCGGGGTACTGCAGATCCTTGCCGGCTACCTGCGCCTGGCCGATCTGATGCGCTTCGTATCACGCTCGGTAGTCACTGGCTTCGTCAACGCCCTGGCGATCCTGATCTTCATGGCCCAGCTACCGGAACTGACGGATGTCACCTGGCATGTCTACGCCATGACTGCGGCAGGCTTGATCATCATCTACGGCTTTCCCTATATACCGGTAATCGGCAAGTCGCTTCCCTCGCCCCTGGTATGCATTGTGGTGCTGACCATCGTCTACATGGCCACCGGCATGGAAATTCGCAGCGTGGGCGACATGGGCGAGCTGCCCGACAGCCTGCCGGTCTTCCTGTGGCCGGACGTGCCGCTCAATCTCGAGACCCTGATGATCATCCTGCCCTATTCGCTGATGCTGACGGTGGTGGGCCTGCTGGAGTCGATGATGACCGCCACTATCATCGACGACCTCACCGACACCGGCAGTAACAAGAACCATGAATGTAAAGGCCAGGGCATCGCCAACATCGGTGCCGGCCTGATCGGCGGCATGGCGGGCTGTGCGATGATCGGCCAGTCGGTGATCAACATCAAATCCGGTGGCCGCCGTCGCATGTCGACCCTGATCGCCGGCGTGGCGCTGCTGATGATGGTGGTCTTCCTCGCCGACTGGGTCTCCCAGATTCCCATGGCGGCACTGGTAGCCGTGATGATCATGGTTTCCATCGGTACCTTCAGCTGGAGTTCCATCCGTGACCTGAAGAAGCATCCGATGAGTTCCAACATCGTCATGGTCGTTACCGTGGCCGTCACGGTGGGCACCCATAACCTGGCCATTGGCGTCTTCGTGGGCGTGCTGCTGGCCGCGCTGTTCTTCGCCAACAAGGTCGGCAACATCCTCTATATCGGCAGCGAGGAGGCCGATGAGGGCAGACACCGTATCTACAAGGTCGTCGGCCAGGTGTTCTTCGCTTCTTCCGAGCACTTCGGCGGCGCCTTCGACTTCAAGGAGTCCTTGGAGAAAGTGACCATCGACCTGTCCCGCGCCCACTTCTGGGACATCACTGCCGTCCAGGCACTGGACCGGGTCGTGATCAAGTTCCGCCGCGAAGGTACCGAGGTGGAGATGCTCGGCCTCAACGAGGCCAGCGCCACCATCGTCGACCGTTACGCGGTACACGACGACCCCGAGGCAGTCGAAAAATTGATGGGCGGCCACTGACGCCCCACTGGCGACCCCGTCCCGGAGGGTCCTGCCGGGGCGGGGCGCCCGATGATGCCCCGCCCGACAGGAGACATCGCCCCGTCCGGCACTGCCAAGATGCCGGATGGGCCGCCCCGGACGCACCTACAACGCCAGCGTTGACCACCATGCCCCACGACCAAGCGACCCTCGCCACACCACGTCCTTCCTCTCCCCGGCTGCTGCTGGGGGGCGCCTTCCGCAACTTCCTGGGCAATTCGCCGATCTGGTACAAGATCGTCATCCTCGCCTTCCTGATCCTCAATGTCGTCTGTCACTGGACCCTGGGCGAACAGTCCGGGACCTTGCTCGGCTGGCTGCTGCTGGGTGAATTCATCTTCACCCTGGCCATGGCCCTGAAGTGCTATCCGCTGCTGCCCGGGGGCCTGCTGGCCCTGCAGGCCGTGCTGCTGGGGCTGACCTCGGCCGAGGCGGTCATGGGCGAGGTGGAACACAACCTGGAGGTGATCCTGCTGCTGATGTTCATGGTCGCGGGCATCTACTTCATGAAGAACCTGCTGCTCTTCTCCTTCACCAAACTGCTGATCCATGTACGCTCGAAGTACCTGCTGTCGTTGTTGTTTTCCGCCATGGCGGCAGTGCTCAGCGCCTTCCTGGATGCCCTGACGGTCACCGCGGTGATCATCGCCATCGCCGTGGGCTTCTACTCCGTCTACCACAAGGTCGCCTCGGGCAAGAGCTACGACCATCAACATGACCATCACGACGATGCCCCGGTGCGCGCCGAGCTGCACGCGGAACTGGATGACTTCCGTGCCTTCCTGCGCTCACTGTTGATACATGGCGTCGTCGGCACTGCCCTGGGCGGCGTCGCCACCATGGTCGGCGAACCCCAGAACCTGCTGATCGCCAAGGAGGCGGACTGGGGCTTCATCGACTTCTACCTCAACATGCTGCCGGTCAGCCTGCCTGTTCTGGTGGCGGGTCTGGCGACCTGCGTGCTGCTAGAGAAACTGCAATGGTTCGGCTATGGCACCGCCATGCCGAAGACGATCCGCAAGATCCTCAAGGACTATGACCACTACAAGGCCATGAAGCGGACGAATCGCGAACGCGCCGCCCTGATCGGCCAGGCCCTGGTCGCCGCCTTCCTGATCGCGGCCCTGGCGCTTCACCTGGCCGAGGTGGGACTGATCGGGCTGGCGGTGATCGTGCTGTTGACCAGCACCAACGGCGTCAGCGACGAGCACCAGATCGGCAAGGCCTTCCAGGAGGCACTGCCGTTCACCGCCCTGTTGGTGGTGTTCTTCACCGTGGTGTCGGTGATCCACAGCCAGCACCTCTTCCAGCCCTTCATCGAGATGGTACTGGCCCGGCCGGCCGAGGGGCAGGCAGGGCTGCTGTTCATCGCCAATGGCCTGCTCTCGGCAATCTCCGACAACGTCTTCGTCGCCACCGTCTACATCGGCGAGATCAAGGCGGCGTTGCTCAGAGGCGACATCGGCACCGAGCAGTTCCACCTGTTGGCCATCGCCATCAATGCCGGCACCAACCTGCCCAGCGTGGCCACGCCGAATGGCCAGGCCGCCTTCCTGTTCCTGCTCACCTCGGCGATCGCGCCGCTGCTGCGCCTCTCCTATGGACGGATGGTGGTAATGGCCTTCCCCTATGCGGTGGTGCTGTCGCTGGTCGGCTACTGGGGCGTGACCCACTGGGCAGGGTGAGCCGCCAATGCGAGCCCCGTGCCATCGACAGCATTGCTCTCGGCATGGGGCATCATTTGTCAGACAAGGAATCCATATGACCGATCACGTACTGGCCGCCATCGACGGCTCGATCTTCTCGGAAAGAGTATGCGACTACGCCGCCTGGGCCAGCCAGGCGCTGGCGTCTCCGCTGACCTTCCTGCACGTGGTGGACAACCATCCCCAGACCGCCGAGGCGGACCTCTCCGGCAACATCGGTCTAGGGGCTCGGGAACACCTGCTCGAGGAATTATCCGAGCTGGACGAACAGCGCGCCAAGGTCGCCCAAGAGCAAGGGCGACTGATGCTCCAGGCAGCCAAGGAGCGCGCCATCGAGGACGGCGTGGCCGAGCCGGCCAGCCGACAGCGCAACGGCACCCTCGTCGAGACCCTGGAGGAACTGGCCGGCGAGACCCGGCTGCTGGTGATGGGCAAGCGCGGCGAGAACGCCCATCAGGACAGTGAGCACCTGGGGTCCAACCTGGAGCGCGTGGTGCGCGGCCTGCACCTGCCGATCCTGATGGTGCCGGAGACCTTCAAGCGCCCCGAGCGAGTGATGATCGCCTTCGATGGCAGCAAGACCACCCGCAAGGGCGTCGAGATGCTGGCTCGGAGTCCGCTGTTTCAGGGCATCCCGGTGCATGTGGTGATCGTCGGCGCCGAGACCGGTGACCATCGCTCCCAGCTCGACTGGGCGCTGTCGACATTACGCGAGACCGGCCACGAGGCGGAAGGCGCCATTCGCGCCGGCGAGGTGGAAGCCACACTGCACGCCTACCAGGAAGAGCACGACATCGACCTGGTGGTGATGGGGGCCTACGGCCACTCACGAATTCGCCACCTGCTGGTGGGCAGTACCACCAGCGAAATGCTGCGCAAGACCCGCATCCCGGTGTTGCTGCTGCGATAACATTTCCCGAAACCGGCCCACCGCTTGGGGTACGTTTGGTGCGGCCGGTTTTTTTACATAGAGAGCGACACACCTCGGAGAAGAGCCTACCCATGAAAACCACGCCACCCTGATAGGCCACCGTTTCATCCCCCACCACAAGAGGACCCCGACAGTTTCCTTCTCCGCAAGGGCATGACAAGGAACCGACCATTGGACAGTACGACCTTCGCTCATACGGCTTTCTTCGATGAAAGCTCCTCATCCCAGCGTTTCGTCGCCGAGCTGCTCGAAAAAGCGGATATCCGCATCAACGGCGATCGCCCCCGAGATATCCGTTTCAACGCTCACGGCGTCATCGACGAGGCCCTGGCTCGGGGCAACCTCGGGCTTGGTGAAAGCTACATGATGGGGAACTGGGATGCCGAGCGGCTCGATGAATTCTTCTTTCATCTGCTCCGCGCGCGCCTCCCCGACAAGATCAACCCCCGCAAGCTGGTCTTCCACCATATCCGGACCCGCCTACTCAACCTGCAGACCGCCAAGCGTGCCTTCGAGGTCGGCGAAGCCCACTACGACCTCGGCAACGACTTCTACGCCGCCATGCTAGACTCGCGCATGACCTATACCTGCGGTTACTGGAAGAATGCCACCAATCTGGATGAAGCCCAGGAAGCCAAGCTGGATCTCATCTGCCGCAAGCTCGAGCTGGAGCCCGGCATGCGAGTGCTCGACATTGGCTGTGGCTGGGGCAGTTTCATGGCCTATGCCGCCGAGCACTATGGTGTGGAATGTGTTGGTCTGACGATTTCCCGGGAACAGACCGAATACGGCAAGCAACTGATGAAACAGGGGCTGCCGGTGGAGTTCCGCCTCAAGGACTACCGCGACGAGACCGAGCAGTTCGATCGCATCGTCAGCATCGGCATGTTCGAGCACGTGGGGCGCAAGAACTACCGCGAGTACATGGAAGTCGCCGAGCGTTGCCTCAAGGACGACGGCCTCTTCCTTCTGCACAGCATCGGCAAGAACGTGCGCGGTACCTCGCCGGATCCCTGGATAGACAAGTACATCTTCCCCAACGGCGAGTTGCCCGCCCTGGGGCATGTCACCGATGCCGCCGAGGAACTGTTCGTGGTCGAGGATCTGCACAACTTCGGCGCCGACTATGACAAGACCCTGATGGCCTGGCATGCCAACTTCGAGGCCAACTGGCACCGTTTCGCCACGGCCTACGGTGAGCGCTTCTACCGCATGTGGCGCTACTACCTGTTGAGCTGTGCCGGCGCCTTCCGCGCCCGTGACATCCAGCTCTGGCAGTTCGTGCTCAGCAAGAAAGGCGTCGTTGGCGGCTACCACCGGGTCAGTTGAATCGCGCCTTACCACTTACTCACAGCGTGGCAAGCCCTGCGCCGTGGATGCCGTGGTGCTGTCGACCCAGCACGATCCGGACATCGACCAGGAAGAGCTGCGCGAGATGGTCCGTCGCGAGATCATCGAGCAGGTGATTCCGGCCGAATGGCTGACCGAGACCACCCAGTATCACATCAACCCGACCGGCAAGTTCGTCATCGGCGGCCCGGTGGGCGATTGCGGCCTGACGGGTCGCAAGATCATCGTCGATACCTATGGCGGCATGGCACGCCACGGGGGCGGCGCCTTTTCCGGCAAGAATCCCTCCAAGGTCGATCGCAGCGCCGCCTATGCCGGTCGTTACGTGGCCAAGAACCTGGTGCCTGCCGGCCTGGCCGAGCGCTGCGAGATCCAGGTGTCCTACGCCATCGGGGTGGCCGAGCCGACCTCGGTGTCGATCAACACTTTCGGCACTGGACGGATCAGCGATGAGCGCATCGTCGAGCTGGTGCGCGAGCATTTCGACCTGCGGCCCAATGCCATCACCCGCATGCTCGACCTGCAGCATCCGATGTATCAGTTGACGGTGGCCTATGGCCATTTCGGTCGAGAACCGTTCGAACACCGCTACACCTGGACCGATACCCAGGACGAGGAGCATGTCGAGACCTTCACCGCCTTTCCCTGGGAGAAACTCGACCGGACCGATGCCCTGCGGGCCGCCGCCGGTATCTAACCCCAACGACACGGAGAGACGAGATGTCACAGAAGATCTACCACCTTCCCGAGGAGAATGACCCGTGACCGAACAGAAGATGAACGTCGAGAGCTTCAACCTGGACCACACCCTGGTACAAGCCCCCTACGTGCGGCTGGCCGATATCAAGACCGGCGAGCACGGCGATCGTATCCACAAGTACGACATGCGCATCTGCCAGCCCAACCGGGATCACATGGCAATGCCCGCATTGCACTCCCTGGAACACCTGATGGCCGAGCTCTCTCGCAATCACTCCGACAGGGTCGTCGACATCAGTCCCATGGGCTGCCAGACCGGCTTCTATGTGGCCATGATCAATCACGACGATTATGACGGTGTACTCGACCTCCTCGAGGGTACTCTGCGGGACGTGCTGGAGGCCACCGAGGTACCGGCATGCAACGTGATGCAATGTGGCTGGGCGGCCAGCCACAGCCTCGAGGGCGCCAAGGAACTGGCCCGTGGCTTTCTCGCCAAACGTGACGAGTGGAGCCGGGTCTTCGCGTGAGGCAATCGTGGCCAGGAAACCATCCGGGACGTCTACACAGCCACCGACAGAGGCGATATCGTGGACGGTTCCTGGAGGTGAGCCGACATGAACCACCCCGATATCGATACCGACCGCGTCATGAAACGGCTCGAGGACCAGCGCGCCGCCCTGGTCGAGCAACGCATCGAGAGTAGCGAAACTCGAGCCTCGACAGACCGGTCACCCGCGGCCTTGCAGCACCCGGCAGTGACCGAGGAGGAGGAAGAACGAAGACGCCAGACGATGCGTCGGATCGACTCTGCCCTGGACCGCCTCGATCGCAATGAGTTCGGCCAATGCCAGGCATGCGGCGAGCGGATCTCGGCCCAACGACTGGAAAGAGATCCCCTGGTGTCGGAATGTACCGATTGTGCGGATGGCAGGTACATCGAACGGCCGATCGCACACACTTGATCTTAGAGAATGACCAGAGGAGAGATGCCAAGCTTTATGCCACACAACGTGACCCTGGCAATCCAGCGACAGGACGAACGGCAGGAAGCCCTCGACGCCGTCGTGATTCCCGCCACTGACAAGCAACGCCATGATCTGGGCAGAGCCGCCGTCGGGCAGGCCTGGATGACATGGTCATCCAGCGAAGAAACCTCGAAAACGATAAAATTCATGCTGCCGCAAGTCGCTGCCACCGAAAGCGAATGGCGAACGGTGCTACAGGGCTATCGCTTCGCCATCCGCATCGCGGATCGTCATGAAGCCACCGCTCTGTCCCTACCGCTTCCCGAACAGGCAGGACTGGACTCCCGGGAAAAGGAGCAGGCATCAGTCCTGTACCGTTGCATCCTGGAACAATGCCAGGAGCTCAATCATATACGTCATGTTCGACTCCTGGCTCGCGACGAGCGTGAAGCCGCTCTTTACACGGGGTTGACGACCGGGGTCCAGGGCGAGGACCAGGCCTGATCTTGCGGCCTCACGCCCCCCTTGTTATCGTCGACCACACCTTGATTCTTTATCCAGATACCTTCCCAAGGTCGCTGGTAACTGCAGGAGATGCACTCCGATGATTCAGTTACTCACCGACACCCGCCCCAGTCCACCCTAGGTCTGCTATCCCCTGACCCGACCTTCTGGCCCGACAGGCACTGCCACGTCGGCTTTCATATCTGCCTGAATCCCGTTTCAAGCGGGGTTCCAGAGCATCTCGAAGGGGATTTAGCATGCAAAATGCCTTCATGCCCAACGTGGGCGAACTCTCCCGCGAAGATGGCTGGATCAGTGTCCATGATCATCTACCACTCGATTGTCGAGCCACCCTGTTGGTGGTCTATCAGGATCTCCATGGTGCCGGAGTTACCTCCGCCTGCTGTGAGCGAGGACGTTTCTTGAATAGTGCCAACCGCGCCCTGGTCAGGGGCGTCAAGGCCTGGCGTTACCAATAAGGCTGGCGGTATGTCCCAGTATCATGAAGACGACTCGCACCGAATCCAGGTGCTTCTGGATCAGGGATTCATCAGCATTCGGCATCGACGACCCAGCGAATCCGATCATATCGATTACGACCTTCGCTTCATGGGACAGCGGATTGCCGGTCACAAGCGCTTGAATAGCCTGCGACTGGAAGTCGATGAGGCCCTGAACCCCATCGATGCTGCCTTGCTGCTCGGCACAGGGCCGGGGATCACGTCGATCTATTGGAGGCTTCACGATCCGTCGAGTGACGACATGGCCATCGAGGCGCGCGATGAGGATTAGGCGAGATATCTGCCCTCATCGCTACTCGGCATATCAAAAACTCCCTATTCTGCAGAGTAAAGCATGTCAACCTCTAGAAAACACGCCAGCGGATCACTGCAACAGGAGGTGAAGAAGCGGCGCACGTTCGCGATCATTTCGCATCCCGATGCCGGCAAGACGACCCTGACGGAGAAGCTGTTGATGTATGGCGGTGCAATCCGCTCGGCGGGCACCGTCAAGGGCAAGAAGAGCCAGCATTTCGCGACCTCCGACTGGATGGAAGTCGAGAAACAACGAGGCATCTCGGTCGCCAGCTCCGTCATGCAGTTCGAACATGCAGACTGCGTGATCAATCTCCTCGATACACCCGGTCACCAGGATTTCTCGGAAGACACCTATCGGGTACTCACGGCGGTCGATGCTGCCCTGATGGTCATCGATGCCGCCAAGGGGGTCGAGGCTCAGACCATCAAGTTGCTGGAAGTATGCCGACTCCGAAAGACACCGGTCATCACCTTCATCAACAAGATGGATCGAGAAGTCAGGGACTCGCTGGAATTGATCGACGAGATCGAGGATATCCTGGGATTGCCTTGCGCCCCGATCACCTGGCCCATCGGCATGGGCAAGGAGTTCGCCGGTATCTTCGATCTCGGCAAGAACCGGATGCTCAAGTTTACCCCGGGAGAAGACCGACCCGAGAGTGATCAGAAAGTGCTCGATGGGGAAGATCATCCTTACCTGATTGACAACTTTCCCATCGCCCACGCGACCTTCAAGGAAGAAGTCGAGATTGTCCGTGAGGCAGCGGCGACCTTCGATCACGACGCCTTTCTAGGTGGCGACCTTTCCCCCGTGTTCTTTGGTTCGGCCATCAACAACTTCGGCGTTCAGGACATCCTCCAGGCGTTGGTTTCCTGGGCTCCGGAGCCTCGTCCTCGCATGGCGCGGCAACGCGAGGTGATGCCGGATGAAGCACAGTTTTCCGGTATCGTCTTCAAGATCCAGGCCAACATGAATCCTCAGCACCGGGATCGTATCGCCTTCCTCAGGATCTGTTCCGGTGAATACCGCACGGGCCTCAAGGTCAAGCACGTCAGGAGTGACAAGCCGATCAAGCTCGACCATGCCATCAACTTCATGGCCCAGGAGCGAGGTCAGCTGTCCACAGCCTGTGCGGGCGACATCATCGGCATCCCCAACCATGGCCGGCTACGGATCGGCGATGTCATCACCCAGGGCGAGGTGCTTGAACTGGTTGGCATCCCCCATTTCTCGCCGGAAATCTTCAAGACGACCCGACTGAATGATCCGCTGCGCGCCAAGCAGCTCAACAAGGCCCTCAAGGAGCTCGGGGAGGAAGGCACCATCCAGGTGTTCGAGCCCCTGGAAAAAACCGGCATGATCCTCGGCGCCGTCGGGCAACTGCAATTCGAGACCGTGGCTCATCGACTGCTGACCGAATACCATATCGACGTCGGCTTCGATAACGCACCGATCCATAAGGCGCTTTGGGTACACTGTGATGACCCCGTCACCATGAAACGCTTCATGCAAGCCAATGCCAACCGTCTCGCCCGGGACGCCGCGGGCACCCTGGCCTTCATGGCGCCTAACCGTTCCGTGCTCGACTTGACCCTTGAAAAGTGGCCCGATATCGCCTTCGACAGCACCCGGGAAGTCGGCGCCGTCCCGGACAGCCCCACTTCCTCCTGAATTCCTCTGTGAACGTAGCGACATGGACAACAGCAACGATATGGCCGCGCGCCAGGCCGAGCGCCGACACCTCGATGACATTCACACTCGTATCGACACCAACCTCGCCGAGCTGGACCGCCGGCTCGAGGCATATTCCGATGATATTCAGGCACAAAAGGAATATCTGTGGTCAAGCCGGGACGAGATGGATCATATCGAGAAGATCTCGGCAAGAGAATCCATCCAGCAGGCAGTGATGACAGGCGACAATGCCCTGTCACGTCGCAAGAAGCTCGAGAAACTACAGCAGTCTCCTTACTTTGGACGTTTCGACTTCGTCCAACAGGGCTGCGTGAAACCGGTCTACATCGGCATCCACCATTTCCATGACGACCTCGCCGGCGAAAGCCGAGTGCACGACTGGAGGGCGCCTATCGCCTCGATGTTCTACGAGGTCGAGACCGGTCCGGCATCCTATGAGAGCCCGGAAGGGCACGTCGCCGGTGAAATCACCCTGAAGCGCCAGTTTCGCATCAAGGGGAACGAGATCGAGCTGATGATCGACAGCGACGTGCATGTGGTCGATGACGTCCTTCAGGAGGAATTGAGCCGTGCCAGCGATGAGGGCATGAAGAACATCGTGGCCACCATCCAGCGCGATCAGAACGCCATCATCCGTAACGATGAGGCGCAGGCGTTGATCATCCAGGGAGTGGCGGGTTCCGGCAAGACCTCCATCGCCCTCCATCGCATCGCCTATCTGCTCTACCGCTTCAAGGACAGCCTGAGCTCCGAGGATATCCTGATCATCTCGCCCAATCGGGTCTTTTCCGATTACATCGGCAATGTGCTCCCAGAGCTGGGCGAGGAGACAGTCAATCAGATCGGCATGGAGGATCTGGCCGACGAGCTGCTGGATGGCCAGTATCGTTTCGAGACCTTCTTCGAGCAGACGACGACCCTGCTGGAAAAGGATGACGAGACGATGAAAGCGCGCCTGCGCTACAAGGCATCGCCGGAATTCCTCGACGACCTGGATCGCTATGCCGGCCATGTCGAGGCAAACCGCTTCGCCGCAGAGGATATATGGATCGCTCGACGCCTGGTGCCCGGCTGGTTACTGGAAGAGGTATTCCGCAAGCATCGCCATCTGCCCACCAATGAGCGCCTGAAGCAGGTCAGTTGGGAAATCGAAAAAAAGATTGGCAACCAGTATCACTATGACCTGGAACCCGATGAGCGCAAGGCGCTCAAAGCCTCGATCAAGACGATGTTGCGCCAGGCCACCCTGCGCGAGACGTACAAGGGCTTCTACGACTGGCTGGGCCGCCCCGAACTCTTCAAGTCGGCGTCCAGGGGACGACTCGAATACGCCGATGTCTTTCCCCTGATTTACCTGAAGATGCGCCTGGAAGGCATTCGCTCCAGCTGGCGAAACGTGAAGCACCTGTTGATCGACGAGATGCAGGACTATACCCCGGTGCAGTATGCGGTCATCGGCCGCCTGTTCAGTTGCAAGAAGACCATCCTCGGCGATGCTTTCCAGTCGGTGAATCCTTACAGTGCGTCGAAGGCCGATGAGATTCGGCGGGTCATGCGTCAATCCCGCTGCGTCACCCTCAACAAGAGCTATCGTTCCAGCTTGCAGATCACCCGTTTCGCCCAGCGAATATCGCCCAATCCCGACCTCGAGCCCATCGAACGCCACGACGAAGAACCTCGGGTCATCCCCTGCCGTACCCGCAAGGAAGAAATGGCGACCATTGACGCCATGGCCCGGGACTTCCTCCAGGGGGCGCACAACACGCTGGGGATCATCTGCAAGACCCAGAAGCAGGCCAAAAAGATCTTCGACGCCCTCGATGGTCAATACGAACGGCTGCAGCTGCTCGGCGAACACAGCCAAGCCTTCGGGCGAGGCGTCATCGTCTGCACCGCCCATATGGCCAAGGGGCTCGAGTTCGATCGTGTCATCGTGCCGGACGCCACGGCACGACACTATGCGACCGAGATGGACCGCAATCTGCTCTACGTGGCCTGCACACGCGCCATGCACCGATTGGCCCTGACCCACGTCGGCCCTCCCTCGCCGTTACTGTCGGGTTCCCCGGATGGCGAGCAAACCAGTGCCGGCACGATCTGAAGGGCTCCGCCCGGGACGCCTCCTTGCACGACCGATGAAACCACCGGGCCTTGTCCTTCAGCACGTCTTGTCACGATGTGCCGGTATCCGCCGAGTCGTCGTTCGTCCTCGCTCGCGAGGGACCGGCGCCTCCCCCCCTGACCTGCTGGAAGGCTTCCATGATATCGATGGGCAGCGGCACCACGATGGTGGAGGCATTCTTGTTGCTCATGTCGCTCATGGTCTGCAGGTAGCGCAGCTGCAGGGCGGCCGGGTTCTCCGACATGATGTTGGCGGCTTCGACCAGCTTCTTCGAGGCCTGAAGCTCGCCCTCGGCATGAATCACCTTGGCGCGCCGCTCGCGTTCGGCCTCGGCCTGGCGGGCGATGGCGCGGATCATGCTTTCGTCCAGGTCGACATGCTTGATCTCCACGTTGGCGACCTTGATGCCCCAGCCCTCGGCCGAGGCGTCGATGATCTCCTGAATGTCGTCGTTCAGCTTGTCGCGCTCGGAGAGCATCTCGTCGAGATCGTGCTTGCCCAGCACCGAACGCAGGGTCGTCTGGGCCAGTTGGCTGGTGGCGTTGACGAAGTGCTCCACCTGGATGATCGCCTTTTCCGGGTCCACGACCCGGAAATAGAGCACCGCGTTGACCTTGACGGTGACGTTGTCCTGGGAGATCACGTCCTGCTCGGGCACATCCATGGTGATCACCCGCAGATCGACCACCTGCATCTTCTGGATGGCGGGAATGACGATGACCAGTCCGGGGCCCTTGACGGACTGGAAGCGTCCCAGGAAGAACACCACGCCGCGCTTGTACTCCGGCAGGATGCGAATCGAGGCCGCCAGCAACAGCAGCACCAGGACGGCCGGCACGAGATAGGTAAGCATCATGATGCATTCTCCTCATCGTTGACGCCCGTGGCCGCGGCGTCTGTCGGTTCGACCACGACCGTGAGGCCATCCATGTCGATCACCCGCACGACCTGGCCTGGCTCGAGGAACACCTCGCAGCGGGCATTCCATCGCTCACCGTGCAAGCGGACGTGGCCCTCGCCCCGGAAGCCCTCGAGCACTCGGGCCTCGCTGCCCAGCAACTCTTCCTGGCCGGTGCGCGCGGGACGCCGACGCAAGCCCATGAAGCGAGTGACCACCCACAGCATCAGACCGGCCGCCACCAGGGCCACGCCGCCGATCAGGGGCAGCGAGATGTTCAACGTATCCGCATCCATCAACATCACCGATCCGATCACGAAGGCCACGATGCCGCCCATGCCGAGAATCCCGAAGCTGGGCATCAGGGCCTCGCCGACGATCAGCCCCAGCCCGACCAGGATCAATGCCAGGCCGGCATAGTTGATGGGTAGCACCTGAAAGGCGAACAACGCCAGTAACAGCGAGATGATGCCCACGGTACCAGGCACCAGACTGCCGGGATTGGAGAGCTCGAAGATCAGGCCGTAGAAGCCGATGATCATCAGAAAGTAGGCGACATTGGGGTTGGTGATCACCGCCAGCAGCCGGGTTCGCCAGTCCGGATCGAAACGCTGGACGACCAGCCCCTCGGTGGACAGGGTGTGCCGGCCGTCGTCCATGACCACCTCGCGACCGTCGATCCGGGCGAGCAGGTCATCGAGGTCGGAGGCCACCACGTCGATGACATTACGCTCCAGGGCCTCCCTGGCGGTGAGGTTGCTCGCCTCGCGTACCGCGGACTCGGCCCAGTCGGCGTTGCGCCCATGGCGTTCGGCCAGGGAGCGGATATAGGAAACGGCATCTTCCAGCACCTTGCGCTCCATGGCGGTCTCGCCACGGCGCTTGTCCGAGGCGCCCTCCTCCGCGGTGTCCGTCGTGTCGGATTCGCCTTCCGAGTCGGCATCGCCGGCACCTTCGCCATCATTCGGCGTTTCGGGCTCACCGCCGATGCCCGGCACGCCGCCGCCGCCGAGCTGGACCGGGGTGGCCGATCCCATATGAGTTGCCGGCGCCATGGCCGCCACATGACTGGCATAGAGCAGGTAGGTACCGGCACTGGCAGCCCTGGCACCGGCGGGCGCGACATGGAAGGCCACCGGCACGTCGGCGGCGAGCATGACAGTGATCATGTCGCGCATCGAGGCATCCAGGCCTCCCGGCGTATCGAGGCGCACCACCACCAGCTCGGCGTCGTCCGCCTCGGCCATGGTCAGGCCACGCTGGAAGTAGTCGCTGGTGGCGGGACCGATGGCCCCCTCGAGGGTCATCGCCAACGCCATGCCCTTCTCCCTCGGGGCCTCCTGGGCGACCGCCTGCCATCCCAGCAAGGCACCCGCCAGCAACAGACAGGCCAGGCACAGCCAGATGGCGGCGTGACGCGGGTGGTGCCTCGGCTCGACGTACATGCGCCTCACCTCGAAACGGCAGATAGAGTGAGCCGTCCCGCCGGTCCATCGGCTCGTTCAGTGCCGGGGATTCATCGCCAGGACATCGGCGCGAATCACCTTCTGCTCGGCGATCAGTTCATTGACGACCGCGCGGCTCTCCTTGTAATGGGACGTTTCCTTGTGGGCCACCAGGGCCTGTTGATCAGTGTAGATCTCATAGAGGTGTATGAGGTCCGGTTCGTCGCGATCCTCGATCACATCGAAGGCATGGCAGCCGGGCTCCTCGCGCACCGACGCCTCGGCATTGGGCAGCATGGCTTCGAGAAAACGTTCTCGGGTACCGGGCTTGAGCCGCGTCTGGACGATGATGCAGTACATGGGGATCTCCTTGGGGTTGTGGAAAGGAACGATATGTGAAAATATTTTCCACTATACGTTTCAACCTCGACCGCGCACAAGGAGGCCTCATGCAACGCCCCGCTCCGTTCAACGGCATGCGCCATATCGCCCTGCAGGTTCAGGATCTCGAAGCCTGCGAGCGCTTCTACGTCGAGATCCTGGGCCTGGACATCCTGCGGCGCGCCCACGCGGATCTGGTCTACCTGACGCTGGGCAACGACAACGTCTCCCTGGCCCGCGCCAAGCAGGCGACCGGCGGCGACCCGCAACGCCTCGATCACCTCGGCTTCGTCGTCGACGAGCGCGACGATGTCGACGCCTGGCACGACTACCTGGTGGCGCAGGGCGTCGAGGTGGTACGCGGCCCCCACGACCACGCCGACGGTGGGCGCAGCCTCTACTGCAAGGACCCGGACGGCAACACCGTTCAGCCACTGTTTCATCCCAGCGTCTCGGGACAGCGCCTGGCCTGAGGCGCATATCCAGATACCCGATGGCAAGGAGAGATCGGCTCTCTCGTGGCGGCCCATGGCCGCCTCATCCCTGCATGCCTGGCATGCTGGCTCGTTTGGCGTCCCGGTCACGGTGACGCCCTTTTTCTTTGTCCCGTAGCGGTTACCATCAGGGGATGCCCTCGACCTGGATGCCGCCGATGTCACGCCGTTTCGTCCTTGCCCTTACTCTGACCACCGCCTCGATCGCCCCCATCCCGAGCCTGGCCGCCGACGCCGAATCGCCGCTTGACGCCCCCTGGCCCGCCGTCGAACGGCAAGCCGAGGGCCAGACCGTCTACTGGAGCGCCTGGGGCGGCGATCCCGCCATCAATCGTTACATCGACTGGGTGGCTGACCGAATGGGCGAACGGCACGACCTGGACATCGTGCACGTCAAGGTCGACGACATCGCCACGACGATATCCCGGGTCGTCGCCGAACAGGCCGCCGGCAACGATGGCGAGGGCGCCGTCGACCTGATGTGGATCAATGGCGAGAACTTCGCCGCCATGAAAGAACGTGGCCTGCTTTTCGGCCCCTTCGCCCGCCGATTGCCGAACTTTTCGCTGACGGCACCCGACGACAATCCCGAAATGCTCACCGACTTCACCCTGCCGACCGAGGGCTACGAGTCGCCCTGGGGCAAGGCGCAGTTGACCTTCTACTACGACGCCGAACGGCTCGAGACGCCGCCACGCAACATGTCGAAACTGTTGTCCTGGGCCCGCGAACATCCCGGCCGCTTCACCTATCCCCTGGTGCCCGACTTCCTGGGCAGCACCTTCCTCAAGCAGGCGCTGCTTGCGAGGGTCGAGGAACCGGAAGTACTGGCCGACCCCGCCTCGCGCCATGATGTCGAGGCCGTGACCGCGCCGCTCTGGGAGTATCTCGATGCCCTGCACCCCCACCTATGGCGCCAGGGACGACACTTTCCATCCAGTGGCCCCGAGCTCAAGCGCTTGATGGGAGACGGCGAGCTGTCGCTGGCCTTCACCTTCAATCCCGCCGAACCGGCGGCCGCCGTGACTGCCCACCAGTTGCCGCCCAACACCCGCAGTTATGTGCTCGAAGGCGGCACCCTGGGCAATGTCCATTTCGTGGCGATCCCCTTCAACGCTCGCCACAAGGCCGGCGCCATGGTACTGGCCAACTTCCTGCTGTCGCCCGAGGCCCAGGCCCGCAAGCAGGATATCGATGTCTGGGGCGATCCCACCGTGCTCGACATGCGCCGTCTCGATGCCGCCGAACGCGACGCCTTCGAAGGCGACCGCCACCCCGCTAGCCCGCCCCCCGAGGCATTGCAACGCGTCCTGCCCGAGCCCCATCCAAGCTGGGTCGAGGCCCTGGAAGCGGAGTGGCAGGTACGTTATGGCGATGGCTGACGATAGGGAAACACTGCTTAAATGCCTGCGCATGCAAATCGCTGCGTTGCGCAGTGCTCGAAAGCTCGCCTAACCCCTCGTTATGTCTCGCTTTCTGTGCTCCGTGCGCCTTGCGCTTCACTATGCTCGGCGATTTATTCAGTATTTCTATAGAGCACGACACTGATGCCGTACTTCGTGACCGGGATACGCGTTGTTCCCGTCATTACCCTGGCGCTGCTGATCCTGCCGGTGCTCCTGGGCCTGGCCGGCGTGGTCGCCCCGGCTTTCGGCTGGCACCCGGCACTGGGCGGCGAGGCCTGGACACTGGTCCACTGGCAGGCGCTCGGCAACACGACCGGTCTCGATGACATGATCCGCCTGAGCCTGTTCACCGGACTGGCCAGCGCCCTGGCGACATTTGGCATCGTGGCGCTTTGCCTGGCCACCTTTCTCGAGACGCGCGCGTTCGGCACGATACGACGCCTGCTGTCGCCGTTGCTGGCGGTTCCCCACGCGGCCGCCGCCATCGGGCTGGCCTTCCTCCTGACGCCCTCTGGCCTGGCCAGTCGCCTGGTCTCGCCCTGGCTCAGCGGCTGGTCCCATCCCCCCGACTATCTGTTCCCCGGTGACGAGGCCGGCCTGGCCCTGACCCTCGGCCTGACCCTCAAGGAGATTCCCTTCCTGCTGCTGATGAGCCTGGCCGCCCTGCCCCAGTGCCGGGCCGGGGAACGCCTGATGATGGCCCGTTCGCTGGGCTACGGGCGGATCAACGGCTTTCTCAAGGGCGTGATGCCGGCTCTCTACCCGCTGATCCGGCTACCCCTCTACGCGATCATCGTCTTCGCCACCGCCAACATCGAAGTGGCCATGATCCTCGGTCCCTCGACGCCGCCGCCCCTGGCCGTGGCCGTAGTGCGCTGGCTGGGAGATCCCGATCTAACGATGCGTTTCCAGGCCGCCGCGGGGGCACTGCTGCAGATCGGCGTCACCGCCGGGGCCCTGCTGATCTGGTGGCTGGGCGAGCGGCTGGTCTCGCGACTGGGGGCCGGCTGGCTGCGCGATGGACACCGACGACGCGGCGAACGCCTGGGACGCGGCCTCGGCACCCTGATGACCTGGCTGGCCATCGGCGTGCTGGTCGCCGCCCTGGCCGGCCTCATCCTCTGGTCGCTGGCCGGTTACTGGCCCTTCCCTGACGCCTGGCCCGCCCCGCTGACCCTGCATGCCTGGCAACAGGCCACCATGGGCATCGGCGGCCCCCTCTCGAATACCGTGACCATCGGGCTGGCCGCCACCGGCATCGCCCTGGTGCTGACCCTCGGCTGCCTCGAAGCCGAGACGCATCGTCGTCGCCCATTGAGCGCCGGCGCCCAGTTGATTCTCTACCTGCCACTACTGGTCCCCCAGGTGGCCTTCCTGCAGGGACTCGTGCAGTGGCAAGCCCAGGTGGGGCTGAACGCCGGCTGGCCGGCGGTGACCCTGGGCCACGCCCTGTTCGTGCTGCCCTACACCTTCCTGTCCCTGGCGGAAAGCTATCGCCGGCAGGATCCCCGCTGGCGCCAGGTCGCCGCCACCCTGGGCGCCTCGCCCGCCAGCGTCTTCCTGCGCATCCGCCTGCCCATGCTCGCCGCGCCGATCCTCGTCGCCGGTGCCGTGGGCTTCGCCGTCAGCATCGGCCAGTATCTGCCGACCCTGTTGCTCGGCGCCGGTCGCTTGACCACCCTGACCACCGAGGCGGTGAACCTGGCCAGTGGCGGTGACCGCCGGCTCACGGCTGTCTATGCCCTGTACCAGCTCGCCCTGCCGGCCCTCGGCTTCGCCCTGGCCACGACCCTTCCCCGTCTGTGGTGGCGCCACCGCCGCCAGATGCTGTCCGGAGACGCCGCATGAGCACCGCCTCTCTACGACTGGATGAGATCGCCATCACCCATGGCGGGCACCCCCTGATCGACGTCTCGGCCAGTGTCGCCCCCGGCGAGATCCTGACCCTGATGGGGCCGTCCGGCGTCGGCAAATCAACCCTGCTGGCGCATATTGCCGGCTTCCTGCCGGTCGGCTTCCGGGCCTCGGGGCGCGTACTACTCGGCGAGACCGATCTCGGTCTCCTGCCGCCGGAGCGACGACGCCTCGGCCTGCTGTTCCAGGATCCCCTTCTGTTTCCGCATCTCGATGTAGGCGGCAACCTGGCCTTCGGCATGCCACCGGGCGGCTCGCGTCGACAACGGCGAGACGAGGTGAACATGGCGCTCGACGACATCGGCCTGGCGGGGTTCGCCGAACGCGACCCGGGGACCCTCTCTGGCGGTCAACGCGCCCGGGTCGCCCTGATGCGGGTACTGCTCGCCCAGCCCCACGCCATGCTGCTGGACGAGCCCTTCTCCAAGCTCGACACCGCCCTGCGCGACGAGATGCGACGCCTGGTGTTCGAACGAATCCGCCGGGATGGCCTGCCGACCCTGATGGTGACCCATGATCGCGCCGACGCCGAGACCGCCGGCGGACCGATCATCGAGCTCTGAGGCGTCGCCGCCGACGAGTTTCCATGGCCTGTGTAAGGTTTCGCCGTCTGCCGCGACAAAACGTTGCCCATCGACATATCGACACGGTGCTCGATGGCGTCCCACAACGCAGAAGCCCACGGAGGCAGACCATGAAACATTCCATGCTGATGGCCGCCGTCATCACCACCGCCATCGCCCAGGCCGGGGCCATGACGGCCGCCTACGCCGACGATGAATCCAAACAAGCCATGGAGAAATGCTACGGCGTTGCACTGGCCGGCCAGAACGATTGCAAGGCAGGCCCCGGAACCACCTGCGCCGGAACCTCTACCGTCGACTATCAAGGCAACGCCTGGAAGCTGGTACCGGAAGGCACCTGCACCAGCATCGAAACGCCCCACGGGAACGGTAGCCTGACCGAAATCGACCGTCCCTGACATGGTTCGACACTGTTCATGGCCCGCGCTTGCGGGCCATGGCGCCACCGAGGAGGCCTGCATGTCGACGGATTTCACCATGCTGCCAGCCGGTGCCCAGGGCATCGGACTCAAGCACCAGCATTTTCCGGAGCTCCTGTCCCGTCACACCGACGTCGATTTTCTGGAACTGCACGCCGAAAACCACATGAGTGCCGGCGGCCCGTTCCGCGACGACCTCGCCGCCATTGCCGAGCGCTATGCTCTCTCGGTGCATGGCGTCGGCCTATCCTTGGGAGGCGCCGAGCCGCTGGATACCGCTCACCTTCAGCGACTCGTCCGCCTGGTCGAAGCGCTGCGACCGTCTCTGGTCTCGGAGCATCTCGCCTGGAGCCGACTCGAGGGAGATGTCTACAACGATTTGCTACCGTTGCCGTTGACCCAGGAGAGTCTGGCCGTGGTGATGCGGCATGTCGACGAGACACAACAAGCGCTGGGGCGCCAACTGCTGGTCGAAAACCCCAGCCTCTACGTTCGCCTCGACAACACCCTGGAAGAGGCGGACTTTCTTGCCGAACTCGTCGACCGAACCGGCTGCGGACTGTTGCTGGACATCAACAACGCCTACATCAGCGCCCAGAACCTCGGGCGCGACCTCGATGCCTACCTGGACGCCTTGCCGCTATCCGCCGTGGGGGAATTCCACCTCGCCGGCCACCATCTCGACACCGAGGCCGTTCCACCGCTGAGCATCGACGATCACGGGAGTCCGGTCTGTGAGGCCGTATGGCAACGCTATGCCCAGCTATCGCGCTGGTTGCCGAACGTCCCGACCCTGATCGAGTGGGATACCCGCCTCCCCTCCCTGTCACGCTGGCTCGAGGAAGTCGACAGGGCACGCCTCCACCACCCCGCACACCGTCCACAGGCCATCGCTCAGGAGGGTGTGTCATGACCTCCCTGGCCGAATGGCAGCATCGCTTCGCCGAGGCCCTGCACGCGCCAGGTGCTGAATTTCCCGGCCCCGGCTCCCGACAGGGGCTCGATGTCTATCGCAACAACGTCAGGCAGAGCCTGATCGAGGCGTTGTCCAGTACCTTCCCGCATACCCGAACGCTACTTGGCGAACGCTTCTTCACCGCCGTGGCAAGCACCTACGCACGCCACCATCTTCCCGATGAGCCTCGCCTGGTCCACTACGGACACCGCTTTGCCGAAATGCTCGAGGACCTGCCGACGATGACCGACTACGCCTATGTCATCGACATCTGCCGTCTCGAACGCGCCCGGCTCGATGTCAGCCATGCCGCCGACACCATACCGCTGGATGCCGAGACACTGGCCAGCTCGCAAGATCCCGGCGCCCTGGCATGCTCACCAAGCCCCGCTTCATGCCACCTGATCGGTCATCACGACGTGCTCGACCTGTGGCAAGCCCTGGAGCGGGGGGAAACAGGCATCGCCGTCGGGGCGGCGGGCAGGTGGCACTGGCTGCTCGTCCGGCATGGCCGAAACGTCGACATCCAGTCGGTCACCCCGGCCTGCGAAACGCTCTATCACGCCCTCGACGCCCGGCCGATACTCGGCGACGCCCTGACGGCCTGCAGCCGGCGCCACGGTCAGGAAGACGCCGGCCAGGCGCTCGGCACGCTGCTCGGTCTCGGCGCCTTGACGCCGTGCCGCCACGAGGAGACCCCATCATGACATCGCCGCTGCTCAAGCCTCTGGAACGCTATTATCGCCACCTGGCTCCCTGGCTGGATCGCCTGCCCCTGGATGCGGTGCTGCTGTTGATGCGCGTCGTCCTCGGCAGCGTCTTCTTCCTCTCGGCCCTGACCAAGGTGGATGCCGGCGGCATCATGCAGAGCACCTTCTTTCTGTTCGAGAACGAATACGACCTGCCAGTGATTCCCCCGGCCCTGGCGGCGTATCTGGCAACCCTTGCCGAGATCAGCCTGTCGCTGGCGTTGTGGGCCGGTCTCGGCACCCGACTCGCCGCCACGGGACTGCTGTGCATGACCCTGGTGATCCAGACCTTCGTCTACCCCGGTGCCTGGGTCACCCACGGCCTCTGGGCCGGTTGCCTGCTGAACCTGATACTACGCGGCCCGGGTATTCTGTCGCTGGACTGGCTGCTGAACGCCTGGCTGACCGACTCGTCGCGCCAGCGTTGAAGGCAGGGATCGTATACGCTTGTCGATGCATGGGAGTATCACGAGACCGAATGACATCCTGCGACGGGGGGGAGGCGTGAACGACAGCACCAAGACCGCTGCCGGAGCAGAAGGCTATGGCAGGCGCCTCGAGGCCGTTCGACCTCGACTGGTGTCCTTCGCCCTCCTGCATCTACGCGACAAGGCCCAGGCCGAAGATGCCGTTCAGGACACCCTGGTAACCGCCATGGAAAAAAGCGACTCGTTCTCCGGACGCGCCGGCTACGAAACCTGGGTGTTCGGCATCCTCAAGCACAAGCTGCTCGATGCCATGCGCGCCCAGCAACACAGCGGCCGGTGGCAACCGCTGGAGAACGAAGCCAGTGACGACGTCGTCGATCGCCTGTTCCGGCAGAACGGGCGGTGGGAGCAACATGCCCGCCCGACTTCCTGGGGAGAGCCCGAGGCCTCATTCGAGAACGAAACCTTCTGGCGAGTCTTCGACGCTTGCATGATCGGCTTGCCGGACAACCTCGCCCGCATCTTCTCGCTGCGCGAGCTGATGGGACTTTCCACCCGTGACATCTGCCACGAAGTCGGCATCAAGGAAAACAACTGCTGGGTGATGCTGCACCGCGCTCGTCTGAGGCTGCGCGCCTGCATCGAAAGTGGCTGGCTGACGGAGACTTCCACATGCTGATGTGCAAAGACGCGACCCGGCTGATGTCGATGAAGCGGGATCGTCCCCTGACAATCCGCGAGCGCGTCTCGCTACGCTTCCATCTGGCGATGTGCAGCGCCTGCCGCGAGTGCGATCGTCAATTCGAACTCTTGCATCACGTGAACCGGCGTTTCGAGCCCCCGGCGGAGAATCGGAGGACCGACGCCCCCCGGCAGTGAATGTTCCCGTCACACCGGAACTGGCCCCCTGCACTTATTAACCTGGCGATCCAATAGATCGTCCTGATCTATTGGATTGTCGCCCGCACCACGCTGGCGCAGATGCGTGGATCTTCTAGTGTGGCGCGGGCTCGCGCCGGCCTGACGGCCGGCGGCGGCACGTCCCTGTGCCGCGATTGACCCGACATGAAAGCTTGCCGGGTTAATAGTCCAGGTAGCCGACCAGCCCCTCGAGATCGGACACCGTGATATCGGGATCGATGCCCCAGGGATCGAAGGGCGCCTCGGGGCTGCGCCGGACCCAAGCGGCATGCAGTCCGGCGTGGCGGGCGCCGATGACATCGAAGGCATTGCTGGAAATCAGCCAGGTATCCCCGGGCTCGACCTCGAGACGCTGGCGCAGGTGGGCATAGACCGCCGGGTCCGGCTTGAAGCGCCTGACTTCCTCGACGCTGACGATATCGGCGAAATACTCGCCAAGGCCGGCGCCTTCGAGCAACCCGGCCACGGCTTCCCGACCACCATTGGAAAAGGCCACGCAGGTGAGATCGGTCTCGGCGAGACGGGCCAGCGCCGAACTGGCATCGGCAAAGGCCGGCAGACCGGCATAGGCCCCCATCAGGTGTTCCTTGTCGGTCTCGGACAGACCGGTACCCAGCAGCCGGTCGGTGAACTCCAGGGCCTCCCGGGTGCAACGCGAGAAATCCACGTAGGCACCCATCAGTCCTCGTCGGAAGCTGTACTCCAGTTGCTTGTCGCGCCAGCGTCGCGAGAAGTCGCCGGCCATGGACGGCTCATCCAGGCGCGCCTGCAGTTCATCGACCACGCCATGGGTATCGATCAGGGTGCCATAGACATCGAAGGCCAGTACGCGTCGGCTCATTGCGGTCTCCTCGACAAAGGGGGTGCGGCAAACATCTCCGACTTCAAGATTGGCCCCTGTGCCCACCGTCGGCAAGCGGGGGCATTCAATGCCATGCCCCACCCACGGCTACGCTTTATCCGAAAACTAACTGCGCTTGCCCATCCAGCGTTAGAAATCGACTCAAAATACTCATTTACACGGCGTAAACTCCGTCTTTTCGTCGATTTTTGCCTTGTCTGACCATCGCTCGCCGACTTTTCAGACAAAGCTTAGGACAGCCGGGACAGTGCATAATCGGCGATGGCGGTATCCTGCACGCCGGTACCGGTGAGATCGCAGACCGTGATGGTGGCGTCCGACAGCCGCAGCATCTCGCGGGCCGAGATGACCTGCCCCAGCTCGTGAACCTTGAAGGGCGTCTCCCGTCCGGCAAACGCCTTGAGCTCGCCGTTGACCTCGCTCTGGGCCCGGGTATCGCAGACGAAGGCATCGGCGCGGGTCAGCAGGGAGATATCCAGCTCGCGCTTGTCGGGACTGTCCGAGCCCATGGCGGTGACATGCACGCCGTCCGGCAGGTCCCGCGCCTGCAACAGCGGCTCCCGGGACGGCGTGGCGGTGACGATGATGTCGGCCCGCTCGCAGGCAGCCGGCACATCGTCATGCACCTTGACCTCCAGACCGCGACCGCGCAGCGTTTCGGCATACGACTCGGCGGCGTCCCGACGACGTGCCCAGACATCGACGACGCGGATATCGCGCACCAGCCGCAACGCCTCCACCTGCCGCTCGGCCTGCTCGCCGACACCGAGCACGGCGACACGATGGCTGTTCTCTCTCGCCAGATGCTTCGCGGCAATGGCACCGGCCAGGGCAGTCCGAATCATGGTCAGATAGCCTTCATCGAAGAGCACCGCCTCCACCAGCCCGGTCCTGGCAGAAAACACCATCATCAGGCCATTGAGACTCGGCAGCCCGAGCCCGGGATTGTCGAAGAAGCCCGGGCTGACCTTGATGGCGAAGCGTTCGGCGCCGCGAATGTGCGCCGTCTTGACGTCGACCTCGCCGTTGGCCTCCTCGATGGCCATGGACAGGATGGGCGGCTGAACCACCTCACCCCGGCCCAGGGCAGCGAAACCGGCTTCCACCGCCGCCAGCGCGTCATGATCGAGGGTCACGACCCGGGCGATGGCATCGCGATTGTGGAGCTGCATGGAAAACCTCCTCAAAAGCTCGAAACCCAAAGCATACGAGCGGCGAGATGCGAGATCCGACCCCCGACAACCGCCTCCAGAGCTGCAACTCCCTGCTCTAAGCTCTAAGCTCGAAGCTCGAAGCTCGAAGCTCGAAGCTCGAAGCTCGAAGCTCGAAGCTCGAAGCTCGACATTCATCGTCCCGCCAGGGAGCGGGCGCGATCAAGCGTTTCCAGCGATACGCCGTTGCCGGAGAGCACCAGTGCTACCGTGTGCCCTCGCACGTCCAGGTCGTGTTCGTTCAGGGCCGCCAGCCCCACGGCGGCGGCACCTTCGACGAGGACTTTCTCGTGCTCGAGGATATCGACCATGGCCGTGGCAATGGCGCGTTCGGAGACACGCCAGTGCGAGTCCATGACCTCACGTACCAGCGCGAAGGTACATCGATTGTCCAGCCCGATACCGCCACCCAGCGAGTCGCCGAGGCTGTCGACTTCCTCGACCGTCACCGGATGGCCGGTCAGCAGGCTGTCATGCATCGCCGCGCCTTGCGACAGGCTCACGCCGGTCACTTCCAGCGACGGGCGGATTGCCTTGAGGGCGGCGCCGATGCCACCCAGCAGGCCGCCACCGGAAAGCCCCACCAGCACGCGATCGAGGTCCGGCGCGTCCTCCATCAGCTCCACGCCGATGGTGCCCTGGCCGGCGGCGATCAAGGGGTCATCGAAAGGAGGAATCGCCACCATGCCGCCTTCGGTCACCAGCCGCTCGACCTCGCCGAAGGCCTCGTCCTGGCTATCGCCGACGCGCCGAGCTTCGGCACCCAGGGCCTCGATAGCCGCAACCTTGTTGTCGGGCACCCGCCTCGATAGACAGACCACCGCCGGCACACCGAGCCGTGAAGCGGCGTGGGCCACCGCTCGACCGTGATTGCCGGTGGATGCGGTGGTCACGCCCGCCGCCAGGGCCTCGCGACCATTGCGTTCCAGCATGGCCGCGATCATGTTGGTGACGCCACGCAGCTTGAAGGCACCGGTAGGCTGCAGAGTCTCCAGCTTGAGCAGAATCTCGGCATCGAAGCGTCGCGACAGAACCTCGGAACGCACCAGTGGCGTGCGCACCGCCTGCCCGGCGATGCGTCGACGCGCCGCATAGATCTCGGCCAGGGTCACGCCATGCGATGGTGTCGACATCTCACCTCCCCTTTCTCGCATCATGCGACGGTAGGATCCATCATTGACGTCCACAACAACGACATTCGCCGCAGGGAGCCCCGCGGCGAATGTCATCACGCTATCGTCGATGTCCCGTACACGATCTAGGCGGCCTGGATGGCGCCTTCCCGGGTCAGTGCATCGGTCACCTTGTTCACTGCCCGCTCGGTGCGCGCGACGATCTCGTCGACTTCCTCGCGCGTGGTGGTCAGCGGCGGCGCGAAGCCGAGAATGTCGCCCTGCGGCATGGCACGCGCGATCAAGTCTTCCTCGAGGGCGGCGGCAGACATGCGCGGCCCGACCTTGAGGGACGGATCGAAGTGACGACGCACCGCCGGGTCAGCGGAGAACTCCAGCGCGGCCATCATCCCCACACCACGCACCTGGCCGACGACCGGATGGTCGGCGAAGGCCGCTTGCATGCGCTCCTGCAGGTAGGCGCCGGTCTCGGCGGCGTTGGCGGTGAGGCCCTCGCGCTCGATGATCGCCAGGTTGGCCAGCCCGGCGGCACAGCCCAGCGCGTGACCGGAATAGGTCCAGCCGTGACCGATCGGGCCATATTCGCCGGTACCCTGCTCCAGCACGTCCCAGACACGGTCGCCGACGATCACCCCGGACAGCGGCTGGTAAGCGCTGGTCAGGCCCTTGGCCACGGTGATCAGGTCCGGCTTGATGCCATAGCGGTGGCTGCCGAAGTCGCTGCCCGTCCGGCCGAAGCCGCATACCACCTCGTCGGCGATCAGCAGCACATCATACTTGGCCAGCACCGCCTGGATTTCATCCCAGTAACCTTCGGGCGGCGGCACGATGCCGCCGGTGCCGAGCACCGGCTCGCCGATGAAGGCCGCCACGGTGTCCGGACCTTCGTCCAGGATCATTTCCTCCAGCTTGGCGGCGCAATGCCTGGAGAATTCGCGCTCGGTCATGCCTTCCTGCTCGGCGGCACGATGATAGTAGTACGGCGCCTCGGTATGGCGAATCGTCTCGATCGGCAGGTCGAAATGATCATGGAATGCCTTCAGGCCGGTCAGCGAGCCGGAGGCGATGCCGGAGCCGTGATAGCCGCGCATCCGCGAGATGACCTTCTTCTTGTGCGGCCGACCGAGCACGTTGTTGTAGTAGCGCACGATCTTGAGCTGGGTCTCGTTGGCATCGCTGCCGGACATGCCGTAGTAGACCTTGGACATACCCGGGCCGGCCAGCTCGAGGATCTTCTCGGAAAGCGCGATCTGCGGCTCGTTGGAGTGGCCCACATAGGTATGGTAGTAAGACATCTCCAGGGCCTGCTGGTAGATCGCCTCGGCGACCTCGCTGCGACCATAGCCGATGTTGACGCAGTACAGACCGGCGAAGCCGTCGATGAATTCGCGGCCATCCTTGTCGACGATCTTGATGCCCTTGCCACCGGTGATCACGCGGCCCGGCGCATCACCCTGGGCGAAGTCGCGCAGGTGCGTGGAGGCGTGGAAGGTCACCTTGCGATCGCGGTCGATCAGATCCTTGTGCGTGGTCATGCGTTTCTCCAGTGAGACTCCCCGGCTCTGCCGGAGAGAAGGTTCATCGAATTCGGTGTGTCCTGGCGATTCCTGTATGCGGCGATTCGGCGGCAGGTCTCTGTGAGGGCGCTGTAAACCCATCCCTGGGCGCTACTTTTGCCATCCCTGGCAAAAGACCCTCACTACGACCTGTCGCCTCAGCCACTAGCGACGCAGTACTCCAGACGAAAGAGCACTGCGAGCGATGGTCAGGCAAGGCAAAAATCGGCGAAAAAGCGGAGTTTACATTGAGTAAATGAGCAGTTTGAGCCGATTTTTAACGCCGCCTGACCGAGCGCAGCATGCTCAGCTCCCAGAAACCGAACCCAGGGCTCCCAGGCAGTAATACTTCGTTTCGAGATATTCATCGATACCGGTCACGCCGCCCTCGCGGCCCAGCCCCGACTGCTTGACGCCGCCGAAGGGTACCGGGGGGCCGGTCATCTTCACCGAGTTGACCGAGACCATGCCGTACTCCAGCGCCCGCAGCAGCTTCCAGATGCGACGGATGTCGTGGGTGTAGACATAGGCCGCCAGGCCGTACTCGGTGTCGTTGGCCATCTCGATGACCTCGTCGTCGTCGCGATAGGACGTGATGCCCGCCACCGGTGCAAAGTTCTCCTCGCGCCACACCTGCATTTCCGGGGTCACGCCGGTGATCAGGGTCGGCATGAAGAAGTTCGGGCCGGGCGCCTCGCGCTGGTCGCCCGCCACCAGGGTGGCGCCACGAGAGACAGCGTCGTCGACGATGGACGAGGCCTTCTCCACCGCCTGGCCGTGGATCAGCGGGCCGAGATCGACCTCGCTTTCCAGGCCGTTGCCCACGGTCAGCGCCGCCATGCGTTCGGCGAACTGTGTCACGAACTCGTCGTGGATCGACTCGTGGACCAGGATGCGGTTGGCCGCCAGGCAGTCCTGGCCGGCGGTCTGGAACTTGGCCGCCACCGCCGCGAAGGCAGCTTCTCGAGGATCCATGTCCGGCCCCACGATGAAGGGGGCATTGCCGCCGAGCTCCAGCGACACGCGCTTGACGGTATGCGCGCACTGTTCGATCAGCAGCCGGCCGACCCGGGTGGAGCCGGTGAAGGATAACGCCTTGATGCGGTCGTCATCGCACAGCAGCTTCGACACCTCGGGGGCATCGCCCAGCACCACGTTGAACACCCCGGCAGGGATACCGGCACGCTCGGCCAGTTCGGCCAGAGCCAACGCCGAATAGGGCGTCTCGTGGGCCGGCTTGACGATCACCGGACAGCCGGCGGCCATGGCGGCGGCGGCCTTGCGGGTGATCATCGCCAACGGGAAGTTCCAGGGCGTGATCAGCGCGGCGATGCCCACCGGTTCCTTGAGGGTACCCAGCGCGGCGTTGGGAATATGGCTGGGAATGGTGTCACCGAAGGTGCGCTTGCCTTCCTCGGCGAACCAGCGCACGAAGCTGGCACCGTACTCGACCTCGCCACGGGCATCGGGCAGAGGCTTGCCCTGCTCCAGGGTCATGATGGTCGCCAGGTCCTCGCGGTTGGCCTGCAGCAGGTCATACCACGCCAGCAGGCGCTCGCAGCGCTCGTCGGCGCGCAGAGCGCGCCACTGCACGAATGCCGCCTCGGCGGCGTCCACCGCGCCCCGGATCTGCTCGGCTTCCAGCACCGGGATATGGCCGAGGGCCTCGCCGGTAGCAGGATCGAAGACGGCTTCCTCTCGGCCGGTATCGCCGTGAGTCCACTTGCCGTCGATGTAGGCGTACTGACGGAACAGTCGCAGATCGCTGAGTTGGTTGGACAGCGTCATAAGCACCTCCCCTGACACGCCGACGTCCATGCGACGCCGACCATGAAGACAACCGCGGCGATGGCCGCGTGATGCCTCCATGGTAAGGGAGATGAGGGCTCAGGACTTTTCGAAGCAAGGCACCGGAAGCATGAGGATTTTTTTTCCCGTGCGGGTAACTTGGTGTTTTTTCTGCCCGCCGCCGTTGCGCCTCATGTCGCGAGATCATCGGCGGAAATACCGGCCGACGGTCGCTTGACGGTCTTGGTGACGATGTAGGTGAAATAGCGCTCGATGCCGACATCCGAGGTCAGCCAGTCGTCGATCAGGCGCTGGTAGGTGTCGATGGTATCCGCCTCGATCCTGACCAGATAATCGAGGCCGCCGCCGACGGCCACGCACTCGGTCACTTCCGGGGTCTCATGCACCAGTGCCTCGAAACGGGCGAAGCTCTCGGCGTTGTGGGCCTTGAGCTCGATCTGTACCCAGACGGGGGTGCGCTTGACCAGCACATCGGTATTGAGGCGAGCGCCATAGCCTTCGATGACGCCGGCCTTCTCCAGGCGCCGAACGCGCTCCCAGCATGGGCTGACCGAGAGATTGATGGCCTCGGCCAGCTTCGACTTGGTGATACGACCGTCCCTGGAAAGGATCTCGAGGATCTTCAGATCATAGCGATCAAGCTTCATGGGGCTACCTGATTGTCCGTATTCAGCCGAGCGACTCGACGACCTCGGCGATCACCGCAATGGTATCACCCATGTTGACACTGGCCGGGAAGCGTCGTGCGGCCAGCACGCCATCGCGCCCAGCTCGATACTCGATGGGTGCCACGCCGCTGCGGGTCATGTCATAGACCCGGGCGATCACCTGCCCCTCGGTCACCGGATCGCCCAGCGCCACGGTCAGCTCGAGCAGGCCGGTGTGCTCGCTCTGCACGTAACAGCTGGCATCGGGCATATCGAGATAGATCTGGGGCTCGGCGGGAGCCTGGAGCTCGCCCTCGACCAGGCCGTAGTGCACCAGGAAATTATCGATGCCACGTTCGGTAATGGCCAGGCTCTCGGGCGTCGAGGTGCCGCCGCCACCCAGCTCGGTGGCCACGAAGATCTTGCCCTGACGCTCCACGGCGGTATCGAACAGTGCCTCGGCGTCGAGCTCGAACATCATGATGGCATAGGGGGCGCCGAAGGCCTTGGCCCCTTCCAGCGCGCGGCGCTGCTGGTCGGCATCATCGAGCACATGGGAGGCGGCGAACGGGATGATATCCAGCGTCCGGCCGCCGGAGTGCAGGTCGAGCACGACATCGCTCATCGGTACCAGCACCCGGGTAAAATAGTCGGCGATCTTCTCGGTGACGGAGCCGTCCGGGTCCCCCGGGAAGCTGCGGTTGAGGTTGCCGCCATCCATCGACGACGTACGGCGGCCGACCGTGCAGGCCGGCGTGTTCATCATCGGCACGATGATCACCCGGCCCTGGACGTCCTCCGCGCGCAGTCGGCTGGAGAGCTTCTGCAGGGCGGTGATGCCCTCGTACTCGTCGCCGTGATTGCCGCCGGTCAACAGCGCCGTGGGCCCCTCGCCACGCTTGACCACGGTGACGGGGATCATCACCGCGCCCCAGGCCGACTCGTCGTTGGAGATCGGCAGCTTGAGAAAACCATGCTGGACACCCTCGGCATCGAAGTCGACGGTGGCGGAAATCGGGCTGGGCCGCTGCTGGCCGGGTTGCTTGCTCATGGGGACTCCTTACTTGACGAACAGCTGGCGCGGGAAATCGGCCAGCGTCTCGCAACCGTTCTCGGTGATCAGAATGCTCTCGGTAATTTCGAGGCCCCAGTCCTCCACCCACAGACCGGGCATGAAATGGAACGTCATCCCCGGTTCGAGGATTGTCTCGTCGGAGGGGCGCAGGCTCATGGTGCGCTCGCCCCAGTCCGGCGGATAACTGATGCCGATGGGGTAACCGCAACGTGCACCGCCCCGGTCGAAGCCATACTTGTCCATGGCCGCACCCAGCGCCATGGCGATATCGGCCGTGCGGTTGCCGGGCTTGGCCACCTCCAGGCCATTCTCGATGCCCTCGAGCAACGCCGACTCGGCACGCACGAACTCGGGCGGCGGACGCCCCAGATAGACGGTGCGCGACATCGGCGCGTGATAGCGCTTGTAGACCCCGGCGATCTCGAAGAAGGTCCCTTCGCCCTCGCGAAAGGGCGAATCGTCCCAGGTCAGATGGGGGGCCGCCGCATCCTTGCCCGTGGGCAACATCGGCACGATGGCCGGATAGTCGCCACCGAATACCTTGCCGTCGGGCGATGTCCAGCCCTCGATACCGACCCGGTAGATCTCCGATACCAGCTTGCTCTTGGGTAGCCCCGGCTCGATGACTTCGAGGATCCGCGAGTGCATGCCGGCGACGATCTTGCCGGCGATGCGCATGTACTCGATCTCCTGGGGCGACTTGATCGCGCGACACCAGTTGACGAGCGCGTTGGCGTCCATGAAACGCGCATGGGGCAACTCTCTCAGCAAGCATTGATACGCCTTGGCCGAGAAATAGTAGTTGTCCATTTCCATGCCCACGACGCCCTTGTGCCAGCCACGGTCGGGCAGGATCGTCTGGGCCAGATAGTCCATGGGATGCATGTCCGGATTCTGGACGTAGTGATCCGGGTAGTAGGTGATGTTGTCCGGATCGATCCAGCAGGTGCGCAGTGCCCCGTTGGCATCCATGCGCCGTCCGTACCAGACCGGTTCGCCCTCGAGGCCGATCAGCACGCACTGATGCACGTAGAATGACCAGCCGTCATAACCGGTCAACCACGCCATGTTGGACGGGTCGCTGATGATCAGCACGTCGATACCCCGGCTCGCCATTTCGGTACGCACCTTCCATAGCCGGCCAGCGTATTCCTCGCGAGTGAAGGGTAATGAAACCTGAATCATGAAATCGCTCGCCAAACGATCATGTCACCAATATCCGGCTGCCTCTTGCCCGAGGCACCGGGGCATAGGGAAACACTGCACAAATGCCTGCGCGTGCAAATCGCTGCGTTACGCGGTGCGCGAAAGCTCGCCTAACGACATGTTATGTCTCGCTTTCTGTGCTCCGAGCGCCTTGCGCTTCACTACGCTCGTCTATTTGTTCAGTGCTTCCATAGCGCAAACCTGCCGACCGTCACGGGGCCATGTCCATTGTCATGACATTTGTTAACATGTCTCATGACAATTACCGGTCAATATCGCTAGTCTGATACTATCACCACCACTTGGCGGGCGGTCAAAGGCTTTATTGAATCATGACAATTGATCTGACGCCCTATCTCTCCGATACGGGCCCCAAGTACCTCGCCATCGCCCGAGCGTTGTCCGAGGCGATACGTCAGGGCCAGCTGACGCCCGGCACGCGATTGCCGCCGCACCGTCAACTGGCCGACACCCTGGGCGTCAGTGTCCAGACCGTCTCCCGGGCCTACGCGCAGGCCGAGAAGATGGGACTGGTTCAGGCCCGTACCGGCAGTGGCACCTGGATCAACGCCCTGGACGACACTCGGGAGTCCGCCTACCTGCGCAACCTCGAACCCCGCCACGAGGATGCGTTGATCGACTTGTCCATCGCCCACCCGGTCTGCCCCCCCGGCCATCACCTGCGCTTTCGCGAGACCCTGGCCCTGCTCGCCGAGCAGGCCAGTCCCGAGGTCGTCACCGCCAGTCGTCCGATCGCCGGGCTTCCCCATCAGCGGGAAAGGGCCAGCGAATGGCTGTCCCGGCGCCTCGGCGTGCCCGGCGAGCCGGAGGACCGCATCCTCTGCAACGGCGCGGCTCATGGCCTGCTGCTGGCGATTTCCACGATCGTTCAGCACGGCGACCTGGTACTGACCGAGGCCCTCACCGATCATGGTCTGATCGCCTTGTCCCGCACCCTGGGGTTCCAGTTGAGGGGAGTGGCCCTCGACGACCAGGGCGTGTTGCCCGAGGCCCTGGACATCGCCTGTCGGCGCTTCAAGCCCCGCGCCGTCTGCCTGACCCCCACTCAGCTCAATCCCACCGGTGCCACCATGAGTGAGGAGCGGAGAGACGCCGTCGCCGAAGTGCTGGAACGTCATGGTGTCTGGCTGATCGAGGACGATGTCCACGCCCTGCTCGAGCCCCCCGGCCTGACGCCTCTCACCGCACGCGTACCGCACCTCGGCTTCCATATCACCAGTCTGACCAAGGCCACGGTGCCGGGGCTGCGGGCCGGCTACCTCAGCGTGCCGCGGGGCCAGTTGCATCACACCCTGCCACGCATGCGCGCCACCACCTGGATGGCCACACCGCTGATCTTCGAGATCGCCGACGCCTGGATCGCCGACGACACCCTGGAGAACATGGCCAGCGAACAGCGCGAATTGCTGGCCGAACGCCAGCGCCTCGCCACGCGTCTGTTGAGCGGACACGAGCGCACCGCTCGCCCCACCGGCCTGCATGTCTGGCTGGCACTGCCGACCGCCTGGCGCACCGAGGAACTCCAGCAACAGGCCGAACAGGAGGGCGTCGCCATCACCACCGCCGTTCCCTTCATGGTGGAACAGACGGCAGCGCCTCGACGGGTTCGCCTGAGCGTCGGCGCCGAGCCGGATATCGAGCGTTTCGAGGAAGGCCTGCAACGCCTCGCCAACTTGCTCGGCGAGGCGCCACCGCCCATGATGCAATTCGTCTACTAGCAAGCAGGAGCAGGACATGATGCGCGTACTCGTCCACCACGACCGCGCCGACGACTGGCGCGAGGCCCTGGCCCGGCGACTGCCGGATGCCGAGATCCTGACCCGCGAGGCGAGTGCCAAGCAACGCCGCGATGTCGACTACCTGGCCGCCTGGAAGCCCCCGGCGGAGCTGTTCGCCGAACTCAGCCGGCTCAAGGGCATCGTCAACCTGGGCGCCGGTGTCGACGCCCTGCTGAACAACCCCGCCCTGCCTCGCGACGTGCCCATCGTCAAGCTGCGCGACGCCGGCATGGCCGGCCCGATCGCCGATTATGTCCGCTACGGGGTGCTTCACTTCCAGCGCGATTTCGACCACTACGCCCGACAGCAAGCCGCTAACCAGTGGCGCGAGCACCCCATGACGGACAAGGCGGACTGGCCGGTCGGCGTGCTCGGGCTCGGTGCCATCGGCGCCAAGGTCGCCACCTCGCTGGCCGCCGATGGCTTCCCGGTGCATGGCTGGAGCCGTTCCCCCAGGCAGCTCGACGATGTGACCTGTCACCATGGCGACGCAGGCCTCGACACCCTGCTCGGCCAGGTCCGCAGCCTGGTGCTGCTGCTGCCGGATACCCCCGCCACCCGACGCCTCATCGATACGCGGACCCTGGGACTGATGCCCGAAGGGGCCAGCCTGATCAACCCCGGGCGCGGCTCGCTGATCGACGAGACGGCCTTGCTCGACGCCCTGGACACGGGACGACTGCGCGGCGCTCTGCTCGATGCCTTCCCGGTGGAGCCCCTGCCCGCCGACAGCCCGTTGTGGTCGCATCCGCGCATTCTGATCACGCCGCACATGGCCGGCCCCACGCCGCTGGGCGACGCCGTCGATCAGGTCGCCGACGCCTTGCGCGCCTTCGAGGCCGGCACGCCCCAGCCGACCATCGATCCGGATGCCGGCTACTGACGCCATGGCCTACACGAACGCCCCTGCAAGCGATACGCTGATGAATAGCAGGGGCAATCCCGCCCCTGGACAAGTGACACCCACCGACTCCCGTGAAGGAGGTGCGCGATGTCTCGGATCACACAGTCTCAGGCCACTCGGTCCCGGCCTCCCCAGCACTATGACCGCCGCGATGCACTGCTGGTAGTCGACATGCAGAACGACTTCTGCCCGGGCGGCGCCCTGGCCGTGGCCGGTGGCGACGCCCTGGTGCCGGGCATCAACGCCGAGATGGCCGAGGCCAGGCGGGCCGGCGCCTTGATTGTCGCCTCCCGGGACTGGCACCCCGTGGACCATGTCAGCTTCGCCCATCGGGGCGGCCCCTGGCCGGTGCACTGCGTGCAGGACACCCCGGGGGCCGCCTTCCACGCCGATCTGGCACTGCCCGACACGACCATTCGCGTCAGCAAGGCCACCGCCTTCGATCGCGACGCCTACTCGGCCTTCGACGATACCGGCCTCGGTGACTATCTCCGCGAACGCGGGATCGAGCGTGTCACGGTCTGCGGCCTGGCGCTGGATGTCTGCGTCAAGGCCACGACACTCGACGCGCTGCGCGAGGGATTCACCACCCGCCTGCTCGATGGCTTGAGTGCGGCCGTGGATCCGGAAGCCATCGAGGCCTGCCGCGACACGCTCACCGACGCCGGTGCCGAACTATGCCGATGACCGCTCCGCTGACGGTGGAAGACGACGAGCTGGCGCTGCTCACCGATCTCTACCAGTTGACCATGACCCAGGCCTACTGGCGCGAAGGCATGGGGGATTCGGCGACCTTCAGCCTGTTCTTCCGCCGCCTGCCGGACGAGCGCCGCTTCATGCTCGCCTGCGGCCAGCAGCATGCCGCCGAGCGGGTCAGCCGACTACGCTTCGGCGAGCGTGCCATCGCCCGGCTGGCCGAGACCGGGCGCTTCGACGACGCCTTCCTCGACTGGCTGGCGAACTGGCGCTTCGAGGGCGACATCTGGACCCTGCCGGAGGGCACGCCGGTCTTCGCCGACGAGCCCCTCCTGGAGGTCGATGCGCCCATCGCTCAGGCCCAGTTGCTCGAGAGCCTGATCATGAACCTGGTGCAGCTGGAGACGGTGCTGGCCTCCAAGGCGGTACGGCTGGTCATGGCCGCCCGGGGACGACCGGTGGTCGACTTCGGCTTGCGCCGCATGCACGGCGTGGACGCTGCCGTGCGTGGCGTACGCGCCTATCGCACTGCCGGACTGGCCGGTACCAGCAACGTTCTCGGCGGCCTGCGCCACGACCTGCCGCTCAACGGCACCATGGCGCATAGTTACATTCTCGCCCACGACAGCGAACGCGAGGCCTTCCGTGCCTTCGCCCACCACATGCCGGACACCACCCTGCTGGTGGATACCCATGACACCCTGGCGGGCATACGCGAGGTCATCGGCCTGCTGCGTGACGAGCCCGACCTGCGCATCGGCGCCATCCGGCTCGACTCGGGCCACCTCGAGGAACTGGCGCGCCACGCACGCCGGCTCCTCGACGACGCCGGCCTCGGCGACGTGAAGATCGTCGCCAGCAGCGGCCTGGACGAATATGCCATCGATGCCCTGATCCGCGCCGATGTGCCGATCGATGCCTTCGGCGTCGGCACCCAGTTGGGCGCCTCGGCCGACGCCCCGGTCATCGACCTCTCCTACAAGCTGGTGGAATACGCCGGCGAGCCCCGGGTCAAGCACGCCCCGGGCAAGGTCAATCTACCGGGGCGCAAGCAGGTCTATCGCCACCTCGACGGCGCCGGACGCCTCGCCGGCGACACCCTGGCCGGGCGCGACGAGCCACTCGATCACGGCTCACCGCTGCTGGTACGCAGTGTGAGCCGGGGGCAGCCCGATCCCGACGGCATGGCACTGGCGGCATCCGCCCGGGAGCGCGTGGAAGAGGTCCGCCGGCGCCTGCCGGAAAGCCTCGCCCGCCTCGACGCCGGCGATAGCGACTACCCAGTGACGCTCAGCGAGGGGCTCGCCGCCTGGCGCTGACCCGAACGAGCGGAGCCGCCCCTTCGGGCGGCCCCGGGAGTCGCCGTGGCGAGCAGCCTGCGTCGCCCCGACAAGATGTCCCGGAATAACCGGTGGCTTAGGCTTACAGCAGCTCGTTGAAACGCGCCAGCCAGGCCGGATGCGCCGGCCAGGCCGGGGCGGTCACCAGCTTGCCGCTGGTGATGGCCTGATCGACCTCGATCCCGGCATAGTCACCCCCGGCCAGGGAGACCTCAGGCGCACAGGCCGGATAGGCCGAGACCCGAAACCCCGACAGGGAGATGGCGGCGGCCAGCAACTGGGCGCCATGGCAGATGGCGGCCACGGGCTTGTCGTACTCGAAGAAGTGGCGCACCGTCTCGAGGACACGTTCGTCCAGACGCAGATACTCCGGGGCACGTCCGCCGGGAATCACCAGGCCATCGTAATCGGCCGCCGACACCTCGGAGAAGGTGGCATTGAGAACGAAGTCATGCCCGGGCTTCTCGGTATAGGTCTGATCGCCTTCGAAGTCGTGGATGGCGGTACGGATCCGATCGCCCTCGCGCTTGTCGGGGCACACGGCATCCACCGTGTGACCCATGGCCTGCAGGGCCTGGAAGGGCACCATGATCTCGTAGTCCTCGACGAAATCGCCGGCGATGAGCAGTAATCTGGCCATGGTATTCACCTCGTCTGCGAGTGGAGAAGGTTGCTGTCGCCAGCATAGGTCATGTCCGGCGAGGCGACGAGCGCCCCGGCACATGACCGCTTTTCCCGGCCATCCTCGGGAACCTCGCACCCTTCTTCGCGCTCCCAGAACCGTCGACACCGAGAGGATCGTTCATGCCCGCCTTGCCGCTACTTCGCTCGTGGCTGCTGATACTGCTCCTGTCGTTCGCCGGCCCCGCCGTCGCCGACACCACGCCACAACCCTTCAGCGCCCGTTACCACCTACAAGTGGCGGGCTGGCCCGATGCCGACATCCAGCATCGGCTGCAACGCACCGCCAGCGGCTGGCAGAGCGAGATGAGCGCCAGGCTGCCTGGGGTCAGCGGCCATGAGATGGGCCGCTTTCGCCTCGAGGACGGCCGGGTTCACTCGCTCTACTATGCTTCCGGCTACTCGCTGCTGGGCATCCAGCGATCCTATCGACTCGAGCGCGATGACCTGGCGACATGGCCGGACCGCCAGAGCGCCCTGTTCGCCCTGTCCCGGGAGGCCATCGACGGGGACTGCGCATCGGGGTGTCACCTGCGCTATCTCGACCATCGAGGACGCGAGGAGCGCCTCGACTACCGGCGGGTGGGCCGCGAGACGCTGAACCTGCCCGCGGGCCGATTCGAGGCGCTGCGCGTGGAAGTGACCGAGCCGGATGAACCGGACCGCCGCCTGGTCTTCGACTTTCTCCCCCGGATGCCGGGACTGCTGCTGTCCATGGCCTACTACCGCGACGGCGAACGCCGCAACCACCTGACACTCACCCGCTTCGATTCGCCCTGAGGGAAGTGCTGCATAAATCGCCGAGCATAGTGAAGCGCAAGGCGCACGGAGCACAGAAAGCGAGACATAACGAGGGGTTAGGCGAGCTTTCGAGCACCGCTCAACGAAGCGATTTACATGCGCAGGCATTTTTGCAGTGCTTCCTGATCACCGGCCTTCCTCCCTGTACAGAAAACGCCTAGAGTGAGGGGTTTTTCGGCGCGCCGTCGGGCGGGGCAAAAGGCCCTCTCGACGGCGCCGCGTTTCTCCAAGGAAGGAATCTCGCGATGTTGAGTGGCCTCTTGATCGTCCTGCTCCCCCTGGTGCTCGGCTATCTGGTGCGTATTCGCCATGCGACGCTCATGGCCGGCATCAACCGGGGAGTGAACGCCTCCATCTACGTGATCCTGCTGCTGATGGGCATCAGCCTGGCCGGACTCGACGACCTGGGCGGCAAGCTGACACAACTGGGCGGTCAATCGCTGCTGCTGTGCGCCGTGATCTCGGCCTGCAACCTGGTGGCCCTGGCCTGGCTATCGCGCCGCCTGCGCCTCAAGGTCGACGCTTCCCGGGCAGTGGCAGGCGCCCCCACCAGCAAGCTGGCCGCCATGGCGGGCTCGCTGTCGTTGATCGGCGTAGTGCTGGCCGGCGTCATCCTCGGCCTGCTGGCGGGCGGGTCGCTGGGCGAGCCTCTGTTCGCCTGGGCCGAGACGCTCTCCGAGTGGGTACTCTATGCCCTGCTGGCCTTGATCGGCTGTCAGCTTCGCAACTCCGGCATGCCGCTCAGACAGATCCTGCTCAACCGCTTCGGCCTGGCCATCGCCAGCGTCCTGGCAGCGAGTTCACTGATCGGTGGACTACTGGCCGCCCCGCTGCTCGACCTGCGCTGGAACGAGGGGCTGGCCATGGCAGCCGGCTTCGGCTGGTACTCGCTGTCCGGTATCCTGATCGGCGACCAGTTGGGACCGCTGCTCGGTGGCATCGCCTTTCTCAACGACCTGATTCGTGAGCTGGTGGCCTTCGTGCTGATCCCCCTGGTCATCCAGCGCCACGCCGCCCTGGCCATCGGCTATGGCGGCGCCACCTCCATGGACTTCACCCTCCCGGTGATCCAGCAGCACGGCGGCGTCGCCTGCGTGCCGGTGGCGGTGGTCAGCGGCTTCATCCTCTCGCTGCTCTCGCCGCCACTGATCCTCTTCCTGCTGACGCTGTAGGCCGGGCCCTCCCAGCAGCAGTTACCGGGGACCAGGACGAAAACGCCCGCGACTCGAGAGTCGCGGGCAAGTATCGAAACAGTGCTCGGTCAGGCGAAGTGGGGTCAGAACCAGATCTCGCTCTGCACCCCGAAGGCCCATTCGCCGCCGGTAAAGCCGGCACTACCGAAGGCGTCGTCCGCCGAGTAGTCGTTGAGCTCTTCGTCCCAGTCGCTCCAGGAGGCGAACAGCCTGATCTCCGGACGCTTCCAGAAGCCTCCCACCTCAGGCTTGAAGGTCGGCGCGATGGTCAGCTTGGTGTAATCTCCTTCCACGGCGTTGTTGCCGCCGAAGCCTTCGGGCGAGATATCCATCCACTGGTAGCTGCCTTCATACTGCATCTCGAAGTTTTCGGTCAGCTCGTTGGCCAGGCGAACATTGAACGTTGCCCAGTCGTACTGGTCACCCTCGACGTAACGGTCTTCGCTGGTTTCGGCCAGAATCGCCGGCGCCACACGCCACCCGGGCGCTATGTAGGTGGTGCCATAAAGGCCCAGGCGTGTCGCGGTGGCATCCTCGCTCAAGTCGCCATTGGAACCAATGCTCTTGGTCTCGGCACCCAGTCCCTGACCATGCATCACCGCCGCCTTGAAGCTACCGTCATTCAGGCCGAAGAAGCTGTCGCCATGGTAAGCCACCATCGTGTGTACGCCGTTATCCGCGGCGCTGATGTTGCCTTCGGTCAGACGCTCATCGTTGTCGGTGGCATTCATGCCACTGACCATCCACTGCCAGTTACCGAAGTAGTTATTGGAGGTGAGGATCAGGTTATCGGTACTACCGGACTCTTCGGCCGGATTCTGGCTATCGACCGGGAAGTCGGTGAAGCTGCGACCATAGACGGACAGGTTCGACTTCCAGTTGTCGGCAAGTTGCATGTCGTAGATGCCGCCACCGGTTCCGGCCAGGAAGATGAAATCGCTGTCGAGCCAGTGAATATCGAAATTGTCGCGGTCGAAGCGCTTACCCGCCCAGATCGAGGCGTTTTCGAAGGCACCGGTAAAGCTAGGCAGATCGCTGAACTCAGCATAGACCTGGCGCACATTGAGATCCGATTCGCCGGCCGTCCAGTCATTACTGGTGGTGACGCCATCGGCGATCATGGTGGTGTACTTCGCCTTGGCACCGTTATCGAAGCGCATCTTGTAGTTGAGGATCGCCTCGGCGTAGGTATCCGGTTCGTTGCCGAGACGCCCCACGGCACCACCCTGCGAGCCGGCCGGCGTCAGGTAGGGGCCTCCCTCGGTGCTCTTGCCATCCTCACCGATCAGCAGCCCCGAACGGGCATAGGCGTTGAAGGAGAAACCTTCTTCACCATTGGCATGGCGCTCCACCTTGGCAAGACGCGACTCGATGTCCTGACCGACAGACCGAGAGTCGTCGGCCTGCTCCCGGGCCATTTCCCGTTCAGCCTTTTCGGCCCGCCTTTCCGCGGCGGCGGCGCGCTGCTCGGCGGCCACAATCCGTTGCTCCAGTTCGGCCAGACGCGCCTCGAGATCACTGTCCGCTTGAGCGTTCGCCAGCGAGCTGGCCGTCATGGCGGCGGCGGCAACCGCCAGGACAAGAGGGGACTTACGCAGGCGTTGGGTCGCAAATGTCATCTCATTCAAAGCCTTTGTTGTTGTCACGGGAAGAGACCAGCCGGCGACGTCTGTCGCCACACCCTGTGCATGGGGAGGCGCATCATCGGAACACTGATCTTAATCGATTAAGACGCTACCCCAATTGAGACCAGTTCCTAAATACCACCTATGTCTAACCACCTTGCAGATTTCTCTATAAAAATTTTTAATTTCAAATAGTTATATAGGAAATAGCTTTGAGCCGGCGCACCGACGCTCGCCGTTAGCCCAAAGTCTGGGTTGATCGTGCTCATCACCCGGTCTAACGTTTTTCTGCAGTCGATCTTAATCGATTAAGACAACACTTTCAGAAAACACTCGGAACCAAGGCTCTCCCTTTTGTCACACCGGCGGTCAGCCTTGAATCAAGCGTCAGCGCATAACAACAAGTCGACAAGGAGCACCATGAACAACAGATGGATTCCCGTCATCGCCTTGGCCGGCCTGGCCGCCCAGCAGGCCCATGCCGCCGAACTGACCATCTCCTGCGGCGCCGTGGGGGCTGAACTGCAGCTCTGCGAGCAGGGCGTCGAGGCCTGGGAAGAGAAAACCGGTCATACGGTCGATATCGTTTCCACGCCCAACTCCTCAACCGAACGACTGTCGTTCTATCAGCAGATCCTCTCGGCCCAGTCGGGCGACATCGATGTCATGCAGATCGACGTGGTATGGCCCGGCCTGCTGGCCAACCACCTGCTCGACCTGAACGAAACCCTCGGCGAGGAGGTCGCCGACGGCCATTTCGAGGCCATCGTCGCCAACAACACCGTGGATGATCGACTGGTCGCCATGCCCTGGTTCACCGACGCCGGCGTGCTCTACTACCGCCAGGACCTGCTCGACGAGTACGGCTTCGAGCCGCCGGAAACCTGGCAGGAGATGACCGAGATCGCTCGCGAGATCAAGGCCGGCGAGCGCGAAGCAGGCAACGACGATATCTGGGGTTATGTCTTCCAGGGGCGTGCCTACGAGGGCCTGACCTGCAACGCCCTGGAATGGATCGCCGGCAGCGGCGGCGGCACCATCGTCGATGCCGAGGGCGAGATCACCATCGACAACCCGGAGGCCGCCAAGGCACTGGACCTCGCCGCCTCCTGGATCGGCGATATTTCGCCGGATGGCGTGCTCAACTACACCGAGGAAGAAGCCCGGGGGGTCTTCCAGTCCGGCAACGCGGTCTTCATGCGCAACTGGCCCTACGCCTGGGCCCTGGCCCAGAGCGAGGACAGCAAGGTGCGCGGCAAGGTCGGCGTGGTGGCCCTGCCGCATGGTGAAGGCGACAGCAGCGCCGCAACCCTGGGCGGCTGGAATCTGGCCGTTTCCCGCTACTCGGAAGTCCCGGATCTGGCCGCCGAGCTGGTCGCCTTCCTGACATCCGAGAAAGAGCAGAAGCGTCGCGCCATCGAAGCCTCCTACAACCCGACCCTCGCCACCCTGTACAAGGACGAGGAAGTCCTCGAGGCAGTGCCCTTCTTCGACACCCTCTACCCCGCTTTCACCAACGCCGTGGCACGCCCGTCATCACCGACCGGCAGCAAGTACGGCCGAGTGAGCAACGGCTTCTTCAATGCCGTGCACAACGTGCTGTCCGGCAACCAGAGCGGGGCCGAGGCAGTATCGCAACTGGATAGCGAACTGTCGCGCCTCAAGCGCCGCCGCTGGTAAGCCAGGAGGCCCTCATGTCACACCCTGTCGCCGAGCGCGCCCCCCACCGCGGGGGTGCCGCCAAGTCCGGTTATCGCGGCACCAAGGTGCGTCGCCAGCGAGTCCGTGCCGCCTGGCTGTTTCTCGCTCCCATGCTGGTGGCGCTGGCCCTGGTAGCCGGCTGGCCACTGCTGCGCACCTTCTACTTCAGCTTTACCGATGCCTCCCTGGCCGATACCGGCCGGGCGACGCTGATCGGTTTCGAAAACTATCTGGTCTACGACGACGGCGCCTGGTACGGACTGCTCACCGATCCTGTCTGGTGGACCTCGGTCTGGAACACGGTGTTCTTCAGCGTGACGTCGGTATCGCTGGAAGTGGTCTTCGGGGTCATCGTCGCCTTGCTGCTCAATGCCGAATTCCGGGGGCGCATGCTGGTGCGCGCCGCCGTGCTGATTCCCTGGGCGATTCCGACCATCGTCTCGGCGAAGATGTGGGCCTGGATGCTCAACGACCAGTTCGGGATCATCAATCACCTGCTGATGATGCTGGGCATCATCGACGCTCCCCTGGCCTGGACCGCCGACGCCGACCTCTCGATGTGGGCGGTGATCATGGTCGATGTCTGGAAGACCATTCCCTTCGTCGCCCTGTTGGTATTGGCCGCCCTGCAGATGTTGCCGAGCGACTGCTACGAAGCTGCCGAGGTCGACGGCATCCATCCGGTCAAGGTGTTCTTCCGCGTCACCCTGCCGCTGATCACGCCGGCCCTGATGGTTGCAGTGATCTTCCGCCTGCTCGATGCCCTGCGCGTGTTCGACGTGATCTACGTGCTGACCTCCAACTCGACCAACACCATGACCATGTCGATCTACGCCCGCCAGCAACTGGTCGAGTTTCAGGACGTGGGCTACGGCAGCGCCGCCTCGACGATGCTGTTCTTGATCATCGCCCTGATCACGGTGCTCTACCTCTATCTGGGCCGCCGCCAACTGGGAGTCGACCAATGAACCGGACCGTACTCCGACTGCTCAAGCGCCTCGGCTTCTATGCCCTGATCGCCGTGGTGCTGTTCTACGCCATCTTTCCTTTCTACTACGCCGTGGTCACCTCGCTGAAACCCTCCAGCGAACTGTTCCGCGTGGATTTCTGGCCGTCATCCTTCGATCTCGTCAATTATGCCCGGATCCTCGGCGAGAAGAGCTTCGTGCGCGCTATCCTCAACTCCATCCTGGTGTCGTTCAGCGTGGTCTTCATCGCCCTGCTGCTGGGCCTGACGGCCTCCTATGCACTGGGTCGCGTGCGCTTCCGGGGCCGCACCTCGGTGCTGCTGATCATCCTGGGTGTCTCGATGTTTCCCCAGGTGGCGGTACTCTCGGGACTGTTCGAGGTGATCCGCGTCCTCGATCTCTACAACAACCCCGCCGGCCTGGTGCTCAGCTACACCATCTTCACCCTGCCCTTCACGGTCTGGGTACTGACAACCTTCATGCGCCAGCTTCCCCAGGAACTGGAAGAAGCCGCCATCATGGACGGCGCCACCCCCTGGATCACCATCACCCGCGTTTTCCTGCCGTTGATGTGGCCGGCCATGGCGACGACAGGGCTGCTGGCCTTCATCGCCGCCTGGAACGAGTTCCTGTTCGCCCTGACCTTCACTCTCACCGACGACCAGCGCACCGTGCCGGTGGCCATCGCCCTGATCTCCGGCGGCAGCCAGCACGAACTGCCCTGGGGCCCGATCATGGCCGCCTCGGTCACCGTCACCGTACCGCTGGTGGTACTGGTGATGATCTTCCAGCGGCGCATCGTTTCGGGGCTCACCGCCGGCGCGGTCAAGGGCTGAATCTCTTTATCAAGGAGTCCAAGATGCAGGACAACACCTTCTGGTGGCACGGCGGCGTCATCTACCAGATCTACCCGCGCAGCTTCATGGATGCCAACGGCGATGGCATCGGCGATCTCGCGGGCGTCACCGAGAAGCTGGACTATGTGGCGAGCCTCGGCGTGGACGGTATCTGGCTATCGCCCTTCTTCACCTCGCCGATGGCCGACTTCGGCTACGACGTCAGCGACTACCGCGATGTCGACCCGATGTTCGGCACCCTGGACGACATCAAGGCCCTGCTGGCCCGAGCCCACGACCTGGGCCTCAAGGTGATCATCGACCAGGTGCTCAGCCACTCCTCGGACCGCCACCCCTGGTTTCGGGAGAGTCGCCAGGATCGCGGCAATGCCAAGGCCGACTGGTATGTCTGGGCCGACCCCAAGCCCGACGGCACGCCACCCAACAATTGGCTGTCGATCTTCGGCGGCCCAGCCTGGACCTTCGAACCCAGACGCCGTCAGTACTACCTGCACAACTTCCTGGCCAGCCAGCCCGACCTCAATTTTCACCATCCCGAGGTGCGACGGGCGCAGCTCGACAACATGCGCTTCTGGCTGGACCTGGGCGTCGACGGCTTCCGCCTGGACACCGTGAATTTCTACTTCCACGACACCGCCCTGCGCGACAATCCGCCGGTGCCGGAAGGTGCACCCAGGACCCTGGGCGCACCGGACAGCAACCCCTACACCTGGCAGCGCCACCTGTACGATATCAGTCGCCCCGAGAATCTCGACTTTCTACGCGAGCTGCGTGCTCTGATGGACGACTATCCCGGCACCACCACGGTAGGCGAAATCGGTGACGACACCCCGCTCGAGCGCATGGCGGAGTACACCGAGGGCGGCGACAAGCTGCACATGGCCTACACCTTCGACCTGCTCAACGAGCCGCACTCGGCAGCCTATATCCGCGAAGTGATCGAACGCTTCCAGAAGTTGGCCGGCGATGCCTGGCCCTGCTGGGCGCTCTCCAACCATGACGTCATGCGCAGTGCCAGCCGCTGGGGCGGCTCCGAGGACCCGGATGCCTATCCTCGGGTCGCTCTGGCGTTGCTGTTTGCGCTACGCGGCAGCGTCTGTCTCTACCAGGGCGAGGAACTGGGACTGCCGGAGGCCGAAGTGCCCTTCGAACGCATCCAGGACCCCTACGGCAAGGTGCTGTGGCCGGAATTCAAGGGGCGCGACGGTGCCCGCACGCCCATGCCCTGGCGTTCCGCCGCGTTCGGCGGCTTCTCGACAACCGAACCCTGGCTGCCGCTGGACAGGCGCCACCTGCCGCTGGCCGTGGAGACGCAGGAGCGCGACCCCGGCTCCACGCTCAACGCCGTACGGCGACTGTTGAGCTTCCGGCGTCAACACCCCGCCCTGCGCGACGGCGACCTCGAGCTGATTGATGTGGGCGAAGCGTTGCTCGGCTTTAGCCGGCAACATCGCGACGAGCGCCTGTTGTGCGTGTTCAACCTGACCGACGAGACGCAACATACCCGCCTGCCGGCCAAGGGACGCCCCCTCGACGACCATGGATTCAGCGCCGCGCTGGACGGCGAGACCCTGACGCTGCCGCCCTACCAGGCCGCTTTCCTGCACCTCGATTCATCCCCCCAGACAGCCGGAAACGCAAACCGGCAGGGAGTCGCCACATGGCAAGCGTGACCCTCGAAAAGCTCAACAAGGTCTTCGGCAACACCCAGATCATCAAGGACGTCGACCTGACGATCGGCGACGGCGAGTTCGTGGTCTTCGTCGGTCCTTCCGGTTGCGGCAAGTCGACGCTGCTGCGGCTGATCGCCGGTCTCGAATCGATCACCGACGGCGAGCTGTCCATCGGCGAGCGTGTCGTCAACGACCTGCCACCCCGCGAGCGCGGCGTGGGCATGGTGTTCCAGTCCTACGCCCTTTACCCGCACATGACGGTCTACGACAACATGGCCTTCGGGCTCAAGCTGGCCAAGGCCGATGACCAGACCGTCGAGCAGCGCGTCATGGAGACCGCTCGCACCCTGCAGCTCGAGACGCTGCTCGAGCGCAAGCCCAAGGAGCTCTCGGGAGGCCAGCGGCAGCGGGTCGCGATGGGCCGCGCAATGGCACGCAACCCACAGATCCTGCTGTTTGACGAGCCGCTGTCCAACCTCGACGCCTCCCTGCGCGTGCAGATGCGCAACGAGATCGCCCAGCTCCACCACCGGCGAGGCTCCACCGTCGTCTACGTCACCCATGATCAGGTCGAGGCCATGACCCTCGCCGACAAGATCGTGGTGTTGCGGGATGGACGCATCGAGCAGGTCGGCAGTCCGCAGACCCTCTACCAGCGACCGGCGACGCGCTTCGTCGCCGGCTTCATCGGATCACCGACCATGAACTTCCTGCCCGCCGAGCTGTGCGATGCGAGCCCTGATGGCTGTCGGGTGGCGGTCGCCGGCGTCGGCGAACTCGACCTGCACCAGGACGCCGGCGAGACATCGGGACAACGGCTGACCCTGGGCATTCGCCCCGAGCACCTGCGACTCGACGCGGCCGAGGGCGACAACCGCTTCACGATCGTCAACGTCGAGTACCTGGGCAACGAGGTCTACGTCTATCTCGAGCCCAGGGAAGGCGACACCCTGTTGATCCACCGCAGCGAGGCGCCCAGCGACTGGCAGGTCGGCCAGGACGTCGCCCTGCACGTCGACGTCGAGCATGCCCATCTGTTCGACGCCTCCGACCGGGCCCTGACCATCGCCACGCAGCGTCACGCTGCCTGACCGGGAGACATCATCACCATGGGACGCCTGACACTCACCGGCATCGGCAAGGACTACGACGGTGTCGAAGTCTCGCGAGACATCGACCTGACCATCGAGGACGGCGAATTCGTGGTCTTCGTCGGTCCCTCCGGCTGCGGCAAGTCGACGCTGCTGCGCATGATCGCCGGCCTGGAAGAAATCAGCCGAGGCGAAATGTGCCTGGACGGCGAGCGTCTCAACGAGACGCCGCCCCAGGAACGCGATATCGGCATGGTCTTCCAGTCCTACGCCCTCTACCCCCACATGACGGTGGCGGAGAACATGGCCTTCGGACTGAAGCTCGCCCACGCCGACAAGACCGAGATCAAGCAACGGGTCGATACCGCCGCCCGCACCCTGCAGTTGTCGCCGCTGCTGGATCGCCGCCCCAAGGCACTGTCCGGAGGTCAGCGCCAGCGGGTGGCCATCGGCCGCACCCTGGTCAAGCAGCCTCGGGTCTTCCTGCTCGATGAACCCCTGTCCAACCTCGATGCTTCGCTGCGCGTCGAGATGCGCGTGCAGCTCGCCGAGCTACATCGACGACTCGGCGCCACCATGGTCTATGTCACCCACGACCAGGTCGAAGCCATGACCCTGGCGGACCGGATCGTTCTGCTCAGCGGTGGCCGCATCGCTCAGGTCGGCGCACCACTGACGCTCTATCACTTTCCCGAGAGCCTGGAAGTCGCGGCCTTTATCGGCTCGCCCCGCATCAACACCCTGCCGGTCACGGTCATCGACCCCGGACGGCGGCGTACCGGCGTGCAACTGCCCAACGGCGAGCCCCTCCCCGTGGCAGTGGATGGTTCGCACCTGACGACGGGCGAGACTGCCACTCTGGGCATCCGCGCCGAGGACTTCGTGGCACCGGACGCGGCCGACGCCCTGCTGAAAGGTCGGCTGGGCGTGGCCGAACGCCTCGGCTACGAGACCCTCGCCCACATCGAGGTGAATGGCGCCGATGGCACCATCACCCAGCGCCTCGACCGCCTGGCGCACCTCGAGCCTCGTCAGGCGACGACGCTGGGCCTGTCCGGCGAGCAGTGCCACCTGTTCGATGCCGAGGGTCGGGCCTGTCCCCGCCAGGTGACGCTGCCCGGCGTGGCGGCGTGAATGCCGCGTCTCCCGCGGCGAGCGCCGCGGGAGACGGGTGACCGATGCGATTCAGCGTGCCTGGAGACGCTCCGCCAGCCAGGCGCGAGCCTCCTCGTCGCCGGCACGCTCAGCGCGTTCGGCGAGCTGCATGGCGAGCTCGATGTCACCGGCCTGCAGGGCGGCCCGCATCAAGCGACGCCAGTCGAGAGGGGCCGGGTCGTCCGGTGCGACCTCACGGGGCATCGTCGCGAAGCTCTCCGTGCGCGTCGTCACCGTCTCGGCGCCGCCGGTACCCAGCAGAGGCGCCAGCAGACCGTCGCTCTCCCCCAGCGGCCTCACCCGCAACGACACCTCGCCACTGGCCAGATGCGGCGCCACGGGATCGACCACCGCCGGCTCGGCGAGATGACGCGCCCGGGCCTGGGCCCGCGCCGGATGCAGCAGCTCGCTTTCGGCGGCCCGGGCGGCATCGGACGTCAGGACCACCAACCGGTCGGTCCGGACCGAGGGTGTGACGCCGAGACTCAGATAAAGGCGATCGTCGTTCAGCCCCCGTGCCGACTGGTAGGTGAAATCCTGCCAGTCGAAACGTCGCTGTATCACCCCCGTCTCGTCGAGGAGCAGCACCAGAGGAGCGAACAGTGACAGTTGCCCCTGATCGTCGCGCTGCACGCGGCTGATCAGCTCCAGGCGCAGCGGCCCCATCCCCCGTGGTAGTGCCATGGCATGAAAAGGACTCGGACCGGTATCGAAGCGGTGCACCGGCGTCTCGGGCCCAAAGCGCAGTGTTCGTTCGTCACGCCCCGCCAGCGGCGATGACGGCAGGGTGGCGAGCCCCCGACAGCAATCGCTGGCACGCTCAAGCCAGGCTTCGTCGAGACGGTGATCGGGGGGCGTGGGCGTCGTCGTGGCGCAACCGCCGAGCAGCAACGCCCCCAGTACGCCCGTCAGGGCAAGACGACGCTTGGTCGCCCCGCGGGACAATTCGATGGACATGTCAGGACCTCGTGGGGTGGCAAGAAAACCGTGGCAAGGAAAAATGCCGGTGCCTCGAGAGCACCGGCAAAGGATCAGCAAGCTGTCATCTCACGAAACGCGCGGGGCTTACCACCAGGCTTCGGCCTGCAGGCCCACGGTCACGCCGTCATCCTCGCCCATCTCGATGGACTCGCTGGCGGCGTTGTAGACATCGCCGTCCCAATTGGCGTAGGTGACGAAGGCGCGCAACACCGGACGCGCGAAGGCACCGCGTCCCGCCGACCATTGCTGGGCCAGAGTCAGCTTGGTCAGGTCGGCGGTTTCCATGCTGTCCTGCTGGGGGTCGATACGATCGTAGCCGAGTTCCAGTGCAGTGCTCTGAGTATCGCTCCAGTAATAGGTCGGTCGGATACCGGCCGACAGCCAGGTCTGCCCCTGGCCATTGTCCAGGTCACGATCCTCGTAGATGGCGGCGTAGAGCATGTCGATATCAGGCGTCAGGTTGACCTGGCCATGGTCGAGCACGCGAATCATGCTGCCTTCCGGCGTGGTCGAGGCGGTGTTGGTACGACCCGAGCCGCCGATGATGCCGTCGGTGGCGTACTGCACTGCAAGCTTGTTGTAACCACCGAACCAGTCGCCCTGGGTGTGCTGCAGGGTCACCATGTGCCCTTTCTCAGGATCGACGCCGGCACGGTCCTGGGCATCGGTTAGCGTCGCCGAACCATAGTCATAGCCGATCTCGAGGCTACCGCCCGCATTGGTCTCGATATCCGCCAGACGGATGTCGAAGGTGTTGTTGGCGAGATTCTGGCGCCCATCGGGGAACTCGGTATCTTCACTGGAGTTGCGCAGCCAGGCCAGACTCAGCTTGCCGAAGCCCAGGTCGATGTTCTCGATACCGCCACCGGGCCCCGAGAGATCCCAGTAGTAGTAATCGTTCATATGGATGTCGTGGCGCTGGTAGAAGCGCTTGCCGGCCCAGAGGGTGGCCTCGGGCATCGCCTCGATCACGCCGGTCGCCTGGACATTGAGCTGGCGCAGCGCAATGGTGTTGCCATCGTCGCTGTCGCTGTCCAGGCCTTCGAAGTCATTGGCCTGCTCGTTGACATAGGCCACCAGGCTGTCGAAATAGAAGGTCTTGTCGTCCTTCTCGTAGAGGGTCGAACCCAGCCCCAGCTCGGCATAGGTCTCGCACTCGTTGCCGAGGCGATACTTGGCCGGCGCCCCGGCCGCCTTGAAACAGGCCTGATCGCCACCACCGGAGGTCGAGCCGATCCCCGAGCGTCCATAGCCATGAAAATTGACGTCGGCAGCCTGCGTGGCCCCGGTCGTTGCCAGGGCGATGGCCGCGGTCAGAGAGGAAAGCGTGAAGCGTCGTGTCCTGGGAGAGGTCATGATGATCCCTTTATTGTTGTGCATGGTGCCGTCGGGTTGGAACCCCTTGCGTTTGAAACCCGATCGGGCGTGAAACCACGGCAGCCCTGTCATGGGATACCGCCGTGATGCCACTGTGTCGGAAAGCGCTCGAGGTGTTGTCCTCCCCGCCACCGTGACGAGGGGGCGGGGGAATGAGGCGTAGGAGGCAACCCGGGGAGGAGGAGAATCAGCCCTTCACGCCGCCGGCGGTCAGACCGCCGACGATCCAGCGCTGACAGAGCAGAAACACCAGGGTGATGGGCAGTCCGGAGAGCACCGCCGCCGCGGCGAAATCCCCCCAGCGCTGGTTATGCTCGGCGAGGTATTGCTGAGCCCCCACCGCGAGCGTCAGCTTGTCCTCGTCGAGCAGCAGCACCGAGGCCATGGGGTACTCCATGATCGACATGATGAAGGCCAGGATGAAGACCACCATCAGGATCGGCACCGACAACGGCAGCAGAATATGCCGGAACGCCTGCCAGGTGCTCGCGCCATCCATCATGGCGGCTTCCTCCAGGGAGCCGTCGATGGATTCGAAATAGCCCTTGATGGTCCAGATATGCAGGGCCACCGCGCCAAGCGAGGCGAGAATCAGCGAGCCATGGGAGTTGATGCCGAGCCAGGGCACCAGCTGGCCGAGCCGGTCGAACAATGCATAGAGCGCCACCAGCGACAGCACCGGCGGGAACATCTGGAAGATCAGCATCCCCTTGAGCAACCCCGCCTTGCCACGAAAACGCATGCGGGCGAAGGCATAGGCACTGGTGGTGGCGAGCAGCAGGATCAGCACCGAGGACACCGCCGCCACCTTGACCGAGTTCCAGAGCCACAGCAGCACCGGAAACGGCGGCTGCACCATGCTGCCATCGGGGCGCTCCCAGGGAATGCCCAGCGCCAGCGACCAGTGTTCCAGGGAAAAGTGCTCGGGAATCAGACTGCCGGTGGCAAAGTTGCCCTCGCGAAAGGAGATCGAGATCACCAGCAGCAAGGGGAACGCCACCAGGGCGACGACGCCCAGCAGGGCGAGATGCGCGGCCAGCTTGCGGGCGCGGATGGAACGCGGTTGAACCATGGCCATGGAAGAATTCTCCTGAAATCCGAACGGTGGCGTGTTCCGTTACACCTCGACCCTTGATAGCCGCAGGTTGAGCAAAGACAAGCCCATCACCAGCAGGAAGATCAGGGTGGCGATGGCCGCCGCCAGTCCGAAGTCCTGACCGGCATCCTGAAAGGCGATGCGATAGGTATAACTGACCAGCAGGTCGGTGGTGCCCGCCGGCGTGCTCGCCCCGAGGATGTCCGGTCCACCGCCGGTCAGCAGGGTGATCAGCACGAAATTGTTGAAGTTGAAGGCGAAGGCGGCAATCAACAATGGCGTCAACGGCTTGATGATCAGCGGCAGGGTGATCCGGAACATGTTGGTCAGCGGCCCCCCGCCATCCACCGCCGAAGCCTCGTACAGGTCGCGGGGCACCGACTGCAACAGTCCCATGCACAGCAGCAGCATGTAGGGATACCCCAGCCAGGTATTGACGATCAGCAGCATGGTCCTCGCCATGGCCGGATCGGTGAACCAGTCCGGACGGATGCCGAAGACATTCTCGAGAATCAGGTTTATCTCGCCGTAGGACTGATTGAACATGCCCTTGAAGATCAATATCGAGATAAAGGCCGGCACGGCATAGGGCAGGATCAGCAGCGTACGATAGACGGCCTTGCCCCGCAGCTGCTCCCATTGCAGCAAGGATGCCAGCACGAAGCCCACCGCCAGGGTGAAGAGCACCGTGAGACCGGCGAAGACGAAGGTCCAGACGAAGATCGCCAGGAAGGGGCCTCGCACATCGGGGTCCAGCAGCACCCGGGCATAATTGTCCAGCCCTACCGCCACCGGCCAGCCCGGCGTCAGGCGTTCTCCTTCATCATCGACGAAGAAGCCATGCTCATGATCCGGTGTCAGGCGTGTCCCGTCGCGCCGATCGGTGAGGCTGCCATCGGGATTTTCCGTGTAACGCGGCAGGATCGGCGCGAAATGCCGCAGCCCCGCCATACGCAGCTCGACATCATCGGGCGTGGTCAGCACCAGCCGCTGGAGGCGTTCACGCTCGGCGATCACCTCGCGCATGCCCAGTGCTTCCCCCGCCGGCGGCGACTGAGCGGGATGCACCGCCAGGACACCCTGCTGCCCACTGTCGACCAGGGGCTCGGATACCAGGCGCGATGCCCCGATATCCACGTCTTCCCCCTGGGCCTCGAGATAGAGGCGGCGGCGTTCTCCCTCGCGATAGAGCCGGAAATCGAAGGCGCTGCCCTCCGCCTGATAAGTGCGTTCGAGAAACTGGGCGCGAACCCGCTCCTCACCGAGCAGGTTGCTCGAGCTGTAATTGCTGAAGCTGATACCGACGGTATACAGCAACGGAAAAATCACAAACACGCCCATGCCGGCCAGAGCCGGAAAGACATAGCGGTGACTCATCAGCTCGCGCTTGCCGAATACCACGGCCAGGGAGGCTCCCAGCACCAGGAAAAGCAGCGCGAACATCCACTGCCCGCGCAGGTGGAACGCCACCACCAGCCACAGCAGGAATACCACCAGCACCGCCACCAGGGCACGCGAGACCCAACGGCGATAACGCTCGGCAATGGAACGGGAACGATGGCGCGGCAGGCCGCGTGAAGCATTGGTCGTGAACATGGTTGGTCACCTGCCGCCCGCGACCGGACCGGGGCCAGGACGCGGGCGAATGTCGGGAAGGGTCACTGATTCGAGGTGCGCATGCGCTCGGCGGCAGCATCGAGAGCGGCTCGCGGCACCTGGCGGCCACTTCCGATGTTCTGCAGTGCCGGCTCCATGGCCGACCAGAAGGCACCCATCTCGGGAATGTTGGGCATCGGCTCGCCGATCTCGGCATTGGCCAGGGTGGCGGCGATATCGGGGTTCTCGCCCAGTTCCGCCTGATAGGCCCGATGCGCCACCGCACCCAGGGAACCATCGCTGTTGAAGGTCCGCAGGCCTTGCTCGTCGAGCAGATAGCCTTCGAGAAATTCGATGGCCAGGAAGTCGTTGGGCGAGGCGGCATTGATCATGGCCGCGGTCACCCCGAACAGAGGTTTCGCCCTTGCCTCCCCCACCCGGGGCAAGGGCGCCACACCGAAATCGATGCCGCTCTTCTCGAGGTTGCTCCAGGCCCAGGGGCCGCTGATCATGGTCGCCACCTCGCCACGATTGAAGCGCGAGGCCATGACGTTGTAGTCGGTACCCTCGGGCAGAACCCCCGACGCGATCAGCTCGCGCAGACGCCGCGCGCCCTCCATGGCCCCGGCGTTGTTGACGCCGATGTCGCCGACGTCATAGCCCTCGGCGGTCCGCTTGTAGGGATAGCCGCCATTGGCAGCCAGCAGGGGCCAGCCGTAATAGGGCTCGCCATAGTCAAACAGGATCGCCTTCTTGCCCTCCTCGCTCAGTTCGGCGTCGAGTTCTGCCAGGGCCTCGAGGCTCTCCGGCGGCGTCTTGACCAGTGCCTTGTTGTAGATCAGCCCCAGAGACTCCACCGAGATGGGATAGCCATACGTCTCGCCATTCCAGACCATCGCGTCCCAGGTGAAATCGAAATAGCGCTCGCGATACGCCGCCGACGGCGACACCGTCTCGAGCAGCCCGCTCTGCGCCCATTCTCCCATTCGGTCATGGGCCCAGATGACGATGTCCGGCCCCTTGCCGCTGCCGGCGGCCTGCTGGAAACGATCGGTGAGATTGTCGGGATTGACGATATCGACCTCGATGCCCATTTCTTGCGTGAAACGCTCAGCTACCTCACGAATGCCTTCCGGGCCCTTGTTGTCACCCATCCAGATCGTCAGGGCATCATTCTCGAAAGCCAGCGCGGGCGATCCTCCGAGAGCGGTCGCTACCAGGCAGGCCGGCAGTGCGTAGCGTCGTATCATAGCGCGGTTCCTCTTGTTATGATCCTGCAAGCATCGATCTCTCCATGGACCGATGCCCCATCGCCACGAGACTCGGCTATCCTTGTCGCGACGTGCTCATCCCGCGGTCCCGCCAGGGTGGCGTAGCCCCGGGGCGTAGGCCCCTCGCGGGGCAAATTCGACCTGGGGGCTTCTCTCCCATCGCCTACCACCTTGGTCGCAGATCGCCCCACAAGACGATAATTCGCGCCATACTGACAGCATCTGTAACGATTAAGACGCTGCCTCAGGTGCCGCATGCCGTTGATCCATGACAAGCTGATGGCCCCCACCCTGCCCCCGACGACCGTGTCCCGCGAGCGGCTCAACGACCATTTCGCCCTCAGCGAGCACACGCGCTTGATGGTGATTCAGGCCCCCTCCGGTTACGGCAAGAGCACCCTGATGGCCGAGCGGTTGCCGGCGCTCGAACAGCCTGCCGCCTGGCTGCGCCTCGAGCCCCTGGACGATGACCCGGTGCGCTTCGCGCGCTACTTCGCCGCCGCGCTGGGCACACTCTGTCGCCAGCACCTCGGCCTTTCACTGCTGGAAGACGACGAGACCCAGCCACTGGCTTCGCGCATCGATGGCTGGCTGACGGTCCTGCCCGACCAGGCGCCTCCCTGCCGTCTGGTCATCGACGAATTCGAACACCTGCGTTCACCGGTGCTGCTGGAGGCCTTGCGTTACTGGCTGCGCCATCAGCCTCGCTGGTTGACCCTGACCGTGATATCCCGTTCACGCCCGGACCTTGGACTCGCCGCCATGCGCCTGCGCGGCGAACTGGAGGAGCTCGGCCCGACGCAACTGGCCTTTACCCTCGACGACAGCCGCGCGCTGAGCGACCAGCTGCTGAGCTTTCCGCCCACCCGGGTCAGCCTCGAACGCGCCCTGCGGCTCACCGGCGGCTGGGCCATGGCCATCAACTGGCTGTTCGAACGCACCACTACCACCGCCAGTTTCGATGCGCTTCTGGAACGACTGGGCGGTGGTCACCCCGACTTCGTGGCCTGGTTCGACGATTTGATGCACGAGGCACTGGAGGAGTCGGACCGTATCCTGATGCACCAGCTCGGCGTGCTCGAGCGTTTCTCACCCCACCTGGTCGCCCGGCTGCTCGAGGGCCAGCATGCCGGACGCCGCCTCGAGGCGCTGGAGCAGGCCGGACTCTTCATCGAACGCGACGATCCCCACTCGCCCTGGTGTCGTTTCCATCCGCTATTTGCCCAGTACCTGCGCTACTGTCGCGGGGAACTCAGCCTGGATGCCCAGCGTGACCTGCATCGCCGAGCCAGTCAGGCCTGGCTGGCCATGGGCGATTCTGCCCTGGCGGTAGCACAGATGACCGAGGCACAGGACCCCGAGGCCCTGGCCACGCTGGTCGAAGCCGAAGGACCAGGGTTGCTCGATCGTGGACAATGTGCCCCGCTGGCACGCGCTCTTGACGTGCTCGGCGACACGCGCCTGTCGGCCTCGCCCCGATTGACGCTGTTGTGGGGCTGGGTCACCCACGCCCAGTATCAGTTCGCGCACACCGAACGTGTCATCGGCTGGATCGAGGCGCGACGCGACCGGGACGAGTGGCAGGCGCTCAGCGCCGAGTTCGACACCCTGCGCGCCCAGCTCGCCATCAACCGCGGCGAGGCCCGACACGCCGCACCGCTGGCCGAACGCGCCCTGAACCTCCCTGCCACCTACCTGCCCGGCATGCCGCTGGCGGCCGCCACGATTCTCTGCGAATCCCGCTTCGTGCAGGGATACCTGGACGAATCACTGCGTCGCGTTCGCGATGTCGCTCGCGAAGCGCGCCGGCGCGGTGACGACCAACGCCTGCTCTGGGCCCATTGCCACGAATCGGAGACCCTGTTCGCCATGGGTCGACTGCAGGCCGCGCACGACGTCCAGCAGCGCGCCGTGGCACATATCGAGCGCCGACGACTGCAGCACCTGCCCATCGTCGAATTCGTGCATCGCATCCGCAGCCAGTTGCTGTGGGAATGGCATCGCCTCGACGAGGCCGAGCAGGCGGCGCTCGATGGTATCGCCGTGCTCGACAACCAAGGCGAGCACTGGACCCTGCAGTGCCACATCAGCCTGGCCAAGATCGCCCTGGCGAAAGGCGATCATACCCAGTGCAGCGACCATGTCCGCCGTATTCGGAAGGCCCTGGCCGACGGCGACTACCATATCGACTGGCGGGCCAATGCCCACACCACCCTGCTCAGCTGGTGGGCGAGCCAGCACGACCTGGAGGCCATCGAGCGTTGGCGTCAGGACGCCCCGGAGGCCAGCCCGGCCGATGCCACCAACCACTTCACCCAGTGCAATGCCCGCAACCATGCCCGGGCCCTCATGTACCTGGGACACTTCGCGTCGGCACGCGAGCTGCTCGAGACCCTGGAGACACAGACACGACGCCTGGGACTGGTGACGGACGCCAATCGCAATCGGCTCTGCCTGGCCCAGCTCGAGTGGCTGGCCGGCCGTCGTCATGCTGCCCTTCCGCATCTCGAACAAGCCCTGGAGCTGGCCTCGCGTACCGCCCTGGTCGGCAGCTTTCTGCGCCTGGATGATAACCTGGCCCCCATGCTCGACCTCCTGCTGGAGGACGACACCCTGGACACACTGACGCGTCAGCGTGCCGAGCGCCTGCTCGACCTGAGCCGGCGGCGATGCAACTACGGACGTGCGGTTCGCCTGATGCTCGACGATGCCGTGATCGCCGACCTGGTCGCGCGCCCCGATGTGCCCGAGTTGATCCGCACCTCACCGCTGACACGACGCGAATGGCAGATCCTCGGCCTGATCCACGCCGGCCTCTCCAACGAACGGATCGCCGAACGTCTCAACGTGGCCCCCACGACCATCAAGACGCATATTCGCAGCCTGTATCAGAAGCAGCACATCCGTCATCGCGACGAGGCCATCGCCCTGGCGGGCCAGTTGCTCGAGCGCATCCAGGGTGACACGCCGGCACCCGCCGCCATCGCCTCCGCCCCGGTTCCTCCCCCGAGCTACGCCTGACGGGGAGGAGGCCGGACGCTTGCCGGATCGTCACCATGTCTCCTGCCAGGCGGCGCCCGTCACATCCGTTCCGGGCGCCGCGTCTATCGACAGGAGGATTCGGGGCATGACCCGGACGACGCAAATCGACAAGCCAGGCCAGGACTGGTGGCGTGGCGCGGTGATCTACCAGGTCTATCCGCGCAGTTTTCAGGATACCGGCGACAACGGGGTAGGCGACCTGCGAGGGGTGACCGCACGGATTGACTACATCGCCTCGCTGCACGTCGATGCCATCTGGCTCTCCCCCTTCTTCACCTCGCCGATGAAGGACTTCGGTTACGACATCAGCGACTATCGCGACGTCGACTCGCTGTTCGGCACCCTCGAGGACTTCGACCGACTGGTGGAAGCGGCCCATGCCAGGGGCCTCAAGGTCATCATCGACCAGGTGCTGTCGCATACCTCCGACCAGCACCCCTGGTTTGCCGAGAGCCGCCGGGATCGCGACAACCCACGCGCCGACTGGTACGTCTGGGCCGATCCGCGCCCCGATGGCACTCCCCCCACCAACTGGCAGTCGATCTTCGGCGGTGCGGCCTGGCAGTGGGATACCCGGCGTCGCCAGTACTACCTGCATAATTTCCTGGCCGAGCAGCCCGACCTCAATTTCCGCAACCCGGAAGTGGTCGAGGCCATCCTCGGCGAGGTGCGTTTCTGGCTGGATCGTGGCGTGGATGGCTTTCGTCTCGATGCGATCAATTTCTGTACCCACGGCGCCCTGCGCGACAATCCCCCTCGGGAGGCCCTCGAAGAAGGCTTCATGGGCGTGCGGCCAGACAACCCTTATGCCTTCCAGCACCACCGGCACGACAAGACCCAGCCCGAGAACCTCGTCTTTCTCGAGCGCCTGCGTGCCCTGCTGGACGAATATCCCGGCACGACCTCGGTCGGCGAGGTCGGCGATGATGACTCGCTGACGGTGATGGCCGACTACACCCGGGGCGGCAAGCGGCTGCACATGTGTTATTCCTTCGACCTGCTGGGCGAGCGACACGACCCCGACTACCTGCACCACACCCTGGCCACCATGGAAGCCCGACTCGACGACGGCTGGCCCTGCTGGGCGCTCGGCAACCATGACGTGACGCGACTGGCCACACGCTGGAATGCCGACCGGGATGCGGCAGCCCTGCGTCTCTTCATGGCCTTCCTGCTGACCCAACGCGGCAGCATCTGCCTTTATCAAGGCGAGGAGCTGGGGCTGGGCGAAGTATCGCTGGACTTCGCATCGCTGGTCGACCCCGCCGGCATCGCCTTCTGGCCCGCCTACAAGGGACGCGACGGCTGCCGAACCCCGCATCCGTGGTGTCACGACGCCCCTCATGGCGGCTTCTCGACGACCACCCCCTGGCTGCCCGTCACCACCGAACACCTGGCCCTGGCCGTGGATCGACAAGAGGACGACCCGGACTCCCTGCTCAACGCCTATCGCGACTTCCTTGCCTTCCGCCGGCAACACTCCGCGCTGGTCGAGGGCGATGTCGTCCACCATCCGATACAGGACGGCGTCATGCGCCTGGAACGATACCACGGCAGTGAACGCCTCCTGGTGGCCCTCAATTTCGCCGACGAGCCCCGCACCCTGTCCGCCCCAGCGGCCGTCACGCCGCTGGACGATGTGCCAGCATGCGTCAACGGCCGATGGTCGCCGAACAGCGTGACACTACCGGCACGAGGCATCGCCATCACCGCGGCGACAGTGGGGTGGCCATATCACTGATCTTCATCATGAGGGAGGCTCATTATCGATCATGACACACGCTCCGACGGCCAGTCGGCACCACCGTCCCGGCCCCGCCTCGATGACGACTCCTCCCATACGGCATGGTCAGGGCTGGGCCCGCCCCGGCCATGCCGGTATGCTGGTCACCCAACGCCTTCAGCATGGAATCTGGCTGTGACACCTCCCCCTCGCCACATCACGCTCAAGGACCTGGCCCGCGAACTCGGCGTCTCGACCGCCAGCGTGTCCAACGCCTTCAATCGGCCGGACCAGCTCTCTCCGCGCCTGCGCGAACGCATCCTCAGCGAGGCCCAGCGCCTGGGCTATCAGGGACCGGATGCTCGGGCTCGCACCCTGCGTACCGGTCGTTCACGGATCATTGCGGTCGTGCTCGCCGAAACCCTGACCTATAGCCTGAACGACGCCGTCTCCAGCGAACTGCTGGCCGGGATCACCGAGGTGCTCGACGATCACGGCCATACACTGTTGCTGCTCTCGGGGCGACAGCCCGGCTCTGCTCAGACACCCGGCACGGCGAGCATGGCCGACGGTTTCATCGTCTATGGCCTGATGCCGAGCGTGATGCTGCTCAGCGACCTGCCTGCCCAGCGCCCGCTGGTGGCCGTGGACTTCAACATTGAAGGCCGACCGATGGTGCACATCGACAACGAGCCCGCCAGCTACGCCATTGCCTGCCACGCTCTGTCGACACCGCCTCGCCGTGTGGGCGTGATCACCCTGCGACTCACCGAGACACCCTGCAACGGCCGGGTGACCGAAACGCAGCCCTGGTTGACGGCCGAGCGCACCATCACCCGAGCTCGCCTCGATGGTTTCTATCGCGCCTTCGAGGAACATGGCATCACCCCGTCCTCGGTGCCGGTGTGGAATATCGAGGAGAACACCCATGACGTCTGCGCCCCGGTGATCGCCGAGATCCTCGACCTCCCCGACGACGAGCGCCCGGACCTGTTGCTGTGCATGTCGGACCGTATCGCGCTCACCGCCCTGACCCTGGCCGAGCAGCGCGGCCTGCGTGTCCCCGAGGATCTTCGCCTGACCGGTTTCGACGGCATCGCCGAAGGCCAGTACCGATCGCCTCGACTGACCACCATGCATCAGGATAGTGTCGAGAAGGGACGCGCCGCCGCCCGCATGATCCTGGATCTGGAGCCGCACCGGGCACTGACGCTGAACACCGAGCTGATCGTCGGCGAAAGCTGCCCCTGATCGAGCGGCGACTTTCACCGGGATTGCACGATACGCCCGCTCCGTGAAGGTATCCTGAGGCATTGTTCCCTGCTCGAGGACGACTCACGTATGCGCCCCTCCCGCCCTTCCTTCTCGCGACTCGGCATCAAGCTGTTCGTGATCATACTGGTGGTCAACGTGGCCATCTCGGGGCTGGTGTTCATCGCCGTGTCGCGCAGCCTCGACCAGGGCTTCATCGAATACCTCGACCGGACGCAGACGCGCCGCGCCGAGACCCTGGCCGAAGGCCTCGCCGAGGAATGGTCGCGACGCGGCGACTGGCAGTGGCTGCGTCAATCGCCACGCGCCTGGCATCATCTGGTGCGCCACCAGCTCTGGCCCGGTGATGCGCCGCCACCGGAGGGCATCGAACGACGCCTGGGCGATCCCAAGGACTTCGTGCTCCATGACGCCCGTGGCCTGCCGGTCATCGGGCTGCCACCGGACAACGACCGGGATGCCGCCGAACTGCGCTGGCTGCCGATCATCAGCGACGGCGAACAGGTCGGCACCCTGGGCTACCGACCGCCTCAACAGTTGATGGCACGCATGGACCGCATCTTCCTCTCCCAGCAGCGCCGCAACCTGGCGATCATCGTCGCCGCCCTGGGGCTGGCCTCGCTGCTGCTCGCCGGCGGGCTATCGTGGTGGCTGGGGCGCCGAACCGGCGGCATGACGCTGGCCACCCGACGCCTCACCGAGGGCGACTACAGCACCCGCCTGACCGAGCGCGGTGGCGACGAACTGTCGCGCCTGGCCCGCGACTTCAATGTACTGGCCGCCACCCTGGAAGCCAGCCGCGAGGCCCGCAGCCGCTGGGTCTCGGACATCGCCCATGAACTGCGTACCCCGCTCGCCGTGCTGCGCGGCGAGATCGAGGCCATGCAGGACGGCGTGCGCCCCCTGAGCCTGGACAGCCTCGGCTCGCTGGGCCAGGAAGTCGGCCAGCTCGAGCGCCTGGTCGCCGACCTGCGCCTGCTCTCCCAGAGCGACGCCGGAGCCCTCGAGGTGCAGCTGGCCCCTCTCGACCTAGCCGACAGCCTCGCCTCGCGTCTCGATGAGGCCGAAGGCTGGCTGAACGATGGCGGTTTCACGCTCGAAACCGACATCGACGGCCCCGCCTGGATTCGCGGCGATACCCAGCGCCTTCGCCAGCTCTGGACCAACCTGCTGGACAACACCTGCGCCTACACGCATTCCCCCGGACGGCTGCGGGTCACGCTCACCCGCCAGGGCGAGTCCTGGCAGCTCCATTGGGAAGACAGCTCGCCCGGTGTCCCGGAAGCCGAACTGCCGCGCCTGACCGAGCGTCTCTATCGTGTCGAGGGCTCGCGCAACCGCGCCAGCGGCGGCAGCGGTCTCGGCCTGTCCATCGCCATGGCCCTCGCCCGGGCCCATGGCGCCGACATGACACCCAGCGTGTCGGTACTGGGCGGGTTATGCTGGACGCTGACCTTTCCAGCCATCACCGACCACCAGCTCAGAGGGGATGACACATGACTCGCATCACTACCGACAGCGTCCTGATCGTCGAGGATGAGCCCAAGATCGCCCGACTGGTGGCCGATTACCTGGAGGGCAGCGACTATACCACTCACCATATCGACCACGGAGATGCGGTACTGCCCTGGTTCGAGTCCCTGGATGCCGTCCCCGAACTGGTCCTGCTGGATTTGATGCTGCCGGGCACCGATGGCCTGACCCTGTGCCGCGAGATCCGTCAGCGCTGGCCGCGGATTGCGATCATCATGCTCACCGCCCGGGTCGAGGAGGTCGACCGCCTGCTGGGACTGGAACTCGGCGCCGACGACTACATCTGCAAGCCGTTCAGCCCCCGCGAGGTCGTGGCCCGTGCCCGTGCCGTGCTGCGCCGCAGCCGGGCAGCCGACGACATCCCGCACGCAGGCGGCAATGCCCTGACCCTGGACGACGATGGCTGGTGTGCCATGGCCGATGGGCACGACCTGGCCCTGACCGCGGTGGAGTTCCAGCTGCTGCGGGTGATGATGCACTCGCCCGGACGCATCTTCTCCCGCGAGCAGTTGATGGATCACATGTACCGCGACCACCGCATCGTTTCCGAACGAACCGTGGACAGCCACGTCAAGAAACTGCGCAAGAAGATCGCCGACATCTGGCCGGATCGCGAGATCATCCGTTCGGTCTACGGCGTGGGCTACAAGTATCAGCCCGAAGAGTGAAAGATGACGTCCGGCCGAACCTGATCTAGGCTTGAGCCTTCAAGCAGGGGAAAGCGATATGGGACATCACCGGGACATCATGCGCTTCTGGCGTGACCCCGCTCTGCCGTTTCTCGAGGCACGCCGGGTCACGGACGGTCGTCGCGTCTGCTACGAAAGACACAGCCACGACACCTTCTCGATCGGCGCCATCACCGGAGGCCACAGTACCTACTGGAACCAGGGCCACACGGAGCGCGTCGAACCGGGGACGGTCGTGGTCATGAATCCCGAAGAGGTGCACGCCTGCAACCCCATCGACGACCGCCCCTGGTCGTATGACATGCTCTATCTCGACAACGACTGGCTGGCCGGCCTGCAGCACGAACTCGGCGCGCCCGCCCACCTCGATTTCCAGACCTACTCCGCCCGCTCGAGCCGTCATCCGGCGCTGTATCGGCGACTCGTCAGCCTCTGCGACACCCTGTTCGCCCCCGATGCCACACGCCTCGCCCGGGAAACCCGTGCCACCGAGCTGGTCGTCGAGATGCAGCGCCGACTCGCGCCGCGGATATCGCCCATCGAGGAATCACCTCTCGGCCTGAGGCGAGCCGCAGACTACATCGATGCCCACTGTACCGAGGCCATCGGCCTGGACGACATCTGCCACGCCGCCGGCCTGTCGCGCTCCTACCTGGTGCGCCGCTTCAAGGCCCACTATGGCATGACACCGCACGCCTTTCTCATCAACCGCCGCATCCAGCTCGGCTGTGCCAGGCTGCGTGCCGGCCAGCCCATCGCCGAGGTCGCGGCCGACTGCGGCTTCTCCGACCAGGCGCACTTCCAGCGCACCTTCAAGCGCCTGCGGGCCACCACACCCGGCCATTACCTCGGCGGCACCGGATAGCCGGCGATCTGCCGACAGGTGTTGCGTTACAAGCGTGCCACCACCAGATACCCCGCACTGACCACCAGCAGCAACGCCAGGACACGATTGACCAGGCGTACCTGGGACGCGTCACGCAGCCAGTGGCGAAGACAGGCACCGGCCACGGCCCAGCAGGCGATCGAGAGATAACAGATCACCAGGTAGAGCAGCGCGAAACGCAGGATCAGGCCGACCTCGCCATTGGCGGCATAGGCCCCCATCCCCGCCAGCGAGGCCAGCCAGGCCTTGGGGTTGAGCCACTGCATGATCGCGCCCTGCAGCATGGAGGGCCCTCGGGTGTTCCCGCCGTCTCCGAGCTGGCCATCGTCGACGCCGAGCTTGATCGCCATGTAGCCGAGAAAGGCCACTCCGGCCCAGCGAACGCCCTCGATGATCGACGGCCAGCGTGCCAGCAGCTCATGCAGGCCGAGGCCGATCAACAGCAGCAACAGGGTGAAGCCCAGGGATGCGCCGGCGACATGCCGCATGCTGGCGCGCAAGCCATGGCTTGTCCCGGCGGACAGGGCCACGATGTTCACCGGCCCCGGCGATATCGACGCGGCCAGGGCGAAGGCCGACATGGAAAGCAGCAAGCTGAGCGTCATCATCACGCTTCTCCCGTTTCGACTGGACAGTTCCCGTGCAGGATACGCAGGCCGCGCCGGAGGGTATTGAACGCTATTGCCCTCCGACGCCTCCTCGGTGTTTGCACGCTTGGTACACCGACCTTGCACGCCGGAAACCGATACTGACCTTGTCACTTCAGGACACAAGGAGTCTGTTCATGACGACATCGTTTTCCCGCAAGCTGCTGATGCCTGCCCTGCTGGCCGCCCTCGTCGCGCCGCTGTCGCTCGCCGCCAGCGCTTCCCCCGACCACGCCCCTCGCCACGGTGATCGCCACGAGGAGGCCCGCCAGGCGCTGTTCGAGCAGGCCGGCATCGACCAGCAGACCCGCGACGAGCTCTCCCAGGCCCGCGAATCCTATCACCAGTCGATGGACGAGCTGCGCGCCGAGCATCGCCAACAGGTCGACGAGATCCTCGGGGACGACGGCAAGGCCGCCCTTGCCAAGGCCAAGCAGCAGATGCGTGAAGCGCATCGTGCCGAGCAACGACAGGCGCGTGAAGCACGCATCGACGCCCTGTTCGACGACTGGGAGCTTTCCGAGGCGACCCGCGAGGCCCTGGCCACCCAGCGCGACACCTTCCGCGCCAAGGCCGAGGCCCTGGGGGAACGCGAGTTCGAGAATCCCGAGGCCCGCCACCAGGCCTGGAAGGCACTGATCCAGTCCCATCGCGAGGCCTTGTCCGACTATCTCGACGACGATCAACTCCACGCCCTTCGCGATGCCATGCGGCCCGAAGGCCATGGTCCCGGCCGCCCCCATGATCGTGGACACGACCACAAGCACCCGGGGCCCATGGACGGCTGATCCCGGCCTCCCGTCGCTTCCCGATACGTCCCGTCATACGCCCGGCCCCGCGCCGGGCGTATTGCGTCGGGCCCTGGTTTCTTTTCCCACGGCCCTCCTGCCCACAGGCCCCGCCATTCGGTCGATTCTGCCCTTCGACTTGCAGTCGACGAGGGATGTGCGTATTTTATTTGAACATTCATTTAAAAAAGAGAGCGAAGGAGGATATGTTGAATGTCGGATAACCACGCCATTCCCGAGAAACGCGACCGGATAAACCGCACGGTCTTCCATGGCAGTGTGGCCGGTATCCTGGTCTTCCTGATCCTGACCATGACGTTCACCGAGGAGGCCGGCGCCTTCTTCGACGCCGGCCTGGCCTGGGTGAACGATACCTTCGGCTGGTATTACATGCTGGCTGCGGTGGTCTATCTGGTCTTCGTGATCGTTATCGGTTGCTCGCGCGTCGGCAACATTCGCCTGGGGCCCGACCACTCCCGTCCCGAATTCTCGCTGGTCTCCTGGGCCTCGATGCTGTTCGCCGCCGGCATCGGCATCGATCTGCTGTTCTTCTGTGTGGCCGAGCCGTTGTCCCACTACCTGGCGCCGCCCGACATGGCGCCGGAGAGTGCCGCGGCGATGCGTGCCGCCGTGCCCCAGACCTTCCTGCACTGGGGACTGACCGGCTGGGGCATGTATGTCCTGATGGGCATGGCACTGGCCTATTTCAGCTATCGCCACCGCTTGCCGCTGGCCATCCGCAGCGCCCTCTTCCCGCTGCTCGGCAAGCGTATCCACGGCCCCATCGGCAATGCCGTCGATATCACCGCCGTGATCTCCACCGTGTTCGGCATCGCCACCAGTCTCGGCATCGGCGTCATGCAGCTCAACTACGGGCTGACCTTCATGTTCGGTGTGCCCGAGAGCCTTTCCACCCAGGTGGTACTGATCGTGATGGTGGTGATACTCGCGACCATTTCGGTCGTCACCGGCGTGGAGAAGGGCATCCGTCGCCTGTCCGAGTTCAACATGGGGCTGGCCGCCCTGCTGCTGCTGTTCGTGCTCTTCCAGGGCGACACACTGCACCTGCTCGACGCCCTGGTCCTCAACGCCGGCGACTATCTGAGCGGCTTTGTCGGCAAGAGCTTCGACACCTATGCCTTCGCCGGGTCAGATGCCCAGCAGTGGAAAGGCTGGTGGACCATCTTCTTCTGGGGCTGGTGGATCGCCTGGACGCCCTTCGTCGGCCTCTTCCTGGCCCGCATCTCGCGTGGCCGCACCATTCGCGAATTCGTCATCGGCGCCCTGCTGATCCCGCTCGCCTTCATGATGGCCTGGATGTCGATCTTCGGTAACAGCGGAATCGAGATGGTCGCCAACCAGGGACTGGCGGAGCTCGGCCAGGAAGCGCTCAACTCGCCGCAGACCACCATCTACACCTTCCTCGAGCAGTATCCGTACATCGGTATCACCGCCTCGGTGGTGACCATCCTCGGCATCGTGTTCTTCGTCACCTCCGCCGACTCAGGCGCCCTGGTGCTGGCGAACTTCACCTCGATCCTGTCCGACGTGAACCACGACGCGCCGATCCGTCTGCGCATCTTCTGGTCGGTGGCCATCGGCCTGGTCACGGTGGCCCTGCTGATGGCCGGCGGCCTGTCGGCCCTGCAGAGCGCCGTGGTGATCACCGCCGCGCCCTTCTCGCTGGTGATCTTCGCCATCATGGCCGGCATGACCCGGGCCTTGAAGCTGGAAAGCACCAAGGCCGATGCTCGCCAGCACGTCAGTGGCGCTGCCCCCGGCGGCGACTGGCGCGAACGACTGGATCGTGCCCTGGACACCTCCAACCGCGCAGGCGCCGCCGCCACCATCGAGCATGCCATCCGCCCGGCCCTGCGCCAGTTCGCCGAGGAGCTCGAGGGCCGCGGCCAGGCGGCGACGGTAAACGAGGAGACGGTCGACGGCGAACCCTTGCCCTACCTGACATTCCAGGTGGACTTCGACGATGCCGCCAGCTTCGTCTATCAGGTTCGCGCTCACCGGTTGCGCACGCCGAGCTTCCTGCCGGTGGATGACGACTACTATGTCCGCCTCGATGTCTATCTGACCGAGGGCGGCGCCGACAAGGACCTCAACGGCTACACCCGTGGTCAGGTCATCGGCGACGTGCTTGCCGAATACGAACGCCACCTGCACTTCCTGGCCCTGGCCGGGGAAGGCGGCAACGTGCAGGCCATGCCTGGCTCGGTGGGCGACCCTCCCCAGGACATTAGCCCGGCCTGAGACTGACGCTCTTCACGACGGCGACCCAAGGGTCGCCGTCGTCGTTCACGGCCCCGTGAAGACGAGGCCCCGGTCGGGTAGGCTGAGGAGTATCCCAGCCCAGGAGGCTCCCATGCCCGATTCCCGCTCCCTCGATACATCCTGTATCCGCTACTACCATGCCCATCTCTACTACCGCGATGCCGCCGGCCTGGCCGAGGCAAGGCGGGTCGCCGAGGCGGCCGCCGCGCGCTTCGATATCCGGGTGGGACGCTTTCACGAACGCCCGGTGGGGCCCCATCCGCTATGGAGCTGTCAGCTGTCCTTCGCCCCGGCGGTCTTCGCCGAGCTCGTGCCCTGGCTGGCGCTCAATCGCGGCGATCTGGACGTCTTCGTGCATCTGGGCACCGACGACGACCTGTTCGACCATACCCAGGGCGCGATGTGGCTCGGTCACAGCCATCCCCTCGACCTGAGCGCCTTTGGCGCCTGAGCGGGCACGCAGACACGAGGGGCGCGACCGGTGTCGCGCCCCTCGCTATCGCGTGCGCTTCCTTGACGATCAGAAGAAGCCGAGCGGGTTGCTGTCGTAGCTGACCAGCAGGTTCTTGGTCTGCTGGTAGTGCTCCAGTGCCATCTTGTGGGTCTCGCGACCGACACCGGATTTCTTGTAGCCGCCGAAGGCCGCATGGGCCGGGTACTGGTGGTAGCAGTTGGTCCACACCCGGCCGGCCTGGATGCCGCGGCCCATGCGGAAGGCCACGTTGATGTCGCGGCTCCACACCCCGGCGCCGAGGCCGAACTCGGTGTCGTTGGCGATCGCCAGCGCCTCCTCCTCGTCCCGGAAGGTGGTCACGCCCACCACCGGGCCGAAGATCTCCTCCTGGAAGACGCGCATCTTGTTGTGCCCCTTGAGCAGGGTCGGCTGGATGTAATAGCCGTTGTCATAGGCCGGGTCGAAGCTCTCCTTGCCGCCGCCGGTGAGGAACTCGGCGCCCTCCTCCCGGGCCACGTCCAGGTAGGACATGATCTTGTCGAACTGCTCCTGGCTGGCCTGGGCGCCGACCTGGACGTCGGTGTCCAGCGGATTGCCGCGCTTGATCGCCTTGGTGCGCTCGACCACCCTGGCCATGAAGTCGTCGTACATTGACTCCTGGATCAGCGCCCGTGACGGGCAGGTGCACACCTCGCCCTGGTTGAGGAAGGCCAGCACCAGCCCCTCGACGGCCTTGTCGATGAACTCGGGCTCGGCGTTCATGATGTCGGCGAAGTAGATGTTCGGCGACTTGCCGCCGAGCTCCACGGTGGAAGGGATGATATTGGCCGCCGCGCACTCGAGGATGTGCGAGCCCACCGGCGTCGAGCCGGTGAAGGCGATCTTGGCGATGCGCTTGCTGGTCGCCAGTGCTTCACCGGCCTCGGCCCCGTAGCCGTTGACCACGTTGACCACCCCGGGCGGCAGCAGGTCGCCGATCAGCTCCATCACCTTGAGGATCGACGCCGGGGTCTGCTCGGCGGGCTTGAGGACCACGCAGTTGCCGGCCGCGAGCGCCGGCGCCAGCTTCCAGGTGGCCATCAGGATCGGGAAGTTCCAGGGGATGATCTGCCCCACCACGCCGAGCGGCTCGTGGAAATGATAGGCCACGGTGTTGCCGTCGATATCGGCCGCGGTGCCCTCCTGGGCGCGGATGCAACCGGCGAAGTAGCGGAAGTGGTCCACCGCCAGCGGCAGGTCGGCATTGAGCGTCTCGCGCACCGCCTTGCCGTTGTCCCAGCTCTCGGCGACGGCCAGCATCTCGATGTTGTCCTCGATGCGCTGGGCGATCTTCAGCAGGATGTTGCTGCGCTCGGTGGCCGAGGTTCTGCCCCAGGCCGGCGCCGCGACATGGGCGGCGTCCAGCGCCTTGTCGATGTCCTCCGCGGTGGAGCGGGGAATCTCGCAGAACGCCTCGCCGTTGACCGGACTGAGGTTGTCGAAGTATTGCCCCTTCACCGGAGCGACGAACTCGCCGCCGATGTAGTTGCCGTAACGCGCGGCGAAATCGACCAGGGCATCGGGGGTACCGGGGTTGGCATAGATCATGGCATGGCTCCTAGGAGGTTATCGTTATGAATGACACTCCACAGTCTTGGCCATACAGATCGAGCGGGACATACACCTTTGGCAGGACACCGCCTCCCGGATTGACCGGGAGGCAAAGGCGTTCTTGCTGATGCCCGGCAATCGCCGGGCCCGACACGGTGTCAGCCCTCGGCCGCCATTGCCACGGCCTTGTCACCGCGCTTGATCAGCGCATAGCCCAGGCCGGTCACCAGCGAGCCGGCGACGATGGCCAGCAGGTAAGGCAGTACCGGCGTGATGGCATTGGGGATCAGCAGCACGAAGATGCCACCATGGGGAGCCATCAGCTTGGCGCCGAACAGCATCGCCAGCGCTCCGGTCAGGGCGCCCCCGACCATGCTCATGGGTATCACGCGCAGCGGGTCCTTGGCGGCGAAGGGAATGGCCCCCTCGGTGATGAAACACAGGCCGAGCACGAAGGACGCCTTGCCGGCCTCGCGCTCCGGGTCGGCGAACTTGCTGCGGGCCACGAAGGTCGCGATGCCCATGCCGATGGCCGGCACCATGCCGGCCGCCATGATCGCCGCCATCGGGGCATAGCTCTCCGAGGCCAGGAGCCCCACGCCGAAGGTATAGGCGGCCTTGTTGACCGGCCCGCCCAGGTCGAAGCACATCATGGCGCCGAGCAGTGTCCCCAGCAGCACGGCATTGGCCGAGCCCATGTCCTCGAGAAAGGCCGTAAGGGCAGCGAGAATGCCGGCCACCGGCTCGCCCACCACGTAGATCATCACCAGGCCGGTGACCAGGCTGGCCAGCAGCGGGATGATCAGGATCGGCTTGAGCGACTCGACGCTGGCCGGCAGCTTGACGTAGCGGGTCACCGCCCAGGCCACATAGCCGGCCAGGAAACCGGCCAGAATGCCGCCGATGAAGCCGGCGCCGATGTCGGACGCCAGCATGCCACCGATCATCCCCGGCGCGATACCGGGTCGGTCGGCGATGGAATAGGCGATATAACCGGCCAGTACCGGAATCATCAGTGCGAACGCCGTGCCGCCACCGATTTCCATGAGCGCCGCGGGCAGGGTGCCCTCTTCCTTGAAGGCCTCGATGCCGAACACGAAAGAGAGCGCGATCAACAGGCCGCCGGCGACCACCATCGGCAGCATGAAGGACACCCCGGTCAACAGGTGCTTGTAGACGCCCTTCTCCTTGACGCTTTTCTTGGCCTCACTCTTGCCGGAGGCCTCACCCTCGTGCTCCACCTCGGCCTCCGCCAGGGCTGCTTCGATGGTCGGCCGCGGCTTCTTGAGGGCATTGCCGGTGGAAGTCCGGTAGGTCCGCTTGCCGGCGAAACGGGTGGGATCCACCTCGATATCGCAGGCCAGAATCACCACCTCGGCGGCGGCGATCTCTGCCTCGGTGAGGGCATCCTGGGCGCCCACCGAGCCCTGGGTTTCCACCCGGATCTCGTGCCCCATCGCACGCCCCGCCTCGGCGAGTGCCTCGGCAGCCATGAAGGTGTGCGCCACGCCCGTCGGGCAGGCGGTCACGGCGACGATGCGTTGTCCCCCGGCCTTCCCCATCGGCGCCTCATCCGCCGTTTCCTCGAACTCGAAGGGGCGGGCATCGCGCTCGGCACGCGCCAGAAAGGCCTCGGGATCGGACAGCGCCTGGTCGATCGGCGCCTGGAAGACACGCTTGCCGGCGAAGCGCGAGGCATCGGGAATTCGATCGGCGGCCACCACGACCAGCTCGGCGGCCTCCAGGGTGGCATCATCGACCAGCGTGACGGCCCTCGCCTCGCCATGCGCCTCGACCGCGACTCGCCAGTCCAGTCGTTCCGCGGCGCCCTGCAGGCGGCGCGCGGCGAGATAGGTAGTGGCCATGCCGCTCGGGCAGGCGGTGATCAGGATCACATTCATGCAAGCGCTCCCCCTGCGTCGTCGCCTTCATCCAGGCGGCTCACGCGAGTCTGTCGTTGGAGTTCGGAAAAATCGCCGGCGTCCGGGCGTCCCACGCCGACATGCCGTACGGCCTCGGCGGACAGGGCCGTGGCCAGTCGCAGCGCGTCGTCGGGCGATACCTCCTCGAGCACGCCATGCAGCAGCGCCGCAACCAGGGTGTCGCCGGCGCCCACGGTGTTGACGGCCTCCACCCGAGGCGGCATGGCCTCCCAGGTACCACGCCGACCGAGCCACAGAACGCCCTCGGCACCGGCGGATACCACCGCTTCCTCGACACCGGCATCACGCAGGCGCTGCGCCGCCACGCGACGCGCCCCATCGTCCAGCGGCGCTCGGCCGACCCAGGCGGCGAGCTCATGCTCATTGGGCTTGACCGCCGTGGCACCCGCCGTGATGGCGGCATCGAGCGCCGGGCCGCTGGTATCCACCCATACCGGCAGGCCTGCCTCGCGCCCCAGGGCGACCAGTTCAGCCATCATGGCAGGCGTGACGCCGGGTGGCAGACTCCCGGCGATCACCACCGCCCGGGGCCGCGGAGAGGATGCCTCGAGTCGCCGGGCCAGCCCGTCGATCAGCCGATGCCAGGCATCGGCGCCGATGACCACGCCCGGGCCATTGATGTCGGTGACACGACCGTCATCCTCGGCCAACTTGACGTTGGTACGGGTATCGCCGGGGACCCGCAGGAAGGCATCCTCGATGCCCAGGGTCTCGAAGGCGCGGCGAAAGACACCGTCGTTGTCGGCACCGAGAAAGCCCGACGCCGTCACCTCGTGCCCCAGCGCTACCAGCACCCTGGCCACGTTGACGCCCTTGCCGGCGGCTTCCAGATGTGTCTCGCGCGTCCGGTTGACCTCGCCGGGCGACAGGCGCTCGAGGCCGACCGACAGGTCGAGTGCCGGGTTGAGGCTGAGGACCATGATCGAGGCCATCATGTCTCCTCCAGGGCATCGCGCACCTCGTCCGCGGTGGCCCGGGTCAGCGCTCGTCGCGCCTGATCCCGGGCATCCGCCAGATCGAACTCGCGCAGCCGCGCCTTGACCATCGGCACCTGGCGGGCACTCACCGAGAGCTCGTCGACGCCAAGCCCCACCAGCACCGGCACCGCCGCGGCATCCGAGGCCAGCTCACCGCAGACCCCGACCCACTTGCCATGGGCATGGGCCGCCTCGACGGTCATCTCGATCAGTTTCAACACCGACGGGTGCAGTCCGTCGGCCTGGGCGGAGAGCTCGGGGTGTCCACGATCGATGGCCAGGGCGTACTGGGTCAGATCGTTGGTGCCCACCGAGAAGAAGTCCACCTCCACGGCCAGGCTCGACGCCAGCAAGGCGCTGGAGGGCACCTCGATCATCACCCCCAGCTGGACGTCGGTGGAGCGCTCGTCTTCCGGGAGTTCGGCGAGCAATCGATCGAGCATCCCCCGCGCGATGCGCAGCTCGGCCACATCCTTGACCATGGGCAGCATGATGCGCAGGGGCCTGCCGATGGCGGCCCTGAGCAGCGCCTCGAGCTGCGTTGCCAGGACCTCGGGACGCGTCAACGCCAGGCGAATGCCGCGCAGACCGAGGAAGGGGTTGTCTTCCTGGGGTACCGGCCAATACGGCAACGGCTTGTCGCCACCCACGTCCAGGGTCCGCGCCACCAGGGGACGTCCATCCAGGGCATCGAGCGCCTCACGATACTCCGCTATCTGAGTGTCGAGATCCGGCGCCTCGGCGTGGGCCATGAACAGGAACTCGGTACGCAGCAGGCCGACTCCCTCGGCCCCCCGCGATACCGCATCGACGGCATGCGCCGTATTGCCCAGATTGGCCGCCACTTCGACGCGATGCCCGTCCCGCGTGCCGGCCGGTTCGAAGCGGGCCTCCCAGGCCTCGCGCTCGCGTTGCTCGCGATCCGCCAGTTGCCGCTCGGCCCGTTGGCGTCGCGCCTCCCCCGGGGCCGGCACGACCCGGCCTCGCTCGCCATCGAGAATCAAGGGGGTGTCATTTTCCAGGGACAGGATGCGCTCGCCGGCACCGACCACGGCGGGAATGCCCAGCGCCCTGGCCAGAATCGCGCTGTGGGCCGTGGCGCCCCCCCTGGCGGTCAGCAGGCCACGTACCCGCTCGGTATCGAGGCGGGCCACATCCGAGGGGCCGACATCATCCATCACCAGGATATAGGGATGCGTCGGCGGTTCGGGCAAGGCCACGTCACACAGCCGCCCCAGCACCCGTCGACCCACATCGCGCAAGTCGGCGGCACGCTCGGCAAGCAACCGATCGGCGAGCATTTCCTGGGCCCGGGCGGCGGTATCGATGGCGTTCCACCAGGCGGCCTCGGCGGAATATCCTTCCTGAATACCTTCGCGAGCGGCCTGCCGCAGCTCCGGGTCGTCGAGCATTTCCTCGTGCATGGAGAGAATCTCGGCGACCTCCCCTCCCGGCGCACGACGTGCCAGCGCGGCAAGCTGCTCGCCACCCTCACGGACCGCCACGTCGAGTCGATGCATTTCGGCGTCGGGATCATCGGCGAGCCGGGGATAGTCGAAGCGTGGCATGCGCATCACGAAAACGGGGGCGATGGCCAGGCCCGGCGAAGCCGCTACCGCTTGATATACGGTGTCGTCGGGCAAGGGAGCCGGCGCGTCATCCGTGTCGGTCGCCACGGCCGTCTGCGCGGACTCACGACTGTCGTCGAAAGGCTCCACCGCCTCGCCGAGCCCTTCGGCGACGGCCTTGTCGATGGCCGCCAGGGCCGGTTCGGCGTCCTCGCCCTCGGCGGAAAACACCAACCATTGGCCACGTCGGGCACCGAGTCCGATGACCTTGGTCAGGCTGGTGGCCGACACCGGCTCGGCACCGCCTTCCGCCAACCGCACCCGGATCGGCACGGCCTGTTCACGGGCCACCTGAACGAGTTGCTTGGCCGGGCGCGCATGCAAGCCATGCGCGTTGAGCACCCGCACGCGTTGCGTATGCGTCGACGCCCCCTCGCCGGCCAGGCGCGCCAGCACCGTTTCGGCATCGGCGCGCCGCAGCGTCTCGACTTCGCCGCCATCCAGCAGTGTGGCGAGCCGCTCCAGCAGTTCCAGGTGCGCGTCTTCCCGCGCCGCCAGGCAGAACACGCCATTCACGCCCTCGCCTTGCACCTCGAGGGCAGCGGCAGGGGTCGCCAGCGACAAGGCCGGCACCGAGACGTCGCGACGGGCCATGGCCAGCCAGGCTCCCTGGCCGAGCCGACGGGGAGTCATCCCGGCAATCTCGGCGATGAAGCCATCCTCGACACAACCGGCCTGGCGCAGCCTGGCCGCCCCCGCCAGCGCCAGCTCCCGAATGTCGCGGGCGGGCACGCCCAGGCACAGGGTATCGGCATCCAGGCGGGCCTCGACGGGGGCACGAGATAACAGCGCCACCACCTCGTCGGCATCATCGGCACTGGCCAGGCGCTCGGCGACATCATCACGGTCCAGCACATGGGTCAACTGGCGCAGGATATCCAGATGCTCGTCGTTCTGGGCGGCGATGGTCACCAGCACATGAACTCGCTGTCCGTCGTGCCACTCGATGCCCCGGGGAAACTGCAGCACCCGAATGCCGGTGCGCCGTACGTGGGTGCGGCTTTCCGGCGTGCCATGGGGAATCGCGATGGCATTGCCCAGATAGGTGGAGGATTGTGTCTCCCTGGACAACAATCCTTCCCGGTATGCCGGGTCGGCCAGTTCCGCGCCGACGAGAGCGTCGGCGGCAAGATCCAGGGCCGAACGCCAGTCCTCGGCCCGGCAGTCGAGCAGAATATCGCTCTCGCGTAGCGTCAGCATGCGTATCTCCTGTGCGGTGGTGACGCGAGCGGGATAGCCCTGAAAGCTGAATCGTGTCACCTTGATGATTTCAATGCTGGATCGATTCATACTGTATGGCAAGCTTGAACGTCTACGACTTTGGCAGAAGCCGGGCACGACGTCGCTTACCGCCACCGACCGCCACGCACCGGAAGGACCCATGACGCTCGCTGAAATTGCCCGACTGGCCGGGGTCTCCCGCACCACCGCCAGCTATGTCATCAACGGCAAGGCCCAGGAACGCCGCATCAGCCAGGATACCGTCGACCGGGTCATGGCCGTGGTGGGCCGCTACCACTACCGGGTCGACGCCCAGGCCGCCGCCCTGCGTCGCGGCTCCAGCCGGTTGCTTGGCTTGATCGTTCCCGACCTGGAAAATGCCAGCTACGCACGCCTGGCCAAGTTGCTGGAGCACGGCGCCCGACAACGCGGCTATCACCTGCTGATCGCCGGCTCGGATGATGACATGGCAGGCGAGCAGGAGCTGGCCCTGGCGCTGCGGGCCCAGGGCTGCGATGCCCTGATCACCGCCAGTTGCCTGCCGATGGAGGCGCCCTTCTACCGGGACCTGATGGAAAGCGGATTACCGGTGGTGGCGATGGACCGAGGTCTTGACCCGACACATTTCGCCAGCGTGGTCAGCAACGACCGGGAGGCTGCCGAGCGACTCACCCGCTCGGCGCTCGACGCCCCGGTGGACCGGGTCGCCTGGTTCGACGCGGTGCCAGCCCTGTCGATCAGTCGCGAGCGTCGCGCCGGCTTTCAGGATGCCCTGGCCCGGCACGATGTCACAGCCAGCCTGCACAGTGCGGAGCGTTATGATCGTGTCGCCGGCGCGAACCTGATGCGCGAGCTGCTCGATCGACATGGTCTGCCCGATGTCCTCATCACCGCGTCCTACACCTTGCTGGATGGCGTCTTCGATGTCCTGCTGGAGAACGGCCGCCTGCCCGACGGCCTGCGCCTGGCGACCTTCGGCGATAATCGACTGCTGGATTTCCTGCCCCTCGCGGTGGATTCGGCGGTTCAGGATCACGCCCGCATCGCCGCGACCACCCTGGCGTGCGCCGAAGCGGCGGCCAACGGCGACTACCGCCCCGGCCACCAGGTCATCGGACGGACACTCCATCGACGCTCGGCCTCCCCGAGCCATCGCCAGGATGCGCACGCCTGACACCCGATCGCCCCGGCGGGCGTTTCATCGGCTCGGCGGGGCCGAGGCATCGAACGCTTGCAGGGTCTGCGCCAGACATTCCTCCAGGCGCTGCACATCGGCCTGCGCACTGTCCAGCACGCCATCCCGGCCGGCCCGTTCCAGGCGCAGGGCCGTGTCGGCGACCTTCACGGCCCCCAGGCTGGCGGACTCTCCCTTGAGCTGATGGGCCTGGTACCGCACCGCTTCGGCATCGTGACGTGCCACGGCCTCACGCAACCTCGCCAGATGATCGCGGGACTGCTCGCGGTAGCGCTCCACCAGAGCCGCCATGTCATCATCGCCGAGGCTCTCCTTCAGGGCGCCGATGACCTCGTCATCCAGCAACGGTTCCGGCTTCACCGCGGCGGCCCGGACCATCGGCTCATCCGCTCCCCGATGCAGATGACGGCGCAACATCACCTGCAGCGCATCCTGGAACAACGGCTTGACCAGATAGCCGTTCATGCCGGCGGCCAGGCAGCGGGCCTGGTCCCCGCCGGGACCACCGGCGGTCATGGCCACGATCGGGACCTCGGCCATCCAGCCCCCACGCTCACGAAGCCGGCGTGTCACCTCCAGGCCATCCATGTCGGGCATCTGAACGTCCATGAAGATCAGGTCGAAACGCTCCGTCTCGACGCGTTCCAGCGCTTCATGACCGGAACTGGCCAGGCCGACTCGACATCCCAGCTTATCCAGCATGGCGATGGCGACCTGCTGATTGACGGGATTGTCCTCCACCACCAGCAGTCTGGCATCGCCCAGGACATCGTCATCCTCGCGATGCGTGCCGTTGTCCAGGGGAACCGCCTCGTTGGCACCCGCCACCAGCGGTAGCCGAACCCAGCAGCGGCTGCCGACATGCACCTGACTCTCCATGCCGATTCGCCCCCCCAGAGCCTCCACCAGGCGCCTGCAGATGGCCAGTCCCAACCCTGTGCCACCGAAGCGTCGGGCGGTGGACGGATCGCCCTGCTGGAAGGGCTCGAACAATTTCGCCTGGCGCTCCGCTTCGATGCCGCAACCGGTATCGATGACGTCCATTCCCAGTTCGCCATCATCGGTGACGAAGGCCGCCACGCGCACCTCGCCTCGCTCGGTGAACTTGATGGCGTTCGACAACAGGTTCAACAGGATCTGACGCAGACGGCCCGGATCGCTGACGACATGCGTCGGCAGGTCGGGATCGATCCATGCGTCCAGGCGAATCCCCTGCGCTTCGGCATGGGGAGCGAAGAGCGACAGTGCGCCATTCACCAGCTTGGCGAGCGACAGCGACCGGGTCTCCAGGTCCAGACGCCCGGCCTCGATCTTGGAGAAGTCCAGGATGTCGTTGATCAGCTCGAGCAGGCGCTGCGCACTGTCATGAATGGTATCGGCATAGTGCCGAGCACCGTTCGGCAGGCTGTGCTCCGCCAACAGTTCGCTCATCCCGATCACGCCATTGAGCGGCGTACGGATCTCATGGCTGACGGTCGCGAGAAACTCCGACTTGGCCTGGCTGGCCGATTCGGCCCGACGCGCCGTGACTTCCAGCTCGTCGCTGAGGGTTTCCAGAGCACGGCGGGCGGCGGCGTTGTCGCGGGATTCGCGAATCAGGAAGGTCACCACCATCATCGCCGACACGCTCATTGCCAGAATCAACACCAGCAATAGCCCATACAGCCACTTTAGGCGACCCCGTTCGCGAGTCGAGGCTTCGGCCAGATGCCCATTGATGGTCACGATCAAACGCTCGGTGGGTTCGCTCAGTTCGACCAACTGTCGACGCATCCTGGCCTGAGTCTCGGCATCCAGGATGTCGGCCTCGCGCATGATGGTGTCGAGGGTCTCGAGATGCCGTTCGATCTTGCCCGACAAGCGCTCGGCGAGCGGGATCGATTCGATGAGATCGGCGATCTCCCCGCCTCTCAGCAGGGTAAGCCGGCTATAGAGCAGTTCGAAGCGTAGCCGAGCATCCTCGAGCGCCCCTTCGCCGGGTTCGTGCACCGCCAGGAAGTTGCGTAGCTGCACGACATCGCGATCCAGCTTGTAGGCATGCCAGGTGGCATCCTCGCCCACGCGCCAGATCAGGCTATCCTGTCGCCAGGCCACCAACCCCACCACCAGCAAGGCGGCGGCGAACAGCAACAGGGCAGAAATGGCGCCGAGCTTGAGGCGCAGAGGATATTGCTGAAGCACCGACACCTCCCGGCAGGCACAGGGAAACACCACTTGCGATCGGCGGTTCCTCAGTAGACGAAGATTCGATTCACCTGCCACACCGAGCGAAATCGGATGGCTTCGGTCATGAGCTCGGGATGCTCATCGAACGGATACACCACGAACAAGGGACCGAAGTCCCGGATCGGCATCGGCTCGCCATTGCGCCACATGGCCAGGATGACGTCATACTGCCGGAAATCACTGACCGGAATTCTGGCTTCGAAACCATTCAGGGCCCCGACCCTCACTTCATCACCGTCGGCCCCCACGGCCTCCAGCAAGGCCGAGAAGAGAGGGCCCTCGAAACGTCCGGGGCCGGGTTGCCAGGGCGTCGTCGTGACGATGGTGTGCGATGCCAGGCGATCGAGCATGGCACGATCGAAGCGGGCCTCATCACCGACATTGGGATGCGCGATATCACCGCGAATGGTCAGGATCACCTCGCCGCTGGGCGATGGCAGGGGCGCCGCCTGGACGGCGACGCCCATGGCCGCCGCCGCCAGACCGAGGATCACTGCAAGTACAGGCCTGAGGGACATGGGAAGCATCTCGATTACCGATCATGGCGCCAAGCCTACGCGATTCACGTGCCACATGCAGTGACAGTCTTGTCACACCACGCCCCGGCATGCCCGGGGCGTGGATACCCGCCTTCCGACAGGTCAGCGCACGATCATTACCGACACCTTGCTGTGGTGCACCACATGCTCGGCGTTGGGTCCAAGGACATAATCGGTGAACTTGCGCTTGGTGTGCGAGGCCATGACAATCAGATCGGCCTCGACCTTCCCGGATGCCTTGATGATCGCCTCCCAGGGCGAGCCGTCGACGATCACGCTCTGGACCTGGATGTCCTCCGGCACCCGGTCACGGATGAACGCATGCTGTGCATCGCTGACCGCATCGCGCGCCTTGTCGACGAAATCTTCCGGGAAGAACCCGCCGACCAGCGGCATATGGACATCGGGCAGCACCGTCACCACATGCAGGGAGGCCCCGAAGGTTCGGCATAGCGTCAGTGCCGTAGGCAGGGCCTTGGACCAGGAGGCCTCCTCGTTGAGGTCCACCGGCAACAGGATTTTGTTGTACATGGCTTACCTCCTCAGGCCGACACCGGGTCGCCATCACGCTCCCGACGCCGACGCTGCAGCAATACCACCAGGGCGAACACCAGGAAGGCCGGTATCCACATCCACTCCTTCGTCCAGCGCTCCACTGGCGCCTGTACCTCGATGATCTCCTGGTCAAAGTCGAAACCGAGCTCCGAGGCCTGACTACCGAAGGTCACCATGTCGACCACGGCCCGCTCGTCTTCCATGCGCAGCTCGAGCCCGAGGTTGGTCATGCGTTCCTCGCCATTGTCGCCATCCGGCACCGGCAGGGTCATGTAGGTGCTCATCGGATCGCCGTAGGCATCCTGCCCCTCGATCTGCACGCGCAGGGTGCTGTCCTCGTCGACATTGCCCAGGGCCTCGACGAACTGCGTCGGCGGGATCGAGCGATACGGATCATGGATCATGTCCATCCAGAAGCCGGGACGGAACAGCGTGAAGGCCACCAGCAGCAGCAGGATCGACTCATACCAGCGATTGCGGGTAATCATGAAGCCCTGAGTCGCCGCCGCGAAGATCAGCATCGCCACTGTCGCCACCACGAAGATCAACACGCCCTGCAATGGCGAGACGTCGATCAGCAGCAGATCGGTGTTGAAAATGAACAGGAAAGGCAGTGCCGCGGTACGCAGGCTGTAGTAGAAGGCCTGGAAGCCGGTACGGATCGGGTCGCCCCCCGAGACCGCCGCTGCGGCGAACGACGCCAGTCCCACTGGTGGCGTAACGTCGGCCATGATGCCGAAGTAGAAGACGAACAGGTGCACCGCGATCAGCGGCACCAGCAGGCCATTCTGCTCACCGAGTGTCACGATCACCGGCGCCAGCAGGGCCGATACCACGATGTAGTTGGCCGTGGTGGGAAGCCCCATGCCGAGGATCAGGCTGAGCACCGCAGTGAACAGCAGGATCAGCATCAGGTTGCCCATCGACAGGATTTCGACCACATCGGCCAGTACCAGGCCCACCCCGGTCTGGGAGACGGCCCCGACGATGATCCCGGCGGTCGCCGTGGCGATACCGATACCGATCATGTTGCGGGCACCGGTCACCAGGCCGTCCCACAGGTCAAGAAAGCCTTCGCGAACATCGGCACCGAAGTTGCTGCGATGCCGGAACATGGCCGTGATGGGGCGCTGGGTCAGCATGATGAAGATCATCAAGACCGTCGCCCAGAAGGCCGACAGTCCGGGCGACAGCCGCTCCACCATCAGGCACCAGATCAGCAGGATCACCGGCAGGATGTATTGCAGGCCGACCAGCACCGTGGGCCGGGTCTGCGGCAGCGTATAGATCGGCTCATTGGGATCATCGAGCTCGAGTTCGGGATAGCCGGAGGCCAGCTTGAGCAAGGCCACATAGATTCCCGTCAGCGCCAGGGCCACGACCCAGGGGGTGGCACCACCGAGTAACGGCTTGAGCCATCCCAGCCCGTAATAGACCGCCAGGGCGGTGATCATCATCAGCAACAGGCCGCCGAGGAAACCGATCACCTTGCGCACCAGCGGCTTGGACGGATTGCTGCTCTCCAGCCCCTGCATGTTCGCCTTGAGGGCCTCGAGATGCACGATGTAGATCAGTGCGATATAAGAAATCAGCGCCGGCAGGAAGGCGTGCTTGATGACCTCGACATAGGAAATGCCCACGTACTCGACCATCAGGAACGCCGCCGCCCCCATCACCGGGGGCATGATCTGGCCATTGACCGACGAAGACACCTCGACGGCGCCGGCCTTCTCCGAGGAAAAGCCGACCCGCTTCATCATCGGGATGGTAAAGGTGCCGGTCGTCACGGTATTGGCGATCGACGACCCGGAAATCAACCCGGTCATGCCGGAAGCCACCACGGCAGCCTTGGCCGGGCCGCCCTTGTAGTGGCCCAGCAACGAAAAGGCGACCTTGATGAAATAGTTGCCGGCCCCCGCCTTGTCCAGCAAGGCGCCGAACAGCACGAACAGGAACACGAAACTCGTCGACACCCCCAGGGCGATACCGAATACCCCCTGACCGGTCAACCACTGGTGGTTGATCAGGCCATAGAGGCTCACGCCGCGGTGCGCCAGGATGCCCGGCATCCACGGTCCTGCCAGCGAATAGATGATGAAGATGCTGGCGATGATCGTCAGTGGCGGTCCCAGGGCGCGTCGCGTGGCCTCGAGCAGCAACAGCAGCCCCATCACCCCGATGATCACATCCTGCAGGATCGGCGCCCCGGGGCGTTGGGACAGTTGATCGTAGAAAATGAACGTATAGGCAGCAGCAGCGGCCCCCAGGATGGCCAGCACCCAGTCCATCAACGGGATACGATCCCGCGGTGAGCCCTTCAATGCCGGATAGGCCATGTACGCCAGGAGCAAGGCGAAGGCCAGGTGAATGGAACGCGCCTCGGTGGCGTTGAAGACCCCGAATCCCAGCACAAATGGCAGCGGGGACGCGATCCACAATTGAAAGAGCGACCATGCCGCCGCGATGCTGACCAGCAGCTTGCCCGGCATTCCCGCCGGCTTGCGGGCGCCCGAATCGCTCGAGGAGACCATGTCCTCGAGATCGACGTCGGCGTCCGGCCCCCTCTTTTTATCCTCAGTCATAAGCGTGCCCTGCTCTGAGTCGATTGACACTCACCGTGCGCCGCCGGCGACCGACCGGCACCGCAAACGTAAAGCGCGGCCCCTCGGCAAGGGACCGCGCATCCTTCAATGAGATGCATGTGATCTCATTCGATTCCGATCACTCGATCCAGCCTTGCTCGCGATAATAGCGTGCGGCCCCCTCGTGCAGCGGCGCCGACAGGCCTTCGGAGACCATGTTCTCGGGCTGCAGGTTGGCGAAGGCCGGATGCAGTTGCTTGAAGCGATCGAAGTTGTCGAACACCGCCTTGACGGTCTGGTAGACGACATCGGGATCGGTTTCAGCGGAAGACACGAAGGTCGCCGCCACACCGAAGGTCTCGACATCATCCGGATTGCCCTTGTACACCCCACCCGGAATGGTCGACATGGAGTAGTAGGGATACTCGTCGACCAGCCCCTGGATGGTCTCGTCATTGAGCGGAATCAGCTTGGAATCGACGGTGGTGGTGGCTTCCTGAATGGCCCCATTGGGATGGCCCACCACATAGGCCATGACGTCGATGTTGTTGTCGGCGAGCGCGGAGGCCATTTCGGCGGCATCCAGCTCGGAGGCCAGGGAGAAGGTATCCTCGGTCCAGCCCTTGGCGTCCATCACCACTTCCATGGTGTTGCGCTGTCCGGAACCTGGATTGCCGATGTTGACGCGCTTGCCTTCCAGGTCGTCGAGGGTCTCGACGTCGGCGTCGGCTCGGGCCAGCAGCGTCAGTGGCTCGCCATGCACGCGGAAGACCGCGCGCAGGTCTTCATAGGCTTCGCCCTCGAAGTTACCGGTGCCATTGTAAGCCTGGTACTGGACGTCGGACTGGGCGACCCCCATGTTCAGCTCACCGCTGCGAATGCCGTTGATATTGGCCACCGAGCCGCCCGTGGAGGGGGCATTACACTTGATGTTGACGTCTTCCAGACGGTTGACCAGACGACACACCGACTGACCGACCACATAATAGACGCCGGTCTGACCACCGGTGCCGATGGTGATGAACTGCTCTTCTTCCTGCGCCATGGCCGGCGACGCGAACATCGCGGCCCCGAGCAGAGCGCCGGAGAAAGTGGCGGCGGAGAAAACATGGCGTTTCATGGACACACCTCATTGTGACGTTATGGTCGAAGCGTTCGATCGACGAGTCCGTGTCGTCGATCGTCGGCGGTTTGACCGCCCCTTCCTACTTTAGCGAAAAACGCAGCAACATGATTCGGCATCTTGCCTGCCGTGACAGTCTAGTCGGGCACAACGTTTAGCGTTCGTTAATTTTCATGTCTGACCGGCGTCAACGCAACGTGTCATTCCCTCATCGCGGTTGCCGACACGCCACCGGGGAGATCAGACTGTCAAAGGATAGTTCCAAGCGAGGAGAACAACATGCCGACTCCCGCATCCATCATCGAGTGTCGTCAGGGCGATATCGCACGTCAGGATGACATGGAGGCCGTGGTCAATGCCGCCAATGCCGCCTTGCGCAGTGGTGGTGGCGTGGCGGGCGCCCTGCATCGCGCCGCCGGCCCGGCACTCGCCGAAGCCTGCCGCCCCCTGGCACCGATCCAGCCCGGCCAGGCAGTGCTCACCGACGCCTTCGAACTCCCCAACCGGTACGTCATCCACTGCCTGGGGCCGGTCTACGGCGTCGACGAGCCCTCCGACACCCTGCTGGCCGACGCCTACCGCAACGCCCTGCACCTGGCCCAGCGGCACGGCATCGCACGCCTGGCCTTTCCCGCACTGTCCACCGGCGCCTTCGGCTATCCTGCCTCCGAGGCGGCGCGCATTGCCCTGTCCACGGTATTGGCCACCCTGCCCGGCTGCCCGGCCGTGCACCGGGTTCGCTTCGTGCTGTTCGATGACGCCAGCCGTTCGCTGCATCAACAGTGGCTCGATGCCCTCACCTAGCGACGACGAGCCAGGCCCCGAAAAGCCGCCACGAGCCTCGGGCGGCGAGTCACGAACCCCGAGCACGGCAGCCCCAGGCTTGCCTCTCATCGCTCATCGCTCGTCGCTCGTCGCTCGTCGCTCGTCGCTCGTCGCTCGTCGCTCGTCGCCTAGACGTTATAACCGAGCACCCCGGGCAACCAGAGGGCAATGCCCGGGAACATCGCCACCAGCGCCAGAGCGGTCGCCATGGCGACCACGAAGACCATCGCCCAGCCAAGGGTCTGTTCCAGGCGCACCCGGGCCACCTCGGTGGTCACCATCAGGTTGACCGCCACGGGCGGCGTGAACTGCCCGATGGCGATATTCATCGCCAGCAGGATGCCGAACCACACCGGATTCCAGTCGAAATGCTGCATGACCGGTATCAGGATCGGCATCAGGATCAGGTAGATCGAGATGGCATCCAGCAGCATGCCGGCCACCAGCACCGCCAGCATGATCAGCACCAGCAACAGGGTGCCGCTGTCGGACAGGGCGATCACCCACTCCGCCAGGTGACGGAAGGTCCCCAGCATGGTGCCGGCCCAGGCGAAGATGCCGGCCAGCGCGATGATCAGCATCACCACCCCGGAGATCACCGCCGCTTCGCCGAACAGCTCCCAGAGGTCGCGCCAACCGAGCTCACGGGTCAGCCATAGGCCTACCACCACGCCATAAGCCACCGCTACCACCGCCGCCTCGGTGGGCGTGAACAGGCCACTTCGCAGCCCGCCGAGGATCAGTACTGGGGCGAACAGCGCCGGGATCGCCTGGCGGAAGCTCTCGCCGAGCGGCGGGCGCTCTACCTCGCCGGGGGCCTCCCAGCCGAAGCGGCGGGACAGCCACCAGGCCGGTACCAGCAGCGCCGCGCCGGCCAGCATACCCGGGAACAACCCGGCGGCGAACAGCGCCCGCAGGTCCACCCCTGGCACCACGATGGAATACAGGATCAGCGCCACCGAGGGCGGAATCAGGATCGCCGTGGAGGCCGACGCCGCGATCAGCGTCGCCGAGAAGGGCTTCGGATAGCCCGCCCTGGTCATGCTGGGCAGCATCACCATCGCCACGGCCGCCGCGTCGGCGGGGCCGGAGCCGCTCATGCCGCCCATGATCATGCAGACCAGTACCGCCACCAGTGCCAGCCCGCCGTGACGAGGTCCGATCAATGCCTGTGTGAAGCGCACCAGACGCGCTGCCACCCCGGCGCGCTCGAAGATCAAGCCGGTGAGAATGAACAGGGGGATGGCGATCAAGGGGTACTTGGCGACACTGTTGTAGGTATTGGTCCCCAGGGTCGCCAGCATGTCGGGGGACAAGCCGGCGACGATGCCGACCGCACCGGACAGGCCCAGCGAGAAGGCCACCGGCACACCAGCGATCAACAGACCGGCAAAGGCCAGCAGCATCCAGAGATCAGGGCTCATCGTCGAGCCCTCCGCGCAAGCGATCGCGGGTCTGCTGACACTGGCGCCAGAACATCAATGCAGCGAGCAACGGCAACCAGACCAGATACCACCACTGGGGCAGCCCGAGACCCGGCGAGAGCGTCTCCCACTGATACTCCTGCCAGGCCAGTTTGCCGCCGTACCAGGCCATCAGCCCCAGCACGACGAGGCCGCAAAGTCCCTGAAAGAGGATCAGGATACGGCGTGCTGCTGGCGGCAAGGCGCGCTCCAGCAGACCGATGCGAATATGGCGATGGCGACGCAGGGCTACCGAGGCGCCGGCAAAGGTCAGCAACACCAGCAGAAAGACCGAGAACTCCTCGGTAAAGGCGAAGGAGGCATCGGTGACATACCGCACCACCACGTTAGCCAGGCTGATCAGACCGATGATCAGGATGGCCAGGGTTGCGAGCACGCGCTCGATTCTTGCATCGGGACGTTTCATGACAGGGATTTCTTGACGGGTGAGCAATGGCGCCCGGCACGATGACCGGGTGCATTCAGCGCGTCATTCAGGGCGCATCGATGTCGCGGCGGGCGGCCTCCACGATATCTTCGCCGATGCGCGGCACCCACTTGTCATGAACGTTCTCGGTGGCCTCGACAAATGCCTGGTGCTGTTCATCGTCCAGCTCGGTGACGGTCACGCCACGCTCGCGGATCGCCTCGAGACGCGCGGCTTCTTCCTCGCGAGTCTTGGCGATTTCCCAGGCGCCGGCCTCGACGGCCGTCTCGCGCAGCATCTGCCGTTGTGACTCGGAGAGCGAGCCCCACACCTGATGATTGGCGGCGAACACCAGAGGATCATTCATGTAGTTCCACAAGGTCAGATGCGTCTGACCTACCTGGTCGATACGCGCGACATCGAACACCGACAAGGGATTTTCCTGGCCATCCACGGCGCCGGTGGTCAGCGCCGGCTTGGCATCGGCCCAGCTCATCTGGGTCGGATTGGCGCCCAGGGCAGTGAAGGTGTCCTGGAACAGCGGCGACCCCACCACACGGATCTTGAGCCCCTCGAGGTCGGCCGGTTCGTCGATGGCACCACTGGAATTGGAAAGCTGGCGGAAGCCGTTCTCGCCCCAGGCCAGCGGCACCACCCCCTTGTCCTCGATGGCGGAGAAGATCATCTCCCCGGCCTCGCCGCCGGTCACCGCATCGACGGCTTCTGCATCGGGCAGCAGGAAGGGCAATGAGAACAGGTTGAGCGCCTGTACCTGCGGGGACCAGTTGATGGTCGACCCGACCGCCAGGTCGATCAACCCGGAGCGCATGGCCGAGAACTCCTGGGTCTGGTCACCGCTGACCAGTTGGGCATTGGGATAGACGCGCAGCGTCAGTTCGCCGTCAGAGCGCTCTTCCACCAGGTCGGCCCATTTCTGCGCGGCCTGCCCCCACGGGAAGGCATCGGACAACACGGTGGAAACGGAAAGCTCCCGGGCCTGGGCGGTCAACGCCGACGTCAGGAGGGCGACGCCGGCCAGGGTGGCGGCGAATCTTGCGAGGTGGCGGGTCGTTGGCATGACGTGTCCTTGGTATCCGCATTGCGGTTATTGGTTGTCGGGAAGCATACCGGCACCTCGGACGACACCCTGAGCCATCGCCGTTATCCCTGGTGTATCAGCGACTTGCAACACCTTTCGGTTATCGCCTCTGTTTCCATGCCGCGAGGGCACCGGGCCTGCCCCGTCTCCCCTGATGCCAGGGGGTGGTGATTCACAACGTTTAAATATGCATGCAAGACACGGTCTTCCACAAGGGCTGGCACCCGCCGAAGCGGGCTTGCGTTGTGTGAACGCTTATGTACACAAAAAACATTGATGAGAGACCCAATAGAATTTATAACTGTATACAAGCACTGTCAGACAAAGTAATCATTCGCTTGTCTACAAGCGATGAAAACAATAACAAGCTTCGCCAGCGTCCCTCCGCTTCCCGCCGTGGCATATCTCGCCACCGGCAGTGCCGGGACTCGCCCAACGGCAGGGCGCTCGAGGCATCGGCCCGCTCCAACGACAACAGCCAACAATGGAGAACCATGATGCTCAACAAGACCAGACTCGCCCTGGCCACCGCCGCCGCCTCACTGTGCCTCGCCCAGAGCGCCCATGCCGCCCTGTTCAGCACCACCAAGGTGGAAGCACTGTACGGCTGGGATTACGAGAGCCAGGCCGGGGCCGGTTTCCCCATCGACAACGAGGAACACGCCATCCTGACCCTGGCCAACGCCACGGGCTGGGCCTATGGCGACAGCTTCTTCTTCGCCGATGTCACCAACCTGGATCACGGCAGCGGGGGCGAGAACGACTTTGGCAGCGTGCACGCCGAATGGAACCTGCGCGGCAATATCGGCGAACTCAGCGGTCTCGACCTGTCCGCCGGGCCAATCAGTGATCTCTACGTCACCGGACAACTGGACATCGACCGCAACGCTTCGGTGCGCAAGACCACCCACATGGCTGGCCTGTCCGCCGACCTGGAGATTCCCGGCTTCCAGTTCTTCAAGCTCTATGCGATGTATCGCAATGACGAGAGCAGTGGGGCCCGCGGCAGTTCGGAGCAATACACGGCAGCATGGAACCTGCCCTTCACCCTGGGCAATGCGGACTTCACCTTCGAAGGCTTCGTCGACTACATCACCGAGGAAGGCGACCTGGAAGCCCAGTTGTTGACCCAGCCGCAACTGGTCTGGCATGCCACCGAGCATTTCGGCATCGGCATGGAATACCAGCACTGGGAAAACAAGTTCGGCCTGGAGGACACCGACGAATCATTCCCGCAGGTCATGGTCCGCTGGACCTTCTAGTGTCCTGTATCAGAAGTTGACTGTAGAACGCCGGCGGCCCCCTGGGCCGCCATTAGGCCTCGCCGAGGCGGTTCCCCTACCTCACGCACGGCACCGGGTCTGATATGCTGACGGCTTCCTTCTCGCCATCGACCAAGGGAAGCGCTGAACAAATCGACGAACGGAGCGAAGCACAAGGCGCACGGAGCACAGGAACCGGAGCCTATGGGGTATAGGTGAGGATTCCGAGCACCGCGCACAAATTCGCCGGGAGCGAATTTGAACCGCCTTTAGGCGGGCCCGCAGGGTAGCCGCCAGGGATGGCGGCTATAGCGAAGTGATTTGCCCACGCAGGCATTTGTGCAGTGTTTCCCCAAGGAAGTCTCGTGCCACTACGCGACCTGCTCATCGGACTGGGTGTCATCGTCATCTGGGCGCTGAACATCATCGTCATCAAGGTCGGCGTGACCGACATGCCGCCCCTGATGCTGACCACGCTGCGCTTTACACTGGTGGCCCTGCTGCTCGTGCCCTTCCACCCGGTCGCCCGTCACCAGTTGCCCTTCCTGGCCCTACTGTCGCTGACCTTCGGCACGCTGCACTTCGCCCTGCTGTTCATCGGACTCGGCCAGGCCGAAGCGGGAACCGGCGCCCTGCTGGTGCAGATGGGAACGCCCTTCGCCACCCTGCTGGCGGTGATCGTGCTCAAGGAACGCCTGGGAGGGCGACGCCTGGCCGGCCTGATTCTGTCCTTCGCCGGCGTGATCGTGCTGGCCGGTGGCCCGACATTGCCCGCCCCGCTGCCTACTGCCCTGCTACTCGCCAGCGCCCTCGGCTGGGCCGTCTCGCAGCTGTTGATCAAGCGTGGCCCCAATGTGTCCCCCCTGGCCCTGGCCGGTTGGGTGGCACTGTTCGCCATTCCCCAGGTCGCGCTGGGTTCCTGGTGGTTCGAGCGGGATCAACTGGCGGCACTCGGCGCGGCCGGCTGGACCGGCTGGGGCGCCGTCTTCTATACGGCGGTCATGTCCTCAATCATCGCCTATGGCGCCTGGTATGGCCTGCTGCGACGCCATCCGGTCAATCGCGTGGTGCCCTTGACCCTGTTGGTCCCGGTACTGGCAGTGGGGCTTGGCGTGCTGATGCTCGGCGACTCGCTGGGCCCCCACAAGTTGATCGGTGGTGGCCTGGTGGTCGCCGGAATCGGTTTGATCGTGCTGCGTTTCAAGGGCAAGAACAGACAAGACGGCGCCGACCGTCCGGCCTCGTGACTGGCCCGGCACAAGGCCGGACCAGAGGCGACGATCACGCTTCGAAGGGCGCGGTAACCCCGCGTCCTTCGCGTACCACCCGGGGGGGAAGCTCGCGCAGATCGATGACGCTGGTCGGTTCCAGGTGGCAGGCACCGCCATCGATGACCAGATCCAGATGCGCACCGAAGCGATCACGGATTTCCTCGGCATCGGTCATCGGCAATTCCTCGTCCACCGGGATCAGCGTCACGCTCATCAAGGGCTCGCCCAGTTCGGCAAGCAGCGCCCGGGGAATCGGGTGATCCGGTACCCGCACGCCGATGGAACGTCGCTTGGGATGCAGCAATAGCCGGGGCACTTCGCTGGTGGCCTGGAGGATGAAGGTATAGGCGCCGGGTGTATGTGCCTTGAGCAGTCGGAAGACGGCGTTGTTCACCTTGGCATAGGTGCCGATCTCGGACAGGTCGGAACACACCAGGGTGAAGTTGTGCTTGTCATCGAGGGACCGCAACCACTTGATGCGCTCGATGGCCTTCTTGTCGCCGAGATGGCAGCCCAGGGCATAGCCGGAATCGGTGGGATAGGCGACCACGCCACCATCGCGGATGAGACGGACCGCCTGATCGATGAGTCGCTTCTGGGGATTTTCCGGGTGAATCTGGAAGAACTGGCTCATGGGCGCTCCCTGTTCATTGATATTGTCGAGGACGTTCGCCGGCTTCAGGCTGCCGGCACGGAGCGACCGAATGCGGCCGCAAGACATGGATGGGTCCAGACCGGCGCCACGGAGGTACGCGGTACCGGCGTCATGCTGCCCGGCGCCAGATGACCGCCGGGGAAATGGAAGTCGCTGCCGAGCGAGGCCAGCAGGCCCCGCTCGTCCAGTTGGCGCGCCAGGTCGCGCGTGACATCGGCATTCTGGAAGCCACTGACCAGTTCAGCGGCCTGCCCCCCGGCGGCGTGAAAGTCATCGAGCAATTGCCCACGCTTGCGGCGGGTCAGCCCGTAGCGCAATGGATGCGCCAGCGCCGCCACGCCACCGGCGTCGAGCACCCAGCCCACCACCGTGGAAAGCACAGGCCAATGGGCCTTGATATCGCCCGCCTTGCCGTTACCCAGATGGCGTCGAAAGGCCGTGGCCATGTCGGGGACCAGTTCCGCCGCCACCAGGGCCTTCGCGAAGTCCGGACGTCCCAGGGGACGATCAGAACCGGCCTGGTCCCGGGCCCGGTCGAGAGCGTTATCGAGGCCAATCCGCTCCATGCGGGCAGCAATCTGCAACGCGCGGCGCTCGCGCGCCTCGGCCTGGTGTTCAAGCCCCGACGCCAACTCGCCCCCGACGCCCGACGGCAGCAACCCCACCACATGGATGTTGAGACCACGCCATTGGCAGGACAACTCGGTACCGGGCAACACCATCACCCCGTGATGTCTGCCGGCGGCACTCGCCCGCTCGACGCCGGCGATGGTGTCGTGGTCGGTCAATGCCATATGCGTCAGACCACGCGCCGCACAGGCGTCGACAAGCGCCTCGGGGGACAAGGCGCCGTCGGACGCGGTGGAGTGCATGTGAAGGTCGATGGAGAGCGCCTCGCCCTCGAAACGCTCGGGAAGTGCATTCATTGGCATGACGCCGGCAGGTGTCTTTGTCAGAATAACGTCTATGGTGCTCGCACGGCCCATGGGGGTCAAATGCCGAGCCCTCTCGTTCACGCGGTGCAAGCCGCTTTACCGAGGACTATCCGTGATGCTCTACGCCATCATCAGTGAAGATGTGAACAACAGCCTGGAGCGGCGCCTGGCCGCGCGTCCCGACCACCTGGCCCGCCTCGAGGCGCTGCGCGACGAGGGGCGCCTGGTACTGGCCGGCCCGCATCCCGCCATCGACAGTGAATCGCCGGGCGACGCGGGCTTCAGCGGCAGCCTGGTGGTCGCCGAGTTCGATGACCTGGAAAGCGCCCAGGCCTGGGCCGACGCCGATCCCTTCGTCATTGCCGGCGTCTACGCCAGGGTGACCGTGAAGCCCTTCAAGCGGGTCCTGCCATAGGGGACAAGGTATCCACAGCGGTTTCCCCACAACTTTCCCCACAACTTCTGTGGATAACATTGTTGAAACGCCGCGGACGCATCTCCAGGGCCCGGTCGCCATGCCGTCATGCTGACATCGATCAAACGTTAACCAACAGACGCGGAGTCACGTCTTGCCACCCGCCAACGATCCACTGCCGCCACTCGCCGGCCTGACCCGGGCCCACCTCGACTGGCGGTCCGACGACGGCGGGGAAGATGCACCGCATTCAAGCGACTTCGACGATGTCTATTTCTCGCGCCATGACGGACGCGCCGAGACCGAGCATGTCTTCCTCGAGGCCAACCGCCTGCCCGAACGCTTCCGGGCCTGGTCGGAGGATCGCCCCTTCGTCATCGGCGAGACCGGTTTCGGCACCGGCCTGAACATGCTCTGCGCCTGGGCCTGCTTCGATGCCCACGCGCCCGCTTCCGCCAGGCTGCACCTGATCTCCACCGAACTTTACCCGCTGGACCGCCGGGACCTGGCCCGTGCCCTCGACGCCTGGCCGGACCTCGCCGACCGAGCGGCGATGCTGCTGGCACAGTGGCCCGAGCCGGTGAGCGGCGTGCATCGACTGTGGCTCGATGCGCGCGTGACCCTGGATCTGCACTTCGGCGATACGACCGAGCGCCTGCGATGGCTCGACGGCCGTGTCGATGCCTGGTTCCTGGATGGCTTTGCGCCGGCCCGCAATCCCGACATGTGGCAGCCGACGCTGTTCGCCGCCATGGCCGCGCGTTCGCGCCCCGGCGCCACCTTCGCCACCTTCACCTGCGCCGGCGTGGTCAAGCGCGGCCTCGCGGCCGCCGGCTTCTCCTGGCGCAAGGTGCCCGGCTTCGGGCGCAAGCGCGAGATGCTCGCCGGCGAGATCACCGCACCTCCCGAGGACGAACGCCGCCGCGCCACGCCCTGGTTCACGCCTCCCGCCCCGCGCCCGAGACGACGGATAGCGGTCATCGGCGGTGGTATCGCCGGCGCCAGCGTGGCCGCCGCCCTGGCGCGACGCGGTGTCGCGGTGACCCTGATCGACCGCGAAGGGCCCTGTGCCGGCGCCTCCGGCAATCGACAGGGCGTGCTCTACGTCAAGCTCGCCGCCGAGACCAACGACCAGAGCCGCTGCTATCTGGCCGGCCTGCTGCACAGCCGACGCTGGCTCGACGCACTGGATCCCGATGGCACCCTGTGGCACCCCGGCGGCGTATTGCAGCTTGCCACCGGTCCGCGCGAGGCGCGACGCCAGGAACGCTTCCTCGACAACCATCCATTGCCCGAGAGCGTGGTTCGCGGCATCTCGTCGGCACAGGCCAGTCGACTCGCCGGCATTCCGATCGAAAGCGACGGGCTCGAATACCCGCTCGCCGGCTGGGTCAGGCCGGATGCCCTGTGCCGCCGTCTCGCCGCCACGCCCGGTGTGACGCTCCGATGCGGAGAAGTCCACGACATCATCGCCACGTCCGAGGGATGGCGACTGTCGATGACCGGCGCCGAAGGGGAAAACGAGCTCGATGCGGACCAGGTGGTGATCGCCACGGCAAGCCTGGCCAACCGCTTCGCCCAGACCGCCGACTTGCCGCTCCAACCGGTGCGCGGACAGGTCTCCAGCCTCACGCTGCCCGAGGGCGCCCCCGCACCGACGCGGGTGATCTGCGCGGGCGGCTATGTGGCACCGCCTCAGAGTGATCGACTGACCTTCGGCGCCACCTTCCGGCCCAACGAGACGGATGACCGGGTCAGCGACGCCGACCACCGGGCCAACCTCGACGAGCTGACCCGCACCCTGCCCGACTATGCTGCGAGCCTGGAAGCATCGGGGGCATCGCTCGACGTCACGGCATTCGACGGACGCGCCTCGGTGCGCGCGGCAAGCCCGGACAAGACCCCCTACACCGGCCCCGTCCCCGACGCCGACGCCTGGCGCGACGCCTACGCGGTATTGGCCAAGGACGCCACCCGGGTTCCCGACACCGTGGGCCGTCATCATGCGGGGCTGTGGATCAGCGCCGCCCACGGCTCACGGGGGCTCGCCAGCGCCCCCTTGTGCGCGGAGGTCATCGCCTCGCGGATCTGCGACGAGCCGATGCCCCTGGAAGCTCCCCTGGTCGATCACCTGCACCCGGGTCGGCGGCTGATCCGCGACTTGATACGCGGTGTCTGAAGCGTTTTCGGTCCCGACGAGCACGCGTGGCTCGTGGCTCGTGGCTCGTGGCTCGTGGCTCGTGGCTCGTGGCTCGTGGCTCAGCCTATCCCTCTTCCTCGTCATCGGCCAGGTCGCGACCGAAGGCACGCCACTGCGCCAGCGTCATGACCTCGGTGGTCTCGGTCTCGAGATCATGGGCAATCAGCAGCTCGCTATTTTCCAGTTGGCGCTTGAGCTGAGCCGTCCAGCCGGTCATGCCCTGCTCGGTATCACTGGTGTCATACCCCTGGCGGGTCACGAAGGCCTCCAGCAGGCCGTCCAGGGTTTCCCCGGGCAGCATTCGGTACGGCACCTCGATAAAGCGATCGCCGCTCATGCTTCGTCCTCCTGCGTATCTTGCTCCGATTGGCCGTTTTCCCAGTTCGCCAGGCGCTCGACAAAGGTTGCCTCGTCGATCACCTCGACGCCGAGCTGCTCGGCCCTGGTCAGCTTGCTGCCGGCAGCTTCGCCGGCCACCAGGCAGGCGGTCTTCTTCGATACGCTGCCGGAGACCTTGGCGCCCAGCGCCTGGAGCCGCGCCTTGCCCTGATCACGGGTCATGGCCTCCATGGTGCCGGTGAGCACCCAGGTCTGGCCTTCCAGCGGCGTCGGGCCGGCCTCGACCTCGGTTTCCTCCCAGTGCAGTCCGGCGTCGATCAGTGCCTGGATCGTCTCGCGGTTATGGGGCTGCTGGAAGAAGGTATGCACATGGGCGGCGACAATGGGGCCGACGTCGTCCACCTGCTCCAGGGCCTCCCGCTCGGCCGCCATCAGCACCTCCAGGGTGCCGAAATGACGCGCCAGGTTGGCGGCGGTGGCCTCGCCCACTTCCCGGATCCCCAGAGCGAAGATGAAACGCGGCAGCGTCGTCGCCTTGGCCTTCTCCAGGGCCGCGACCAGGTTCTCCGAGGATTTCTGCCCCATGCGCGGCAGTTCGGCGAGACGCTCGGCCTCCAGGGCGAAGAGGTCCGCCGGGGTCTTCACCCAGTCGCGCTCGACGAGGCCGTCGATCAGCTTCTCGCCCAGCCCCTCGATGTCCAGCGCCCGGCGCGAGGCAAAGTGCTTGAGCGCCTCCTTGCGCTGGGCGGCACAGTAGAGCCCGCCGGAACAGCGCGCCACGGCCTCGTCCTCGAGACGCTCGATCTGGGAGTCGCAGACCGGGCAGCGCTCGGGGAAGACGATCTCCCGGGCGTCGGCGGGCCGCTCCTCCTCCTGGACCCGCACCACCTGGGGAATGACATCGCCGGCCCGGCGGATGGCCACGGTATCGCCGATAATGACCCCGAGTCGGGCGATCTCGTCGGCATTGTGCAGGGTGGCGTTGGAGACCGTGACGCCGGCCACCGAAACCGGCTCGAGTCTCGCCACAGGCGTGATGGCCCCGGTGCGGCCGACCTGGAACTCCACGTCGTTGAGGCGCGTCACCTGCTCCTGGGCGGGAAACTTGAAGGCGATGGCCCAGCGCGGCGCCCGCGCCACGAAACCCAGCTCGCGCTGCAGGCGCAGGTCGTCGACCTTGATCACCGCGCCGTCGATGTCGTAGCCAAGCCCGTCGCGCTTCTCGCCGAGCCGCCGGCAGTAGTCGATGATGCCCGCGGCGCCGGTCACCACCTCGAGCTCGGCATTAACCCGGAACCCCCACTCGCGGAGCAACGCCATTTGTTCGCTATGCGTCGGGGTATCGATATTGGCGAGACTCGCCATGTCTTGGCGAACCAGTTGGTAGGCGGTGAATTCCAGCGGTCGGGTGGCGGTGATGCGTGGATCGAGCTGGCGCAGGCTGCCGGCGGCGGCATTGCGAGGATTGGCGAAGACCTTGGTGTCCTCGGCGCGCGCCCTGTCGTTCATCGCCTCGAAGTCGGCGTGGCGCATGGTCACCTCGCCGCGCACCTCCAGCCGATCGGGCCATTCACGGCCGCGCAACTTGAGGGGAATGGACTTCAGGGTCCTGAGGTTGGAGGTAATGCCCTCGCCAGTGCGCCCGTCGCCCCGAGTCACGCCGGTGGTCAGCTCGCCATGCTCATAGACCAGCGACACCGCCGCACCATCAAGCTTGGGTTCGCAACAGAAGGCCAGACTCTCGGGGGCGACCTCGAGGCGGTCGGCCACACGCTTGACGAAGGCGGCCAGTTCCTCCTCGTCGAAGGCGTTGTTCAACGACAGCATGGGCTCTGCGTGCTGGATCTCGGGAAACCCATCGGCGGGGGCGGCCCCCACCCGCTGAGTGGGCGAGTCGGGCGTCTCCAGCTCGGGATGCTCGGCCTCGATCTCCTGCAGACGCCGCAGCCGACGGTCATAGTCGGCGTCGGTCATGCGCGGCTCGTCGAGCACGTAGTAGCGGTAGTTGGCGTCCTCGAGTTCGGCGCGCAGGCGCGACGCCTCATCACGGGTTTCCTGATCGGGCTGGGTCATGTCATCCGTGTCTCGATCTATTGAGAAGGCCTCGAAGCTCGAAGCTCGAAGCTCGAAGCTCGAAGCTCGAAGCTCGAAGCTCGAAGCCAGCATGGTCGCCTAGTTTACCAAAGCAGCAACCCCCGTGGGGTGGCCTCACGGGGGTTGCTCTTCTCTTCCAGCTTACGGCTTATCGCTTCCGGCTTCAGTTCACCTGATAACGATGCAGTCGGTTGCGGCGCTCGAACTCCTGCACGCGCTGGCGGGCAAACTCCACAGTCTGCGCGGTCATCACGCTCATGTGCTCGTCCTTCAGCTCGCCCCCCAGGTGGCGGACGATGACCATGGCCGTCTCGACCATCGCCTCGAAGGCCGCGGACGTATCGCTGGCGCTCGGCAGGGGCATCAACAGGGTGACACCCGGCGTCTGGAAATCATCCATGGAGTGGATGGGGAAGGTCCCGGGCTTGACCACGTTGACCATGGAGAACTGCAGCGGGCTTTCGGCGTCTTCGGTCTCGAAGCGATGGAAGATCCCCATGTCGCGACCGTAACGCAATCCACAGGCCAGCATCAGATCCAGCAGTGCCGTCCCCGAGAAGCCCTGTTCCTCGCGTGACATCACGCTGATCACAATGACTTCCTCGGCATGGCTCAAGGCCTGGCGGGCATGGCCGGCGCTCACATCGTGGCGCATGGCCTTTTCCAGTACCGGATGCGCCTTGACCACATCATCCTCGAGCGGCATTTCCGTCACCCCGGCCGCGGCGTGGGTGTCCTCGTCGCGCTGGCGAGAAGCGGCGGCATCATCGAACAAGGGATCCTCATCGCGCTCGGCGACCTCGGCCTCGAAACGATGGCGTTCCGCCTCGCGAGCGGCCCTGACCTCGGCTTCCTCGCGCTCGTGGCGAGCCTTCTCCTCACGCTCGGCCTGCTCGCGCTGCCTGCGTTCTGCTCGCTCCTGTTCCTTGCGCGCCCGCTCCTGGCGTTTGTGATCGCGACGCTCGGCGAGGGTCTTCTGCAGAGAGGAACCGAAACGCTGCATGGACGACCCCATGCGTCTGGAGCCACTCTTCAACGAATCTCCCATGCCTTCGAGATCGACCAGGCGATACCGCTCATCGTCATCATGATACGCCTCGTGATCATCGGGATCAGCCGCCAGAGGCTCGGACGCGGGTTCGGCAGGACGACGCTCGCGCTCCGGCGACTGATCGGCCAGCGGGCCGTCATCGATTGCCAGCCCGGGCTCACGTCGCTCTCCGTCTTCTTCGTGGCGCGACTCGCGCATCGCCGCCACCTCGGAAGGAGATGTCGCGACGTCATCGTCGCCGGGGTCGATATTCGTCCGCGCCCCGGGGGCTTGATGACCAGGCTCGGCACGCCTGGCAGCCGAAGACGCCGACACGTCTCCGACTTCAGGATCCACATCGTCATCCCGACGCTGACGGCGAAATTCGGACAGCACCCTGGAGGGACCGGGGTGGTCCTGTCGTTGCAATTTTGGCTTGGGCTGCACGTCCGCCTGCTCCGCCGGCCTGACGACACGTGCCCCTCCGTTGGGCAGTTCCCATCTGAGCTCGGCCTCGCGCGCCGCCACTTCGGGGTCTTCATCGGAATCCGCCGTCACTCCGTCCGCCGGCTCGTAACCGGCCCGGTCGAGACGCGGCACCTGACGTTGGCGCTGGAGGCGACGCACCCCATCGATCACGATGAGGGTCACCAATGCCAGCCCAAGAATGATCAGCCACTCTCTAAGTTCCATGGGTCGTCATGCCTTTTGCTAAGGCGCCATGCCTGAAGGTTGTTCGACAACAGCATAGCGCGATTGCCCGAAAAAGGACCACTTTTTTGTTTGTCAAGCTCGGATTTTTTTCACCGAGTGTCGACAAGGCCCCCCGCAATCGCCCTTCGTCAATCCCTTTACGTACTCGCAATGCAACATTGTTACCTTCCTTGTAAACCCTTCACCATTATCGTTCAAGCCTGTCAGGCCTCGGCAAGGGCTGCCGCCTCCTCGACACCCACCGAGACCAGACGCGATACCCCCGGTTCCTGCATGGTCACCCCCATCAGTCGTTCCGACGCTTCCATGGCGATCTTGTTATGGGTGATATAGATGAACTGGACCGACTCCGACATTTCCTTAACCAGTCTGGCATAGCGTCCCACATTGGCATCATCCAGGGGGGCATCCACTTCATCCAGCATGCAGAAGGGTGCCGGATTGAGCTGGAAGATGGCAAAAACCATGGCCAACGCGGTCAACGCCTTTTCGCCCCCGGACAAGAGATGAATGGTGCTGTTCTTCTTGCCCGGAGGCCTGGCCATGATGGCCACACCGGTCTCCAGCAAATCGTCGCCGGTCAGGGTCAACCATGCGGTCCCGCCGCCGAAGATCTTGGGAAAAAGCGTCTGCAGACCCGTATTGACTCGCTCGAAGGTATCGCGAAAACGCGTCCGGGTTTCCTGGTCGATTCGACGAATCGCCCGATCCAGGGTCTCCAGTGCCTCGCTGAGCTCCACATGCTGGGCTTCGAGGTAATCACGCCGCTCGGCCTGCTGGTCGTACTCCTCGATGGCCGCGAGGTTGATCGCGCCGAGCCGGCGGATGCGTTCGCCGACCTCCTCCAGCCGCGTCTGCCAGGCAGATTCGGTCGCGTTCGGGTCCAGCGACTCGGCCAGGGCATCGACGTCGTGTCCCAGCTCGCGTAGCTGCTCGTCCTGGGACTCGGCCTTGAGCACCAGGGCCTGAACCTGCATGCGAGATTCCTGCAGGCGCTCACGAATGCCCTCGAGCTGACGCTCATGCCCCTGGCGTGCCTGTTCATCCTCGCGCAGCCGCTCGACCAGGGCGGCGGCACGGGAACGGGCCTCGTTGAGCTCCCGTTCCTCGCGCTCCCGGCGGTGCAACAGCTCATCGAGCCGTTCACGGCGTTCCTCATCCGGTTCATGCAGTCCTTCGCGTTCCTCTTCCAGTTCGGTGCAACGTTGCTCGAGGCGCTGGCGAGCCTCGCCGGAGCGCCCCTGTTGTTCCGCCAATCCCGCACGCTCGGTGGTCAGCCGCTGATACTCCAGCGCCAGGCGCTGGGACTGCTCGGCGAGGGGACGCTGCCGAGTACGCAACGACGTCAGCCGCTCGCGGGCCTCGCGGCGCTCCCGCTCGAGGCGCTCACGCTTCTCGGCGCCTTCCTCTAGCCGGGCCATGGCGGCCTGCCAGTGTTCCCGGGTCTCCTCGATGGCCAGGCGCGTTTCCTCGGCGGACGCTTCCAGACCCTCGACCTCCTCGGCAAGCTCGGCGGCCCGCCCCTGGAGATGCTCGAGACGGCTGGCCAGCCCGCTGTCCTGGACGGCCAGCTGCTGACGCTGCTGATCCAGGTCGCGTTGCTCGATACGCACCTCTTCTTGACCGGCCTCGGCTCGTTCGACCTCTTCGCCGGCTTCGGCGAGCTGCGCCTCCAGGGTGTCGAGCCGCGCTTCCACCGTCGCCAGTTCCTCGCGTACCTCGGCCTCGCGGCGGCGACTGACCAGCAGGGCATCCGGTCCCTCTTCCTGACCACGATGACGGGCCCAGCCGTCGCCCACCCAGAGGCCATCGGCGGTGATCAGGCTGTCGCCGGGCGCCAACGATGACCGGCCGGCCCAGGCCTCCTCCCGCGAGGCGACACAGTGAATCGTCGCCAGCCACTGGGCCGCTGCACCGGCCCCCTTTACCTCGGCGGCGAGGCTGCCGGCCGGTGCCGTGCGTTCCTCTTCCGACAGCAGGCCCAGTTCAGCGGCCAGTTCGGGAGCGAGAATTCGGGCACCATCATCCGGCGTCGCCACACGAGCCTTGAGCCAGGGAGCCAGCACCCAGGAGACCGCGTCCTCCCAGCCCGGCGTGACATCGAGCCTCTCCCCGAGCCGTGCGGCATCTGCCAGGCCGTGCTCGGCCAGGTGCGACGCCAGGTGCTCATCGTGATCGGCGAGCGCCGCCTGGATCAGGGCCTCGAGAGAGGCCAGCTCCCCCTGCAGGGTGCTGCGACGCTGGCGATCGAGCTCGCGCGCCTCCTCGGCATCGCGAACCCGCTGGCGGGCGGCATCCCGGCTCTCCTGCCAGTCGGCGCGTCTTTCCTCGCTGGACGCCAGTTGCTCCTCGAGCTCGGCCAGACGCTCGGCGACTTCGCTACGCTGGGCTTCGAGTGCCGCGATGTCGGGAAGTTCCTCACGCTGCAGACGACGCTTGCGTGCATCGTCCTCGATACGCTCGAGCCGCGACTCCTGCTCGCGCAGGCGATCCTGGGAACGTTCGGCCTCGCGGCTATCCTCCTGCCAGCGCTCACCGAATGCTTCCCAGGCGGCATCGGCCTCCTCGGCGAGCGGCTCGGCCTCTTCCAGGGCGGCCTCCAGCTCGGCGAGCCGCTCGGCCACGTCTTCCTGTTCCGGCCCCAGGGTCTCGAGACGCTCGTCGAGCCGTGCCAGGCGTTCACCGTCGTCTTCCCCCACCCGCTTGAGGTCGTCCAGCTCGCGACGGGCGCTGTCCAGGTCCCGGGCCAGTTGCTGATCCCGGGCACGAGTATGCTCGAGATCCTGCTCCAGACGGGCAATCGCGGTGGTCGTCTCGTGGAAGCGCGACTGATAGCCCTCGAGTTCGGATGCCAGCCGATCGTGCTCCGCCCGAGCCTCCTCCAGTCGCGTCTCGCATTGGCGAAGGCCCAGCACTTCGCGCTCCACGGCGGTCTCGAGCTCGCCGACCCGGGCCTGCTCCTCGTCCTGGCTGGCCTTCAGGGCACGGCCACGCAACAGCGCCAGTTCCCCCTTGAGCTGGTACTCTTCCTGCTTGAGGGTCTGGTAGCGCCGTGCTGCGTCGGCCTGGCGCTTGAGCTTGTCCAGTTGCTTGTCCAGCTCCTCGCGGATGTCCTCCAGGCGTTCGAGGTTTTCCTGAGTGCGACGCATGCGATTCTCGGTTTCGCGGCGGCGCTCCTTGTACTTGGAGATGCCGGCCGCTTCCTCGAGGGTGCCGCGCAGTTCCTCAGGGCGCGACTCGATCAGCCGCGAGATCATCCCTTGCCCGATGATGGCGTAGGAACGCGGCCCCAGGCCGGTGCCGAGGAAGAGGTCAGCGATGTCGCGACGGCGGCACTTCTGGCCGTTGAAGAAGTAGCTGGATTGTCCTTCCCGGGTGACCTGCCGCTTCACCGATATCTCGGCGTACTGGGCGTAGGGGCCGCCCATGGAACCGTCGCGGTTGTCGAACATCAGCTCGATGGAGGCCTGCCCCACCGGTTTTCGGCCGGTGGAGCCGTTGAAGATGACGTCGGCCATCGACTCGCCGCGCAGGGTCTTGGCCGAGGACTCCCCCATGACCCAGCGCACGGCGTCGATGATGTTGGACTTGCCACAGCCATTGGGCCCGACGATGGCCGTCATGTTGCCGTCGAAGGGCACACTGACGGGATCGACGAAGGACTTGAAGCCGGCCAGGCGGATGGAGGTCAGGCGCATGAATTAGTCGACTACCCTGTCGATGGCAGCATCGGGCGATTCATCGACGCCCGATGGCATATTGCGTTGGTCCCCGTCGCTCGCCGGCTGCCCGGAGGCCGCCAGGCGACGCTGGGCGGTCTCGATGCCCTGGCGCAGGGCGTCGGCGGAGCGACCGTCGTCCATGCCGGCGATGGCCCGTCGCCAATGATCGATGGCCCGCCGATAATTCCCGTTCTCGAAGGCATCGATGCCCAGCATGCCCAGTATCGTGGGCTGGTCGGGCGCCTCGGCAAGCACCTCGTCGACCAACGACCGGACATCCGCGCCAAGGGTGCGTCCCGCGGCGAAATAACGCAACTGTGCCAGCTCGGCCAGCAACGCCGGACGCCGGCCTTCCAGCTCGATCAGTCGGCTCAGGGCCGAATCGGCGTCTTCGACTCGTCCGGTATCGCGATAGAGCGGAAACAGCGAACGCCAGACATCGGCGTTCTCTGGTTGTCGCGCGGCCTGGATCTCGAGCGCCTCGACCAGCTCGGTCACCGACGCACCGGGCTTCTGCAGGACCTGTTGTTGAGCGGCACGCAGCGCCAGGTCGCCCTCAGCCCCTTCCTGGCGATACCAGAACACGCTGGCCGCCACCAGGGCGATCATCGTCACCGGCACCAGCAATCGGCCCGAGACAGCGGACTTCAAGGGCGTGCGACGCGAGCGCTCGGTATCCTCGAGCAGGCCGCGCTCCAGTTCCAGGCGATCCTCCTCGAAGCGATCGGCATCGATGTCCCCCCGCGCCAGGGCCGCTTCGAGCGAGGCCAGGCGGCGCCGGTAGATCGCCACATTCTGCTCGGTACCGGGCTCACTCGCCTCGGCGGCATGCTGGGCCGCCCGCACGCCTTCGGCTCGGCGCAGGGGAAGGATCAGCAACCACAAGGCCGGCAACAGCAGGATGGCGAAGGCGAACCAGAGCAGGGTCATTCGTTCCTCTCGTGGTGAGCGGTGTCGTGATGCGCGCCCTGGCGATGGACCAGGGCATCGAGTCGGGTACGCTCGGCCTCGCTGAGCCCGCGCGCGGCGACATCGCGGCGCACACGCACCAGCATGATCACCAGCACGATGCCCAGCAGCACCAGGGCCGCGGGCAGTCCCCACAGCAAGAGGGTGCGTCCCTCGAGGCGTGGATTATAAAGCACATAGTCGCCGAAGCGGCGCACCATGAAGTCGAGAATTTCCTTGTCCGAGCGTCCCTGCTGCAGTTGTTGGTAGACGCGCTCGCGCATGTCGCCGGCGATAGGAGAATTGGAATCGTCGATCGCCTGGTTCTGGCACTTGGGACAGCGCAGTGTCGCGGTGAGATCACGGTAGCGCTGTTCCAGGACCGGATCGTCGAACTGGCGTACTTCGACGGCCGCCAGGGCCGGCAGCGACATCGCCGCCAGCAGCACCAACAGCCACACACTCACTCTCGCCATTTCTTCACCTCCGGCATGATCACGCGAGACACGTCTTCGGGGGCGATGTAGCCGGTGTGGTGATACCGGATCACGCCGTCGACGTCGACCAGGAAGGTTTCCGGTGCCCCGTAGACGCCGAGATCGAAGCCCAGGCTGCCTTCGGGATCGAAGATATTGACCTCGAAGGGGTTGCCGAACTCATCGAGAAAAGCGCGCCCCTTGGCTCGGGTATCCTTGTAGTCGACCCCCACCAACCGCACGCCTCGCTCAGCCAGTTCGAGCAACTGGGGCATTTCCTGCTTGCAGGTCGGGCACCACTCGCCCCAGACATTGACCAGGGTCACCTCACCCTCGAGCAGCGAGGCGTCCACCCGACGGTCGGGATCGGCCAGGGTGGCGAGATCGAACTCGGGGAAGTTCCGAGCCACCATGGCCGAATCACGGTCCGACGGGTCCATCGACAGGCCTCGATACAGGAATCCCCCCAACACGAGAAACCCCAGCAATGGCAGCAACAGCAGCAGGCGACGCTTCATGCGCTGGCCTCCCGCACGCTCGCCGGGACGGCACGCTCGGGGTCGCGCGCGGTGACCGCACGGCGATAGCGACGGTCGACGACCGCCAGCAGACCACCCACCGCCATCAACAGGGCACCCAGCCACAACCAGCGCACCAGCGGCTTGTACTGCAGCCGCAAGGCCCAGCTGCCCTCCCCCAGATCCTCGCCCATGGCCACGTAGAGGTCACGCAACGGCCCCGGACGCAGGGCCACATCGGTCATCGGCATGCCGGTGGCGAGATACAGGCGCTTCTCCGGCGTCATCACAAAGTGCCGATCATCCTCGCCATGCCGCACCTCGAGTCGCGCCGTATCGGCGACGAAGTTGGGCCCGCGGCGCTCGCCCAGCTCGGTCAGGGTGAAGGTATAGCCGGCCAGGCTGACGGTATCGCCGACCCCCATGCGCACGTTGCGTTCGACGGAATAGTTCGCGACCACACTGACCCCGACGATGGTCACCGCCACGCCCAGATGGGCCAGCAGCATGCCCCAGTAGGCGAGCGACAGCTTGCGCAGGGCGGCCCGCTTCGTGGCGCCCCGGCGCATCCTGTCCAGCAGGCCTCGCAGCATCGGCAGCACGATCCACAGCGCCGCCGCCAGTCCCAGCGAGACCCGGAGATTCCACTCGCCGTCGTACAGCAGCGGTATCGCCCCGGCGATGACCAGGGCCAGGCCGCCGGCCAGCCAGGTGCGTCGCCAGAGCGCGCGCCCGGACATGCGTTTCCATTGCGCGAGCGGCCCCAGCCCCATGAAGACACACAGAATCACCGTCAGCGGCACGAACAGGGCATTGAAGTAAGGCGGTCCCACGCTGATCTTGCCGAGCTCGAAGGCATCGAGCAGCAGCGGATAGAGGGTGCCCAGCAACACGGTGACCGTCATGACCACCAGCAGGATGTTGTTGATCAGCAGCAGGGCATCCCGGGATAGCCAGGTAAACCCCGTGCGCTGGCCGACCCGGGGGGCACGCAGCGCGAACAGCAGCAAGGAGGCGCCCACAGTGATGCCCAGCAGCATCAGGATGAAGAGTCCTCGCGATGGATCGTTGGCGAAGGCGTGCACCGAGGTGAGCACGCCCGACCGCACCAGGAAGGTGCCCAACAACGACAGCGAGAAGGTCGAGATGGCCAGCAGTACCGTCCAGCTCTTGAAGGCACCGCGTTTCTCGGTGACCGCCAGGGAGTGGATGAGCGCGGTACCGGCGAGCCAGGGCAGCAGCGAGGCGTTCTCCACCGGATCCCAGAACCACCAGCCGCCCCAGCCGAGCTCGTAGTAGGCCCACCAGCTGCCCAGCGCGATGCCCACGGTGAGGAAGGCCCAGGCGACATTGGTCCAGGGCCGCGCCCAGCGTGTCCAGGCGGCGTCCAGGCGACCGCCCAGCAAGGCGGCGATGGCGAAGGAAAAGACCACCGAGAACCCCACATACCCCATGTAGAGCATCGGAGGATGGATGATCAGGCCGACGTCCTGCAGCAGTGGATTCAGGTCGGCACCATCGGTCGGCACATCGGGCAGCAGCCGCGCGAAGGGATTGGAGGTCACCAGCACGAAGGTCAGAAAGCCCGTGCTGATCAGGCCCATCACGCCCAGCACGCGGGCCAGCATGTCCCGAGGCAGTTCCCGGGAAAAGTGCGAGACGGCGTAGGTCCAGACCCCCAGGATCAGGCTCCACAGCAGCACCGAGCCTTCGTGGTTGCCCCAGACGGCGCTGAACTTGTAGTACCAGGGCAGCATCGAGTTCGAGTTGTTGGCCACCGTGGCCACGCTGAAGTCATCCAGCAGGTAGCTGGCGGTCAGGCAGGCGTAGGCGACGAGCAGGAACAGGCACTGACCGGCGGCCATGGGGCGCGCATAGGCCATCCACAGCGGTCGACGAGTCGCCGCGCCGGCCAGCGGCACCACCGCCTGCACCAACGCCATCAACAAGGCGATGACCAGAGCGAAATGGCCAATCTCGGGGATCATCTCGATCAACATGGCGACTCCGTATCACTCCTGGCCGGCACGCCGTTCGGCATCCAGCCGTTTTCCCACCTCGGCGGCCTTGTCCCGGTAGTCCTCCGGCGCATAGCCGGCCTCTTCCAGGGCCTCGGCCACCTCGGGCGGCATGTAGTTCTCATCGTGCTTGGCCAGCACCTTGTCGGCACGCACCCAGCCCTCCGGCTGCAACCGGCCCACCACTACCACGCCCTGCCCCTCGCGGAAGAGGTCGGGCAGGATGCCGCTGTAGCGCACCCTCACGTCCTCGACGTAATCGGTGACAGTGAAGGTCACATCCAGGCTTTCCGGGTCACGCGTCACGGAGCCTTCCTTGACCATGCCGCCGGCGCGAATCTGGCGCTCCAGTGGCGCCTCACCGGCCACGATCTGTACCGGGCTGAAGAACAGGTTGATATTGCTGCGCAGGGCATAGAGCGTCAGTCCCACCGCCAGCGCCACCAGAGCGACCAGCCCCAGAACAACGAACAGCTTCTGTCTGCGCCTGGCTCTCATGAAGGCACCTCCCCGTCACGCGCCTGTCGACGCTCTCGCCGAACACGGCGGCGCAACTCCCGCCACAGCCGCCGGCGTTCCAGACGCAGGTGCAGTACCACGGCGAACAACAGCAACAGGGTGGCACCGTAGGCGGGCCAGACATAGGGCGCGTAACCGCCCATGGCCAGAAAAGCGGTGAACGAATCGAAGGCCATCAGTTCCCCTCCCCGACCAGATCGCGTACCCAGCGCTTGGCGGACTCGCGACGCAGAATCTCGTTGCGCGTCCGCGTCAGGGTCACGGCGATGAAGAAGCTATAGAAGCCCAGCACCATGATCAACAACGGCAACCACATCTCGGTGGGCATCGCCGGGCGCGAGGTGACGGAGAAGGTGGCGGGCTGGTGCAGGGTGTACCACCACTCCACCGAGTACTTGATGATCGGGATATTGATCACGCCGACCATGGTCAGCACCGAGGCCGCTCGCGAGCCGCTGTCGCGACCGTCGAAGGCACTCCGCAAGGCGATCACGCCGATATACAGGAAGAACAGGAGCAGCATCGAGGTCAGGCGGGCGTCCCACTGCCACCAGGTCCCCCAGGTGGGCACTCCCCATACGGCACCGGACAGCAGTGCCACGAAGGTCATGCCGGCGCCCAATGGTGCCATCGCCGTGGCCGCCATGTCGGCCAGCTTGATCCTCCAGACCATGAATACCAGCCCGGCCAGGGCCATGACGACGAAGATCGATTGCGCGAGGAAGGCCGCCGGCACATGGACATAGATGATGCGAAAGCTGTCGCCCTGCTGGTAATCAGCCGGCGCGAAAGCCAGCCCCCAGACGAGGCCGCCCCCGATGAGTGTCGTCGCCGCCACCCAGAACCAGGGCGACAACCGCACGCTGAAGGCGTAGAACCCTTTCGGGGAACCGAGCTTGTGAATGAAGGCCCACATTGATGTGTCGATACCTCAACCGTTGAGACTGATACGCAGCGACGCCGCGATCGCCCAGGGCGCGAACACCAGGGCTACCGCCAGCAATGCCCCGAGCAGGGCCAGGTGCGCCGCCACGCCGGTTCCCGCGATGGCCGCCTGGACGGCACCGGCGCCGAAGATCAGCACCGGCACATAGAGTGGCAACACCAGCAGCGACAGCAGGACGCCCCCGCGAGGAAGGCCGGCGGTCAAGGCCGCGCCGATGGCACCGATCAGGCTCAGCGTGGCGCTCCCCAGTGCCAGCGACAACGCCAGCACCCCGTAGCTGCCCAGCGGTAGCGACAGCATGACGCCCAGCACCGGCGCCATCAACGCCAGCGGCAGGCCGGTCGACAGCCAGTGTACCGCGACCTTGGCGAGCGCCAGCATCGGCAAGGGACGAGACGACAGCAGCAGCTGTTCGAGGGTACCGTCCTCGACGTCATTGCGGAACAGGCCATCCAGCGACAACAGGGCAGCGAGCAACGCCGCCACCCACAGCAGGCCCGGTGCGATAGCCGAGAGCAGCGCCGGGTCCGGCGAGATGCCGATCGGAAACAAGGTGATCACCAGGGCGAAGAAGGCCAGGGGGTTGAGTGCCGTGCTGGGGCGTCTCAGCAGCAGCAACAGGTCCCGCCGCATGGTCGCGTACAGGGCAATCCCGATCCCGGTGTCGCGCTCGCGCTTCCGACCGCGACCGACGACGTCCGAACGAGCCTCAGGGCACGACATGGCCATCCCCCTCGCCCAAGCGTACGCGGCGCATCGGCACCGACACTTCCAGTGCCTGATGCGTGGTCAACACCACGCCACCGCCATTCCGCACATGCGCTGCCAGCCGCACCTCCAGGTCGGCGACGCCCTCACGGTCGATGGCAGTGAAGGGCTCGTCGAGCACCCAGAGCGGACGCGGCGTCAACTCGAGACGCGCCAGGGCCACACGCCGCTGCTGACCGGCGGAAAGCTGGCCGGCAGGCAGGTCTTCGAAGCCCCTAAGCCCTGCCGCCTCCAGGGCCGACATCCGTTGCGCTTCGGCGCCATCCACGCCGGCCAGGGCCTGGTACCAGGCCAGATTCTCGAGCGGCGTCAAGGCCGCCTTGATGCCGGGGGCATGACCGAGATACAGCAGGCTGGCGAGGAAATCCTGACGCGCGTGTCTCAGCGGCATATCCTGCCAGAAGAGCGTCCCCTGGTAATCCATCAGTTGCCCGGACAGAATCTTGAGCAGGGTCGTCTTGCCACTGCCATTGGGTCCTTCGACACGCAGGATCTCGCCGCCGCGGATCTCCAGGTCGAGATCGCGGAACAGCCAGCGGTCGTCCCGCTCACAGGCCAGCTTCCGGGCTTGCAGGCGCAGGCTCAAGGTAGTCTCCGAACCGGGGAAATCTGGTTAAAAACTGTACACGTAAATAGTTTTCATCGCCAGTATACAAAATAGACAAAAAGCTGTATCCATTTTGCTTGTCATCGGCATGAACCGTCACCCTTGCCAGATTCATGTCGCCTGCTATGCTGGCAAAGTACTGTATGAATCGACAGTCACCGCCAATGGAGAGACGTCGCGCCATGCCAAGTCCCACAGCACAGTACCTCTTCCGTCAGCCCAACCTGTCCCTGGCCTCGTCCTGGTCGCCCATCGACGCCGATGACCTGGTGGAGATCCCCCTGCTCGGGCGTGTCTCGGCGGGCATGCCTATCGAAGCCTGCCTGGACGCCGGCAGCATCGAAGTCCCCTCGCGCATGGTCAGGCGCAACACCTACGCCCTCCGGGTGAACGGCGACTCCATGATCGATTGCAACATCTTCGATGGGGATGTGATTATCATCGAGCGTCGCGAAAGCGCCGAGAACGGCGAAACGGCCGTGGTGATGATCAACGACCAGGAGGTTACCCTGAAGAAATTCTACATCGAGAAGTCCGGCGTGCGCCTGCAACCGGCCAACGAACAGATGGCGCCCATCTTTCTGCGCAACAGCGACATCCAGGTGCTGGGCCTGGTGATGGGTGTCGTGCGCCAGCCGGACCTGGCCGCCTGATGCGCTACGCCGTTCCCGATCTCGCCGAGGGTGCCCGGCACGAAACCGAGCTGGAAATCGAGCGCAGCCGCTTCATCACCTGGACCGCTCACACTCCGGGCGCGATGGCCTTCGAGACACTGCTGTCCGAGGCCCGTCGTGCCCACTCCAATGCCAGCCACCATTGCAGCGCCTTCATCGCCGGCCCTCCCGGCGAACAGAACGCCATCGGCTTCTCCGACGACGGCGAGCCCGGCGGCACCGCCGGCCGCCCCATGTTTCAGGTGCTGGAAGGCGCCGGGCTCGGGCGAATCGGCTGTGTGGTCATCCGCTATTTCGGCGGCATCAAGCTCGGCACAGGCGGCCTGGCGCGCGCCTACGCCCAGGCCGTCAGCGAGGCGCTCGATACCCTGCCCAGGCGCGAGGTCATCGAGCGCACGCCCCTGAACCTCAAGGTTGACTTCGCCGGCGAGGCCGAGGCTCGCGCCTGGTGCGGCGCGCATGACATTCCCGTCGAGCATGCCGACTACCAGGCCGATGGCGTGACGTTGACCCTGGGCTGGCCGAGCGATATCGAGCGCGATCTCGAGCCGCTCAATTCCCGGCTAAAAGGACGTATGACGCTGGTCGACCCCCTCCTCTAGAAGTAGAAGCCTGTTCGGCACCCGCCTGCCGCCCGACATCGTCGCCTGCCGTCTCGCCGATATAGCGTGCACGCTTCTCGGGCTTCAAGCGCGTGACATCCACGACCACCAGTCCGTCGGTGCAATAGCCGAAGCCAGCGTCCACACCGAAGGCCAGAAAGCGCGCCCCACCGGGTTCGGCGACATCGATGTACTGCTTGTAGAGGGCCGGCACACCAGCGCCCATGGCCTGAAGAGCATGGCGCAGACGCCGGAAATCTTCCTTGGCATCGCCACCATCCAGCAACCGCTCCACTTCCAGCTGGCCGGCCCGTGACATCCGGAAGGGAGCCCGGGGACGAATCGAGGTCTCGGCCTCGCCATGGTAATGCTGGTAGTACCCCACCAGCAGTTCCTTGGCCAATGGCGGCATCAGATTGGGAATGGTCACCGGCCCGAACAGCCAACGAACCTCGGGATGCTCGCGCAGATAGGCACCGAGCCCGACCCAGAGATAATCCAGGCTGCGACGCCCCCAGTAGCGCGGCTGCACGAAACTGCGTCCCAGCTCCAGGCCATGGCGCCATTGTGCCCAGGGCGCCTGTTCGAGCTGGAAGATCGTCGAACTGTACAGTCCTGCCGTTCCCTGGCGGTCGAGAATCTCGCCGACGTTACCGAGCCGATAGGCGCCGGCGATTTCCAGATCCTGCTCGTCCCACAGGATCAGGTGCCGGTAGTGGCTGTCGAAGTCGTCCAGATCGCGCTTGTTGCCGGTTCCTTCGCCCACGCGGCGAAAGGTGATCTCGCGCAGGCGGCCGATCTCGCGCATCACCGCCGAGTCGGGCCGACTGTCGAACAGCAGGATACGCTTGCCGTCCGTCGTCTCGCCCAGGCGACGCGCCTCGCGCAGTTCCTCGCGCAGACGCTGGCGATTCTCCGGGCGGGCGATGCCGGTCTCGCTGACGAACACCCCCTTGCGGCCACGCCCCAGTCGATACACGTGCTTGCGCAGCAGCTTCAACTTGACCGGCGTGGTCAGGTCGTCGCGATCGAAGCGTGCCAGGGGGATCAGCCCCCCGACCCGCAGGGCGATCTGCCGATCGCGCTGGCGAAACATTTCACCGGGCAGCATCAGGGTTCCCAGCGGGGCATGCAGCGATGACAGGCTATAGAAGCGCGAGGAATTGCGCCCCCCCACATGCACCGGCAGGATCGGTGCATTGGTGCGCCGCGCCGCATGCAGGAAACCCGACAGCCACTTGCCGTCGCGAACGCCGGCGGGCCCGGCCCGAGAGACCTCACCGGCGGGGAAGACGATCACCGCACGGTCTTCTTCCAGCGCGCCGATCATGCGCTCCAGGCTGCGGCGAAAGCCCTTCCGGGACAGGTTATCCACCGGCAGCATCACCTCGCGCAACGGCTCGATCTGCAGCAACAGGTCGTTGGCCAGGATCCGCACATCGGACCGCAGTTCGGCGACCATCTTGACCAGGGCCAGGCCATCCAGGGCTCCCAGGGGATGGTTCGCCACAATCACCACCCGCCCGGTGGCGGGAATGTTGTCCCGATCCCGGGACGACAGGGTATAGCCGAACCGAAAATGGTCGAAGACCTGGTCGATGAACTCGAGCCAGCCCAGCCGCCCGTATCGTGTCAGAAAGGCGTTGACGTCACGTTCGTGCACCAGCCGGCGCAGGCCGGCGACCAGGGACTTCCGCATCCAGGAGGGCCAGGCCGCGATGCGAGGGGACTTGCCCAGCAGGGCTCCTTCGATATCGATCATCCGACTCTCGCTCCAGTCGGGCGCCACGGCGCCGATGTCCTCAGGCTAGGAGCGGAAGATGACAGGACGATGGCGGCCCCGGAACGCGATACGGCGCCCATCGGGGCGCCGTATCGTCATCAGGACCGATGGAGGGAATCAGCCGAGGTACTTGATCATCACCCCGGCGGCCACGGCCGAGCCGATGACGCCGGCCACGTTGGGCCCCATGGCGTGCATCAGCAGGAAGTTGTGGGGGTTGGACTCCAGCCCCACCTTGTTGGACACCCTCGCCGCCATGGGGACCGCCGACACCCCGGCGGAACCGATCAGCGGGTTGATCGACTGCTTGCTGACCGCGTTGAGCAGCTTGGCCATGAGGATACCGCAGGCGGTGCCGATGGCGAAGGCAACCATGCCGAGCCCGAGGATGCCCAGGGTCTCCAGGGCCAGGAAACGATCCGCCATCAACTTGGAGCCCACCGAAAGTCCCAGGAAAATGGTCACGGTATTGATCAGGGCATTCTGGGCGGTATCGGAAAGCCGCTCCACCACGCCGCACTCGCGCATCAGGTTGCCGAAGCAGAACATCCCCAGAAGGGGCGCGGCATCCGGCAGGAAGAGCACGACCAGGACCAGCAGTGCCAGCGGGAAGACGATCTTCTCCAGCTTGGACACCGGCCGCAGCTGGGTCATGGCGATCTCGCGCTCCCGGGTCGAGGTCAGCGTGCGCATGATCGGCGGCTGGATCAGCGGGACCAGGGCCATGTAGGAATAGGACGCCACGGCAATGGCCCCCAGCAACTCCGGCGCCAGCAGGCTCGAGACATAGATCGAGGTCGGCCCGTCGGCACCGCCGATGATACCGATGGCGGCGGCCTGCTTGAGCGAGAAGTCCATCACGCCCATCGCCGAGAGGCCCACCGCGCCGAGCAGGGTGGCAAAGATGCCGAACTGGGCGGCGGCCCCCAGGAACAGGGTGCGCGGATTGGCCAGCAGCGGACCGAAATCGGTCATGGCGCCGACCCCCATGAAGATCACCAACGGCGCCACGCCGGAGGCAATGGCCACGCTGTAGAACTGGTACAGCATGCCGGGGGCATAGCCGGCATCGGCGGCCACATCATTGGCGGCTCGCACCAGTGCCGGGGAGGTGTCGCCGTGCAGCGCTTCCGTCACGAGATGACGCGCGCCCTCGATACCCGCAGCCGGGTCCAGGGTTGTCTCGAGCGCCGACGCCAGGCGTTCGAGCACCTGGGGCCCGGCCTGATGGGCGGCCTGCTCGGCGGCCGACAGGGCCAATCCCGCTTCGGGGATGTTGGCCAGGATGCCGCCGAAGCCGATCGGCACCAGCAACAACGGCTCGAACTTCTTGTTGATCGCCAGGTAGAGCAGCCCCAGCCCCACCAGAATCATCACCCCCTGGCCCCAGTCCAGGTTGTAGAGCCCCGAGCCATGCCACAGGGTCAATAGTTTGTCTGTCATGAAACCATCCTTAGAGAACGATCAGCTCGTCACCCACCGCCACGCTGTCACCTTCACTGACCTTGACCTCCGACACGGTACCGGAACCGGCGGCCCGTACCTCGGTTTCCATCTTCATGGCCTCGAGGATGATCACCACATCACCCTCGGCGACACTGTCGCCCGGCTTGACGTTGACCTTGAAGATATTGCCCGCCAGCGGCGCCGTGATGGCCTCGCCCGAGGAAGCGGCCGGTGCCGACGGCGCCTGGGAGCTCGCGTCCTGCTCCTGCACCCGATCGATCTCGCCACCCTCGGCGACCTCGACCACATAGGCCTTGCCGTTGACCTTGACGGTATAGGTCTCGGGGCCAGCCGGCTCGGCCGTCGCCGCCGGGACCTTCGCTGGCGGATTGGCCTGGGCACTGCCGGTATCGGGTACCTGAGGTGCCGGCTCGAAGGCACCGGGATCATCGCGGTTGGCGAGGAACTTCAGGCCGATCTGCGGGAAGAGCGCATAGGTGAGCACATCATCGATATGCCGCTCGCCCTCGGCCAGCCGGATATTGTCCTCGGCGGCCTTGTTCGTCAGCTCCTCGGACAGACGCTCCATCTCGGGTGACAGACGATCCGCCGGACGTTCGGTGATGGGTTGCGCGCCGTCGAGGACTCGTGTCTGGAGTTCCTGATTGAAGGCGGCGGGCGCCGCACCGTACTCACCCTTGAGCAAGGCCTGTACTTCCTTGGAGATGGACTTGTAGCGTTCGCCCATCATCACGTTCATCACCGCCTGGGTACCGACGATCTGCGAGGTAGGGGTCACCAGGGGGATGTAGCCCAGATCCTCGCGCACCCGGGGAATCTCGGTCAGGACGTCATCGAGCTTGTCGCCGGCGCCCTGCTCCTTGAGCTGGCTCTCCATGTTGGTGAGCATGCCGCCCGGCACCTGCGCCACCAGAATCCGCGAGTCGATGCCCTTGAGCGCCCCCTCGAAGGCGGCGTACTTCTTGCGCACCTCGCGGAAATAGCCGGCGATGTCCTCGAGTTGTTCGAGGTCGAGCCCGGTGTCGCGCTCGGTGCCCTTGAGGATGGCCACCAGCGACTCGGTCGGGCTGTGGCCGTAGGTCGTCGACATCGAGGAAATGGCGGTATCGACATTGTCGACCCCCGCCTCCACTGCCTTGAGCGCAGTGGCCGTGGACATGCCGGTGGTGGCGTGACAGTGCAAGTGGATGGGAATGTCCAGCGCCTGTTTCAGGCGCGACACCAGCTCGTAGGCGTCGTAGGGCGTGAGCAGGCCGGCCATGTCCTTGATCGCCAAGGAATCGGCGCCCATGTCGGCGATGGAACGCGCCAGCTCCACCCAGCTCTCCATGGTGTGAACCGGGCTCACGGTATAGGAAATGGTGCCCTGGGCATGCCCCTCGTTGGCGCGCACCGCGCGGATGGCACGCTTCAGATTGCGAGGGTCGTTCATGGCATCGAAGACGCGGAAGACATCGACACCATTGGTCCTGGCCCGTTCGACAAAACGATCGACCACATCGTCGGCGTAGTGACGATAGCCGAGCAGGTTCTGGCCCCGCAGCAGCATCTGCTGGGGCGTATTGGGCATGGCCTCTTTCAACGCCCGTATCCGCTCCCACGGATCTTCACCGAGGTAGCGGATACAAGCGTCGAAGGTAGCCCCGCCCCAGGATTCCAACGACCAGAAGCCGACGCGATCGAGCTTCTCGGCAATGGGCAGCATGTCATCCAGGCGCAGGCGCGTGGCGAACAGCGACTGGTGGGCATCGCGCAACACCACATCGGTGATGCCGAGCGGACGTGCGTTCTCAGTCATGCGGGTTTCCTTATCGTTGTAACCGAAATGCGTCGTCATATAACGAAACGCGAGAAGAAAGCGGCCCTGTTATTCGTTCAGCGGCGATGACGGCGGCGATGGCGATGAACGGCGGCGCTGATCGCGGCCATGATGTCGTCATTCCGGGCCGGTGCGGACCGACCGGAGGCCGAAGGGGGATTCGCCGGCGCCGGTTCCGGGAAATAGCGCCCGATAACCCGAGACATCAGGGTCGTGGTGATCACCAGAACGGTCAGAAAGACGAACACGAACCCCATGCCGAGCCCCATCAGGGCAAAGCCTTCGCTCAATAACTGCGTATCCTGCATGCGGTTTCCTCCTCGTTCGCGCCGCCATCCCGCCTGCCGATGACGCGCATGAATGCTGAGGCTATAACCTGCCACCCTCGCGATGGATTACAATGACGCCATGGTGGAAGTCGACGTTGTTAATTTACTACATAATGGTCGTATCGGCCTAGCCCCGATGGAAGGGGTCATCGATGCCGCGACACGCGACCTGCTGACCCGCTCCGCCGGCATCGACTGGACGGTGACCGAATTCGTGCGCGTGGTCGACACTCGCCTGCCGCCACGCGTCTTCCTTCGTCACTGCCCTGAACTGGCCAGCGGACCCCCCTTCACGCCCGGCGGCGCTCCGGTACACCTGCAATTGCTGGGCTCGGACCCCGCTGCCCTGGCCGCCAACGCGCACCAGGCGCTGTCGCTCGGCGCGACGAGCCTCGATCTCAACTTCGGCTGCCCCGCCAAGCTGGTCAACCGGCACGACGGGGGCGCTTCCATGTTGCGCGCCCCCTGGCGCCTGCGCGCTGCCGTCGCCGCCGTGCACGATGCCGTGGGCGACATCCTCCCGGTGACGGCCAAGATCCGGCTGGGGTTCGCCGATCGTCGACTGGCACTGGACTGCGCCCGGGCCGCCGAGGACGGCGGCGCACGACAACTCGTGGTCCACGCTCGTACCCGCAACGAGGGCTATCGCCCACCGGCACACTGGGAGTGGATCGGCCGCATCCGCCATCGACTGTCGATCCCGGTGGTAGCGAACGGCGACATCTGGACCCTCGAGGGTTACTGGAAGGCCCGGACCCTCTCCGGCTGTCCCGATGTCATGCTCGGTCGCGGCGCCCTGGCCGACCCCGGGCTGGCACCCCGCATCCGCCATTGGCAGGGCACCGGCGAACACCTTCCCCCGACCTCATGGGCCGACAAGGCCAGCCTGCTGCTCGATTATGCTGCAATGCAGCGTAGCATACTTCCATCCAAGACGGTGGTGGCTCGACTAAAGCAGTGGATGAACCACATGCGTGGACGGGACCCCGAGGCGGCACGCTGTTTCCAGGCACTGCGTCGCATCACCGAACTGGACGACTTTCTGGCAGGATTGGTGGCATCGACGGACAAGATCGAGGCAGTGGCGATTGCCACTCGAACGCCAGGGGGCTCGAGGGAGAACTTCGGATAAAAAAAGAGGCGCTCGTCGCATCGCGACGGCGCCTCGAACGATCGCAGGACCACGCCCTGTTCAGGAATGAACGGGTCCAGCTAGTGGCAAGCCTGCCAAAACGAAAGACCCGCCCTCTTGTGGAGGACGGGTCGAAATCTGGCGCGCCCGGGAGGATTCGAACCTCCGACCGCCTGATTCGTAGTCAGGTACTCTATCCAGCTGAGCTACGGGCGCTTTGCACAACGATGCGACTCGTTGAATTTGACAGTGAATCCTCCTAGGCTCGACAAGTGAGGACTCGTCTGGAGGAAATGGCGCGCCCGGGAGGATTCGAACCTCCGACCGCCTGATTCGTAGTCAGGTACTCTATCCAGCTGAGCTACGGGCGC
>NZ_JAJQTQ010000039.1 GCF_029081005.1 Halomonas elongata | reverse complement strand
CAAAACAGGGGCTTCTACCACCCTTCACCGCTTGCGACGTTGACCCGTCGCCGGCAGCGGATGCGTACTTTACGGATATCCTCGTCACCACGCAAGGACTTTTTGCCAAATCGTCCCGAACGAACGTCACGACGACACGCTCCCTCTTCGACACGGCCAATCTCTATATACGCGAAGTCCCCGGCAGATGCCCCGACGATGCCCGGGCATTCCATTCTTTCTGGTGATACACGAGTCGCTTCACCTGCAGAGTGGCACGATTCCACTGGCGGACAGCCGCACGATGGCCCCTCCCCGTTCGACCGTTAAAGGTGGCACTTCAGCATGAAGAGAGCGCTCAGCTTCCATCACGACTCGAGCCCGCAACCAGCGAGTCCGGTCCAAGATCGGAGATGGCACGCGCCCCGGTGAGCGTCATCGCGACCCGCATTTCCTTCTCGAACAGCTCGAGCAAGTGGGCCACTCCCGCCTCCCCGGCGGTAGCGAGTGCATAGACAAAAGCGCGCCCCAGCAAGACGGTATCGGCCCCCATGGCGATCATACGCACGACATCGAGCCCACTACGCACGCCGGAGTCGGCCAGGATGGCCAGATCGCCCTTGACCGCGTCGGCGATGGCGGGCAAGGCATGTGCAGTAGAGGGCACACCGTCAAGCTGGCGGCCACCATGGTTGGAGACGACGATGCCATCCGCCCCGAAGCGAACGGCATCACGGGCATCCTCGGGGTCGAGGATCCCCTTGATGATCATCGGGCCATCCCAGAACTCGCGAATCCATTCCAGATCCTGCCAGGAGATGGAGGGGTCGAAGTTATCGCCCAGCCAGGCGATGTAATCCTCGAGTTCCGTCGGCTGACCGCGATAATCCGACACATTGCCCAGGTCATGAGGACGGCCATGAACACCCACGTCCCAGGCCCAGGCTGGATGGGTCACGGCCTGCAGCATTCGACGGATCGCTGCATGCCTGCCGCTCATGCCTGAGTGGGCATCGCGATAACGCGCCCCCGGCACGGGCATGTCGACCGTGAAGACGAGCGTCTTGATGCCAGCGGCCTTGGCGCGCTCCAGGACATGCCGCATGAACCCCCTGTCCTTCAGCACATAAAGCTGAAACCAGAGGGGGCGATCCACTGCAGAGGCGACCTCGTCGATGGGGCATACCGATACCGTGGACAACGTGAAGGGGATGCCCTTCCTGACCGCGGCTCTGGCCGCCTGCACCTCACCTCGCCTGGCGTACATGCCCGTCAGTCCCACAGGGGCCAGGGCGACGGGCATCGCCATGGGCTCGCCGAGCAGCTCGGTCTCCAACGACAAGGTGGACATGTCCTTCAGCACGCGCTGACGCAAGGCAATATCGGCAAGATCCTCGACATTGCGCCGCAGCGTACGCTCGGCATAGGCACCCCCATCGGCGTAGTGGAAGAGAAAGGGAGGAATGCGACGCTTGGCGGCCTGGCGATAGTCCGTGGCAGCTGAAATGATCATGGCGAGCCCTGAGCAATGGATGAGTCATCGATGAATGGCCAGTGCGGTGTTCGTGACGAACCCCGGAAAGTGCCGACGACACAGGCACAGGGCTGGTCCGAACTCGTCTTCTTAGCGCAGACACGATGAAAATTGGTAAAACCAATTAATCCTTCTTCGTTCTCGCACGTTATGGTCCGCTGAAACGACTGTCAAACCCGGCTTTGGTAGCGAGCAAGAGCCTACACTCGATCACCTCTCCGGGACTGGCTCACAATCCCCTTGCCTGCTCTTCATCTCTACCAGTAATTTGGTATGACCAATATCGAGAATCTCTAGACGGCTATTGGTAATACCAATTCCACGGCGATATCATGCATCCCCTGATGCCCGCCTCCTCAGCGAAGGTCACGACATGTCCTATCAACCCGTCCGCCAGCCCCGCCTCGCCGACGTCATCACCGAACGACTCGAGGGGCTCATTCTCGAAGGTAGTCTGAAACCCGGGCAACGACTGCCGGCGGAACGCGAACTCGCCGAACGCTTCGGCGTGTCGCGTCCTTCGGTGCGCGAGGCAATACAGAAGCTCGCCGCTCGCGGCCTGCTGACCAGCCGCCAGGGGGGCGGGACCTTCATTACCGAGGAACTTCACAGCGGCTACGCCGACCCACTGCTCGACATGCTCTCCCGCCACAGTGAATTCCATCTGGATCTGCTGGAGTTCCGAGATGCCATGGAGAGCCTGTCGGCCTACTACGCTGCCCTTCGCTCCACCCCCACGGACAGAGCCGTATTGCTCGAACGTTTCGAGGAACTCGAGGCTTGCTTCGCCAGCCGCGACCCCGCGAGCGAGGCCAGAGCAGACGCCGCCTTTCACCTGGCCATCGCCGAAGCGGCTCACAACGTCATGCTGTTGCACACCATTCGAGGCATTTTCCACCAGCTCGAGCGCAGCATCGTCGACAACCTGGGGCATCTGCTCGACAAACCCGACGCTCGACAGCAGTTGATGGCGCAGCACCGCGCCCTGCTGGATGCCATCCTCGAGGGACGCGCCGAGGACGCCCGCAACCATTCCCATGAGCACCTGGTCTACGTCGAGGAAGGGTTGCTGGAAGTGGCCCGCGCCGAGACCCGGGCCCAGCGCTCACTGCGCCGGGCCCAGACCATGCCGACGGCGCCGTCCTGAACCATGGTCGGAGGCCATCGATTGACGCGGCGCCAGCGCATCTTGCGCGGCCTGTTCGCAGGGCTCGGGCTGGCCGGCCTTGCCCTGTGCATGTGGCAGACCGCCCAGGTCGCCAGGGAACAGGCGCTGCAGGACCTGCGTCGCGATGCCGAGAACGAACTACGACTTTCGGCGGCCGGCCTGGTCGGTCACCTGTCCCGTCATGACTACCTGCCGGAGCTGTTGGCATCGCGGGAGATGGTCAAGCGCTTCCTGTCTTCACCGGACAGCCAGAACCCCATGCCGCTCAACCTGATGCTGGACCGTTTCCGTGCTACCGCCGGGGTCTCCGACATTTACCTGCTTGACCACCGTGCCGACACCCTGGCCGCCAGCAACTGGCACCGCCCCGACACCTTCATCGGCGAGAACTACGACTACCGACGCTACTATCAGGAAGCCATTCAAGGCCGCAACGGACGCTTCTATGGCCTGGGCACACAATCAGGGGATCGAGGCTACTATTTCTCGGCACCGGTCTGGCTGGAGGAATCGACACCCTCCGCCACACCCGCCGGCGTCATGGTGCTCAAGATCAAGCTCGATGCCGTGGAACAGAGCTGGAGCGAGCAGGATGCCGAGCTGCTGATCACCGACCGTGACGGCATCATCTTCATGGCCAGCCAGCCGGCACTACGGCTGACCGCCATGACCCCGCTCAGCGGCACCGAACGCGAGGCGCTTCACGACTCGCGGCGATATGCCGACGAGCCCCTCCCGCACGCCGGCATTCAGGAACTCGAGAAGCGCGATCCGCGCACTCGCCTGGTCGACTTTTCCTCCGGCCCCCTCCAGGATCGACGCTACCTCAGTCTGACCCGAGCCATGCCGGACTTCGAATGGAACATGCACATCCTCAAACCACTGACGCCGGTGGTGAATGCGCAGTGGGTATCCTCGCTGCTCGCCGGCGGTCTCTACGGTCTGATCGCGCTGGGGGGTGGCATCGGCTGGCAACGCCTGCGTCTGCGCCGGGAGCGCGAGCGCTTCGCCGAACGCGAGCGCCAGACCCTGGCCCGGGTCCGGGACGAGCTCGAGCGCAACGTGGCCAAACGGACCCACGACCTGGTGACCACCAACCAGCGGCTGTCCGACGAGATCGAGGAACGCCGCCGCGCCGAAGACAGCCTGCGCGAAACCCGCGACGAACTGGTGCAGGCCGCCAAGCTCGCCGTGCTCGGCCAGCTGGCCGCCGGCATCAATCATGAACTCAACCAGCCCCTGTCGGCGATCCGGGCCTATGCCGAGAACGCCCGCGCCTTCATCGAGCGCGGCCGAGCCGAGACCGCGGACGCCAATCTCGACCAGATCATCGAACTCACCGACCGCATGTCCGAGATCAGTGCCCAGTTGCGGCAGTTCTCGCGCAAGAGCGGCGATACCCTCACCGCCGTTTCGGTGCCTTCCTGCTTCGACTATGCGTTGCGGTTGTTCCAGGCCCGACTCAACGAACTCGATGTCACGGTGGCACGGCACTGGCAAGTGGAAGACATCTGGGTACGTGCCGACCCGGTGCGCCTCGAGCAGGTCCTGGTCAATCTGATCGGCAACGCGCTTCAGGCCATGGCAGACACCGCCACACCGCATCTGACGCTGACCATCGAGTCGACATCGGAGCTGGTGTACATTAGCGTGGCCGATAGCGGTCCCGGCATTGCCGAGTCCCAGATATCGCGCGTCTTCGAGCCGTTCTTCACCACCAAGTCCACTGGCAGTGGACTGGGGCTGGGCCTCTCCATCTCCGGACGCATCATCGACGACCTGGGAGGCCGGATCGAGGCCGATAACCCCTCTGGCGGCGGCGCCCTGTTCACCATTACCCTGCCACGCGATCCCGGGCCGGAGGCCCGCCGAGCGACCAAGGAGCCATCGACTCATGCATGACCACACGGATGTCCCGGTGATGATCATCGATGACGAGGCCCACCTGCGTATCACTGCCGGCCAGACGCTCGAGCTGGCCGGTTATACGCCCCGACCGTTCGAGAGCGCCGAGACCGCCCTGGCGGAACTCGAGACCGATTTCGCCGGCGTCGTGGTCAGCGACATTCGCATGCCGGGCATGGACGGCATGGCCCTGCTGCGCGAAGTCCGCCGTCGCGATCCGGACCTCCCGGTCATCCTGATCACCGGCCACGGCGACATTTCCACCGCCGTGGAAGCGATGCGCGAGGGGGCCTGGGACTTCCTGGAAAAGCCCTTCGCTGGCGAACGCTTGATCGAAGTGGTGCGACGCGGCAGTGAAAAGCGCCGCCTTAGCCTGGAAAACCGCGCCCTGAAGGCCGAACTGGAAGCACAACAATCGGCGCCCGGGCCTCGACTCGTCGGCCGCACACCGGTCATCCAGCGCCTGGCCGCCATGGTCCAGCGCATCAGTCGTGTCGAAGCCGATGTGCTGCTGTTCGGCGAGACCGGCACCGGCAAGGACCTGGTGGCCAGGGCCATCCACGAACGCAGCCCCCGCGGCGGTCGTCCCTTCGTCGCCATCAACTGCGGCGCGGTTCCGGAAAGCACCATCGAGTCGGAGCTGTTCGGCCACGAAAAGGGGGCCTTCACCGGCGCCCTGGAGCGACGCATCGGCAAGTTCGAGCACGCCGCCGGCGGCACCGTCTTCCTCGACGAGATCGAATCGATGCCACTGGCCCTGCAGGTCAAGCTGCTCCGCGTCTTGCAGGAGCGCACCGTCGAGCGCCTGGGCTCCAACCAGCCGGTGTCGCTGGATATCCGGGTCATCGCCGCCACCAAGATCGACCTCAAGGCCGCCGCCGAGGCCGGCGAGTTTCGCGAGGACCTCTACTACCGGCTCAATGTGGTAACCCTGCCGATCCCGCCGTTGCGCGAACGCCGCGAAGATATCCCGCTGCTGTTCCAGCACTTCGCCGCCGTGGCCGCCAGCCGCAGCAGCATGGAGGCGCCGCCCCTCGATGCGGCGGGCATCTCGGCACTGCTCGCCCATGACTGGCCCGGTAATGCCCGAGAGCTGCGCAACCTCGCCGAGCGCTATGTGTTGCTCGGCGTTACCTGCGACTATCGTCTCGACATGCTGATGGAAGGCGTGGGTAACGACGGCGCCGAGCAGTCCTTGCCCGAGCAGGTCGAACTCTTCGAGAAACAGCTGATCAGCCAGGCCCTGGCCCGTCACCATGGGCATGTCACCGACGTCTGCGAGCACCTGGGACTACCCCGCAAGACCCTCTACGACAAGCTGAAACGTCACAACCTGAAGGCCGAGCACTATCGCCACAGCACCGATCCCTGAACCCACAGGTCGCCCAGCACCGACCACGGCGGCAACCAGGGGATCGTGCCGCAAGCCAGCAGCAGCATCAGGCCGGAATTGATCGGCTCACGATAGTCGAACAGCTTGAAGGCGCTCCCGAAGGAGCGCTTGATGCGCGTCCCGGCCAGGTCGACGCTGTACAGCTCATCGAGCAGCAAGTGAATCAGGCACCCCAGCACCAGCGCCAGCCCTTGAATCCAGGCCAGCCAGGCCGGCTGCTCGAGCAAACGGTAGCTCGCCGCACTCGTTGCCAACCCGCACAGACCGGCCGCCAGCAGCGAGTGCCAGATGCCCCGGTGGACAGAAAAACGCTTGAAGATCGGCGCCAGCACGTAGCGCACCCCGATATAAAGCCCCCCGCAAGTCGCCAGCAGGGCCCCCATCCCCAGCCAGGGGCGCAGAAGCACGGCCCCGGCGACAACGGCCAGCACGGCGGCCACACCGAAGACCAGGCGCACGGCATGAGAGTGGTCGGAATCGATATCCGGCAGGATGCCGCCGAAGGCGGTCAACACCATCACCGGCAGCGTCTGTAACGACGTCCACAGATCCGCCTGCCAGCCGGCCAGAGCCAGGAGGCCACCACCCCCCGCGGCGACGCTGAGATGCGTTCGAAAGTCGGCCATGCCGGAGCACCTCGATAACTGGATAAACATCCATTATCGCGCAGAACCGGCATGCAGAACAATCGGTTAACGATACCCCGGCGCTATCATGCGTCGGTGGCCGACAGGTACTCATCCTTGAGCTTGACGTAATTGCCCGCGGTATACGGGAAGAAGGCACGCTCCTTGTCCTTGAGCGGCCGCAGCGCCTTGGCGGGATTGCCGGCATAGACATGACCACCGGCCAGGTGCTTGCCCGGCGGCACCACGGCCCCGGCAGCGATGATCACCTCATCCTCGACCACGGCGCCATCCATGACGATGGCTCCCATGCCCACCAGGATACGATCGCCCAGGGTGCAACCATGCAGGATCGCCTTGTGGCCGATGGTCACCTCATTGCCGATGGTCAGCGGAAACCCATCGGGATTGAAGTCGCTGGCGTGGGTGATATGCAGCACGCTGCCGTCCTGCACGCTGGTCCGCGCTCCGATGCGAATACGGTGCATATCACCACGGATCACCGTCATGGGCCATACCGAGCAGTCATCGCCCAGTTCGACATCCCCCAGCACCATGCACTGGGGGTCGATATAAACCCGTTCCCCCAGTTGCGGCGTTACACCACGCCAGGACCGAAGCGTCGTCGCCTCGCTCATCATCCACCTCCCGTCATCACAGTAATCCTGACACCAATACTACCAGCGTCAGCGGAATCGACACCCAGCGCACGAGCAAGCGCCAGACACGGAACCCGACCGGGCCGGCGCCCAGGGCGCGCGAAGCAACGGACTCGGGCATCACCCAGGCGGCAAAGATCGCGATCAGCAACCCGCCCACCGGCAGGAAGATTTCCGGCGGAATCGTGCTGACCAGGGCGAAGGCATTCATCCCGAACAGGATCTCGACATCGGCCAGTGTCGAGAAGGAGAGTACCGACAGCAGGCCCAGCGACCAGACCGTCAGCCCGACCACTGCCGTCGCCTTGCCACGACCGATCCCCCAGCCCTGAAGGGTCGCGACCATGGGCTCGGCAAGGTTGATCGACGAGGTCCAGGTCGCCAGCAGCAGCAGCAGGAAGAACAGCGACAGCCAGAAAGCGCCGAAAGGCAATTCGGCGAAGGCCACCGGCAGGGTGACGAACATCAATCCCGGCCCTTCTCCGGGATCCATGCCCTGGGAGAACACCACCGAGAAAATGGCGATACCCGCCAGCAACGCCACCGTCACATCCAGCACCGCCACCGAGGCCGCCGCTCGGGAAAGGCTCTGACGATCCGGCATGTAGGCGCCATAGGCCATCAGCGCACAGGCCCCCACCGCCAGGGTAAAGAAGGCATGCCCCATGGCATGCACCATCACCATCGGCGTGACCGCCGACGGGTCCGGGGTGAACAGCCAGGACAACGCCGGCCCGAAACCGCTGGTAGTCGCCGCGTGTCCCGCCAGCACCAGCAACAGCAGATAGAGCAACGGCATCAGGACGTTGTTGAGTTTCTCCAACCCCTTGGACACCCCTGCCGCAACCACCAGCATGGTCATCACCAGAAACAGGGTGTGGTTGAAGGCCATGCGCGCCGGGTCGGCGAGGAAGGCATCGAAACCGGCGCCGACTTCGGCGGCGCTACGCCCGACGAAGTCACCATTGACCGCATCGACGAGGAACTCGATGGACCAGCCCGACACCACCGAATAGAACGACAGAATGCAGAACACCGTGAAGGCGCCGAACAACCCCAACCAGCGCCAATGCCCACTGGCACCCGCCTCGGCGGCGAGGTGGCCGAGCGACTGCATCGGGCTCCGGCGCCCGGCGCGACCGATCAGGATTTCGGCCATCATCACCGGGACACCCAGCAGCACCACGAAGGCCACATAGAGCAACAGGAAAGCGGCCCCACCATTCTCGCCGGTAATATAGGGAAACCGCCAGATATTCCCCAGCCCGACGGCAGCCCCGGTCACCGCTAATATAAAAGCCCGGCGACTGCTCCAGCGCTCCAGGGTCTCGTTCATCGTCTGTCTCCGGCCAGGGGTGAAAGGCCGCCAAGCCTCAGCGCTGTCCCAAAAGCCAGCGAGCGAGGGCTAGGCCCGCTCCCGGCGGGCCAACGCATTTCCCACATCCATGTGGGTCACAAGGCGGAAATCTACAAAAACGCGGAGTCTACCAAGACTAAATGAGCATTTTGAGAGATTTTCAATGTCGTATAACCGAGCGCAGACACGTTCAGGCAGCGCCTGACACATTGAAACCCGACACAGCCGCCCGCATCTAACGGGCATTCCCATCATCAACCGAGGTGTGCATGTCCACGAACCCACTGCTCGACGCCCACTCGCTGCCCCCTTTCGCCGAGATCAAGCCCGAGCACGTGGTGCCGGCCATCGAGACCCTGCTCGCGGAAAACCGCGAGGCCATCGAAGCCCTGGTCACCCGGGCCGAACGCGAAACGCCCACCTGGGAGACTCTGGCCGCACCCCTGGAGGCCCTGAACGACCGCCTTTCCCGCGCCTGGTCACCGGTGTCGCACCTCAACGGCACCATGAACAACCCGGCCCTGCGCGAGGCCTATGAACAAAGCCTGGGCATGCTCTCCGACTACACCACCTGGCTAGGCCAGCACGAAGGCCTCTTTCGTGCCTGGCAAGCGCTCAAGGACGGTCCGGCCTGGGAGGAGCTCGACGAAGGTCAGCGTCGTACCGTGGACAATGCCCTGCGCGACTTCCGCCTGGCCGGCGTCGACCTGCCGACCGACGAGAAGCAACGCTACGGCGAGATCCAGGCCCGCCTGTCGAGCCTGGCCAACACCTTCTCCAACCAGCTGCTCGATGCCACCCAGTCCTGGCACCTGGCGCTGGACGACGACCGTCGTCTGGCCGGCCTGCCGGAAAGCGCGTTGGCAACCCTGGCGGCCAACGCCGAGGCCAAGGGTCAGAAGGGCTATCGCATCACCCTGGACTTCCCCAGCTTCTTTCCGGTGATGACCCACGCCGATGACCGCGAACTGCGCCGAGAGGTCTATACCGCCTTCGTCACACGCGCCTCCGAGACCGGCCCCAATGCCGGCGAGTTCGACAACGCGCCCATCATGGAAGAAACCCTGGCGTTGCGCCGCGAACTGGCCGAACTGCTGGGCTTCGCGACCTATGCCGACTATTCGTTGGCCACCAAGATGGCCGATTCCCCGCAGGGCGTGATCGGCTTTCTGAACGACCTCGCCGAACGCGCCGTGCCCCAGGCACGCGAAGAGTACGCCGAATTGGTAGCCTTCGCCCGGGAACAGCTGGGTCTGCCCGAGTTGGCGCCCTGGGACGTGGGCTATGCCAGCGAGAAACTGCGCGAAGCACGTTATGCCATCTCCGACGAACAACTGCGCCCCTACTTTCCCGCTCCTCGAGTGGTCAACGGACTGTTCAAGGTCGTCGAAAAACTCTATGGCGTGACCTTCGAGGAAGACGGCGAGGCACCGCGCTACCATCCCGACGTGCGCTTCTTCCATATCATGGAAGAAGGCGCCCCGATCGCAGGCTTCTACCTGGATCTCTATGCTCGCGAAGGCAAGCGTGGCGGCGCCTGGATGGACGAATGCCGCGTACGCCGTGAAGAAGACGGCACCCTGCAACTGCCGGTAGCCTACCTGACCTGCAACTTCACGCGCCCCGTGGGCGAGGCACCGGCCCTGCTGACCCATGACGAAGTCACCACCCTGTTCCATGAGTTCGGCCATGGCCTGCATCACATGCTGACCCGCCAGACCATCGCCGACATCTCCGGCATCAACGGCGTGGCCTGGGACGCGGTCGAGCTGCCCAGCCAGTTCATGGAAAACTACTGCTGGGAGCGCGAGGGCCTTGATCTTATCGCCGGCCACGTGGAGACCGGCGAGCCGCTGCCCGACGAGTTGTTCGACAAGTTGCTGGCTGCCAAGAACTTCCAGTCCGCCATGGGCATGGTGCGCCAGCTGGAATTCTCCCTGTTCGACTTCCGCCTGCACCTCGAAACCACCTCGCCCGGCGCCGCCGATATCCAGGCACTGCTCGACGAGGTACGCGATGCCGTCTCGGTGGTTCCGCGCGTCGACTTCAACCGCTTCCAGAACGGTTTCGGCCACATCTTCGCCGGTGGCTATGCGGCGGGCTACTACAGTTACAAATGGGCCGAAGTCTTGTCCGCCGATGCCTGGAGCGCCTTCGAGGAGGCCGGCATCTTCGACCCGGAGACGGGGCGGCGCTTTCGCACCGAGATTCTCGAGCGCGGCGGTTCCCGGGACGCCGCCGACCTGTTCCGCGACTTCAGAGGCCGCGAACCGAGCGTCGAACCGCTGCTGCGTCACAGTGGCATTCGCGCCGCCTGACACCCCGCTTTACCGCATCCTGGCGCCGGGGGCTCCCCGGCGCCGCGTCACCAGGAGGCCACATGGCCAATCAGAAACGCTTCATCGCCGGCGCCATCTGCCCCCGCTGCGCCGAGATGGACCGCATCCGCAGCTGGGAACAGAACGGCATGCGCTACCGGGATTGCGTCAGCTGCGATTTTTTCGAGCAGTTGCCCATCGAGGAGGAGACGCCTCCCGAGCTCGAGACCCGGATCAGCCACTCCCATGAAGAACAGGCATCACAGCCCGATGACCTGCAGACCGTGCGGATTCTCGATCCCGGTCAACAGCGACACTAACCTGCGCCTCCCTGTGCGGAATTCCGCACAGGGAGGCGATCCCGTTGTGTGGAACTCCGGCCCCATCGACCACCAAGACCTTCGACCTTGGTCGCAAACAAAAAAAGTAACTTATTGATAAAAAAGTCTTCCTACATTTCTGGAACGTCCCCTGCTATAAGTTAGGAGCGTACACCCAAGTCGGTCCGGCACCGGATCGATATCCACAATCAGAATGTAGCGGGAGACACGCCATGACCCTCAAGACTCGCCTGATCACCGGCACCCTGACCAGCGCCATGCTGATCGCCGGCACCGCCCAGGCCGATCGCGCCGACTGGCCGGAGAACTTCACCGTGGGCACCGCCAGCCAGGGCGGCACCTACTTCGTCTACGGTTCCGGCTGGGCCAACCTGATCGCCGACGAACTCGACCTGTCCGGCGGTGGCGAAGTCACCGGCGGCCCCAACCAGAACCTCGCTCTCGTTCACAATGGAGAAGTAGCCTTCGGCCTGACCACCATGGGCCCTGCCGCCGATGCCGTGGCAGGCAAAAGTGCACTGGCTCCTGGCGTGAAGATGGACAATGTCTGTGCTCTCTTCCCCATGTACGAGACACCGTTCTCCATCACCACCCTGGCCGACAGCGGTATCGAGTCGATCTCCGACATCCCCGATGGCGCCAGCATCGGCTTCGGCCCGGCGGCTTCCACTTCCGATACCTACTTCCCGGCCATGCTCGAGACCCTGGGCGTCGAGTTCGATCGCCGCAATGGCGGCTGGAACGACCTGGGCGGCCAGTTGCAGGATGGCTTGATCGACGTCATCGCCTTCGCCGCCGGCATTCCGATTCCTGCCGTCAGTCAGCTCGAGGTCCAGACCGACGTGAACATCATCGAGTTCACCGAGGAGGAACAGGCCAAGGTGATGGAAGAGTTTCCGGTTTCCGCCTTCGAGATCCCGGCCAGCACCTACGAGACCCTCGACGAGGATGCCCGGGCCGTCTCCATGTGGAACTTCACCATCGCCGGCTGTGACCTGCCCGAAGACCTCGTCTACGAGGTCACCAAGCTGAGCATGGAGAACAACGACAAGATGCGCGATATCCACCGCAGCGCCGAATTCAGTGTGCCGGAAAACCTCGAGTACAACACCGTGCTGCCCTTCCACCCGGGCGCAGTGCGCTGGTATGAGGAGAACGGCTACGAGATTCCCGAAGACCTGAAACTGTAAGCGTCTTCTCGCTCCCTCGCCCCGTGCCGGCCATACCGGTGCGGGGCTGCCCGCTGGCTCCTCCGTTCCACACCCAAGGGTGTTTTCATGTCGCATACTTCCGAACCCCGTGACGAGGCCACCACCGACGACGTTCAATCCGTCAACGCCGAAGGCGTCGACGATGTCGCCGCGGAACCCAATCGGCGCCTCTACAGCGGCTGGCAGTGGCTGCTCTTCGGCATCCTTGCCATTGCCTACTCTCTCTTCCATCTGGTCTCGCTCAACGTCTACCCTCTCGAGACCTGGTCGTTTCGCATTCTGCACATCGCCGGCGCACTGATCCTCGGTTTCGGTCTCTATGCCGGTACCCGGTTCGCCGACGATGACGGCCAACGCTCCGCCGACTGGATGCGCTGGCTAAGCTATGCCCTGCTGATTCCCGCGCTGTATGCGCTGGTACGCGTGGTACTGATGCAGCAGGAAATGAGCGCCGGTGCCATGCGTATTGCCCCCGAGATCGAGGCCTGGCATTTCGGTTATCCGCTGATCCTGGCCACCGTGGCCGGCATCCTGCTGTCCTGGGGCTATCGTCAGGTCCAGCATCGCCTCTCGCCGGCGGACCTGGTGCTGATGATCTGTGCCATGGCCGTGGCCGGCTATCTGCTGGTGATGTTCAATAGCCCGCTGCGCGCCTCCACCGGCACCTCTTTCGCACCCATGGGCATCTCCTACGCAGCCATCGCCGGTTCGCTGCTGATCCTCGAGCTGACCCGACGCGTCGCCGGCCTGGCACTCGTGATCATCTCGGCGATCTTTCTGGGCTATGTCTTCGTCGGCCCCCACCTGCCGGGTTTTCTCGGCTATCCGGGGCTCTCGATCGGTCGCTTCTTCAGTCAGGTCTACACCGACGCGGGCATCCTCGGACCGACCACCGCGGTGTCCTCGACCTACATCATCCTGTTCATCATCTTCGCCGCCTTTCTGCAGGCCTCGAAGGTCGGCGACTATTTCGTCAACTTCGCCTTCGCCGCGGCAGGCCGTGCGCGCGGCGGTCCAGCCAAGGTATCGATCTTCGCTTCCGGGCTGATGGGCATGATCAACGGCACCAGCGCCGGCAACGTGGTCTCCACCGGCTCGCTGACCATTCCGCTGATGAAGAAGGTCGGCTATCCGGCCCGCAGCGCCGGTGCCATCGAAGCCGCCGCCTCCACCGGTGGCCAGATCATGCCGCCGATCATGGGCGCAGGGGCCTTCATCATGGCCGAGGTCACCGGCATCCCCTATACCGAGATCGCCGTGGCGGCGTTGATTCCGGCCATCCTCTACTTTCTCTCGATCTACTGCATGGTGGACTTCGAGGCGGCACGCAAGGGCATGCGCGGCATGCGCAGCGACGAGATCCCGAAGTTCCGCCGCCTGGTCAAGCAGGTCTATCTCTTCGCGCCGATCATCATCCTGATCGCTGCCCTGTTCATGGGCTACTCGGTGATTCGTGCCGGCACCCTGGCGACGGCCTCGGCAGCCGTGGTGAGCTGGCTGTCACCGAACAAGATGGGCCTGCGCGCTATCCTCCAGGCGCTGCAACTGGCCGGCAGCATGTCGATCCAGATCATCGCCGTGTGCGCCTGCGCCGGCCTGATCGTCGGCGTGATCGCCCTGACCGGCGTGGGCGCCCGCTTCTCCTCGTTGCTGTTGGGCCTGGCGGGAGTCAGCCAGTTGCTGGCTCTGTTCTTCGCCATGTGCATCTCGATCCTGCTGGGCATGGGCATGCCGACCACGGCGGCCTATGCAGTGGCCGCCTCGGTGGTGGCACCGGGCTTGATCGAGATCGGTATCCAGCCGCTGGTGGCGCACTTCTTCGTGTTCTACTTCGCCGTGGTCTCGGCCATCACCCCGCCGGTGGCACTCGCCTCCTATGCGGCGGCGGGCATCTCCGGCGACAAGGCCATGGGCACCTCGGTGGCTTCGTTCAAGATCGGCCTGGCGGCATTCATCGTGCCCTTCATGTTCTTCTACAGCCCGGCGATGCTGATGGAGGGCTCCTGGATGCAGATCCTGCGGGTCGGCGTGACGGCGACCCTGGGTATCGTGCTGCTGTCGGCCACCGTGCAGGCCTGGTTCTTCGGCCCGGTGAAGGCCTGGCAGCGAATCGTCATGCTGGTCGGTGCGCTGTGCATGATCTACGGCGGCCTCGTCACCGACGTGGCCGGTCTGGCCATCGGCATCGCGCTCTTCCTGATGCAGCGCGGCCGCAACGATGGCGGTACCCGACCGGCCACGACGAGCTGAATCAAGAAACCGCTGGTGATGATGGACAGGGGCCCCGCCGAGTGATTCGGCGGGGCCCCTGTATTTTTCGACCGGATGAGCCTCGCTTCAACTCGTCCCCGGCTCCCCATCCGGGCTGTGCATGCTCTCTCGTCCAGAGCGGCTCAATACCGCAGGTTATCCAGCACCTTCAGGGTCGGCTGGGCCTGGTTCAGCGTATAAAAGTGCAGCCCCGGCGCACCACCGTCGAGCAGTTGCTGACACAGCCGCGAGATCACCTCCTCGCCGAAGGCCGCGATGGCCTCGCTGTCGTCGCCGTAAGCCTCGAGTTGCTTGCGGATCCAGCGCGGGATCTCGGCGCCGCAGGCATCGGAAAAGCGCGCCAGCTTGGTGTAATTGGTGATGGGCATGATGCCCGGCACGATAGGCGCTTCGACGCCCAGGGCCCTGGCCCTCTCGACGAAATGAAAATACGCCTCGGCCGTGAAGAAATACTGGGTAATGGCAAGATCCGACCCGGCCCGCATCTTGCGGGCGAAGTTTTCCACATCTCGATCGAAGCTGGGCGCCTGTGGATGAGACTCCGGATAGGCCGCCACGGCGATCTCGAAGTGATCGCCGGTCTCCTCACGGATGAACTCGACCAGCTCGTTGGCATAACGCAGCTCGCCGACTCCACCCATCCCCGACGGCAGATCCCCGCGCAGGGCCACCAGCCGCTTGATGCCATCCTCACGGAAGCGCGTGAGCAGGTCACGCAACTGGGCCTTCTCGCTACCGACGCACGACAGATGCGGCGCCGTATCAATGCCGCACTCGCGAACCGCCTTGACGGCATCCAGGGTACGATGCTGAGTGGAACCACCGGCACCATAAGTGACGGAAAAGAAGCGCGGATCCCGTGAAGCCAGCGCATCCCGGGCACGCATCAGCTTATCGCGCCCGGCATCGGTATTGGGCGGAAAGAACTCGAAGCTGATATCCAGCGGGTGCGGTCGCGCGCTCATCGGTGATTCCTCGTCTGTATCGGTGACGCGGCCATTGTGACTACTCCCGGACATCGGGACCAATGAAAGTTTCGCCGGACACCATCAATGCATTTCATATAACAACAAGCTCAACTATAACCGGATGCTCTAAGCAAGTCGATAAACCCCTCCCTCACTGACAGCTTCATGCCGTCCAGGCATGATATTCATCCGCTTCGACTCAAGGATGGAGGCATCATGACCCTGGAACCCGGCACGCTGATGGGCCCGCTATGGACACTCCTGGCCTTTGTCGGGCTCGGGTGGCTCGCCGCGCGGCGACTGTCCATCGATCCACGCCCCATCGCTACCCTGCTGATCTACCTGATCGCGCCCCTGACCTTCTTCCGTGGCCTGGTTCTTGGCGGCCCCACTCCCGCCTATCTGCTGGTGACCGGTGCACTCTTCCTGTGCGCCAGCCTGGTCGCCCTGGTGATCAACCGCCTGGCGCGCCACGCTCTTCCCGACGAAGAGAGCGCAGTCCTCGCCTTCTCGGCCGGGACCGGCAACACCGGCTACTTCGGCCTGCCGGTGGCGCTTGTGCTGTTGCCGCCGACGGGCGTGACGCTATACCTGTTCGGGGTGCTCGGCGTGACCCTCTATGAATTCACCCTGGGATTCTATCTGAGCGCCCGTGGTCGCTTCTCGGCCCGCCAGAGTCTGCTCAAGATCCTGCGCCTGCCGCTGATCTACGCCTTCCTTGCGGCGCTACTGGTCGAGGCACTGGGTCTCGGCGTGCCCGATGCCATCATGGAAGGGCTCGAGGTCTTTCCGCCCACCTATACCCTGCTCGGCATGATGATCATTGGCATGACCCTCGGCCGAGTGACACTGCGGCAGTTCGACTGGCGCTTCATCGGGGCCTGCGTGGCGGTCCGTTATCTACTGTGGCCACTCTTGGCGCTCGGTGTCGTGCTAGGTCTGCAATCCACGGTCGGGATCTCGACGGAACTCGCCATGGCGTTGTTGCTGATCGGGGTGGTCCCCATGGCCGCCAATGTGGTGGTGGTCGCCATGGAACTCGGTATCGCCCCGGAGAAAGGAGCGCTGGCGGTGCTGATCACCACCCTGGCTGCACCGCTGTTGATCCCGCTTTACCTGGGTTGGCTGGCGCCACTGGTCGGCGGCTAGTCACGCCCCAGGTCTGGCGCCACCAGCACCCGACGTGCAGCAGGCCGGCCCCGTAGCCGCTCGATATAGGTCACCAGGCGAGGGGTTTCGGCGAACAACTCCTCGGCGGCGGGCAGGCCAGCGAGATAATCGAGCATCGGCGCGGCGATCGCATCGGCAATGGTGAAGTCATCACCCACCAGGTGCTCGCCCTCGTCCAGTTGCCTCTCCAGCAGCGCGAGTACCCGATCAACCCCGGGCCGGGCCTCGGCCACCGCATCCTCGCGAATGGCCCCGCCCTCGCCCTTGGGGAAGACGAATTCCAGCAAGTAGCGACGCACCAGGGCCTGATCCACATAGCCGGCAAGGACGCCGGTCCATTGATCGGTCTGCGCGCGAGCCCAGGCTTCCGCCGGCTGCAGGGCCGGCCCATCGAAGGCGGCATCCAGATAGCGGCAGATGCTGGGCGTCTCGATCAGGCGCCGTTCGCCATGCAACAGGATCGGCACCTTGCCGAAGGGATGCAGCGCATAGTGCTCCGGCGAATGTATCGCCAGAGGCCGCCCTCCGGCCTCGGCGCCCAGCGTGTAAGGGATCGACTTCTCCTCGCAGCACAGCTGGACGCTGCGCACGAACGTGCTGAACTGGGGGCCGACGATATGTACGGAAGCGGTCATTCGGGGGCACTCCTTCGTTGGATGGATAATGGCAGGCTAATCCACAGCACTATATGTTCAAGAACATATAGTGCTGATGTGCCATTCTGGTTGCCCTGCTCGAAAGGGCCTTGAGACCATCATCCGAGGAGGACATTCACCATGCCGTGGAGCGCCGATCACAAGCCCCGCACCCGTCACCAGATCCTCGACGCCGCCGCGACTCTGTTCACCCACCACGGCTTCGAGGGCACCACCATCAATGACGTAATGCGTCAGGCCGGCCTGACCCGCGGCGCCTTCTACGCCCACTTTGCTTCCAAGGGCGACCTCTATGCAGAAGCGCTACGCCACGCCGCCCTTACCAGCTCGGCCCACCTGGCAGACACCGACCCTCGGGAGCGTGTGCTCGGCTATCTAAGCGACACCCACCGGCGTGGGGAGGACGTGAACTGCCCGCTGGCCTGCCTGGTCAGCGATGTCGCCCAACAGGATGACCAGGTGCGCAAGGCCTATACACGCCTATTCAGCGGCTTTGTGGCCCATTGCCAGGCGGCTGGCACGGAGGCGCCGATGCGTCGGCGTGCCTTGCAGCAGGCCGTCACCATGATCGGCGGGATGGCGATCGCCCGCACCCTCAATGACGATGCCCTGGCCGAGGAAGTGCTCGACGCCTGCCGAGCACTGGCGAACGTCGAGGACGAATAAGGCTCACTGCGGCTCAGGCGACACCTCGACCGTCCCCCGCACGCCCTCGCCAGCCTGACGCTCACGGGCAACAAGGGGCTCCACGGCAATCACCTCGCCTCGCCAGTCGATCAGTTGCAGGCGACCACTCGGTGCTTCCATCAGCGCCGTACAATGCTCCACCCAGTCGCCATCGTTGCAATAGAGCACGCCGTCCCGGGCACGGAAGCCGGCCTTGTGGATATGACCGCCGACATAACCATCCAACCCCTCCCGGGCCGCCTGGTGCAACGCGGCCTGCTCGAACTGGGCGACATAGCGCTGTGCAGCGCCGCTTCGACGCTTGAGGGCAGCGGCAAGCGACCAGTAGGGCATTCCCAGCAGGCGACGTCCCCGGTTGCACCAGCGATTGAGGGCCAGCACGAACTGGTGCATGCCATCCCCCAGGGCCAGCATCCAGGGCGCAATGCGGACATGCGTGTCGAATTCGTCACCATGGCTGACCAGCAGGCGACGGCCATCGGCGGTGGCATGCACCATGCGGTGCTCGATGCGAACTCGATGGACCTTCAGGCCACACAGCCGTCGGAAGGCGGCATCATGGTTGCCGGGAATGTAGATGATCTCGCAGCCACCGCGTGCCAGGCGCAGCAAACGCGCCACCAGGCGCTGTTGCGCCTGAGGAAGTACCGCGCGCTTGCGCATGGCGATCAGATCGACGATATCACCGACCAGGTAGAGACGTTCGGGACGCACGCGACGCAACAGACTGGCCAGGAGTTCCGCCTGGCAGTCCCGGGTTCCCAGATGGACATCGGAGACGAACAGGGTTCGCACGGGCATGGGATTCGGCATGGGACATCCTCCTGACGATGCCCTGTCAGGCTGCCCCCCAGCCATGACCATGCCATGGCGGCCGGATGACGATCTCGTGTCGCTGGAAGCTGGAAGCTGGAAGCTGGAAGCTGGAAGCTGGAAGCTGGAAGCTGGAAGCTGGAAGCTGGAAGCTGGAAGACAGCATGAACCCCGCCATCATAGGGTCAAGGGTTTTCTTCAAGCTTCCAGCTTAAGCCCGCGAAGCGGGCGTGCTTCCAGCTCCGGGCGAAGCCCGGACTAATAGCGATACCCATCGGGCTTGTAGGGCCCTTCGGCTGGCACGCCGGTATACTCGGCCTGGGCGTCGGTCATGCGCGTGATCACGCCGCCGAAGCCTTCGACCATGTAACGCGCCACTTCCTCGTCCAAGTGGCGCGGCAGCACCCGGACCCCCAGCGCCTCGCGCTTGTCGGCTTCGGACAGCCCGGAGAAGCCTGCCTCGAAGAGATGCATCTGAGCCAACACCTGGTTGGCGAAGGAGCCATCCATGACTCGGGAGGGATGTCCGGTGGCATTGCCCAGGTTCACCAGGCGTCCTTCGGACAGCAGAATCAGGTAATCGCGGCTCCGCGGATCGTACTCGCCGGGATCGCTGTCACGGTACACCTTGTGCACCTGGGGCTTGACCTCTTCCCAGTGCCACTGGCGACGCATGTAGGCGGTGTCGATCTCGCTGTCGAAATGACCGATGTTGCAGACCACCGCCCCGGCCTTGAGCGAACGAAGCGTCGGCGCGTCACAGGCATCGATATTGCCGGTGGCGGTCACCACCAGGTCGATCTTCTGCAACAGGTCTCGATCGATACTTTCCATACCCCGGTTGATGCCGTCCTGATAGGGCGATACCACTTCGAAACCGTCCATGCAGGCCTGCATGGCACACAAGGGGTCGATCTCGGCGACCTTGACGATCATGCCCTCCTGGCGCAACGAGGCCGCCGACCCCTTGCCGACATCGCCATACCCCATGACCAGCGCCTGCTTGCCGGCCAGCAGGTGGTCCACGCCACGCTTGATGGCATCGTTGAGCGAGTGTCGACAGCCATACTTGTTGTCGTTCTTGGACTTGGTCACCGCATCATTGACGTTGATAGCCGGCACCTTGAGCGAGCCCTCCCGCCACATGTCGAGCAGACGGTGCACGCCGGTGGTGGTCTCTTCGCTGATGCCATGGATGGCATCGAGCAGTTCGGGACGCTTGTCATGCAGCAGGGCGGTCAGGTCCCCTCCATCGTCCAGTACCAGATTGGGCGTCCAGTCGTCGGGCCCCTCGACCGTCTGTTCGATGCACCACCAGAAGGCCTCCTCGGTCTCGCCCTTCCAGGCGAAGACCGGGATGCCGGCGGCGGCGATGGCGGCGGCGGCATGGTCCTGAGTCGAGAAGATATTGCATGAAGACCAGCGTACCGAGGCGCCGAGGTCAATCAGCGTCTCGATCAGCACCGCCGTCTGGATCGTCATGTGGATACAGCCGGCGATGCGTGCACCGGCCAAGGGCTGACTGTCACGATAACGCGCGCGAATCGCCATCAAGGCGGGCATTTCCGTCTCGGCGATGCGGATCTCGCGGCGTCCCCAGTCAGCCAGGGCGATATCGGCGACCTTGTAGTCCACATGAGTGGCGGCGGATACGGCAGGCTGGTTCATGCGTCACCTCTTTCCCAGGGAAAAACGTGACCTTCACTATAGGCAGCCGCATGAAAAGCGGACAAGCCGAAATGCGCTATCGGGATGCCTGGAACCCGGCAATGCCCGCCTCGCCCAGGCGTTCGGCCAGCCCACGAACCTCCGGATCGGTAAAGAAGTCACGCAGGGCATCGGCCCGCGTCTCGCCCACCTCGGGCAAGGCGCGCCACTGCCCCAGATCCCGCGATGCCAGCGCTGTCCATTCCGCCTCTTCGCCGGCCAGCGCTCCCGGAGGCGCGCCCAATGCCTCCACCCAGGCATCGAAGGGACGCTGGCGAGCAGTCGCGAAAGCCCCCACCAATTGCTGGCCCCTCACTTCGCCGATTCCCGAGGCCGCTTCCAGCGACTCGGCGGAGAGTGACATCCAGTCGAGCAGGTCCGTCACCAGGCCGGCCTCGACCAGGGAACGCCAGGTACCGATCCCCACACCGGCCAGATCCAACGCCTCGGGGCCACCCAGCCACGCCAGGCGCTCGAGGAACTGGTCTTCGCAACCCGGCGAAGGATGCCAACAGCTCAGGGCGTGGTAATCGGATGTCGACGGCGGCGTCACTTCAGGCCGCGACACGGCCCGCCAGGCCACGCTGTCCAGACGCGGGATGGTCTGGCCCGCCAGGCTGATGATCACGGCATCGCCGGGACGGACGTCCAGGGTCCGCCAGCGACCGAACGAGCCTGCGGTCACGCGTCGAATGGTTCGGCCCGCCAGACTCACCGGCACCAGGTGCAGCAGCGGCGTGATGCGTCCCGTACGGCCGACACGAAACTCGACGCCACGCACCCGGGCCAGCACCGAGCGCGGCGGGTATTTCCAGGCCACCGCCCAGTCCGGCGGCGCCTCGGCCCGGGCTTCTCCGCCGGGCCGTCGACTCTGCTTGAGTACCACGCCATCGGTGGCGAAAGGCAGCGGCGCGTTATACCAGGTATCCCGCTGGGTCAGCACCGTCTGCAACGACTCGGCCGGCAGGGTCCAATCGGCCGTGTCGGGAAATCCCAGCTCGGCCAATCGCGCGAGGCGCTCCGGCAACGCTTCCGGCCCATCGGGCCAATCCCAGACGAACAGCCCGATGCGGCTTGCCTCGTCGGCGCCGAGTGCATCGCGTGCCAGCCAGCCGACGATCTCACTACGGGCCCCGGCAGAACCCCGTTCGGCCTGCACATGTCCGTCGAGCCGGCGGTAGAGTTCGCCACGCAACACGATCCGCCGCTTCGTCGGCAGCCCATCCGGTACAGCGGGGATAAAACGTACCTTGGCCGTCCAGTCCTGCCCCGAGCGTCCATCCCCTCGGCTGATGGCCTGGTGGAGTTGGCCCTGCTCGTACACCAGGGTGACCGCCACGCCGTCCACCTTGGGTTGCACCCAGACATTCTCGCGCCTTGCCAGCCAGGCGCCCGCCTCGACGGCATCATCGAGCTTGACGAGTCCGGATTGGGGAACAGGATGCGCCAGTTCGCCGGACGTGATGTCAGCGGTCGGCGCAGGACCGGGAGACATATCGGAAAAGCAGACACGCCAGGACTCGAGACGCGCCCGTGCCTGATCGTAGATGTCATCATCGACCGGAGAACGGCCATCTCGCCGATAGGCCCGATCCCAGGCGGCAAGCCTGTCGTGCAGTGCGTCGATTTCCTGTTCCGCGCGATCCGCCGACCAGTCCGGGCAGGCGGCGAGAAGCGTCGTCGGCCAGAACAACCACAATGCCAGGACGACGAGTCGAAGCATGGCATGCCCCCCAAGGCGCTGCGATCCTGCTTCGACCCTAGCAAGGAGACACGAAGGCCGCCACTGGAAACGCGGCGGCACGACGTGCGAGATCAGCGACAAACACTGTGGTCAATAGCGTTCATCGCTCGCTTCCGGTCAGATTACAGACCGGCGGCAGCCCGCAGGGCATCAGCCCGATCGAGTTTCTCCCAGGGGAAGGCGGTGAAGGTCTCGACATGCTCCTCGCCCTGGGTATCGGTCCAGGTGTAGCGGTGCTCGAACGGCTCACGACCGAAATGGCCATAGGCCGCCGTCAACTGGTACATCGGATGCTGCAGGTCGAGCATGCGGGTGATGGCATTGGGCCGCAGGTCGAAATGCTCGCGCACCAGCTCGACGATGCGCTCATCGCTGATCCGTCCAGTGCCGAAAGTGTTGATCGACACCGAGGTCGGCTCGGCCACCCCGATGGCGTAGGACACCTGGATTTCGCAGCGCTCGGCCAGGCCGGCAGCCACCAGGTTCTTGGCCACGTAACGACCGGCGTAAGCGGCGCTGCGATCGACCTTGGAGGGATCCTTGCCGGAAAAGGCTCCGCCCCCGTGGCGCGCCATGCCGCCATAGGTATCGACGATGATCTTGCGACCCGTCAGGCCGCAATCGCCCACCGGGCCGCCGATGACGAACTTGCCGGTCGGGTTGATGTGATACTGGGTGGTCTCGGTCAGCCACTCGGCCGGAATCACCTGCTCGATGATCTCGCGACGGACCATCTCGCGCAGCTCTTCCTGGTCGATGTCCGGATCATGCTGGGTCGACAGCACCACGGCATCCACGGCGCAGGGCTTGCCACGCTCGTCGTAGCGGAAGGTCAGCTGGCTCTTGGCGTCCGGGCGCAGCCAGGGCAGCAGGCCTTGTCGACGCAATTCCGACTGACGTTCCACCAGGCGATGCGAATAGTGGATCGGCGCCGGCATGTAGGAGTCGGTCTCGTCGGTGGCGTAGCCGAACATCAGGCCCTGGTCGCCGGCGCCCTGATCCTCGGGCTTGCTGCGGTCGACGCCCTGGGCGATATCCACGCTCTGCTTGCCGATCAGGTTGAGTACCCCGCAGGTCTCGCCGTCGAAGCCCACATCCGAAGAGGTATAGCCGATATCCAGGATCACCCGGCGGACCAGGTCTTCCAGGTCGACCCAGGCGGACGTGGTGATTTCGCCGGCCACGATGGCCACGCCGGTCTTGACCATGGTCTCGCACGCTACCCGCGCGTTCTTGTCGCGGGCGATGATGGCGTCGAGCACCGCATCGGAAATCTGGTCGGCGATCTTGTCCGGATGCCCTTCGGACACGGATTCGGAGGTGAACAGGGAGTATTCGCTCATGGCGTCCTCGACCCTCTGCTGGTGGGATGACGGCGGCAGGGGCAAGCCGCCGGGACAGGCGGTGAAGCAGGCCTCAGGCGGCGATGCTCGCCATGGCCCGGGCAGACCGATAGGCTGCGAATTCTACACGCTCACCGCCGACCTTCCTAGCGACACCGCCGCGGCCGCCGGGAAGCGTATCGTCCCGCATTTGAAGGCAGTCCGCATCTCGGCGACAATAAGCGACCGAATTCGGCCGCGCCGCCCGCGTCTCGCGGCGCATCCAGCCAGATACATGCCCGGCCCAGTCCCCGGCCGGAAGGTGTTCTCAGACTACCGCCGCAGGCGAGGAGCAACCCCAATGCCATCCCGTTTCGAACTGGCCAATGCCATTCGCGCCCTCTCCATGGATGCCGTCCAGAAGGCCAACTCCGGCCATCCCGGCGCCCCCATGGGCATGGCCGATATCGCCGAGGTGCTGTGGAACGATTTCCTCCAGCACAACCCGGCCGATCCCCACTGGCCCGACCGTGACCGCTTCGT
>NZ_JAJQTQ010000038.1 GCF_029081005.1 Halomonas elongata | reverse complement strand
GCCAGTAGCTTTAGCGCCATGGTATGTCTGGCTTGCATAGACCGTTGCCTGCGTGCTGACTTTTCAGACAAAACCTAAGAGCAGCGCTGCGCATACGTCATCCTTGATACTGATCTATGAAAGGGCACAGTTTGCCAGCACCCTACCTGCCGCCGTAGAATCAGCCAATAGCTTGGCTACGCGAGTGGCTACAGTAGCGGCTACAGATGGCTACCCAAATAGCATAACCCACTGATTTTACTCGTAGTTGTGGAAGAAGGGGCGATTCCCTTCACCCGCTCCAATTTCGAGCCGTCGCGCCGCCTGCCGGCCCCGAGCGTCCCATGGCCCTGTTCCTGACCGTCTTCGCCGTCTGCATGCTGATCTTCGGCGGCATGGCCCTCATCCTGCTGCTGTCCCATACGCCGCGCTATCGCACCGAACCCGAACACCTGCTGACCTTGTTCGACAAGGCCCTCGAGAACCGCGTCGGCGAGACCGAGTGGAATGCCCTCATCGGATATCCGATTCGTCATGACGAATATCTGGAAAACGTTCGCCGCCGCGCCGGGCACCTGATGGACGAACACGGCCGGCACTGGCGCGTGGCGCGCGGCAAGCCGCTGCTCGATACCGAGGGTCAGGCGGAACTCTCCGCCCTGCGCGATCACCTGGCGGCGCGCACGCGAATCAAGCGTGAGCGGGAACAGGAATGAGTGTCAACGCAGTATCCGGTATCATGGCAGTTGCATGCCACGGACTCGTCCCGCCGGAGGCCCGCGATGACCAGCGCGATCCGCCAGACACCACTAGATACCGCCGTTCACCATCACGCCCATGATTTCCATCAGATCGTGATCGGGTTACGTGGCCAGGCGGAATTCGAGATCGAAGGACTGGGCGGCTCCATCTCGGCCCTGTCCGGCTGCATCGTGCCGGCCAACCATGTCCACTACTATGCCGGCACCGGCGACAACCACCAGTTGATTCTCGACCTGCCGGAAGACGCTCTCTCGTTGACCGGTCACCAGCACGAACTGGTGCGCTTGTTCGATGCGCCTCGTTTCTTCTCGCTGGACGCCCCCCTGGAGCGCTACCTCGACTTCGTGGTGCACGAACTGGGCCTGCTCTCTCAACAGGGCCGCCTGAGCCCCCTGCAACAGGAGCGCCTGGCCACGACGCTGCTCGGTTCCCTGCATGCTCGCCTGGCCCAGGAAGCTCCCGCCCGGGGGCGCCATCTCGATCTTGCCGCCCTCGACCGCTTCATCGACCGTCACCTGGGAACCCCTCTGCGGGTCGCCGACCTGGCGGCCGAAGCCTGCCTGAGCGAGACCCACTTCACCGCGCGCTTCCGCGAGCAGACCGGTCTCTCGCCCTGGCAGTACGTATTGCGCCGGCGCCTCGATACCTCGGAGCGCCTGCTGCGCGAAAGCCACCTGCCACTATCGGAGATCGCCGCCCTGACCGGATTCACCAACCAGAGCGCCTTCTCCCGAGCCTTCCGTCGCGCCTTCGGCCACCCGCCAAGCCGACTGCGCAGCGCAACGCCCCGGCCCCTGGGCGCCCCCGCGCTTCACGGTTAGACGAAGGTCTAATCTTTTGTTCACGTTCTGTTAACAGCATTGAAATCGTCAAATCCATCCGTGGATTCGGCAAGCAGAGCCCGATGATGCCCCCTACCCTCATAGGATGCCCTTGGTCCGCTGGCGAACCGATGCCGGCGGGACGGAACACCTCCTGTGACGACGGGCTTCAGACCGGGGAAGATTCATGCTCAATGCCAACGACATGCTGGATAACGCCACCTGGCGCCAGGAACTCGACACGCTTTTCGCCAGTATCAGCGACCACTATGTGGTCGACGAGGACGCTTACGTCGAGGAACTGATCAAGGCGCTCGATACCGACGAGCGCGACTTCGCACGCATCGCCGACAAGACGGCGGAACTGGTGCGCGAAATCCGCGAGATGGACACGGCGGTGGACACCATCGACGAGCTCCTCCAGCAGTACAGCCTGGATACCCATGAAGGCCTGATGTTGATGTGCCTGGCGGAAGCCATGCTGCGCATTCCCGACAAGGCCACCGCCGATGCCTTGATCGAGGACAAGCTCGGCCCCGCCGACTGGAAATCCTATCTGGGCAAGAGCGAGTCCTGGATGGTCAACGCCTCCACCTGGGGGCTGCTGATGACCGGCCGCGTGGTGACCATGGACAAGCCGCAGGAGGGCCGCCCCTCCGGCTTCATCAACAAGATGGTCAACCGCATGGGGGAACCGGTGATCCGCCGAGCCATGGTCGAGGCGATGAAGGTCATGGGCAAGCAGTTTGTGCTGGGGCGCGACATCGACGAAGCGCTCAAGCGATCCAGGCCATTGTTCGACAAGGGCTATACCTACTCCTACGACATGCTGGGGGAGGCTGCCCGCACCCGCGACGACGCCAAGCGCTATTTCGACGATTACGCCAACGCCATCGATCGCGTCGGCAAGACCAGCGCCCAGCTATCGGACAAGACGCCGCCGCCGTCGATCTCCATCAAGCTTTCCGCGCTGCATCCGCGCTACGAGTTCGGTCGTCGCGAACAGGTTCTCGACGAGCTCGTCGCCAGCACCCTGGAACTGGTCACCATGGCCCGCGAGCGCGATGTCGCCGTGACCATCGACGCCGAGGAAGTCGACCGCCTGGAGCTGTCTCTCGAGGTGTTCCGCGCCGTCTACGAGCACGATGTCTGCCGTGGCTGGGGGCATTTCGGCCTGGTCGTCCAGGCCTACGCCAAGCGCGCCCTGCCGGTACTGCACTACATCAATCGTCTGGCCGAGACGCGGGGCGACGAGATCCCCCTGCGCCTGGTCAAGGGCGCTTACTGGGATACCGAGATCAAGGAATCGCAACAGCTCGGCGTCGAAGGCTATCCGGTCTACACGCGCAAGGCAGCCACCGATGTCGCCTACCTGGTGTGCGCGCGCTTCCTGCTCTCGGATACCACCCGCGGACGGATCTTTCCGCAGTTCGCCACCCATAACGCCCATACCATCAGCACCATCCTCGAGGTGGCCAACGAGGCCGACCGTGCCTTCGAGTTCCAGCGCCTGCACGGCATGGGAGAAGCCCTTTACGCGTCCGCGCTCAAGCGCGCTCCACAGGGCACCTACTGCCGCATCTATGCCCCGGTGGGCGCTCACAAGGACCTGCTGCCCTACCTGGTCCGTCGACTGCTCGAGAACGGCGCCAACTCATCCTTCGTTCACCAGCTGGTCGATCCCAAGGTGCCCGTGGAATCCCTTTGCGTGCACCCGGTGGAAACGCTGCGTCAGCACGCCAGCCTCGCCAATCCACAGATCCCCCTGCCTCGGGATATCTACGGCGAGAAGCGTCTCAACTCCCGGGGCGTGAACCTCAATATCCGCAGTCACTACGATCCGCTGATGCAGGCCATGCGCGAGTCCATGGACACCGCCTACGAGGCGCGCCCGCTGCTGGCTTTCGATATCGCCACCGATCCGAGCCTGGTGCATGACGTCACCAGCCCCTACGACCGTCGCAAGACCGTCGGCAGCGTGCTCTGGACCAGCAAGGAACAGGCGGAACGCGCCGTGGACGCCGCCTGGGCGGCCTTCCCGCGCTGGGATGCCACTCCGGTCGCCGACCGCGCCGCCATCCTGCGCCGTTTCGCCGAATTGATGGAAGAGCACATGGCCGAGCTGATGGCATTGTGCTCCCGCGAGGGCGGCAAGTTGCTCACCGACGGTGTCGACGAGATTCGCGAGGCCGTGGACTTCTGTCGCTACTACGCGACCAAGGCCGAGGAAATCTTCGGCGAGCCGATCCCGCTGCCGGGACCGACGGGTGAGTCCAACGAACTGGTGATGAGCGGCAAGGGCGTCTTCGCGGCGATCAGCCCCTGGAACTTCCCGGTGGCCATCTTCTGCGGCCAGATGGTCGCCACCGCCGTGGCCGGCAACACCGTCCTGGCCAAGCCGGCGGAACAGACCTCCATCATCGCCCACCGGGTCGTCGAACTCCTGCACCAGGCCGGCATGCCTCGGGACGTGGTCCAGTTGCTGCCCGGCGACGGCCCCACCGTGGGCAGCGTGCTGACCGGCGATTCGCGCATCACCGGCGTGGTCTTCACCGGCGGCACCGACACCGCCCAGGTCATCAACCGCTCCCTGGCCGAACGCAAGAATGCGTCCTTGCCTACCCTGGTGGCCGAAACCGGTGGCATGAACGCCATGATCGTCGACTCCACCGCCCTGCCCGAGCAGGTCGTGAACGACGTCATCCACTCGGCCTTCCAGAGCGCCGGCCAGCGCTGCTCCGCCCTGCGCGTGCTGTACCTGCAGGACGACGTGGCCGATCGCGTCATCGAAATCCTCAAGGGCGCCATGGATGAGCTCCACGTGGGCGATCCGCGCGATCTGGGCACCGATGTGGGCCCGGTGATCGACGAGGACGCTCGCCAGAATCTCCAGGCGCATATCGACAAGCTCAAGGGGGAGGGCCGCCTGATCGCGGAAACGGCGCTCGACGCCGCTCATACCGCCGATGGCACCTTCATCGCCCCGACGGCCTTCGAGATCGATGGCATCGAGGCACTAGAACGCGAGCAGTTCGGGCCGATCCTGCACATCGTGCGCTACAAGTCCCAGGACCTGGACAGCGTCATCGACTCGATCAATGGCCGTGGCTATGGCCTGACCTTCGGCGTGCATAGCCGCAACGAATCCTTCGCCGAGGAAATCGCCCGCCGGATTCGCGTCGGCAATGTCTACGTCAACCGCGACATCATCGGTGCCGTGGTGGGCGTTCACCCCTTCGGCGGCCAGGGCCTTTCCGGCACCGGCCCCAAGGCCGGCGGCCCGCACTACCTGTTGAGGTTCGCCACCGAGAAGACGGTGACCATCAACACCGCCGCCCTGGGTGGCAACGCATCGCTACTCGCCATGGGAGATGACTGAAGCGGATTTTCGATAGCCCCTGACGCAGGGCGTGGCACACCGAAGACCAAGCACAATACTGGTGTGCCACCCCCTACCGTACCCCGAGGAGAGGCACCGGCTGCTCCTGGGCACATCCCCGAACGACCGGGGTTCATATCCACAATGGTCTTGTAATAATCAGCACAACTGGAGGCCTTCATGGAAGACACCGCGCAACTGGATTCCATACGCAAGCCAGGATTGGGGCTTGCACTCATTCCTATACTGGGAACCCTCGCCGTATTGGCGGTCCAGCTCTTTTATTTTGGAGACTTTACCCCCCACATTCCGCTATCCATCGGCATTGCTCTGACCGGCATCCTCGGCATCTATCTGGGGCATGGGTGGCCGAATATCGAGAAGGGTATCTTCCACGTCATCAATGTATCGCTGCCCTCCGTGTCGGTACTGATCATCGTCGGCATCATCGTCGGTGTCTGGATCGCCAGTGGTACGGTGCCTACCCTGATCTATTACGGCCTGAAAGTGCTTTCGCCCGAAATCTTCCTGGCGGCCGCCATGATTCTCTGCTCGGTCGTGTCCGTCTCCCTGGGCACATCCTGGGGCACAGTGGGCACGGTCGGCCTGGCCCTGATGGGTATCGGCGCGGGCTTCGGCATTCCGGCCTACTGGACTGCCGGGGCCGTGGTTTCCGGTGCCTTCTTCGGTGACAAGATATCCCCGCTTTCCGATACCACCAACCTGGCTCCGGCGGTAACCGGCACCAACGTCTTCGACCACATCAAGAACATGATGCCGACCACCATTCCGGCCATGTTGCTTGCCCTGGTCATCTATCTAGTCGCCGGCTTCACGGTGATCGACTCCACCCAGACGTCCTTCGAAAGTATCAACGCCATCACGTCGGCACTCGATGAAGCCTTCTGGATTTCTCCCTGGCTGCTGCTTCCCGCGCTGCTGGTCATCGGCCTGGCCGTGACGAAGAAACCGCCGATCCCGTCTCTGTTCGCCGGTGCCGTCGCAGGGGGCGTCATGGCCATGCTGTTCCAGGGCGTCGGCCTGCATGACCTCTTCACCTTTGGCAACTCGGGTTACTCCATCAGTACCGGCGTCGACGAAATCGACACCCTGCTCAACAGTGGTGGCATCCAGTCGATGATGTGGACCATCTCGCTGGTCCTGCTCGCGCTCGGCTTTGGCGGCGCACTGGAACGCACCGGCTGCCTGGAAGCCGTGATCAGCGTCATCATTTCACGGTTCAAGACATTCGCCAGCATCCAGACTTCTGCCGTCCTGACGTCGGTGGCCACCAATACGGTCGCCGGTGATCCCTATCTATCAGTCGCCTTGCCGGGACGCATGTATGCCCCCGTCTATCGCGGCATGGGCTACTCGACCCTGAACCTGTCGAGGGCTATCGAAGAAGGCGGAACGCTCGTCTCTCCACTTGTGCCCTGGAATGCGGGTGGCGCCTTCGTCATCACGGCACTGGCCCTCAACATTGGTGATGGAAATTTCGAAAACCTGCTTTACATACCGCTGGCCTTTGCCTGCTGGACGGCGCCTTTCATCGGTATTTTCTATGCCAACCTGGGATGGTTCTCTCCCAAAGCGACCGATGCCGAAAAAGCCAAGTGGGATGCGGATGAAGAGCCACGCCTGGACCCGGAAGGCAATTATGTGTAACCAGTGACGCTTTGCTTTCAACAGTCCGGTGGAGATACTCTCTACTGGACTGTTGGTTTTCATCCCGGCAAGCATTTCGTGTCATTAAAGAAGGTAATGGACTCCTGGACAGAAAGCCTTTTCCTTCTCTAATGACAAGTTCAAGACGCAAGGAGCACGCATGATCGACAACACAAGCCCTGCCGGCTGCAGGTTCGAACTCTCCCCCTTCGCGATGCTCGCCAGCGACTATCGGGCCTGCGCGCGTGACAACAACCTGCCCGAGCTTCCTCGGGGCAAATAAACTGGAGACGCTTCATCATGGCTATTGGTGTCTGGATTAGTCTGATTGGTTACTTTCTGCTCATGATCGCCATCGGCGTTTATGCGATGCGCACCTCCACGTCCTCATCCGAGGATTACATGCTGGGAGGTCGTTCGCTCAGTCCGAAGGTCGCGGCGCTATCGGCCGGCGCTTCGGACATGAGCGGCTGGTTGCTGCTGGGTCTGCCGGGGGCCCTCTTCGCTTCCGGGCTGGGCTCTGCCTGGATCGGCATCGGCCTGCTGGTGGGCGCGTTCTTCAACTGGACGCTGGTCGCTCCGCGCCTTCGCGAACAGACGGTTCACTATGGCAATGCCATTACCATTCCGTCCTTCCTGGCCAACCGTTTCCCGACTCGGGCAACGTCACTGCGTACCGTGTCGGCCGTCGTCATCGTCATATTCTTCGCCGTCTACACAGCCTCCGGCCTGGTGGCGGGCGGCAAGCTGTTCGAGAGCGCGTTTTCCGGCATCTTCAACTTCGGTGGTCTCAGTGACTACGCTGCGGGCATTATCATCACGCTGGGCGTGGTACTCGTCTACACCGTGGTGGGAGGCTTCCTCGCGGTGAGCATGACGGACTTCGTGCAGGGCTGCATCATGATGCTGGCACTGATCATCATGCCGGCTGTCGTGCTCTTCGGCGAAGGGGGTGGCGGCTTCTCCCAGGCCTCGCAGACCCTGAATGAAGTCGACCCCACGCTACTGACGTGGACGGATGGACTCACCTTCATCGGCTGGCTTTCGGCGGTGACCTGGGGGCTGGGGTATTTCGGCCAGCCACATATCATCGTGCGCTTCATGGCGATCCGTAATCTGAAAGACGTGCCGACAGCCCGCAACATCGGCATGGGCTGGATGCTCATCTCCCTGATCGGCGCCGTGTCACTCGGTATCTTCGGCCGCGCTTACGCGGTTCGCAATGGCATGGATATCCAGGATCCGGAAACCATCTTCATCATCCTGGCGGACCTGCTGTTCCACCCGTTGATCACCGGCTTCCTCTTCGCGGCACTGCTGGCGGCGGTGATGAGCACGATTTCCAGTCAGTTGCTGGTATCCTCGTCTTCACTCACCGAAGACTTCTACCGTCTGTTCCTGCGCAAGGAAGCGACGGAGAAGGAGTGTGTCCTCATCGGCCGCGTGAGCGTCGTGCTGGTGGGCCTGGTGGCGGCAGTGATCGCCTCCGACCCCGACTCTCAGGTTCTGGCGCTGGTCAGTAACGCCTGGGCAGGCTTTGGTGCGGCGTTCGGCCCGCTGATCATCCTGTCGCTGATGTGGCCGCGTACCAATGGTGCTGGCGCCATCGCGGGCATGGTCGTGGGTGCTGCCACCGTCATGATCTGGATTTCACTGGGCTGGAACGGCTCCTTCATGGGTGGGCCCGGTGTCTACGAGATCATCCCCGGCTTCATCGCCGCCTTCATTGCCATCCTGGTGGTGAGCAGCGTGACGGCCGACGCGGGTGAGTACAAGCAAATCTCTCGCTGAGAGCGCGCAACTCAAAGTAGTGAAAGGGCTCCTGCGGGAGCCCTTTTGCTGCCCGTCAGATCAGCCATGCACGCCCGATCAGCACCAGGGCAAACCCCCACAGGGCTCCCTGACTCCAGGGACCATTGACCAGCTTCTCCAGCCGGCCCATCTCCCCTTCCTCGGCCAGTGGACGCGCGAACGTTGTCCCCAGGGCCCAGACCCCCAGGGCCACCAGGGGGAGCCGCAGACCGAACGGCAGCCCCTGTATCAATTCGGGACGCCACAGCAACCAGGCCGAAAGACCGGCCGCCAATAACAGCGCGCCGGTATCGAGGTGCCTTCGAGAAATCAGGGGCCGATCCGTCATGGTCGCCTCCACTACCGAGATCACGCTTTCAGTGAAGACGATTCCTGGCCAGTTGGCGAACAATGTGCAAACATTGTACAAGAAATGTCGCTTATTGCTGTCAGTAGCAAAAAGTTCCATTGATTCGCCCCATATATTGCGATCGACACCATAGAATTTTTTTACAAGACGTTTAGAAACACTGTTTCCTATAATCCTCCTTGAACGATGTGAATGACGCAATGGGACTTGCCAGCGTCAGCATCCGAAACACCACAGGGAGGACTCCCCATGAAAGCGACTCGACTGATTTCCGCCACCGCCCTCGCCGCCGCCAGCCTCTTCGCTGCTCAGGCTGCCATGGCCTACCAGGCAGGCGACATCTATGTACGCGGCGGCTACTCCAAGTCCGACGTGAAGAGCGACAACGGCGAAATCGCCAACCAGGACATCAACGTTTCCGATGAACAGGGCATCGCCTATGGCCTCGGTTACCTGTTCACCGACAAGCTGGGCATCGAACTCAACGGCACCGAAGCCGTCGAGCATGATATGACCGGCGGCAGTTTCGATCGCACCCCGGTCAACCTGATGGCCAACTACTATCCGCTAGGCGGAACGGACTCGCGGGTCCAGCCCTACGCGGGTGTCGGCCTCAACTACACCCACTTCTCCAATGAGTCGGTGAGCGGCATGGACCTCGACCACTCCTACGGTGCCGCCGGCCAGGTGGGCGTGGATCTGGCTCTGACCGACCATCTAATGGTCGGTGCCTTCGCCAATTATGCCGATGTGGATAGCGACGTGGACATGCAGGGTCAGCAGGTCGGCAACGTCGAGCTCGACCCGCTCACCATCGGTGGCGGCCTGACCTACCGCTTCTAAGCGCCATTATCACCAGACCACGACGCCGGGCCATGCCCGGCGTCGCTTTGCCTGTGCCCGAACCAACGAGGCCCTCCACCTGGAGGGCCTCGTCATTTCAGCGCCACCCTTGGTGGCTCTTCAGCGAGGGTGATAGCGCGACAACCCGAGAGCGGCGAGGGACTCTTCATCCAGACCTGCAACCGCCGGAACCTCGGTCAGCCGGGCATGGTACTCGGCGGAGAGGAACACCTGGCCACACAACAGGTGCTCGAGATACTCGCGGGCAGGACGCAATGCGTCGGCGGTGGTTCCCGGCGTGGCGATGTACACCCAGGCCTCGATAACGCCTTCGGCGGTCTCGATGGGCAGACGATGCCGGCGATAATCGTCAGGGTGCCCTTCGAAAGGATCCATGTCATGGATCTGGTCGGGAGACATCAGCTCGAAGAGCGCCCCTTCGACACGCGCCCCCTTGCGAGGGGCCACGTTGGCGTGGCTGATACCGGGCACCTTCGATGCCTTGTCGAATCGCAGTACGTGATCGACCAGCACACCCGACAAGGCACGTCGAGTGTCGCCGATACGCGCCTCGACACGCGCCGGGTTCATGTTGCTGCCATAGGCAAAGTAATACGGCATGGCGCTCAATTCTCGGTGACGAGGGTATCGATGCGCTCGACGGCCTTCCCCATCAGGATGCGATCGCTGTTGCGCGCGCCTTCCTGAGCCAGGTACGCCTCCACCGCCGGGGCCACGTCACAGCTTGCGGGCATGGGGCTTTCCGCCTCGACCAGGGTGTCGAGCCGGGCGATGAACACGAAACGCAGCCATTGCGGCAGGCTCATGGTATCGATGCAGAATGGCTGAGAACTGTTGAAGGCCGCCGGCTCGGGAGGCTCCACGCGCCACAGGTTGGCGGCCCTCATGGTGGACTCGAGCTCGCGCAGCGCGGTGTCGAGTTCCTCGTGAACGGTCATGGGTTATCCCTCCAGTCGATCAATGGCGTCATTATCCCGTGACTGGCCGCCTCGGACCACCCCGCGCTCAGAATGCCTGGGGCGTCGGCTGCCCGGCCAGCACCTTGCGCAGGAAATCCCGGGTACGGGGATCCTCGGGAGCATTGAACAGCCTTGAAGGAGGGCCTTGTTCGACGATATGACCACCTTCCATGAACACCACCCTGTCGGCGACATCCCGGGCAAACCCCATTTCATGGGTCACCACCAGCATGGTCTGACGCTCGGCGGCCAACTGCTTCATCAGGGCCAGTACCTCCTCGACCCACTCCGGGTCTAGCGATGACGTCGGCTCGTCGAAGAGGATGATCTCGGCCTGCGCCGCCATGGCACGACCGATCCCCACACGCTGCTGCTGCCCGCCGGAGAGCGAGGCCGGATAGGCATCCGCCTTGTCGGCCAGCCCGATGCGCTCGAGGATCTCCCTGGCCCGTGCGTGCGCCTTCTCCTTCGACCAGCGGTTGACCACGATCAACCCCTCGGCGATGTTCTCCAGTGCCGTCTTGTTGGCGAACAGCGCATAGTTCTGGAAGACGAAGGCCGTGCGCCGACGCGCCGACAGAATGTCGGCCCGACTGGCGCGGGTGACGTCGATTTCCAGATTCCCCAGCGTCAACTGACCGGCATCTGGCCGCTCGAGGAAGTTCAGGCAGCGCAGCAGGGTCGACTTGCCGGTACCCGACGGGCCGATCACCACGATGATCTCGCCTCGCTCGATGGCGAGATCGATGTTGTCGAGCACTGGCGTGCCGCCGAAGCGCTTGACCAGATTGGCTATCTTGATCATCTGCGATACGCCTTGTTGAGCCGCGTCTCCAACCGGCGCTGGCCCCAGGCCAGCAACTCGACGATGATCCAGTAGATCACCGCCACGGTGACGAAGGCCTCGAAATACAGGAAGCTGCCGGCCGCCTCCTTCTGGGTCGCCCCCATCAGTTCGGTAACCCCCAGGGTGAAGGCCAGCGAAGTGGCCTTGATCATGTCGATGAAGTAGTTCATCAGGGTGGGTACCGCCACCCGAGTCGCCTGAGGCAGCACGATGCGCCGCATCAGTTGGCCATTGGTCATGCCGATGGACAGCGCGGCCTCGGTCTGGCTGCGATCGACGCCGACGATGGCGGCGCGGATCGATTCCGCCATATAGGCGGAAAAATGCAGCGTCAACCCCATGATGGTGGCGGTGATGCCATTGATCTGGGTCAGGAAATCCAGCAGCTGGGGCAGGCCGTAATAGAACAGGAAGAGCTGCACCAGCAACGGGGTACCGCGGAAGAAGGAGATGAACAGCATGGTCGCCGCGTTCAACCCCGGAATCTTCAGTACCCGGATCACCGCCAGTCCACAGGCCAGCGCCAGGGCCAGAACCATCCCGGCCGCCGCCATCTCGAGGGTCAGCGGTAGATAGCTCAACAGGATGGGCACCAGCCCCAGCATATAGTCGAAATCGAGAACGCTCATAACGGGTGCGACGCCGGATCAGGGACGCGTGATATCGGCGCCGAACCAGCGCTCGGAAATGTCCGTCAGGGTGCCGTCTTCACGTAACGCGGCAAGCGCCTGCCCGACCCGGTCGCGCAGCGCGCGTCCATCCTCGGTATCACGGAACGGCAACGCATTGCGGATCTCCGAGAAAGGCTTGCCGGCCAGTTCGAGCGGCAACGGCTTCTCCTTGATCACCTGGCTGGCACTTACCCGGTCCATGACGAAGGCATCGACACGGCCCAGGGCGGTATCCTGCTCGATGTTGCTCTCGTAGGTACGAATGTCGATCTCGTCGGCATAAGGCAGTTCACGCAGCAGTTCTTCGTAGTTGGAGCCCAGGTTCACTGCCACGCTCTTGCCACGCAGATCCTCGACACCAGAGATGACTTCGTTGCCCTCCTTGACCACGACCTGAGCACCGTCATAGACATAGGGTTCGGTGAAGACGTACTTGGCCTGACGCTCCTCGGTGATGGTGATCTGATTGGCGATGGTATCGATGCGGCCGGACTCGAGCATGCCGAAGAGCCCCGAGAAGTTGGCGGTCTCGAACGACACCTCAGTCCCCATCTCGTCGGCCACGGCCTCCATCACATCGACCTCGAATCCCTTGAGGGTATCCTGTTCGACGAAGGTGAACGGGAAGTAGCCACCGGACATGCCGACCCTGAGCGGTTCGTCCTCCGCCTGGGCAGTGCCGGCGAAAGCGATGGCACCAACGGGAATCAGGGTCAGGGCGATGCTTCGTACCAAGCCTGGGAAACGCAACATGATGAGCCTCCTGTCATTACACGCCACAAAGAGAGTTGAGGAATAAGAAACCTTTTTCTATATTCCATTTTGACACAAACCTTAGGAAAAATCCCTCACGGCGGCCAATAGCCGTTGATTATGCCTGTCATAGCTCCGTGACACAGTCATGTCATGCACAGAAGACCTGAACGTCCCTGTGGATAACCACTGAACAGGTCGCGCCTGCCAAGGCCTCATGGGCTTTACGAGCCATTGCTCAATGAATGATCAATTCCCGGTCTCTCGATACAGCGTTGGCTGACAGGATCCAGGTGTCGAGGTAAAGTGCACGCTTCGAGCCAGGGGGACTGCATGCAATCGATCGACAGCCTACATGACTTCTTCGTCCGAACCGGCGCCGAGGTGAGGCTCTATCATCTTGGCCGTCGTGTCGAACCTTGCGCGCTCGACGCCTTGCGCGACCTGGAACACGACGACCGCCCCTGGCCTGCCCCCTGGCAGGGGCAGGCCAGGCTGGCCATGGTGTTCCGGCTGGGGGATCTCGACGATCTGCTCATCTGGTTCCTGGCCCTGCCCCTGGATGAACAGGGGACGCTCGACCCGGCCCCCCGGGACGCCTTCCTGCAACGCCTGCTGGAAACCCTGGGGCGCAATGTCCAGGGACTCGGTCGTGAGGAAAGCGGCGAGATCGACAACCTGATGAAGGACAATCCCCTCGCCTTCACGCCCTCGACGACCTTCCAGGCCATGCTGCATGCCCGGGCGAGCCACGATCTCGACCGACCGGCAAGCCAGCATCTGGAACCGGTGGAAGCCTATCTGGAGGGGCAGCAGGCGCTCGACTGGCGGGCTCTCGGCTTTCAGGGCCTGGCCGATTTCGTGTCGCGCATGGACGCCGCCCAGCAGCATCGACTGGCCGATACACTCGCGGCGCTGCCCGATGAGGTCCTGGTATCGCTGTGTTACTGTCTGGAACATGTCAGCATTGGTGATACCCTCGCCGACGCGCTTCGACGACGCGGCGAGCGGGCCGCCGAGGCTGGCGACATCGAACACTTCTGTGCCTGCGTGCGCGCCATCAGTGGTGCCGATGGGACGCGAGCCGGTGACTGGTACGACGCCCTGCTTGCCGACGAGACAGCTTGCGGTCCCGATCTATTGGCCGCCATGGCAGGCCGGGGATGGCGTCATCTGGAGGATGGAGAGCGACTCCCGCGCTTTCTGACCCGCCTGGCGGACGAGCCCCGGGCCGACTTCACCGCCGTGGCACGCGACCTGGCGTTGATCCCTCGCCTGCGTCTGCCCGTGCTGATGACGCTACGCGAAGCCGAGCCGACATCCGCCATCGGTCGCCGTCTGGCCGGCCTATCCCGTTGACCCACAGGAGGCACCAAGCGCCATGAAGGAGCTCCCCTATCAGGCCAAGGCGATCATCGGCCGCCGCGAGATGGTCACCCTGCCAGCGTTGAACCTGACGCTGTGTGCCAAGGCCGACACCGGCGCCCGCACGTCGGCGCTCCACGCCGAGGACATCGAGACCTTCGAGCATGACGGCCATCCCTGGGTGCGGTTCACCACACGCGGTGGCGGCCCGGCCAGCCCGGCCCACGAGCAGTGCCTGCCACTCCATGATCGGCGCCGGGTCACCAGCTCCAACGGCCAGGCCGAGTGGCGTTACGTCATCCGCACGTCCATGCAACTGGGCGAACTGGAGTTTCCGGTCGAACTGACCCTTACCGACCGACGCGACATGCGCCACCCCATGCTGCTGGGCCGCCGCGCCCTCCGCCGGCTACTGGTGGCACCCGGCGCCGGTTTTCTGCATGGTGAGCCCTGAGGCTCACCCTCTCTCCGACCCTGTCAACGGAGAATCCGTCATGCACATCGCGCTGCTGTCACGCAACCGCAACCTCTACTCCACGCGCCGGCTGATGGAGGCCGCCGAGGCTCGCGGCCATAGCGCCCGGGTCGTCGACACCCTGCGATGCTACATGAGCATTGCTTCCCATCATCCATCCATCCATTACAAGGGGCAGGAACTCGAGCCCTTCGACGCCGTGATCCCCCGTATCGGTGCCTCCATCACCTTCTACGGCTGCGCGGTGCTGCGTCAGTTCGAGATGATGGGAACCCAGGTGCTCAACGACAGCGTCTCGATCACCCGCTCGCGGGACAAGCTGCGTTCACTGCAGCTACTCTCGCGCAAGGGCATCGGCCTGCCGGTGACCGGTTTCGCTCACTCGCCCGACGATATTCCGGACCTGATCACCATGGTCCGCGGCGCCCCCCTGGTCATCAAGTTGCTGGAGGGCACCCAGGGGATCGGCGTGGTGCTGGCCGAGACCAACCAGGCTGCCGAGTCGGTGATCCAGGCCTTCATGGGCATGAAGGCCAATATCATGGTTCAGGAATACATCAAGGAGGCCAAGGGCGCCGACATCCGCTGCCTGGTCATCGGTGACAAGGTCGTGGCCGCCATGAAACGCCAGGCCGTCGATGGCGAATTCCGCTCCAACCTGCACCGCGGCGGCAGCGCGAGCGTCATCCGCATCACGCCCGAGGAACGCTCGACGGCGATACGCGCCGCCAAGGCTATGGGCCTGAAAGTGGCCGGCGTCGACCTCCTGCGTTCCAACCACGGGCCGGTGATCATGGAGGTCAATTCATCGCCGGGACTACGCGGCATCGAAACCGCCACCGGCAAGGACATCGCCGGACAGATCATCGATCACCTGGAAAAAAGCTCGGCACCGAAACGCAAGACGCCACCCAAGCCTAAAGGCTAATCCCGAAAAAGGTATTTAATGGTAAACGGGGGTGGCAAAAGTACCACGACACCCCCACAATCTGCGTCACCGGAGGAGGTGAACGCGCATGTTTCTTGATAATCGCCAGGTGGCGATGGACAGTGCCCTCGAAGCACTGGCCGACAGCATCGACTATTTCCAGGACAATCTAGAGCGTTTGCGGCCAACCCTGCGCGACGCGCTCGAGCCCCATTTCGAGGAACGTGGCCGGCTGATGCGCGAGCTGCAGTCGCTGGCCCGCCGTCATCTCGACCTTCTCCCCCGCGATGCCGACGTCGAGCGCGACGACTACATGTGGCTGTGGAGTCGACTGAAGAGTTTCGTCGGCAATGACAGTCAGGTCCTGATCAACGAATTGCTCGAGCAGGAACGGGTATTGATGCAGTCGCTCTCGACCCTGCTCACCCACCCGCTACCCGACGCCATCGAGCCGGTCATCGAGGAATGCTGGCGGAACTGCCGTTCGCTGATTCGCGAGTTGTATCGTCTGCAGAAGCTGCGTCAGAAGCGTTGACCGGGCCGCGACGCGGCATGATCTCGAGGGGTTCCATCGGGCCCAGGAAATGCGGCTCGCGCCCCCATAGATAGAGGTCCCCGAGTGTCGCCACTCGCGCGATCCATTCCCTTGCCCTCAGCCGCAGGGTGTCGTCCGACGGCCGTTCCGGCGCCGCACAGCCTCGCGCCTCGATGCCCAGTGCATCGGCGATGAACAGGGCCCTGGGCAGATGCCAGGCCTGGGTGACCAGCAAGGCGCGGTTCACCGCAAAGACATCCCGGGCCCGGGCGAGAGTATCGAAGGTGCTGAAGCCGGCATAGTCGAGCGTCATGGCCGAATCCGGGATATCGCGGCCGCGCAGATCCTTCCACATGGTCACCGGCTCATTATAGTAGCGAGTGCTGTTATCTCCCGACAGCAGCAGATGCGCGACCCGTCCATCATGCACCAGGCTCGCCGCAGCTCGCATGCGCCCCTCGAAGTGAGGGTTCCGTGCGCCGCTGCGGGTCCAGTGCGATGTCCCGAAGACGATACCGACCCGCTCGGACCGGCACTGAGACGGCTCGAGCTCGATGCGACTGCGGGTATTGGTCAGCATCCACAGGTTGGCGGCCAGAAACAGCAGTATCGCCAGCAGGGTTCCCCCGCCAAGTGACATCAGCAGGATCCGGAAGGTTTTCCACGGTAGCGAGGGCATCGACTTCCCCGGTCATGGCGGCTTCTTGGGCGCCGCCTCATCTCGCCGACACCGGGGCGTTCGATGCAGCGCATGGACGACGCCCGCACGTTCCTCAGAACATGCCGAGTTCGAGCTTGGCCTCGTCGCTCATCATTTCGCGACGCCAGGGCGGATCAAAGACGATCTCGGTGTGCACCTTGCTGATCTGGGGGGCACCCAGAATCTTGTTGCGCGCATCGGCGGCAATGACATCGCCCATGCCGCAGCCCGGTGCGGTCAGCGTCATACGGATGGTGACGAGTCGCTCGCCGGTAATCAAGCGCTCGATGCGGCAACCGTAGACCAGTCCCAGCTCGACGATATTGACCGGGATCTCCGGATCGAAGCAGGTTCGCAGCTGATCCCAGACGAACGCTTCGATATCCTCCTCCGAAGCATCTTCCGGCAAGGTCGGTCGCGGCACCGCCTCGAGCCCCAGGGCGTCCAGCTCGCTGCCTTCGATCAGGTACATGCGTCCTTCGAACCCCACGCTGATCGTGCCGCCCTTGGCCTGCATGACCGTGACCTCGCTATCCTCGGCCAACGTCTCCGTCTTGCCGAAGGGAATGGAGATCGCCTCCACATCACGCTGCAGTGGCAGCACCTGTCCCTTGGTCACGCCGGACAGTGCATCGATATCACTCATATCGCTCCTCGGCTTTCCCTCAACGCAGCATGCCCACGACCCGCTCGAGCCCCTCGACGAAGATGTCGATTTCCTCGGGCGTGTTGTAGGCAGCAAAGGAGGCACGGCAAGTGGCATCGACACCGAAATGCGACAACAGCGGCTGGGCACAGTGATGCCCGGTACGTATCGCCACGCCCAGCTGGTCGATCAGCAGGCCGATGTCCTGGGCATGGGCACCATCGACGACGAAGGAAAGCACCGCCGCCTTGTCCGGCGAGGTACCCAGGATACGCAGGCCCTCGATCGAGGCCACACCCTCGGTGGCATGCTCGAGCAGGCGTGTCTCCCAGGCCTGGATCAGCCCCAGGCCGATCTCGTTCACCCACTCCAGGGCGCGACCCAGAGCGATCACCTCGGCGATCGCCGGCGTTCCCGCCTCGAACTTGTGGGGGATATCGGCGAAGGTCGTGGGCGTCTCGAAGGAGACGGTCTTGATCATCTCGCCGCCGCCCTGCCAGGGGGGCATGGCATCGAGCAGTTCCGCCCGGCCATAGAGGACTCCGACCCCGGTAGGGCCATACACCTTGTGGCCGGAGAAGGCATAGAAATCGACACCGAGGGCCTGTACATCGATGGGCTGGTGCGGTGCGGCCTGGGCGCCATCGACCATGATCAGCGCGCCATGCTCGTGGGCCAGGCTCGCCATCTCGGCTACCGGATTGACCGTGCCCAGCGCATTGGAGATATGGTTGACCGCCACCAGCCGGGTACGCTCACCGATCAGGTCGCGATAGGCAACCTGATCCAGCACGCCGCGCTCGTCCACCGGAATCACCTTGATGGTGAAGCCCAGCTCGCCGGCCAGCAGCTGCCAGGGCACGATATTGGAATGGTGTTCCAGGCGTGAGATCAGCACCTCGTCGCCGGGCCCGAGATTGGCACGGCCCCAGCTCCCGGCCACCAGATTGATCGCCTCGGTGGTGCCGCGCGTGAAGACGATCTCCCGGGCCTCGGCGGCCCCCAGATAGGCACGCACCGTCTCGCGGGTCCCCTCGAAGGCCCCGGTGGCCTCATCGGCCAGGGTGTGCAGGCCACGATGGATATTGGCGTTGCAACGCCGATAATAGTCGTCGAAGACCTCGATCACCTGACGCGGCGTCTGGCAGGTCGCCGCGTTGTCGAGATAGACCAGCGGCTTGCCATGCACCTCGCGATCGAGGATCGGAAAGTCACGGCGGACCCGGGCCACGTCCAGCTGGAGGTCACTGAAATCGGCCATGACTCACTCCTCGTTGAAGGCCGAGGCGGTTTCCACCAGGCCGGCCAGATTGAAGCGCTCCGGCAGCTTGCCGGCCACGGTCAGCTCGACCCGCTCGGACACCGCATCCAGGTCGACCCGATCCATGACCTCGCCGGCAAACGCCAGCGTCAACAGTCCGCGGGCGGTCTGTTCGTCGATGCCGCGCGTGCGCAGGGCGAAGATGGCCTCCTCGTCGAGCTGGCCGGTGGTCGCACCATGGGCGCACTTGACGTCATCGGCGTAGATCTCGAGTTCCGGCTTGGTGTCGATCTCGGCACGATCCGAGAGCAGCAGGTTGGCATTGCTCTGGTCGGCCTCGATCTGCTGGCTGTCACGCTTGACGATCACCTTGCCGTTGAACACGCCATGGGCGCGATCATCGAGGATGCCCTTGTAGTTTTCGCGGGAGAACGTCCGCGGCGCGTTGTGGTTGACCAGGGTGTGGTTGTCCACGTGCTGGCGGCCCTGGCCATAGAACAGACCGTTGTAGATCGCCTCGGCGCCTTCGCCGTTGAGGTCGCTGACCAGATCGTTGCGCACCAGGCCGCCCCCCAGGTTGAGGTTGAAGGAGACATAACGGCTATCGCGGGCCTGCTCGATGTGAATGCTGGCGATGTGGCGATCCTTGAGCGGCGCTTCCTGAAGCTTGTAGTGGCTCAGAATCGCACCACGCTCGAGGATGATCTCCTCCACCAGGTTGGTGAAGTTGGCGGCCTCGGCATCGCCCACGTGATGCTCGATCAGGGTGGCCTCGCTACGCCCGCCGGCCTCGACCAGGATACGCGGATGGCTCATCACCTCCTGCTCCCCGGCCCGAGACAGGAATTGCAGCACGATCGGCTTGTCCACCACGGTACGTGGGGCCAGCCGTACCACCGCGCCCTCTTCCATGAAGGCGGTATTGAGCGCCGCGAAGGACGAGAAGTCGACGCCGGTGAGACGCCCGAGCGGCCCACCCACGGCCTCGTGGTTCTCTTCCAGGGCATGCGACAGCGGCATTACCTGCACGCCCTCGGGCAATGACCCGAGATCCGACAACGCCGGCGCGAACACGCCATCGACGAAGGTCAGACGGTACGCGTCCAGCGGCAGCGTCAAGGCCGCCGCAGTGGCCGGCGAAAACTCGGCATCGGTGGCCAGGGTGAAGTCCCCCCGGGCAATGTCGCGTACATTGGTGTACTTCCACTCTTCGATGCGACGATGCGGGAAGCCGAATGCCTCGAAGCGTGCCGCCCCGGCCTGGCGACGCGCGGCGATCCAGGTCGGCTCGTCTCCACGCTGGGCATTACGCTCGGCCAGGCGGTCGAGAAAGCGCTGTTCGTCACTCATGCAGCAGAGTCCTCCTCGACCCAGTCGTAGCCACGGGATTCGAGTTCACGTGCCAGGTCGGCATCGCCGCTCTTGACGATGCGTCCATCGACCAGCACATGAACCTGGTCGGGCACGATGTAATCCAGCAGACGCTGATAGTGGGTCACCAGCAGGATGCCCTTCTCCTCGCCTCGCAGTGAATTGACGCCATCGGCCACCACTTTCATGGCGTCGATGTCGAGACCGGAGTCGATCTCGTCGAGCATGGCGAGTTTCGGCTGCAGGACCAGCATCTGCAGGATTTCGTTGCGTTTCTTCTCGCCGCCGGAGAAGCCCTCGTTGACGGCACGCTGAAGGAAGCTGGCATCCATCTTCATGAAGCCGACCTTCTCCTTGACCAGCTTCATGAATTCCGGCGCCGGTATCTCGTCCTCGCCCCGTGCGGCACGCTGGGCGTTGAGGGCGGCCTTGAGCAGATAGATGTTCTTCACGCCGGGAATCTCCACCGGGTACTGGAAGCCCAGCAGCAGGCCCGCCTGGGCACGCTCCTCGATTTCCATCTCCAGCACGTCCCGTCCCTCGAAGGTGATCGACCCGCTCGTCACCTCATAGCCGTCCTTGCCGGCGATGACGGCAGAGAGCGTGGACTTGCCGGCCCCGTTGGGGCCCATGAGGGCGTGGACTTCGCCGGCACCGATGGTCAGGTTCAGGCCCTTGAGGATCTCGGACCCCTCGACCGTGACGTGCAGATCCTTGACTTCGAGCATGTTGACTACCTTTTGAGCTATCAGCCGCCGCGGCGGCTCGCATAAGTTGATTCGTTTCGGCCCCGCAGGACGCGCAGCCTCGTCGCGTCTTACTCACGGCAAAGGAAGTGATGAGCTTTTCCGGCGCCGCACCGCCGCGAGGGCGCTGTGAACCCATCCCTGGGCGCTACATCCGCCCTGCTGCGCTTACGCTTCCTGCTTTGCTTGCAGGGCCTGGGTTGGCCTTCCATGGCCAACCCGTTCGGCGAATTCGCCTCACCCCTGGCGGATGACCCTCGCTTCGGCTCGTCTCCGGCGCTCATCTCCCCGGTCGTTTGGCTTGGTTAACCCACAGCCCCTTCCAGGGTCACGTTCAGCAGCGCCTCGGCCTCGACGGCAAACTCCATCGGCAGCTCCTGGAAGACATCCTTGCAGAAGCCGTTGACGATCATGTTCACCGCGTCTTCCTCGCCGATCCCGCGGCTCTGGCAATAGAACAGCTGATCCTCGCCGATCTTCGAGGTGGTCGCCTCGTGTTCCACCTTGGCGGAACTGTTGCCGATTTCCTGATACGGGAAGGTATGAGCACCACAGGTATCACCGATCAGCAACGAGTCGCACTGGGTGAAGTTGCGCGCTCCCTTGGCGCGGGGACCGACCTTGACCAGGCCACGGTAGGACTGATCGGAGCGACCGGCGGCAATGCCCTTGGAGACGATGGTGGAACGAGTGCCTTCGCCGATATGGATCATCTTGGTGCCGGTGTCGGCCTGCTGGCGGCCATTGGTCACCGCCACCGAGTAAAATTCGCCGACGCTATCCTTGCCGCGCAGCATGCAGGACGGATACTTCCAGGTGATCGCCGAGCCGGTCTCCACCTGGGTCCAGCTGATGTGGGAACGCTCGCCCCGGCAGTCACCGCGCTTGGTGACGAAGTTGTAGATGCCGCCCTTGCCATCCTCGTCGCCGGGATACCAGTTCTGCACCGTGGAGTACTTGATCTTGGCGTCATCCAGCGCCACCAGCTCCACCACGGCGGCATGCAACTGGTTCTCGTCACGCTGCGGCGCGGTGCAGCCCTCGAGATACGACACCTCGGCACGGCTCTCGCAGACGATCAGGGTCCGCTCGAACTGGCCGGTATTGGCGGCGTTGATCCGGAAATAGGTCGACAGCTCCATGGGGCAGGTCACGCCCTCCGGCACGAAGACGAAGGAACCGTCGGTGAACACCGCCGAGTTGAGCGCGGCGAAATAGTTGTCGCCCTGAGGTACCACGCTGCCGAGGTACTCCTGGACCAGCTCCGGATAATCGCGGATCGCCTCGGAGATGGAGCAGAAGATCACGCCGGCTTCATGCAGCTTTTCCTTGAACGTCGTGGTCACCGAGACCGAGTCGAACACCGCGTCCACCGCCACGCCGGCCAGCGCGGCCCGCTCGTGCAGCGGAATGCCCAGCTTCTCGTAGGTTTCGAGCAGCTTGGGATCCACCTCGTCGAGGCTCTGGGGCCGGTCCTCGTCACGCTTGGGCGCGCTATAGTAGGAAATCGCCTGGTAATCGATGGGCGGATAATCCAGATGCGCCCAGGAGGGGGACGTCATCTTCAACCACTGGTGGTAGGCCTTGAGGCGCCACTCCAGCATCCAGTCCGGCTCGCCTTTCTTCCGGGAGATGAAGGCGATGGTGTCTTCGTCCAGACCCGGCGGTACCGTCTCGCTCTCGATGTCGGTCACGAACCCTTCCTTGTATTCGCGACGGACGAGCTCTTCCATTTCCTGACTTGCCATGATGTTGTCCCCTCCCCGGGCTGGTTGGGTCGGCGAGCGCGGCTCGCCTCGGGTAATGAAGTCGCGGGTGATCAGGCCTCGGCGGCCAGGCTCACGCTCTGTATGGGTAGCTGGACGGGCAGCTTGATCGGTGTGGTATCGGCCAGATGCGCCAGGGTCACGCTGTCGAGCAGGGCACGCACCGCCAGCGACACCCGCTGCCAGTTGTCCGACACGCCGCAGACCGACACCAGATCACAGTCGCCTTCCGCCTGGCTGCATTCGGTCATCGCCACCGGCCCTTCGATGGCCGAGATGATATCGCTGGCGGAAATGCGCGAGGCCGGGCGCGCCAGGGAGTAGCCACCCTGAGCGCCACGCCGGGACTCAAGAAGCCCGGCACGCACCAGCATCTTCAGGGTCTTGCTGACCGTCGGATGCGGCAGCGACACCGCCTCGGCAAGCTCGGCCGCCGCATGCGGCTGCTCGGGATGTCGGGCGATCTGGGCCATCACCACCGCCGCATAATCGGTCAGTCTGGAAAGCTTCAACACTGCCTGACTCCCCGGGGCTTTCCCCTCAGGTGATCGATTGCGGACCATTTTAGTCCTGTATGGTTTCGATGTGAAGCCTCACCGGACGCTACCGAGCAAGAATCGGTCGGTTCGCGACACGTTCACTACCGATAGCATCAAAAAAGCCAATCATTCTCATTACCAATAGCTATCAGCTCGCCTCACGCCTCACGCCTCACGCCTCACGCCTCACGCCTCACGCCTCACGCCTCACGCCTCACGCCTCACGCCTCACGCCTCTCGCCTCTCGCCTCTCGCCTCTCGCCTCTCGCCTCTCGTAGCTCGTAGCTCGTAGCTCGTAGCTCGTCGTAATGCATCACGGCTCGCAATTCCCACCATTGCGCATCGTCATCCACGCAAAAACAACGCTTTGCTAAGCTACGCCTCCATGACAAGCGCCTTGCATCACCCATCCGATGCCATCGACACCCCGCCCGGCTATGCTTGACAGGGACTCGTCGCCGCAAGGAGAACGAATTTGGAACTGCTGCAATACGCACTGGACAACATTGACCTGCTGGCCTCGAGAACCCTCGAGCACATCGCCCTGGTGGGCGTGGCCGTGGGCATCGCCACCGTCACCGGCGTCCCCGTCGGCATCGCCATCACCAAGAACGAGCGTCTGGCCAGGACGGTCCTCTATGCCGCCTCCATCATCGTCACGATCCCCTCCATCGCGCTCTTCGGAATCATGATCCCGGTGCTGTCACTGATCGGCCAGGGCATCGGCTACCTGCCGGCGGTGATCGCCGTGCTGCTCTACTCGCAGCTGCCGATCATCCGCAACACCTACACCGCCATCAACAACGTCGACCCGGCGCTGCGCGAGGCCGCTCGGGGCGTCGGCATGAGCCAGAACCAGCGCCTTCGCATGGTCGAGATCCCGCTGGCGGTGCCGGTGATCATGGCCGGCGTGCGGACCGCCGTGGTGCTCAATATCGGCGTGATGGCGATTGCCGCCTATATCGGCGCCGGCGGGCTCGGCACCTTCATCAGTCGCGGCATTTCCCAGTCCGACCCGCGCCAGCTGATCGTCGGCGCCGTGGCAGTCAGCCTGCTGGCGATCATCGTCGACTACGGGCTGCTGGCGTTACAGAAACGCCTGACGCCCCTGGGCATGGAACGCGCCGCCGAGACGGCCTGATTCCCTCGACCGTCGTCCCCCGGCTCATCGTTCAAGGAACCGCAAATGATTCGACTGGATAACCTGACCAAGGTCTTCGACACGCCCAAGGGAGCAGTGACCGCCGCCGACCACATCAACATGGAAGTCCCGGCCGGGGAGATCTGCATCCTGCTCGGCCCCTCCGGCTGCGGCAAGACCACCACCCTGAAGATGATCAACCGCATCATCCGCCCTACCTCGGGCAAGGCCTTCATCGACGGCGAAGACACCACCGGCCTGGATACCCAGGACCTGCGCCGCAACATCGGCTATGTGATCCAGCAGATCGGCCTGTTTCCCAACATGACCATCGAGGAGAACATTTCGGTGGTGCCCAAGCTGCTCGGCTGGGACAAGGCGAGGTACCGGGAACGTGCCCGCGAGCTGATGGCGATGATCGCCCTCGACCCCGACGCCTTTCTCAAGCGCTATCCCAGCGAGCTTTCCGGTGGTCAACAGCAGCGCATCGGCGTGGCCCGTGCGCTGGCCGCCGACCCGCCGGTCATGCTGATGGACGAACCCTTCGGTGCCATCGACCCGATCAATCGGGCGGTGATCCAGGACGAGTTCCTCAAGATGCAGCAGGAACTCAAGAAGACCATCATGTTCGTCAGCCACGACATCGACGAGGCGATCAAGATGGGCGACAGCGTCGCGGTCTTCCGCGAGGGCCAGCTCGTCCAGTATTCATCGCCGGACGACCTGCTGGCGGCTCCCCGCGATGCCTTCGTCGAGTCCTTCCTCGGCGAGGACCGGGCGCTGAAGCGCCTCAATCTGGTCCGGGTGCGTGACGTGGTCAGCGATGAAATCGGCACGGTGTCTCCCGGCGACACCCTGGCAACCGCCCTGGCTCGCATCGACGATTTCGGCTACCAGAACTCCATCCTGATGATCAACGACAAGCGTCAGCCGGTGGGCTTGATCACGCGTGCTCTGGCGCGCACCACCAAGGGCTATTGCCGCGACCACTTCCAGAACGTGCCGGACACGGTGTCGCTGGACGATGACCTGCGCAAGGTCGCCTCGCTGATGTTCGCCCAGGACACCACCTGGCTGCCCTGCGTGGATGAACAAGGACGCGTCTGCGGCCAGATCACGCAACGCGCCATGACCCACCACCTGGGCTCGCGCTTCCGCCCCCGCTCGAGCGACGAACGACAGTCCGACGCCGCGACCGAGGAGTGAGCCGATGCCCATACAGAATCTGAAAGGGGTCCTGCGCCTGCTGCTGCTCGCCGTCATCTTCTTCGCAGGCGTCTGGAGCCAGTCCAGCGGGGTCATCGACGATTTCATCTTCTACCTGCCGGACGTGCAGTATCTCGCCGCGCAACACCTGTGGTTGACCGCCATTTCCGGCGGCCTGGCCATCCTGGTGGCCATCCCGCTCGGCGTGATGCTGTCCCGCCCCAGCATGGCCCGAGCGGCCGAGTCCCTGATGCAGGTCCTCAACGTCGGCACCACCATCCCGACACTGGCGGTGCTGGCCTTGTCGATGAGCTTTCTGGGCATCGGCACCGTGCCGGCGGTATTCGGGCTGTTCGTCGCCACCCTGCTGCCGATTACCCGCAACACCTATGCCGGCCTCAAGGGCGTTTCACCTGCCCTGATGGAGGCCGCCGCCGGCATCGGAATGTCTCCGGCCCAACGACTGCTCAGGGTGGAGCTGCCCAACGCGCTCTATGTGATCTTCGCCGGTATCCGCACCGCCTTGACCATCAATGTCGGCACCGTGCCGCTGGCCTTCCTGATCGGCGCCGGCGGACTCGGCGAACTGATCTTCACCGGCATCGATCTCTACGACCCGGTGATGATGCTGTCCGGCGCCATCCCCACGGCACTGTTGGCGATCGTGGTCGACGCCCTGATCGCCATCACCGCTTTCATCGTGGTGCCACGCGGGGTCAACCCTTCCCGCGCTTGAGCCCATGACCGTCCCCAGGAGGAGAACGACATGAAACGTTTGATGACGACACTCACCGGCCTGGCCCTCGCGGGCACCATGGCCGGCGCCCAGGCCCAGGAAATCGTGGTCGGCGGCAAGAACTTCACCGAACAGCAGATTCTCGCCAGCATGACCTCCCAGTATCTCGAGGGGCTGGGCCATGAGGTGGAAAGCCGCGCCGGCATGGGCTCCGCCATGCTGCGCCAGGCCCAGGAAAACGGCCAGATCGACCTCTACTGGGAATACACCGGCACCTCGTTGATCAACTACAACGACGTCACGGAGTCCCTGTCCCCTGACGAGACCTATCGGCGCGTCAAGGAACTCGATGGCGAGAAGGGCCTGGTGTGGCTGGACCCCTCCGAGGCCAACAACACCTACGCCCTGGCCATGCGCGAAGAGAGCGTCGAGGAAACCGGCATCGACTCGCTCTCCAAGCTGGCCGAGGCTGTCAATGATGGCAAGGAACTATCGTTCGCCATGAACGCCGAGTTCTACGCCCGTGAAGATGGCTGGCGTCCGCTGCAGCAAGCCTATGACTTCCGGGTGAGCCGCGGCGACGTCAAGCGCATGGACTCCGGGCTCGTCTACCAGGCACTGCGCGACGGCCAGGTCGACGTCGGCCTGGTGTTCGCCACCGATGGCCGCATTCCGGCCTTCGACTTCGAGGTCCTCGAGGACGACCAGAACTTCTTCCCGGCCTATGCCCTGACCCCGGTAGTCCGTCAGGAGTCGCTGGACGCCCACCCCGACCTCGCCGAGCAGATGAACGCGCTCTCCTCGCTGCTCGACGACCAGACCATGGCGACCCTGAATGCCCGGGTCGACGTGGAACGCGAGACCATCGAGGATGTCGCGGCCGACTTCCTGACCGACAATGACCTGCTATAAGCTGTCTCGGGGCCAGGCTGGCTGGCCCCGTTTTCCTCCGCCCTGCGGCGGTGCGGCCACCGAGCGGTTCGAACGGCCCGGCCGACACGGCAGCACTTGTCACCTCCCTGCCCCACCGGGATTCTCATCTTCATGCCCACCAGCCGCCACGAGGCCAGGATGCACTACCAGGACGATCTCCTCGTCGCCGCCGCCCAGATCAATGCCGAGCTCGGTGCTGTCGATGCCAACCTCGAGCGTCATCTCGAGTGCCTCGAAGAGGCCACCCGGGCCGGTATCGAGCTGCTGGTCTTTCCCGAACTGTCACTGACCGGCTATGGACTCGGTGCCGATGTCATGCGAGTCGCCATGCCGCTGGAGGACCCTCGCCTGATGCGCCTGGCCCGAGCCGTCGGCGATATCCAGGCGGTGGTCGGCTTCGTCGAAGAGGCGAGTCCCGGCGAGTACTACAACGCCCTGGCGATTCTGCAGCATGGCGAACTCGTCGCCGTACATCGCAAACTCAACCTGCCCACTTACGGTGGCCTCGAGGAAGGCAAGTGGTTCACGCATGGCGATGCCCTCACCCACACCCCCGTGCGTCCGGGCTGGTCGGCCACCCAACTGATCTGTGCCGACCTGTGGAATCCAGCGCTCGTCCATGCCGCCCTGCTGCCACGCCCCACCATCCTTTGCGCCCCGATCAATTCGGCCTCGGGCATCGTCAGCGACGACTTCTCCAACGAGCAGAACTGGGCCTTGAACGTGCGTTTCTACGCCATGACCTATGGCACGCCGGTGATCATGGCCAATCGATTCGGTCCCGAAGGCGCCAGCCACTTCTGGGGCGGTTCGCGCATCCTCGGTCCCCGAGGCGAGCTTCTCGCCGAGGCGGACGACCGTGAAACCCTGATCGAGGCACACCTGTCACGCACCGCCATCGCACGCGCACGTTTCGAACTCCCCACGCACCGTGACGCCGACACGCCCCTGATCCGCGATCTAATGGCCGGCTATCGCTGACGATACGTTCGAAAGGAACCACTTCCCCCGGCCTTGGAAAGGGCTCCCATTCCCGACGGAAAAAGTGCTAGAATCGATCCTGTTCAACGGTTCTAAAACAAAGCGATTTCCGCATGAAAGCCAAGGCGAAAAGCATTCTGGTAATGGGGGTTTCCGGTTCGGGAAAGTCGCATGTCGGTCGCCAGGTGGCAGCCGCCATGGGCGCCACCTTCCTCGATGGCGATGACTATCATAGTCCCGGAAACATCGCCAAGATGTCGCGTGGCCAACCCCTCAATGATGGTGACCGGGAAGCCTGGCTGGCGACCCTCGCTGACCTCTATCGAGAGTATCAGTCACAGGGAATATCCCTGGTGATCGGCTGCTCGGCATTGAAGCATCGCTACCGCGACCAGCTTCGCACCGCCACGCCCAGACTGGATATTCTCTACCTGCATGGTGACCGGAATGTCCTGGTAGATCGGCTCGAGCGGCGAAGCGAGCACTTCTTCACCGGCACCCACATGCTGGACAGTCAGCTTGCCACCCTGGAAGTCCCCTCCCGGGAGGAAGCCTTCCGCGGCGATATCCGGGACACGCCTCGCGGTATCGTCGATGCCTTTCTGGAGCATCTCGACGCGCGGTCGAGCTGAGGCAGGATACGACGTCATCATCGATCGAAAAGGCGACCAGAAAAGGCCGCCTTTTCTTCTTTCATTCCGGATAACGTTCTTACGATTTCAATGTCATTGATCAACGTTCGCCATGGCGATTCGCCAATGCACAAAGCCCTGAAAGGGTGGCATCGTCACTCGAGATTTCGATGACACTTCCCCCTGCCCACTCCAGGGCCATTCGGTACAGGGAATTCAAGGAAGTCGAACCGATCAATGTCACCGAGGTATCTCGCCATCTCTTGCGTTGTGAAAGCACCTCATTGCCGATCAACACGCCGGAAATGAAGCCTCCGATCGCCTCGGCAGACAAGCCGGCATACAAGTGTCGACTGCGTGCCTCAAAAAGCGCGTGCAGCGGTCCATCGGGATGCGTCGCGGCCTGAAGCCCCTGGCGAAAGCCCGCCTCGTCGAACGCGGCACGCTCCCGGGAAGGCTCGCCGGGCAGTGTATGAAAGCGCACGGCATGAAAGAGTTCACCGGTCATGACGGTGGTGAAGTCGGTCAGACGTTCTCCTTCCAGATGCACCCACTTGCTGTGCGTGCCTGGCAGGCAGCACAAGCCCGAGGTCGCTTCACGCAAGGCCATGGCGCCGAAGGCCTGCACCTCTTCGCCGCGCATCACATCGACGTGGTCGTCGCGTACTATCTTGAGGCCTGGCACGATCCAGGCATTGGACAGCCCGGGCGCCGCCATCAATCCGGCGGCAAGGTCCGCGGCGGAAGCCGGCACATCCAGTTGCGGCGCCTCGCACCAGCCACGAGCCGAACCGACCATGCCGGACAAATAGACAGGCACTCGGCCATCTTCTCGCCAGGCCCCAACCTGGGCGAGGCAGTAGTGCGGGAATTCCTCGCTGGACAGCGCCCTCAGGCCGGCATCCGAACGATGGCTGTCGAGACATTCGCCGCTGGCTCGATCGACCAGGAAGGCCCGGAAATTGCTGGTGCCCCAGTCGATGGCGATCAGCCGCTCGCTCATCCCTCGCTCCCCCGATCCTCGAGCCGGTGCCACTCGGCGACCAGGTCGGCGGCGATCTCGGCGATTTCATCGGTGTCGCGACCGGGCTTGTAGAGGTTGCTGCCAAAACCGAAACCACGCACGCCCGCGGCATGCCACTCGGCCATGTTGCCGCGCTCGATACCGCCCACCGCCAGTACCGGCAGGTCCGGCGGCAGAATGGCATTGATATCCTTGAAGTACCCGGTGCCGAGCCGAGCCGCGGGAAACAGCTTGAGCGCCCTGGCACCGCTGCGCGCCGCGGCCAATGCCTCGGTGGGCGTCATGCAGCCGATCATGGGGGCCAGCCCATGATCGACGCCGGCCCGGATCACTTCGACATCACTATTGGGCGTGACCATGAGGGGGGCGCCGAGCCGAGCCAGCCGCTCGGCATCGGCGCCTTCCAGCACGGTACCCGCCCCGACCAGCACCGATGCCGGGCAATGTGCCACCGCTCGCTCGATACTCTCCCAGGGCCGCGGCGAGTTGAGCGGAATCTCGATCATCCGGAAGCCGGCGCCGACCAGCGCCTCGCACACGCCCTCTACTTCCTCGGGCGTGATACCGCGCAGTATCGCCACCAGCGGCAGCGTCTCCAGGGCCTCGTTCAGGGTGTTGCCTTGCGTCTCGTTCATGATCTCACCACTCTTTTCACCACTCGGCGATCGAGCCGTCCTCATGGGTCCATACCGGGTTGCGCCAGCGATGGCCCACCCTGGCGCGTTCCTCGACGAAGGCCTCGTCGATTTCTACCCCAAGACCGGGCCCCTCGGGAATCGCGCAGAATCCGTCCTCGATGGCCAGCGCCGACTTGTCGACCAGGTAGTCGAGCACGTCATTGTCACGGTTGTAGTGAATGCCCATGCTCTGTTCCTGGATGAAGGCGTTGTGATTCACCGCATCCACATGCAGCGAGGCCGCCAGCGTCAGCGGCCCCAGCGGACAATGGGGTGCCAGCGCCACATCGTGGCAGGAAGCCAGACTGGCGATCTTCATGCCCTCGCTGATGCCGCCGCAGTGCGACAGGTCAGGCTGAACCACGTCGATCATTCCCTGGGCCAGCAGATCACGGAACTCGAACCGCGTGTGCAGCCGCTCGCCGGTGGCCAGCGGATAGCCCAGCCCACCGGCGATGTTCGTCAGACACGGCAGGTGCTCGGGGGCCACCGGCTCCTCGACGAACATCGGGTGATAGGGCTCCAGTTCGCGCAGCAACGCCTTGGCCATCGGCCGGTGAACGCGACCATGGAAGTCGATGCCGATGCCCACATCGGGCCCGACGGCATCCCGGGCCTCGGCCACCCGCGCCACGGCCTCATCGATCTTGCGATGCGAGTCGACGATCGCCAGCTCCGGCGTACCATTCATCTTGAAGGCCGTGAACCCCTGGTCGACCAAGGTCCTGGCCCCCGCCCCCACATCCTGCGGGCGGTCGCCGCCGGTCCAGGCGTACATGCGCATCCGATCGCGGACTCGTCCACCCAGCAGCTGATGGACGGGCACGCCGAGATCGCGCCCCTTGAGGTCCCACAGCGCCTGGTCGATACCGGCGATGGCACTCATCAGGATCGGCCCGCCGCGATAGAAGCCGGCACGGTACAGCGTGTTCCACAGATGCTCGATGCGATGCGGGTCCTGGCCGACCAGATAGTCGGACAACTCATGCACCGCCGCCTCGACTGTGGCCGCGCGCCCTTCCACCACGGGTTCGCCCCAGCCATAGGCACCTTCATCGGTCTCGATCTTGAGGAACAACCAGCGTGGCGGCACCTGCCAGGTCTTGAGTCGGGTAATTTTCATAGAACACTATCCATTCCATTATTAATCCGGCAATCAAATAGATCGTCCTGATCTATTTGATTGTCGCCCGCACCACGCTGGCGCAGATGCGTGGATTTTCTGGTGTGGCGCGGGCTCGCGCAGTCCTGACGGCCGGCGGCGGCACTTTCCTGTACCGCGATTAACCCGACATAAAAGCTTGCCGGGTTAATATCACGCCTGTCGCGTCGAAAAGCGGGCCGATACCGCACCGTCGTTTCGGGCATCGGCGAGCAGAGCGAAGGACAAGGCATTCGGCGCACAGAAACCGGAGCATACTGAGCGGTATGTGAGGATTTCGAGCACCGAATAACGACGTCATTCGCCTGCGCAGCCATGCCAATCACCCCACCAGCCACATGGCCAAATTGGGCCAGAACAGCAGCGCGAACAGCACGCACAGCTGCAGGGCAATGAACGGCAGCACCGAGACGAAGATGTCCTTGAGACTCACCTCCGGCGGCGCCACCCCTTTCAGGTAGAAGGCGGCCGGCCCGAACGGCGGCGACAGGAAGGAAACCTGCATGTTCACCGCGAACAGGATGCCGAACCAGATCGGGCTGTAGCCCAG
>NZ_JAJQTQ010000037.1 GCF_029081005.1 Halomonas elongata | reverse complement strand
AGCTCGTAGCTCGTAGCTCGTAGCTCGTAGCTCGTAGCTCGTAGCTCGTAGCTCGTAGCTCGTAGCTCGTAGCTCGGCATACTAGCTATCGTGCTTGGCCTTGAGCAATGCCGCCCCCAGGCTACCGAGCTGCTCTTCGCCCTGAGCACCTTGCCCTTTCGACTTGCCCCCTCCCTTGCGAGGAGGCTTGCCACGCCCTCGGGACTCGCCCCCCTTGCGCGGCCTGTCGTCCTCGGCCTCGCCCGGCTGGTCGTCGAGACGCATGGTCAGGCCGATACGCGAGCGTTCAAGGTCCACGCTCATGACCTTGACCTTGACGATATCACCGGCCTTGACGACCGAGCGGGGATCCTCGACGAACTTGGTGGACAATGCCGAGATATGCACCAGGCCATCCTGGTGGACGCCGATATCGACGAAGGCGCCGAAGTGAGTGACGTTGGTCACGCTGCCTTCCAGCACCATGCCGGGCTCCAGATCCTTGAGGGTTTCCACCCCCTCGCGGAACTCGGCGGCACGGAATTCGGGACGCGGATCTCGGCCGGGCTTGTCCAGCTCCTTGAAGATATCGCTGACGGTGGGCACGCCGAAGCGCTCGTCGGCGAAGTCGGAAGCCTTGAGCGACTTGAGGGTCGAACTGTCGCCGATCAAGCCGGCCAGTTCGCGGCCACTGCGACTGGCGATACGCTCGACCAGTGGATAGGCCTCGGGGTGAACCGCACTGGCGTCCAGTGGGTTGTCGCTATCCATGATCCGCAGGAAGCCGGCGCACTGCTCGAAGGTCTTGGGGCCGAGGCGGCTGACGTCCAGCAACTGGCGACGCGAGCGGAAGGCGCCTTCGGCGTCGCGGCGGGACACGATGTTCTCGGCCAGCCCGGCGTTGAGACCGGCTACCCGCGACAGCAGGGCCGAGGAAGCGGTATTGAGGTCCACCCCCACGGCGTTGACGCAGTCCTCGATCACGGTCTCCAGGCTGCGCGAGAGCTGCACCTGGGAGACATCATGCTGGTACTGGCCGACACCGATGGACTTGGGCTCGATCTTGACCAGTTCGGCCAGCGGATCCTGCAGGCGGCGCGCGATCGACACGGCGCCGCGAACGGTCACATCGAGATCCGGCAGTTCGCGGGAAGCGTATTCCGACGCCGAATAGACCGAGGCGCCGGCCTCGCTGACCATCACCTTGGAGAGCCGACGCGTCCCGGCCATGGCCTTGACCAGTTCGCCCGCCAGCTTGTCGGTCTCGCGGCTGGCAGTACCATTGCCCACGGCGATCAGGGCCACATCGTGAGCGTCCACCAGCCGGGCCAGTTCGGCCAGAGACTCGTTCCACTGATGGCGTGGCGCATGAGGGAAGATGGTCGACTGGCCCAGGAACTGACCGGTGGCACTGACCACGGCCACCTTGCAGCCGGTGCGCAGGCCCGGGTCGATGGCCAGCGTCGCCTTGGCACCGGCCGGCGCCGCCAGCAGCAGATCCTTGAGGTTGGCGGCAAAGACACCGATGGCCTCGGCTTCGGCGCGTTCGCGCAGGCGTCCCATCAATTCGGTCTCGAGGTGGGTATAGAGCTTGACCCGCCAAGTCCAGCGCACCACTTCGGCGAGCCAGCGGTCGGCGGCACGCCCTTGATCACGAATCTCGAAGTGCCTGGCGATGGCCACCTGAGCCGGATGCACGGCGGCCTCTTCCTCGCCCGGCAGGCGGATGACCAGCGACAGCACGCCCTCGTTGCGACCACGGAACATGGCCAGGGCTCGGTGCGAGGGCACCTTGGCGATGGCCTCGTCATGTTCGAAGTAATCGGAGAACTTGGCGCCTTCGCGCTCCTTGCCGTCGATCAGCCGAGCACTGAGCATGCCTTCGCTCCACAGCCGCTCGCGCAGTTGGCCCACCAGTTCGGGATCCTCGGCGAAACGCTCCATGAGGATCTGCTTGGCACCGTCCAGTGCCGACTTGGCATCCTCGATGGCCGGGATATCGCCGTCCGCTGCACGCAGATAGCCGGCGGCCTGCTCTTCGGGGGACAGGGTCGGGTCGGCGAGCAGCGACTCCGCCAGGGGCTCCAGGCCGGCCTCACGGGCGATCTGTGCCTTGGTGCGACGCTTCTTGCGATACGGCAGGTAGAGGTCTTCCAGACGCTGCTTGGTATCGGCAGCGCGGATGCTCGCGGCCAGTGCCTCGGTCAGCTTGCCTTGCTCGTCGATGCTGGCCAGCACCGTCTCGCGGCGCTCTTCCAGTTCGCGCAGATAGCCCAGGCGTTCTTCGAGCTGTCGTAGTTGGGTGTCGTCCAGCCCCCCGGTCGCTTCCTTACGATAGCGAGCGACGAAGGGAACGGTGGCACCGCCATCGAGCAGCTCCACGGTGGCCGCCACCTGGGGCGCGCGAACGCCGAGTTCCTCGGCGAGACGATCAATGATCTTGGCTTGTGCGTCCATGTAGTCCTTGGCAATCCAGGTCCAGATGATCGCGACAAGGTATCACAAGCCCGGCGCTGACGGCAGACATGCGGTCTAGCCTGCCCCCCAGCCCCTGCATTCTCGAGCCGTTGTTCACGGCTCGTGGCTCGAAACCCAAAGCATACGAGCAGCGAGATGCGAGATGCGAAACCCGAAAACCCAGCTCGTAGCTCGTAGCTCGTAGCTCGTAGCTCGTAGCTCGTAGCTCGTAGCTCAAGCATTGAAGTTGAGCATGCGTTCCAACGGCTTGAGCGCGCGCTGTCGCAACGCCTCGTCGACGAAGATTTCGCCGCTTGCATGGCGCAGGGCGCCGGCCAGGTTGTCCAGAGCGTTCATGGCCATCCACGGGCAGTGGGCGCAGCTCTTGCAGGTAGCGCCATCGCCGGCAGTGGGTGCCTCGAAGAGGGTCTTTTCCGGTACCGCCTGCTGCATCTTGAAGAAGATGCCCCGATCGGTGGCCACGATCAGTTCCTGCTGGGACAACTCCTTGGCGGCCTTGATCAACTGGGAGGTGGAACCGGCGACGTCGGCCAGCTCGACCACCGAGGCCGGCGATTCCGGGTGCACGAGGACCGCTGCGTCGGGATACAGCCCCTTGAGGTCCTCGACACCCTTGGCCTTGAACTCCTCATGGACGATGCAGGCACCGTCCCAGAGCAGCATGTCGGCACCGGTCTTGCGCTGGATGTAACCGCCCAGGTGCTTGTCCGGCGCCCACAGGATCTTCTCGCCACGCGCCTGCAGGTGTTCGATCACGTCCACGGCGATGGACGACGTCACGACCCAATCGGCACGCGCCTTCACCGCCGCCGAGGTATTGGCGTAGACCACCACGGTGCGATCCGGATGCGCATCGCAGAAGGCCGCGAACTCATCGGCCGGGCAGCCGATATCCAGCGAACAGGTTGCCTCGAGGGTCGGCATCAGCACGCGCTTCTCCGGCGAGAGGATCTTGGCCGTCTCGCCCATGAAGCGCACACCGGCCACCACCAGGGTGTCGGCCTCGTGGCGGGCGCCAAAGCGTGCCATCTCCAGGGAATCGGCGACACAGCCGCCCGTCTCCTCAGCCAATTGCTGGATGGCATCGTCGGTGTAGTAGTGGGCCACCAGAACGGCATTGTTGGCCTCGAGCAGTCGCTTGATCTCCTCGACGCGCGCTTCGTCCTCGGCGGGAATGCGGGTAGGGCAATAGCTACGTGCCAGCTGTTCGCGCAGCTCGGCACGGGAAGTCATGATCGTCATCGTGTCTACCACTTTGACCGGCAGGGGCTCCCCCTGCATTACACCAGGTGCCGGGACTCGTGCGCTCCGCACGGCTCGACACACCAGAGGGTCAACCATTGCGTCTATCGCTGTGGTCGACCCGCGCCGCTTGCGACCGACTCGCTCTCCGCGATCACCGGTGCAAGAAAAATGACGTCCTTCGATAATGACGCCGACACGCCCGGGTTGCAAGCTCGACTGGCCGGCAACAGGCTCAGCGCAGATCGCGATATCGCCCGGGGCCGAGCCGTCGCGATTCCACGAGCCGACCAACGAAAACGCCCCCGACTCGAAGCGAGACGGGGGCGCGATATCTGGTGGGTCGTGTAGGATTCGAACCTACGACCAATTGGTTAAAAGCCAACTGCTCTACCAACTGAGCTAACGACCCTGCATGGCCACGATGGCCAATACGGGTTCGGATGGTGGGTCGTGTAGGATTCGAACCTACGACCAATTGGTTAAAAGCCAACTGCTCTACCAACTGAGCTAACGACCCTTGCCGAACGGGTGCACATAATACGGATGAGGCCGGTCGCTGGCAAGTGCTTTTTTTATCGCCGGCTTCTCAGCGCCCCCGACCCCTGGGCTTGCGCATGCCCTGTACCGGTCGCCGCTTGTTCTTGTCGCGGCTCCAGCGGTTCTTCTCGTCGGGCGTCAGCTCCGGCACCTTGCGCGACGGGAGTCCCGCCTGACTCGCCAGATCGTCGATCTCGTCCTGACCGAGCTCGACCCATTCCCCCGCCTTGGCCCGCTTATCGAGGAAAATGTTGCCATAGCGCACGCGCTTGAGGCGGCTGACGGTAAGGTTCTGGGACTCCCAGAGTCGGCGCACCTCGCGGTTGCGACCTTCCATGATGACCACATGGAACCAGGTATTGATGCCCTCGCCGCCGAACTCCTGCACATCGGTGAAACGCGCCGGACCATCATCGAGCATCACGCCTTCGACCATCGCCTTGATCTGGCTCATCGTCACCTCGCCCATCACGCGCACGGCGTATTCGCGCTCGATCTGGGTGGCGGGATGCATCAACCGGTTGGCCAGCTCGCCGTCGGTGGTGAAGAGCAGCAGCCCGCTGGTATTGATGTCCAGCCGGCCGATGGCAATCCAGCGCTCGCCCTTGAGGCGCGGCAGGCGGTCGAAGACCGTGCGACGCCCTTCCGGGTCCTTGCGCGTGCACAGTTCGCCCTCCGGCTTGCTGTACATGATCACCCGACGAGGCACCTCATCGGCCCCGCGCAGGGTCACGGGCCGGTCATCGAAGGCGACCTTGTCGCGCAGCTCGATCCGATCGCCCAGGGTCGCTACCTGCCCGTTGACCTTGACCCGCCCATCGGCGATGGCGGTTTCCATTTCACGGCGCGATCCCAGGCCCGCCCGGGCCAGGACCTTCTGCAGTTTTTCGCTGGTGTTACTCATCAGTCGTCTATCTCACTTGTCGTGGATTCCGTCCCCGGGGCAGCGTCATCGTCGACGCGGCCACGGGCACGTTCGGACAGCCGAGCCTCGATATCGGCGAAGCTCGGACTCGTCCGCTCGGACGCCGTCCCGGCGTGTGTCTCGTCCTCGTCGGCCGTCCCGGCCAACGGTTCACCGGCCTGGGCCGGCGCGGCTTCATGTTCGGGGCCGGCCGTCTCCCTAACCTCTTCCTCGGAACCGTGCTCGCTCTGGCCCTCGAGCTCACTTTCTCTTTCGGGGTCATGGCCCTCTTCGGGCGCGTCAAGCGATTCATCCGCCTGCGCCAGCACATCCTGCTGAGGCGGCGGCGGTGCCTCGTCCTGATGCGACGCCTCCTCGCCGAAATTCTTGAGTTCATGCATCGGCGGCAATTCGTCGAGGGTCTTGAGGCCGAAGTCGTCGAGAAAGGACCGCGTGGTGGCATAGACCGCCGGACGACCGGGAACATCACGGTGCCCCACGACCCTCACCCACCCCCGATCGACCAGGGTGCGCATGATGGAGCCGCTCACCGAGACACCGCGTACCTCCTCGATGTCGGCGCGAGTCACCGGCTGTCGGTAGGCGATCATCGCCAGGGTCTCCAGCAGCGCCCGCGAATAGCGCTGAGGGCGCTCATCCCACAGCCGCGACACCCATGACGACAGCCTCGGCCGAATGCGCAGCTGGTAACCCGTGGCAGTCTCGAGCAGCTCCATGGCACCGCGCTCATGGCGACCCTCGACGCGCGCCAGCGACTCGCGCAGAGCGCGGCGCGGCGGTCGCTCGTGATCATCGAACAGCGCCTCGAGACGCTCCAGCGACAGGGGCTCTCCGGCCGCCAGCAAGGCGGCCTCGAGAATATCGTCCAGGGCCTCGGGATACTCCATGGCGGTCATGCCGGTTCGCTCCCATCCTCGTCCTGCATCGCGAAGGGGCTCTCGCCCAGGTCGCCTTCCTCCTCGAAGTCTTCTTCGCCCTCCTCCGCCTCGATCTCGGCACGTGCGCGCACATGAATCGGCGACAGCGGCGCATTCTGCACGATCTCGATCAAGGTTTCCTTGGCCAGTTCGAGAATCGCCATGAAGGTGACAACCACACCGGCACGTCCTTCCTCGAGATTGAACAACGACTCGAAGGGCGTGTGGTGTTCATGACTCAACCGTTCCATGATCGCCAGCATGCGCTCACGGGTGGAGAGCACCTCACGACTGATCTGGTGAGACTGATTGAGTTCCGCCCGGCGCAATATCCCGGCCAGGGCACCCAGCAATTCGTCGAGCTCCACATCGGGATGGATCACCCGGGACTCGAGCGGCGGCAGCGCCGCTCGCGCCGGAAACCAGTCCCGCCCGAGGCGTGGCAGATCGGCCAGCGACTCGGCGGCGTTCTTGAGCCGTTCGTACTCCTGCAAGCGACGAATCAGCTCGGCGCGAGGGTCCTCCTCGTCCTCCTCATCGCCCTCCCTGGGAGGACGCGGCAGCAGGGTTCGCGACTTGATCTCGGCCAACATCGCCGCCATCAGCAGATACTCGCCGGCCAGTTCGATTTCCATGGCCTTCATCAACTCCACGTACTCGATGTACTGATGGGTGATGGTCGCCACGTTGATGGCCAGGATATCCAGATTCTGGCGACGGATCAGATAGAGCAGCAGGTCCAGCGGTCCCTCGAAGGTCTCGAGAAAGACACGCAACGCCTCCGGCGGGATGTAGAGATCCTCCGGCAGCTGGGTGATCGGCTCGTCGAACAGTCGACCGAGCACCGTCGCACTGTTCTCGACATCATGCTCGACATTCGCCTCACCCTCGGCAGTCGTTGGCGTATCGCTCACGCGTGGCCTGGCCTCCTGCGACGTTGCTGGCGAAAACGCGCCCGTTGGTTGATCGTGAAGTCTACCAAGAGCCACCCCACCAAGGTAAGCCGCGTTTGCCTTCACTGAAACGCCAAGGCCGCATGTCGAACCGGCATGACGTCAGGAAAACGTGGCGGCCCACCCTCCCAGCCAAGGTCCGACCAGTCGTCACGAGAAAGCCACAGGAGTGATCATGCAGAACAAACAGGGCCCGCTGCTGCGGGCCCTGTCGGCCAGGAGCCGGCCTTGCATCGGGTTGCTTTCCACTAATGGGGTGGCTCAATCACCCAGGACTCCAGCGCCACTTCCCTCCTGCAGCTATCATCGACGGTCGCCATGGGGTCATCAAGAAAGGCCTGTATCATGGTCGAGCGACACTCATTGACGGGATTATGCCCCAATCCCTGAAATTCGACGGACTGCACATTGGGCATGGTCCGGCGCAAGTGTTCGCTCCAGCGGGTGCCACAGCAGGGATCCATCTGGCCGTGGATGGCCAGGGCCGGCGTGTCGGATACCGGCGGATCATTATGTTCATCGGGCACGTTCCCATCTTTCCCCCACCAACCACATACCCTGGGAGGCTCGAAACCGAGGATCGCCGGCTCGCGCTGCACGGCGGCGATCGAGTCGGCTCGAGTGGGGCGATTGCGGCCCATATCGCCACAGACGTGGGCCAGGAAGTAGCCCAGTGCATAGTTGGGGGCTTCCGTCTCGGGGGCATAATCGTCAATCAAGAAGAAGTCCTCGAGGCGCGAGTAGTCCCCCGCTTCGATGTCGGCCACCAGGCTAGGCAATTCCGCATAGACGGCGGGCAGCATCAGGTAGAGAGTGTCGAGAAAGGCGGCCCCATCGAAGTAAAGGGTCTCGCTGTTGCCCGCGGAGTCCTCGACATCGACGATGTAGGGCCTGGCATCCAGGTTGCGGCGTGCCCGGTCGATCGCCAGCAGCCAGTCCGGCAACATCTCACGGCATGCATCGTCCTCGGCGGCACACAGCGCCAGGATATCGGTGAACGTCTGCTTGGCCGTGTAGAATTCATCGACAGGCGGACGGTTGCGCAGATGGCTGAACCATGGCCAGCCGAGAATCGCGCTGCGTACGCTGTCCGGATAATACTGGATGAAAGAGGTCACGGTGCCACTTCCCGTCGATGAACCGAAGGCATCGATGAGGTCGTAGTCCAGCAGTTGACGTATCTCGTCGACATCGCGCGATACGCTGTACTGATTGTATTGAGCGACGTCGATGCCTTCCTCGGTGAGTTTCCGATAGCAGTCTTCCACCGCGCCGGTGATCGACGCCAGGCGCTCCATGGGTTTCAGCGAGGAAGTGATCGCGGGCGTGTGGATGATGTTGTGGTACGGGGAGACATTCGCGTACCCCGGGCACTCAAGCGCAGGCTCGGCGTTGATGAAGCCCCGATGATCCATCGTCACCAGAGTGCGATTGCCGATGTCCTTGCGCAATTGTTCCATGTAGTCCCGGCTACCCAACGATGAGTACCCCGGCCCACCGGGAAAGAAGAACACCGGCACGTCCTTGGCCTCGCCGGAGTCCGGCTCGATCACGGCCACCGGAAGCTGGATACGGTTGTCGCCAGGCTCATCCCAGTTCTCGTAACCATGAAAGGTGTAACAGTCGGCGCCCAGGTCCGTGAGCGCTTCGGTCGCGCATTGCGTGGACTCCAGACGAGGAAGCGTCTCTGATGACGGGGATTTCGCATGCGCGTCTGAGCCTACGAGGAGAAAAACGAGAAAAGTGGCAATCAGATACTTGCCACGGTACTGAGGGTGCCGCCTGGGCAGAATAGGCATGGCAGCCTCCATCGGCGTTTCTTGTGGGTGTCGGAGATGTCAACTCAAGCTAGTTACCCGGCATGGAGGCGTCAAACCTGACGTATTACGCCCTGACCGAGTCGGTGAGCTCCCGAGCCACGTCAGATGACGACCACGATTCCCCCCGTCGTGCACGGCCCCGAACGCAACCGTTATTCAAGCCAGAGCCCCATTGGCCGGAATTATCACCCCAGGCGTATATAGCGAGACATGCTCCCCTTGTGGCGCTCTGCCCATCACGGCGCCTCGGCGGCATCGGCGGTTCGGTATCGCCCGGCATAATCGAACAGCTTCTCGCGCACCTGCCAGTGGCGCCCGACCTTGCGACCGACGACGAAGTCAGGCGCTCGCAGGCGACGCCGTTCGCCGAGCACCTCTTCCGGACTGGCCGGACGCCAGTCGCTGCCCGGCGCACGCAGGTGGTCACGCAGGAACACCGCCTGGAAGGCCCCGCGTTGGGCCGGCGTTTCCAGCGCAAACCACTCGCTCAGGGTCGCACCGTCCTCGTCATGATAGGTGACCTTGAGACGCGGCAGGCCGCGACCATTGTGCGTCGCTTCAAGCTGCATGCCGGTCACCCGCAGCACCTGGGCATCGCGCAGCCGCAGGGCCTCGCGCAGCTTGTCGTCGGCATCCACCAGCATCGCCTGGCACCCATGACATCGCCGCGCGGCAATGTCGTTCTCGGCGCCACAACGCTCGCACGCCTTGAAGCGGTAGCGGAAATCGCATTGATGCTGCCCGCCCGTCTCGTCCTCGACCAGGCCCTGGCAACGACGCCCGAAATGCTCGATGACCAGCTCGCCGTCGCGGCGACCCCAGAACAGATTGGCATGCCCGCAGACAGGACATTCGACCTGGACAGGCTCCGTGTCCGAGGCCGGTCGTGGGCTGCCCACTTCGGGGGCATAGAGATCCCAGGGGTTACCGGCATAGTCGAGGATCAGGCAGTCGCGCTTGCCCTCGGCCAGCCGCAGGCCACGCCCGACGATCTGCTGGTAGAGCCCCACCGATTCGGTAGGCCGCAGGATGGCGATCAGATCGACATGGGGCGCATCGAAGCCGGTGGTCAACACCGACACATTGACCAGATACTTGAGACGCTGGGCCTTGAATGCCTCGATGCTCGTCTGGCGCTCATCGGATGGCGTGGCACCGGTGATCAATGCCGCCTGCCCTTCCGGCAGATGGCCGAGCACTTCCTCGGCATGCGCCACGGTGGCGGCGAACAGCATCACGCCCCGACGGTCGGCGGCATACGCCACCACCTCGGCGACGATGGAAGGCGTGGCCCGATGCCCCGCCACCACCTGATCGAGTTCGGCGTCCTGAAAGCGACCGCCGATGCCGGGTGCCAGTCGCGAGAAGTCATAGCGGGCCACCGCCGCATCGATGCGACGCGGTTCGGCGAGATAGCCCTGCTTGACCATCAGGCGCAGCGGCTGTTCGAAGACGCAATCGCGGAAGAAGCAGTCATCGTCGCCACGCACCATGCCATGATGGTGGCGATGATAGACGAAGCCCTGCCCCAGCCGGTACGGCGTGGCAGTCAGGCCGAGAATCTTGAGACGCGGGTTGTGGCGACGCAGTGCCTCGATCACCCGCCGATAACTCGAGTCCTCGTCCAGCGAGACCCGGTGACATTCATCGATCACCAGCAGCGAAAAGGCGCCACCGTCACCGTCCCGTTCCTCGAGTCGCCCGCCAAAGGCATCGAGGTTGCGCACCACCGACTGCACCGAGCCGAACACCACCTGTCGACTTGCCCGCTTGCTGCCGAGGCCGGCGCTGAAGATATCCGCCTCGAGGCCGTAGGCCTCATACTTGGCGTGATTCTGCTCCACCAGCTCGCGTACGTGAGCCAACACCAGCACCCGGCCACGTGCCAGGCGCGCCAGCTCGGCGATCACCAGCGACTTGCCACTGCCGGTGGGCAACACCACCACGGCAGGATCATGATGGGCACGAAAATGCGCCACCACGCGGGCTACCGCATCATGTTGATAAGGGCGCAATCTTGGTGCGAAAGAGGAGCTCATGAAAGGACTCGTGCGGTGAAACGTCGACATCTTGCCATCTGCCACCACCGCTACCGACAGCGAGACGGCCGCGCATGGCTTGACCTATGGACACACAGGCATGATACCTAGGTAGTATGAGAACGAACTATCTCGTATTGCCCTGAGGGAGAACCTTGCATGACCAGTGAAAAGACCAGCCCCAATTGTCCGGAATGCGGCAGCCACTGGAAGCGCCTGCCGCCGGGCCGAGAGGGGCAGTATCACGTTTATTGCGAAGAGTGCGGTTATGATTTCGGGCGTTATGACCGCCTTCAGGCGCAGTTCCGCCATCTGCTCGACGACGTGGAATCGCATCTGAAGCACAAGGACGACGCCCCGGACAATAGCGCCTCCTGACCCCACGCCAAGCCGAGGCAGCATGAGCCGATGACATGCAGACGCCGACGCCTGGCTGGGCGTCGGCGTCTTGCATGACGGCCTCTTTGTTCAGCCCAACCAGCGCCGGGCGTTGCGGAACAGGCGCATCCAGGCACCGTCCTGGGTCCACTCGGCCGGCCGCCAGGAATTGGTGACCGCCCTGGCCACCCGCTCCGGATGCGGCATCATGACGGTCACACGGCCGTCCGGCGTAGTCAGGCCGGTAATACCGCCCGGCGACCCATTGGGGTTGGCAGGATAACGTGTGGTCGCCTGGCCCTGGTTATCGAGATAACGCAGGGCCACCTGAGCGCTACCCTGCATGCGGCGCAGATGAGCACTGTCGCGGAACTCGGCGCGCCCCTCGCCATGGGCCACGGCGATCGGCAGGCGCGACCCCTCCATGCCGGCCAGCAGAATCGAGGCACTCTGCTCCACGCGGACCATGGAGACCCGGGCCTCGAACTGCTCGGACTCGTTGCGCACGAAACGTGGCCAGTGCTCGGCCCCGGGGATCAGTTCCTTGAGCTGGGACAGCATCTGGCAGCCGTTGCAGACGCCCAGCGCGAAGCTGTCGTCACGACCGAAGAAACCGGCGAACTGGTCGCGCGCCCGCTCGTTGAACAGCACCGACTTGGCCCAACCGCCGCCGGCACCGAGCACATCGCCATAGGAGAAGCCGCCGCAGGCCACCAGGCCCTTGAAGTCTTCGAGGCTCACCCGCCCCTCGAGAATATCGCTCATGTGCACGTCGACGGCCTCGAAGCCGGCCCGGTCGAAGGCCCAGGCCATCTCCAGATGACCATTGACGCCTTGCTCGCGCAGTACGGCCATGGCCGGGCGCGCAGTGTTGACGAAGGGGGCGGTAATGTCCTCGTCGACATCGAAGGTGGGCGCCGCCGAAAGCCCCGGGTCGCGGCCGTCGAGCAGGCCATCGAACTCGCTCTTGGCGCACTCGGCATTGTCGCGCAGCGCCTGCATGCGATAGCTGGTCTCGCTCCAGGTACGCTGCGTCAGCAGACGCGTGGTCTCGAGCAAGGGCTCCTCGAACAGCGTCACCCGCACCTGGTCGTCGTAACGCGGCCGGGCGATGACGCCGCAGGTCTCGATGCCCGCACCGGCGAACTGCGCCAGCACCTCCTCGGTATGCTCGCGGGACACCTGGATCACCGCGCCGAGTTCCTCGGCAAACAACGCATTGAAGGCATCGGTGGGCTCGTCGATCAACCAGTCGAGCTTGATCTCCAGACCGGCATGGGCCGCGAAGGCCATCTCCAGCAGCGTCACCAGCAGCCCGCCGTCGCTGCGGTCATGATAGGCCAGCAGCTTGCCATCGGCATTGAGCCCCTGGATCACCGAGAAGAACGCCTTGAGATCCTCCGGGTCGTCCAGATCGGGGCATTCGTCGCCGACCTGACCATAAACCTGTGCCAGGGCCGAGCCACCGAGACGGTTCCGCCCCTCCCCGAGATCGACCAGGATGAGATCAGACTCGTCCTGCTCCAGGTTGATCTCGGGGGTCAGGGTACGCAGGGCATCGGTGACGGGCGCAAAGCCGGTGGTGATCAGCGACAGCGGAGAGGTAACGCTCTTCTCCTCGTCACCCTCCTCCCAGGCGGTACGCATCGACATGGAATCCTTGCCCACCGGAACGGCGATGCCCAGCGCCGGGCAGAGTTCCATGCCCACGGCGTGGACGGCGTCGTACAACGCCTGGTTCTCGCCGGGATGGCTGGCCGCGCTCATCCAGTTGGCGGAGAGCTTGATATCGCCGAGCCTGGCGATCGGTGCCGCCGCCAGGTTGGTGATGGTTTCAGCCACCGCCAGACGGGCACTGGCAGCAGGGTCGATCAGCGCCACCGGCGGCCGCTCGCCCATGGCCATGGCTTCGCCGGCGTGGGTATCGAAGGTCGCGGTAGTCACGGCGACGTCGGCCACCGGCACCTGCCAGGGACCGACCATCTGGTCGCGGGCTACCTGGCCGGTAATCGAGCGGTCGCCGATGGTGATCAGGAAGCTCTTGGAAGCCACCGTGGGCAGCCGCAGTACCCGGTCCATGGCCTCGCGCAGGTCCAGGTTGTCGAGCATGATGCCCGGCAGCTCGCGATGCTGACGCTCGAACTCGCGCTGCATCTTCGGCGGCTTGCCGAACAGCACGCTCATCGGCAGGTCGACCGGCTTGCTCTCGAAGTGGCCGTCACGGACCTCGAGATGGTGGGCCTCGGTGGCCTCGCCGACTACCGCATAAGGGCAGCGCTCGCGGCGACACAACGCCTCGAAGGTCTCGAGATCATCCGGCGCCACGGCGAGCACATAGCGCTCCTGGGCCTCGTTGCACCAGATCTCCAGCGGACTCATGCCGGGCTCGGCATTGGGCACCTCGCGCAGCTCGAAGCGACCGCCGCGCTCGCCGTCCTTGACCAGCTCCGGCAAGGCGTTGGAGAGTCCACCGGCCCCGACGTCGTGGATGAAACGGATCGGATTGTCGTCGCCCAGCGACCAGCAGCGATCAATGACTTCCTGGGCGCGGCGCTCGATCTCGGGGTTATCACGCTGCACCGAGGCGAAATCCAGATCGGCGCTGGAGGCACCGGAAGCCATCGAGGAAGCGGCGCCACCGCCCAGGCCGATCAGCATGGCCGGCCCGCCCATCACGATCAGCTTGCCGCCGACCGGAATCTCGCCCTTCTGGACATGGTCCTCGCGGATATTGCCATAGCCACCGGCGATCATGATCGGCTTGTGATAGCCCCGGCGCTCGATGCCGTCAGCCCCCAGGGCATCCTGTTCGTAGCTGCGGAAATAGCCGGTCAGGTTGGGGCGGCCGAACTCGTTGTTGAAGGCCGCACCGCCGATGGGCCCCTCGAGCATGATCGACAGCGCGCTGGTGATACGCTCCGGCTTGCCGTAGTCGAAGGCCTCCCAGGGCTGGACGAATTCGGGAATGCGCAGGTTGGAGACGGTGAAGCCGGTCAACCCCGCCTTGGGCTTGCCGCCGATGCCGGTAGCGCCCTCGTCACGGATCTCGCCGCCGGCGCCGGTGGCCGCGCCGGGGTGCGGCGCGATGGCCGTCGGGTGATTGTGCGTCTCGACCTTCATCAGGATATTCACCGGCTCCTGATGCGTGCCATAGACCGCCCTGTCGGCCGCCTTGCCGGTCAGCGGCGCCGCGAAGAAACGACCGGCCTCGCTGCCCCGGATCACCGCCGCGTTGTCGCTGTAGGCGGAGAGGATATCGTCCGGCGACGCCTCGAAGGTGTTCTTGATCATCTTGAACAGCGAGCGCGACTGGGCCTCGCCATCCACCACCCAGTCGGCATTGAAGATCTTGTGACGGCAATGCTCGGAGTTCGCCTGGGCGAACATCATCAGTTCGACGTCCGTGGGGTTACGCTCGAGGCCCTTGAAGGCATCGCACAGATAGTCGATCTCGTCCTCGGCGAGCGCCAGGCCGAGCTCGGTATTGGCCGTCTCCAGCGCCGCACGGCCGCCCCCCAGGAGATCCACCTGGCCGAGCGGAGCCGGCTGGTGATGCACGAACAGCCGAGCGGCGTCGGAAGCATCGAACAACACCGTCTCGGTCATGCGATCATGCAATGCCGCCGTGACCGCTTCGAAGTCCGCCTCGGAGAGCTCCCCGGCGAAGTGCACCCGATAAGCGATACCCCGCTCCAGCCGACGAATGTTCGTCAAGCCACAGTTGTGCGCGATATCGGTCGCCTTGGACGACCAGGGCGACTGTGTGCCGATCCGCGGCACGACCAGAAACAGGCATCCTCGACCACTGGGCGACGCCTCACGCGCCGTCCCGTCGTCCAGCAACCGCTCGAGCAACTGCCGGTCATCGTCGGCCGGTTCCCCGTCGTGATCAACGAAGTGCACATAGTCGGCTTCGAGCGCCTCGACATCGGGCGCCACGCTACGCAGGACATCCAGTAGCTTGGCGTGACGAAAAGCGGATAAAGCGGGCGCACCGCGCAGTTCGAGCATATCCTCGGGCCTCTGAAAACAAGCAGAATGCAGTAAAGACGGGGCCGCAGCCGGCGGCAAAGAGGGCCATGATACTGGAAAGCGCCGGTCGCGAGAAATCGGGAATGATGACAGCCGGGGGACGGCTGGGTAAGGTGAAGGGTCTTGTCGCTGCTCATCACCTCTATGCTCGCATTCTGGCTCGACCATGTCCGCCGCCGTTGGCGCGGTTACCTGACACTGTGCGCCGTCCTGATGCTCGCCCTGTTGCCGGTACGACCGAGTAGTGAGCCGGGACCGCACTTGCAGGATGTGCTGCAACGCGACTTCATCAGCGTGCATACCCGCAACACCCCCACCACTTACTACGAGGGGCGTCAGGGGCCCACCGGTTTCGAGTACGAGCTGATGCGGCGCTTCGCCGACCATCTCGGGGTCAGCCTGGCGCTGAATGATGACCACAATACCTCCGACGTGCTCGGCGCGGTGCGTCAGGAGGGTGATATGGGGGCCGCCGCCCTGCCTCTCGAGCCGGGCCGCGAGGGCGTGATCTTCAGTCGCCCTATCATGCCGCTGCAACCCTTGCTGGTCTATCGTCGAGACCTGACGCCACCGGATAGCATCGAGGACCTGCAAGGACTGGAGATCGGCACCTTGAGCGGCAGCGGCACCGATACCGTCATGCGGGAACTCCAGGCGGAGCACCCGACATTGAGCTGGAAGGAGTCCGACGACATGGAGGTCGCGTCACTGCTGAGCCGTGTGGCGAGCGGCAAGCTGGACGCCGCCGTGGTCTTCGAACACCAGTTCCGGCTCAATCGCCTGTTCTTCCCTGATGTCGAAGATGGGTTCCGGTTGGGCAAGCCGCTTTCCCTGGCCTGGGCCTTCCCGGCCGGCCATGGCCTGGGCCTGGTGCGCGAAGCCAACCATTTCCTCGCCGACATGCAGGACAGCGGCCTGCTCCAGCGGCTCGAGACACGCTATTTCGGTCGCGACAATTATCTCGAATACGTCGGCGCACGCACCTTCATCTCTCATGCCCAGGAGCGCCTGCCGGACTATGCCCAGCTGTTCCGACGGTCCGCCCGCGATACCGGCTTCGACTGGAAGTTGCTGGCCGCGGTGGGCTATCAGGAATCCCACTGGGACCCCGAGGCCACCTCCCCCACCGGCGTACGCGGGCTGATGATGCTGACGCTCCCCACCGCCAGCGACCTCGGCGTCGAGAATCGCCTCGATCCGGCACAAAGCATCGAGGGCGGCGCGCGTTATCTGAGAAGCCTCGAGCAGCGACTCCCCGAGTCGATCACCGGCGATGATCGTCTCTACATGGCGCTGGCGGCCTACAACGTGGGGCTCGGGCACCTCTATGACGCCCGCGACATCACCCGCCAGCGCGGCGGCGATCCCGATGCCTGGGTGGACGTGCGACGCTCGCTGCCGCTCCTGCAGGAGAGCGCCTGGTACGAACAGACCCGTCACGGCTACGCCCGAGGGGGAGAGCCGGTGATCTATGTCCGCAACATTCGCCGCTATCACGAGATCCTGGCCTACGTGGACCGCAGCCAGGAACAGTTCCACCCGCTCAACGCCCGGTTGCCCGAAGAAGCGAGTCGCGAGACATTCGACGTGATCCCGCCCAGCACCTGAAGGCTCACTTCTCGGCACTATCCCGTCGTTCGGCAAAAAACGCCTTGAGATGCTTCGAGACACGGGGCGCCAGCACCCCGCCGACCACCTCGACCCGATGGTTGTACCAGGGCTGGGCGAACAGGTTGGCACGCGACTCCACCATGCCGCTGCGCGGCTCGGCCGCACCATACACCACCCGCGCCAGTCGCGCGTGAATGATCGCGCCGGTACACATCAGGCAGGGTTCCAGCGTCACGAAGAGCGTACAGCCATCGAGGCGATAGTTGCCGAGCCTGGTACCGGCATCGCGCAGCGCACGAATCTCGGCATGCGCACTGGGATCATGCTCGGCGACCGGCGCATTGAAGCCAAGCCCCACGATCTCGCCGGCCGGATCCACGACCACGGCCCCGACCGGCACCTCGCCTGCCGCCTCCGCCCGACGCGCCTGATCCATGGCCCGGTGCATGTAGTACTCATCGCTGCGCATCGACGTTGACTCCAGTAGACTGCTCGACATGTAGATGATGGCTCGGCCCCACTCGCCCCGAAAGGTCTTCGAAAGCGGGCCAACACCTTCTCAGGAGGATACCCCCGAATGTCCGACGCACTAAACGCCCTGGTCGACCTGCTCGCCCTGGAACCCCTGGAAGAGAATCTCTTCCGCGGCCGCAGCCAGGATCTGGGCCTGCCACAACTGTTCGGTGGCCAGGTGCTCGGTCAGGCGCTCTCGGCGGCCACCCACACCGTGGACGCCGAGCGCCGCGTGCACTCCTTGCACGGCTATTTCCTGCGGCCGGGCGACGCCCAGATGCCGGTGGTCTATCAGGTCGACGCCGTGCGCGACGGTGCCAGCTTCACCACCCGTCGCATCACCGCCATCCAGAAGGGTCGGCCGATCTTCTTCTGCAGTGCGTCCTTCCACGGCGACGAAACGAGCATCGCCCACCAGCCACGCATGCCCGACGTAGCGCCCCCCGAAGCCCCCGAAGACGATGACACCCGGGTGACCCGCTTTCCCGGCCACCCGATCGAGTTTCGCCACCTCGACGACAAGGCCGAGCCCGGCCAGCCGGCTCGCAAGCGCCTGTGGTTCCGCCTGGCCGGCGAACTGCCCGACGATCCGGCACTGCACCGCTACCTGCTGGCCTACAGTTCCGACTTCAATCTGCTGACCACCTCTCTGGTGCCTCACGGCCTTGCCTTCGGCGATCCCGGCCTGCAGATCGCCAGCCTCGACCACGCCCTGTGGTTCCATCACGACGTCAAGGTCAACGACTGGCTGCTCTACGACATGGACAGTCCCTGGGCCGGCGGCGCGCGCGGCTTCAGCCGGGGCAGCATCTACGACCGTGCCGGTCGCCTGGTGGCCTCCAGCGCCCAGGAAGGACTGACACGGCTGCGCGACATCGAAAATCGCGACGCCGAAAAGTGAGCCCCCGACACCCGGGGTGTCGCCCCCGGGAATCCCGGCGTCGCCTCAGGAACGGTGCCCCCCACCTGCACGCCTACCTTGAAGGTATCGGCGGCCCGCCTCCGCAACGACCGACATGCCCTGAATGACGTCGTCGAGCGGGAGCCCGCCCGGGCCTCCGACAGCGAGGGCACGAGAAAAGCCGCTTTCTCGGGCCATCAGCCAAGGACGAGGAGTGCCGCGCCATGCCACATAATGTCAATTTCCAACAGTCCATCGATCAGAGCGAGCGCTTGGTGCCGGTCAACCTCCGCCAGAGTGGTGACCCCGGCATTCAGCTGTTGCTCTCCAATCGGGTGCGAAAATCGCCTTACTGGCATCTCTCGGTGGAAGCCGGCTGCTGGAAGGCCACCGTCTACAATCGCATGTACCATCCCCGTGCCTATGTGCGCCCCGAGGATGGTGGCGCCATGGAGGAATACCGCGCGCTGGTCAACGATGTGACTCTGTGGAACGTCGCCGTCGAGCGACCGATCCGCGTCAAGGGCCCCGAGGCAGAGGCCTTCTGCAACTATGTCTGCACCCGTGACGTGACCCGGGTTCCGACGATGATGGGACGCTATGTGGTGCTCTGCGACGAACAGGGCCGCGTGCTCAACGATCCGGTGATGCTGCGCGTCGCCGAGGACGAGTTCTGGTTCACCATCAGCGACTCGGACCTGGCCTACTGGTTCAGGGGCGTCAATCACGGCATGCGTTTCGACGTCGAGATCGACGAGATCGATGTCAGCCCGCTTCAGGTTCAGGGGCCCAGGTCCGAGGACCTGCTGGCCGAGCTGGTCGGCGACGCCATCCGCGACGTACCCTATTACGGCCTGATGGCCGCCAGGATCGAGGGAGCCGAGGTGCTGATTTCCCAGACCGGCTTCTCCGGCGAAAAGGGCTACGAGGTCTACGCCCACGATTCCACCCTGAACGCCGAAACCGTCTGGAACGCCATTCGCGCCGTCGGCGAAAAATACAACCTGATGGTCATCGCCCCGGCCCACCATCGTCGCATCGCCGCCGGCATCCTGTCCTACGGCCAGGACCTGGATCACGAGACCAACCCTTTCCAGTGCTACCTCGGCCATATGGTGCCCAAGGCCAAGGAAGCCGACTACATCGGCAAGGACGCACTGGAGCGCACCCGGGAGCTCGTCAAGGCCGGCCGTCCCCCCTTCAGTCACCAACTGGTGGGGCTGAAGCTCGGCGGCAGGCCCATCGAGGACTATGCACCGGACTTCTGGCTGGTCGGCCCCGACGCCGGCAGCGAGCCCTGCGGCTGGATCACCTCTCCCTGGTACTCCCCGGAACTCGGCACCAATATCGCCATGGCCTATGTACCGGTGGCCTCGGCGGAGCCGGGAACGGAACTGGTGGCCTGGCTCCCCGACGAGTTCCTCGACATTCCGGGACAGCCGGTGGCCGCGACGGTCTGCGAGATGCCCTTCCGCGAATCGGTCAACCCGAGCTCGCGAGAACGCGCCAAGGCCGCCGGTCGCGATTACGCCTATTGAATCAGCCCCCGGCCCGAGGCATTGCCTGGCTGGCATACCGGCACGCGGAGCAGTATCATACGTCGCGCGCCGGTGTAGCTCAGTTGGAAGAGCAACGCACTCGTAATGCGTAGGTCGGTGGTTCGAGTCCACTCACCGGCACCAGAAAGATAATGGAAAACGGCCACCCAGCGACGCATCGCGGTGGCCGTTTTCTTTGGCCACGGCTTTAGGTTCCAAACAGGTTCCGCCCCACCTGATGCCGGTGTACGAGGACGAGCACACCACCTGCATATGCACTCCAGGGACCCGCGCGCCGTCCAGCATGTGCCGCGTCTCACCGAGATGAGGGTCAGCTCGCTGAAGATCGAAGGGCGCACCAGGTCCCACGACTATTAGCGGGCAACGTTGACCTGCTGCGAGGTCCGGTCATATCGCGGTGCTCGGTTGCATTCCACAGCTTCCTGGGCCGATGATGCCTGGCATGGCACCATGGACCGAATGCCGACCGGATGCCTGCCATGTTTCTCGACCGCCTGCTGGGCAGACCCTGGCTCCTGGCCACCCTGGGCGCCGCCATCCTGATGGCGGCGTACCTGTGGGTATGGGACTCGCCCGACCTCGCCGAGCTGCAGCATTGGGCAGAGGAGACCGCCCACCACCCCGCCGTGGTCATCGGGGTCGTCCTGGTGATGGGCGTCGCCCTGACCATCGGCCTGCCCGGCAGTCTCGGCCTGTGGTTGATTGCCCCCTTCTATCCTCCCCTGGCGGCAGCGCCGATGCTGGTCGTGGGCAGCGTCGGGGGCGCTATCGGCGCCTATCATCTCTCCGCGAGCCTCGGCAATCGCCTGCCTACCGGGGGGCATATCCGGCGTATGATGCGCCACCTGGAGCGGCGCAGCGACTTCCTGACCCAGTGCGCGCTGCGCATACTCCCGGGCTTTCCCCATTCGGTGGTCAACTTCGCAGCGGGGCTGCTACGCCTGCCGCTGGGGACCTTCGTGATCGCCGCCGTGGTGGGGTTGGGCATCAAGTGGGCGGTCTATGCCAGTGCCATCTATGCCGCCCTGGGGGCCGTAGAGCGAGACGAGACACTGGGGGCCGACGTAATGCTGCCGCTACTGGCGCTGGCCATGTTACTGCTGATCGGCGGCTGGGTGCAGCGGCGAATCGCGGCGAACGCCCAGGCCGGCTCCGCGGAATAAACTCCGCCGCAGCTGCCTGATCGCCACCGGCGGGGTAGAATCTGACCATCCCGTCACCGTCTGACAGAGCCATCCGATGAAGCAGATCTCGTTGCCCAGTCGGAGCATCAGAACAAGAAGACGTTTACCCGTCGATAGCGATTCCTGGCCCAGGTGGAGGCCCTGAAGCCCCGGGACGGGCGTCGGCGGAGAACAACGCTGGCAAGTTGCCTATGGCTACCCTATATGCCCAAACGAGATAAATAATAGAAAAAAATTCTAAGGCACGGGAGTTGAAATTCTCGGCGTCAACCTGATGTCTTTTCATGCCAGAAAGCCCGCCTTCGAGAGCGGTAATCGGAGAGATGGGCTCAAGGCAGAAGGTATGACTTCGCTAAACGCATAGGGAGGACATATCGATGAGCACTGCATTTTCACTTGAGCCGCTTTTTCGTCACTCCATCGGCTTCGACCGATTCAGCGACTTCTTCGATCGCGCCCTGGAGGGAAATTCAGCACCCACCTTCCCTCCGTACAACATAGAGAAACACGGCGATAACGAATACAGGATCGTACTGGCAGTCGCCGGCTTCTCCGAGGAGAATCTCAGCATCAGGCTGGAAAACGGCGTACTGACAGTGACAGGCGTCAAGACCGATGAGGCGAACGGTTCAAGCATCACTTACATGCACCACGGCATTGGCCGCGACTCCTTCAAGCTGACCTACAAGCTCGAGGATCACATCGAGGTGCAAGGAGCCAACCTGGAAAACGGCCTACTGGTAATCGACTTGCTGCGCGACATTCCCGAAGAGGAAAAGCCGCGGGAGATCGAAATCAATCGCCTCGGATCCAACCAGTCTCGCTACCAGCAGATCGAATCCAGAAGCGAGAAAACCGCCTAGCACAGGCACCATGCCATGCCTCCGTCCAGGCCCCGTCTCGTGTCGGGGCCCATCTCTTTCATCATGGCTTCTTTACTTACCACCGAGTCTTTCCCCGGTTCTCCTCTCATATTCGGCGGCGGCAAACAGCAGCCTTTCGTGTGCGGCATCGGCGAATTCCACGAACATCTCAAGCTCTTTCCGGTAGGCTTCGATCTGATCGAGCATGGTCCGAATGACGTCCGGATCATCGAGGAATGCCTGGACATGCTCCTCGCGGCTCTTGGTCAGGCACATCATCGTGACACGCCGACTCACTCCGGAGAGAGGATCCGTGTACTTCTTCTCGACCTCCTCCACATCCTGCATGGTCATGACGGCATCATAGTCACATGACTCGACTTCCGAGATGTCACTCATGGCCTCATCATCCTGCATGTCGCGCTCCCCTTTAGGCTGTTGTCACTGTACCTTCCCCATACCGAGACTGCACATCGACGCTCGGCAGTTTCCGCCCTCTGACACAACACCTTTCCGATAAGCACCAAAGGCATCCTGCCCATGATGAAGCGTGAGATAAATACAGAGGCGCTCCTGTTATCTCGATGTTGTTGCGAACCATCAGCCTGGAGACACCGAATGCCTCACCTTCTCACTGAATCAACAGGGCTTCTTCACTGGCAGAAAGGCGAACATCAATAAGTTGCCCGCTGAGCAGCGGGTACGAGATGGTCATGTATCGAGGATAAACACTATTCTTGTTAGATGCCGTCCCTGGCAAAGCACGATCTCGCACGATTGTGGATACCGCGTTGACAACTATAACCAACGAAGCCGAATCACGCCTACCACTAACCACATTATCCTCATGAACTTTTGTAAAGCCTTTCCTGTCGCTTTACTCTCCGGCGCTCACGCCCGATATTCAGGCTTACTGCCCGGCACTTTCCCATTCCTCTACCAGCTTCCACATCAAGGAAGCGGCGGAAAATTCCCGGGCCAGGGGCGCGCCCTGCCCGGCCCAATGCGGCGCGAAGTCGTGGTTGCCGACGGCACTGGCCGCCGCATGCAACGCCTTGGCGGCATCATAGGCAAGCGGGTAATCGGCCGGCTCGAGGCCGGCCGGCACCTCGTGCAGTCGATTGACCAGCCCGCGTGCCGGGCGACCGGAAATAGCGGCGGTGATGCCTGTCCGATGGGCCGCCTCGCTCTTGAGCCGCTGGCGGTAGGCCGCATCGGCGGCGGATTCCGGGCACAGGATGAAAGCCGTGCCGAGCTGGGCCGCCGACGCCCCCAATCGCAGGGCGGCCGCGATGCCGGCGCCGTCCATGATGCCGCCGGCAGCGATCACCGGGAGCCGAATACGCGCGACCAGCATTCGCACCAGCGCCAGGGTGCCAATGCCGTCATCCTGCTCGGGCTCGAACACACCACGATGCCCGCCCGCCTCGACGCCCTGAGCGACCAGCGCATCGACGCCCTCGTCATCGGCTCGCTCGGCCTCATCGAGGGTCGTCACGCAGGCAAGGGTCAGGCACCCCGCCTCACGCAACTGCTGCACCGCCGGCCTGCCCGGCAGCCCGAAGTGAAAGCTGACCACCGCCGGCCGCTCTTCGAGCAGCATCTCGAGCATTGCGTCGTGGCCGACAAGGCTCTGGTAGATTTCCCGAAGCTCAGTCGGCGGACGAGCCTCGAACTCGGCAAACCACGGCGCCAAATGCTTGAGCCAGGCGGCTTCCCGCTCGGCATCACGCCGAGCGGGGCGATGGCAGAAAAAGTTGACGTTGATGGGGCCGGTGGTCAGTTCGCGGGTGGTGCGAATCTGTTCCCGCGCCTTCTCCACACCACTGGCCCCCAGGCCCAGCGAACCGAGGCCACCCGCCTCGCTGACCGCCGCCGCCAGCGCCGGCGTCGAGACACCCGCCATCGGCGCCTGGATGATCGGATAGCGGATCCCCAGTCGTTGGCAGAAGGTATCGGAAGACATGGCGGACTCCTTGGCAAGAGAGCGAGAGGGTGTTTACCCCTGATATGGCACGAGGCCGATGGCTCCGGGAGCCACCGACCTCGAGGACGCCCCGAAGGGCGTCGGGCAAGCAGGAGCTCGTCAGATTTCCACCTGCACCCCGTCCTGGACCTTGAGAGTAGCGTCGCTGTTCTGAGCCTGGTAGACCTGATAATCCACTCCGTCAGCGCTCTCTGTCGTCGGGCCACTCCATTCACCCGATGTCAGGCTGACACTATCCCCCGAATCGCCGAGGATACTCAGCTCATTGTCCCCATCGGTCATATCCAGCACGTCCTGTGCCTCCAGCGCGACACTGTGATCCTGACCTTCCGGCATAAAGTCCAGGGTTTCGACATTGTCGAGATCATCGGGATTCGGATCTTCGCCGAAGCGCATCTCGACCACATCGACACCATCCAGGCCATCCAGCGGCTCGCCGGTATACAGCAGGGTATCGTCTCCCGAGGTCGGTTCGACGGCCTCGATATTGACATTGAAATCGCCCGACACCGTGTCCGACGTATCGCTGCCATCCGTGGTCCAGGCCTCGTAGGTGACGTTCTGGTCGCCATCGGTGGCCCCCTGCACCAGATACAGCTCGTTGATCTGATCCGGGCCGATACCGCTCAGGGTGTAGGTGTCGCTGCCACTGTCGTAGCTCACGCTGGCATCCGGCAGACTGTCCAGCAGGGTGTCGCCGCCGCCGGTGAAGAAGCCGGCATGCTCGCCGAGACCCGTCAGCGCGATCGTGGCGGTTTCCGAACCATCCATGTCGGACATGCCCGCACTGAGGTTGAGCGGGATCTTGTCGCCCTCCTCGCCGAAGCTCAATTCAGGCGACATCGTGATGCCATCGGCCACGGCCTGGACATCCACTTCGAAGTCGGTGGAGGTATTGGTGCTTTCGCCGTCCTGAGTCGTCCGTGCCGTCAGGGTCAGGGCATCATCGCCATCCAGGGTACCGCTCCAGTTGCGTGGCGGTTGCAGAGCGACATATGCCGGCACCTCACCGTTCTCGAGGATCGACCAGCTACCGCCACCGACGTTCTCGGCCAGGGTCGCCGAACCGGCATCGCTGCCGGTCTTGACCAGCCAGCCGTCCGGCACATTATCGATCAGCAAGGCATCAAGGCTCTGGGAGTCGGTATCCGGCAATGTAACGCCCAGATCCTGCAACTCGACCTCTTCATCCTCGGTACCGGTAGCGTCGCCGGCGATGACCTCCGGCGGCGGCGGCGCGATTTCGGAGGAACTCGACCCGGTCGACGTCTCTTCATTGGTCGCGCCATTCTCCTGGGTCGCCGCCTCGGCGGTCAGCGAAACGCTGCCCCAGGTGTTGGCCCCCGGGCGATAGGTCACATCGACCGAATCCCCCACAGCGACACCTTCGATCACATAGTTGCCGTCGCCGTCCGGCGTGATCTCCTCGCCGTTGTACCACAGGGTACCCGGCTCACCGTCACCACCGGTCATGCCGGTCTCGTCCAGCGAGACCACCAGCTGGCCATCCACCAGGCTGACATCGGGATCATCCGCCGGGCTGGAGACATCGATGGTGAAGTCGACATCCTCGCCGTCGGCGGCATCGCCTCCGGACACCTCGACGGTCGGCGTATCGGTCACAGGATCCACCGGCGGCGTAACGCTGATCGTCTCCGAGTTTTCCTCGCCGCTCGGCGACTGGGTGGTCAGGGTGGTATCGAAGGAAAACTCACCGTCGGTGTCGTTCCAGTTGGCCGGCGGCGTCACGGTGATGTCATCCAGCAGGTTCTGCAGGACGGTATCGCTGCCATCATCGGTGCTGGCATACCACACTATTTCACCGTCGATGGTGGTCTGCTGCATACCGTTGACCACGGCCCCCGCCGGCAGATTGGAGATGGTCACCGCGCTGCGACCGCTATCCGTACCATCGTCCACGATCGAGGCGTTGACCAACTCGGACAACGCCAGGGGCTCATCCTCGGTCATGGTGGCATTGGCATCGCTCCAATCGATGATCTCGTTGGGGTCCTCGCCATCGCCGAAATCGCCCTCACCGGTCAGCGTCCAGCTATCGCTGCCAGTTTCCTCCTCTCCCGGAGCTTCGTCCTGGGTGACCCCAGTGATGGTGATCTCATGATTCTCGATGGCATCCACCTGGGCGCCATCGCCCAGGGTGAACTCGACGGTCTGGGTCAGGGTATCGGTGTCGAAGACGTCATCGGGATCGATATCGATGCGCCACTGGCTGCCCGTGCCGCCGGCGACCTGCCCGACGAACTCGCCGCCCTCGACGCTGACCCCGGCGGGAACATTGTCGATCAGCAGGTACTTGAGAGACTCGCTGCCGTCGGTATCCGGCTGCGTGATATCGACGGTGACCGCCACGCTGTCGTTGCCATCGGCGGTCACGTCCTTCGCGGGCTCATCGATATCAGCATCGCTGCCGTCAGCATTTTCGATACCGGTAATGGTCACCGTGGGCACATCGGTTACCGCATCGATGACGACCTCGTGGGTCTCGTTCTTGACCACCGTGGTGTCATCGACATCGCCCTCATAACCCGCATTGGGGGTATCGGTGATCTCGTACTGCACCTCGAGGGTACCGGCATTGCCGGAGACATGATCATCGCCCTGGGCGTAGATATTGTTCCAGGCGTCGTCGGTCAGCTTATAGTATCCGCCCTCTTCGACCACGCCAGGTGCACCGTTCGCCGCGGCCTCGGCTAGCGTCGTGCTGCCATCGCTGCCGTAGTAGAGCTCGAACTGATTGCCCGTGACGCTGGCGACATCGATCCAGACCGAGCTCAACGACTCGTTGGTATCGCCATTCTGCGGCTCGAGACTCAGGTTGAGCTGCCCCAACTGGTCCTCGGCCAGATTGGACTGGATACTGAATTCCGCCTCCGGCGAGGGCGTGACCTGGAAAGACACATCCTGCTCGGCAGCCTCCCGGGTATCACCGTCGTTCTCGGTGACGATGGGCGTGACCGAGAAGTCCACCTGGCCGCTGAAGTTCTCCGGCGTGGTGATAGTGACGCCACTCGGATCGGTAGCCACCCACTCGCGGCTGACTCCCTCACCGCGAATCAGGGTCGCGCCCTCGACATCGAACTGCGCATCGAGCCCGGTGATGCGATAGGTCAGCGTCTCCGAGCCATCGTCCCCTGTCTCGCCCGACTCGGCGGTGATGATATCGCTCAGCGTGACGCTGGTACTGTCGGCGTCCAGATCCTCTTCGGCGTAGACCGGCGTGTCGATGGTGACATCGGGCTCGTCGGCGACGCCATTGACGGGCACCTCGATGGGCTTGGTGACCGGCGAATCCAGAGTATCGGTCACGCCACCGTACTCATCGACGGTGACCACGCTTGCGGTCAGCGTAAAGTCTTCGTTGCTGTCCTGCGGCGGCGTCACGGTCAGTGGCGCATCGCGATCAAAGTCATCGATCACATAGTTGCCGCTCCCGTCGGGCGTGAGCTCCGTTCCGTCGTAGGTCAGCACCGCGCCATCCGGCACATCGCTGATGGTGACCCGGAAGGACTCGTTGGGATCGCCGCTCTGGGGACGGATATCCAGCGGGATCGCCTCATCCTCGCTCCCCTCGGCGGGCGAGGTGACGTTCAACGAGGCGAGGTCAGCCACCGGCTGATCGATAAAGATACCGTCGAGGATGGATTCGCCCGAGGTGGCCGTGTTCTCGGTGCCATCATCCGGATCGGTATCCACCGTCTTGGCCTCGACGCGAATCTGGAATTCGCCCTTCTGGTTCGGCGCCGCGCGGAACTCCAGGCTATCCAGATATTCCACCGGCACCTCGATGGGCGAGCCGTTGAAGGTTTCCTCGACCCAGGTGGTGCCACCATCCGTGGAATAGCGGAAGCTGGAACCTTCGGCACTATCGCCCTGGCCTGAGACCAGCTCCGGCGTCAGCAGCGCGAAGGTCTCTTCGGAACCGTCGTCATCCTGATTGGCCCAGCCATCCGCTGGATTGAAGCCATCGGCGTTGAGCGCGAACCAGGCATCCTCGGTGCCATCCACATCGGTGCCATAGGTATGGTCGGGGTTCATGGTCAGATCGGGTTGGCCATCGCCATCGCTATCGCCGCCGACCTCTTCGGCATCGGGTGTGACGGTGACGTCCGCCGTAACGTCATGAGTCTGGGTATCCGGGCCGTACGGCGAGGTGTCTGTCACTTCCACCTGCAATGACAGGCTTTCATCGACACTGCTATGCGCCGGGGGCGTGATGGTGTAGCCGGTATAGCTGCCATCGGTCACATCGCCCTCGGGAATCGTGAAGCCATCGGTGCCGTTACCGGTATGCACCACATTGCCGTCTCCATCCTTGATCACCCAGCCGTCCGGAACAGTATCGATGCCGATGGCCGTGATCGACTCGCTACCATCGGTATCGCTGACGGCAAGATCCGCCAGGAAGGCGATATCGGTATCCTCCGGCCCCTCAGCGCTGATATCCGCCGGCTGGTCGGCGACCGGCGCGGTATCGATATTCAGCGTGACCGAATCGTCCTTCACGGCGCCATCATCATCGCCGGCATCGCTATCGTGATCCCGGGCCTTGAGGGTGACGGTGATGCCATCGAGGTCACCGCTGAAATCGGCCGGCGGCGTCAGCGCCAGGGAGGCCGGAATCTCCGTCGATGTGCCGGCGCCGAAGTCACCGAGGTCGCTTGCCGGAATGACGATGGTGCCATCGCCTCCAGCCGTGATGGTGTTGCCATTCACCGTAATGGACGTGCCTTCCGGCACCCCGCCGATCTCGAGTGAGCGCTCCTCGCTGCCATCGAGATCCTCGAAGCTGGCGCCGAGCAGGTTGCCGAGATCCAGCGAGCTATCCTCGTCGATGGTGGCCGTATAGGGATCATCCGAGCCGTCGATGGTCAGATCGACATCGTCGGTCACCGCCTGCACGCCGACATCCACCTGGGAGGTGCTTTCCGCACCGGGCACACCACCCAACGGATGGTCAGCAGCATCGACCTCGTAGCTGGTCACGCTGAGATCGATGGTGAAGTTCTCGTGACTCTGGGCGATCGGATTGATCTGCAGCGCCTCGTACTCCGCCGTGGTCATGGTCAGATCGGCGTCGCTTTCGGCACTGGCGATGTGGGAACCATCGGTCAAGGCAATGGTCAGCGATCCGCCATTGCTGCCATCGCTCGTCCACAGCACATTGCCGCTGCCATCCAGAAGCTCGGTACCTTCGGGGATGCCACCCAGGGTGATCGGCCCCAGCAGTTCCGGGTTATCGCCGGTGGTTGCCCCATTCTGGTCCGTGGTATCGACGGGGCTCGGCGCCGTCAGGTCCAGGTCTACCGGCGTGTCCTCGGGCGTTTCGACCGAGCCGCCGGCAAGATCCGGCGCGTCGGCGACCGGAGTGACATTGACCGTCACCTGGGTCTCGGTCGGCGTGCCCGTATCTTCATCCACCACGACGGAGAACACATCAAGGCTGCCATCGTTGCTGTAGTCGGGGGCGGGATCGAAGGTCACCCGCCCCTGGTCATCGACGGTGGCGGTGCCGAAGCCCACATCGAAGCTGCGGGTACCGTCGCCGTTATCCGTGCCGGTCACCTCATTGCCGTCACTGTCCTTGATGGTGACGTTATCCAGAGTGGCATCCGCCGACGTGGTAAACGGATCGGCCGGGGTATCCTCGGGCGTGGTGATCGCGATGTCCGTAGGCGCATCGTCCACCACGTTGACATCGAAATTGCCGTCGACCGTATCGCCGTCTCCGTCGATGACCTGGTAGGCAAAGTTAAGCGCCAGGTCCTGATCCTCTTCGGGATGAACCAGGGCCCCCTGCAGCTCGAAGGTATAGTTGCCGCTCTGCGTATCCAGAGTAACGGTGAATACCGGCTCGCCACCTCGCGTCGCGGTCAGCATATCGCCATTCACCGCGATGTCGACGTCACCATTGCCGTTCTCACTCAGATAGTCTTCCAGGGCCGTCTGATCATCGGAAAATGCCAGCTCGCCGGCGCCATCCTCGCCGAAGTCGACGGGGAGCCCGGCCGTCACACTGGTGGCTTCGGTGTCCGGCTCACTACCATTCGGCAAGGCGGCTTCCTCGATGCTTGCCGCAGCCGGAGTGCCATCGATGGCCGGCCCATCGTCTCGGAAGGTGAACTGCCCACCGACGTTAACAGCATCGCTATCGACGCTGTCGTTATCCCCATCGACGGCGGTCGCCACTAGCTGGAGGGCGCCGTTGCTCAGCGAAATCGCGTCATCGTGGTCGGCGCTATCCGGGTGCTCCAACGGACGAGTCTGCGTCAGCGTCACGGCACCAGTGTCGCCATCAAGCTCGATACGGAAGGCGATGTCGCCATCGGCATCATTGCCCACACGACCGACCACGTCGTCACCATCCATAAAGAGATGGACGGCTTCACCGGTGGCGGTATCCGTTACACCGGATGCCACACCATCGCTGACCTGCAGGCTATAGGTCGTGCTGGCTTCGCCATCGGCACCATGATCGATATCGAAGACACCACTGATAAAGTCAGGGTCGTTCTCCGATACAGGACCCGCATCCAGGTCTGTTTCATCCACCTCGACGCTGCCCAACTGGCCATTATCGACACTGATCACCGGCTGATCATCGACGATAGTGATGGTCACGGTATTGGTTACCGTATTGCCGTGCTCATCAACCGCGGTGTACTCGAAGCTGTCGGTCGGCGGTGTACCGGAGTGACCTGCATCGTCCGTCAAAGTGTAATCGAAGGTGCCGTCGGTATTGACGATCCAGTCCCCCCAGGACGTCGAGCCGTCTTGTTGATCTTCCACCGTCCAGCCATCCTGAAGATCGAGGCTGGCACCGCTGATGATCTCGCTTTCGGCAGACGGCTCAGTGCCATCCGGCAGGCCCGCCTCATCCACACTACCCGAGGTGTCGGTCGGGTCACCGGTGACATCGGTGACATCGATGGTCAGGGTCGCGGTGCTTTCATCACCATCGCCGTCCTGCAGCGTATAGGTGAAGACATCCTGAACGTCGGCATTCGTGCTGTCCGGATCGGCTTCATAGGTATAGCTACCATCCGCATTAAGCGTCAGGGTGCCGTATTCGCCCACGATCACCAGGGGATCGGTGCCGCTGGCACTGTTGCCGGAGACATTGACACTTTCGGCCGCCGTCACCGTGGCGCCATCGGCGCCCTCGGTATCGGCAACATCGCCGTCCGAAACACCATCGCCGCCAATCACGTTGCCACTAGTGCCGTCGCCTTCGGTAACGCTATTGACGTCATCCTCGGCCGTCGGCGCGTCATCGACGATCTTGATATTCAGATCGCCGCTGTCGGTCGAGCCATCCTCGTCGGTGGCCGTCACAGTGACGCTATCCATCAGGTTATCGACGTCTTCCTCCGGCGCCTTGGTCAGGAGGTAGTCATAGTCGAGGGTGATGGTGCCATCATCGGCCTGGCTGTAGCCGTTAAGGGTCAGTTCGCCGGACTGGGTGGTCAGGCTCTGCGGGGTATCGCCCAGCGTTTCCACCTCGGCCTTGCTTAGCGTGAGTGTGGCCGACTCGCCATTCTCGTCGGTGTAATCCAGCGTCACCGCGCCCGTTTCCTGCAAGCCATCCAGGGCGGTCAGGGTAAAGCTGGATTCGACCCGGGTATCATCGGCATTCGTCGCGGAGCCGTTCGGCAGGCCGCTTTCGAACACCACCTGATCACCGATCTCACCGTCCGGCGTGGTGCTGTCATGCTCGTTGGGCACATCGACGGTCACCCCGTCATCGCTGCCGTCGATGGAGATGGTCAGGGTGGCGTCGTCGGCATCGGTATCGCCATCGGTCAGCGTATAAGTAAACGCTTCCTCCAGCGTCTCGCCGTCGCTGAGCCCCTGAACGTCGAGGTTGCTGTTATCCAATTGATAGGTGTAGCTACCATCCGCCTCGAGCGTCAGGGTGCCGTACTCGCCCTCGATCACCAGGGTGCCGTCGGTGTCGGTGGCACTGTTGCCGGGGACATTGGTGCTTTCTACCGCCGTCACCGTGGCACCATCGGCGCCTTCGGTATCGGCAACATCGCCATCGGACGCACCACTGCCACCCAGCACATTGCCGCTGGTCTCGACGGTGCTGGCGGTATCGTCGCCTTCGGTGACGCTATTGGTGTCATCCTCGGCCACCGGGGCGTCATCGACGATCTGGATATTCAGGTCGCCGCTATCGCTCTGGCCATCACGGTCAGTAGCGGTGACGACGACGGTATCCAGAAGCTCATCGACGTTCGCATCCGGGGCCGTGGTCAGCTCATAGGCGTAATCAAGGGTAATGGTACCGTCGGCAGCCTGGCTGTAGCCGTTGAGGGTCAGCTCGCCGTACTGGGTGGTGAGGGTCTGGGAATCGCTGCCCAGCGCTTCCACCTGTGCCTTGCTCAGCGAGAGCGTGGCCGACTCGCCATTTTCATCGGTGTAATCCAGCGTCACCGCGCCCGTTTCCTGCAGGCCATCCAGGGCAGTCAGGGTAAAGCTCGACTCGACCCGGGTATCGGCGGCGTTCGGGTTGGAACCATCTGTCAGGCCGCTCTCGAACACCACTTGATCGCCGATCTCGCCATCCGGCGTGGTGCTGTCATGGTCGTTGGGCACATTGACGGTCACGCCATCGTCGCTGCCGTCGATGGTGATGGTCAGAGTGGCGTCGTCAGCATCGGTATCGCCGTCGGTCAGCGTATAGGTGAACGCCTCGGTCAGCGTGTCATCGTCGCCCAGGCCCTGGACCTCCAGGTTGGTATTATCCAGCGCGTAGGTATAGCTGCCATCGGCCTCGATCGTCAGGGTGCCGTATTCGCCCTCGATCACCAGGGTGCCGTCGGTGTCGGTGGCGTCGTTGTCCGGCGTATTGACACTTTCCACCGCGGTGACCGTGGCACCATCGGCGCCCTCGGTATCGGCGACATCGCCGGCGGATGCCGTATCACCACCGATCATATTGCCGCTGGTCTCGACAGTGCTGGCGGTGTCGTCGCCTTCGGTGACGCTATTGGCGTCGTCCTCGGCCGTCGGCGCATCATCGACGATCTTGATATTCAGATCGCCGCTGTCGGTCGAGCCATCCTCATCGTTGGCCGTCACGGCGACACTGTCCAGGAGGTCATCGACGTTCACGCCCGGTGCATTGGTCAGCTCATAGCTGTAGTCGAGCGTGATGGTGCCGTCATCGGCCTGGCTGTAGCCGTTGAGGGTCAGTTCGCCGTACTGGGTGCTGAGCGTCTGGTGGGTATCACCCAAGGCCTCCACGTCTTCCTTGTCCAGCACCCGGAATCCCAGCTCGCCACTTTCGTCGGTATACGCCAGCATCACCGCGTTAGTGTCACTCAGGCCATCCAGAGCGGTCAGTGTCAGGCTGGACTCTACCCGGGTATCGGCGGCGTTCGGGTTGGAACCATCCGCCAGGCCACTTTCGAACACCACCTGATCGCCGATCTCACCATCCGGCGTGGTGCTGTCATGGTCGTTGGGCACATCGACGGTCACGCCGTCGTCGCTGCCGTCGATGGTGATGGTCAGGGTGGCGTCGTCCTGATCGGTATCGCCATCGGTCAACGTATAGGTAAACGCTTCTTCCAGCGTCTCGCCGTCGCTGAGTCCCTGGACTTCCAGGTTGCTGTTATCCAATTGATAGGTGTAGCTACCATCCGCCTCAAGCGTCAGCGTGCCGAATTCACCGTCGATCGTCAGGGTGCCGTCGGTGTCGGTGGCTTCGCTGTCCGGTGTATTGACGCTTTCCACCGCGGTGACCGTGGCACCATCGGCGCCTTCGGTGTCTTCAACATCGCCATCGGACGCACCGCTGTCGCCCAGCACATTGCCGGCCGTGGTCGTCGCCGAGTCTTCGGTGACGCTATTGGCGTCGTCCTCGGCCACTGGCGCGTCGTCGACGATCTGGATATTCAGATCGCCGTTGTCGGT
>NZ_JAJQTQ010000036.1 GCF_029081005.1 Halomonas elongata | reverse complement strand
CCAGCTTCCAGCTTCCAGCTTCCAGCTTCCAGCTTCCAGCTTCCAGCTTCCAGCTTCCAGCTTCCAGCTTCCAGCTCAGTTAGAGGTAACCCATGCTGACCGATGCCGAAATCGAGGCCATCTTGATCAGCCTGCGGGTCGCGAGTGTCGCTGTGGCCTGGATTCTGATTCCCGGCATTGCCGTGGCCTGGCTGATGGCGCGACGCGAGTTTCGCGGCAAGGCATTGCTCGATGGGCTACTGCATCTGCCGCTGGTTCTGCCGCCGGTGGTGGTGGGTTACCTGCTGCTGTTGTCACTGGGTAGCCAGGGCGTGCTGGGGCAGTGGCTGCAGGCGTGGTGGGGCGTTCGCCTGCCCTTCACCTGGCAGGGTGCCGCCGTGGCCGGTGGCGTCATGGCCTTTCCACTGCTGGTGCGTGCCCTGCGACTTTCCCTCGAGGCGGTCGATCCGCGCCTGGAGGCGGCGGCCAGCACCCTGGGCGCCGGGCGCTGGCGAGTCTTCGCGACCATTACCCTGCCGTTGACGCTGCCGGGTCTGCTGACCGGCACCGTACTGGCGTTTGCCCGGGCGCTCTCGGAGTTCGGCGCCACCATCACCTTCGCCTCGAATATTCCCGGCGAGACTCGCACCCTGCCGCTGGCGCTCTATTCGTTGATCCAGACGCCCGGTGGTGAGGCGGCGGCGGCGCGGCTATGCGCCTTGTCGGTCGTGATCGCGATGGTATCGCTGGTGGCCTCCGAGTGGCTGGCAAGACGAGCGCGAGCGCGGCTACGGGGGCGGGACACATGAGCCACGGCAGCGGTCTTGTCCTGGATGTGAAGCATCGACTCGGCCAGTTCTCTCTGGAGGCCGAGCTGGCACTGCCCGGGCGCGGCGTGACGGCGCTGTTCGGCGTGTCCGGCAGCGGCAAGACGAGTCTGCTGCGCTTGATTGCGGGGCTCGACAGGCCGCAATGCGGCCGCATAGCCCTGGATGGCACTCCCTTGGTGGATACCGCCTCGCGTATCTTTGTACCGGCCCATCGTCGACGGCTCGGGGTGGTCTTCCAGGAGGCCCGATTGTTTCCGCACTACCGGGTGCATGGCAACCTGACCTACGGCATGCCGGCACGCATGGCATCGCGCTTCGAGGCCGTCGTCGGCCTGTTGGGCATCGATCATCTGCTGGCGCGCTACCCGGCTACGCTGTCCGGTGGCGAGGCGCGCCGCGTCGCCATCGGGCGGGCCCTGCTCAGCGATCCACGCCTGCTGTTGATGGACGAGCCGCTGACCGGTCTGGACGGGGCGCGAAAGGGGGAGTTGTTGCGCTACATCCAGCGCCTGGCCGGTGAGGTCGATATCCCCATTGTCTATGTCAGCCATGAGCCCGCCGAACTGATCGAAATCGCCGATACGCTTGTCCTGATGGAAGAGGGGCGGGTACGTGCTCAAGGCGAACTGGATGAACTGATGGAACGGTGTGACCTCACCGGGGCGCTGGGGGGCTTCGATGCCGCCATGCCCCTCGAGGCGAACGTCCAGGCTCATGATGAAGCCTATGGGCTGACTCGGCTGCGCCTCGATGATGGCCAGGCGCTGACCGTGCCCGGCATCGCGGCCTCGACAGGGCGGCGGGTGAGGCTGCGGGTGCCGGTGCGCGAGGTAGCACTGGCCCTGGCACCCAGCGCCGAGCTCAGTTACCGCAACCAGTTGGTGACGGTCATCGAGCAGGCCTGGGCACCTCCCGGCGACGCCGCCACCATGGAGCTTCGCCTGCGCCTGGGAGGACAGACGCTGCGTGCCCGCCTGACTCGCAAGTCCTACGACGAACTCGGCCTCGCCGTCGGCCAGGAGGTAACCGCGCTGGTCCGCACGGTCGCCTTCGCCCAGAGCTTGAAGTCGTAAGCTTGAAGCTGGAAGAAAACTCGACCGGACTTCGTCCGGAGCCTGAAGTCATAAGCTTGAAGCTGGAAGAAAAAACCTTGACCCCATGCCGTCGGGGTTCATGCTGCCTTCCAGCTTCCAGCTCGCGTCAGGCCTTGCCCAGCGCCCAGAGAATGAAGGCGTCTTCCCGTGCGTGGTCGTGCCAGGCCTTGAACCGCCCGGAGGCGCCGCCGTGGCCGGCGTCCATGTCGGTACGCAGCAGAGGCGGGGGCGTATTGCCGGGACCGGCCAGTTCACCGAGGCGGGCGTAGAGCTTGGCCGGTTCCCAGTAGGCGACCCGGGTGTCGTGCCAGCTGCCCTGGAGGAAGACCGGCGGCCAGGGGCGGTCGGGCAGGTTGTCCAGTGGCGAGTAGGCCTGGATGCGTTGTCGCACGGTCGGATCGCGAGGGTCGCCCCATTCACTGTACTCGGCGGTGGTCAGCGGCAGTTCGGGATTCTGCATGGTGCGCAGGACATCGACGAAGGGCACGTCGAGTACCGCCGCGCGAAAGCGCTCGGGCGACAGGTTGAGACTGGCGCCGACCAGCAGTCCGCCGGCGCTGGCGCCATGGGCGACAATGCGTTCGCCATCGCTGACGCCCTGCGCGACCAGGGCATCCCGGGCAGCGAGGAAGTCCTGGAAGCTGTTGGTCTTGTGTTCGAGCTTGCCGGCCAGGTACCAGGGCTCGCCGCGTTCGCCGCCGCCGCGTACATGGGCGACGGCGAAGGCCACGCCCCGGGCCAGCAGCTCCAGGCGTGCCACCGAGAACCAGGCATCGAGCACCTCGCCGTAGGCGCCGTAGCCGTAGAGCAGCGTCGGTAGCGGGTGTCCGACCCGGTCGGCGCGCATCACCACCGAGACCGGAATGCACTCGCCATCGTGGGAATGCGCCCAAAGGCGCTGACAGGCCAGTTGCTCGGGGGGCAGGTCGCCGTGTACGGCCTGGCGCTTGAGCAGGCGGCGCTGGCCGCTATCCAGGTCGAGGTCCGTCCAGCTTGGTGGCTGGGTGAAGGATTCCTCGCGTAGCCTGAGACGGCGGGTGTCGAAATGGGGCGTGGCATCCAGCATCAGGCTGCAGGGTGTCTCGCTCAACGGTAGCCAGGTGTCTCGCTGCCGGGTATGGGCCGCGTCGCACTCGATCACGCGCAGCCTGACCTGGGCCTCGTGATGGTCGCGTTCGGTAAGCACCAGCCCCCAGGAAAAGGTATCGACCCCCTCCAGGGTAGTGTCGTCGCGGTGTTCGATCAGCGTCTCGCCCTGCATGTCGGGTGCGCTTTCATCGAGTCGGTCGAGACGGAAGTGGGGCGCGTTGCGGTTGTGCAGCACATAGAAGTGGCCGGGGCGGTGATCGATGGCATATTCGACGCCGGCTTCACGGGGACGGAACCGCCATGGCGTGTCCGTCGGGGATCGGGCGGGAACCAGGTGGGTCTCGCTGGTGTCCTTGGAGGCGGACTCGAGTACCAGCCACTCCCGAGAGCGTGTCTTGCCCAGGCCGAGCCAGAACTCCGGATCCGCTTCACGCAGCATCAGCGTCTCGCGGCCGGCGCTTGGCGAGGACGTGTCGAGATGCAATGGCAGTCGCCAGATGCTTTCCGGGCGCTGGGTGGCGTCGAAGCGCGTGAACAGCAGGGTCGTGCCGTCCTCTGCCCAGCAGAGTTCGGGGCCGATGTCGTCGAGCAGTCGTGTCGGTTCGCCATCGGGCAAGTGCCGTAGCCAGAGGCAGAAGACCTCGTCGCCCTGGGTGTCTTCGGTCCAGGCCAGCCAGGTTTCGTCGGGAGAGAGCGCCATGTCGCCGATCTCGAAGAAGACGCTGTCGTGAGCCCTGGCCTGAATGTCCAGAAAGGGTTCGGCGTCTTCTGGCGCATTGTTGGGGTGGCGCCACCAGACCGGGTGGTCGGCGTCCGCCGCCGTTTCGCTCCATACCGTGAAATGGTCCAGCGGTGTCGGCAGGCCGTGGACGGCCAGCTCGCGACGTGCGAGGTGGCCATGGTAGAGCCGCTCGGTGAGGTCCTGCAGTGGAGAGAACCAGCGGCGGGCCTCATCGTTGGCGGCCTCGAGAAAGGCCTTTACCTCGGGGTCGTCGCGCTGCTCCAGCCAGTGCCAGTCGGGGTCGTCGGGACGCCGAAAGCGTTGAACGGGGCGGGAGGTATCGTCGGTATCGGCGTTTCGGTCATGCGGCGGCTGTGCTTTCATGCTGCGGGATGTACCATACTCGGAGTGAATTCAATAAGGTGCGTCACCGTGGATCTTAGGAAACACTGCTTAAATGCCTGCGCATGCAAATCGCTGCGTTGCGCGGTGCTCGAAAGCTCGCCTAACTACTAGTTATGTCTCGCTTTCTGTGCTCCGTGCGCCTTGCGCTTCACTATGCTCGGCGATTTATTCAGCGTTTCCCTTACTGTACATAGATTGATGAGGTATCGATGCTGATTTCGGATTCTATTCCCCTACTATGGCTGAGCTACGCCGTATTGTCGCTGGTGGTGCTCGGCACGGGCTACATGGGGCTGGCGTTTCTGCCGCGCTTGCCTCGGTTGGTGATCACCTGGGCCGTGGCCGGCGTGATGTGGGTGCCGTCCAGTTTCAGTACGCCGCTGAACGACGCGGGCGATGCCTATACCGGCATGGCACCGGCGGTGGTGGTGGGTGGCCTGGCCTTCCTCGAAAGGGATGGCGGGACCATGGCCTCGGCGCTGTTGCTGGTGGCGGTGGCGGCCGGTCTGGGTGGCTTGCTGGGGTTGTTGCTGTGGCGGCGCGGTCGCGCGTCCGCGCGTCGGGCGGACGGCGAGTCGAGCGGCGAGCAGGCCGAGAAGAAGACGTCGCGTGCCGATCGTCGTCGGGATGATGGGGATCGTCGGGAGCCGGTCGTCGGCTAAGGAACCACTATGGCCAGAGTCGGTTGTCGAGCCTCCACCATCTGCCTCGCGATGTCGCTGTTGGTGAGCTGCCTGTGGTGGGGCGGGGCAGCCCTGGCGCAGGTGCCGGAGCAGCGTCCGGACGTGCGGGTGGTGGTCGATGTTTCCGGCAGCATGAAACGCAATGATCCCGATCAGCTGGCGGCCAGTGCCATGGAACTGCTGGTGTCGCTGTTGCCGGGTGGGGTGAGTGCCGGTGTCTGGACCTTCGGTGAGCGAATCGACAACCCTCTGCCATTGGGTGAAGTGTCCGAACAATGGCGTGAGCGGGCCTTGGCATTGCCGCCCGCACTACGCGATTATCAACAGTACACCGACATCGAGACGGCGCTGGACCAGGCCGCTTCGGCCGAAGCCAACGGCTGGCGACACCTGATCCTGATGACCGATGGGGTCATCGACCTGCCGCCGTCGCAGGGCGCCAAGCCCGGCATCGACGAGGCATCCCGGCAGCGGCTGGTGGAGAGCGTGGCGTCGCGATTCGCCAACCGAGGCGTGGTGGTGCATGCCATTGCCTTTTCCGACGAGGCCGATCTCGCCCTGGTCGAACAACTGGCCCAGCGTACCGGGGGGCTGGCCGCCGTGGCCAAGTCGCCGGAAAGCCTGCTGGGGGCCTTCCTGGACATCATCGAGCGTATCTTCCCGGCCGATCAGGTGCCGCTGGAAGCGGATGATCGCTTTGTCGTCGATTCGAGTGTCGAGAACCTCTCGGCCCTGGTCTTCCACGGTCCCGACGAGGACCCGGTGACGCTGGTGGCGCCGGATGGTACCCGGTACACCGCCGAGACCGCCCCCGACGACATTCGCTGGCAGGTGGAGCCGCACTTCGACCTGATTCGCGTGCCCGATCCCGAGGCGGGTGAGTGGCGACTCGAGGGGCCGGTGGGAGCGAAGAGCCGGGTCAGCGTGACCTCGCCCTGGAGCCTGCGCACCTCGGTGTTGCCGACGACGCTGTATCGCGGCTTTCCGGTGCCGGTGGAAGCCTGGCTCGAGCATGAGGTCGCCGAGACGCCTTTCCCCGATGACCTGCGTATTGCCGTGTCACTGGAAGGGGAGGATGACGAGGTGCTCGCCTCGGTGCAGCTCGATGCCGTGGCCGATGACCGTTTCCGCGGCCAGCTGTCGGCACCGACGCAGACCGGTAATGCCCGCTTGCTGATTCGCGCCCAGGGGGAGGGGTTCGAGCGTCAGCTTGGCCAGGCCGTCAATGTCCTTCCGTCGATCGGTGTGGCGCATGACCCGGCCACCAACCGGCTGGTGCTGGCGGCCGAACATCCCGAGCTCAACCGTGGCAATACCGAGATTCATGGTGACTTCCAGGGACGACGCCTTGAGGCCGAAGCGGTGGGCGAGACCCGGTGGCAACTCCCCTTGCCCGAGGTGGAAGACGATACTCGACAGCCTCTGCGCTTGATCGCGACGGTCACCCTGGATGGTGAAACGCGCGAGTTGGTGCTGCCGACCCTGACCCTCAATCCCGAGAGTCGGGTGGGTATCGACCGGCCCGACATGGCCGGCCCGACGCTGTCCGCCGAGCGTTTCGCGGAGGCGGACGAGGCACCGGCCAGCGATCCGGATGCCAATATCGCCGATCGCTTCGTCGAGTGGGTCAATGCCGTGCCAGACCGCCTGCACGATGGCTGGCAAGCCGGTTGGCCCGGCGTGGAACGTGCCGTCGCGAAGCATGGCAAGGATCCGCGACTGTGGATTGCCATCGGGGCGCTGCTGCTGTTGTGGCTGTTGTCCGCGGGATGGCGTCGTCGTCGCCGGTCACGGGACAACGCGAGGGAAGAGCCGCATGTGTGAGCCCACGATAATTTCAAATAATCCTTAACAATCAGACTGATGGGCTTATAAACGCGTCTCACAAGCACGCCGAGTGGTGGCGAGTAAGGCGTTGTTTTTGCTCATTCGGCGTCACTGGCGTGAGACGCGCTATGCTGGGCATAAGCAGGTGGTATTCAGGAGAGAAGCCCATGCCCCAGCCCCACACATACCCACCCCGCACCCTGACGCCCGAGCAGATCGTCGAGCAGCTCCGGCAGCGGCCATATGATCGAGCAAGCCGTGAGGCCGCCGACCTGATCGAGCAACTGCTAGCCGAGAGTGGGCCGCTGTAAGAGATCGGCGTCAGGGCTCGACCGGCCCTTCCGGGTCCTCCGGCTCCGGCATCTCGAGGCGCAGGTCGAGCCAGCGTCCATCGGGGATGTCGGCGGGGTCACCAGGCACGATCGATGCAGTGCTAGCATCGAACTGGCGGTTGAATGTACGCACCGTGAGGACGTTCGTATCGGCGTCCCACGACGTCTGCGCCATGATCATGTGTTGTCCGGTGCCTGGCTCCTGGGGCAGCTCGATCTGCCAGCCCTCGGCAGCCAGCCCAAGCGAGCCGGAAACCTCATAGACGCCGGTACCCACATGCTCGGCGGTGACACCCTGGGCTTCGACATTCGCCATGCCGGCACCGGCAGCACTAAACCCCTGCCCCTGGGATGTGGATGGCAGATTGGCGAGGCGGAATATCGGGCTCGCCTCTTTTATGAATCCGTTGGAATCGACAGTTGTGTTACTCTGCCCCCAGCTAGCAATCCATCCGCTGCGCCACGTCCCAAGATTTCCGCTGAATGATCTAATATACTCATCCCCGGTCTGGACCTCTCTATAAACTAAAATTGTATTGTTGGGATCAAATTGCAGTACGGTCACTGTGCCAGAGCCCGATCCTGGCCTGTTAGCTACCAAAGCGGTTACCCGATACACGCCTGAATAAATTGAATTCGGATTACTATCCAGGTCTGATAGCGGGTAATCTGGCTGCACGGTACCGCCGACACCGTACTTACGCATCTCAACAAGAGATGCCCCAGAGAAGTTCATTGACTCTCGTAATACGGCAGGGTTGCCAACATCCGCGCTTGACAATGTACTAAGCAGAGCCAAGTCACCCAGCGCGCCGGTCTGCCCGACATCAATACCGCCTATCAGCAAGTTGACGAGGACCCGGGCTCGCCTTTCCAGCTCCTCAAGCGTCTCAATAGTATGCTGGTTGGCCTGGTCTACAGTTTCGTATGCCATTTATCGTTCCTCCGGGCATGAAAAAGCCGCTTCGAGGGCGGCTGTGTAGTCGGTGTAAGCGCGGTGCATGTCCGCTGGTGTTTCGGCGTTTCGAATGCGGGTTTTGGCTCGGATGCGGGCGGCTTCTCGCGCCGCCTCGGACTCACACCACTGCAGGCGTGCGGCTATCACGCTGTCGATGACGGATTGCAGCGAGCAGCCCAGGGCGTCGGCTTCGGCACGGAGGATCGGTCCGTCACCTGCCTGGACTTCGGCCCATTTGACCTCGCGCCGGGCGGCGATCAATGACGGGACGTCAGGTGCGGCACGGTCTACGGCATCGAGGTAGTGCGCCCGAGCGGCGGCGCGGTCGGCGTGGCTTTTGATCCTGAGTTTACCCAACGGTCACCTCCATGACTTCATCCCGATAATGGGGATGATGAAGGCCGATGCGGTACGTACCAGGCACGTCGAACTCGATCTCATCATCACCATCTGATTTCATCGTCTGCCTCATCGCACCGATGACGGTGCCGCCCGGCAGCCAGTCGAACCGAACGACCAGGCCGTTGATGCTGTACTCGGGGTTGAATGCGGATCGCGCCACAGCGACCCGCTGATCGAGGTCAATGTAGTGGGTTTCTCCGTCCACGTCCCCCGAGACTTCGACCCAAGACTCGCCATCGCTGCATTGATCATCTGGATAGCTCTTCGGGAGCGATAGGGCCTTCCGGACTTCATCGTCAAGCGGGCATTCCAACAAAGGAACTTCGACAATACGTTCTATCGTCGGAAGCCCTTCCCGGTGTATTGCTATGATTTTCAAGGTGGTCACCTCAAGAACCTAGTTGCATGCATGTATCGCCGACTGACCCTCATACTCGCCGTTGCCCCGCTACCTTGGTAGTGCCGGACTTGCATTCGAACGTTGGCGGTTGAGCTACTTGCGAAAGAGAACGACACCGAGGCTGTACCCTTGTAGCCACCGCTGGAATTGTCGGCGAAACTAGCGACAGCAATCGACGGGAACATTATGTACTCCGAGTCATCGACCAGGAATCTCACGTCAGCGGCAAATGGGCTTGTGTCTCCGGGAGTCTCCTGCACGTCTTCAATAACAAAGCTGGCCGTTATCAGGCATTTTCCAGAACCAGGTGAATTTATGCTAAGGACATTCGTCCATTGGCCGGCATCTAGATCTCCGGTTTGAGAGCCGTTTCTTGATTCCGTGGGCACTGTTACTGAATTTCCGGCCAGCCTCAGCGTGTCAATCTCGCCAACACCAATATCGGCATTTTGAATATTGACGTTCTGGATATTAGCCCACCGAACCGACAGGTTATCAGCATCGATATACTGCGCTTTCACGCGCCCATTGTTATCGACGATGAAATTGCCCGAGCCATCGGTCAGCTTGCCGAACGTCAGCGACGCGATCAGTGCCTCGCGCAGCAGCAGTTGCCCGTTGTCATAGATAAAGCCTAAATCAGCGTTAGCCGGGTCATCCGGGTCGGCAATATAGAGCTGGTCGGCCATGAAGCCAAGCACGGCCTCTCGTCCATCATTGCCAAGGACCATCCCGGCGATTCGATCATTCGCCTGCACTTTGAGCGACCACATTGCATTGATGCGATCCGCCTGGGCGTCGATTTCCGTCTGCGCCTGCTCCTGAACCCCAGCGATGTCCTCGCCGAGCTGCGTCTGCACGGTATCGATACGCTCCGCCATCGCGGCGTCAGAGCGCGATGCCGCGACATTCGTGAAAACCGGATTACCCTGCGTCGTGTTGCGGGCAGAGACGACGATGCGGCCCGATGTGGCGCCGGCTGGCACGGTCATTTGTGTCGGTTTGGTAGTCGCCCACTCGCCGTCCGGGTGTGTTGATATATCGACAGCCTGCACTGTGTCCCACGAAACTAGCGAGCCATCGGCGGAATGCCACTGAACCGATAGCCGCAAATCACCGTCGGGGCTCAGTCGAGACGAATAGTCCATCTTGACGGTGTAAATATCGCCAGGGGCTGCGGGCCGGAACGGGCCCGTCACATGGCGATTCGTCCCCGATGTGTGATTCTGGAATTGCGCGAAATAGCTCGCCGGGGCGTTAGCGAATACCGGACTCGTCCCGCTTGATGCATCAACAATGTTGACGTGGCTGGTGTTATCCCACAGCGACCCATCGCCGGTGCTGAAAGAGCCGTCAGCAATCAGAGATTGATTATCAAGCTCGGCCCGCATCTCTGACCGAACGGTACTCAGGCCGTCGGCTGTAGCGGTCTCGATGTTCTCGAAACGCTGAACGAGATAGTTCTCGCCCTCGCTGAAATTCAGCGACACGACGTCGTCGACGCGGCCATTTACTCCGCCGACGCTACCCTCGACAGTCTCGAATCTGTCGATCAATGCAGAAGACGACGAGAGATCCAGGTTGATGACATCGTCAACGCGGCCGTCGACATTGCTCACGCTGCCCTCGACCGACTGGAATCGCTGAATCAGTGCAGAGTCTGTAGCGAGATTCAGGTTCCGAATATCCTGGATCGAGCCCTGCGCATTACTGACATTGCCCTCGATAGTCTCGAATCGGCTGATCAGCGCCGTGGCAGACGACAGATTGAGCTGACGGATGTCTTGAGCTGCGGCATGCGCGGCGGCGACGCCCGTATCCGGGTCATTGACCGTGCCTTCGAGGGTGCTAAACCGCTCGATCAGCGCGGAATCTGGTGCGAGGTCCAGGTTCTGGATGTCCTGAATCGAGCCTTGGGCGTTGCTGACATCGCCCTCGATGGTCTCAAATCGACTGACCAACGCTGTAGACGACGACAGATTCATCTGCCGAATGTCACGCGCAGCCGCATGAGCCGCCGCCACGCCTGTGTCGGGGTCGTTGACCGTGCCCTCGATGGTTTCGAATCGGCCAATCAGCGCTGACGACGGCGAGAGATTGAGGTTCACGACGTCCTGCACGTCGCCGGACACGTCGTCGACGCTGCCCTCAACGCTCTCAAACCGGTTGATGATCGCCGCGTCCTGGGCGAGATTGAGGTCGACGATGTCTTGCGCGAGGCCGCTGGCATTGCCGGCTTCGCCTTCAATCTCGTTCAGCTTTGTCAGCAGCGCGGAATCTGACGAGATGTCGAGGTTCTCGACGTTCGTCACGCGCCCGTTTACGTCATCGACACTCCCTTCGATCTGTCCGAACCGCGTCAGCAGTGCCGAGCCGGGCGACAGCGTGAGGTTGACGATGTCGTTGATCCGACCGTCGGCGTCCTCGAACTCGCCCTCGAGCAGCTCCTGGCGCTGGAGCAATACGCCGTCCTTGCTGATGCGATTGATCGTCTCGACTGACTGGGATGCGCTGCCGACGGCATTCTGCACCGATGACACCGACGATGTGACAGCCTCAAGAACGCCGTTCAGCTCGTCGATCCGCCGCGTCTCGATGATCGACGCCTCGGCATCGTCGGTGCGCTCCTCGAGCGTCGAGACATCCAGAGCCAAGTTGTTGACCGCGCCCTCGTTCGATTCTGCAAGCGTCTCGACACTGGTGATCCGGTCAACGGCATTACCGACGTTGGTTTCGATGTCGCTGACGTTGCCCTCGATCGTCCCGATGCGGCCCTCGGCATCGGTCAGGTCGCTGCGAATCTGGTCAGCCCGCCCGTCAAGACGACCGACTTCGGTTGTCAGGTCGCTGCGAATCTGATCGGCGCGGTCCTGCACATCGGCAATCGCGCCCGAGTTGGTGCCGATCTGATCGAGCTCGGAGCGCAGTTCATCATCGACCTCGGTGCGGCCGATCTCGCCGGAGATGTTGCTGATGACAGCGGCCGGGTCGTTTTTCGTCGTCGCCTCGACAACCGCAAACTCGGAAACCCGGGAAGCGGTCCACTGCCGGACGTAGTAGTAATAGGTGGTGTCCGGCATCAGGTCGGTATCGACCAGCGTCGTGCCGATGCTCAGTTGCTGTGCGCTGGTCTCGACATCGCCCAGGGCGAGCGGCGCAGACGAGCGGAAAAACTCGAACTGGGCGCCGGCATACAGGCCGTGCGGAATCAACGTGAGCGTGAACGTGCCCCGCTTGACGTCAATGGTCTGCGGCACCTGGACGGCCTGGCCGGTCACTGTCAGTGTTGCGGTCTGCGACCACACGGACGCCGTGCTGCCATTGGTGGCCCGGAGCTGGATCTCGTAATCCTGCTCCTCATCGACATCGCGTAGTGTCAGATTGCCAGTGGCGGTGAACGGCCCGGCATGGTCCCACGCATCCTCGCCGACGATGCGATAACGTGTCTCAATATGCAGATTCGGCAGCCCGACCTGGGCGCTGAACGCATACGCCACCCGGATCAGTGTTGTGAACGAGCCGTCCTGATTCTGCTGGGCCGCTGTCTCGTCGCCGCGCACTGACGTGATCTGCGGGATCGGCGGACGGACACGGTCGGGCGGGATCGGGTTGGTGATGCCCGGGTCAAATGCCGGCGCTGTGCTGTAGTCGTAGATGTCCGGCGCGGCATTGACCAGCGTCAGGTCGGCGCCGAAGTCCTGGTTCGGCTGGATTTTCGAGACCTTGGCATCGATAGACTCTTTGCCCATCACGCCATAAACCACCAGGTCGCCCGGCTCGACATCGATGCTTTCGACGGTGGTGAAGGTGTCGGTCTCGCCGATCTCGGCACCGGTGACCTGCGTCGCGATCAGCTTGGCCTTGCCGGCCGCATCATCGACACCGCGCACCGAGATGCCATAGGCCCGCTGCTCGGTGTACTCCAGGCGCTCGTCGAGCACGACGGTCGTGCCGCTGACCGATTTCACCCGCGCAGTGCCCAGGCCCACCAGAATGGCGTCGTACTGGTACAGCACGCGGTTGCCGCGCACGATGGCCAGGTTCTCCCAGTCCATGGACGCCTTGAACGTCTCGGGACGGAGGATCGCCTGACGCATGTGATACTGGCCGTGATGCCATGCCTCGTCGGCACTGGCCACGCCCTGGAGCTGGAAGTCCTCGAAGCGAGTCGCGTTGCTCTCACCGTAGCCCGGTCGATAGACGATGCGCTCGGCATCGGACCAGGTGTCGGGATCAACGTACTTCACGCGGATGGCGTGCGGCAGATCCTTGTACTGGATGCTCGAGCTAAAACCGCTGGCGTTGCGCGGCGTGATGGCCTGCACGATGGGCGTATTGGGGTCGTCGAAGACAATGCCAAACCGGCCGTCGCGGAAGGCAAACGAGCCCTGGCCGCCGGCGGCAATCGAGCGCGCGCGATCGAGGACCGTCTCATCGCCGTCGTGGACGTGGTGATAATCCAGCCCCTGGTTGTCACAGAACGACGCCCAGTTAGCGATGTCCTCGAGGTGCAGACGGTTGTCGCCGATGGGGTTACCCACCTGCTTGCCGGTCATCGCGTCGATGTAGGCCCAGCCCGGGTTGTTGGTGGCCTGCATGACCCAGTCAGAGCCGTTCCACATGCGCAGCACGGCCTGGGTGCGGATGCGGAGCTGGTCGATAACGCCATTGAGCTGGTCCGTGGCGCGGATGCGCAGCGCAATGAGTACATGGTCGCCGGTGTAGGCCGGACCTTCCTGCGCGGAACGCAGCACCGCCCATGTGCTGTCGGTCTGCGGGGAGTTGTCATCGCGCAGATACGTCGCGAGACGGGTCAGCTCGACATCGTACTGTCCCGCCGGCACGGTCCAGCGACGGTTGACGCGTTTGGTCTCTTTGGTGTGGTCCTCGATCACCCAGTTGTCATCAAGCGTGGTCCACTGGGACGTACCGCTCTCGCGATAGCGAATGGAGTATTTGACGCGGCAGCCGCGCGTCTTGCCGTTATCGGTCGTCACCCACAGGCCCGCCCGAAACGTCAGGTCCATGCTGATTTCGCGGGTGTTCGGCGCGGTGGTGCGCACCACGGGTGGCACATCGTCGGCTACCCACTCATGCTCGCGCACCTCGCCGGTCTGGTTGAGCGCGACACCGACCTGTTCCTCGGCGATGTCCGGTGTCATCAGCGAGAGTTGGTCGGGCGTGCCGATCTCCCACTCGACATCCTCGTACTCATCAAGGCTCGTCTCGCCGATAGTGATGTTGTCACCGACACTGGCATTGCGGAGCACACTGTGCCCGGCACCAACACGATTCCCGGCCACTTCAAGCGGCCCATAACCCAGCACCAGCAACATGCGCATGTACTGATCGTTGCCAGCGATCTCGGTCACCGGATTGGCAGCGAGCTTGGGATACCAGCGCGGGTTGCCGTAAACACGCGGCACGACGCCATATTTGTCGATCTGGTTGCGCGTGCCGGTGATGGAGTTGCGGACGTTGGGCTGCGTCGGCGACTGTTGGCTCGGCATCTCCGGCGGAACGAGGGCGTTCACCGCCAAAGAGCCCACCATGGTCAGGCCAGCCGTCACCGCCGTGACGCCGCCGGTGATGCCGCCCACGCCGATAGCGCCGGCCACAATAGGCGCAGCCCACCCAGCCACCAGCGCTACACCGATCATCGCGATGGCACGGCCAATACCATCATCCTCGGGCGTGCCGGTGATCAGCACCTGCGCCTCGGCGGGCAGCGGCTCGGCCCAACGCTCGCGTGGAATGACCTCACCGTCGATCTGCGCCCGCACGCTTTCCGGCATGTCGTCGCCCAGGACAGCAGACAGACTCATTCCATCGGGAATCTCGGCGGTGTAGAGGTCAGAGCGAACCGGGCTCGGGCGAGCAACTAGCTGGACCATCGATAGAATCCTTCCAGGCGGTCGCGCCACTGAGCGGCGCGGTAACTCTCGATACAGGCGTCTTTGTGCCGCGTGGTGTGCAGCATCAGGTCGGGGGCGATAACGAGGCCGATGTGGTTGGGCTTGCCGTCGACGTTGAACATCGCCACGTCCCACGGCTCGGGGGCGGCGACCTCGCGCCATTCGGAGCGGGCGAAGACCATCAGCCGTGATGTCTCGTCGGTCAGCGTGTCGGCGTAGCCGGTGTGCAGCGGAAGCTCGATGCCGAGGTGGTCGGCGTACACGCGGCGCACAATGCCCCAGCAGTCATAGCGCGGCCCTCGGCCCCCCGACTCGAACGGCAGGCCGATGTACTCGGTGACGTCGATCATGGCGGGCCTCACTTCGGCGGGCAGAGGGAAGCCGCCTCTTCTGGCGTCACGCCCTTAGCGATCATCCGATTCGCCATCGTGTATGCAGAACTGCTCTTGCGCCCGTAGAACTCATAGAGTGTCTGCGTTTTCCCGTCGATGGTGATGCGCACGTTGTTGCGTCGATTTCGAGCTTGCTCAGCAGGAGTCGCCCAGCGACAGTTCTCTGGGCAGTAATCGCCGTTAACGTTGATGCGGTCGAGGGAATGCCGGGGAGAGGGCTTTGGCCCCATGTCTTGCAGGAAATTGTCGAACGACATCCACCGCTCGCAAATACGAATACCTCTGCCGCCATAGTACGCATATGCCTTGTTAGTGGGGCATAGGCACCTATCCCGCGCCCCTTGCCACGAATTGAACTCAGGGGTTCGCGTCTTTCCGTGGTGGGTATGCGCCTGACGACGATTCTTCGTAGACTGACATCCGCAGTGATTAATCCGCTTCAGCTTGATATTGGCTGCTACTGCGTAGAAAAGCTCTCCGCAATCGCATCGGCATTCCCACATAAACTGGTCTCTGTGGTTTTTGCCAACACGCTTCAGGGCAGTTGCGCTATCCATCCGAAATCCTGAGAGATCAATAGGCTTGGCCATGCCTCACTCCTATCTAAATAAGCCAGGAGAAGTACCTGGGCTTAGGATGTCTTGTGTTGCTGGGCTATTGAGAACGTCAAACGCGTGGCTGATCTGGAGCGACGCCGTCTCGGTGTTGATGTCGGCGCTCATCAGGTACATGCCCGGGATGTGCATCTCGCGGGTGACGGTGCCCTGCTTCCAGCGCACGACCTGGATGTCGACGCCAGCGAGTGACTGGATGGTGCGCAGCGCCTCGGTCAGCCGGCGGTCCACGTTGCTCACCTCGACGGTGGCCACCGCCTCGCGTTCCTCGTCCTCGGCAGGCGGCGTGAAGCGGAACGGAAAACCCTCGTAGAGCTGGCCGTCGTAGGTGATGGCCTCGGTGTTGTTCACTAGGCGGATAGGCTCGGAGAGGTTCGGATGCGTGAACGTCAGCAGAGCGAACACAGCCGCGTCGGTGTGCTGCGCGAACATGTCACGCAGCCCCTCGGCGCTGATCTGGCGGATGGACATAGGGGCTCCAGACACAAAAAGCCCCGCTCGAGGCGGGGCATGGATAGGCGTTCAGGCTGGGTAAATGCTCAGTTGATGGCCACGCTACACCAGGCGAGGCTCAGGGCTCACACATCGCTAATGGAGTGAGATATGGCCGATTTTGAACGAGACGGCTGGAAAATGATTGACCTCACAATCCAGCACCATGGCAAGCAGAGGAAGGTCAGAGCGCTCATGAAGAAAGGTGACGACACCGTCACCCCTTCATTCGATGCTCCGAGCAATCTTGAGGGTATGAAGGTCTCAGAGCTTGCCGAGATGGCATGGAAAGAAAAAACGCGCCTATCTTCAAGCTGAGCCATCGCCCGGCTACGCGCCGGGCATCTTCCGGGCCAGCTCCTCTACCCGGCATTCCAGGTCATCAACCCGCATTACTGCTGAACATGCCTGATCACTGAGTTCGCAACTCAATGCCTGCACCTTCTCTTCCAGTGCGGCGACCCGATCCTCGCGGAGCTTCTGTGCTAACTCACCAGCTTCGACAGCCTGCTGAATCTTTTCGAAGCGCTCCCGCAGCGCCAGGTCTTTGTCTGCTCGTTCGCTCATATGTCACCTCATGGGCAATAAAAAACCCGCCGAAGCGGGTTGTGGTGGTTGTGTTCGCCTTACGGCTGGATCTCGATGGTCATGGAGAGGCGCCAGTAGCTCGCGCCACTTCCGATAGGAGATAGCTGATAGGGCTCGTCGCCGATGATCATCACTGACTGGATGGTCTCAGTGCGCGGGTTTGGCCAGTCGAAGGGCAGGGCGCCGGCGCCGATGTCGGCGTCGAACCAATCTTCGAACGTGTCTGCCTGCGCATTGGTCAGGTTGTACGCCACCGGGATGGTGCGTGTGCTGGCTGTGGAGCGTCGCCGCGTCTTGGGCGGGCCGACGGCCATCTGAGAGCGGAGTACCTGGCTGGCCGGTGTCTCGGTATAGTCCGACGCCAGCGGTCGCTGAGGCAGCGATGCGGGCCATGTGGGCATGGTTCCTCCTTATCCGGTGGATTGGCGGCGTGCGCCGAAGCGGCGCATAGGGCGGTCCATCTCGCCACTGGAGAACATGCTGTGGACGGTGCCCCTGACTTTCCGCTCGATGTAGAGATCGAGCTGCCGAGTGCCGTCGGATCGGCGAGATTCCTGCTGGGATACCTGGGCATCGCCATCGGTGTGCACGTTGACGAAGACGCCGGGGCTGGCGGTCGCCCCAGACGACGGCCCGACATACCCACCATTGGCATAGCCCTTGTTCAGCCGCTCGAGCATGGGGCGAACACCAGGGTTATCGACCACGGACTTTTTCACCACGAACTCGCCGCCGTGAACAATGCCTTTGGGCTCGTACTTGCCGCCGTCGCCGGTGTAGCCGCCTTCGGACATGCCGGGGTAGAGGCTTCCAACTGTCCCGCCGGTATAGGTGCCGCCGCCTCCGCCGCCACCCATGAGGCCGTTAAACAAGCCGCCCCAACTGAATCCATCGAGGGCACCGGAAATGGCCTCCTCGGCAGGCTCCGTGATCGATCGACGAATGAGGATACGCTGGATGTCCTCGAAGATGCCCTGGAGGACGCCGCGAAAGTTCTCGCCCTCTATAACGGCATCCTCGAAGGCTGAGGTGAACGTCAGGCCGAGTTCTCGAGCTGAATCGCTCACCTTGTCTATATCGGACGTGTTGCCATCGAAGCCGTATGCCTCCTGCCAGGTCTTATCGCTGCGCATCGACTCGTTGAGACGTTCGTTGGCCTCGATGTAGCGCTCGATGGTGATCTTGCCCTGCATGAGGGCTGTCTGGAGCAGGATTTGATCCTGGCGGAAGTCGCGCTGGGCTTGTTGTACAGGGAAAAGCCGGTCCTGAAGGGAGCGAAGGCTGGCGTTGTACTTCTCGATGGATCGCTGACGCTCACGGGCGGCTTTCTCGGCCTCGCGGGCGGCTTCTCGGGCAGCCTTTTCGTTGGCTTTGTAAGCCTCGGTGGATTCGACGACGCTCTGTCGCTCGTCCTGCCAGGCTTGAATGGCACCTTGAATCTCCTCCCGACGGTCCGCCGACTCGGTGCTGGCCAGCTCCTTACGGAGAGTGGCTATGTTCTCGTCGATCTCGGCGATGCGCTGCTTTTTGGTCTGTTGGGCCTCGAGCAGCTCGTCGATCTTTTCGTCGTGCTTGATGCGTTCCTGAACGGCCTCGTTTTGATCTTTTTGAGCGTCGGCACTGGCTTGCTCCTGAGCCAGCAAGCCGATTTTGATGGCCAGCTCCTGCTTCAACCTAGCCAAAGCCGCTCGTGATCGCGACTCCCCGCCTGCGTTGCTGAACCGACCCTCTGCCAAAGACTCCTCAATCCGAGCAATCTCCCCTTGGATGCGAGACACCTCCTGCTGGAGGGTATCGTCACGCCCAACGTTCAATAGGCCGTCCCACATCTCCTTGGCCGCACCGGCAACACCTCGGGCTGCCTCCTCAATCCATCCAAGGTTGTCGGAGACGTCTGAGGCGCGGTCGCGCATCGTGTCGGCGTACTCGTTCATCGCGACACGCTGGGCTTCCATTTCGCGACCGCTATCGGCCAGGGCGCGGATGTTCTCGTAGGTTTCGACGGTCAGGAAGCTGTACTGCTCGTTGAGCTCGGCAATGGCATCGACGGGATCGTCGGCGATCTTGCCGAATTGCTCGACGGTCTTGTCGATGGCCTGACCGGTAGCGTTCTCCATCAGAATGGCGGTGCGCGTGACGGTCTCGAACTGCTCGGCAGTGAACTTTCCGGACTTGACCACTTGATTGAGCGCGGCGGCCGCACGGTTCTGTGTTGTGCTGGCCAGGTTGTCCATCTGAGCGGCCAACGTCATCAGTTCGTCGGTTGTGGCACCGGATTGCTGCCCGGTCATGGTCAGCGTCTTGTTGAACTGCTGCGCTTCATCACGGCCTGACTCGAATGCCACGACAAAAGCGCCTACAGAGCCAGCCGCAATCGTCAGCGGGTTGATCAGGCCGGCAATGTATCCTGCCATACCGCGAAGGGCAGGGCCGATACCGCCGAAGATGTCCTTGAGCTGGCCACCTTGCTGCAGGAAGACCTGCATCACCGGCTGCCCGGAGGCGAGCGACGTGAAGATGTCGGTGAATTGCATGGGCAATTGGCGCTGTGCCTGATGCAGTTGCTTGGCAGACAGCCCGGCCCGGTTGTAGCTCCCGCGCACGCCATCCATCTGACGCCTGACGCGCTCCACGCTTTGCTCGTACCGCTCAGCCTGAACGGGCTGGAACAGACCTTTTTGCCCGCTGCGCACCTGATTCTGCACCTGCTGCATGCGCTGGAGAGCACCGCGAGTGCTGTTGACGTTGCGGGTCAACACGCTGGCCTGGCTGGCCTGCTGGCTCATAGCAGCCGATACGCCGCCGGTCGTCGCCGTGACCCGGACGCCGGCATCTTCCAGCGCCTGGAGGGCGCGGCGCACGTCCTGAGCTTTCTGCTCGGCAGTGCGCGAGTCGATGACGATGCTGAGGCGGGATTCGGCCATGCTCAAACTCCAGGCACAAAAAAGGCCCGCCGTGGCGAGCCTAGAAACAAGAAGCCCCGCTCAGTGGCGGGGCCTATGGGTTATGTCAGAACTAATCAGCGAAGCCGGTTGCCACGGCAGGATGGTGGTCATTTACACAGTAGAGATTCCAACTGGTTGCCTCGAACCGAGCCTGCCCTTTAGGTCCATCGACCGCCTGATGCGGGACGCTGGTAGGGTCAAGGTCGTCAATGTAAAGGCTGGTGTTCGACAAGATCGCGTCACCATAAGCGAACCCCGTCACCACGAATCTCCTTTCATTAAAACGATGCTGGCCTGTGTTGATCGAGAACGTCCCGCACACTGCGACAAGATTGGCGTGCTCTTCACTCTCAACGATGAACGCGCTATCCAGGGATGGGTAGGTTCCGAACTTGTCGTCAATAACGCCTTTGGCGTCTCGCTTCCAATTTCCCTCGTCTGTGCACCCAGCCAAAGCCGCCGCCACCATCACTGCCGCCCATTTCTTCATTTTGCCTCCTGGCCCTGCGTTTCCTGCCAGTTTGCCGCCTGGGAGAGCGGGGCGCAAAGGCGTTCAGGCTTGTTTTTCGTGCAGCGACACTATACGCTACTCATATGATCAAGAGCTTCCGACATAAAGGCCTGCGCAAGCTCTTCGAGACCGGCTCAACCGCTGGTATCCAGGCCAAACACGCGACCAAACTGCAAATCCAGCTCACCGCGCTGGATAGCGCGAAGGGCCCCGAAGACATGAATGCACCAGGCTGGAAGCTGCATCCGCTCAAGGGCAGCTTGAGCGGCCACTGGACCATCACCGTCAACGGGAACTGGCGACTCACATTCACCTTTGATGGCGAGGACGCCATCTTGGTGGACTATCAGGATTACCACTAGGAGGTCGCATGAACCGCATGCACAATCCCGCGCATCCCGGCGCCGTGCTGCGCGAGTACATCGGCGACATCTCGGTCACCGAGGCCGCCAAACGCCTGGGTGTAACGCGTGCCGCGCTCTCTCGCATCCTCAACGGCAACGCCGGCATCTCGGCAGATATGGCGCTGCGCCTCGAGCAGGCACTTGGCACCAGCGCAGAGATGTGGCTGGAGATGCAGCTTAAGTACGAGCTATGGCAGGCAGCACAGCAGCCTCGCGCCCGGGTCACACCTTTACACGCCGCAGGGTGACACTATGTTCCAAACAATCATTGAGGCCATCCGAGCTGCAGTGGATACAGTAGGCGACGCCATCGAAAGCCTGCTGGATACGCTGCTCGACTGAGGCCTACTGCTCAAGCACGACGTTATCCATCCGCATGATGGCATAGATGAACTCGCGCTCCGGGATGGGCGGCGCGAATCGGTCCAGGTAAGGGCCGATCTCGTGCAGGGACAAGGGCAGCCGGCCCACCCCTCCCATCCCAGCGACCACTCGTCGCCCTCGCTCGATCAGGGAAAAGGCGTCCACCAGCATGGCGCTGAGACCGTCCAGCTCGGGCCGAGGGTTGTCGACCTTGATGAACTTGGCGATGGCCTCAAACTTTTCCTCCGACCCCCACTCGTTCTGCCACCGCAGCTCGGCTATGGCTTTTTTTCAGCGCCCTCGGCGAGCGAGTAGGCGTCGCGCTGCATTTGCTGGGCCTTGCCGGACGCCCACATAAAGAGCTCGATGTCCTTGCGGAGAAGCTCCTCGCCGATCTCGTGGTCGTAGGCCACTGCCTCGTCATCGAGCAGAAACTTGCCGTCTTTCCGATCCTTGGTGCGGATGTCGAGCAGGATGTAGCGAGCCATCAGGCTGCATTGCGCCTCGAACTCGGTTTGTTCTTCACCCGACACCTCGGCCAGGTCATTGGTGAAGCGGAGGTCACCGTCTTGCTCAGCCTTATCCAGCAACCGGCGCATCTTCTCCTGGAAGACGGCGCGGAACCGGTTCATACCGACGGTATACCGGTCATTATCCCAGCGAGCGATGAGCACCTGGGTGTCATCGTCGTAGTCGAACCACTTCGTCTCGTTGACGTCGCCGCCGCGACCCTTACGTGAAAGCGCCATATCCCCTCCTTAGGCGGCCAGGGTTCGTGAAACCCGAATGAAAGATCCGATGTTCGGGTCTTTCAGGGCGGTGAAGCTGACGGCAGGCCGAAGCACGGTGTCACGACCCCCTGACGGCATCTCGACACCCAGCTTGGTGCGGAACGTCTCGATCAAGTAGCTGTTGCCAGCAGTGCCATCGTTCATATCAAGCCGGACGCCGAACTCTTTCTCGTTGATGGAATCCTTCAGCAGGCCGAACGTGCTCTCGGTGAGCGCCAAAGAGATATTGCCCGTCACCTGGGCGGTGCCCTTGAACTGGTGGGGCACCTCATGGCCGATGCAGGGATCTTCCTGGTAGTTGCGGTTGATCGTGATGTCCATGGTGTTCACACAGACGTCCATCACCGTATCGCCCTCGATGACCAGCTCGTTGACGTCCTGAGCCGCATTGATCGGCTTGGTGATGGTCTCATCCTCGAAGGTGTCGGCGCTGAAGTCGTAGTCTGCGTTGTAGGACTCGCCCACGATGGAGAACGAACCCGAGACGACTTCGCCGGCGGAGAGGGAGAGCTGGAGCTGCGAGACGTTGGCTTCGCCAATCATATAGGCCTTGCCGGCGGCACCGACGTCCATGTACTGGACCAGGAACTCGAGCTTGGGCGTGTCCTTGCCGATGATGATGGTGCTCAGCGTCGGATCTGTGCCATCGACCACCCAATCCGAGCCCATCACGTTGCGAATGATCATGTCGTAGGTCTTCGCCGAGAAAGCGATCGACACATTACCGCCAACGGTGATCGAGGTCAGCAGCATGGACGAATCCTGTCCGCTAGAATCGACCTCGTTCGGGTTGGTCATATTGGTGGTGATGCCGGGGCCGCCATCGGTGCGGCGGAGTACCTGCCATGGATTACCAGAGCCGGCCAGGCGCATCGACAGCTTGTACTGATTGGATTCCGCCATGTTTCATTACCTCGCGGTCGGGCACAAAAAAGCCCCGGCGGATGCCAGGGCTTGGGATGCGTTCTGCTGCCGTTCAGCAGCGATATGGGATGTTCACGTTCACGCGATACCAGCCATCGATCTCTCCGAAGTCCTCCGGCGTGTAGGCCAGGGTGTCGATGTCACCGATGGACTGATAGGCCATGTGGTTGCCAATCCGGGTGGCAATGTCGTAGGCCGCTCCCCACCCCTTCTCGCGCTGGGCGTAGATCTGAAATATCACTAGCCCCTGCATCCGAGGGCATGGGCCGCTGCCCACCTCTGGCGTCAGCGTTTCACCAGGATTCACGACCAGCTGGAGCCAGTTGTCCTCGTGCTGTTGCACCGGAATGTTGGGGATCTCCAGTGGCTCAGGGCCGGGCCACGCACGGGCGTGCTTCACCAGATCGGCCACCAGTTGCTGATAGTTCATGATGAGCCAAGTTCCTTGATGGTGTTGAAGGCCCCAGCATAGGTGCCAGCGGTGTTCGGGTTGGGATGGCCGGCCTCGACGTATTTGCCGTAGGGCGTCCGGTTCACGATGTGGAACGAGTCGCCCGGCTTGAGCGCCGCCATGGCCCGCCTAGCGTCCGCCAGCGTAGTGCTGCCCGTCACGTCGCGCTTGTTCGGGTCGTAGCTCTCGTCGGGCACGTTGACCGAGAAGTTGGTGTTCGCGCGCAGCCGCGTGGTGTCGCGAGCGATGTTGTAGATCACCGCCCTCGACGCCTGCTCACAGAGCTCACGGAACAACACCATGGTGTCGTCCTCGACCTCGAGCGCGAAATCGGTCGGCTTGCCGCTCCAACCGCCCCTGGCCATGTCAGCTCACCTTGAGATGTACGGCGTACGTGGCACCGACAGGATCAGGGGTCACGGAGATAACCCGTGCCTCGGCTCCACCGGCCAGCGTGATGGAGTCGTCCACTTGCGGCATCTCATCGACGGCACTGGCCAGCATGCCGATCTTGATGTCGGCAGAGCCCAGGTCGAGTGACTGGATCTCGGCGAAGGTGAATTCCTCGCGCCAGTAGCTGCCGTTATAGGCATGCTTCGCCGGCTCGTAGGTACCGGTATCAGGGTTGTAGACCCCGTCACCCGGCAGCACTCGCTCGCCGATGAAGGCATCATAGGCCTGGCCAAGATCGTCGTCGCTGGCAAAGGCCTCGGCCAGGTCGCCTTGAAGCTCCTCACGCATGCCCATTGCCGTACCCCACTGTGATGCCCATGCTGATCTTGCGGAATGGCTCGATCAGCGCCAAGGCGAACTGGACACGCTCAGGCAGGGCCGCATGCTTGCCATACGCCGACACATCGGAGTATTGGCGCTGGCTCTCAACGCTCCCAGCCTTCACGCGCTTGCTGGTCATGACGCCTTGTGACCGCTCCATGTACAGGCTGCCATCGGCGGCAGCACCGGCCAGCTCCGCGCCTGCCGTGACGATCTCGTCGGGCACAGGGTCTGGAAGCTGGATGCGCTGGGCCGACAGGTAGGCATTGGCCATGGCGACGTACCGGGCCTTGTCGTCCCCCGGCGCCCATTCGCTACTCAGCTTTTCGTCGACGTCGGCGACGGTCACGTATTGCGTCATGACAGCCTCGGAATCAGGGAGGCCCCGCAGGGCCTCGGGTTACTCGGCCGCGTTCTGTTGCGGCTGCTCAGCCTTCTGGGTCTCGCCACCCTTCTCGGCCTTTCCGTCCGGCTTGGCGCCGGCGGTGCGGCCACCGACTTTCGACAGCACGCCGCGCTTGACCATGCGGGCGAGCCCCGGCGCTTTGTCATCGACCTCGAGGGTCTGTTTCGGGGCGGCAAACTGGCCGCCCACGTTCACTACACCCAGGCTTTCGTTACGGTACTTGGCCATGATCAAACCCCCACGGCTTTAGTGAGTGACAGCGGACGGTAGACCGCCACGCCGGAGCACTTGGCGATGCAGTCGATCACCATCTCGAGGTTGCGCTTCTCCGCGGGAAGCTGCTCGAACGGGCGCGGGATCTCGATGGACAGGTTGTCGACGTCACGCTCGTACATGACGGCAGAGGACTGCTGCCCGTTGGCATCGCTCGGCTCGAGCTCGGTCGAGGCGATCAGGCTGACGTTCGGATAGAGCGCCTTGAACCGAGACCACACGCTTTCCCAGTTGCCGCCCTCGTTGACGTTCTTGCGCGTCAGCGCAGAGCGACGAGTCGGAGCCAGCGCCAGGGTATTGGGTGTGTGGTAGTCGTAGGACTGGATCTGCACGGCGTCGTACATGGCGAGCAGGTCGTCGAGGATCTGCTGACCGGTAGTGGCCGAATCAGTCCATGCACCGTTGACAGCGGTCTCACCCAGGTTCGGGTGGTTGGTGAAGCCGTAGAAGCCGTGGTTTGCATCACCGACCATGGCGACCTTGTTGATCAACTGGTCGATGGCACGACGGGCGGTGCGGCCCTTGCGCTCCGGCAGGTTGGTGCCCATGGCGTTGGCCAGGCGCATTTCATCCAGGCTATAGCCGTAGGCATCGCCCAGGCTCTTGAGCTTGAGCGTCTCTTCCTTGCCGGTCACATCCACGCGCGGCAGATCATCGGCGTAGTTCGAGATGAACTTCGCCATGCCGACTTCATCGTAGGTGCGATAGGTGAACGACTCAGCCCACTCGGGCACCTCGGTAGAGACCGGCACCAGGTCCAGGCCAGTCAGGCTCGGGGTGATGGTCTCGTAGATGCGAGACTTCACATAGTCGAGCTGACGCGCCAGGAACAGGCCCTCGTCCTCTCGCACGATGCCCAGTCGGTCACCGGCATCCATCACCGCCGCCAGATCGGCGGCGTCATAGTTCATGTGCTGTTTCATCGTCGTCGATCCTTATGCGGTCGGAGAGTGGAGCTCGACGCAGGCAATCACCCGGCCATCGTTGAGGGTCACGGCGTCGGAGCGGAACACGGCGTTCGGGTAGGCAGTACCCACGTCGGCATCCTGCACTTCGCCGGCGGCGTTGAACTCGATGGCACCGCCATCGGTAACGGTTCCGCCATCGATCACGGAGCACCAGGCCAGGCCTCGGGTCAGAACCGACACATCGTCGTACTGGACGTAGTTGTCGATCTTGGTGTGGGTGTGCAGGGCGATGCCGGCGATGCGAGTACCGCCGCCTTCCACCACTGCGCCGCTGGCGTTCACGCCACAGACACGGCCGAAGCGGACGTCGCCGCCGGCGGGGAACGACTCGACACGGTCAAAGCCGGCGTCGGCCTTCATGCCCGGGAAGGCTTTTTGCATCTCGAAGATCATTGGTCATCCTCCACTTTCTCGCCGCGCATGCGGGCGGCCATCTTCTCGCGGGCTTCGGCAGCACCGCCGCCCTTGGCAGGTGCGCCATCCTGGTTGATGCCGGTGGACACCTTGCGCTGATTGGCGGCATCGTCCCGACGCTTGTCGGCGTCGGCCACCGCGTAGTCGTAGGCAGCGTCGATATAGGCATCTTCCTTGTCGGTCAGGTCGACGCTATCGCCGCGAATGGCCTTGATCACGCTCACCTTGAGGTCGCGGTCGGCGGCATCTTCCTTCACCTCGACCTTGTGCTCTTTGGCCTTGGCCTCGAGCTCCAGTCGGGCACGGGCCTGCTTCACAGCGTCCTGCTTGATCTGCTCAGCCTGGTTTTCGGCTTCTTCTTTGGCTTGCTCGGCAGCGTCGGCCCGGGCCTTCTCCTGCTCGAGCTTGGTTTTGGCATCGTCAAGATCAGCGCGAGCCTGCTTGTAGGCCTGACCTACCTCGGGCGCGGCGTCGTACTCGATGCCGTTGTCGAGACGCACTTTGTCCATAATCGGATCACCTTCATCGTCGTCGGTTGGTGTTGCGGCATCGGCCGCGTCGCTCATTTGCTCGGCGTCTGCCGAATCGAGATTGAGCCGGGCATTGCCTGCGCGGCCCTCGGGCACGACAGCCAGGTGATTCACCCGGATGTTCGTCTGAATGGCGTCGTAGCGTTCGCCGTTGTACTCGCCGGGTTCTTCTATCGTGTCCACCAGGTAGCCCACAGAGAGCTCTTTCCAGCCGTCCTGCTTCACCACGCGTGGGTCGTGGATCACGATGTCGCCAGTCACATCGTTGCCATCCTGCCGACCTTCGCTTGTCACCGTGCCGATCTGGTGCTTCTTCACGGTGGACGCCGTGACCTTGCCGTGGTGGCCCTTGGTGATCGGCTTGTTGCGATAGGTGGCCAGCGAGTCTTGGGAGAACACGTCCTCGGGCCGGCGCAGCTCACGACGAATGCCGCCTTTGCCATCCCTGTACGTAAAAACGCCCGTGCGGGTCAGCACAGGCGAGTCTTCGAGATACCCATCTTCCGTGAGCCGGGCCTTGATCGGCGCCCGGTCGTAGCGATAAACACTCATGTCATGAAGACCTCCTAAAAGCGGGCACAAAAAAGCCGCCTCAAGGGCGGCCTATTGGAATATAGCGAGTCAGTACGGGCGAGGGCTGCCATGACCTTCGGTTATTCCATGCTGTTCGCGAAACGCTCTCAGGGCTTCGGCGGCATGCTCAATACGGTCAAACCTGCCAACATGATGATACTTGCCCGAAATCTTGCATCGCGCGCGCCACTTCCTGTTTTTCTTGTCCCAGTTGACCCCGGATACTCCGCTGGTGTTACTGGATGACAGGGAAGTATTCTGCGAGTTCCCGGTCGCGTCCGACGCTCTTAAATTGGCCCATCGATTGTTGAAACCATCCCGGTCGGCGTGGTCTATCTGTTCAGGAATAGGATGCCCGCGCATGTATATCCACGCCAAAACATGCTCATAGTGATTCCTGTCGAACAGGGCTATCGTTCTTCGGCGGTAACCATACCTGTTTCGGTTTTCACTACCTGCTCTTCTGCCCGCGAGCTTTGCGTTCCACTTGTTTTGATCCCCCCTCGCTTCTAAACCAGCGGGAAGCTCTATGCCGCCAAGTGAATGCACCTGTCTCGGGATCATAGTGAAGCAGCTCGCGAACGATCTCTTGGGTAAGCTCTGGATTCATAACGTCGCCTTTACGTTATCGCCTAATGTGGGGCATGGCAGGGAGTAGGCGTTACTCCTTTTCAGCCGCTAAGCCTAGCCATGCGCAATCATTGTATCACGAGAGCTTCACGTTATCCCGGGGCGGCCACTTCGGGGAGGCCCAACAGCGACAGTGAATCGGCTGGCCGGGATGGCCATCCCAGGGCGGCTTCGACCACTTGAAGGACTTGCGCTCCCGGCGCCGGTGGTGAGCACGCTCACGCCAGTCCAGAACGCCGCGCCAGTAGTATTCGTCGATGCCAATGGCTTGCTGCCGATACTGGGTCAGGCGGCCGTTGAGCTTGCCGATCTGGTCGTTGGCGATCAGTTGCGCCCGGTTGACCGGCTTGTCGTAGGTCGCCCGGATGGTGTCGCGCAGGTCGGTGGCCGATTGGCCCTCGTTGATCGCGCGGATGATCACGCCCTGCAGATCATCGACGTATCGCTCGGGGATGGACCGGATCAGCTTGAGGTTTTCCAGCTCCCAAGCCCGCATCAGCTTGTCGAGGTCAGGCTCGGCCTTGGCGTAGGGCTCGCCGTAGACATGGCGAACCAGCTTCACGAACTGGCGCAGGTTGAAGCGGCTGACGCGCTCGCCGAACTCGGCCACGCCGACATCAGAGGCTGACGCCGGTCCAGCCATGCCCTCGAAGACCTGTTGGGCGCGGCGACCGAGGAGGGCGGCCAGAACAGTGCCAAGGATCTCGTTCAGGCGGTCGGCCCAGGTGCCTTCGTCGGACTCCTCGCTCTCGCCCATGGCGTCGCTGCGCATGCCTGCCATCTCGACGAGACGCGGCACCTCCGGCATCAACAGCTCGTTGCACGCGCGCTGGCATCGGCGGGCGTATTGCTTGAGGGTCTTCGTGTACTCGCGCTCAATAGCCTCGGGATGCGCCCATTTCGGCTCAGGCATCGTCTAACGCCTCCAGGCCGTACATCCCTTCGCGTTCCATGTGATCGCGCAACTCTCGCTCGCTCACCGAACCTGTCTCAAAGTCCACCTTGCGAGCCTCGGCTTCATCACGCGCCGCCTTGGCGTTGTTCGCGCGGATTTCGGCCTGCTCTTTCTCGGTCGGCGTCCACAGGCTGGGCCAATGGATCGACCAATCCGATGGCGCACTGACGCCTGACTGCCGGGTGATGGCATCGACAAGCCGCTCAAGCGCCGGCTGCGCTCGGGTTTTCTGGATGCCTTCGACCAGGTTGTAGAGGTTGTCGGTGTCGTTCTCGCCGGTGTTGTTGAGGCCGCCGGCAGACTGCATGAACAGCGACGTGACCGGAATGCCTGAGTCGGCGGACACGGCCACCTGGAACTCGGCGATCAGGTCTTTGATGCCGGAGACGTTGAGGTCATAAACCTGGTAGTCGTCCTCCGCATCCACGGCCACGCCGTTCATGAGGCTGCGCACATCGTCCACCAGGTCCACGCGCTGTCGAACCAGATTCTCTTGGCCGTTCTGGATCAAGGTGGCCAGGCCGCTCATCTTGTGTACGGCCTGCTGCTTACGCTTGAGAACCTCGAGGGCCAGCGTGAGCGCACGCTCGTAGCGATTGATCGTGTGGTAGGCAGCATCAGCGGACGGACGACCCGCCCAGGGCACCGACTTTCCGACCTTGAGTCGGGCCGGCAGGGGCTCACCCGGGACCGGCAGCAGGCGTGACTCATGGGCTTCGAAATAACCGGTGCCAGCGTAATTGCCGGTGATCAACGGGCGGACGTGGTAGACCTCGGGCTGACCGTATGTCGGGTCTCTAGGATCGTCGTAGTAGCCACCCGGGGCCACCGAGAGTTGGCTGTATTCGATGACGCGAATCTCGGTGATGCGCCCCACATTATCCGGTAGCGGGTCAGCCAACTCGCCGGTATCGGTCAGCAGCAGCAACGCCGCTGCGCCGTCCAGGCTCGACCAGCGAATGGCATCGGCCAGGGAGCCCATGACATCGAGCCGATCCAACTCGTCCATGATGACCCGCTTGTCGTCGCCTTTGATCTCCACGCCCCGGGACACAGCCATGTCGGCCGGAATGTCGATCACTCGGGCCGCGATACCGCCCCGGGCATACATAGTCGCCGGATCGGCAGGCGCAACCTGGCGGCGGCGATCACCCAGCATTGCCGAGCGATAGCCGTCCTCGTGATATGTCGGCATGGTGCCTCCTAACTGGCCATGGCGGCGAAACGCTGGCGGTAGTTGTTGCCGCCGATCATCGGCTGCAGGGCGTAGCGGGATGCGTCGATATAGTGGTTGTGCGCATCGACGATCTTGGTCAGCACGTCACCGGTGAGGCGGTCCACCTTGTAGCTGTACAGCCGAGCTTCCTTGAGGAACTCGGTGCAGCGTGGATGGATGACAATCTCCTGGTAGCTGCGCAGGTGGGCTATACCGTCCTCAACGCTGCCGCTCCACTTCTCGACTGGCTCAACGAACGGGAGGTTGTCGCGCTTGCCGTCGCCATCGGAACGGACATGATTGATCGTCTCAGGGCGTGCCGAGTCGGCCCGAGCTGTGTGTTTCTCTATGCCAGGGATGCGGTCGATCAGGAACTTAGCGATGTCATCGTTCTCGAGCCCGACCTTGCCGGCCTCGTATTCCACCCATAGCCGACGGTCGAACACCCACAGCTTGACGGCGGCCGTCGGGTCTTGGGAGAAGCCCCAGTCAATACCGAAGTAAGGACCGTCCCAGTCCTTCCCAGGATCGAACTCAGCCACCCGGTACTTGCCGGCGAGAATCTGCGCTTCGCTGTTCTCGCGATAGGCGCCGTCCCATATCCAGGCATAGGTCTGGTCGTCGAGAGTCTCGCGGTCGTTGAGACGCTCCTGGTTCAGCACCTCGGGGAACCAAGGGTTGTCCGTGTAGTTCAGCTCGACGATCTTGGCGCCTTCCGGCGTGTTCTTGCGGAAGCGGGTGTCGGTCGGGCTGCCGTCGAGCTCAGGGTTCCATGTCACCCAGACCTCGGACCCAGCCTCCCGAACGGTCGGCAGCAGCTTCTGCCAGGCGATCTCGCTGACGTTCTCTGCCTCATCGACCCATGCCAGCAGAATGCGGGCCTTCGACTTGATGCTGTCCAAGTTGTGGCGCAGGCCGGCGAAGGTGTACCAGACAAGCCGGTTTTTGGTGCGGATGTACTTCTCGCCGATGTCGAAGTAGGCATCCAGCCAGGGAACCGAGCGGATCGCCTGCTTGACCTCCTCCATCGAGGAGTCTTCCAGGCTGTTCATGTACTCGCGGCCACAGAGGATGACACCGGACTGATTGGCCTCGGCGCAGACGTAGGCACGCACAGCCGACATCAAGGCAAAAGTGCGCGTCTTGGCGCTGCCCCGTCCGCCGTATGCCCCTCGATAGCGGATACTCTCGCCTGGCTTATCCGTGAATACCGGTATCAGCTTCGGCGGGATCTCAAGCGTCGCTGTCGTCATTGGGCGCTACTAGCTGGATGGTGGTCGGCTTGGGCGCCATGCTGCCGTCGCTCGATACGTGATCGACGCGATCGGTGAACATTCCAAGGTGGCGGGCGACGTTCTCGAGCGCTTTGCTCTGGTCGTGCATCTTGACCTCGAGCCCGTCCTTGGTCTGCTTCACGCCAGCGAACAGCAGCTTCGCGCTGCCGGTCAGCTTGCGGGTGTCTTCGGCATACACTCGCGGCACACCTTCGCCACCACACTGGGGACAATTAGGGTGAGGCAGGTTGAAATCGCGGAAACCGTATCCACCCGCATCGTTTGGCTCTTTACCGAACTCGGCGTTGGCCATTGCGCGGGCGAATTCCTCCTCGTCCTTCCACTGGAACTGGTGGTCGTCCCCGTGGCAGTAGCGGCAGCACCCGTGACGAACCTGGGTCAACTCCCCTGCGTCGGCGGTGGCGATCTCCCACCAGCGCTCCAGCACCTTGTCGGCTGTGATCTGCGTCCGCTTGGAGCGATCATTCATGCGCTCCTGGATCGCGCTGGCAATTTCAGGTTTTTTCAGGTTCTCGTGCCCGGTGCGACCAGCGGTTTTCTTGCTATAACCGGCGCGAATGGCGGCCTGAGTGGCGCTAAGATCCTTCAGGTACTCATCAACGAATCGAGACTGCCGAGCCGTCAACTCGACAGCCCCCTTGGCAGCCTTCTTCGTCATATCGTCTCTATCCTCTTACTCGCACTGGTGAGCGCCCCGCTCAGGGCTGTGTTGAGACTGCGTGGGCAGAATGGGCCGCTCAGCGATGCGTGTTCGCTTTTGCTTGACGTAATTTTGATCCGAGGGCCGCATATTTTTCCACTTCGCGGCCATAGTGTTGCGTTTTACTCGACAAGCGCGAGCTATCACCTGATCAACACAGGGATCGGCGTGGCCGCAATAACGGCACAGGCTGCCGCCGGGGACGCGACATCCAGCACAGAGTCAAGTGACCAACCTCTCACCAGAGGTTCCCAGGGCTGGATGGGCAGCTTTTCTCCCCACACCCAGCCGCGACGAATGCCCAGCTTGTACTCGTGCTGCGTGATCTCTCGGGAGACGTAGAACGCGACTGCCACGACGCCGGCGGCGCCGTACCCAATGAACTGCCCCAGGATAAGCTGGATGATGGCCGCGACGGCGGCGTGGGCAATGGCAGTCTTAATCATTTGCCAGCCACCCGCGTCTTGATCGCGTCCATGAAAGAGCCGGGGTTCACGCCCCGAGCCGCTAGACGCTCCTTGCCGACGCGGTTGATGTCGATGCCCAGCACAGCGGCCATGATGCCGAACACCACCAGGGCGGAATTGATGAGTTCGGCCTTGTCAGTGCCAGGCTGGAACATCGCCCACACGACCGAAGCCATCACGCCCAGGCAGGAGAGGGCGAACGTCCAGCCGACGGCACCCCGCCATCCGGCCTTGAGGGTGCTGTCGCTATCGACCTCGGCCCGCATCGTCTCATTGACCGACTGCAGGCGTTTGGTGCGCTCACTGGCCTCGGCGGCTTGAGCGGTGGCCTCGATCTCCCGCAGCTTTACCGCCGCCTCGGGGTCTGCATTGATCGCCTCGCCGACCGCTTGCGGCGACTGCTTCACGCCCAGCTTGTCAGCGATGACAGCGCCAATAGCGCCACCAAGCGGACCACCAAGAGCCGAGCCAGCCACCGGCGCGATCTTGCCCACCGTCTCGGCGATGTCTTGCCATTGCATATCATCGTCCTTCGAGCCGGGAGACTCGGTTATCCAGGGCATCGATCCGGCCATTCATTTGCTGCCGGTAGAGCGATGCGTCCTGGTTCGTCATGTACTGGCTGTCGGCGTCCTTTAGGTCGTTGCGCAACTGCTCAGTCATGGTGATGAGCTGGGTGATGCGCTCGTCCTGGCGGGCCGTGGTTTCGATGAGCTTGAGCGTGGTAACGCCCTGCCATGCGATGAGGCCGGCGACCAGGGTAAGGAGGAGCGTCTGGAGGTGGCGCTCGAAGATTGGCTTGGCTCGCACTTGATGGGTACCGGGATTCGCGTCGGTCATCCCGCCTCCTCGGTGGGCCTGCGTATCAAAATCATGGGTTTATGCTCGCGGTACTCTTTTGGTTTCGTCGAGCCAGTGGTGATCTTCATCGACCGGCGTCAGGAATAACGTGCGCTCAGCCTCGCGGCGGCGTTCGAGACCGTCGAGGTGTCGGCCTCCGGCATAGGTCCAGCGCAGGAATTCGTCGGCCACCTCAGTACGCGGTGCGCCGGCATTCAGCTTGCGCAGCAGGGTGGAGTCGCGAAGGGCGGCAGCGCCGACGTTGAATGAGAAGGCGACCAGGGCGTCGAATTCGTTCTGGTTGAGCCGTACATTCACCAGCCCCCGCACCGCGTCCTCGAATCGGTCGCAGTCAGCCGCGAGAAGGGCGAGAGCATCGGTCTCGGTGATCTCGTCGCCCATTTGCACGCCCTGGGTCGATCCATAACCGATGGTCGGGACGCCAGTGCTATCCAGGTACGCACGCAGGCGGAGGCCCTCGAACTGCTGTATCAGCTCAAGTCCTCGCTGGGAGAGCTCCATGGCGCACCTCGGACAGAAACAAAAACGCCCGGCGAGCTGGGCTCGTCGGGCGGGAGAAAAATTCAGGGAAAAGGCTTGCAATGATAACTCAGTTATCTTACACTGAATTCAACAGATGAGGAGACGGCGACATGCAACTGATTCACACCAGCCCCAGCGAAATCACCGAGATCAACAGCTTTGGCCGCTTCGGCGAGTTTCTGTTCTTCTCCGAAGACGAATACGTGATGACCGCCGGTGAGCATGTCACCTACAGCACCGAGATCGACGAAGACGACATCATCGAAGCTAGCCAGCTCTTCTATCACGACGATGCCGAGAAGCTGGACGGCCTGGTCGAGCAAGTCATGGAAATGGTCGGCTGCGACGAAGACACCGCCGAAGAGCTGATCGCCCAGAATGAAGACGTCCACAGCATCGATTGCGACATCGAGCCGGAAGATCTCGCCGAAGCTTCTTGGGACATCCAGCGCATCGCCGGCGAAGCTGCCGTTATCCTCGGTTATCGCGGCGTCGAGATGGAAGACGAGCAGGGCACTGCTTATCTCATCAACATGAAGGGCCGCGAAGCTGACCTGGAGGCCGCATGATCGACGCTCGAAAGCGCTATGACCCGGACCTAGCTCCCGATTTAGTCAGGCAAGCCCTCGCCGTTACTGGGACGCAGAAGGATCTTGCCGAGCGCCTCGACGTGTCCCGCGTCTATCTCCAGCTCCTCGGCAAAGGGGAGAAGACGATGTCATATGCTGTGCAAGTGATGCTTGAGCAGGTGATCCATGGTGGCGAAAACTGACCGCACAGGCCAAACGTTCGGCAAGCTGACAGTATGAGTATCAGCGGATATTCGCCGAAGGCAGGGAAGAGCGACAGAAGCGCACCCCCCCCCCAGCGTAATTGGCTACCCCGAGGCAATTCGCCATAACCCCAGCGTAATTGGCTACCCCGAGGCAATTCGCCATA
>NZ_JAJQTQ010000035.1 GCF_029081005.1 Halomonas elongata | reverse complement strand
GCGCGCCCGGGAGGATTCGAACCTCCGACCGCCTGATTCGTAGTCAGGTACTCTATCCAGCTGAGCTACGGGCGCTTACCTTCACCGTGCCGTACATGGCGGAGAGGGAGGGATTCGAACCCTCGAAGGGGCTATTAACCCCTTACTCCCTTAGCAGGGGAGCGCCTTCAGCCACTCGGCCACCTCTCCCTCATCGGCACGGTGCGCATCCTACCGATTTAAAAGGCCATTGTCCAGCGTCCGGAGGATTTTTCTCACTCGACCCGGCGTCGGTAAACGCCGGTTCGAGCCTCAAGGTGTCTCGTCGTCGATGTCGTCGTCGGATTTCTCACGCTGAATGCGTTGATAGATCTCCTCGCGGTGCACGGCGACGTCCTTGGGTGCATTGACACCAATGCGGACCTGGTTGCCCTTTACCCCCAGAACGGTGACGGTGATATCGTCGCCGATCATCAGGGTTTCGCCGACGCGGCGGGTCAGGATGAGCATGACTGATCTCCTTTTCAGACTTCTGGCTACGGGATGCTGCCACCTACAGGGGACGACGGCGCGTGACACCATGGCACGATGTCGCCCCCGAGCCAATAGCGCCGACCATGACACTGCAACGCCACGTTGAAGAGAAGCCCCTTTCACACCAGTGTCATGGACTCCCTACCAGCGTAGAAGCTGTCGGCGAACCTGGGTGTCGTTTATTCGCTCTCGATGTCGGACTTGTCGAGTCCGAACGCCTTGTGCAGGGCACGCACCGCCAGCTCCATGTGCTTCTCGTCGATCACCACGGAAATCTTGATCTCGGACGTCGAGACCATGCGGATATTGATGTTCTCCTCGGACAAGACGCGGAACATCTTGGACGCCACGCCGGCATGGGAACGCATGCCGACCCCGACCAGCGAGACCTTGGCGATATTGTCATCGCCCTTGACCTCGCCCTCGCCCAGCGCGGGCAGCACCTGATCCTCGAGGATGCGCAGGGTCTGCTTGTAGTCGCCCTTGGCCACGGTGAAGGTGAAGTCGGTGTAATCGCCGGCCGGCGCCACGTTCTGCACGATCATGTCGATCTCGATATTGGCATCGGCGATCGGCCCCAGAATTTTCGAGGCGACACCGGGGACATCCGGTGTATTGAGCAGGGTCAGCTTGGCTTCGTTGGCGGTAAAGGCGATACCGGAGATCAGCGGTTCTTCCATGGAGTCCTCGTCATTATCGGAGTCTGCGACGATCAGGGTGCCGGGGCCGCCCTCGAAACTGGACAGCACGCGCAGCGGAACATTGTATTTGCCGGCAAATTCGACGGCACGGATCTGCAGGACCTTGGAGCCCAGGCTCGCCAGCTCCAGCATCTCCTCGACGGTGATGGTGTCCAGGCGCTGGGCCCGGGAGCAGACCCGTGGGTCGGTGGTATAGACGCCATCGACATCGGTGTAGATCTGGCACTCGTCAGCGCCCAGCGCCGCGGCCAGGGCCACCCCGGTGGTGTCGGAACCACCACGGCCGAGGGTGGTGATGTTGCCTTCCTCGTCGACGCCCTGGAAGCCGGCCACCACGGCCACCTGGCCATCGTCCAGGTCCTGGCGCATGTCCTCGGTCTCGATGCGCTGGATGCGCGCCTTGGTATGGGCGCTGTCGGTCATGATGCCGACCTGGGAGCCGGTATAGGACGTGGCCGGCACGCCCAGCTTGTGAAGCGCCATGGCCAGCAGCGAGATGGTCACCTGTTCGCCGGTGGACACCAGCATGTCCATCTCGCGCGGAGTCGGCTCGTCGTTGATATCGTTGGCCAGGCCGATCAGCCGGTTGGTCTCGCCGCTCATCGCGGAAACCACGACCACGACCTGGTGCCCCTCGTCACGGAAGCCCTTGACCTTCTCGGCCACGGCCTTGATGCGCTCCACGGAGCCCACCGAGGTGCCGCCGAACTTCTGTACGTATAGTGCCATTTATCGTTGTCCCTCGTATCCGGGTTAACGTTCGAATGAAAACGGTTAGCTGTATAAACTAAGGGCCGAAGGCATCCGCCTTCGGCCCCGATGATCATCAGAGCTTGGACTCGACCCACATGGGCACGCTATCCAGCGCACCGGGCAGGGCCGAGACATCGCTGCCGCCGGCCTGAGCCATGTCGGGGCGTCCCCCGCCCTTTCCGCCGACCTGAGAGGCCACGTGATTGACCAGCTCGCCGGCCTTGACCCGGCCGGTCAGGTCATCGGTGACGCCGGCGATCAGGCTGACCTTGCCGGCCTGCTCGTCACCCACACCGAGCACCACCACGCCCGAGCCCAGCTTGTTCTTGAGCTGATCGAGCAGGCCACGCAACTCCTTGCCCGAGACACCCTCGAGGCGCTTGGCCAGCACCTTGATCCCCTTGACCTCGCGGGCCTCGCCGAGCATGTCGCTGCCGGCGGCGCTGGCCAGCTTGGCCTTGAGACGCTCGACCTCCTTTTCCAGGTCGCGGTTGCGTTCGACCAGCGACATCACGCGCTCCTCGACCTGCTCCGGCTTGGCCTTCAGGCGTTCGCCGATACGCGCCACTCGCGCTTCCTGATCGCGGAAATAGGCCAGGGCACCGTCTCCGGTGATCGCTTCGATACGGCGCACACCACTGGCGATACCGGCCTCGGCGACGATGTGACAACAACCGATATCGCCGCTGCGGGCCACATGGGTACCACCGCACAGCTCGACGGAGAAATCGTCGGCACCGATGGTCAGCACGCGCACGCTGTCGGCATACTTGGCCTCGAACAGCGCCGCGGCGCCCTTTTCCTTGGCTTCGTCGAGCGTCATGTGCTCGATGCGGGTCGGTGCATTGGCCAGCACCTGTTCATTGACCAACCGCTCGACCTCGGCAAGTTGCTCCTGGCTCATCGGCTCGAAGTGGCTGAAATCGAAACGCAGCCGCTCCGGCGTCACCAGCGAGCCCTTCTGCTGGACATGATCGCCCAGCACCAGGCGCAGCGCCTTGTGCAGCAGGTGGGTCGCCGAGTGATTGCGTACCGTGGCGGCACGCAGGCTCGCATCGACGTGCGGCGTCACGCTTGCCCCGACCTCGAGCTCGCCTTCCAGCAGGCGCCCCTGGTGCAGGTGGTGGCCAGCCTGTTTCTGGGTGTCCTCGACCAGGAAGCGTCCGCCCTCGAGCTCGAGGTAGCCGGTATCACCGACCTGGCCGCCGGACTCCCCGTAGAAGGGCGTTCGATCGAGCACCACCACGCCCCGTTGCTCGGTCTCGAGCTGCGCCAGGGCATTGCCAGCCTCGTCGACGAGGGCGACCACGGTGGCGCGATCCTCGAGTCGATCATAGCCGGTGAAGTCGGTCTGGCCATCGAGCTCCAGCGCCGCGCCGTAATCGACGTCGAACTGACTGGCCGCCCGGGCACGCTGACGCTGGGCCTCCAGCTCGCGCTGGAAGCCGGCCTCATCCAGCGAGACACCCCGCTCGCGGCAGACATCGGCGGTCAGGTCATAGGGGAAACCATAGGTGTCATAGAGCTTGAACACTGTCTCCCCGGGCAGGGTGTCGCCCTCCAGTGCATCGAGTGCCTCCCCGAGCAGCCCCATGCCATGCTCCAGGGTCCGCGCGAACTGTTCTTCTTCCTTGAGCAGCACGCGCTCGATCTGACCGCGGGCCTCGCGCAGCTCGGGATAGGCCTCGCCCATCTCGGCGTCCAGCGCCGCCACCAGCTTGTGGAAGAAGCTACCCTGGGCGCCGAGCTTGTGGCCGTGGCGCACGGCACGCCGAATGATGCGCCTCAGCACATAGCCGCGTCCCTCGTTGGAGGGCAGCACGCCATCGGCCACCAGGAAGGCACAGGAACGAATGTGATCGGCGATCACGCGCAGCGAAGGCGCCGAGGTGTCGCCATGCCCCGTTGCCTCGGCGGCAGCGGCCAGCAGGTTCTGGAACAGGTCGATCTCGTAGTTCGAGTGCACGCCCTGCATGACCGCGGCGATGCGCTCCAGTCCCATGCCGGTATCGATGGACGGCTTGGGCAGCGGATTCATGTTGCCGGCGACATCGCGGTCGTACTGCATGAAGACCAGATTCCAGACCTCGATGTAGCGGTCTCCATCCTCCTCGGGACTGCCGGGAGGACCACCCCACACCTCGGGGCCATGGTCGTAGAAGACCTCGGAACTCGGCCCACAGGGGCCGGTATCGCCCATCTGCCAGAAATTGTCCTCGTCGAGCCGGGAGAAACGCTCGGGATCGATGCCCACTTCGTCCTTCCAGATGCGCTCGGCCTCGTCATCGCTGACGTGGACGGTGACCCAGAGCTTCTCCCGAGGCAGACCGAGCACCTTGGTGAGGAAGTTCCAGGCGAAATGAATGGCATCGCGCTTGAAATAGTCACCGAAGCTGAAGTTGCCCAGCATCTCGAAGAAGGTGTGGTGACGCGCGGTATAGCCGACGTTGTCCAGGTCATTGTGCTTGCCGCCGGCGCGCACGCAGCGCTGAGCCGAGGTCGCACGCACGTAGGGGCGCGGATCGCGCCCCAGGAAGACGTCCTTGAACGGCACCATGCCGGCATTGGTGAACAGCAGGGTCGGGTCGTTGTCCGGTACCAGGGAGCTCGACGGGACGATGGAATGCCCTCGCTCCTCGAAGTAGCTCAGAAAGGCCTGTCTGATGTCTGCACTTTTCATGGAATATCCGTGACGATAAGCATGGAGGCCCTCCGGGCAGGGCACGCCGCCCGGGGCACTGGGAAGCACTCAATAAATCGGCGAGCGTGCTCGAGCACGGGCGCTCGGGCTATCGTGACGACGCTGGCGGGATTGGCCAAGGCCTCGGCAGGCCAGCGGCCATCGCGTAGTGATCGAAACGCCGAGCCACGCAGGCATTTAGTCAGTGTTTCCTCCGCAAAGGGAGCCATTATAGCGCAGTCGTCAAACAACGACAGGGCGGGAAGGTCGGGAGTGCGTCTCAGGCATCGTCCCAGGCATGCATCACAGCGTGTCGGAGCTGCTCGAAATCGAACCCCCTGCCGGCCAGGAAGCGCTCCCGTCGAGCCCGTTCACGCGACGTCTCGCCCGGCCCCGAGAAGCGGCGCGCCAGCGCCTCGGCGGCCAGGCTGAACCAGTCGACCTCGGTCGCCAGCTCGGTGAAGGCCTGGCGCACGATCTCATCGTCGATGCCACGCCGTTCGAGCTCGGCGCGCAACTTGATCGGCCCCTGCCCCCGGGCAACCCGGGCCCGCAGGAAGCTTTCGGCGAAACGCGCGTCGGACTGCAGGCCCTGCTCCTCCAGGTCGAACAGACATGCCTCGACGTCTTCGTCGGCATGCCCCTTCGCGACCAGGCGTTCGCGCAATTCCCCGCGGGCATATTCTCGCCTCGCCAGCAGGCGAATGGCATCTTCCCGGGGGGTACTCTCGGCCGTCTCGCGCATCGTCTACAGCAGGCCGTCCTCGCGCTCGCTGCCCTCGCCGATGGGCGCTTCGTCCTCGCCTTCTTCCTCACGAGGCTCCGGCGCGGCCAGCAACTGGGCACGAATCTGGCTTTCGATCTCCTCCATCACCGAGGGGTTGTCCTCGAGGAACTGGGCGGCATTGGCCTTGCCCTGACCGATCTTGTTGCCCTGATAGCTGTACCAGGCACCTGCCTTGTCGACCAGGCCGCACTGGACACCCAGATCGACCACTTCCCCGGCATGGTAGATCCCCTTGCCATAGAGAATCTGAAACTCGGCCTGGCGGAACGGCGGCGCCACCTTGTTCTTGACCACCTTGACCCGCGTCTCGTTGCCGGTGACCTCGTCGCCCTGCTTGACCGAACCGGTGCGTCGGATATCCAGGCGCACGCTGGAGTAGAATTTCAGGGCGTTGCCACCGGTGGTGGTCTCGGGACTGCCGAACATCACGCCGATCTTCATGCGGATCTGGTTGATGAACACCACCATGCAGTTGGCGTTCTTCATGTGGCCGGTGACCTTGCGCAGCGCCTGGGACATCAGGCGTGCCTGCAAGCCGACGTGGGAATCGCCCATCTCGCCCTCGATCTCGGCGCGCGGGGTCAGCGCCGCCACCGAGTCGATGATGATCACGTCGACCCCGCCGGAGCGCACCAGCATGTCGCAGATCTCGAGGGCCTGCTCACCGGTATCGGGCTGAGAGACCAGCAGATCATCGAGATTGACACCGAGCTTCTCGGCATAATTGGGATCGAGGGCGTGTTCGGCGTCGATGAAGGCGCAGGTCTTGCCCTGCTTCTGAGCCTCGGCGATGACCGCGAGGGTCAGCGTGGTCTTGCCCGAGGATTCGGGGCCGAAGATTTCCACGACGCGGCCATAGGGCAGGCCGCCGATACCCAGCGCGATATCCAGGCCCAGCGAGCCGGTGGAGACCGACGGCATCACCACGCGCGGCGTATCGCCCAGCCGCATCACGGTCCCCTTGCCGAACTGTCGATCGATCTGGGATAGCGCAGCGTTCAGCGCCTTGGAACGGTTCTCGTCCTGAGCCATGACAGGCCTCCTAAGCGATAGCGAATGATGGAGACATGGCCAGCGACCAGGCCCCTTCACTGTATGATTGCACAGTATTATGACGAAAAAAGCACCACTCGACCAGTCCCGCAAGCAAGCTACCCATGCGGTGCCAGCCAACGGATCAGCCCCACCAGCGCCTCACGCACCGCCGCCTCGCGCACGGCATCGCGATCGCCGGAAAAGTGCCGGCACTCCGAGTCACGCTGCCATCCGTCACCCCAGGCCAGCCACACGGTACCCACCGGCTTGCCGTCGGTGCCACCTCCCGGGCCAGCGACACCACTGACGGCCACAGCCAGATCGGCCCCGCTCTCGGCGCAGGCTCCGGCAACCATGGCCTCGACCACCTGTCGACTGACGGCGCCATGCTCGGCCAGCACGGCTTCGGGAACGCCGAGCAGACGCGTCTTGGCGGTATTGGCATAGGTCACATAGCCGGTCTCGAAATAGTCGGAACTACCGGCGACCGCGGTGATGGCGCTGGCCACGCCACCACCGGTACAGGATTCCGCGGTACTGACCACGATGCCCCGTTCCCGGCACAGACGACCCAGATATTCGGCGAGCCTCGCCGGATCGAGGGGATCCGCACTTTCGGCATGTACCGCCATGGCATTTCCTCCAGACCGATGGTAGCTGGACAACAGCGCTCCTGACGCCGAACGTCCTTGAGCGTAGAATACTGGCTTTGTCCGCGACATGCATGACATGCACGTCGCCATGATTCCGCTGTCGTTCTTCGCACCATCACCACCGGCAAGCCAAGGAAGCCCATGTCACAGGCCAGCGCCCAGCATACCCCGATGATGGCCCAATACCTGAAGATCAAGCGCGAACATCCAGACGTGCTGCTCTTCTACCGAATGGGTGATTTCTACGAGCTGTTCTTCGAGGACGCCAAGCGTGCCGCCTCCCTGCTCGATATCACCTTGACCCAGCGCGGCCAATCGGCGGGCAAGCCGATTCCCATGGCCGGGGTCCCCTATCACAGCGCCGAAGGCTACCTGGCACGATTGGTCGCCGCCGGTGAATCGGTCGCCATCTGCGAGCAGATGGGCGACCCGAATGCTGCCAAGGGGCCAGTGGAACGACAGGTCGTGCGCATCGTCACCCCCGGCACCCTGTACGACGAGGCCCTGCTCGACGCCCGCCGCGACAACCTGGTGGTCGCACTGCATGCCGCCGGTGATCGATGGGGACTGGCCTGGCTGGAGCTTTCCAGCGGTCGTTTCAGCGTGCTCGAGGTGGAAGGCGAAACCGAGGCGCTGGCCGAGCTGACACGCCTGGACCCGGCAGAGCTGCTGGTCGCCGAGAGTCTGACGCTGCCGCCCGGCCTGGAAACGCATCGTGGCCTGCGCCGTCAGAACGACTGGCTGTTCGACCTGGAAAGCGCCACCCGCACGCTCTGTGACCAGTTCGCTGTCCAGGACCTCCGAGGGTTCGGCTGCGCCCACCTGGAAGCGGCCATCACCGCCGCCGGCGTGTTGATCGACTACGCCCGCGATACCCAGCGCTCACAATTGCCCCATGTCACCGCCATCGGCGTGGAAAGCCGCGACGATGCCGTGGTGATCGATGCCGCCAGCCGTCGCAACCTGGAAATCGGTATCAACATGAGCGGTGGCACCGACAATACCCTGGCCAGCGTGCTCGACACGACGTCCACCGCCATGGGGTCTCGCCTGCTCAAGCGCTGGCTCAACCGGCCGCTACGCGATCGTGCCCAGGTATCGGGACGCCAGGCGGCGGTCGCCGCCCTCCTCGATGGTGATGGCTTCGTCGCGCCACGGGACGCCCTGAAGGCGATCGGTGACGTGGAACGCATCCTGGCCAGGGTTGCGCTCTACAGCGCCCGCCCTCGCGATCTCGCCAGGCTGCGTGATGCCCTGAACGCCCTTCCCGAGCTCGAGACCGAACTGGTCCGTTTCGACGAAGGCACCGCCCTGGATGATCTCAAGCGCCGCATCCACCCCTACCCGACGCTGGCCGATACTCTGAGCCGCGCCCTGGTGGAGAATCCGCCGGTGGTGATCCGCGACGGCGGCGTGATCGCCGAGGGGTTCGACGCCGAACTCGACGAGCACCGAGGCCTGGCCGAGCACGCTGGAGACTACCTGATCGAGCTGGAAACCCGGGAGCGCGAACGCACCGGACTGCCCGGCCTCAAGGTCGGCTACAACCGGGTTCACGGCTACTACATCGAGATTCCCCGGGCCCAGGCCCGGGAGGCGCCGGTGGACTACATACGTCGCCAGACCCTGAAAAACGCCGAGCGCTTCATCATCCCCGAACTCAAGGAGTTCGAGGACAAGGCGCTGTCGGCCAAGTCACGGGCACTGGCTCGCGAGAAGCTGCTCTACGACGGCTTGCTCGACGACCTCAACGCCGAACTCGCCACGCTCCAGGCCACCGGCCAGGCCCTGGCGGCACTGGATGTGCTCTCGACCCTGGCCGAGCGCGCCCGAGCCCTGGATTTCGTGCGCCCTGAACTGCCCGAAACACCGGGCATCACCATTCGTGCCGGTCGCCACCCGGTCGTCGAACAGGTCAGCGATACGCCCTTTGTTCCCAACGACCTGAACATGGACGACGAGCGGCGGATGCTGGTGATCACCGGCCCCAACATGGGCGGCAAATCGACCTACATGCGTCAGGCCGCCCTGATCACCCTGCTCGCCCACACCGGCAGTTTCGTGCCCGCCGATGCCGCCTCGATCGGCCCCGTGGATCGCATCTTCACTCGCATCGGCTCCTCGGATGATCTGGCCGGCGGGCGCTCCACCTTCATGGTGGAGATGACCGAGACCGCCAACATCCTGCATAACGCCACCGACCACAGCCTGGTGCTGATGGACGAGATCGGGCGCGGCACCAGCACCTTCGATGGCCTGTCGCTGGCCTGGGCCAGCGCCGAGCAACTGACCCGCAGCCGAGCCTTCACACTGTTCGCCACCCACTACTTCGAAATGACGGCCCTGGCCGAACAGGCGGGCGGCGTGGCCAATGTCCACCTGACGGCCACGGAGCACAAGGAAGGCATCGTCTTCATGCACCGGGTGGAAGACGGTCCGGCCAGCCAGAGCTATGGCCTGCAGGTCGCACAGCTCGCCGGCGTTCCCCAGAGCGTGATCGCCCGGGCGCGGGAAAAGCTCGCCAACCTCGAACAGCAGGAAATCGACCAGGGCCAGCGCAGCATGCCCACGGACGATAACGCCGCCACGTCGGGTGATACGCCGCAACAGGCCGACCTCTTCGCCAGCGCACCGCACCCCGTGGTGGAAAGTCTAGGAAGCCTGGGGCTGGATGACATGACACCGCGTCAGGCACTGGAATGGCTGTATCACTGGAAGGAAAGGCTATAGCCGCCTTGCGGTCGGCGCGGCGGCCCGACTAGAATGGGGTCGAAAAGCTCACTATATTATAAAAGCAACAGTTTTTATAACTTAAACTCATCATACGAGACCGATTGGCCGTGGCGCAACCCGGCCCGAGGAAGGGAGACAGACATGACATTCGTCGTCACCGAAAACTGCATCAAGTGCAAGTACACCGACTGTGTCGAGGTCTGCCCGGTGGACTGCTTCTATGAAGGCCCCAACTTCCTGGTGATCCACCCCGACGAGTGCATCGACTGCGCCCTGTGCGAACCGGAATGCCCGGCCGAGGCGATCTATTCGGAGGACGAACTGCCGGAGGGACAAGAGCAGTTCATAGAGATCAATGCCGAACTCTCCGAAACCTGGCCGAACATCACCGAGAAGAAGGATCCACCGGAAGACGCCGAGGAGTGGGACGGCAAGGAAGGCAAGCTGGAGCAGCTGGAGCGCTAGCAAGCGGGTATATTCCACCAAAGGCGGCGCTCGCCGGCCCTGAATGCGGCATGTGTGCGAGCTCGGTCACGGTGCTCGCCCAGGCCATGGCACCGGCAGGACACAAGAACGCCGAATGTCTCTCGACATTCGGCGTTCTTGCTTTTGCCTCATGGTGAGAAGGAGAACACCAGGCACAAAAAGGCGGCCCGCAGGCCGCCCGCTCCTAGCTAATCCTCGAGCGAATCCCTTCGCTCTCCATCCTGCGAGTGCTGTCCATGCCCGGAGGCGACGTCCTGTCACACCGAGCGCACTCGAGACTGCATCCCGTGGCATCCTGCCGGAAGAGCTCCGCTCTCCCTTGTCCCGAGTACATTGTGGCACGCCTGCGAGGCTTCTCAAGTGGCCAGAATGGCGTCATGACGAGAACACTGCCATGCACTTCTTTCTAAATAACTATAAAAATCAAATAGATAGAAAAAGACCGATACTCGAGGCACCGGTCTTCGTAGGAGTTTTGTCGTTAATGTCTCAGGTTATCTGTAGGAAATCTCCTACAAAATAACGAGCCAAAAACAACAGTGTTCGCTTATTGCCCCTTGATGGCGCCGCGCCCGGGGTAGTCCACTCGCCCGTCCAGGTCGCGCTCGATCACCAGCAAGCGGTTATACTTGGCGACGCGGTCACTGCGGCACAGCGAGCCCGTCTTGATCTGGCCGGCGCTGGTGCCCACGGCCAGGTCGGCGATGGTCGTGTCCTCGGTCTCGCCGCTGCGATGCGAGATGACGGCCGTGAAACCGGCATCCTGAGCCATTCTGATGGCATCCAGGGTCTCGGAAAGCGAACCGATCTGGTTGAACTTGATCAGGATGGAGTTGCCGATCCTCTCATCGACACCGCGCTTGAGGATACGCGTATTGGTGACGAAGAGATCGTCGCCCACCAGTTGCACCTTGTCGCCGAGCTTGTCGGTCAGCGCCTTCCAGCCGTCCCAGTCGGACTCATCCATGCCATCCTCGATGGAGACAATCGGATACTGGTCGCACAGCTCGGCCAGGTACTCGACAAAACCGGCAGCATCAAAGGACTTGCCCTCACCGGACAAGGCGTACTGACCATCCCGATAGAATTCGCTGGAGGCGCAATCCAGCGCCAGGGTGACATCACGACCGAGTTCATAGCCGGCATCCGCCACGGCCTGCTTGATCACCGCCAGTGCCTCGGCATTGGAGGCGAGATTCGGTGCGAAGCCGCCCTCGTCACCCACGGCGGTCGCCAGGCCACGTCCGGCCAAGACCTTCTTCAAGGCATGGAACACCTCGGCGCCCATGCGCAGGGCTTCGCGGAAGCTCCCGGCTCCCACCGGCTGGATCATGAACTCCTGGATATCGACATTGTTGTCGGCATGCTCGCCGCCGTTGAGGATGTTCATCATCGGCACCGGCATCAGGTACTGGCCCGGCTGGCCGTAGAGCTCGGCGATGTGGGCGTAGAGCGGCACTCCCTTGGCGTTGGCCGCTGCCTTGGCAGCCGCCAGGGATACCGCGAGGATCGCGTTGGCGCCGAGCTCCGCCTTGTTCTCGGTGCCATCGAGCTCGAGCATGGCGCCATCGAGGCCTCGCTGATCACGCGCGTCCATGCCCACCAGACGCCCGCGAATCTCGCCATTGACGGCCGCCACGGCCTTCGACACGCCCTTGCCAAGATACCGGGACTTGTCACCGTCGCGCAGCTCGAGGGCCTCGCGAGAGCCGGTAGAGGCACCGCTGGGCGCGCAGGCTTCCCCCACGGCGCCGCTTTCCAGGCGCACCTCGGCCTGTACGGTCGGGTTACCACGTGAATCGAGCACCTCGAGGGCGCGGATATCGACGATCTTGGTCATAAGTTGTGTCGTCCTTAAGCGAGTCAGTCAGCGTTGAAAAAATCAGGCAATCTCGAGTGCGTCAAACCCCTTCACCAGGTCATCCAGCGCCTTGAGCTGCGCCAGGAAGGGCTCGAGCTTGTCCAGCGGCAAGGCACAGGGCCCATCGCACTTGGCATTGTCGGGATCCGGATGCGCCTCCAGGAAGAGCCCCGCCAGCCCCACGGCCACCCCGGCACGCGCCAGCTCGGCGACCTGGGCACGACGCCCATCGGCGCTGTCGGCACGCCCGCCGGGGCGCTGCAGGGCGTGGGTCACATCGAACAGCAGGGGGTAGCCGGTCTGTTTCATGTCACCGAAACCGAGCATGTCGACCACCAGGTTGTTGTAGCCGAAGCTCGATCCCCGTTCACAGAGGATAAGGCGGTCATTGCCGGCTTCCTCGCACTTGCGCAGGATGTGGCGCATCTCGTGGGGCGCGAGGAACTGCGGCTTCTTGATGTTGATCACCGCACCGGTTTCGGCCATGGCCACCACCAGGTCGGTCTGGCGGGCCAGAAAGGCCGGTAGCTGGATGACATCGGCGACTTCCGCCACCGGCGCAGCCTGCCAGGGTTCATGCACGTCGGTGATCACCGGAACCCCGAAGCGATCCTTGATCTCGGCAAGCATCGCCACTCCTTCCTCCAGGCCGGGGCCTCGGAAGGAATGGATGGAGCTGCGGTTGGCCTTGTCGAAACTGGCCTTGAACACATAGGGCATGCCGAGCCGGGAGGTGATCTCGACATAGGCCTCGGCGACCTCCAGGGCCAGTTCCCGGGACTCCAGCACGTTCATGCCGCCGAACAGGGTCAGCGGCAGTGAATTGCCGACCCGAAGGCCGGCGAATTCAATGGGGCGTTCGGGGTCGGTCATCGGTCTCACTCCTGCGGGGTGGACTGGGCGCGGCTGCGTACCGCCTTGTGTTCCAGTGCCGCACTGACGAAGCCGCTGAACAGCGGGTGGCCGTCACGGGGCGTGGAGGTGAACTCGGGGTGAAACTGACAGGCCACGTACCAGGGATGGTCGGGCAACTCGACCATTTCCACCAGGGAGCCGTCGACGCTCTTGCCCGACACCACCAGGCCGGCCTTTTCCAGGGCCTCGACGAACTGATTGTTGACCTCGAAGCGATGACGGTGACGTTCGACGATCTCGTCGTCGCCGTAGGCCTCACGGGCACGGGTCCCCGACGCCAGACGGCAGACCTGCCCGCCCAGACGCATGGTACCTCCCAGGTCCGAGGCCTCGTCACGCAGTTCGATATTGCCTTCCGGGCTGATCCATTCGGTGATGAGGCCGACCACCGGATGCTGAGTCTCGCGGGTAAACTCGGTGGAGTTGGCGTCGTCCCATCCCGCCATGTGGCGAGCAAACTCGATCACCGCCACCTGCATCCCGAGGCAGATGCCCAGGAAAGGTATATGGTTTTCCCGGGCGAACCGGGCAGTGGCGATCTTGCCCTCGACCCCGCGCTCGCCGAAACCGCCGGGCACCAGGATCGCATCCTTGCCGGCCAGCCGCTCGGGACCGTGACGCTCGATGTCTTCGGAATCGATGTAGTCGATGTTGACCTTGATCCGGGACTGGATACCGGCATGGGTCAGCGCTTCATTGAGCGACTTGTAGGCGTCGAGCAGCTCCATGTACTTGCCGACCATGGCAATGTTGATCGACTTGAGCGGATTGAGCTTGGCATCGAGCACCCGAATCCATTCGCCGAGATCCGCTTCGCCGGCCTCCAGGCGCAGCTTGTCGCAGACGATCTCGTCCAGGCCATGCTCATGCAGCATCAACGGGATCCGATAGATGGTATCGGCATCCTGCAACGGCACGACGGCACGCTCCTCGACGTTGGTGAACAGCGCGATCTTGCGACGCTCGCCTTCCTCGAGCTCCACCTCGCTACGACAGATCAGGATATCCGGCTGGATACCGATGGAACGCAGTTCCTTGACGCTGTGCTGGGTCGGCTTGGTCTTGGTCTCGCCGGCGGTCTTGATGTAGGGCACCAGCGTCAAGTGCATGAAGATCGCCCGGCTGGCACCCAGCTCGCTTCTGATCTGGCGGATCGACTCGAGGAACGGCAGCGACTCGATATCCCCCACGGTGCCGCCGATCTCGACCAGCGCCACATCGAACCCCTTGCCACCCTCGTAGACACGACGCTTGATCTCGTCGGTGATGTGGGGGATCACCTGCACGGTGCCCCCCAGATAATCCCCGCGACGCTCCTTGCGCAGCACGTGCTCGTAGACACGGCCGGTGGTGAAGTTGTTGGCCTGGGTCATCTTCGTGCGAATGAAACGCTCGTAATGCCCCAGGTCGAGGTCGGTCTCGGCACCATCCTCGGTGACGAACACCTCGCCATGCTGGAAGGGGCTCATGGTGCCCGGATCCACATTGATATAGGGGTCGAGCTTGAGCATGGTGACCTTGAGGCCGCGCGCCTCCAGGATAGCCGCCAGCGAGGCCGACGCAATGCCCTTGCCGAGTGAGGACACAACGCCGCCGGTCACGAAGATATATCGTGTCATGGAGAACCTGTCGAAACGTGATCGGTAGGCCCGGCAGGAAGCCGCGCCAGGATGGGGCCACAGAATAGCAGATGACGACCAATGGCTCAATTTGAGCACCAAGCGCCAAGCAGGATCATGGAGAGGACTCCAAGGCCGCGGCTTTCCCGGCGACAGGTCTACGAGGGGGCGCTGTGAACCCCTCCCTGGGCGCTACTTTTGCCATCCATGGCAAAAGACCCCCTCTACGACCTGTCCCCGGCGCCGCTAGCTTCGAGCTTCGAGCTTCGAGCTTCGAGCTTCGAGCAGGATGATGACTCTGCCCTGCTCGTGGCTCGCAGCCCGTGGCCCGCGGCCCATGACTGACACGAAGCATCTTGCTCGAGGCCCATCGCCCGCGGCTTACACGTCCAGATAGTCGAGGATCCCTTCGCCAGCCTGTCGTCCTTCGAACACGGCAGTCACCACCAGGTCCGAACCGCGCACCATATCGCCACCGGCGAAGATCTTCTCGTTGGTGGTCTGGAAGGCATAGGCGCCTTCTTCGGGCGCCTTGACTCGCCCTCTCTCGTCGAGTTCGATGCCGACGGTCTCGAACCAGGGCGCCGGGCTCGGCTGGAAGCCGAAGGCGATGACCACCGCGTCGGCGGGCACCACCTCTTCGGAGCCGGGCACGACCTCGGGGCGCTGACGACCATTCTCGTCGGGTTCACCGAGACGGGTCCGCACGACCTTGATGCCCTCGACCCGATCCTCGCCGACCACCGCCACCGGCTGACGGTTGAACAGGAAGTCCACGCCTTCTTCACGTGCATTGGCGACCTCCTTGCGCGAGCCGGGCATGTTCTCCTCGTCGCGGCGGTAGGCGCATGTCACGGAAGCGGCGCTCTGGCGGATGGCGGTGCGGTTGCAGTCCATGGCGGTGTCGCCACCGCCCAGCACCACGACCTTCTGGCCCTCGAGGGAAACGTAGTCCGCCGGGTCCGTCTCGAACCCCAGGCAGTGATTGACGTTGGCGACCAGATAGTCGAGCGCCTTGTGCACGCCCGGCAGGTCCTCGCCGGGAAAGCCGCCTTCCATGTACTTGTAGGTGCCCATACCGAGGAAGACGGCATCATACTGCTCGAGCAGCTCGTCGAAGGGCATGTCTCGACCGACCTCTACCCCGAGGCGAAACTCCACGCCCATCTCCTCGAACACTGCCCGACGACGCTCCATCACGGTCTTCTCGAGCTTGAATTCGGGAATACCGAAGGTCAGCAGGCCACCGATCTCCGGGTATTTGTCGAACACCACCGGCTTGACGCCGTTGCGCACCAGGATATCGGCACAACCGAGCCCCGCCGGGCCGGCACCGATGATCGCCACCTTCTTGTCGGTCCAGGCGACCCTGGACATGTCCGGGCGCCAGCCCATGGCGAAGGCGGTGTCGGTGATGTACTTCTCCACCGAGCCGATGGTCACCGCGCCGAAGCCATCATTGAGCGTGCAGTCGCCCTCGCAGAGCCGGTCCTGGGGGCACACCCGGCCGCACACCTCGGGCAGCGAGTTGGTGCGATGGGAAAGCTCGGCGGCCTCCAGGATGTTGCCCTCGCTGACCAGTTGCAGCCAGTTGGGGATGTAGTTGTGAACCGGGCACTTCCATTCACAGTAGGGGTTGCCGCAGTGCAGACAGCGGTGTGCCTGGGACGCGGCATCCTGAGGCTTGAAGGGCTCGTAGATCTCGGCGAACTGTTTCGCCCGGGTGCGAGCCGGCTTCTTCTCGGGGTCCTGACGACCCACATCGATGAACTGGAAGTCGTTGCTCAGACGGTTGGCCATGTTGTGTGCTCCTCTCTCCAGGCTTACTCGGGACGCCGACGGGATTCAGCCAGCAGGCTGGCAAGGCTCGCCGCCTTGGGCTTCACCAGCCAGAAGTGGCGGATGAAGTCACTGAAGTCCTCGAGGATGTCGCGGCCGCGTTGCGAGCCGGTCTCCGCGACGAATTCCTCGATGATTTCCCTCAGGTGTCGCCGATGGGCCTCCATGGCCTCGGTGTTGACGCGGTGGATCTCCACCAGCTCATGGTTGTACTTGTCGACGAAGGTACGATCCTCGTCCAGCACGTAGGCGAAGCCGCCGGTCATGCCGGCACCGAAGTTGACCCCAGTCTCGCCGAGCACCGCGATCAGGCCGCCTGTCATGTACTCGCAGCAGTGGTCGCCGGCCCCTTCGATCACCGCATGGGCGCCGGAGTTGCGCACCCCGAAACGCTCGCCGGCGGTGCCGGCGGCAAACAACTTGCCGCCGGTGGCGCCGTACAGGCAGGTATTGCCGATGATCGCCGTCTTGTGGCTCTCGAAGCGGCTCTCCCGCGGCGGCACGATCACGACCCTGCCACCGTTCATGCCCTTGCCGACATAGTCGTTGGCGTCACCCTCCAGGTAGAGGTTGAGGCCGCGGGCATTCCAGACCCCGAAACTCTGCCCGGCCACGCCGCGAAAGCGCGCGGTAAGCGGGGCATCCTCGAGGCCCATCTCGCCGTACCGCTTGGCGATGGTACCGGAGGCCAGGGCGCCCACGCTGCGATCGCAGTTGGTGATGTCGAACGCAAACTCACCGCCGGACTTGTCCTCGATAGCCATCTTCAGGGCCTCGAGCACCTCCTGGTTCTTGGCACCCGGGTCATGGGGAACGTTGCGATCGACATGACAGAACTGCGGCGCCTCGGCCGGCACGAAGTCGTTGGTCATCAGCGGCGACAGATCCAGCCGGCGCTGGGAGGGCGTCACGCCCTCGATCGCCTCGAGCAGGTCGGTACGGCCGATCAGGTCGGTGAGCCGGCTCACGCCCAGCATCGCCATCAACTCGCGCACTTCCTCGGCGATGAAGCGGAAGTAGTGCTTGACCATGTCGACGGTGCCGCGGAAGTGCTCGTCGCGCAGGTACTGGTTCTGGGTGGCCACGCCTGTGGCGCAGTTGTTGAGGTGGCAGATGCGCAGATACTTGCAGCCCAGCGCGACCATCGGCGCGGTGCCGAAACCGAAGCTCTCGGCGCCGAGGATCGCCGCCTTGATGACATCGAGCCCGGTCTTCAGACCGCCGTCGGTCTGTAGACGGATCTTGTCGCGCAGGCCATTGATGCGCAGCGCCTGGTGGACCTCGGGTAGCCCCAGCTCCCAGGGACTGCCGGCATGCTTGATGGAGGTCAGCGGACTCGCCGCGGTACCGCCATCATAGCCGGAGACGGTGATCAGATCGGCATAGGCCTTGGCCACGCCGGTGGCGATGGTGCCGATGCCGGGTTCGGAGACCAGCTTCACCGAGACCTGCGCACGGGGATTGACCTGCTTGAGGTCGAAGATCAGCTGAGCCAGGTCCTCGATGGAATAGATGTCGTGGTGCGGCGGCGGCGAGATCAGTGTCACGCCGGGCACCGAGTAGCGCAACCGAGCGATCAGTTCATTGACCTTGCCGCCGGGCAGTTGGCCGCCCTCGCCGGGCTTGGCGCCCTGGGCCACCTTGATCTGCAGCACCTCGGCATTGGCCAGATAGGCCGGCGTGACGCCGAAACGCCCGGAGGCGATCTGCTTGATCTTGGAGCTTCGGATGGTGCCGTAGCGGGCCGGATCCTCGCCGCCCTCACCGGAGTTGGAGCGCCCTCCGGTCTCGTTCATGGCCTGGGCCAGGGCCTCGTGGGCCTCCGGGCTCAGGGCGCCCAGCGACATGCCAGCACTGTCGAAGCGCGGCAGCAGGTCCTCGACGGGCTCCACGTCCTCCAGCGGCAACGGCGTTTCGGCGGGCGTGAGCCGAAGCAGGTCACGGATGGTGGCCGGATCGCGTTCGTTGACCAGGGTCGCGAACTTCTTCCACTTGGCGTAATCGCCTTCCTGCACGGCCTCCTGCAGGGACTTGACCACATCCGGGTTGTAGGCATGGTATTCGTGGCCATGCACGTACTTCATCAGGCCGCCCTGGGAGATCCCCTTGCGCGGCTTCCAGGCATCCCTGGCCAGCAGTTCCTGCTGCAGCTGCAGCTCGGAGAAGCCGGTGCCCTCGATGCGCGAGGCCATGCCGGTGAAGCACATGTCCATGACCTCGGACGCCAGTCCCACGGCCTCGAACAGTTGAGAGCCACGATAGGAGGCCAGTGTCGAGATCCCCATTTTCGAGAGGATCTTGAACAACCCCTTCTGCAGGCCCTTGCGGTAATTCTCGCGTGCATCGGCAGGATTGCCCACCAGTTCGCCGGTGCGATGCATGTCGGCCATGACCTGATAGGCCAGCCAGGGATAGACGGCCGTGGCCCCCACCCCGAAGAGCACCGCCATCTGATGCGCGTCGCGGGCATACCCGGTCTCGACGATCAGGTTGACGCGGGGACGCAGGGCCAGGCGGCCCAGATGATGATGCACCGCCCCCACCGCCAGGGCTGCATGAATGGGCAACTGCCCCTTCTCCAGATCGGCGTCGGAGAGCACCAGCAGCACCGTGTCACCCCGGGCGGCTCGCTCGGCCTCGGCGCATAACGCCTGGAGCGCCCCCTTGAGCCCCGTGGTCTCGGGATCATAGGCCAGCGACAGCGTCCGGCTGGTGAAGGCCGGATCTTCATGGGACACCAGAGCGGAAAACTTGCGTGGCGACAGCACCGGCGTGGTCAGGATCAGGCGGTGCGCATGTTCCGGCGTTGCCTGGAAGACATTGAGCTCGGCACCGATGCAGCTCTCCAGCGACATCACGATCGACTCGCGCAGCGGGTCGATGGCCGGGTTGGTGACCTGGGCGAATTTCTGGCGGAAATAGTCGGTCAGCAGCCGCTGCTTGCCGGACAATACCGCCATGGGCGTGTCGTCCCCCATGGACCCCACCCCCTCCTGGCCGCTTTCGGCCAGGGGGCGAAATACCTGGTCGCGCTCCTCGAAACTGATCTGGAACATCTTCTGCTGCACGGCCAGGGCATCGGCATCCATGTTCTGGAAGCGCGCCAGCTCGGTGAGCGCCGATTCCAGATAGTTGGCCTCCTGCTTGAGCCAGCGCTTGTAGGGATAGGCCGACTTGAGTCGTGAGTCGATGTCCTCGGTATGCAGGACCTCGCCGGTCTCGGTATCCACGGCCAGGATCTGGCCGGGACCGACACGGCCCTTGGCCACCACGTCCTCGGGCTTGTAGTCGTAGGTGCCGATCTCCGAGGCCAGGGTAATGTAGCCGTTCCTGGTGATCACCCAACGCGCCGGACGCAGGCCATTGCGATCGAGCATGCAGACCGCCTGCCGACCATCGGTCATGACCACGCCGGCCGGACCGTCCCAGGGCTCCACATGCATGGAGTTGTATTCATAAAAGGCGCGCAGGTCACCATCCATGATCTCGACGTTCTGCCAGGCCGGCGGCACCATCATGCGCACCGCGCGATGCAGGTCCATGCCGCCGGTGAGCAACACCTCGAGCATGTTGTCCATGCTCGAGGAGTCGGAGCCAGTGGTATTGACGATCTCGTCGAGCTCGGCGATATCGGGCAACCGTTCGCTGGTGAAGTTCTCCTTGCGCGAGTTGGCCCAGCCACGGTTGGCCTGGATGGTGTTGATCTCGCCATTGTGGGCCAGCAGGCGGAATGGCTGGGCCAACGGCCAGCGCGGCGCCGTGTTGGTCGAGAAGCGCTGATGGAAGACGCAGATGGCCGTTTCCAGGCGGGTATCGCCCAGATCGTGATAGAAGGCGGGCAGATCCACCGGCATCACCAGGCCCTTGTAGGACACCACCTCGGTCGACAACGAGCAGACATAGAAGTCCTCGTCGTCGCGCAGGACCTGCTCGGCATGGCGGCGCGCCATGAACAGATCGACATCGAAGGTATCGCCGGTCGCTTCGCCGGGCTCGACGAACAGTTGCCGGATACGCGGCAGGCAATCCAGCGCCATGGGACCACAGACACTGGCGTCCACCGGCACGTCACGCCAGCCCAGCACCTTCAGCCCGCGCCTGGCCAGTTCGGTTTCCAGGGTTTCCCGGCCCAGCGCCTCTCGGGCATCGTCATCGGGCAGAAAGATCGAGCCGACCGCAAAACGCTCGCCCAGCTCGACACCGAGCGCCTCCTGCGCCACTTCGCGCATGAAGGACTCGGGCATTTTCAGCAACAGGCCGCAGCCGTCGCCGGTCTTGCCATCGGCGGCGATGCCGCCACGGTGCGTCATACAGGTCAGCGACTCGATGGCGGTCTTCAGCAAGTCGTGGCTGGCCTGCCCCTCCATGTGGGCGATCAAGCCGAACCCACAGTTGTCACGGAATTCGTCGGGCTGGTGGAGACCTCGGTTCATGGACGTGCCTCAGCTACGAAGAGTATTTTATTTGCAGATATTATGTGTTATTTTTTTATGTTTTTCTTTTTACACGAAAGCCCTATCAGGGCCCTCAACTGCACGGCAAAAGGCCGACCAGAATAGCCAGCCCCCACCCTCGACGCAACGCCCTGCGCCTCGATCATCTTCCGTTTTCTCCGCCAAATCCGAGACTTGCACGCACATTCAATAAAAAAAACCAACCAACTCAACGGATTGCAAAGCACTCGCGAGACGGCCGGAGGCTCGATACCAATAATAAGACTTTAGTCGCAAAACCGCGCCAACCCCCATGCCGATCTGGCATATGGCATGCGAATTCATGCAAACCGGGGCGCCCCATGACGACGACGCCCGCGGCAAATGCGCGGGCGTCGTCGCTGGCAGCCGGTTCGACTCCTGCTCGCTATTGGCGCGGGAACGCCTGCAGCAGCGTCTTCAGCATTTCGGGGGGCGTCTCGTCATGAATGCAGGCATCACCGAGGCGGCGCAACAGGATCAGGCGCAATCGTTCATCCAGATTCTTCTTGTCCAGACGCATCAGCGACAGGAAATCCGACTCGCCCATGCCCGCCGGCGCCGCCAACGGCAACGATGCCGCTTCGAGGATCGCGCGAACCCTTGCCACGTCCGCCGCATCGAGCCAGCCCAGTCGATGCGACAACTCTGCGGCCATCAGCATGCCGGCCCCGACGGCCTCGCCGTGCAGCCAGTGCCCATAGCCCTGGTGCGCCTCGATGGCGTGACCGAAGGTGTGACCCAGGTTGAGCAGGGCCCTCATCCCCTGCTCCGTTTCGTCCTCGGCGACGATCTCGGCCTTGAGACTGCAACTGCGCTCGATGGCAGGCGTCAGGGCATCGACGTCGAGACGTCGCAATGCCGGCATCCGTTCCTCCAGCCAGGATAAAAAGCCGACATCCCGGATCAGGCCATACTTGATGACTTCGGCCAGCCCGGCGGACAACTCACGAGGCGGCAGGCTCGCCAGGGTATCCGTGTCGATCAGCACCGCGCGAGGCTGCCAGAAGGCACCGATCATGTTCTTGCCCCGAGGGTGATTGACCCCTGTCTTGCCACCGACCGACGAATCCACCTGGGCCAGCAGCGTCGTGGGCACCTGGATGAAGGCAACACCGCGCTGGTAGCTGGCGGCGGCATAGCCGACCATGTCGCCGATCACGCCGCCCCCCAGGGCGATCAGGGTACAGCGCCGATTGAATCCGGCCGCCAGCAGGGCGTCCCAGATACGTTCGACGCTCGCCAGCGTCTTGGTCGCCTCACCGTCGGGCAGCACCAGCGCCTGCACCTCGAGCTCGTCCGGCAGCCCACGCTTGAGCGCGTCCAGATACAGCGGCGCCACTGTCTCGTTGGTCACCACCATCACCTGGCGACCGGCGAGATGGGGCGTCAACCACTGCGCGTCGCCCAGCAGCCCCGGACCGATGTGGATGGGATAGCTGCGCTCGCCCAGCGCCACCCTCAGGGTACTCAGGGCATCATGGGAGGGCGGGACATCATGAGATTGCGTCATGGGATCAGGCCTTGCATTGGAGTGGGTCGACCAGGCGCTCCACGCGGCGCAGGATATCGCCCGCCACGGCGCGCGGGCCCCGACGGTCGGTGCGCACGATGATATCGGATGTGGCCTGGTAGAGCGGATCGCGCAGCACGAACATCTCCTCGAGCACCTGACGGCGATCATCACGCTGCAGCAGCGGGCGATTGCGATCCTTGGCGGTGCGTCGCAGTTGCTGGCTCACGGTGGTATATAGGTAGATGACGGTACCGCTTTCACGCAGGACCCGGCGGTTCTCCTCGCGCAGCACGGCCCCTCCGCCGGTCGCGATGACCACCTGCTCGCGCTCGGCCAGCTCACGAATCATCTGGGCCTCGCGGTCGCGAAACCCCGCCTCGCCTTCCACATCGAAGATCCAGGGAATATCGGCGCCGCAACGCGACTGGATCTCGTGATCGCTGTCGAGAAAGTCTCGTGACAGGTCGGCTGCCAGCAGGCGGCCGATGGTACTTTTCCCGGCCCCCATGGGGCCGACCAGGATCAGGTTGGGTAATGCCGGCATTAGTGAGTCGCCAGGTTGTCGTCCAGTATTCGGGGCGTGATGAATACCAACAACTCTACCTTATCGCTGCTGTTCTCGGTATAGCGAAATAGATGGCCAAGCAGCGGAAGATCGCCCAGCAAGGGGGTCTTGAACAGCTGACGTACCTGCTCGGTGGTGAGAATTCCGCCCAGCACCACGGTATCACCGTCGTCGACCAGCACCTGGGTGGCGATCTGGTTGGTATCGATGGCAGGCGCCCCGCCGAAGGTCTCCTGGGCGACGGTATCGTTGTTGATCGCGAGCTCCATGATGATGTGATCGTCGGGCGTGATCTGGGGCGTGACTTCCAGGGACAGGACCGCCTCCTTGAACTCGACATTGGTGGCGCCGCTGGACGTCGCCTCCTGGTAGGGAATTTCGGTCCCCTGCTTGATCAACGCGGTGCGTTGATTGGCAGTGATCACCCTGGGCTGGGAGATGATTCGACTCTTGCCTTCGCTTTCCAGGGCACGCAGCTCCAGGTCGAGCAGCACATCCCCGGACAGATAGCCGAACCCGAAGGTGGTGGCCGGTGACTGGGCACTCCCCAGGTCCACGGCCAAGCCACCACGCTCGGCCACGCCGCTGGAGGCGCCACTGGCATTGAGCCCGTTCGGCGTACTGCCTCCGCCGGCGGACAGCCCCCAGGCAACCCCCAGCTCGCGCGCCACGCTGTCCCGAGCGATGACGATACGCGCCTCGATGCGCACCTGCCGCACCGCCACGTCGAGACGCGCCAGCATCCGTCGAACCGCGGCAATGCGCTCGACGGTATCCTGTACCACCAAGGTGTTGGTACGCACATCCACGGCGACCCGGCCGCGCTCCGTCAGCAGGCCCACCCCGTTCTCGCCTCGCAGCATCCCCGCCAGATCCGCCGCCCTGGCATACTTGATGCGCAGATGCTCGGTTGCCAACGGCGGCTCGGACATGATGCTCCCGACCTCCGCCTCCGCGCTTCCGCGCCTCGCCAGCTCCTCGACAGGCGCCACCATAATGACATTCCCCCGTTGACGGCTGGCCAACCCCTGGCTTTCGAGTATCAGCGCCAACGCCTGCTGCCAGGGCACCTCCTCGAGGTTCAATGTCACTCGCCCGGATACACCGTCGCTGGCCACCAGATTGAGATCGGTGACATCGGCGATGGCCGCCAGCGCGGTACGTATCGAGACATCCCGAAGGTTGAGCGAGATGGGGGGCACGTCATCGCCGACATCCTCTACCGCCCACCCCCGACAGGGCAACGCGGCAACGGCCATCATCACCAGCCAGACGGCACTCACCGCGCCATTCCGCATTCTTGTCATGTCCCCAGCCTCCTTGCCGTGGGCGCGACGCCTCAGTCATCCAGCATCAGGGTGACGTCACGCTCGTCCCAGCCCCCGTTGCCATCGGGGCGTCTCTCCACCAGGTGCACCGCCGCACCCGCGATAGTGACGATGCGCCCTCGATGGCGTCCCAGGCGATCACCGCTACCCACTCGATGCACGCGCCCCTCCGGCGTCTCCACCAGTGCCCAGGCCTCACCGGCAACACGCAATGTCCCCACCAGGACCAACGCGTCGAGCGCATGGCCTTCGAGCGGTGCCCGTGCGGCATGCGGCGTCGACATCCCTGGCCCATCGACCCGCCCAGTCCTTGAATCGACGAACGAGAACGGATCAGGGGTATCGGCGAAGCGGTAGCTCACCGGTGCAGACACCGGCGGTGCCGACAATCCCTTCATGGGCGGAGCAACGGTATCGTCACGCCATGCCACGAGCCGTTGTTCCAGCGCTTCGAGGCCAGCGTCCTGGCAACCCGCCGCCAGCATCGCCAGCCCCATCACAACGACCCGACGCCAACGCCTCATCGTCCTGGCTCCCCGGCACTCGGCGGGCGGGCGTTATAAGCCCGGGCCTGCACCGACAGCTGCAATCGACCCTCGACCATCGCCAGTCGAACGTCATGCAGGGTCACCAAGCGTGGGAAATTGGCGACATCGGCGATGAAGCCACCGAGCCGGTGGTAAGGGCCGGTCACGCGAACCGCAATGGGATGAACGACGACGAAACGCCTTTCGTCAACGGCTTCAAGCCGTATCGCCTCGAGGGTCAATTGATGCTCGAGCGCCGCCGTGCCGATGTCGTCGATCAACGACGCCATGTCGGCCGTCTCGGGGAAGGCGGACTCTAGCTCGGCCAGATGCCGCTCGAGCGCCACCGCTTGTTCACGCACCCCCGACAGGAGCGCCGCACGCTCGGCATCATCGCGATAGGCCTCCAGCAACGCCGTTTCCTCGCGCCTCGCGTCCTCCAGGGCCTGCGCGACCGGCAGTGCCAGATACACATGGCTCGCGGCATACAGCACGGCCGCCAGCAGTCCGCAGCACGACCATTGCAGGCCGAGGGGCCACTGGTCAGCGTCGCGGACATCCAGTTCGCGCCACTCCAGATGCGTCAGTCGATGCCAGACCGATTGCCATCTCACGACGAATCCCCTCCCTGGCCTGCCTGCACCACGCTCAACCGGAAACGCCACCCTCGCGACAAGGGCTCCACCTCCGACAACGATGGCGCTTCGAAGATGGGAGACGTCTCCAGCGCCTGCAGTTGCGCGGCGATTCGCCGATGACTGTCGACCGACCCATGCAACATCAGCAGCCCCTCCCGCTGCTCGAGGGCCGAATAACGCACCCCCTCCACCCGCGTGGCGACCAATCCATTGAAGGTGTTCAGGATGTCGGTACGCCTGTCGAGGCGCTTGCGCAGCGCGGCCTGACGCCGCTTGAGTTCGTCCACCCGCGCCTGTTGACGCTCGACCGCCAGAACAGCGGGTTTCAGCGCTTCAGCATGACGCTCGATGAGCGCATGGCGACGCTGCTGCGCATCGAGTCGAGCGGCGTAATAACGCTCCACGGCGTACCCGGCCGCCACACCGATCAGCAGGGCACCCAGCAGCATGACGCGCCAGCGTCGACGACGCCTTTCTCGCCGCCCCTCGCGCCACGGCAGCAGGTTGATCTCGATCCTCATGTCCGCCCCCGTATCGCCAGCCCGCAGGCGACCAGCATGTCCGGGGCATTCTCGGCCAGGGCCCGCCCATCAACGCGCGGATGCGATTTCAGGCCACGCAACGGGTTGATGACCGTCACTCGCATGTCGACTTTCTCCGCCAGGTGCCCCGCGAGCCCCGGCAGCACGCTGGCCGCTCCCACCAGGGACATGCGTCTTACCTCAGGGCGGCGCCCCGCGGTGTAATAAAGCTGCAGGGCACGACCGATCTGCACTGCCAGGGATTCGATGAAGGGCACCAGCACGCGACATCGATAATCATCCGACAGATCGCTGCGGTCCGGCTCATGCCCCGCCTCGGATGCGTCGAGCCCAGGGGGATCACGGGCTTCATCGATCAACGCCCTCCCACCCAAGGCAATATCATGGCGGTATGTGATGCGTCCGCGATGCAGGATATGGAGCGTGCTGCTGTCGACGCCGATATCCATCAGCGCCATCCCGTCCTCCTCTTCCGCCAGGGAAGCAGCAGGACAGGCACCGAACGCCGCCATCGCCCGCTCCACGGCAAAGGTATCGACATCCACGGCCCTCGGCGTCAGCCCGACACGGCTCAACAGCTCGGCACGCTGGGCGACGACATGGCGACGGCAGGCAACCAGCAGCACCGACTGCTGGCCGGTCTCTTCGGCGAGCGGTCCCAGGGACTGGAAATCGAAGGCGACCTCACCGAACGGAAAAGGAATATGCTTGTCGGACTCGAGTTGAAGACGGGACTCGATGTCATCCTCGTCCAGCGAGGCGGGCAGGTTCAGGGTCTTGACGATGGAGGCTTCGGCCGGCACCGCGACACAAGCCCGCCTGCCAAGGGGCCTGGCAGACGCCAATGCGCGCGACAGGGCGTCGGCGACGGCCTCCGTATCATGGACATGATTTTCGATCACAGCGCCCGGCGGCAAGGGCACCGCACCGTGTCCCGATATCCGCGGTTCGCCGCCCTCGAAACGAAGCTCAATGAGCTTGACGGCCGCCGAACCGATATCGACACCGATCAATCCCTTGTCGGCTGCCTTGAATCGCAACATCGCTCACACTCTCCGGTGTGCGTCATGCCACGGGCATCCAGCGCCTCCCTGCGCCTCGTCGATCACTATCGCAAGCCCGTTCACGAAGGTTAGATGCAAATGGCAAATTCCGCACAAAAGCACTGTCGCCACCTGTCAACGCTGGTGGTCCCTTCGCCGTCTTCCTATAATGGCCATCGCATCGCACGACCACGCTTCGCACCTCGCTACGACGTTCTCGTTCTCAGCACGGATACCGCGTTTTCATGAAGTTCCTCAGAACCCTGGTTTTTTCAGCACTCTGGCTGCTGGTTTCACTTACCACCGCCTCGGTGCTGGCCGTGGTCGGCGCGGCACTGTATTTCGCCCCGGGGCTGCCGGACGTTCGCCAGCTGCAGGATTTCGAACTGCAGACCCCGCTGCGCATCTTCACCCGCGATGGCAAACTGATCGGTGAATTCGGTGAAGAACGGCGCATGCCGGTGGCGTTCGACGAGATCCCCCAGGGCATGGTCCAGGCCCTGCTGGCCGCCGAGGACGCCAGCTACTTCGATCATCACGGGGTCGACCCCAAAGGGCTGGCTCGAGCCGCCGTTGAACTGGTCGCCAGCGGTGGCGATATCCAGTCGGGGGGCTCGACCATCACCATGCAGGTTGCACGCAACTACCTGTTGACCCTCGATCGCACCTATATCCGCAAGGTTCGCGAGATCCTGCTATCGCTGGAGATGGAGCAGATCCTCAGCAAGGAGGATATCTTCGAGCTCTACGTCAACAAGATCTTCCTCGGCCATCGCTCCTACGGCATCGCCGCCGCCGCCGAGGTCTACTATGACCGTCCGCTGGAGGAGCTGACCCTGGCCGAGCAGGCCATGATCGCCGGCCTGCCCAAGGCGCCTTCCGCCTTCAATCCTCTGGCCAATGCCGAACGCGCCCTGATCCGTCGCAACTGGATCCTGTTCCGCATGCGCGACCTCGGTTTCATCGATCAAGCTGCCTATCAGGAAGCCGTTCAGGCACCGATCACCGCCCGGCGCCATGTCGCCAAGGCCGAAGTCCAGGCCGACTATGTCGCCGAAATGGCGCGTCAGTTCGCTACCGAGCGCTTCGGCGACAAGGCCTATACCGGGGGTTACCGGATCACCACGACCCTCGACAGCGAACTCCAGCCCCAGGCCCGCCAGGCCCTGGCCAACGGCCTGATCGCCTACGATACTCGTCACGGCTGGCGCGGCCCTGAACAGACCGACATCCCGCGCAGCCTGGCCGAGGCCCAGGAGCGTACCGAACGCCAGGGGCTCGAGGAAGAGCTCTCCGAATCGCCGGAGGTCATGGAGACTGCGCGGCGCGCCGCCGAGCGCAGCCAGACCGAGGTGGACGGCATAGAAGGCGATGTCAGCAACTGGTTGCAGGTGCTCGAGCGCACCCCGGAGCTCGGCCCGCTGCAACCGGCCATCGTGGTCGAAAGCGAAGGCCGCGAGATGCGCGTGCTGACCAGCGACCAGGAGGTCAAGACCCTCGACTGGGACGCCCTCGACTGGGCCCGCCCCTATCGCAGCGCGCGTAGCCGCGGTGCGGCGCCCAACAGCGCCGCCGACATCGCCGCTCCCGGCTCGCTGGTACGCATCATGCAACGCGAGGACGGCAGCTGGCGACTTTCCCAGCAGCCCGATGCCCAGGGCTCACTGGTTGTCATGGAACCCCGGACGGGGGCAATCCTGGCGTTGCAGGCCGGTTTCGACTTCGACGCCAGCAAGTTCAACCGCGCCGTCCAGGCCCGGCGCCAATCCGGCTCCATCTTCAAGCCGTTCATCTACCTGGCGGGACTCGACAGTGGCGACGTGACCCCCGCCACCGTGATCAACGATGCTCCGGTGGTCATGAGCGACGGAAGTGACGAGCTATGGCGTCCCAGCAACTCCAGCGGTGATTTCCTGGGCCCGACTCGACTGCGAGTGGGGCTGGCCCGTTCCCGCAACCTGGTCACCATCCGTCTGCTGCAATCGCTGGGACTCGACCGCACCCTCGAATTTCTCGATGAATTCGGCTTCAATCCGGAGCGTCTGCCCCATGGCCTCTCCCTCGCCCTGGGCAGTGCCAGCCTGACGCCCCTGGAGATGACCCGCGCCTATGCGACGCTCGCCAACGGCGGCTTCCGCGTCCAGCCCTGGTTCATCCAGCGCGTGACCCGCGGCGAACACGACTCCCTGGTGGACAAGGCCGATCCCAGGGTGGCCTGTCGCGATTGCGCGCCCGACCAGACGACCACCGAGATCGATGGCGAGACCTACCGGGTCGCGCCCCGTATCGCCGATCAGGGAGCGGTCTACCTCCTCCGCGACATGCTCCGCGAAGTGGTCGAGAACGGCACCGCACGTGGCGCCCTGGCGCTGGAACGCGAAGACATCGTCGGCAAGACCGGCACGACCAATGACCAGCGCGACGCTTGGTTCGCCGGCTTCAACATGGACCTCGCCACGACCGTCTGGGTAGGCAAGGATGACAACTCGCCCACCGCCGAGTACGGCTCCCAGGCCGCTTTGCCGATCTGGGTGGACTTCATGGCGCAGGCCCTCGAAGGCCGCCCGGAGCGACTGCCCGAGCGCCCCGAGAATATCGTCGAACGACGCGTGGACCCCGACTCCGGCCGCCTGCTGCGCGATGACCAGGGCGGGGGCATCCAGGAGCTGTTTCGCGCCGATCATCTGCCCAGCTATCAACCGCGTCGTGTGGAACAGGAAGTCGAACAGGAGAGCGGCTCGGAGGGCACCGGGATCTACGAAGCCATCTTCTGATTCCCCACGACTGAACCACCGAGGCGGCAGGATGCCGCCTCGGCTCTCATCGCCCGGACGTCCCCCCAGCCTCCATCCACGATGACCGGGAGATCATCATGCGCCTCAAGGTGCGCCACTTCCTTTGGCCCAGCCTGGGACTGCTGGCATTCGTCGGCGATGCCAATGCCCGCCCCTTCTATTCGCCACCGCCTCCCGAGAAGGACGCCCCGGCCTGGAGCGGCATGGCCGAACTCGGCTATACCAGCCTTTCCGGCAATACCGACAGCCAGACACTGATCACCAAGGGCCACCTGGCCTGGCTGACCGGCGCCTTCACCCACAGCCTGCGTGGCGAGATACGCCACGTCACCCAGGATGACGAGACCAGCGCCGAGCGCTATCAAGCGACCGCCCGAGAACGCTACGACCTCAATGGCACGGACTATCTGTTCGGCTTCACGCGCTGGGACAAGGATCGCTTCAGCGGCTACCGCTATCAGTCCACTGCCATCGCCGGCTATGGCCGCCGCCTGCTGAATGACAGCCGCCAGACACTGGCACTGGAAGTCGGGCCGGGCTACCGCCACGACAGCCTGCCGGATACGGATGATCGCAACCTGAGCGTGGCCTACGGCGCCATGGACTATCAGTGGGAGATGTCCGATACCGCCTCCCTCGGCCAGGAATTCTCCCTCGAACACACCCGCGAGAACCTCACGTCGCGTTCACTGTCTTCCCTGACCGCCGGCCTCAACGAGCATCTGGCCCTCAAGCTCTCACACGAGATCGAGCACAACTCTCGACCTCCCGAGGACGCGATGGCCAAGACCGACCACACCACCACCGCATCGCTGGTCTACGACTGGTGAGCCATGACGACGACGCCGGCCCTTGGGCCGGCGTCGTCGTCATGAAGCGTTGTGCGGGGTTGCGGACTCAGCCGCCATAGACGTCATCCACCGTCTTCAGCGGATAATGGGAAGGATAGGGGCGACGCGCCACGCCGGAATCCACCGCCGCCTGGGCAACCGCCGAAGAGACGCGTTCGAGCAGACGAACGTCGATCGGCGTGGGAATGATGTAGTCGCGGCCGAAGCTCATGGCTTCCTTTTCGTAGGCCTCCAGCACCACCTTGGGCACCGGCTCGCGGGCCAGATCCTTGAGCGCGTGGACCGCCGCCACCTTCATTTCCTCGTTGATACGCGTTGCCCGCACATCCAGGGCACCCCGGAAAATGAAAGGGAACCCCAGCACGTTATTGACCTGGTTGGGATAGTCCGAACGCCCCGTGGCCATGATCACGTCGGGGCGTGCTTCCCGCGCCAGGTCCGGATGAATCTCCGGATCGGGGTTGGTGCAGGCGAATACCACGGGGTTGTCCGCCATCCGACGGATATGCTCCTCGGTCATCAGGCCGGGACCGGACAGCCCGACGAAGACATCGGCGCCCTCGATGGCATCACCCAGGGTACGCTTGTCGGTATCGACGGCAAACATGGCCTTGTACTGGTTGAGATCCTCGCGGCCACTGTGAATAACGCCCTTGCGATCCAGCATCACCAGGTTCTCGGAACGCGCCCCACACGCCACCAGCAACTTCATGCAGGCAATCGCCGCCGCACCAGCGCCCAGACAGACGATCTTCGCGCTCTCCAGCGACTTGCCGGCGATATCCAGGGCGTTGAGCATGCCCGCCGCAGTGACGATGGCAGTACCATGCTGATCGTCGTGGAACACCGGGATGTTGCACTGCTCGACCAGGGTACGCTCGATCTCGAAACACTCCGGGGCCTTGATGTCCTCGAGGTTGATTCCACCCCAACTGTCGGCGATGCGGGTCACCGTATCGATGAAAGCCTGGGGACTCTCGGCATCGACCTCGACATCGGTGGAATTGATACCGGCGAATCGCTTGAACAACACGCCCTTGCCTTCCATGACCGGCTTGCTGGCCAGGGGCCCCAGATTGCCCAGGCCGAGGATGGCGCTACCATCGGAAATGACGGCGACGAGGTTGCCCTTTCCGGTATAGAGATAGGCATTTTCCGGGTCCCGTGCGATCTCCCGAACCGGCTCGGCCACACCCGGGCTATAAGCCAGAGCGAGATCTCGGGCCGTGGCGGTAGGTTTCGTCAACTCCACCGACAGTTTTCCGGGAATGGGTTTCGCGTGATAGTCCAGCGCCGCCTGTCTCTTCGCGTCTGTCATGCTGAGGATCCGATCTGCGATTCAATAGGATGCTCAGATTATAGAAAAAACTTCCATTTCTCAAATTGATGCAACTCGGCAATTTTTCACGCCAATTGAGCACCGTTGCCAACTATTTGCTGAAACTTATAGAAAAGCATTCAATCATAATGCATTCCTTATTGCTGCATTGCCCGTTCCGAGCATGGCACCCAACCCAAAAAATCGCCGGGAGCGATTTTTGACGTCACATATTGACGGCCCGACGGGTGACCGCCAGGGAGGGTGGTCACCAAAAAAAGAACCCGCCTCCAGGGGCGGGTTCCTCTCGTCTCTCCGGCACGCAGCCGAGAGGCGTTGCTCAGCGCTTGAGGGCAGCACCGAAGCGCTTGTTGAAGCGCTCGACACGACCACCAGTGGTGGCCTGCTTCTGCTTGCCCGTGTAGAAGGGATGGCACTGAGAGCAGACGTCCAGGTACAGCTCCTGGTCGGCGGTGGAGCCCACGTCGAAGGTGGCGCCGCAGGAACAGGTCGCGCTGACCGTCTTGTAATTCGGATGGATACCTTGTTTCATCTTGAGCCTCGCAAAGCTGTATGCCGCCACCTGATCTTCCGCCAGGCACCGCATACGGTTTATCGGAACGTGCAAACCGGCTGCCCGCGCCATCAGGGTGACGCGGCGGCGGAGCATTCTAGCAGAGCCGGCACCGGAGGCCAATTGCCCGATTCCCCATGCCCTATGCCCCGAGTACTGGGGGTCGCCATTCCCTCGCCGTTGCGCCGACTGTTCGACTATCGCCCCGCAGGCCCGGCACCGCCGGACGGCTGGCGCCCGGGCTTGCGGGTACGCGTACCCTTCGGGCGACGCCAGGTGGTGGGCGTGGTCATCGAATGCCGCGAGGCGAGCGAGCTGCCGCTGGCTGACCTCAAGTCGATCGACGCCCGCCTGGACGATATCCCCCTGCCCGACGACTGGTTATGGCTGTGCCGCTTCACCGCCCGCTACTATCAGCACGCCACCGGCGATACCCTGCACCATGCCATGCCCGCCCTGCTGCGCCAGGGCCGCGCCCTGACGGCACGCACCCGGGAACGCTGGACCGTCACGCCGGCGGGACGCGCCGATGCTCCGGCGGGACTCGAGCGCGCCCCGCGACAGGCCGCCCTGCTGGCCATGCTGCGCCAGCATCCACATGGTCTGGTCACCCAGGCAGTGCTGGCCCAGTCCTTCACCCGCGAGCAGCTCAAGGCCCTGGTCAACAAGGGGCTCATCGAACGTCACGAGGAACCCGTGACCGGTGGCGGCCCGCCGAAGGGGCCCTCGCTTGCCGAGCCGGCCCTGCCCCTGAACGGCGAGCAGGCCGCCGCCATGGGCGCCCTCCACGAAGGGCTGGACGCCTTCCATCCTTGCCTGCTGCACGGCGTCACGGGCAGCGGCAAGACCGAGGTCTACCTGCAACTGATCGAGGCAGTCGTCGGCCGGCAGCGTCAGGCCCTGGTCCTGGTCCCCGAAATCGGCTTGACCCCCCAGACCCTGGAGCGCTTCCGCAAGCGTTTTCAGGTACCGGTGGTGGCACTGCATTCCGGCCTCACCGACCATGAACGACTGGACGCCTGGGAGGCCGCCGCCAGCGGCCGGGCCCCCATCGTCATCGGCACCCGCTCGGCGATCTTCACGCCCCTGGCCCGCCCCGGCGCGATCATCGTCGACGAGGAACATGACGGTTCCTTCAAGCAACAGGAAGGGCTGCGCTACCACGCCCGGGACCTGGCGGTGATACGGGCCCATCGTCACGGCATCCCGGTAGTGCTGGGCAGTGCCACACCTTCGCTGGAGTCGCTGCACCGCGCCCAGGCCGGCGACTACCGCCACCTGCGCCTGACCCGCCGCGCCAGCCGTCATGCCCCGGCCCGACTCGAACTGGTCGACCTGCGTGGCCGCCCCCGCCAGGGCGGCCTGATCGCCCCCGTCATCGACGCCATCACGACCACGCTGAACGCTGGACACCAGGTCCTGGTATTCATCAACCGCCGCGGTTTCGCCCCCACCCTGGCCTGCCACGCCTGTGGCTGGCTGGCCGAGTGCGACCACTGCGATGCGCACATGACCCTGCATCGCCAGCCGGCACTGCTGGCCTGCCACCACTGCGATCATCGCCGTGGCCTGCCCGACGCCTGCCCCGATTGCGGCAGTGCCGATCTGCGCCCCCTGGGCAGCGGGACGGAACGCACCGAAGAAACCCTGGCGGAACGTTTTCCCGACACGCCGGTGCATCGTATCGACCGCGACAGCACCCGACGACGCGATGCCCTGGAGCGTACGCTCGGTGAAGTGCGCCGGGGCGAGCCCTGCCTGCTGGTCGGGACCCAGATGCTGGCCAAGGGTCATCACCTGCCGCACGTCAATCTGGTCGTCGTGGTCAATGCCGACGCCGGCCTCTATGCCAGCGACTTTCGCGCCCTGGAGCACAGCACCCAGCTCCTGGAACAGGTCGCCGGCCGCGCCGGCCGCGCCTCCCACCCCGGTCGCGTGCTGGTCCAGACCCTGCATCCCGACGACCCCAACCTCCGGCTCCTGGCGGCTCGGGGCTACGATGCACTGGCCGAGCAGCTGCTCGAGGACAGGCGGGCCGCCAGCCTGCCGCCCTTCCGGTTTCTGGCACTGTTGCGACTGGAGAGCCCGCGCGAGCGCGACGTCAGCGAACTCGGCGACCGCGTCGCCGAGGCCACCCGGCAGCACATCGAACAACGCGGCCTGGACGTCGACTGCCTCGGCCCGGTCCCCGCCCCCATGGAGCGCCGCCAGAACCGCTACCACATGCAGGTAATGCTCGGCGCCGACAAACGCAGCCGCCTTCACGAAGCCGGCGCCTGGCTCATCGCCTGGCTGGAAGCCGAACCCGCCGCACGGCGCGTACGCTGGTCGCTGGATATCGACCCGCAGACCCTCAGCTGAAAGCCGTAAGCCGTAAGCCGTAAGCCGTAAGCCGTAAGCCGTAAGCCGTAAGCCGTAAGCCGTAAGCCGTAAGCCGT
>NZ_JAJQTQ010000034.1 GCF_029081005.1 Halomonas elongata | reverse complement strand
TCGAAGCTCGAAGCTCGAAGCTCGAAGCTCGAAGCTCGAAGCTCGAAGCTCGAAGCTCGAAGCTCGAAGGCAGCGTAACCCCAGCCCCTCTCGGGTCAAGGGTTTTTCTTCCCGCTTCAAGCTTACGGCTTACAGCTCCGGGCGAAGCCCGTCCAGCTTCAAGCTTCCAGCGGCGCCAGCCGCGTTCTTCGAGCTTTAGCCCGTGTTGCGCAGCCCGGCGGCGATGCCGGCCATGGTCACCATCAGGGCGCGCGACAGGTCGGCGCTGATGGCGCCATCTGCGTCCCGGTTACGCTGCAGCAGCTCGGCCTGCAACCCATGCAACGGGTCGATATAGGGGTTGCGCACTTCCACGGCCTGGCGGATCAAGGGGGTGTTCTCGAGCAGCTCCTGCTGATCGAGGATCTCCAGCACGGACTGATGCAGGCGACCGAAGCGTTCACGCAGCCGCTCGCCCAGGGCCTCCAGCGCCGGCTCGTCCACCAGGCGATGCTCGTAGTAGGCGGCGATGCTGACATCGGCTTTGGCCAGCAGCATCTCGAGCATTTCCAGGTAGGTGCCGAAGAAAGGCCAGCGATCGCGCATGTCGCGCAGCACCGCCAGGCCGCCGTCGTCCTCCAGGCGTTTCACGAAGGCTTCGCCGCTGCCCAGCCAGGCCGGCAGCATCAGACGGGTCTGGGTCCAGGCGAAGATCCAGGGAATCGCTCGTAGCGTCTCCACCCCGCCTTCCTGACGTCGCTTGGCCGGTCGCGAGCCGAGCGGCAAGCGGCCCAGGGCGCTTTCGGGCGTCACCGAGCGGAAATAGGGCACGAAGTCGGGATCCTCGCGCACCACGCCCACATAGGCGCCATGCGCCACCTCCGCCAGGCGATCCATCTCTTCCCGCCAGGCCGGCTCCGGCGTGGGCGGCGGCAGCAACGAGGCTTCCAGGACCGCGCAGGCGTAGATCTCCATGGAGCGCAGGGCGATCTCGGGCTGACCGAACTTGAAGCGGATCATCTCGCCCTGCTCGGTCACCCGCAGGCTACCGTTCACCGACCCCGGCGGTTGCGACAGAATGGCGGCGTGAGCCGGGCCACCGCCACGCCCCACGGTGCCGCCACGACCGTGGAACAACGTCAGGTCGACACCGTGACCCCGGCATACGTCGACCAGCGTCTCCTGGGCGCGATACTGGGCCCAGGCGGCCGCCAGCTGACCCGCATCCTTGGCCGAGTCGGAGTAGCCGATCATCACCTCCTGACGGTCCCCCGCCAGCTCGCGATAGCCGGGCAGGGCCAGCAGGCGGTCGATGACGTCGCCCGCCCGGTTGAGGTCGTCGAGGGTCTCGAACAGCGGCGCGATGGGCAGCTTGGCATCACCGCCGACCTCTTTCATCAACAGGGCCACGGCGAGTACGTCCGAGGGCTGCGCGGCCATCGAGATGATATAGGTGCCGAGTGCCTCGGCATGTTCGCCGGCCGAGACCCGGAAGGTATCGAGCACCTCGCGGCTCTCCGCTGAGCACTCCCAGCGCCGGGGAATCAGGGGGCGACGCGAGGCCAGCTCGGCGAGCAGGAATTCCTGACGCTGTTCTTCATCCCACTCGCTGTAGTGGCCGAGCCCCAGCCCGTCGGTGAGTTCCTCCATGACCTGTTCATGACGACTGGCCTCCTGGCGCAGATCAAGCTTGGTCAGGGTCACGCCGAATACCGCCACCCGGCGCAGGGTGTCGAGCAGCACGCCGTTGGCGATGGTGTCCAGCCCGACGTCGCACAGCGAGCGATAGCAGGTCAGCAGCGGCGCATAGAGCTGATCCCGGGTCTCGATGATCGGCCCGCCATCATGGCTCTTGCCATCGAGCTGGGCCTTGGCCCAGTCGCGGGTGGCTTCGACGCGCGCCAGCAGGCGCTTGAGCAGCTCGCGATAGGGCTCGGCGACGTCACCGACCTCGGCCTTGAGCGCACTGTTGGCCTTCCACATCGACAGCTCGGTCTTGAGCTGATCGAGATCGCGCAGATAGAGGTCGGCGGCCATCCAGCGCCCCAGCAGCAGGACCTCGCGGGTGACCCGGGAAGTGACGTTGGGGTTACCGTCGCGATCGCCGCCCATCCAGGAGGCAAAGCGGATCGGCGCGGCATCTAGCGGGAGACGCTCGCCGGCCGTATCGAGCAACAGGTTGTCCAGATCGCGATGGAAGTCCGGCACCGCCTGCCACAAGGAGTTCTCGATCACCGCGAAGCCCCACTTGGCCTCGTCGACCGGCGTGGGGCGCTCGTGGCGAATCTCGTCGGTGTGCCAGGCCTGGCCGATCAGTTCTTCGAGACGCCCCTTGGCCCGGGCACCACGCTCGGGATAGTCCGACGAGGACTCGATGGCGGTCAGGCAGTCATCGATGGCGTCGTACTTCTGGATCAGGGTACGTCGGATGACTTCGGTGGGATGCGCGGTAAGCACCAGCTCCACGCGCATGTTGGCCAGGCTTTCCACCAGCTTGCGCGGCGAGTGCCCTTCACCGCGGGCACGTTCGAGCAACTCCCCCAGCACCGGCTGGCTGCCCGGCTTGTAGTCCTCGACCCGACGGAAACGCGCGCGATAGTGCTGTTCGGCAATATTGGCCAGGTTGAGGAACTGGTTGAAGGCCCGTGTCACCGGCAGCAATTCTCTGTCGGGCAACTGCCTCAGGTACTCGATCAGCTCACGACGTCCATCGGCCTCGCCCTGGCGCCCGCGCTTGGCGAGTCCACGGATCGTCTCGATGCGGTCGACGAACCCCTGCCCAAGGTCATCGGCAATGGTGCGCCCCAGGCTATCCCCCAGGATTCGGACATTGTCGCGCAGTGATTCGTGCAGGTCGTGACTCATGATCGAGACTCTCCTTTCGACGAAGACATTGGTGTGGTTTCTTGTTGCTTGGCGACGTCCCAGTGGCGCTCCATCCGGGCCAGTCCGGCCTCGGCGAGCGGTACGCCCTCCTCGGCCAGTGCCGACTCGACATGGCGGAACCGCCGCTCGAACTTGGCGTTGGTGGCGCGCAGACAGCGCTCCGGGTCGGCATCGAGCGTCCGGGCCAGGTTGACGGTGGCAAACAGCAGGTCCCCGACTTCTTCTCGGACGTGCTCGTGATCCCCCTCCTCCAGGGCTTCGGCGACCTCGTCGAGTTCCTCGCGCAGCTTGTCGATCACGCCACGCGAGTCGGGCCAGTCGAAGCCGACCCGGGCCGCACGCTTGGAAAGCTTGGCGGCCCGGGACAACGCCGGCAGGTTCAGCGGCACATCGTCGAGTACCGAACGGGCCTCGCGAGCATCGCGCTCCTCGGCCTTCAGCGCCTCCCAGCGGGACTTGACCTGTCGGGTCTGTACCTCGGCGGCACTGACGCCCTGGCGACGCGATGCCAGGGTGCCATCCGGGAACACATGGGGATGCCGCTGGAGCATCTTGGCGGTCAGGACGTGGACGACATCATGAAAGTCGAACCGCTCCTGCTCGGCACCGAACTGACTATAGTAGATCACCTGGAACAAGAGGTCGCCGAGTTCCCCGGGCAGCTCGTCAAAGGCACGACGCTCGATGGCATCGGCCACCTCGTAGGCTTCTTCCAGGGTATGCGGCACGATGCTGTCCCAGTCCTGCTTGACGTCCCAGGGACACCCCTGTTCGGGATCGCGCAGCACCGCCATGAGCGTCAGCAGGTCGTCGATATCGTGGCGTTGCCGGCTCATGAACGCTTGCCTCCACGCTTGCTGCTGCCCTTGATCTTGTCCTTGCCCCCCGAGCGCAGGCGGCGTACCTCAATGACATTGGGCAATTGCTGAATACGCGAGAACAGTCGTCCCAGGGTTTCCAGGCCGTCGACCTCGACGGTGATGGCCATGCGGGCGATGCCATCGTCGGTATCAGTCAGGGTATTGACCGACAGCACATTGACCCGATCATTGCTGAGCACGGCGGTGACGTCACGCAAGAGTCCCGAGCGATCCCAGGCCTGGACCTCGATGTCCACCGGGTACTGGGTACGCGCCCGCTCACCCCATTCCACTTCGATCACTCGCTGCGGCTCATCGAGGTTCAACTGCAGGATGTTCGGACAGTCCTGGCGATGCACGGTGACTCCCCGCCCCTGCGTAATGAAGCCGACAATGGCCTCGCCGGGAACCGGATGGCAGCAGTTGGCCATGCTGGTCTTGAGATTGCCGACGCCAAGCACGGTGATATCGCCGCCGTCTCCCTTGTCCGCGGATCGACGCGGCTTGGCCAGCAGCTTGTCGAGCTGCTCCTGACCATCGCTCTCGCCGAACAGCTGCTGGGCCTGGTGCAGGACCTGGCCAATACGCAGATCACCGGCCCCCAGGGCGGCATACATGTCATCGGGACCGTTATAGTTGACCTTGTTGGCCAACCGGGTCAGGTCCATGTCCTCCACGTCGAGCCGCTTCATCTCACGGTCGAACAGCGCCCGCCCCTCCTCAAGGTTGCGGTCCCTTGCCTGATGCTTGAACCAGGACTGGATCTTGGCCCGGGCCCGCGAGGTGCAGACATAGCCGAGGCTGGGATTGAGCCAGTCGCGGCTGGGGCCGCCCTTGCTGGCGGTGAGGATCTCGACCTGCTGGCCGGTATTCAACCGGTAGGTCAAGGGCACGATACGCCCGTTGACCTTGGCCCCGCGACAGCGATGGCCGACCTCGGTATGCACGCGGTAGGCGAAGTCGATGGGCGTCGCGACCCGCGGTAGATCGATGACATGGCCGTCCGGGGTGAAGACATAGATACGATCCGGCGCCACATCGCTGGAAAGCCCCTCGCGCAGGTCGCCGAAGTCGCCGACGTCTTCCTGCCACTCCAGCACCTGACGCAACCAGGCGATCTTCTCCTCGTAACTGGCACTGCGCGCACTGGTATCGTGGCCCTTGTAGCGCCAGTGGGCGCACACCCCGAGCTCGGCCTCCTCGTGCATGGCGAAGGTACGGATCTGGATCTCCAGCACCTTGCCTTCCGGGCCGAAGACCGCGGTGTGCAGCGACTGATAGCCATTCTTCTTGGGGTTGGCGATATAGTCGTCGAACTCGTTGGGCACGTGGTGCCAGCGCGAATGCACGATGCCGAGCACCGCATAGCAATCGCTGACATCGGGCACCAGGATACGCACCGCGCGGATATCGTGGACCTGGGAGAAGTCGATCCGCTTGCGCTTCATCTTCCGCCAGATCGAGTAGATGTGCTTGGCCCGGCCATCCACCTGATGGTGAATGCCCTGGGCATCCATCAACGACTTCAACGTCTCGACCACATCATGGATGTAGCGGTCGCGATCCAGGCGTTTCTCGGCCAACTGGCGGGCGATGGCCTTGTAGTCGTCCTCGTGCAGGTAGCGGAACGACAGATCCTCGAGTTCCCACTTGAGATGGCCGATGCCCAGTCGATGCGCCAGCGGTGCATAGATATCGAAGACCTCGCGGGCCACCTGAAGGCGCTTCTCCCGCGGCGCATCACGTACCTGGCGCAGCGCGCAGGTGCGCTCGCTGATCTTGATCAGCGCCACCCGCACATCGTCGATCATGTTGACCAGCATCTTGCGCAGGTTGTCCTGCTGATCGTGCTGGCTGAGGCCCTGGGTCGGCATCTGCGTGGGGCTGATGGCGGCCATCTGCAGTACGCCATCGATCAAGCTGGCCACTTCGCCACCGAAGCGCTTTTCGACCTCTTCAAGGCCGATCAGCCGCTCACGCACGGCGCGGTACAGCACCGCCGCTTCCAGTGCCGGCTGGTCGAGGCGCAGTTCACCCAGGATATCGGCCATCTCGAGCCCCATGCGAAAGCTCGAGCCATCCTTGAGCCAGGCCTTGTGGGGACGCTCGGATTCCAGTTCCAGCCGCTGGGCGATATCACAGGCCGCGCGCATCTCGTCGGGCGCACGCAACTTGACGTCTTCCTCGAGGCGTTCGACCCAACGCCCGATATCGACCCGCCCATCGGGACCTAACGGCTGGTCTTCCCGCACTTTAACCATCGGTTGACGCTCCTTGCCACCGCCGCGCCGAGTCCGGATGCTCGAGCAGCAGCATGGATTCGAGATGTGAGGTATGAGCGAACATGTCGGCCACCGCGCCTCGCCTGACGACATAACCGGCGGACACGAGCCAGGCCGCGTCCCTGGCCAGGGTCGCCGGGTCGCAGGAAATGTAGAGCACCCGAGGCACCGAGTGTTCCGCCAGTTGACGGCACAACGCTTCGGCACCGCTACGGGGCGGGTCCAGGACCAGCACCTCGGGCATGGCAGCCTCCAGCAGTCGTCGGCAGGCCTCGTCATCGTTGAGGTCGGCCTGTTGCGCCGTCACCGACAGCTCGTTGCGCGCGGCGTTGTCCGACAGGCGCTCGACCATCGCCGCGCTGCCCTCCACCGCCGTGACCTCGGCCCCCCGGGTCGCCAGCGGCAGGCTGAAGTTACCGATACCGGCGAACAGGTCCAGCACCCGCGTTCCCGATGCTGATGTCGGCAACCACGGCGACAGCCACGCCAATGCGGTGTCGACCATGCGCTGGTTGACGGCCTCGTTGGCCTGAAGGAAGTCGCTCGGCTCGAGCCCCAGGGTGAGCGTACGCTGTCCCGCCGTCAGGCGGCAATGCAACGCCGGCGTGGCCGTCAGCCACTCGAAACGTGGCGCTTCGCGCCCCAGCCAGACGCCCAGGTTCAGGCAATGCGACTCGGCGAAGTCCCGCCAACGGCGTTGATCGGCGACGTGCTCGCGCAACTGACGCACCACCAGGGTCACGGCGTCGTCGCTGGCCAGCAGCTCCAGATGGCCGACATGGCGCGGTGCCTCGAGGCTTTCAACCTGTTCGCGCAGCGGACCCAGCAACGCCGCCAGTGCCGGCAGCAGCACCGGGCAGTCGTCCAGATCCACCAGCCGGTGACTGTGCCGGGCACGAAAGCCCAGGCGCACGCGGCCACCGCTGTCGACACGCACGCCGATCCGAGCACGGCGACGGTATCCCTCGCCGGCATCGGCCAGCAGGGAGATCGCGTCGGGCACTTCGATACCCTGCCGCGCCAGCAGCTCGCGCAGCACCTCACGCTTGTGATCACGCTGCGCCTCGAGCGAAAGATGCTGCAGATCGCACCCGCCACAGCTGCCGTAGTGCGGGCAGGGCGGTTCGACACGCGACGCCGAGGCCTCGACGATTTCGCCGACATGGGCCTCATCGAAACGCTTGCGGCTGCGGTGCACACGAGCCAGCACCCGCTCACCGGGCAGCGCTCCCTCGACGAAGACGGTCTTGCCGTCGGCGTCACGCGTCACGCCACGGCCATCGTGGGCCAGCCCCTGGATCTCGAGCTCGCGGGTACCTTCCGAAACGCCGGAACGGTCGACACTCTTCGAGTTTCGACGCTCCTGCAGGCCGGAGACACCGGAACGCGACCGTGCGGGCCGACGCTTGCCGAGTCCCGTCACCTCAGATCTCCGGGGCGAACAGGCCGGTGGACAGGTAGCGATCCCCGCGATCGCAGACGATGAAGACGATCACGGCATTCTCGACTGTCTCGGCGACGCGCAGCGCGCCAGCCAGTGCGCCCCCGGAAGAGACGCCGGCGAATATGCCCTCTTCCCGGGCCAGGCGACGCATGTGCTCCTCCGCCTCGTACTGACCGATATCCAGCACCTTGTCGACCCGCGAGGCATCGAAGATGCTCGGCAGGTAGGCTTCCGGCCAGCGACGGATGCCGGCGATACTGGCGCCATCCTCGGGTTGCAGGCCAACGATCTCCACCTCGGGATTGTATTCCTTGAGTCGCTGCGACACGCCCATGATGGTGCCGGTGGTGCCCATCGAACTGACGAAATGAGTGATGGTGCCACCGGTCTGTTCCCACAGCTCCGATGCGGTGGTCCGGTAGTGGGCCAAGGGGTTGTCGGGATTGGCGAACTGGTCGAGCGGCTTACCCTCGCCCCGGGCGATCATCGCCTCGGCCAGGTCGCGGGCTTCCTCCATGCCCCCTTCCTTGCTGACCTCGATGAGCCTGGCGCCATAGGCCGCCATGGCTTGCTTGCGTTCGCTCGAGGCACTTTCCGGCATGATCAGCACCATCCGGTAACCCTTGATGGCAGCGGCCATCGCCAGCGCGATCCCGGTATTGCCGGACGTGGCCTCGACCAGGGTGTCCCCGGGCGCGATGCTGCCACGCATTTCGGCCTGTTCGAGCATCGACAGCGCCGGCCGATCCTTCACCGAGCCGGCAGGGTTATTGCCCTCGAGCTTCGCCAGCAGCGTATTGTTGCGCCCAGCGGTGATGCGCTTGAGACGAACCAGCGGCGTATGACCGATGGTGTCCTCCAGGGTGGGGAATTGCATGCAGCCTTCCTTATGGAAAAGTCTGTAACACATTATATCCTTGGCCGTCCGTACTGGACAGGCATGCGCCCCGCCTGTGGCATACTGGGCCACGACACTCCCTTCGCGAGGCGCGCCGATGTCCTTCAAGACACGCCTGATGCTCTGTATTCTCGTCCTGCCACTGACCCTGCTGGCGTTGCTCGTCATCGCAGTGGCCGAAGTGGATGATCGGCACCATCATCGGCAACTCGCCAAGCATCTGACCCAGACCGCCCGGATGCTGACACCCGAACTTGACGAGGCGTTGACCGAAAATCGCCACCCCCGCCTGACATCCGTCGCCTCTCGGCTGCTCGAACTCGACGAGGTCCGGGCCCTGGCCATCCAGGATACCGAGGGCAATGCATCGCTGGAGCTGGGGCGACTGCGCGATATGCCCGCCGACCTTCTCGCCGGCGATGCCCCACTGGTAAAAGACGGCACCCATTGGCGACTGCGTCTGCCGTTATCGACGGCTGATGCACGCCTGCTCCTCGATATCGATGCCTCGGCGCTGCCATTGGCCTTTTATCGCCAGTTGGCCAGCGGGGGGCTCTTGCTGTTGCTTACCGGACTGCTGTTGTTCCTGGTCGCCTACTCGACGGCCCGCCGACTCGGCCAGCCCCTCGAGGACGCCAGCGAAAACCTCTCGCGCCTGGCCGCCGGCATGACACCCGACCCGCTGCCCCTGCCCGGCGAGACCGAGCTCACCCAGCTCGTGCAACGGCTCAACACCCTCAGGGACCATCTTGCCTCCGCCCATGACGATCTGCAGACCCAGGTCGAACAGGCCACCCAGGAGTTGCAGGAGTCCATGGAAACCATCGAGGTCCAGAACATCGAGCTCGACCTGGCACACCGACGCGCCCTGCAGGCCAATCGCGCCAAGTCGGAGTTTCTGGCCAACATGAGCCATGAGATCCGCACGCCCCTCAACGGTATCATCGGCTTCTGCCGCCTGCTGCACCGCTCGGAATTGAACACACGGCAGCGCGAATGGCTGGACCACGTCCGGCGCGCCTGCGACAACCTCCTGATGCTGGTCAACGATGTCCTCGATTTCTCCAAGATCGAGGCCGGCCGGCTGGAACTGGAACATCGACCGCTGGACATGGTCGCCCTGGTCGATGAAGTCCTGGGCCTCCAGGCGCCGCAGGCGCAGCAGAAAGACCTGCAACTGCTCGGCCTGGTGTATGACGACGTCCCCGAGGTAACTGGTCGGCGACCCGCTGCGCATCCGACAGGTCCTGACCAATCTGGTCCACAATGCCGTCAAGTTCACCGACCGGGGCGAGGTCATCGTACGTGTCTCGGTGGAGGACGTCTCCCAGAACCAGACCACCCTGAACGTCTCGGTCAGCGACACCGGCATCGGCCTGTCACAGGCATGCCAGCGGCAACTCTTCGACGCCTTCCGCCAGGGCGAAGCCAGTCATCAACGCCACTTCGGCGGCACGGGCCTGGGGCTGGCCATCTGTCGCCAGCTCGTCGAACAGATGGGGGGAACGATCAACGTAGACAGTACTCCCGACCAGGGCTCGACCTTCTCCTTCACGCTGCCCTTGAGCGGAGACGGCACAAGCGAGCGCCCTCGCGAACTGGACCTGGCAGGTGCTGGCGTGGTGCTCGTGGAACCTCACATCACGACCCGGCGCGCCTTGCGTCATCTCGTGTCACGCTGGGGCGGCCGTCCCCTCGAGATCGAGGATGCCGGGACCGGCAACGCCGAGCTGGCCCTGATCGGCCTGAGCACCGAAGAGCTGCATGACGAATCCTTGACCGGCTGGCGGGACCAACTGGCACGCCTCGACTGCCCCGCCCTGTTGATGGTCAACGCCAGTCCTCCCGACCTCCCCGACGATCCCCCCTTGCCCCATGGCGGCGAGATCCTGAGCAAACCGCTGTCGCGCCGCAGCCTGGCCGACGCGATTCGTCGGACTCGCCAGTCGACGATACCCCGCGCCCGGGTGGCGCAGACGAATGCCGTGACATCCCGCGACAGCGAGTCGCGCCCCTGGCACCTCCTCTGCGTGGACGATACCGAATCCAACCGACTACTGCTCAAGGAACTGATCCAGAGCGCCGGGCTCGAGGTCAGCCTGGCCGCCAGTGGCGAGGAAGCCCTCACCCTGGCTCGGCACACCACCTTCGACCTGGTCTTGATGGATATTCGCATGCAGGGCATGGATGGCGTGGAAACCACCCGCGCGCTCCGGCGTCTCGGGGGGCATTGGCGTCATCTTCCGGTGATCGCCGTCACCGCCCACGTCCAGGACAATCAGCGCCGTGACCTGCTGGACAACGGCCTGGATGGCATGCTGGAAAAGCCGATCGACACCGCCCAGCTATCCCAGTTGATACGCCATCACCTCGGGGCAGATATCGAGTCCGATACTACCGAGCCGGCCGCTTCGTCACGCGCCATCCGTACGGAGGACGCCGAATTGGCCGAGGTCGATCTGGCCCTCGGGACTCGCCTCGCAGGCGGTCGCGAGGCACTGGCCCGGCAACTGCTCGATCAGTTGATCGCCTCGCTGGAGGACACCGAAGTGGATATCCGCGACGCCGCCGAACGAGGCGATGACGAGGCACTGCTCGATGCCATCCATGCTCTCAACGGGGCCTGCCGCTACTGTGGCGTGCCACGCCTGGCCCTGCTGGTGGAGACGCTCGAGACCCGACTGCGGTCACGCGGCATCAATGCCGTGGAGCCGCTGCTGCCGGACCTCTACGCCGCCATGGAAGGTCTGCGCGCCCGGGGCAGCCATCATGCCTCCAGCACCACGAAGGCCACGGCGAATTCGGCCTCATCCGACAGCGATACATGAAGGGCACCGACCCCCGAGGCCGTGGCCAGCTCCTCGGCCCGACCCGACAATCGCAGGGCGGGCCGCCCCAGCGCATCATTGACCACCTGGATCTCGGTCCAGCGCATGCCGTGACGCAGCCCGGTGCCCAATGCCTTGACGAAGGCTTCCTTGGCGGCGAAGCGCTTGGCCAGATAGTTCGCCGCCCCTCCCCGGCCGTGAAAATCCGAACGCTCATCCTCGCCCAGCAGCCGAGTGACAAAACGCTCGCCATGGCGTTCGATGGCACGCTCGAAGCGTGCCACCCGGGCAATATCGGTACCGATCCCGATGATCATGCGCCGCAACAACCCTCGTCGTCATGCTCGTGGTCATGCTCATCGAGCTCGGCCAGCAGCCCCGCCTCCTGACCGGCAATCGCCAGCCGCTTCATCTCCGCTACCGCCTCCTTGAGGCCGACGAAGAGCGCCCGAGCCACCAGGGCATGGCCGATATTGAGCTCATGAATGCCGGGGATCGCCGCAATGGCCTCGACATTGTGATAATTCAGGCCATGGCCGGCGTTGACGATCAGACCGAGTTCGGCGGCCATCTCGGCGGCCGCCACCAGGCGGGCATGTTCCTGGCGGGCCGCCTCACCGCTCGCCTCGGCATAGGCACCGGTGTGCAGCTCGATCGTCGGCGCTCCCGTCTTCGCGGCCGCCTCGACCTGCTCCGGAACCGGGTCGATGAACAGCGAGACATCACAGTCGATCGCCGCCAGCCGCCGACAGGCATCGCTCACGGCCTCCAGGCCACCCGCCACATCGAGGCCACCTTCGGTGGTCAACTCCTCACGCTTCTCGGGCACCAGGCAGACATGGGCCGGACGGATCTCCTCGGCAAACGTCACCATCGCCTCGGTGACAGCCATCTCCAGATTCATGCGCGTATTGAGCACCTCGGCCAGCAGACGAACGTCACGCTCCTGGATATGGCGACGATCTTCGCGCAGATGGACGGTGATGCCATCGGCACCGGCCTCCTCGGCCAGCAAGGCCGCCTGGACCGGATCGGGATAACGCGTGCCACGCGCCTGGCGCAGCGTGGCGACATGGTCGATGTTGACACCGAGCAGAATGCGGGGGGGGTGGTGCATGACGATCTCCTTCAGTGAGCTGGAAGCTGGAAGCTGGAAGCTGGAAGCTGGAAGCTGGAAAACAGCATGTTACCACCCACATATGCCGCAAGCCTTTCTTCCAGCTTCAAGCTTCCAGGCGCGAAGCGCCGCTCTTCAAGCTTGGCGGGTCCGGCGTTCGGCGAGCTGACGCATCAATTCCCGCGAACGCAGCGGCCGGTTGCCCAGCAGGGGCGCCAGGGCCGCGCGCATCACCGCCTTGGCCGGTCCGGCAAGACCGGGGGCACTCCAGTCCCCCGTCGCGAGCAGCTTGAGAGTGCGCCCATCGATCCCCCGCTCACCGGGGACGAAGGCTCGTGAGGCGGTATCGAAGACATAGCGTGTCTGCGGGTCCAGCGCCTGGCTATCGGGGCCGACGAACCGGGGCTCGGCATCCAGCGCCTCGAGCAGGGAAAGTTCCAGGCGTCGCAGCACCCCGGCCCGCCCCTCCGGATGCGGCAAGGCGTCAAGGGCCGCGGTATAGAAGGCGAAGACGTCATCGACCGGCAACTCGACCGGCAGCAACCGGGCCAGCAACTCATTGGCGTATAACCCGCAGAGCAGCCCCTCGCCGGCGAGCATGGCCGCCGCCCCCTGACTTTCCATCAGGCCCAGGCGCTTGAGATCCCCGCTACCGCTCCAGGTGACATGCAAGGGGGCAAATGGCTGGAGCACGGCACGCAGACGACTTCCCGGACGCTGCACACCGCGTGCCACGGCTCGAACGCGTCCATGGTGGAACGTCAGCAACTCGACCAGAGCGCTGGTCTCGCGATAGGGACGCTTGTGCAGCAGGTAGGCCGGTTCAGGAGTCATGGGACGCCGTCAGGAGAATCGCCGTTCGGGCCGAGCCAGAAGCGGGAAGAATGCGAGCTGCGAGCTCCGGAGCAGACGAGCGGCGAGACACGAGATTCGAACCCCACCCCCGAAACATACGAGCGGCGAGATACGAGATGCGAACCCCACCCCCGAAGCATACGAGCGGCGAGATACGAGATGCGAACCCCGACAACCTCCCCCCAGGGTTCGCAGCTTCAAGCCTGCTACGCCCTGCTCGACTCTCGAGGCTCGGAACCCGCAGCTCGAAGCTCGAAGCTCGAAGCTCGAAGCTCGAAGCTCGAAGCTCGAAGCTCGAAGCTCGACGTCAGTCTAAATCATAGCCGAGGCTCTTCAATGCCCTGTCGTCGTCGGACCAGCCCCGCTTGACCTTGACCCAGAGATTGAGCATGACCTTGGTGCCGACCACCCGTTCCAGTTCGAGCCGGGCATCGCGTCCGATCTTCTTGATCCGCTCGCCGCGATCACCGATCAGGATCTTCTTCTGACCCTGCCGCTCCACCATGATCAGGGCGCTGATGTGCGTGACCTTGTCCTCTTCCTTGAATTCCTCGATCTCGACGGTCATCTGGTAGGGAAGTTCATCGCCCAACTGACGCATGATCTTCTCGCGCACCAGTTCCGCCGCCAGGAAACGCAGGCTGCGATCGGTCACCTGGTCGTCGGGGAAGTAGTGCACGCTCTCGGGGAGGTATTTGGCAACCTCGGCCTCGAGCTCGGCCACATTGGTGCCATGCTTGGCGGCGACCGGCACGATGGCGGCAAATTCGCGACGTCCGCTCACGTCTTCGAGCCAGGGCAACAGGCTCGACTTGTCGTTGATTCGGTCGACCTTGTTCACCGCCAGAATCACCGGCGCCTTGACCGTGGCCAGCCGCTCCAGGACCACCTGGTCCTCGGCGGTCCAGCGAGTGCGATCGATGATGAAGATCACGCAGTCCACGTCACGCAGGGCCTGGGTGGCAGCCTGATTCATGAAGCGGTTGATCGCCTTGTTGCGATCCTTCTCGAGCAGGTGGATGCCCGGCGTATCGACATAGATGAACTGGGCATCTCCCTCGGTCTTGATACCCATCACCTGATGGCGCGTCGTCTGCGGACGCCGCGAGGTGATCGAGATCTTCTGTCCGAGAATATGATTCATCAATGTCGACTTGCCGACATTCGGCCGTCCGACGATTGCCACGAAACCACAGGTCTGGGTCATGCGCGCGGCCCCCTCTTCTCGAGCTTCGACAGGGCCTGTTCGGCGGCCTGCTGTTCGGCGTGTCGTCGACTGGAGCCGATGCCCAGGGTGTGCTCGTCGAGCATCTCCACATGGCATTCGACAGTGAAGGTCTGGGCATGGGCCTCGCCTTCCACGGAGATCACTTCGTACCGGGGCAGCGAAACCTGCCGGGACTGCAGGAACTCCTGCAGGCGGGTCTTGGGATCCTTCTGGGTGTCCTGGAGATTGATGGTCTCCAGCCGCTCGGCGAACCAGGACAACACCCGCGTTCGCGCGGTATCCATGCCGGCGTCCAGATAGATGGCACCGATCACCGCTTCCACGGCATCGGCCAGTATCGAGTCGCGGCGATGACCGCCGCTCTTCATTTCACCCGATCCCAGGCGAAGGCATTCGCCGAACTCCATTTCCCGGGCCAGCTCGGCCAGGGTCTGGCCCTTGACCAGCCGGGCACGCAGACGCGACAGCTGCCCTTCCCGCGCCTGCGGGAAACGCTGAAAGAGATCCTCGGCGATGACGAAGTTGACGATGGAATCGCCGAGGAACTCCAGGCGTTCGTTGTTGCGACCGCCATAACTGCGATGGGTCATGGCCAGTTCTAGCAGCTCGGGCTGGGCAAAACAGTGCCCGATGCGGCGGCTGAAAATATCGAGGGAATTGCTCACGAAGCTCCTGCTATATCATGACAGCGATGCCGTTCCCGGCATCTCAATGGATACCACGCACATCAGTAAAGCTCGGCAGACCGCCATCCCAGTGCATCCACACCGCGAAGGCCTTGCCCACGACGTTCTCCTCCGGGACGAATCCCCAGTAACGACTGTCATTGGAGTGGTCGCGGTTGTCTCCCATGGCGAAGTAGTGGTCCTCCGGGACCACGAGCTCACGTACCTGCGGGCCCGGGTCACGAGGATTATTGTAGATATCGTGGGTCACCCCGCCCAGTTGCTCTTCCATCAACAACTCGCCGGGCTCCCCCTCGGGGCCTGCTTCCAGCAGGTGCTTGGGCACCGGTTCGCCATTGACGTAGAGCTGCTTGTCCTCGTAGCGAATATGATCGCCCGGCAGGCCGACCACACGCTTGATGAAGTTCACCGACGGGTCCTCGGGAAAGCGGAAGACCATGACATCGCCGCGCTCAGGCTCTCCCAGCTCGACGACCTTGGTATTGATGACGGGCAGCCTCAAGCCATAGGCAAACTTGTTGACGAGGATGAAGTCACCCACCTCCAGCGTCGGTCGCATCGAGCCCGAGGGGATCTGAAACGGCTCGACCAGGAAGCTGCGCAGCAGCAGCACCACGAGCAACACAGGGAAGAACGAACGGGCATAGTCCACCGGCCAGGGATCCTTTAGCGCTTTCTCCCGCGCCGCCGGATCGATCCCCTCGGTCGTGCCGGCCTCGGCGCTGGCGGTCAAGCGCGCGCGACGCGCCGGACGCCACCAGACCAGGTCGAGCAACCAGACCACCCCGGTGACCGCCACCGCTACCACCAGCAGAAGTGCAAAATCCATTGTCTCCGTCCTTCCCTAGTCGTTCACCTTGAGCACGGCAAGGAAGGCTTCCTGGGGAATCTCCACCCGGCCGACCTGCTTCATGCGTTTCTTGCCCGCCTTCTGCTTCTCGAGCAGCTTCTTCTTGCGGGTCGTGTCGCCGCCGTAACACTTGGCGGTCACGTTCTTGCGCAGTGCCTTGACGGTGGAGCGCGCCACGACCTGGCCACCGATCGCCGCCTGGATGGCGACATCGAACATCTGCCGGGGAATCAGTTCCTTCATCTTCTCGACCAGGATCCGCCCCCGCGAATGCGCATGGTCGCGATGGATGATCACCGCCAGGGCATCGACACGGTCGCCATTGATCAGCACATCGAGACGCGACAGGTTGGCCGCTTCGAAACGCTCGAAGTTGTACTCGAGCGAGGCATACCCCTTGGAGATGGACTTCAGGCGATCGAAGAAGTCCATCACCACCTCGGACATGGGCAGCTCGTAGGTCAACTGGATCTGGCTGCCCAGAAACAGCATGTCCAGCTGGGTGCCACGCCGCTGCTCGCACTCGGCGATGACATTGCCGACGAAATCCTGCGGCACCAGGATGCTGGCACGCACGACGGGCTCGCGCATTTCCTCCACATCGGCCATGTCGGGCAGCTTGGAAGGATTGGAGACATAACGCATCTCGCCATTCTTCATGACAAGCTCATAGACCACGGTCGGCGCCGTGGTCAGCAGATCCAGATCGTATTCACGCTCGAGCCGCTCCTGGACGATCTCCATGTGCAGGGTACCGAGGAAACCGACCCGGAAACCGAAGCCCATGGCATCGGAGTTTTCCGGCTCGTAATCCAGGGAAGCGTCGTTGAGCGCCAGCTTCTCCAGGGCGTCGCGGAAGTCCTCGTAGTCATCGGAACTGACCGGGAACATGCCGGCGTAGACCTGGGGCTTGACCTTCTGGAAGCCCGGCAGCCGTTTCACGTCCGGCGTCTTGGCATGGGTGATGGTATCGCCCACCGGCGCACCCTGGATGTCCTTGATACCGGCGACCACGAAGCCCACCTCGCCGGCACGCAGCACACCAGTCTGGCGGCGCTGTGGCGTGAAGATGCCGACCTCGGTGGCCAGCCAGTCACGGCCGGTCGAGGTGATGCGGATCTTGTCGCTCTTCTTCAGAGTGCCGTCGAAGATGCGTACCAGCGACACCACACCGAGGTAGTTGTCGAACCAGGAGTCGATGATCAGCGCCTGCAGGGGCTTGTCGGGATCGCCCTTGGGCGGCGGAATGTCGCGCACCAGGCGTTCCAGCAAGGCGTCGATGCCCAGGCCGCTCTTGGCGGATACCTGGCAGGCATCGGTGGCGTCCAGACCGATGATCTCTTCGATCTCTTCGCCCACCTTGGCCGGATCGGCCTGGGGCAGATCCATCTTGTTGAGCACCGGCAGGACCTCGAGCCCCTGCTCGATGGCCGTGTAACAGTTGGCCACCGACTGGGCCTCGACACCCTGGGCGGCATCCACCACCAGCAACGCCCCCTCGCAGGCATACAGCGAGCGGGACACCTCATAGGAGAAATCGACGTGCCCGGGCGTATCGATGAAGTTGAGCTGATAGACGTTGCCATCCTGGGCGTGATAGTCGAGCGTCACCGACTGGGCCTTGATGGTGATGCCTCGCTCACGCTCGAGGTCCATCGAGTCGAGGACCTGTTCCTTGAGCTCGCGCTCGGTGAGTCCACCGCAGGTCTGGATCAGGCGATCGGCCAGGGTCGACTTGCCATGGTCGATGTGCGCAATGATCGAGAAATTCCGTATCCCGTTGATTACTTTACGGTTATCGATATCTGCCATTCAAGGTAATCCGTTTCATGAACGCGTGCGGATGCAGCCTGTGTCAATCGTATCGGGCCGACGCGTCGTGTGAGATGGCGGCATTGTAGCGGGATGCGCCGGCTAGATACAGCGACCCGACGGTCGAGGCCGTCGGGTCGCGGGTCACATCGTGCCGTGACGGAGCGGGGAAGTCCCCCTGTTACTCCTGCGCCAGGCGCAACGCCACATAGTAGGAATGACCATTGCGGTACAGACGCACCGGCACCGAGCGCTCCTCGGGCAGCTCGCCGATCAACTCGCTGAGCTGCTCGGGGCTTTCCACCGCATGCTCACCGATGCTGACCAGGATATCGCCGGCACGGATACCCGCATCGGCGGCGACGCCCCTGGGGTCGACATCGACCACACGCACGCCATTGTCGATGGCCTCGTCGTGCTGGCCACTCTCCAGCGGCTGGACCGCGAGCCCCAGGCGTGCCGGCGAAGTATCGCCCTGCCCACTGTCAGTCTTCTGCGCATCCGGCCAGTCGCCGACGGTCACCGTCACGGTCCGGCGCTCGCCATTGCGCATTACTGCGAGGTCGACATCCTCGCCCGGCGATACGCCCCCGACCAGGCGCGGCAGGGTGCTGGAGCGATCCACGGTCTGGCCATTCACCTCGAGGATGACATCGCCGGCTTCCAGGCCATCACGTGCGGCCGGTCCTTCGGGATCGAGGTCGGCGACCAGCGCCCCTTCGGGCTTGTCCATGCCGAAGGAGTCGGCCAGCTCGCGGGACACCGGCTGGATCATCACGCCTAGCCAGCCTCGACTCACCGAGCCATCATTGCGCAGTTGATCCGCCACATCCATCGCTACATCGATCGGAATGGCGAAGGAAAGCCCCATGTAACCACCACTGCGAGTGAAGATCTGCGAGTTGATGCCGATCACTTCGCCATCCAGATTGAACAGCGGCCCACCGGAGTTGCCCGGATTGATCGCCACATCCGTCTGGATGAAGGGCACATAGACATCCCGCGGCAGGGTCCGGTTGATGGCACTGATGATCCCGGAGGTTACCGAGTGGTCCAGACCGAAGGGCGAGCCGATGGCGGCAACCCACTGCCCCACTTTCAGATCCTCGGAGTCTCCCAGGGTCAGCGTCGGCAGGTTGTCGGCATCGACCTTGAGCACGGCGACATCGGTCTTGGTATCGGCACCGACCAGCTCGGCTTCCAGTTCGCGACTGTCGTTGAGACGCACGAGGATCTCATCGGCTCCCTTGACCACATGGGCATTGGTCATGATGTAGCCGTCCTCGCTGATGATGAAACCCGAACCGAGCGAACGACGCTCCTCGCTGCGGCCATGGGCCCCGGGCGGCATCGGCATCTGATCACCGAAACGCTCACCGAAGAAGTGCTTGAAGATGTCCGGCAGTTCCTGCCCACCGAACTGGCCGAACGGCATGTTGCGGGTTTCCACTTCGCGCGAGGTGGAAATGTTGACCACCGCCGGAGCAGCGTCTTCCACCAGACCGGTGAAGTCCGGCAACTCCTGCGCCATGGCGGACTGACCGGCGAAAACCGCCAGCGTCAGGAACATCCACAGGGCTAGGTGTCGCGTCATGCGTGTCATGAAAGACTCCTGTGACAGGATTGGATGGGATGAGGGGTTCGCATTCTTCTAAACCACAGTGAGGCGAAAAGGTTCAGCGAGCCGCAAGATGCCTTCCGGCAAACACGAACTCACGGCCCGCCGGCATCAGCCATGCCTGCGAGTTCACGGGGGAGAGGCGCTATCCCGGGAAGAAGCGGCGGTGTTCTGCCCTCCACGCCACTCGACGGATTCGGCCACCCGCTGCAGCACCGATGGCGGCAGCTCGCCCATGACCACGACCTGACGCGGACGCCCACCGAGCTCACCGTGCCGAACGGCCGCATGGGAGACCCCCAGGCGGTGCACGCCGGGCTTGAGAAGCTCTTGCCCTGACACGGACTCGACGAACAGGCTGAGGGTGGCAAGCCCATCGCCATAGATCCGTTGCTCGACCTCGCCACGCGAGCCGTCGGACGCCGCGATGGTCTGCGGCTCGAAGCCGTCGGGCAGCCAACCGGGGCGCCAGGGACGCTCGGACGGGGTATCGTTTCGGGACAACCGCTCGATCTCGCCCTGATACAGCCGGGGATCGCGCAATTCGGTGATCTGGAAGGTTTCGACGGCACGGCCACGCTCGTCGAGCAGCACCTGCTTGAGCGGCAGCGCCGTGGACGAATCCAGCCACAGGCGACGCCCGTAACGCTGATCGTCCAGCGGCTCGATCTCGAGACGGACAGCACGCCGACTGGCGATGCGTGACTCGCCGGCCAGGCGCAGACGATAGAAGTCCTCGAGATGCCGTTCGCTGGCGTCAGGATGGATCCCTTCACCGCCGAGACGACCGATCCCGCCGCGCCGCTCATGGACCGCCGGGGGACCATCCAGGAAGCGGGCCACCTCGCGCTCGACACCATCCGTGACGTCATGGGACAACGCCAGCGTCCGGACGCCATCGACGCCGATGCGTACGGCACGCGCCTGGAAGATGTAACAATGACTGGCCCAGCGACTGCGCCCGAACCAGGAATCGGCCGACGTCGGCGTTTCCTGCTCGGCAAGTGCGGTACAGTCGAGAGGATCCGCCGACGTCGCCTCTTCCCGGGCCATCGCCGGCAAGGCGATACATCCGGCCAGCAGGACACTGGCAGCGCAGCCCGACCGTTTCCGCCAACGCCACATCAGCGCTGCCCCAGCGGCTCGCTTCCGGTGGAACGCAGCAACGGCATCCAGACATCACCACCGCTGACGGCGGTACCCTCGGCATGCCGATCCAGGTAGGACTGCAACAAGCGGGCCTGTTGCTGATCCATGCGCACCGACTGACGCTGACTCGGCGACATCATCATCGGATAGGCATCGGCTCCCACCGTCATCAGTCCGCGGTTACCGCTCGACGACGACTGGAACATCGGCAGTTCGGCCAACGAGGGGCCCTGACTCGCTCGCATCGCCCCACTGTTACCGGCGGCAGATGCAGCCGAGGTAGCGGCGACGGTCGATGCCGCGGCGCCGCCAGACACGGAGGCACTACCGGAAGCCGGAGCATCCGCAGTGGAAGCCAGCGGCGCCGCGTCGTCACCATCGAGCGGCGAGGCACCGTTGTAAAACTGCACCCCGGTGATGACCATCAGCGACACCGCCGCCGCGACACCGGCACTACGCGCCAGCGGCAAGGAGCGTCGCCCCTGGGTCGCCGACTCGGCGACCGGCAGCGGCTCGTCCTGCAGTCGCGCCATCACGCCCACCGAGAGATCGGTGCTCGTATCGATGTCGTTCTCTCGACGCAGCATGCTTCGCATCAGGTGGTAGCGGCGCCAGGTGTCCGCCGCATCGGGTTCATCGTCAAGCGATTTCAATACACGTCGCAACTCGAGCTCATCGCCCTCGTTGTCCATCAGTGCAGAAAGCGATTCCCGTGCGTTCTGACTCATTTCTTCACACCCTCACACTCATCAAGGCTGGCCCGCCTTGCATCCATTGGAAGCCCGGTAGTCCGGCATCAAGACTGTCATGCCGGTCGCGCCAGGGAGCCACTGCCCCACCGCAAGCAGGCCGGTCACCGCATATGACGTCACAACGGCGCGACAGTTCAGCCAATCGACAAAAACCATGCAAATTCGCCTCATTCGGTCATCGTCTCCTGGTTGCGCGACGTGGTGACCAGCGGCTGGATATGCTGATCCACGGCCTCCCGAGCGCGGAAGATCCGTGAACGCACCGTTCCCACCGGGCACTCCATGATATTGGCGATATCCTCATAGGAGAGCCCATCGAGCTCGCGCAGCGTGATCGCCGTGCGGAGATCCTCCGGCAGCCCTTCAATCGCCTCGAACACGGCCGCCTGGAGCTGGTCACGAGCGATCGAGGCTTCCGGCGTCTCGATATCGGCCAGCCGGCCACTGTGATCGACGATTTCGGCATCCACGATGTCCATGTCGCTGCCCGGCGGACGCCGCCCCTTGGACACCAGGTGATTCTTGGCGGTATTGATGGCAATCCGATACATCCAGGTGTAGAACGCGCTCTCGGCACGAAACTTGCCCAGCGCCCGATAGGCCTTGATGAAGGCCTCCTGCGCCACGTCCTGGACCTCGGCGTGATCGTGCACGTAACGACCGATCAATCCGATGATCTTGTGCTGATATTTCTTGACCAGCAGGTCGAAGGCCCGGGTATCCCCCTTCTGGGCACGTTCGACGAGTTGCTGGTCGGTCTCCCGAGTCGTCCCCATTCAAGGCCTCCCCGGGATGGGAGAATGGCGAAACGCCGGATGGCGGCGTCGCAATGAAACGGGTATCGCTTGCATAAATGTCAACCTGAAGCCCTGGCCGCTGGGTACCATGTCATAGTGCGCCCGTGAAAGAAGTGCTCAAGTGTTCCTGTTTCTCGAGCATCCATCAAGCCGGCGGCTCCGGACCGCCCTGCCGCCGCTCTGACAATCATCCCGCGACACGGTTCCCAGATGATTGAATTTGCACGACTCGCGGGCGATAGTAGGCTCCATTCAACAGGAAAAGCATCGTTTCCCCATCAGCGCTGACACGACACAGGTAGCAACATGTCCGAACAACAGGTCAACAACCTCAACGTCCTCGGCGAGGACGTGCTCATCACCCCCGTGGAACTCAAGCGGGACGTTCCCCTGAGCGAGCAGGCGGAACGCACGGTGATCGAGGGGCGAGAGACCATTCAGAACATTCTGGAAGGCCGTGACCCGCGGCTGCTGATGGTCGTCGGCCCCTGCTCGATCCACGATGTGGATGCCGCCATGGACTATGCCCGCCGCCTGCGCAAGCTGGCCGATGATGTGCAGGATAGCCTGTATATCGTGATGCGTGTCTACTTCGAGAAGCCCCGCACCACGGTGGGCTGGAAGGGCCTGATCAACGACCCGCACCTCAATGGTTCCTTCGAAATCGAGCAAGGCCTGCACACCGCTCGCAAGCTGCTGGTAGAGCTCGCCGAACTGGGCCTTCCGCTGGCGACCGAAGCCCTGGATCCGATCTCGCCCCAATATCTTCAGGACTGCATCAGCTGGTCGGCCATCGGCGCCCGGACCACCGAGTCCCAGACCCACCGCGAAATGGCCTCCGGCCTCTCCTGCCCGGTGGGCTTCAAGAACGGCACCGATGGCAGCCTCGACGTGGCCGTCAACGCGCTGCAGTCGGTGGCCCATCCCCACAATTTCCTCGGCATCGACCAGGCCGGCAAGGTCGCGATCATCCGCACCCGCGGCAACCGTCACGGACATGTCGTGCTCCGGGGCGGCAACGGCAAGCCCAATTATGACAGCGTCAGCGTGGCACTCGCCGAGCAGGAACTGCACAAGGCCGGCGTCACGCCCAACATCATGATCGATTGTTCCCACGCCAACTCCAACAAGGATCCCGGCCTGCAGCCGCTGGTGCTGGAGAACGTCACCAACCAGTTGCTCGAGGGCAACCGCTCCATCATCGGCCTGATGGTCGAATCCAATATCGGCTGGGGCAACCAGAAGATTCCCGATGATATCGGTCAGCTTGCCTACGGGGTCTCCATCACCGATGCCTGCATCGACTGGGAAACCACCGAGAAGGCCTTCAAGGAGATGAACGACAAGCTGGCGGCCACCCTGGCCTCGCGCCACGACGACGACTGAGACCTCTCGATTCGCTCGCCCCGGAATGCACGACGGGGCGAGCGAATGCCGCCATCGCGCTCAGAGGGTGTTTACAAAACAGGCGAACGAAGGCAAGACAAGGCGAAATTGAGTGAAAAAGCGCAGTTTACGATGGGTAAATGAGCATTTTGAGGTCAATTTCAACGCCGTATTGCCGAGTGTAGGCATTTTGTAGACACCCTCTCAGCCCCGTATCAACTCACGCACCCAGGGCTGTGCCTCGGGGTATTGCCCGGTATCCAGCACGAACTCCTGCCCCCGCGCCACGGCGCGCAACGCGGTTCGACCTCCTCGGCGACACCAGCGTTCGGGATCACCGTGATAACTCAACGGCTCGCGCCCCGCATCGGGATACCACCAGGCCGGCAGCTCCCAGTCGGACACCCGGGCCGCACTCACCGCCGTCAGCCGACGCCCGGCGCCATAGTGCGAAAAGACCCCGGCACCGGGCAGCCCCTCGTCCTCGCCCACCACACGCAGATGACGACGCGCGATGTACAGGACGTTCCCGGCGTCCCCGATCCGTTGGCAGTGCGGATGATAACCGGCCCATGAATACGCCGGCGGCAGTGCCTTTTCCAGCGACAGCGCCTCCGCCACCTGCATCCAGCCCCAGAGTACGTGACAGGGAGCGGCGTCTCTGACCCAGCGCCAGCGCCCCTCGGCTCGCTCAACGCGACGGAAGAGCCCGAAGAAGAGGAACAGATCCCCCGGCCCGACCCCCTGATTGCGCAAGTGACCGAGCGCTTGCCCCATCTGCCCGAACACGGGACGCCAGCCGGGCTTTCTCGGCAGACTCTGCCGCATCAGATCGGGATCCAGGTGCGCCCCGGCCCCTGCCGCGATCCGCCCCTGCGTGAGATCGGAAACGAGCGGCCCCAGGGGCTCCCCTGCATGGGAGATGGCGTCGTAGGAAATCCTGGAATGTGCATCCGGAATGGGCAGGACAACCAGTCGACCATCGGGCAGTATCGGGCTCGGCACGCCACCGGCGGAGGAATCGAAGCCCTTGCGGCTCAGGATCAGCTTCATGCGACCTCCCGTCCCATTCGAGCGAATCGGTCTCTCAGTCCTGCACCATGCCATCGATCTCCCGGGTGAAGGGCGGCAGTGCATCGAGCAGGGCTCGACCGTAGCGGCGAGTGAGGACCCGCCTGTCGAGCAGGGTGATCCGGCCGGCATCGGTCTCCTTGCGGATCAGCCGACCACAGGCCTGCACCAGCTTGATGGACGCATCCGGCACGCTGATGCGCATGAAGGGATTGCCGCCCTGGCTCTCGATCCACTCGGCCAGGGTCGCGCCCACCGGATCATCGGGTACGGCGAAGGGAAGGCGGGTGATGACCACATGGGTCAGGTACTCGCCCGGCAGATCGATGCCCTCGGCGAAACTCGCCAGACCGAACAGGATACTGCCTTCGCCCTTGTCGACTCGCTCGCGATGGCGCTCCACCAGCTCGCGCTTGGGCAGGCGATCCTGGGCCAGCACTCTGTCGCGACGTCCTGGGCTGAGGGCTCGTTCCACACCACGCAACTGGGCCCGGGAAGAAAACAGCATCAACACGGCTTCTTTCTCGCCAAGCGCCTCAACGAACTCGACGATGGCACGTTCGTGCCCTTCCCGGTCGGCGGGATCCACGGCCTCCCGGGGCACGCTGAGTACCGCACGGGAATAGTCGAAGGGACTCGGAAGCCGCTGATAGCGGTAACGATTGGCCAGGCCGGCACGTTCCTGCAAGCGCTCGAAACGCCCCAGCGCCGTCAGGGTCGCGGAGGTGACCACGGCCCCATGACAACGCCCCCAGAGGGACTTGGCCAGGGTGTGCGCGGCGGAAACCGGGCTGGCCGAGAAGGTCAGCTCCGGCTCGCCACCGAAACGCTCCAGCGTCAGCCAGCGCGCCCGGGGCGGTTCGTCCGCGGGATCCGGTTCGGCAAAGGCGAGCCACAAGGCATGCGCTTCCAGGGCGCGGCCATGCAGCAGTGCCACCAGCGGTAACCAGGGTTCGGCCTGTTCCCGGGGCAGCCCGGTGGACTTCTCGGGGTCCAGGCTCTCGCGCAGGATATCGCTCATGGACTCCAGCGTGCGCGAGAGCTCGGCGAAGATCGTCACCAGGGCCCCGGACGCCTCGCGCAGGGCATCGGGGACACGGCCCATCTCGAGCCGGTGCTGGGCCCCCTCCTCGGCCTCGCCGAGCCCTTCCGGTCGGCCGGCCAGTTGGTGGCCCAGGGAGAAGACCTCGCCCAGGTGCGGCTCGAGCGCCTCGATGGCCTGGGGCAGGCCGGACAACAAGCGCGCAAGCGTCGGCTGGACGCCAAGCTGCTGGTTCAACTCGGTGAGCGATTTCTTGAGGGTCCGCAACCAGCGCAACCCGCCGCCCACGGCGAAACGATGGGTAAAGTGGTTGAGCGCCTTGTCCGGCAGGTGGTGGCCCTCATCGAAGACGTAGAGGCAATCAGCAGGGTCCGGCAGCACCACGCCGCCCCCCAGGGCGAGATCGGCCAGCACCAGGTCATGGTTGGCAACGATGACATCGGCACTGTCCAGGTCTCGGCGCGCGCGGAAGAAGGCACAGGCGCCGAAGTGCCCGCAGCGCCGATTGGTGCACTGGCGATGATCGACGGTGAGCTTGCGCCAATGGGCGTCGTCGATGGCCTCCGGCCAGCTGTCGCGATCCCCCTGCCAACGGCCATTGCCATAGGCCTCGCCGAGGGACTGCACCAGTTTCTGGAACTCATCGCCGCCGCTGTCCAGTGACTGCTCGAAGAGCGACAGGGTCGGATTGTCCTCGCCACCGTCCATGGCCTGGTCGAGCCGCGCCACGCAGACATAGCGCCCGCGCCCCTTGGCGAGGGCGTAGTCGAAGGCCAGACCGCTGTGCGCCTTGAGCGAAGGCAGGTCCTGATGCAGCACCTGCTCCTGAAGCGCCACGGTCGCGGTGGCCACCACCAGCCGCTTGCCCCTGGCCTTGGCCACCGGCAAGGCGGCCAGCAGGTAGGCCAGGGTCTTGCCGGTACCGGTCCCCGCCTCGAGCACACAGACATGCTCATCGCTGGTGCGCCGCCCGGCATCATCGGTCTCGATGCCGGCCAGAGTGCGGGCGATCTCGGCAATCATCAGCCGCTGGCCGTAACGCGGCGTGAGTTCGAGGCCCTCAAGCACGCGGCGATAGGCGGTCTGAATCTCGTCCTTCAGGACCTCGTCAAGCATATTCACCCAAGCCCAAGCTGGAAGCTGGAAGCTGGAAGCGGTAAGAAAACCCGATCTCACCGACCGTGCAGAGCACGAACTGAGCTTGCATCGAAGCCGTCAGTATCCGCAGCAAAGTCGTCAGCTTACAGGGCGCTACCTGCTGTAACGTCAAACGCCCAGTCAGCACAGACATTCGCCTTGTCCGGCCGTCACTCGAGGTATTTTTCGACATCGTGGCTGACAATGTTTCCTATGACTTCCAGCTTCCAGGTGCGTAGCGCCGCTCTTCAAGCTTATAGCTCATAAAAGTCCTTCCGGCGGGTGCTCGCAGGGCAGCTTGTCATTGATGAAGCGTTCGATCTCCGGCAGCGAGAAGGCGTCCTCTTCCCCCACGAAGCTGATCGACACACCCTTGGCGCCGGCCCGGCCGGTACGGCCGATACGATGAACATAGTCCTCCGGGTCCTCGGGCAGGGTGTAGTTGATCACATGGCTGACATCCTCGATATGAATGCCACGGCCGGCCACATCGGTGGCCACCAGCACCTGGATCTCGCCCTCGCGGAATTGCTCGAGGGTGCGGATGCGCTGGTTCTGGGGCACATCGCCGGACAGCATGGCGACATTGATGTCCGCCTTGCGCAGCAGGCCGTCGAGCTTGCGTACCAGGTCGCGTCGATTGCCGAACACCATCACCCGATCGAAGCTTTCCTGCTGCAACAGCTTGACCAGCAGGCGCTCCTTGTCGTCGTCACTGACCAGATAGACGCGCTGATCGATGTCGGCGGCGTTGTCGACGGTCACCTCGATATCCACATGGGCCGGCTCATGGGTCCACTGCCCGGCCAGGTTGAGGATGTCGTCGGTGAAGGTCGCCGAGAACAGGAAGGTCTGACGCTCTTCCGTCTTCGGCGTGTGGCGAATGATGCGCTTGACGTCAGGAATGAAGCCCATCGACAGCATGCGATCCGCCTCGTCGAGCACCAGCGTCTCGACCTGGGTGAGATCGACGTCGCGCTTCTGATGGAAATCCAGCAGCCGACCGGGCGTGGCGACCAGAAGGTCCAGCTTCTTGCCCAGGCCGTCGCGTTGCTTCTGATAATCCATGCCGCCGACGACGCTGGCGATATTGAGATTGGTGAAGCGTGCCAGGGCCTTGGCATCCTTCTCGATCTGCAACGCCAGTTCACGGGTCGGCGCGATGATCAGTGCGCGGGGGGCGCCGGGCTTCTGACCATCGGGCGCCTCTTCCTCCAGGAAGTAGGCCAGGATGGAGATCAGGAAGGCGGCCGTCTTGCCGGTTCCTGTCTGTGCCTTGCCCACCACATCGCCGCCCAGCAGGGTGTGGGTCAATGCCTCGGCCTGGATCGGCGTGCAGTACTCGAACCCCTGCGCATGGATGGCCCGCATCAACGGCAGCGGCAGATCGAAGTCGTGAAAGCGCCACTTGCCCGCTACCGCGGGCACCTGGAACTGGCGAAGATCCCAGTTCGACTGGCGGCGGCGCGGCTTGCGGCGGCGACGCTTGGGCTTGCGGTTCTGGGCCGGTGCTGTGGTCTGTTCCGACTCGCTCATAGGCTGTGCTGTCTCGTCCGTGTTGTGGATGGATGCGTGACACAAACGGCCATTGTACCAGTTCTCGCGCCTCGAGGGCGCGTCCATCGCTGTCGACGGTACGCCCGGGCCTGCTAGAATGGCGGCATTCTCCAAGGAGCCATGCGTCATGACACGCCGAAAGAAGACCCGCTCGCTGTCCGACAAGGTGACGATCCGCACCGGACGACGCAAGGACTACAAGCAGTGGCGTCACGACAACCCCGATCAGATCGGTCCGTCACGGCGTTTCAGCCAGAAGAAACGCCAGCAACGCAAGCTGCAGGCGGCCCGCAAGCAGGCCCGCCAGGAAACCGGCCAGCCGATCGACATCCATCCCGACAACTCTCACGACAAGGACGACTGACGATGCGCCTGGTGTCATTCAATATCAACGGTATTCGGGCCCGCCTGCACCAGCTCGAGGCCCTGATCGAGCGTCACCGTCCGGCGGTGATCGGTCTTCAGGAGACCAAGGTCCAGGATAGCGAGTTCCCGGTCGACGCCGTGGAGGCACTGGGCTATCGCGTCTATTACCATGGCCAGAAGGGACACTATGGCGTGGCCCTGATGTGCTGCCGCGAGCAGTGCCCGGAAGAGCCCGAGCTCGTCCAGTACGGTTTCCCCGATGACGAGGAAGACGCCCAGCGCCGCATGATCGGCGTGCGCCTGCGCGGCGCCGACGGCGAGCCGTTGACGATCTGGAACGGGTATTTCCCCCAGGGCGAGAACATCGAGCATCCGGTGAAGTTTCCCCACAAGCGACGCTTCTATGGCCAGCTCGCCTCGTTGCTGAATGAGCATCACCGTGCGGACGAGCGCCTGGCGATCATGGGCGATTTCAATATCTCGCCCGCGGATATCGATATCGGCATCGGCGAATCCAACCGCAAGCGCTGGCTGCGCGAAGGCAAGACCAGCTTCCAGCCGGAGGAACGCGAGTGGCTGGACGCCATCAAGGCCTGGGGGCTTGCAGACAGCTACCGGCACCGCTACCCCGAGATCGACGACCGCTTCAGCTGGTTCGATTATCGCTCGAAGGGCTTCGACCGCGACCCCAAGCGTGGCCTGCGGATCGACTATATCCTGACCACCGCCCCCCTGGTGACGCACATCACCGATGCCGGGATCGACTACGACCTGCGCGGGATGGAGAAGCCGTCGGATCACGCCCCCGTGTGGACCGAGCTCGACCTGAACGATTAACCCGGCAAGCATTCAGGTCGGGTTAATCGCGGCACAGGGACGTGCCGCCGCCGGCCGACAGCCCGGCGCGAGCCTACACCACGCCAGCAGATTCACCTGTCTGCGCCAGCGTGAGGTGGGCGACAATCAAAGAGATCATCCTGAACGCTTTGATTGCCAGGTTAATAGCCGAGAGAGCGGAGACGCTCACCCCTCAGCCTCCGCTCTGCCGCTGCCCGACGCATCGCGTGACGCCGTTTCCTCGGGCAGCGCCGCCAACCAGTCGCTCGCCTCGGTGGCGCCCTTCTGCTCCGCGCGACGCAATGCCTCCCGAGCCAGGTCCAGGCGGTTCCAGTCGGCAGCCAGTTGACCCAGTCGCAACCAATCCTCGGCGGTCTCACTGCGCTTGGCGACCTCTTGCCAGGCGGTCAGTGCCTGGTCGCGGTCACGGGCCGCCTGCCAGGCCTCGGCCAGCAGGCGGCGATGCTCCAGCGAATCGTCCAGGCTGCCCGCCTCCAATGCATGATCCAGGATCTCCGCCGCCCGGGCCGGCGTGCCCGCCGCCAGATGCAGTCGAATCCGCTGCATCAGATCATCCGCACCGCTCAGCACACCACGCCGCCAGGCCGTTTCCCACAGTGCCGCGGCCCGGCCCGGATCGTCCATGCGCTGCGCCAGCCCCGCCGCACGACGCCAGGTTTCCGGGTTCTCATCGTCCCCCGCCAGTTGTCTCTCCAGCACCGCCAGGGCCGCTTGTTGCCGGCCGGCTCGCTGCAAGGCCGTGGCTGCCAGCCCCAGGCGCTGCCGCGACGGTGACACATCGCCTTCCAGGGCGCGCTGGGCCCAATCGGCGGCCTGTTCCCATCGCGAGGCCTGGGCCTGCAACTGCGCCATCAACCAGCGCGCGTCGGCATCGCCACCATGACGCTGGAACCAGCTACCCAAGAGTTCCCTGGCCCGGCCGGGCTCGCCGAGGCGGGCTCGCAGCCCGGCCTCCTGCCTCAACCAGCGATCCGCTTGCGCCTGCTCGACACCATCGATACCTCGCGCGGTAGCCAGATGCTCGGCGGCCGACCGCAGGTTATCGCGACGCACCTCGGCGTTGGCGGCGAGTTGCAGGTACAACGCACGTGCCCAGCGGTCCGCGGCATTGCCTCCCGCGAGCCGCTCGGCCTGCCGAGTGGCCCGGTGCTCGACATCGGCGGCATCGCCCTCGGCGAGACGCGCCTCGAGCCCCTGGAGATCATCGATGATCCCGCCGGGCAGCGTCGGCGCAGCCCAGGCCGGCGATGCGGACAACCAGGCGCCGGCGATCAGGATGCAGGCATAGGGGGCATGGCGCATGCGACTACCTCAACTTGAACTCGAAACGCTGACGGGCCCGCCGACGCTGCTCGGCCGGCTGAAATTGCCAATCGATGATCGATCGCCTGGCGGCACGCTCGAACACCCTGGGCGGATTCGACTCCAGCACTTCGACACTGCCCGGATCCACGCTGCCATCGGGTCGGATGATGAACTGCACCACGACATGCCCCTCGATCCCGCGACGCTGCGCACGCGACGGATACGTCGGCTGGCCCCGTCGCGTCGCCTGGGCCGATGTTCCCACATCCACGGGTTCCTGCGAGGCCGCGGAGGCCGCCTCATTGGCCGATTCGCCGGACGCCGATGCGGCCTGTGAGACCGATTCAGGGGTCGGCTCCGGCGAGGGCTCCGAAGCCGGCTCGGGCTGCGGGGTCGGTTCCGGCTCGGGTTCCGGCTGTGGCTCGGGTTCCGGTTCCGGCTGTGGCTCGGGCGGCGTTTCCTGGAGCTCCGGCAACGACTCGTCCATCGGCACATCGGGGACGTCCAACGGTTCCAGCTCGGGCTCCGGCAGGGCAATTTCGCTGCTGACACTGGGTGAAGGCGCCGGCTGAGGAGGCGGTGTCGCCGCCTGTGCCGGTGGTGGTGGCGCACTGGCCGTGGGCGCAGGGCTGGGCTCGGTCTCTAGCTCGGCCGGTGCCTCGGCCATGCTCATGGTCATGGTCTCCAGGCGGCGCTCGGGCTCGGCCTCCGGGGGCACCACCAGCAACGCCAACAGCATGAAGAGCACCAGCGCCAGCGCCGAACCGGCGACCAGGGCGAAGGGATGGCGCAGCATCAGGCCCCGCTCCGTTGCGCCGCCACCGCGACCTGCTCGACGTCGGCCTCGCGCAGCCGATCCATGACCTCGATCAGCACGCCGGTGGTAGCGTCACGATCGGCCTGGATCACCACCGATCCCTCGTCGCTGACCATGCCGGCCACCCTGGGACCGACCCGATGGATATCCACGGGTTCACCATCGACCCAGACGGCCCCCTCGGGGGTGATCGCCACCAGGACCTGGGCATCGGGGCGCGGCGAGGCCGCACTCGATTCGGGGCGCTCGATCTCGACACCGCTCTCCTTGATGAAGCTGGTGGTGACAATGAAGAAGATCAGCATGATGAACACCACGTCCAGCATCGGCGTCAGATTGACCTCGCTGGACTCGTCACCGGTGCCGAGTCGACGTCTACGCATGTGCGTCCTCCGCGGCGCGGGCAAGGCGATCATGCAACCGCTGGTCCTCGCGCCGGATGATATGTTCCAGGCGGGTGATGAAGAGCAGGCCCACCACCGACACCGCCATCCCGCTCAGGGTCGGCAGGGTGGCTCGGGCCACGCCGTCGGCCATGGCGCGCGCCTGGTTGACTTCACTGACCGACAGGCTGTCGAAGACCGTGATCATGCCGGTCACGGTGCCGAGCAGGCCCAGCAATGGGCAGATGACCACCAGCAACTTGAGCCAGGGCAAGGGACCACGCAGCGAGGCGATCAACTCGCGCACCCAGACCTCGCGCAGGGTCAGTGCACTCCAGCTGACACGGTCGTGCCGCGCCACCCAGTGATCCACCAGGTCTCGGCGCGCCGGGCGATAGTGGAAGCGAAAGAACCACCAGCGCTCGAGCGCCACCGAGAACAGCAGCATGGCCACCCCGGCGATGACCACCAGGACCGGGCCTCCGGCATCGACCAGCCGGACGAGAGGATCAAGCCAGGGCATCGGCATGGCGCTTCGTCGCCGCGGTTGCCGAGGCGGCGGCCTGGTCGGCCTCCAGCCGATCCGCCAGCACCGCGCTGGCGCGTCCTTCCATGATGCCGATCAGCGAGCGGCTACGGCTGGTGAGCGCGGTATGGGCGAACAACAGGGGCACGGCGGTGATCAGGCCCAGTACCGTGGTCACCAGAGCCTGGCTGATGCCGCCGGCCATCAGTTGGGGATCCCCGGTGCCGAACACGGTGATCGACTGGAAGGTCACGATCATGCCGGTCACGGTGCCCAATAACCCGAGCAACGGCGCCACCGCAGCCAGCATCTTGACCAGCGACTGGCCACGCTCGAGGCGCGGCTGCTCGGCCAGCATGGCCTCGTCGAGGCGCGCCTCCAGCGCTTCGGGGGCATGCCCGGCGCCGAGGGCATGGAAACGCGACAGCACCCGCCCCAGCGGGTTGTCCTCGCGCAGCCGCTCCAGATCGCCGAGCTGACGCTTGAGCGTGACTGTGACACGCAACAGGTAGAGGTACTGGCACAACGCCACCAGCAGGCCGAGCACACCGAGCACCACCACCACATAGCCCACGGCGCCGCCCTGCTGGAAGCGTTCCAGCAATGTCGGCTGCTGGGCCATGGCCTCGAGCACCTGGCCGTCGGTAGGGTCCAGGGAGATCGTATCGCCCTGCCCCGCCTGGAAGGCGCTCAGGCGTTCACTGACCGAACCGGGCGTGTGCTCGAGCACCGACAGATCGCCCTCGTCGCCGTTGCGCTGCAACAACTGGCCCTCGCTGAAGGCCAGCAGACCGCCGACCCGTGTTACCGGCCGTTCGCTGCGTTGCCCATCCTGTCCAGCCACGGGTGCGGTCAGGTTGATGACCCGCGCGGTCTCGCGCGTCATCCCCATCAGACTGTCCGCCAGCGTCTCGACCTGGCGAGGGCGCAACACCCCTTCGTCGTCCAGGCGCGGCGGCAACGATGCTTCGGCGCCCAGCGTCAGCCAGCTCTGCCCCAGGTCATCGCGCAGCTCGCCACTGGCGCTCGCCACTTCGTCGAACACCGGCCCGAGATCGCCACCCTGCTCCTCGATCTGGCCGGCCAGTTCCTGGAGCTCGGCTCGTTGCGACTGCTGTCGCGCTTCCAGCTCCTGGCGCCTTTCGCGAGCCGTCGCAAGCGAGGCACGGGCTTCCTCGAGGGCACTCTCGAGCGCCTGCCGATCATCCACCAGTTCGGCGAGGCGGGCTCGGTCGCGCGCCTCGGCCGCTTCGCGTTCGGCCTGGAATGTCTGTAGCGCCTCCTCGCTGGACTGTGCCAGGGCAGCGCCCGACGGCAAGACGGCGAGCATGGCGACGGCCAGGGTACGGATCATCGAATGACGACCGATCATGAGGCATCCTCCACCGGCTGGGAGACGGGCAGGTCCAGCATCGCCGGAGCGCGCTGTTCGCGCACGATGCGCAGTCCCTTGCGGATTTCCGCCAGGGCCGATTCATCGAGGGATTGCCACTCGCCGGCCTCGGCCTTCCAGACACCGCCCTGATGGCCATCGGGGGTCAGATAATACCAACCGACCCGCCCGAGGCGCAGGAAGTCCACTTCCCGAGGCGTGTCACCCGACAGCTCGCCACGCCAGGCATCCAGTTCACGACCGTAATCGAGCTCGGCACGCCATGCCGCCAGAACGCGTTCCAGCTTCTCGGCACTGCTTAGATCCGCCGCCGAGAGCGTGGATTCGAGTGACGACACCCGGGCCAGACGCTCGTCACGCAGAAACGGCATGTCACGCTCGACCCAGGACCGCAGTCGTTCGACCATCTCGCGCAGCAGCCCGGGCAGAGCCTCACGGGTCTCGGCCAGCGTCTCGAACCCGGACCGGCGCTCGTCGAGGGTATCGGCCTGACGCTCGACGATCGGCGTCAGTTCCTCGTTGTAGGTCTGCAGGCGACGAGTCTCTTCCCGCGCCTGGCGCAGCTCACGCAGTTGCTCGCGGACCGCCTCGTCGGCATCGTCGATGCGATCCTGCAACTCGGCCTGGGTGCGCTGGGCGTCGAGCGCCTCGTCGCGAAGCGACGACTGGGCCGACGCCGAGGCCGCCAGGGTCAGGGCGAGCCCCGCTATCCCCCAGCGAATCCATGGTTGTCTATACTGCACGCTCGTCTCCCGGAAGGTGCGCTGAACGCCTGGTACGCTACCTCAAACAAGAATTATTATCAATATCCACGCCATGTCGGCGATACCGAAAAAAAACCGGCCTCCCCGATGGGAAGGCCGGCCTATGAGGCTTGCGGTGGCAATGGCCATCGCGCGCGTGGCATTTCCTTACAGCTTCTTCTCGAGCTCGGTCGCGGCCTCGAACAGGTCGGCGACGAGTCCACCGATCATCGAGAGCGCGACCTGGAAGATCACGATCTTCCGCTTACAACTTGCTTTCCAGTTCGGGCACAGCCTCGAAGAGATCGGCAACCAATCCATAGTCCGCGACCTGGAAGATCGGCGCCTCCTCGTCCTTGTTGATCGCCACGATCACCCGGGAGTCCTTCATCCCCGCCAGGTGCTGGATGGCGCCCGAGATGCCCACCGCGATGTACAGCTCCGGGGCGACGATCTTGCCGGTCTGACCGACCTGCATGTCGTTGGGCACGAAGCCGGCGTCCACCGCGGCCCGCGAGGCGCCGATGGCCGCGCCGAGCTTGTCGGCGACGCCGTCGAGCAGCGTGAAGTTCTCGCCGTTGCCCATGCCACGCCCGCCGGAGATGACCACCTTGGCGGCCCCCAGCTCGGGACGGTCGCTCTGCGCCAGCTGTTCGCCGACGAAGGAGGACAGGGCGTTGTCGACCACGGTGTCGACGGCTTCGACGCCGGCATCCGCTCCCTCACC
>NZ_JAJQTQ010000033.1 GCF_029081005.1 Halomonas elongata | reverse complement strand
GTCCAGCGTCCAGCGTCCAGCGTCCAGCGTCCAGCGTCCAGCGTCCAGCGTCCAGCGTCCAGCGTCCAGCGTCCAGCTTCCAGCTTCCAGCTTCCAGCGTATGGTAAGCTGTCGCTCCATTTTCCGAGCAGCGATGCCTTCCCCATGGACGACGTCACGGCGATCCTCGATCAAATGAATCCGGCCCAGCGCGAGGCCGTCAGTGCTCCCCAGGGCAACATGCTGGTACTGGCCGGCGCGGGCTCGGGCAAGACGCGGGTTCTGGTGCATCGTATCGCCTGGCTGATGCAGGCCGAGGGGCTTTCGCCCTACGCCGTGCTGGCGGTGACCTTCACCAACAAGGCGGCCCGGGAGATGCGCACGCGCCTCGAGGCCTTGCTGGGCATTTCGCTGCGACATGTCTGGGTGGGCACTTTCCATTCCATTGCCCACCGCCTGTTGCGCACCCACTGGCAGGATGCCCGTTTGCCGCAGCATTTCCAGATCATCGACAGCGACGACCAACTTCGCCTCATCAAGCGTCTGCTCAAGGATTACAACATCGACGACGAGCGTTACCCGCCGCGTCAGGTGCAGTCCTTCATCTCGGGGTGCAAGGAAGAGGGCTTGCGCCCCCATCAGGTGGATGCCCATGGCGATGCCTACCTGTCGCAGATGGTCGAGCTGTACGAGCGTTATCAGTTGACCTGCGAACGCGGCGGCCTGGTCGATTTCGGCGAACTGCTGCTGCGCAGCCTCGAGCTGCTGCGCGACAATCCCGCCCTGCTGGCCCACTACCAGGAGCGTTTCGGCCATGTGCTGGTCGACGAGTTCCAGGACACCAATACGCTGCAGTATGCCTGGCTGAAGCTGCTCACCGGCATGCGTACGCCGATGACCGTGGTCGGCGATGACGACCAGTCGATCTATGGCTGGCGCGGGGCGCGCATCGAGAATATCCGTCGCTTCGAAAAGGAATTCCCGGACACCAGGCTGGTGCGCCTGGAGCAGAATTATCGCTCTACCAGCGTGATCCTCGATGCCGCCAACGCCCTGATTCGCTACAACGCCGAACGCATGGGCAAAGAGTTGTGGACGGCAGGGGACCGAGGCGAGCCCATCTCGGTGTATGGCGGCTTCAATGACCTCGACGAGGCGCGTTACATCGTCGACACCATTCGCGAGCGCGTCGAGGAAGGCGTCAATCGTCGCGAGATCGCCATTCTTTATCGTTCCAACGCGCAGTCACGGGTCATCGAGGAGACGCTGATTCGCCAGGGCGTGCCTTACCGGATCTATGGCGGCCAGCGTTTCTACGAGCGCCTGGAGATCAAGAACGCCCTGGCCTATCTGCGCCTGCTGCTCAATCGTGACGACGACGCTTCCCTGGAGCGGGTGATCAATGTGCCGGCCCGTGGCATCGGTACCCGTACGGTCGAGACCCTGCGCAACCGGGCCCGCCAGACCGGCGATTCGCTCTGGCAGGCCCTGCACGATGCCACCTCGGACGGCAGCCTGCGAGGTCGTGCCGTCTCGTCGTTGCAGGCCTTCGCCGACCTGATCGAACAGCTCGACAACGAGGCGTCGGGGCTGTCGCTCCACGATATCATCGATCACGTCAACGCACGCACCGGGCTCGTCGAGCATCACCGCAACGAAAAGGGCGAGAAGGGCCAGGCTCGGGTCGAAAACCTGGAGGAACTGGTCACGGCGGCCAAAGCCTTCACCCAGAGCGAGGCCTTCGAAGGCGTGGAAGCCGGCGAAGGCATGGCCGCTCTGGAAGCCTTCCTGGCCGAGGCAGCGCTCAATGCCGGCGATCACGAAGCCGACGAGTTCGAGGATTGCGTGCAGCTGATGACGCTGCATTCGGCCAAGGGCCTGGAGTTTCCCGTGGTATTCATGGCCGGTGTCGAGGAAGGCCTCTTCCCGCACAAGATGTCGATGGAAGAACCCGGGCGTCTCGAAGAGGAGCGGCGGCTCTGCTACGTCGGCATGACGCGAGCCATGAAGAAACTCTACCTCACCCATGCCGAGCTGCGTCGGCTGCATGGCAAGGAAACCTTCCAGCGGCCCTCGCGCTTCCTGCGCGAGGTGCCCGAAGGCTTCATGGAAGAGGTCAGGCTGCGTGGCCAGATCTCGCGACCCGTCACCACCTCGCGCCCCACGCCGAACCTGCAGCAGAACGGCGTCGAAGGCGGCGCGGATCTACCGTCGCTGTCACTCGGCCAGCGCGTCAGTCATCCCGTCTTCGGCGAGGGTGTGATCCTCAACGCCGAAGGCGAGGGCGAGCGCGCCCGGGTCCAGGTCAGCTTCGAGGGAGAGGGTGACAAGTGGCTCGTGCTCGGCTTCGCCAAGTTGACCCCTTTGTAGGGTGGGGGTCGCGGCTTGAAGCCGGTGGTCGTCTTGTCCGGCGGCCCGTCAAGTTATCCACAAGATCATCGTGACAAGCAGTCCATGACCCCGAAAGGTCGAGCAATATCTTGCCCGCTGGGCAACTTCTTGCTCGCTTCCAGGCAAGATCTTGCTCGATTTGTCCGTTACGTTTGTTTTAAATTGACAGTATCTTGTTGAATTAAATGGAAATGTCATGAGTTGGCACTAAAGGTGCCCCTATCAGGGCGTCCTTTGGACATTCGCCAATCGTTCAACGAAATTCGCCCAGCGAATTCACGGTCAAGGAATCGACTCATGCCAACACCATGTTATATCAGCATCGAAGGTCAGACGCAGGGCAACATCACCGCCGGTGCCTTCACCCCCGAGTCCGTCGGCAACATCTACGTCGAGGGCCACGAAGACGAGATGCTGGTTCAGGAATTCAAGCACATCGTCACCGTACCGACCGACCCGCAGTCCGGTCAGCCCTCCGGCCAGCGTGCCCATAAGCCGTTCATCTTCACCGTGGCCCTGAACAAAGCCGTGCCGCTGCTGTACAACGCCCTGGCCTCCGGCGAAATGCTGCCCAACGTCGAGCTGAAGTGGTACCGCACCTCTGTGGAGGGCAAGCAGGAACACTTCTTCACCACGACCCTGACCGATGCCACCATCGTCGACATCAACCTGCGCATGCCCCACGCCCAGGACTCGCAAAAGTCCGAGTTCACTCAACTGATGGACGTCTCCCTGGCCTACCGCAAGATCGACTGGGAGCACACCGTCGCCGGTACTTCCGGTTCCGACGACTGGCGCGCCCCGATCGAAGGCTGAGGCCTCGCGTCGCCGACGGTGCCCTCTTCGACGCTCGCGCCGGCGGGCATCGTCCACGCCGTCAGGGCCCTGGTCCTGGCGGCGGCATGCGTCAACGTTTGCCGATACGCCTTGTCAGCGATCGCTGACGCATGTCGCCACTGCCTTGTGCTGAAGGCTTGTTCGCGTAACCTACCCCCCTGCTGCCGGCCATGTCTGGCCGGTGACCCAAGGAACGGATACGGCCTCCAGGAGGGATGCCATGACCCAGGCCAATGGATTGCAGTTCACCCTGAGCCTGACCGGTGCCGATGAGGCCGATCTGGCGGTGATCGACTTCACCCATGAAGAGGCGCTGTCGTCGCCGTTTCATCTTCACGTGCGCGTCGCCAGCCGGGCCGGCGACCTCTCGCCCGAGGCGCTGCTCGACCGCCCGGCGAGCCTCACCGTGTGGCAGGACGGCGTGGCCCGGCGCCGCGTCCACGGCATCGTCGCCGAGTTCGGCCGCGGCGACCGCGGCCATCGCCGCAGCCACTACGAGGTGGTCATCCGCCCGGCGCTGTGGCGGCTCTCGCTGCGCCACAACGCGCGGATCTTCCAGCGGGTCTCGCCGCTGACCATCATCAACACCCTGTGCGAGGAACGCGGCCTGACCGATGTGGCCTTCGCGGTGACCCGCGAGCCCGCCGAGCGCGAGTACTGCGTGCAGTACCGCGAGACCGACCTCGACTTCATCGAGCGCCTGGCCGCCGAGGAGGGGCTGTTCTACTTCCATGAGTTCGAGGATGTCGAGGGTGGCGCCCACCGGCTGGTGTTCGCCGACGATCCCCAGGTGCTCGCGGCCCTCGGCGAGCGCCCCTACCACCATCGCGCCGGCGGCACGCCGTCGCAGCGTCACCTGCGTCGGCTGACCCAGACCGCCCGGGTGCGCCCGGCGCGTGCCCAGCTCAAGGACTATTCGTTCAAGCAGCCCGCCTACGCCCAGCTCCACGACCATCAGGGCCAGGGGCTGGAGCAGCACAGCCAGCGGTCGGACTACGAACACTATGACTACCCGGGCCGCTACAAGGCCGACGCCTCGGGCCAGGCCTTCACCCGCCACCGCCTGGAGCACCTGCGCCACGACGCCCTGACGCTGGCCGGCGAGAGCGACCTGCCCGAACTGGCCCCGGGCACGCGCTTCACCCTGGCCGACCACGACGTGGGCGAGCTCAACCGCGGCTGGCAGATCATCACGATCAAGCACGAGGGCGAGCAGCCCCAGGCGCTGGAAGAAGATGCCGTGCAGGCCGACGGCATGACCCGCTACCACAACACCCTGACGCTGACCCCGGACGACACCGCCTGGCGCCCGGAACCCGAGCCCAGGCCGCGGGTCGACGGCCCCCAGGTGGCCTTTGTAGTGGGCCCCGAGGGCGAAGAGATCTATTGCGACGCGCACGGCCGGGTCAAGGTGCAGTTCCCCTGGGACCGCTACGCCGAGCCGAATGAAACCGCCAGCGCCTGGCTGCGCGTCAGCCAGGGCTGGGCCGGGGGTGGTTATGGCTTCCAGGCCATCCCCCGGATCGGCCACGAGGTGATCGTCTCCTTCCTGGAAGGCGATCCGGATCAACCGATCATCACCGGGCGCACCCACCACGCGGTGAACACCCCGCCGTACTCGCTGCCCGAGCACAAGACGCGCACCGTGCTGCGCACCCAGACTCACCAGGGCGAGGGCTTCAACGAGCTGCGTTTCGAGGACCAGCACGACCAGGAGCAGATCTGGCTGCACGCCCAGAAGGACCTGGAGCTGCTGACCGAGAACGACCGCACCGAGGAGATCCGCCGCGACAGCGACCTCAAGATCAAGCGCGACCGCATCAGCGAGCTCGACCGCGACGACCACCTGACCGTGCACGGCGAGCGGCGCGAGAAGAGCGCCGGCGCCCAGCACCTGACCATCGACGGCAGCCTGCACCTGAGCGCCGGTCAGGCCTGGCTATCCGAAAGTGGTCGCGAACTGCATATCAAGGCCGGCCAGAAGGTGGTGATGGAGGCTGGCGGCGAACTGACCCTGGCCGCCGGCGGTAGCTTTCTCAAGGTCGACGGCGGCGGCATCACCATCGGTGGCCCCAGCGTCAAGATCAACGCCGGCGGCAGCCCCGGCAGCGGCACCGGGCAGGGCGCCCAGGCGCCGCTGCGGCCAGGCAAGGCCGAAGCCGAGCATCACGAGCGAATCGAACCCGGTCAGCGCGAGGCCACATTGGCTTCCACGTTAGTGCCGCCTGACGTATGCGAGGAGTGCTGGAAGAAGGCTCTCGCCGAGGGGCAGTCTATGATACCGGGGGATGGGACATGAAGAGGGTGTTAAGACCCAATACCTGGAGAAATATCGGGGTCTCTGACAGCAATCGATATGCCTTGATAGAGATGGGAGAGCTGCCTCGGGAGACCCGGACAGCATTGATCGAAGCCGCCGATGGGTATTATTGGCCCTTGATACGTGACACTCGGCAGGAGCACTTGATCAGGGAGGGGCCTTGGCTGGTGGCGTTGCCCGATAGCGAGGGGGAGCAGCAAGCCTGGGATGGCATGGAATGCGGGCTGATGGCATGGGTGGAAAGCCCCCAATCCGGCGACTCGTTAGCTCGCCAGCTGGCCCCAGCCATGACCGTGATATCGCCGGAGGGTAAAACCTGGCTAATGCGCTTCTATTTGCCATCGCTCATTCAGGCCCTCCATGGGGCGAACTCATGGGCTTGGTATCGGGATCTTTTCAATGGCATTGAACGCTGGTGGTACCCAGCACAGGAAGCGGGGTGGCAAGCCTTGTCAGGGTTGCCAGATGATGGCTCGAGGCATGATGTCTGGCGGCTCGACTGTGATACTCATCTGTGGGATTCGCTCAAGGGAAACACTGAGGCCACGGCATTGACCGCACAGCTCGTGAGCGAGATTCCGGAGCTGTTCAAGCATATTTGCCCATGTGATCGTCCAAGATGCGTCGCCGATGCTCTTTTGGCTGCCGATGAAGCTAAGCTGTCACGCCCTGAGGATCGCAGGATCTATGTCTATCTCTGGTTGGAAAAAGGGGAGGCTTTCATGCAAAGCGATTCAATATGGCACTGCCTTGAACAGGCGGCATACGGCGATAAAACACTGCTCGAGTACCTTCAAATGCGAGAGGAATACTGACCATGCTGGTGCGCTGTTTGTTTCGGCGAGTGTTACGAGGCGTGCCTACCTGGATTCTGGTCGTAGGCGTGCTGGTGATTCTCGCTTACGTCGGTTGGTATAACTTTCTGCGTATGCCTACCGGAGGGACTCTGCAGAGTCATAGTTATATAGACAGGCCTATCTATAGCTATTGGGTCAACGATAATTGGGGGGGGAATTTAGGACCTTATGGCGGAAAAACGACTTGTTGTTGGTCCTTTTCTGGGGATACTGCCGAAGTGGTTTGGATTCTCAGCATATCTAAGGCGCAACAAGAGCAAGGCATGGAGCAAGAGCGCCATAGCGTGACACTGCCTATGCCGGAGCGCACCCGGGAAGATCATTATCTTCACGTACATTTTCTTCCCGATAACCGGGTCGAACTGGTATGGAGTCCGAGCTTTAGCTCGCCCTTGGCAGAGCGAATGGAGCGGGGATATCCAAGAATAATGGGCCAACCAACGCGGAAGGAGGCCTGACCATGCTGGTGCGCTGGATGATGCGACGGGCGCTGCGTGACGTGCCCGTCTGGGTTCAGGTGGCAGGGGTGGCGGCGCTGCTCGCTTACATCGGCTGGTACAACTTTCTGCGGATGCCCACGGGCGGAATTTTAACGGCGCATAGTGAGATCGATAGACCCATTTATAGCTATTGGGTCAACGATAACTGGGGGGGGAATCTAGGCGCATACGGAGGGGGAAGCACTACTTGCTGCTGGTCCTTCGAGGGTGACACCGCCGAAGTGGTTTGGATCCTCAGCATGTCGAGAGCACAGCAAGAGCAGGGCATGGAGCAGGAGCGTCATAGCATGACGCTGCCGATGCCGGAGCGCACGCGGGAGGATCGCTATCTTCATGTGCATTTCTTGCCCGATAATCAGGTCAAGCTGGGATGGAGCCCTGATCTTTTCTCACCTTATGAGGAACGCTCTGATCAAGAGAGAGAAGCTCGATGATTGATCAAGATACCCTGGAGCGCTGTCAGGCGTTCAATGCACGTACAGAAGATCACCCGTCCTCGGGCATCGGTGCTGACTGCCGATTAACCCTGGAAATTGGCTTTTTCTTCGATGGCATGGGGCGTCATCTGGAGCAAGATCTACGCGAAGAACGCGTTAGCAATATCGGCCGATTATTTTCTGCGTTTCCCGATAAGGGACAAGACCGTCTTGGCTATGCGTTTCGCAGACTGTATTTCTCCGGCCTGGGCACACCATATGAAGCTGGGTTGGAGGAAGGTCTCGCAGGCGCTCTGCAGCGTGCCCCTGATGATATGGATACCGCCGTTACCGGACATATCGGCACCAACACCCTGGGCGCCGTGGCCGAGACGGCGCTTCAGGATGGTCAGCAGGGCCATTGGTGGGAGGTCTTCGGCCGCTCCTGGAAGGCGTCACTGACCAAACCTTGGGAGTGGGTCAAGAGTGCTCGGGATGCAACCATTCGCACTGGTGCCGAGGTCTTTAGTCCAATTCGTGACCATCCGGTCACGGCCAATTTGCTGATGAGCGGGACGTCTACACGACTGGCATCGGCCACGGATCAATTTCAAGATACTATTGGCCGTGTCCAAGGAGAGAGTCAGCTAAAGTTGGGAGTCATTCGCATCGCGGTATTCGGCTTCGATTTCGGCGCCGCCCTGGCCAAGGCCTTCGTGCGCGAGTTGCTGGAGGAGGTCTGCGAGCGTGAGGGCGAATGTTATCGCTATGAAGGCGCCGAGGTACAGATCGTCTTCGCCGGGCTCTTCGACTGCGTCGATCGCACGCACCCCGAGCTTGGCCCCGTGGACTGGTTTCTCCCGCTGACGCCCGTTCTCGATGATGGCGGCTCGCTCCATCCAGGCTGCCGTCGGGCATTGCATCTGATTGCCGCTCATGAGCGGCGTTTCTATCGCCGCTGTCGCCCCCTTGGGCCGTTACAGGATAACTGGCGAGAGGTCCTCCAGCCCGGGATCAGCGAGGATATTGGTGGTGGCCTGAAGCCCGACGAGCAGAAGGTCAGTGCCGAGCTGTCAGTGGCGGCGCTCCATCGTATGTATCGCAATGCCATGACAGCAGGCGTCCCCTTTCCTAGCCTGGAAGACCTACAAGCGCAGGACGTTGCTACGTCACGGCTCTTCGAGTTGAACGACCAGGTGGATGGCCACTCGCTCGTGGCACTGTGTCGTCATTATGAGCAGTTGTCCAATGGTGCGCTTTCTCCCACCGAGGCGCACTTCCGGCAGCATGCTCAGCTCTATTTGGTCTGGCTGGCTTATCGCTATCGGGAGCATCAGGCGACTCGCGCGGCGCTCCGGGCCCGGCTCGATTCCCTGCCCGATCGCACGCCCAGTGGCGTCTTGGGTGTACCACGTGCTTCGCTTACGACCCCTTCTGATGAATGGCACGAGATAGAAGCCGATGCCGCGGAGGCGGAGCAGGCCCTTGATCGCCTGGAAGCTCAATGGGGGTGGTTGGAAGAAGTGGATCAGGAGGCCCGCCAGATCCGCGCCATATTTCTATCGAGTGATGGCATGACCCGACGTCATGCCCGACAGACGCTCGATCAGGAATACACTATGGCCGAGGCTTGGTGGCGCTGGACACGCGAGACGGCGCCACCTGAGCTATCCGAGGAGGTGGAACTGCTGTTTGCCTATGGGTTGCATGACAAACGCCCCGAAGAACAGCGGAAGCGCAACCGGCAGGCGACAATGCTGGTCGGGGGCTACCACTTCTTCGCCTGGCGGCGCCTTGATATCCCTGATTGACGATTCTTTCACCAAGGCAGCCGATGCCGAGCCACTCAGTTGACGCGGCATAACAAGGCCGATGTGCCTCGTAGTCTGGGTGGCTATAGCGCCACCAGCTCGCTTTTCGTCGACAAGGTGCGGGAATTGCGCCGGGTCGAGAAACGCCAGGTATTACCTGACCAGAGTGCGGTGCGTTTTCTGGCGCGTCGAGACGTGATGCCCTCGCGGAGTGTCGATATATTTGGCAACAAATTCAGTCATGGGGCACTCAGAGTGGCCGTGCAGGCTCATATCGATACCGAGGTGGGAGCGATGGTACTGCCGACCCCGTCGCTGGAAGAGTATGAGGCCTATCAAGAAGGCAGGCACGGCCAGCCACCCGAGGCCGAAACCGGGAGACGCAGTCCGATGATGGACATGGTGACCTCATTGTTTACTGATAACGACACGACACCCTATTGGTCGATCACCGAGGTAGAGATCCGACTATGAGCTCTGACACAGCACCCTATGAGACGGATGCCTATCGCGCTGCGGTCATTCCGTCGCTGCCCGCACCTCAAAAGGCCCGCGAGCGGAGAGGGGAGGATCTACTTCCATTTGGTGATTACGCGTACATAAACCCCTACCAGCAGCTCTGTGACGATGCTGAATTGGTGCAGTATCAGGAAAATGAGGATCCGAATTTTTATCAATCCCAGAATTGGTGGTGGGGCCATCAACGAATTCGGTTTCTTAAGAGCCAAACAGAATTATCCATTCTTCTCATGGCTGTTCCTTTTATATGGTTCTCTATTTTGCTTCTTCTTGTTCTCTTGGCTGGTTTAGAAGTTGCATTTTTTTGAAAATGAGTACCTTGCTACATTTTTAATGATGGCAGTTTTTGCATTTGGTTTGTTTTTAGTATGCCTTTTTGGGCCGACTTCTACCCAGTGGATAATGAGTGGAATAGTTTGGCTGTTTAAGCCATTATGGGCCTTTATCAAACAACGCTTTGATTGCTACGCCGAGGATCGATGTAGCGAATTCAACCGCCAAACTGGGCTTGTCAGCATGGCCCAAGGGAAGAAGAAAATTCCCCTTGTTGCCCCCTTTATTGAATTCGATGGTTATGTCGAGCGTGTGGTGCAGCGTGGCGGTGTGTTCTACAAGCTGATGCTGGTGCACCGCTACACGGGCAAGGAGTTTCACCACACGTCATTCAGCTAGACGGTGATGCACAAGCAGGAGGTCCATGCGCAGTGGGACATGTTGCAGCGTTATATGGATGTCTCTCAGCCGTTGCCGGACGTGCCGCGGCTCGAGCCGTTCCGGTATCGCGACCCGGTGACCGCGGAGCATGATCGCCAGACAAGACGTGATCCTCGCTATTGGCGTGATCTCGATATCGAGGCCTGGAAAGAGCGTGAAGGCGCCGAACTTCTCAAGGCCCAGATGGACTATCCGTGGGGTCAGCAGCAGTGCCGGTTGACGCCACAGCTTGGCAAGATCGATATGGAAACGTATCGGGAACAGCGGGCTGCCGCCATGGCGTAAGGCGATGGGCAGGGTGATGGCGTCAACAACATGCTTGTCGAAGCCTGACCGATTTTGGCAGCTCGATAAACGTGGCCGTAAACCAGCCATCAGCGCTGTAGCTAAACCGTTTTCATTATCGACGGACAGCTGGTGTATCAAACGCACAACACGGCAAGGACGTCGTGCCTATCCCTCTCGCCAGGGAAGGCGCGCTGCCGCCCGCCCCGGCGGTAGCGTGCCCTGATGTTTGAATAGCGGCGGCTGGACTATGCTCACCAACCGGCTGACCCAGACTCCGGCAGGCATCACCTGGTAGGCCAGTCATCACCGGGCGCACTCACCATGCGGTGAACGTGCCGCCCTACGAACTGCCGGCGCACAAGACGCGCACCGTGCTGCGCACCCAGACTCACCAGGGCGAGGGCTTCAACGAGCTGCGTTTCGAGGATCAGCACGACCAGGAGCAGATCTGGCTGCACGCCCAGCCATCGGCGGCCCCAGTGTGCGCATCAACGCCGGCGGCAGCCCCGGCAGCGGCACCGGGCAGGGCGCCCAGGCGCCGCTGCGGCCGGGGGAGGCCGAGCCGGAGGTGCACGAGGCGATTGCGCCCGTTACTCACGAGGCCCTGCTGTCGGCGTCGGCCGAGGAGGCCAGCATCGTGCAGCTCTGCCAGAAGCAGACCGATGGCAGTTGCCCCCTGGCGGACTGCCCGTGTCGTAACAGGTCGGGTTGATGCGCTATTCGTTGGGGCTGCCGGAGGCAGCAGGGCGGCGTTACTGGCTGGTGGAAACCGCCAGCCTGCCGGAGCACGAGGTATTGCGTCGTTTTTACGAGGCGGTAGAGTCTCCCGAGTTTCGCTGGCTCTACGAGGGAACGATCCACGATGCACTGAAGGATGCCGGTCCGGTCCTGCTGGACGTGACCGAGGTGCCGGCGTTCCTGGCCGAGCGGCTGGAAGCCTGGGACGGTCTGGCGACGGTGGTCATCGATAGCCCCCTGTCGATCGGAGATATGCAGGCGCACCTGGCCGGCTTCGTCACGGCACGACTCGAGCCGGAGGGCGAGGGGCTATGGCGCTTTCACGAGCCGATGGCGCTGCATCTCCTGTTGGGAGAGGGGCTGCTGGGCCGGGCCCACCGGTCTGCCATGCTCGTCAGCGGTTCGCGCTGGCATTGGCCGATCTGCCGATGCCATGACGGCTGGCTATTCGAGTCCGCCGCGTCGGGCCAGGCCGAGGCGGGCAGCGCGCCCTTGCCGGTGACGCTCACGGCGGAAACGGTAGCGCGTCTGTCCGGACTCCAGCAGCTGACGCGGCTCATGCCGGTGCTGGCCGAGGCGCTGGACCGCCATGGGTTGTTCGGGGATGACGACAGCATCTCCGCGCTGTGGCGAGAGCTGGAACGCTATTGGCACGGCGCGGCCGAGCAACGCTGGCCGGTGCGCAAAGCCGCCGAGGCGCTGGCCGAGGCCCACCGCGACGCCGCATCGCTGCGCGAATTTCGCGATCGCATGCAACGGCTGGTATCCACTGGCTAGCAGGCCATCAGGGAATGAGGAAACAGGGAATGTCATCGAATCACGCCTGCCGTCCCCGCAAGCTCTATCTCGAAATCACCGGGCGTCACGACGACAATGATCAGAATACCTATGTGCTCTATCGGGACGATCAACGCGTCGAAGCGCTGGCCGAAGATAGTGCCTCCGAGGGGCGCCACGGACCCATCGTCGAGACTGCCGACGAATACCTGGAAGACGAGCTGGCCGATGTTCGCCTTGTGCAGTGCGTCGGCGACATCGAGATCGAACTGTTGCCCAGGGGCGAGGTTACCCGGACCGGGCTCGTCCCCAAGCGGCGAGACTTTCAGCACCACCTGATGGTCTCCTGCGTGCCGATGCAGCACCTGGATCACGAGGAGACCGCCGCCGGCCCTTGTCGTGGTGGCTTTCTGTACGTGTTCCTCGACGGACGCCTGATCCGTGAGCTGGCCATTCGCGTCGAATCAGGCAAGGCGCCGGTCTTTATCGATAGCGATGTGGCGGGCTACCGCCAACAGGGCGAGGTCCCGGTGGTTCGCGAGTATACCGGGCCGGAACTGGCCAGCCTGCACTTGCCGTTGCGGCTGGATGGCGAGGCCGCCGACGTGCGCCTGGCCTATTCGGATCACCCCTGGCCCTGGGCGCATGTCAACGAACTCGAAGCCGAGCCGACGCGCATCGAGCAGCGTGCCCAGCCGTTGCCACTGAACACCACCGCCGTGGCGGCCATGCTGGATGGCCACCTGCGCAATCAGTATGAATATGGCCTGGAGATGGGCCGCGATGAGACGCAGGGCAAGGTGGCCCTGGAATGGCTGCCACCCATGCGCGAGCGCGATCCGCTCTACGAGCAGGCCCGAGGCAGTGCCCGCGATTATCTGGAAGATGTCTCGGGCGAGCAGTGGGCAGGGCTTGTCCAGCAGTTGCAGGCGGAGCGGGCCTTCTTCGAGTCCGACGAACAAGAGGCCACGGGCCCGGAACTCGATATGCGCCGCCGCCAGCGGGACTTCGCACCGGCCCTGCGGACGACCCTGGTGCAGCAGTGGAACAACGCTCACCGCAGCGACGAGGACCGTGCCGACGATGCCTCGCTCGCCTTGATCCCGGCACCGGAGAGTGGTGAGGATGTCCTGGCGCCCCTCAAGGACCAGCAGCTGTGCGCGATCTTCCTGCGCGACCCGAAGCTGGCAGTCGACCAGTTGATCGGCGACATCCAGGCGAGCCAGGAGCTGCTCTGGGTGCTCTCCGAGGGCATGAAATACCATCCCCATGGCAAATCGGCGGAGCTGGTGCTGGCCAACTGCTTCATGCCATACGGTCCCGGTGGCGAGGAGAACTCGGTCTATCTCGACGGGTGGTTCGACCGCCGCCTCGATCGTTCCCGAGAGAGCCTGTTTGCCCGCTTGACCAAGGAAGAGGAGCGTCGCCTGGTGCGCCTGCGCATCGACGAGCGACTGACATCGCTGGTCGAGATGCTCGACGATGCCTCGCCCGGGGCTTTCGGCGTCGCGCTGCGCGATGCCATGCCGTTCGACGACCTCAATCACCTCGAACCCTATGCCTGGCTGTCGCGATGCCTCGAGCCGCTGATGGCGGGTATGGACTGTCTCGATCCCAAGGCCACCCCCGGGGACCTCGAACCGCTGCGAGCCCTGGACAGGTGTCGCCAGGCGCTGGATGCGCTGTTTATCGAGGCGTCGCACCCCCTGGCCTATCTGCTGTTCGCGCCCGAGCATCGGGAAGACGACGACTGGGGCGCGGCCTATGCCCGCAACCTGACGAAGATCACCCAGGGGGGTACCCGGGTGGCCGACCAGGCGGGTGACGTAGCCACACCGACGGGCGATGCATTGATCGCCCACCAGCAGCGCCTCGACGAGGAGGCCGGCTATCTCGGGCTGGCCATGAGCCAGGTGCGCACGGCCCTGAATGGCACGGAATCCATGGCGACCGCCGTGCTACCCGGTTTGCTCAATGCCTGGTCGCGCAACAAGCTGGGCGAGCGGCGGATCACCCTGACGCTGGCCACGGATCTCGCCGATCTCAAGGGAGCGATGATGGGTGGCCTGCCCATTCGGGTGACCGGCCAGGAGGGGCGTATCATGATGATGTTGCCCGATGACGTCCGCCCGCTGTTCGAGGAGATGGCCCAGGGGGGCATCGCCCTTCAGGCTGCCTCGGTGAATAATGCGCTGGGCGGCGAAGCGGTGGCCAGTTCCTCCGCTACCGCTCAGCCGCAGCGGATATCCGGACAGGTGACCAGCGAGCAGACCTACCGCTGGACCCAGAGCGGCTATATCGGGCTCTGGTCGGGGTTGGTGGTGCTGGAACTATGGAATCTTTACGACAATGTTCCAGATGCCTTTGATGAAAACAGGAGTCGGCTGGATATTACTAAAGTCGGTAGTGCGCTTCTCGATGCCACTCTGCTTACGGCGCAGGGTCTAAAGCTGGCCAATGTCCGCTGGGGCTGGGCCGTTCAGGCCAATCAGTTTCTTGATATACGCTTTATTACAAGGCCGGGATGGAAAGAAGCCATGGGCCAGGCCGGCCAGGTTCGAGGGGGAATGGCCTTTGGTGCTGGGCTCTTTACGGCAACACTGGTGGCTATCGATGCTTATCAGCTCTATCAACGAGGGCTGACAGAATCGGCCTGGTGGACGGCGGGCGCCAGTGGAGCGATTGCCGTGGGTAGCTATGTGGGCTCCGGCTATGGTCAGGGGTTGGCGAACGTCGCCAGGATGAATCTGGTACGCAATCGCTTCCTGAACGGCCTGCTGGGTCTGGTAGGCACGCCGCGGCCGGTACCGGTGATGTTGGTCAGCCTCGGGGTGGCGCTGGTCTGCCAGGCTATGGCCACCAATGCCCGTGATGACCGCTTTTCCCTCTGGGTACGCTATGGGCCCTTCGGGCATGAGCAGGATGAGTTGGGCGGCCGACTCGAGGGACTTGCCGAGAATGCCGAAGATGATGTGCGTCAGGCGGACAAGCGCGATTACCTTGCTTCTCTCCGCTCGGCATCGCCCGAAGCAGCCTATTTCCAGCTATTGCAAGGGCTCTTTCATGCACACTTCGAGCTGGTGACGCCCGGAGGGCTGGTTGATGTCGATCCGACTTTCCGTGACTGCGATATCGCCCTGCGGTTGACCTGCCCCGCCTTGCAGTTCGGGGAGTTCTCCTTGCCTATCCCGAACCTGATGGCCGACTATTCGGCGCCGGTGCCGGATAGACGGTTCACCTATCAGTATGCACCCATGGATCGGCGTCGGCTCCTGGTGGAAGCCGATCGCCGAGATCCCGAGGAGGCCGGAGTACGCTATCTTGGCCTGCGGTTGTCTGAGCAGTGGCACCGCATGGGCGTGCCCAGGGTGCCGGGATTCGGCGATGTGCCCGCCGACTGGCTCGCGGCCAACCGGGCAAGCTTCCACCATGAGCCCGAGTTTCAAAATGCCTACCATCGAGGGGAGCCTCTGGTACGCCTCAGCCTGGAAGATGTGGCGGGCGAGGGAACCATCGACTACTGGGATCCCGCCGAGCGCAAACATCGAGCATTGAACGACCAAGTCAGTCTGCTGGCGCAGCCGACGAGCCTGACCTGGCGTTGGAACAAGCAAGGAGGCAGGACATGAGCGACGCTGCGCAGCCGGAAGAACAAGAAGGGTACGAGGAGACAGCCTTCACGGCCGAGCGTATCCCCCGCCAGGCCCCGCCGCCGCCCAAGGGCACGCTCAGCAAGCTGGGTGACGCCTTCGATATGGCGCGTCTGCCCTGGGGGCATTATATCGGCGTCAATCCCTCAGAGTTCGAATATGAGTATGCGGAGGCCTGGTATCGTGACTACGAATATATGGGGGAGCAGGATTTTCATGATTTCAATCACCTGAACGAATTGCGTTGGTCAAAAATTGTTGATGAAGATGTCGGCCTGATCTATCGCTTCTTCCGTTTCTGGTTTATTTTTTGGACGCACCTCCTTAGTTTTATTGGGCCAGGGGGTAGAAAGGGGGGGGTGGTTTATTTCAGCAATAGCTTTCGTGTTGTTGTTGATTGTTGTTGTTGGCGAGGTTTTGCATCCAGGAAGTGGATCTTTTCTTGAGCTGGCGTCAGTCCCACTAACAGTTTTTGCAGCTTGTGGATTGGCCACTATATTTAAGGTGTTGTTTGAGAAGTACAGTATTCGTTTTTACAAGAGTAACCAGAAATGGTCGGACGACGTCGCCTTCTGCCGCCGTTCCGGCCTGGTCAAGAGCTTTCAGGGCAACTTTCCCTTCTACGAGTTCGATGCCTTCATCGAGATGGCGGCGGATATGAAGGGCAATCAGCGCCATACCCTCAAGGTGCGCCACCGCTATCCGCAGTTCAGCAAGGACAAGCGCAGTGGCTTGCCGTTGGAATTTACCTTCCCCACCGATACCGGCAGTATCGCCGAGCGCTATGCCATGTGGGACATGCTGAGCCGCTTCATGGACGTCAGCCAGCCGCTGCCGGACATTCCCCGCCTGGAGCCGTTTCGCCATCTCGACCCGACCACCCGGGCCTTCGATGAAGCTGGCAAGCGTGGCCGCCCGGCAACGTACTGGCGAGATCTCTACGCCAGCGTGGATGAAAAGGAACTGACACGCCTGCGGTGGGAACATCATGAGAAAGTGAACGCCGCCCCCTGGGGCAGCCGCCCCGATCTGATGGCCCAATCGGTGCCGGGCTATGAGGACAGCTATACCGCCGAGCCCGAAGACGTCAACGCCTACGCGCACGCACCGACCCAGAACGTGCGTTTTGTGGAGCGTCCCGATGGGGCTTCGTCAAACGAGTCCTCAGAGCGCAACGATACCTAACGCTGAATGTCGGGTGTCTTGTTGGACACCTGTTACCTGGACGCTGATTCACCCAGCGGTACATCGCACGGCAAGGACGTCATGCTTTTCGGCGGCTGTGTGCTCATCGCTTGGTCACTGGCGATGTCGGATCTTTCTTACGAGCTGCGCCTTCTCTTCGTTGCCTTCGGAGTGGCAGGCATAGGCTTTGGGGTGCTCAGCCATTTTCACCGGCCCTTCAAGGTTTTCGATGAGCATCTAGAGGCAAGGAAACCCCTGTGTCTCCTGTCACGAAAATTGCTTTCTCATCTATTCGGAGGGTGGAGAGGAAGGGGGAAGCAAGGTCGTCATTCACCACGCTCAAGGGGGAAAAGCGAAGCAGGCCTCGCTCTATGTAGGCCTGTTGGCTAAAGGCGATCGTGATGCGTTGATGACCCAGATAGGCTCTCGAAGTACCGAGGCTATTCTGGAGTAACTGATATGGCATCTTCGTCCATGTGTTGTGGGTGAGCACCGCCGGGCCGCGCTGAACCGGCACGACCGCATCATGTCATCGGAGCGGCCGTTCCTTGCCGATGAAATTGGCTTTCGCGCATACTGCCTGATGGACACAGTGCCGCTTTGGCACGATGCATAAAAACCATCAAGGAGCCGCCCTCGCCATGGAGCGTCGCAACTTTCTCAAGACCAGCCTCAAGACCCTGGGCGCCGGTACGGTCGGTGCCGTCGCCGCGCCTTATGTTTCTACCGCCTCCGCTCAGGAGACCATCACCTGGAACATGGTGACGTCCTGGCCGAAGAACTTTCCCGCCCTGGGCACCGGCGCCAATGACTTCGCCGCGCGCATCGAACGCATGTCGGGCGGGCGCATGCGTGTGAAGGTCCATGGTGCCGGGGAAATGGTGCCGGCCATGGAAGTCTTCGATGCCGTATCGGCCGGTACCGCCGAAATGGGGCATTCCGCTTCCTATTACTGGCGCGGCAAGGTCGCCGCCGCCCAGTTCTTCACCGCCGTGCCCTTCGGCATGAACACCACCGAAACCAACGCCTGGCTGTATGATGGCGATGGCCAGTCCCTGTGGGACGAGGTCTATGCCGAGCACAACCTCAAGCCTTTCCCGGTGGGTAACACCGGCACCCAGATGGCCGGCTGGTTCAAGAAGGAAATCAAGTCGCTGGAAGACATGCAGGGGCTCAAGCTGCGCCTGCCCGGGCTGGCCGGCGAGGCAATGAGCGGCATCGGGGTGACCACCATGACAACGCCCGGCAGCGAGATCTTCACCTCCATGCAGACCGGGGTGCTGGACGCGGCCGACTGGGTCGGGCCCTACAACGATCTGGCGTTCGGCCTGCACCAGGTGGCGGATTACTACTATACCTCGGCCTGGAACGAGCCCAGCGCCATTCTGGAAGGGACCGTCAATCTGGATGCCTGGAAGGCGCTGCCGGATGATCTCAAGGCCGTGGTGACGGAAGCGGCACGGGCCTCCAACCTGGCCATGATCAGCGAGTTCGCGCTGCGCAACGCCGAGGCGTTGAAGACGCTGGTCGACGAGCACGGCGTCAAGCTGCGTTCCTTTCCCGACGATGTCATGTCGGCGCTGCACGAGTCTTCCCAAGAGGTGCTGCAGAAGCAGATCGATAACGATGAGGCGTCACGCCGGGTCTACGACTCCTATCGTGCCTTCCAGCAGAAGGTGCGCCCCTTCACCGATGTCGGCGAGTTCGCCTACCTGAAGGCTCGGGAAAAACAGCTGGGTTAAGCTCGTGCCGGGTGCCCGGCCTTGCCTGAAAGGTCGCCGGTCTGAGGCGCTTTTCGGGAAAGGCCTAACGGTCGCTCTGGTGGACGGCCCGAATCCGGCCCTTGTCGTCCAGGGCGACCATCACGAAACGGGCCTCGGTGACCTTGTGCAGTTCATTGGGGTCGCGCTCCTGGGGCGAACGGCTCCATACTTCGACCTCGATCTTGATCGAGCTGTGGCCGATCTCGCGGACCTCGGTGAAGATGTTGACCATCGAGCCCACCCGGACCGGGCAGAGGAAATCCATGGCTTCGATGGCCACGGTGGCGGTTCGGCCGTGGGCCTCGCGGCCGGCGGCCAGCTCGGCGGCCTGATCCATTTGGCCGACCAGCCAGCCGCCTGGGATGTCGCCGTGGAGGTTGGTGTCCTGGCGGTTGGCGATCAGCTTCAATGTCAGCTGGCCACGCGGTGCCGGGATGTCATCGAGTTCACTCATGGGTCGGGGCCTGGCTTATTGTTGTGTGTGAGGGAGGTCAGTCAACGACTGATACAGCGTTTTCTGATCATCCGGTCCTGGCGAGCCATGATAAACGGCAAGTTCGTGATCTCTCCACCTTTTGCGGCATCATGACACGGATATGCCCATCAGTTGCTTGTTCCGTCGGGAGGACGCATGCCATCCGTCATTCGCCAACGTCTATGGGCTGCCCTGCTTGTTGTCGCGAGTATCGTCTGGGCCTCGCCGGTGTCGGCCGAGGAGCCCGTCGGCACCCTGGGCACCGTGGGTTCCGATACCATGGCGGGCCTGATGCTGCGCTGGGGCGAGCGGCTGGCGCGTCAGCATCCGGGCATGCGTCTGCAGCTTCAGGCCAGCGGTTCGGCCAGTGCGCCGCCGGCGTTGACGGCTGGCACGACCCTGGTGGGGCCCATGTCGCGGCCCATGGCCGAGGATGAGAAAGCGATGTTCGAGCGCCGCTATGGCTATCCTCCTCGGGCCCTGGTGGTGGCTCGGGATGCCCTGGTGGTGGTGGTGCATCGGCACAATCCTCTGCGTAGCCTGAGCCGCCCCGACCTGGATGCCATCTTCTCGGATGGTCGACGTTGCGGTGCCGGTGACAGTATCGAGCGCTGGTCGTCGTTGATCGAAGGTGGCATCGAGGGACGCATCGCGCCGCATGGACGCAATGCCGTCTCCGGCACGCATGAGCTGTTCCGTCGCGAGGCCTTGTGCGATGGTGCCTTCCGTCCCGAGGTCAGCGAGCATCCCGGCTCGGCTGCCGTGGTCGCGGCGGTGGCTTCGGATCCTCGGGCGATCGGTTATGCTGGCCTCAACCACTTGACGCCCGGCGTCCATCCGGTGGCCTTGCGTGATGCTGATGGTGCCCTGCACCGACCCGAGCCGGCGGCGGTGCGTCGCGGCGACTACCCCTTTGCTCGCGACCTGCGGCTTTACGTGAACCTTCCGCCGGGCGAGTCGTTGCCAGGGGGCGAGCGCGCTTTCGTCGATCTGGTCCTGTCGCCGGAAGGGCAGTCGATCGTCGAGGAGCTGGGCTTCGTGGCCTTGCCGAGGGAGGTGCTGGAGCGCCAGCGTCGGCGTCTCGGTCTTGAAGCACTGGATTCCTGAGGAGTGTCACCGCATTGTCATGACACTGTCGTATTTTTCCGCTATCGCATCTATTCCGCCATGGATCCACCATGCAGCATACGCCCTCATCGCCACCCTTGCGTCGACATTTCCGTCAGACCCGAGATCGCCTGGCCACGGCGCTGATCACCGCTGGTGGTATCGGCGTGATCGCCGCGGTGATGGCCATTGGCGTGTTTCTGGCGGTGGAAGTGGTACCACTGTTCTGGTCGTCGACGGATACGCCCCGGATCAACCTGGAGACGCTCTGGCTGCCCCAGGACTATGAGGGGCACCGGACACCGGTACATCGTTGGCAGCCCGCCATGCCCGAGGAGGGAGGCGAGTCTCGTTTCGGCATGTTGCCACTGGTCTGGGGAACCCTGGAAGCGGCGGCCTGGGCGCTGGTGATTGCCGTGCCGTTGGCGCTGGGGGCGGCGGCACACTCGGCGCTGTTCATGTCGCGCCGCCTGAGGGCGCGTCTGAAGCCGACCCTGGAGCTGATGGAGGCCATGCCGGGCGTGGTCGTCGGTTTCGTCGCCGGACTGGTATTGGCGCCCTGGCTCGATGTCCATCTGGCGCTGGGCATGACACTGTTGATCATCTTGCCGCCGGGGCTGTTGCTCGCCGGCGGCCTGTGGGCGCGCCTCGGTGCCGGGCTGCGTCGCCGCCTGCCGATGGGCTGGGCGGCGTTGTGGCTGCTGCCCTGGTTGCTGCTGCTATGGGGCCTGTCGTCCTGGCTGGCGCCCTTGCTGGAAGCCTGGTGGTTCGACGGTGATCTGCGTGCCTGGCTGGAGGTGTCCCTGGGGCTCGACTATGCGAATCGCAACGCGATCATCGTCGGCATGGCGATGGGCTTCGCGGTCATGCCGAGCATCTATGCGCTGGCCGAGGATGCCCTGTCGGGCGTGCCGAAGAGTCTCGTCGAAGGCGCCGAGGCGTTGGGTGCGACACGTTGGCAGACGCTCTGGAAAGTGGTGCTGCCGGCGGCCGGCCCGGGGGTGCTGTCGGCGGTGATGATCGGCGCCGGTCGGGCCGTGGGGGAAACCATGATCGTACTGATGGCCAGCGGCAATACTGCGCTGATGACCGCCAGTCCGCTCGATGGCCTGCGGTCGATGGCGGCCAGCATTGCCATCGAACTGCCCGAAGCCGCACCGGGGGGAACCCATTATCGCCTGCTGTTACTGGCGGCGTTGCTGCTGTTCGTCTTCACCTTCTGCGTCAATACCCTGGCCGAGGTGGTCAGGTCGCGGCTGCGTCGTCGCTATCACCGGATGGGAGGGGCGTCATGACGGCACCCTGGCGACGCTCACCGAAGCGTGCGGCGAGCGGCGAGGGCCCTTGGGCCTGGCTGGCCGCCGGCAGTGTCGCGGCGTCGCTGGCGCTGCTGGCGTTGCTGCTGGGACTGTTGGCAGTACGTGGGCTCGGACACTTCTGGCCGGCCGATGTCGCGGTGGTGACCCTCGATGACGGACGCCAACTGGCCGGTCGTGAGGTCAAGGAAGTGCCTCTGTCCGATGGCGATGGTCGGGAGCGGCTGTACCGTACCGGCAATCGTGACCTGGATGATGCCATCTGGGCCTGGGTGGACCTGGACGAGATCCACGAGGTGGATCATCCCTCCGGCCTGGTGGTACTGGAACGGCGGCGCTGGGGCGAGTTCATCGGTCGTCTCGAGGCCATCGAGACGGAATCGGGCGAGCGTATCGTCGGGGAGTCGACCTGGCTGGCTCTCGAGCGGCGATTGACGGCGCTCGCGGCGCATCGGGATTCGATCGATGTGCTGCGAGATCAGACCATCCGGCCTCTGGTGCATCGTCTCGAGGCGGGAGAGGCGACGCTAGGAGAGCGTGAGGCACTCGCCAAGGCTCAGGCGCGAGTCCATGAGCGGCAAGCCGCCATGCCCGCTGACACCCTAGTGCTGGAAACCGTCGATGGCAGGCGGCTGCGCCAGCCGCTGACCGAGGTGGTGAGAGCGTTGCGACCCAACGCCATGGGGGTGACCGAGAAGGTCGTGACCTGGGGGCGGGATGTATGGCGTTTCCTTTCCGAGGGACCGCGTGCCGCCAACACCGCCGGCGGTGTCTGGCCAGCAATCTTCGGCACGATACTGATGGTGGTGTTGATGTCGATCTTCGTGACGCCTTTCGGCGTCCTGGCGGCGGTCTATCTCAATGAAGTGGCCCACCAGGGAAGGCTGACCCGTTGGGTACGCATTGGCGTACGCAATCTGGCCGGCGTGCCATCCATCGTCTATGGCGTCTTCGGGCTCGGCGTCTTCGTCTATGGCATCGGGGGGCATCTGGACGACTGGTTCTTCGCGTCGTCGCTGCCGTCACCGACCTTCGGTACCGGCGGCCTGCTGTGGGCATCATTGACGCTGGCGCTGTTGACCCTGCCGGTGGTGATCGTCGCCACCGAGGAGGGACTGGCCCGCATTCCCGAGAGTCAGCGCGAGGGTGCCCTGGCGCTGGGCGCCACCCGGCTCGAGATGTTGACTCGGGTGGTCTTGCCGATGGCCACGCCGGCCATGCTGACCGGGGTGATCCTGGCGGTGGCGCGTGCCGCCGGGGAGGTGGCGCCGTTGATGCTGGTCGGGGTCGCCAAGCTGGCTCCCCAGGTCCCGCTGGACGGCGAGTTTCCCTTTCTCCATCTTGAGAGGAAGTTCATGCATCTGGGCTACCACATCTTCGATGCCGCCTTCCATGGCGGGGATGTCCAGGCAGCGATGCCGTTGATCTATGCCACGGCGTTGTTGCTGGTCCTGGTGATCCTGGTGCTTAACCTGACTGCAATATTTCTGCGTCACCATTTGAGATCGCGCCACGGCACCCTCCCGAAATATTGAGGTGGCACCGTTGCGCCAAGGGGAACCTTGATGACTGTCATGCAGGAGACGCGATCCTCGCCAGGAGCGTTCATCGATTTCAGCCCCGATGCCACGAGCCTGGAGATTCGTGGTTTCGGCTTGCGCTATGGCGACAAGCCGGCGCTCGCCAACCTGACGTTGCGGGTGCCGCGCCACCGTGTCACGGCCTTCATCGGCCCCTCGGGTTGCGGCAAGTCGACGCTGTTGCGCGCGCTCAATCGCCTGCATGACCTCAACGAGGAGGTGACGTGGGAAGGCGAGATTCGTCTCGAGGGCCAGGACATTCATGCCCCCGAGGTGGCAGTGGCCGAATTGCGTCGCCGGGTGGGCATGGTCTTCCAGGCGCCCAATCCCTTCCCCATGTCGATCTATGACAACGTGGCCTTCGGGCTGCGGCTGCAGGGGCGAATGCCCAAGCGGCGTGTCGACGACATCGTCGAGTGGGCGTTGCGTTCGTCGGCTCTGTGGGATGAGGTGAAGGACCGCCTGCGGGCCTCCGCCTGGTCGTTGTCCGGAGGCCAGCAGCAGCGACTGGTCATTGCCCGCACCCTGGCCGTGGGCCCCGAGGTGCTGCTGCTCGACGAACCGGCCTCGGCGCTGGATCCGATTTCCACGCTGAAGGTCGAGGAACTGATCCGCAACCTGAAGTCGAGCCTGACCCTGGTGCTGGTCACGCACAACATGCAGCAGGCAGCGCGGGTCTCGGACTATACCGCCTTCCTGCAGAACGGCGAGCTGGTGGAGTATGCCCCCACCGATACCCTGTTCACCAATCCGCGCCTCGCGCGCACCGAGAATTACATTACCGGACGCATGGCCTGATGGCCCTGCCCCCAGGAGAGTCTGATGGACATCACCAGCGACATTCACAGCCAGCATATCTCTCGCCAGTTCAATCATGAGCTCGAGGAACTCAAGACCCACCTGATGGCCATGGGTGGCCTGGTCGAGAAGCAGGTACAGGATGCGGTGAGCGCTCTGCTCGATGCCGATTCCTCCCTGGCCGAACGGGTGGTGGACAACGATCGCGCCGTCAACGACATGCAGATCAAGATCGATGACGAGTGCACCCGGGTACTGGCCCGCCGCCAGCCTGCGGCATCCGACCTGCGCCTGGTACTGGCGGTGATCCGCGCCGCCTCCGACCTGGAGCGCATCGGTGACGAGGCCAGCAAGATCGCCCGCAATGCCATCGACCTGATCGATAACAACGTCGGCAACCGCGGCTTCGTCGAGGTGCGTATCATCAGCGAGCACGTCCGGCGCATGATGCGCGATGCCCTGACGTCCTTCGCCCGCTTCGACACCGAGCTGGCACTGCAGGTCGTGCAGGAAGACGAGCAGGTCGACAGCGAGTATCAGACCGCCATGCGTTCGCTGATGACCTTCATGATGGAGGATGCCCGCTCGATCTCGCCGATACTCGGCATCATGTGGATTCTGCGCGCCCTGGAGCGTGTCGGCGATCACGCCAACAACCTGGCCGAGTACGTGGTCTATCTGGTCAAGGGGCTCGACATCCGCCACACGGATCCGGATGATCTCGATCAGGAGCTCGGCGAGAACGCTTGACCTGGTCATCAAAGAGATCATCCTGATGCCTTTGATGGCCGCCCATCTCACGCTGGCGCAGGTTTTGAACCGGCTGACGTGAGGTGGGCTAGTGCCAGCCTGGCGTCCGGCGGCGGTACGTCCTTGTGCCGCTATTAACCGGCCATGCACATGTTTCGCCGAGTCGCCTGACAGGCAAGAGAAACACTGCACAAATGCCTGCGCGGGCAAATCGCTGCGTTGCGCGGTGCTCGGAATCCTCACCTATACCCCATAGACTCCGGTTCCTGTGCTCCGTGCGCCTTGCGTTTCGCTCCGCTCGTCGATTTGTTCAGCGCTTCCCAAGGGGCCGTCGCCACGAGCGGCGGCCGTTTTCGTCGTGATCGAGGATATGAAACCGATGCTGGATGCTTTCACGGCGCTGTCTCGAGGGACCCGCCTGGTCTACTCGCGGGGACTGCGTCGCTATGTGTTCCTGCCGATACTCGCCAACCTGCTGGTCTACGGGAGCATGCTGACCTATGTACTGGGCCATTTCGGTGGCTGGCTGGACGGCTGGATGGCGATGGTGCCGGGGTGGCTCGACTGGCTCTCCTGGCTGATATGGCCGCTGTTCGTGATCAGCCTGATCCTGATCGTGTTCTTTACCTTCACCCTGGTGACGCACCTGATCGCCGCGCCTTTCTACGGTTTCCTGGCGGAAAAGGTCGAGATCGAGGTCACCGGACGCGCGCCCCTGGATGATCGCGGCCTGGTGCGTACCGCCATCGATGCGCTCGGTCGCGAGCTGGTCAAGCTGGCCTACATCCTGCCGCGCATGGCGATCCTGTTCGTGATCAGCTGGATTCCCGTGATCAACCTGATCGCGCCGCTGCTGTGGGCCGCCTTCACGGCCTGGACCATGGCCATCACCTATCTCGACTATCCCATGGACAACAACAAGGTGAGCTTCGCCGACATGCGTCGACGACTGGCGGCGCGTCGCTGGCCGACCCTCACCTATGGGGGCTGGGTGACGCTGATCACCTGGGTGCCCCTGGCCAATCTCTTCCTGCTGCCCGGTGCCGTGGCCGCCGCGGTGCTGATGTGGGACCGCCATTATCGGGCGCTGACACCGGACGCCGGCCGAGCTGCCCCGCCGGTGCGCTGAGCGAGCACAGGCAGTATTCAGACGATGCCCCGGAGTCAGGCTCGCTGCTGGCGATCACTCTTGTGGTCGGCGGCGGCCAGTCGTTCGCCGGGGAAAACGCAGCGAAAAATGGCGCCTTCGCCGGGGTGGGAGTCGATCTCGAGTCGTGCGCCGTGGCGCAGCAGCACGTGCTTGACGATGGCCAGACCCAGACCGGTGCCGCCAGTGGCGGTGCTGCGGCCCTTGTCGACCCGGTAGAAGCGCTCGGTGAGGCGTGGAATGTGGTGGGGCTCGATGCCTTCGCCGTCGTCCTCCACTTCCAGGCAGGCGCCGTCTGCGTGGCTCGTCCAGCGCAGGACGATATGACGCTGTTCCCCGGCGTAGCGTACGGCGTTGAAGGCGAGGTTGGAGAGGGCGCTGTGGATTTCCTTCTCGCTGCCGACCAGGCGGCGTGAGTCGTCGATCTCCACATCGAGGTGGTGGCGACCGTCGGAAAGCGCTTCGGCATCGCGGCGGATATTGTCCAGCAGGCCGGCAAGCTCGATGGGCGTATCGTCCTGGCCGCCCTGGTCGATCTCGAGTCGCGACAGCAGCAGCAGGTCGTTGACCAGGTTCTGCATGCGTGTCGTCTGGCTGCGCATCTGTTCGAAACCGCGCCCCAGTCGGCCGGGCAACTGGTCGGCCATGTCGCCATAGGTTTCCAGATAGCCGCTCAACACCGTCAGCGGCGTGCGTAGCTCATGGGAAACGTTGGCGACGAAGTCGCGTCGCATCTGCTCGAGACGATGCAGGCGGGTGATGTCACGTGCCATCACCAGGCGTTCGTCGTCGCCGTAGAGGGTGATCTGGAACTGCAGGATCATCTGCTCGTCGATGGGAGAGCTCAGCGTCAGGGGCTCGCGGTAGTTCCGGGCCTGGAAATAATCGACGAAGCGCGGATCGCGCAGCAGGTTGGTGATGTGCTGGCCGCGATCATGGGCGGGCTTCAGCCCCAGCATGCGTTCGGCAGCACTGTTCCACCACTCCATGTCGCCGTGACGGTCGAGCATGACCACGCTGTCGCGCATCGCCTCGGAGGATTCCTGAATCCGCCTCAGGGTGTCGCGCAGGCGCCGCTGGGTGATGCGCTGGCCTTTCTGATAACGGTACAGGCGATCGAACAGCTCGCCCCACAGGCCCGAGGCGGCGGGTGGCTCGTCATGGGGATGGTGGGCCAGCCATTCGTGCAGGGCGTGAAGCTGGCGCAGCTGATAGGCCAGCTGGAGCGCCAGGGCCACCGCGATGCCGGCGCCGATGGCGGAGAAGGGCCAGCCGATCAGCGCGCCGATGGCGGTCAGGCCCGCCAGGCGCCATAGTTCGCGTTTCCAGAGCCGCCTCACGTCAGCCCTTGGCGGAGAAACGGTAGCCCGTGCCTCGCACGGTCTGGATCAACTGCTGATAGGGGTCGCCCAGTGCCTTGCGCAGGCGGCGGATGTGCACGTCCACGGTACGCTCCTCGACATAGACATTGCCGCCCCACACCTGGTCGAGCAGTTGCCCCCGAGTGTAGGCGCGTTCCTGATGGGTCATGAAGAACTGCAATAGCCGATACTCGGTGGGGCCGACTTCCAGGGACTTGCCGTCGACGCTGACGCGGTGGCTGACCGGGTCGAGCAGCAGACCGTCGACTTCCACCGGGTCCTCGACGCCGTGGGGCGTCGAGCGGCGCAGCACCGCCTTGAGCCGGGCCACCAGCTCCCGGGGCGAGAAGGGCTTGGTGATGTAGTCGTCGGCGCCGGCGTCGAGGCCCTGGATCTTGTTGTCTTCCTCGCTCTTGGCGGTGAGCATGATGAGCGGCAGCTCGGCGGTGGTCTCCTCGCGCTTCAGGCGGCGCGCGAGCTCGATGCCGCTGGTGCCGGGCATCATCCAGTCAAGCAGCACCAGGTCGGGCTGGTGGTCGACGATCATGGCGTGGGCGGCCTGAGCATTGTCCGCCTCGAGGACGTGATAGTCGGCCATCTCCAGCGCGACGGCGATCATTTCGCGGATCGGCGCTTCATCATCGACGATCAGTACGGTCTTGGCGGTCATCCCGGGGCCTCATGGTCAAGGTCAATGACAAGTCGGTGACGATGACAGCATTTCCTTATGACAATACCGTGACAGTCGCGCCTTGTCGCCTGCCCGTTCATGATGATGTCAGCCGCCGAACGATGGCCACCAGGACAGCCCGATACCGGCGAACACCAGCAGGCCCGACCAGTGATTGTTGAGAAACGCCTGGAAGCAGCGGTCGCGATCCCGGCCACGAATCAGGCGCTGCTGGTGCACGAAGGTCGCCGCCATGGCGGCGAGCCCCAGCCAGAAGAACAGGCCCAGGCCCAGGGAGTGACCCACCCAGGCCAGCAGCGTCAGAGTGACCAGCTGCAGCAGGCCGATCATCAGCTTGTCGGCGCGGCCGAACAGGACGGCGGTGGACTTGATGCCGATCTTCAGATCGTCGTCCCGGTCGACCATGGCATATTCGGTGTCATAGGCCACGGTCCAGGCCACGTTGGCGGCCAGCAGCAGCCAGGCCTCGGCGGGAATGTGGCCGAGCACCGCGCCGAACGCCATGGGAATGCCCCAGGAGAAGGCCGCCCCCAGGAAGACCTGGGGCAGGTGGGTATAGCGCTTCATGAAGGGATAGATGAAGGCCAGGAAGACGCCGCCGACCGACAGCATCACCGTGAAGGGGTTGGTGAGCCACACCAGGGCGAAGGCGAGCAGTACCAGGGTCACGAAGAGGCCCTTGGCTTCCCGCTCGCTGATTCGCCCCGTGGCCAGGGGCCGGTTGCGGGTGCGTTTGACGTGGCCGTCGAAATGGCGGTCGGCGTAATCGTTGACCACGCAGCCCGCGGCGCGCATCAGATAGACGCCGGCGACGAAGACCAGCACGATCCTGCGCTCGGGAACGCCCTGGGCGGCCATCCACAGTGCCCAGAGGGTCGGCCACATCAGCAGCCAGGTGCCGATGGGGCGGTCGAGGCGAGTGAGGTGCAGGAAGTCGGGCAGTCGGGCCAGCCCGGAAGGGCGCATCAGGGATGAATCCATCAGGTTCTCTCGCATGGAGGAGGCCTTGTCGCGGTCGGTTTCTGAAAGTTCTTAGCCTAAGGAAGCGCTGATTTATGTCGCGAGCGACGAGAGACTGGTTCGTCGCCGGAACGCAATAACCGCAGTTTACACGATAGTAAATGAGGATTTGACCGGGCTCGCGCGCGAGTACCGCCGGCGGCCAGGCTATCGAGCGCAGTAATAAATCAGTGTTTTCTTAACGTGAAGGCAAGCCAAGATCATCCACCATGGCCTGCTGAAAGAATTCCTGGACGAGCACCGTCAAGCGGTCGTGTCGCAGCACCGAGCGACGCCCCCAGGGGCCCTCGGCGTCCTGGAAGGGGCCCGGGCTCGCGCAGATCTCGATCGGGCCGCGCTCGAGATCCGGTTGGCGGAACAGCCAGCTGCCCATGGACCGTTCGCCGAGCCGTTCCAGCCGGTGCTGGCCATGAGAAGAGGTCAGCGGAGCCACCGAGCGGGCCATGACCCAGGGGCGTTCGTCGAGGCACAGTGCCACTTCGCGTACCCAGGCGAGGCGGTGCGTCGCCAGGCCCAGTGCCCGGGCCTCGTCGCGATTCGGGTAGCCATGGCGTTGATCGAGTAACCGAACCCGGAAGTGGCGCGGCTGGCCGGCGTCGATCAATCGTTCGGTCAGCGAGTCCCGGGTGGCCAGCCACTCCCACCAAACGGGGCTCATGTCCGGACGGGCAGCCGCCAGGGGGCGCCATCGAGGTTCGAGTGATGGGCCGTTGCGCAATTCGTGCTCTCCGCGTCCAATCCTGGGGGCGGCTAGTGTACCATGGCGGGTCGATATTCCGCTCCGCGGTGGGCCATGGCGGCCCGTGCAACGAGGATTTCCATGACCGCTCCCCTGACCCTTATCGGCTCCGGCATGGCCGGTCTCGGCCTGGTGCGCCAGTTGCGTACCCTGCAGCCGGAGCGGCCGATCACGCTGATTACCGCCGACAGCGGTGACGACTACTCCAAGCCGATGCTGTCCACCGGCTTCTCCAAGCGCCTGCCCCCCGAGCGTCTGGCCAGTCGCTCTGCTTTCGAGGTCGCCGAGGCGCTCGATGTGGTCGTGCGAACCCGGACTCGAGTCGATGCCATCGACCCGGCGGCGCGCCATTTGAGCATCGGTGCCGAGCGCCTGCCCTATGACGAGCTGGTGCTGGCCACCGGGGCCGTCCCCACACCGCCCTTCGCCATTCCCGAGGTCCTGGCCGGGCGGGTCTTCACCATCAATGATCTCGATGATTATCGTGCCTTCCACGCCGCTCTGGCGGCATTGGGCAGGCCGGCGAGGGTCGCCGTCGTCGGCATCGGCCTGGTGGGGTGCGAGTATGCCAACGATCTGACCGCCGGAGGGCATGCCGTCGAGATGATCGCGCCGGAATCCGCGCCCCTACCGCGTCTGTTGCCGACGCCTCTGGGGCATGCCCTCGGTGAGGCCTTCGTCGAGGCCGGTATCGCGCTGCGGACGGGGCGCAGCGTGGTCGAACTGGCCGATGACGGTGCCCGGGTGGGCGTGACCCTCGACGATGGTGCCGGCCTCGAGGCCGACCTGGTGCTGGTGGCTACCGGGCTGCGACCGCGCAGCGAACTCGCCGAGGCGGCGGGACTGTCGGTCGCTCCCGAGGGGATACGCACCGATCGTTATCTCGCCACCTCGGTGCCGGGTGTCCACGCCCTGGGGGATGTGGCCTGTGTCGATGGACTCAACGCCATGTACGTTCAACCGCTGCAGGCCAGCGCCAGGGCGCTGGCGGCAACGCTGGCCGGCACGCCCACCGCCGTGCACTATGGGCCCTGGCCGGTACTGGTGAAGACGCCGCTGCTGCCGGTGGTTTCGCTGCCGCCCCGGGAAACGCCGGCGCGCTGGCGTATCGAGGGCGAGGGCCGGGATCTGAGCGCCCTGGCCGAAGACGAGGACAGACGTTTGATCGGATTTGCGTTGACGGGAAGCCAGGTACGTCGGAAAGTCGAACTGGCGCGGATCGCTCCGCCGTTGCTAGGCTAGAGTCGTCGACGACGGCGCCACCCGGTGTCACCGGTTGTCGGCCGTTGTGAGCGGGCACCGTTGTTGTGTCGCCAACGCGGCTTTCGCCCATGGGGCTCGGGTCCTTGTGGACAGGGTCACCGAGAGTCAGTCGGTGGGCGGAGTCGGAGATCCATGAGCGAAGAACCGAAGAACAAGAGTGCCGGTGGGCCGACACCGGTAGGATGTCAAACAAGGAGGGCTGTATGCGCAAACCAGAACTCGCCGCGGCGATTGCCGAGCGTGCCGATCTATCCAAGGACAAGGCTAGTCAGGTACTCAATGTCATTCTCGATGAGATCACCGGCAGTGTGTCCGATGGGAAGGATGTTGCATTGATCGGTTTTGGAACCTTCACCGTGCGCGAGCGAGCCGCCCGCACCGGCAAGAACCCCCAGACCGGTAAGCCGCTGACCATCCCGGCCAGCAAGACGGTGGCTTTCAAGCCGGGCAAGGGGCTCAAGGACGCTGTCACCAACAAGTAATGACCCGTCCCGGCACGGCCCTCCATCTTGGTGGGCCGTGAATTTCCCTTCCGAACCAGCCTCGGATACCCCTGCATGAAGCTTCGATTGATGTTGTGGGTGCTGGGTGTGCTGCTCAAGCGAGCCCTGCGCCGCAAGCCCCGATTCCGTGAACGCCTGACCGAGATGCGTGGGCTGGACTGGGGTATCGCCACCGAGGACCTCTCCATCGCCCGTCATTACCGGATGTCGCCGAGAGGCATCGAGACAGACACCGGCCTACCGGTGGATCTCGATCTGGAGCTGCGTTTCGAGGATGCCGCCGCCGCGGTACGTATCCTCCGCAAGCCGACCCAGCAAGCCTTTCTCGACGGGATGATGGCGGGTCGGGTTCGCCTGGTCGGCGATTCCGGTGACTTGAACCGGCTGCAGACGTTGCTGCGCGATATCTGACGAGCCACGAGCCACGAGCCACGAGCCACGAGCCACGAGCCACGAGCCACGAGCCACGAGCCACGAGCTTCGAGCTTCGAGCTTCGAGCTTCGAGCAGGGAGCTTCGGCTCTGGAGGCGGTTGTCGGGGTTCGCATCTCGCATCTCGCCGCTCGTATGCTTTGGGTCTCGCCAGGCCGTTGATGAGATGAACTCGGACATTTCGGCATCAGGCGTTATACTAAAGTCTAAATGCTGAAGGGCTCTGCCCCCTCGTCGATGCCGTCACGGAGTCTATGCTGCCGCCTTTTCTCTCCCAACCCCTGCGTCGCCTCTGGACCCTGGAGTCCTTCGCCTACAGCCTGCGTGTCTTCATTGCCCTGACCGGTACCGTCATTCTGTGCTGGTGGCGCGATGACATGAACAGCCTGATCCCGCTGTTCCTGGGCATCATCGCCAGTGCCCTGGCCGAGACGGATGACCACTGGCGAGACCGGCTACGGGCCCTGTTGGTGACCCTGTGCTGCTTCACGGTGGCATCGCTGGCGGTGGAGCTGTTGTTCGACAAGCCCGGATGGTTTGCCCTCGGACTGGGGCTGTCGGCCTTCGCCATGACCATGCTCGGTGCGGTGAATCAGCGCTATGCGACCATCGCCAGCGCTACCCTGATTCTGGCGATCTACACCATGATCAGCCTCGAGCATCGCGGCAATCCGGCCATGGGCGACGTCTGGCGCGAGCCGGCATTGCTGGTGGCTGGCGCCGCCTGGTATGGCGCGATCTCGGTCGCCTGGTGCGCGCTTTTCTCGCGTCAGCCCCTCAAGCAATCCCTGGCGCGTGTCTTCCGCGAGCTGGGCCGCTACCTGGCGCTCAAGTCGGCGCTGTTCGAGCCGTTGCGTGACCTGGATGTCGAGGAGCGTCGCCTGGCCTTGGCTCGACAGAATGGCCGCGTGGTCGAGGCGCTGAACCAGGCCAAGGAAATGATCTTCCGCCGCCTGGAGGGAACCCGAGGAAGCGGCAAGCTGGATCGCTATCTGCAGCTTTACTTCATCGCCCAGGATATCCATGAGCGTGCTAGTTCGACGCATTATCCCTACGGGGAGCTGACCGAGGCGTTCTTCCATCATGACGTGCTGTTCCGTGCCCAGCGGCTGCTGGATCAGCAAGGGCAGGCCTGTCGGGCCCTGGCCAGCTCGCTCTTGCTCAATCGTTCCTTCGAGCACGCACGGAGCGAGCGGGCGCTGGAGGATCTCAATGCCTCGTTTGCCCATCTCGAAGAACAGGATCGCCCCGAATGGCGCACCTTGCTTCCCTTCCTGAGCGCACTGGCCGATAACCTGGCGACCCTGGAGCGGTGCCTGGCCAGTGCCAGCAACCCCGAGACCACGACCTCGAGGTCGGATGCGGCACTCTATGACCGGACGCCCCGAGGCATGCGGGACATCGGGGAGCGCATCCTCGATCAGTTGACTCCCCGGTCGGCGGTATTCCGACACGCCGTTCGCCTGACCGTGACCCTGCTGGCGGGCTATGCCGTACTGCATCTGATCCACCCCACCCAGGGGTACTGGATTCTGCTGACCAGCCTCTTCGTCTGTCGGCCCAGCTTCGGAGCCACCCGGCGGTTCCTGAGGCAGCGAATCCTGGGCACGGTGGTCGGCCTGGTAGCCGGCTGGGCGCTGATCACCCTGTTTCCCGCCGCGTCGGTCCAGACGGCTATCGCGGTGCTGGCCGGGGTCGCCTTCTTCGCCCTGCGTGGACGACGCTACCTGCTTGCCACGGCGTCGATCACCCTGATGGTATTGTGTTGCTTCAACCAGGTGGGCGATGGCTTCGGGCTGATCTGGCCGCGCCTGTTCGATACCCTGCTGGGGGCTGGCATCGCGGGGCTGGCGGTGTTGCTGATCCTGCCCGACTGGCAAGGACGCCGGCTTCACCACCAGGCGGCGGCCACCCTGGAGGCCAGTCGGGCCTATCTCGTCGCAATCATCGACCAGTATCGCCATGGCAAGCGTGACGATCTTGGCTATCGGCTGGCGCGACGCAATGCCCACAATGCCGATGCCGAGCTCTCGACGCTGCTCGGCAATGTGCTGCAGGAGCCGGAGTTCTTTCGCCGAGACGCCGATGTCGGCCTGCGTTTCCTGCTTCACTCCCATACGCTGCTCAACTATCTCTCGGCCCTCGGAGCCCATCGTGGCGAACAGGAAGCGTCATGCGACGACTCGGTCGAAGCGGCGGCCGAGGCCATCGAGGCGTCGCTGGGGAGGCTGGCACGCGGCCTGAGCGAGCGTGAGCCGGTGGCCGAGGAGGATGAGACGCTCTCGGCGAGGCTGGCCACCCTGGATACCGAGCCGGCAGTGGGCGATCCCCCGTTGTTGCGCACCCAACTCGCGCTGATCGGTCAGCAACTGGTGCCGCTGCGCCAGGCCGCCAGGGTAATCGGTCAACCGGTAGACGCGGAGTAACGAGCGTCGGATGGCGAGCAGAGGCTCACGCCATCATCATGCCTGGCCTGACATTGCTTCACCTGCTGCCTTGCAGATGACGCTCCCGGTTCGCCGCCCAGCGGCCGGCACCCGACTGGATGAAGGGATCGAACCCTTCGACGCCGGGCTTCAGGGCACCCTGTTCATCCCAGTCATTCCAGCCGGTGAACGGCAGTGGCCGATCCTCGTCCAGGCCGGTCAGGCGCTGGGCCCAACGGGCCTTGTCGTCTTCCAGTTGAGCCGCGAAACGCTCGCTGTTCTGGTAGGTGGGCCCGCCGCCCTGGATGCCGTGCGCCAGGAAGGGCGGCAGGACATCGAAGCCCATGTAATAGAGCGAATAGTGTACCGGCCACAGCAGCCAGTCGATGTTGCCGCCGCGGCCGCCCTTGCCGAAGGTGGCGGCCGGCCCCCCGGTGGTGACCGAGCAGAGGGCGCGTCGGCCGCGGAAGTACCCCTCGTCATAGCGCCGCCGGCTGGTGTAGAGCCCGCCGTAGACGAAAACGCGATCCATCCAGCCCTTGAGCATGGCGGGTTGGGCGTGCCACCAGAGCGGAAACTGGAAGATCACCAGCTCGGCCCGCTCGAGCCGCGCGATCTCGCGCTGCACGTCGGTGGGCAGCCGGCCGGTATCGCTGGCGTGACGCTGTTCGGTCAGTGGCGAGAAGGCATCCGCCCGTGCCCGCAGTGGGTAGTGGGCGGGACCCTCGACCGGATCGAAGCCCTCGGCGTAGAGATCGGAAATATCGACATCGTGGCCGTGTGCTCGGAGCGTCGAGGCCGCCAAGGTCGTCAGGCCCGCGTTGAAGGAATGCGGGTCGGGATGGCAGTGCACGATCAGAATCCGCATGGTGACTCCCCTCGATGATGGTTGTGGCGCCATACTGCCCATTGCGATGATGAATAGGTATTCCCTCAGAATGAAAATGGGTCTTGCATGAATGAACAGGCGCTGCAATGGGATGACCTCAGGATCGTGCTGGCGGTGGGCCGTTCGGGAAGCCTGTCGGGTGCGGCGCGAACGCTGGGTGTGAGCCATGCCACGGTGTTCCGGCGCCTGCGGGACATCGAGCGGCGCCTGGGTGTTCGACTCTTCGAGCGGTCGGCCGGCGGCTATGCGCCGACCCCAGCGGGCGAAGACCTGGTGGCGGTGGCCGGCCGCATGGAAACGGAAATTCTGGAGGCCGAGCGACGCGTCGTGGGGCGGGATCTGCGCCCCTCCGGTTCGCTGCGGCTGACCACCACCGATACCCTGCTGGCCGGGCTACTGTCGCCGATCCTGGTCGCGTTTCGCCGCGAATACCCGGCGATTGCCTTGGAGGTTTCGGTTTCCAACCAGCTATTCGATCTCTCGCGTCGCGAGGCCGACGTGGCGATCCGTCCGTCGAACGCGCCGCCCGAACACCTGGTGGGACGGTGCCTGGGGCGTATCGAGCAGGCGGTCTACGCACCGCGGGATGCGGTTGATGAGGAAGGGGAAGCACCGGCCTGGGTGGGGCCTGACGAGGGCATGACGTACCGCGCGCTGGAGCGTTGGATGGCCGAGCAGGAGGTCGAGCGCCATTGCCACTACCGGGCCGACAGCCTGATGGGCATGTACATCGCGGTACGCGACGGCATGGGGCGGACGGTGCTGCCCTGCTATCTGGGCGATGGCGATGCCCGCCTGACGCGAATCGGCGAGACGGTGCCGGCGTTGGCCACCTCGCTGTGGGGGCTGACCCATCCAGACCTGCGGCGGGTAGCGCGCGTCGCCGTCTTCATGCGCTTCGTGGCCACGGCGCTGGAGAGCGATGCCCGCACTGCGTTCGGAGCTGTAAGCCGTAAGCCGTAAGCCGTAAGCCGTAAGCCGTAAGCTGGAAGCTGGAAGCTGGAAGAAAAACCTTGATTCTCACTCGTTGGGTTTTCATGCTGCCTTCGAGCTTCGAGCTTCGAGCTTCGAGCTTCGAGCTTCGAGCTTCGAGCTTCGAGCTTCGAGCTTC
>NZ_JAJQTQ010000032.1 GCF_029081005.1 Halomonas elongata | reverse complement strand
ACCAGCATGACCACCGTCTCGTGGACCCAGGAGGTGGGCGAGGCGAAGGCGTAGCGCATGATCACTTCATAGACGCTGATGACCATGGCGACCAGCACCAGCCAGGCAGCGATGCGGCCGCAGGCTGCCACGCCTCGATCGAAGGCGTTGCGCACCGGATCGGGGGGCGCGGTCACGGCCGGGGCCGCCGATTCCTCCGGGCGACGGGAATCTCGAGTCATGGGAACTCCTCAACGAAGTGGCGCGCCCCGTGGGACGCGCCGCGTCCGGTCATGTCATCGGGCCGCTCCGCGTCGGCCCGATGCGTCTCACATCAGGTTATGGTTTTCCAGGTAACCCACCACGGAGTCGTAGAACTCCTGGGTGATCTCGTTCTTCTCGGCCCAGGTGGCCCACTCGTCCTTGGCGATGTTGCGGAACTTGAGACGCTCCTCGGCCGGCAGATCGATGATCTCGATATCCGGGTTATCCCGTGCCTCGCGCACCGCTTCCAGGTCGCGGGTCTTGAGCTCGGCCACCATCTCGTAGGCCAGACTGTCCACGGAGGTCTCGAGGATCGACTTGAGATCTTCCGGCAGGCCGTCCCAGATATCCTTGTTCAACGACACCGATACCATCGGCAGCGAATGGAAACCCGGGTAGAGCGGATAGGGGGCGAACTCATGCAACCCCTGAGCCTGGTTGGTGGCGAACACCGTGTAGTCGGCGGCGTCGATCACGCCCTTTTCCAGGCCGGTATAGACCTCGGAGCCCGGCAGGTTGACCGGCGTGGCACCGGCCGCCTCGAAGATGTTGTAAACCATGCCCTCGGGGGCACGCAGCTTGAGGCCCTTCATGTCCTCGACGGAACGAACCGGCTTGGTGGAAGGCAGTGACTCCAGGCCGGTCGCAGCAGCACCGATCAGGTGCAGGCCATAGGGCTCGACCAGCTTGTTGTAAAGCGCCTCGCCACCGGCGTTGTTCATGTAATCGAGGAAGTCGTACGGATCGCTCCAGGCGCCGACCAGGTTGCCGATCATGCCGAAGGCCGGATCCTGGCCGGTGAAATAGCTGGGATCGGTCAGGTGGCCCTGCAGAATACCGGACTTCACCGCCTGCAGAGTCTGGTTGGCCTGCACCACCGCGCCGACCGGCAGGATCTCGATGGCGATACGACCATCGGACATCTGCTCGACGTTCTCGGCCCAGGCCTTCTTCATCTCGAACTGGGGCTCCCCGGCAGTTTCCGAGGTCTGGAAGGTCCATTCGTACTCGGCGGCCTGGGCGTCGATGGCCAGGGCGCCGAGCACGGCGACGGTCAGGGTCTTGAGTGGCATGCGAGACATCATGAGGCTTCCTTATCGCTTGTTGTTGAAACGGTTGTCGTGACTTCGATAGCGGGAACACTGGGCATCAATTCCTCGAGGCCCAGATCCCGGCCGGTGCGTTCCAGCACCGCCAGGGCCGCCTGGGCGGCCCGTTGGGGCTGACGCAGGCGAATCGCCTCCATCACCCGGCGATGGCGTTCCATGCTGTCGTTGAGCTCATCGGCGCTATGATTGGATTTCTCCACCAGCAGCGCGATGGCCGGTTTGAGAACGTGGCTGATCTGTGCCCAGACCAGGTTGTGCGAGGCCGCGAAGATCGCCTCGTGAAAGGCCACGTCATAATCGTTATGGGAGATGCCCTGCCAATGCAGGTCGTCATGCTCCAGGGCGCGGATCATGCCTTCATGGGCGGATTCGATGGCCAGCAGGTCCGCCGCCGTGGCGTGTTCCGCCGCCAGACGCGCCACATAGGGCTCGACCGCCACCCGAAAGGCGAATATCTCACGCTGGATGCGCGGATTCGGTTGAGCGAAACGTGCCATCCAGCCGCTGACACGCGGGTCCAGCAGGTGCCATTCCTGCAAGGCACGCACCCGCGAGCCTTGCCCGGAAATGCGCGTCAACAGGCCCGCCGCCACCAGGGTCTGCAGGGCGCTGCGGACCGTGCTGCGGCTGACGCCGAAGCGCTCGCAGAGGTCCAGTTCCTTGGGCACGAAGTCACCCGGCACATACTCCCCCGCGAAGATGGCCTCGGCGAGGAAGTCGGCGATGTCAGGGCTCGATGCGCGTCGAGGATCGGAAGCGGCAGAAGACATGGCGTGCCTGTACGGGTTGAGGATCGTGTGTGGTGTCTGACTGTTAATTTTCTATGTCGGACATAGCTTCGGATAAAATCGGACACAACGCTTTTAGACTTTAGTCCCCATCACGACAATCCCATGGCTTTCCATCGCCTGGACTCGGGTGTAGGGTGCGACATCATGCCAATCACCGGGAGCCACCAGTGAAATCTCGCTACTTCAGTATCGGTGAATATCCCCAGGGCACCCCGGAACGCGGGGTGTTCACTCTCAATGAAACCGAATTGCCGGAACTCGCCGACGGGCAGGTACGCGTGCACAACGCCTGGCTTTCGGTGGATCCCTACATGCGGGGTCGCATGAGCGGTGTGACGACCTATATCGATCCCTTCGCGCTCGACGCGCCGCTGGAGGGGGCCGCCGTGGGCCACGTCATTGCCTCGCGAGACGACCGTTTCCGTGAGGGGGACCGCGTGGTGCACATGGGCGGCTGGCGTGACATCGCCCAGTTGCCCGGTGATGCCCTGCAGCCACTACCGGATATCGACGTGCCGGCCCAGGCCTTTCTCGGCGTACTGGGCATGCCCGGCATGACCGCCTGGACCGGCCTCAACGTCATCGCCGGCATGGGCAACGGCGATAACGTGCTGGTCAGCGCCGCGGGAGGTGCCGTGGGATCGCTGGCCGTACAACTCGCCAAGGCCAAGGGAGGGACCGTGGTCGGCATCGCCGGTACCCCGGAAAAGCGCGCCTGGCTGGAAGCGCACGATGTGGTGGCGGTGGATTACCGCGACAAGGACACCGCCACCCTGACGGCGGACCTGCAGGCCGCCTGCCCGGAGGGCTTCGACGTCTACTACGAGAACGTCGGCGGCGTCTGCCTGGAGGCGGCCCTGAACACGCTGCGAGTCGGAGCGCGCATTGCCGTATGCGGCATGATCGCCCATTACAACGATGACGCCCCGGCGCCCGGCCCCTCCAACCTGGCCATGGTGCTGATTCGCCGTGCGCGCATGCAGGGCTTCATCGTCTTCGATCACTGGGAGCATTACCCACGCTTCCTCGAGGAGGTCGGCCCCCTGGTCAGCGCCGGCCGGATCGACTACGAAGAAACCGTTGTCGAGGGGCTCGAGCACACGCCCGACGCTTTCCTCGACCTCTTCCAGGGCGCCAATCAGGGCAAGATGCTGGTACGCCTCTAGACGTCATCCCAATGCTCATGACGACATCCCCGACGGTGGTCTTCGGTGGCACCGGATTTCTCGGTGCCGCCCTGGTGCGAGAACTGGTGGAGAGCGGCCGACCGACCCGCCTGGTGGCACGCCGCCCCGCCTGGCCGTCATGGGCGGAAGACGGCGATCCCCTGGAGATCCTCCACGCCGACATCCGCGATGGGCGCCGCGTCGCCGAGGTCCTGGAAGGGGCCGGAGCGGTGGTCAACGCGACGAGCCTGTATGTGCCGTCGCGGCGACTCGGCTTCGAGGATATCCACGTCACGGCGGCGGCCGGACTGGCTCGCCAGGCACGGGAGGCCGGCATCGCCCGGCTGGTGCAGCTATCAGGCATCGGCGCCTCACTCGACTCGCCCTCGGCCTATGTGCGTGCCCGGGCACGCGGCGAGACGGCGGTGCTGGACGCCCTGCCCAAGGCCATCATCCTGCGGCCCAGCGTCCTGTTCGGACGGAACGACGCCTTCCTGTCCAGCCTGGCGAGACTCACGCGCCTCCCCGTGATCCCGCTGTTCGGACGGGGGCGCAGCCGCCTTCAGCCGGTGCATGTCGTGGATGTGGCCCGCGCCATCGTCAGGCTCACCGCCGTCGACCGGCCACGCCGCTATCTCTTCGAACTGGGCGGTGCCGATATCCTCAGCTATCGCGAGACACTCACCCAGGTGATGCAACACCTGGGAAGGGAACGCCCCCTCGTGCCCCTGCCCTTCACCGCCTGGCACGCCCTGGCCCTCGGACTCGGCTGGCTGCCCTCCCCTCCCTTGACGCGCGATCAGGTCATTCTCATGCAGGGCGACAACCTGGTCACCGAAGGCGTGGGCACCTTCGCCGACCTCGGCATGCGTCCCCGGGCGTTGCGGGAAAGCCTGCCCGATTGCCTGTCGACGGACTGATCTTCGGGGGGTCCACGACCGCCAGCTATCCTGCCGAAGAAAGAACTGCTAGCGTAGTGCGCACCCTCTTATAAAGGAGAAGACGATGGATACCTCGATCAATAATGTCGTCGCCCAGTCCCAGGCCATGCAGCAGGCCCAGACCGCCCAGCAGGCTCAGATGCAGATCTTCAAGTCGGCGCTGGATACCCAGCAGCAGCAGGTGACGGCGCTCATGGAATCGGCTTCCGTCGAGCCACGGCTGGCCAATGACGGCCATCTGGGCACCCGACTCGATACATACGCCTGAACCGCCACTACGGCCCGTACTCGCGCTCCACCCGCGCCACCCTCACCCGGTAGTGCGAGTACCGGACCTCTCGGCCCATGCGCTGTGCTTCGCGATGCTCGGCCTGGGCCTTCCAGCGCCGGATCGAATCAAGATCCGCCCAGTAGGACACCGTGATGCCGACCGCCTCGCGCGCCGACTCCACGCCGAGAAAGCCGGGCTGCTGCGAGGCCAGTCGCATCATGCGCTCGGCCGTCTCGTCATATCCGGCCACGACATCGGTACGCCGTGAGGAGAAGATCACCGCGTAATACGGCGGCTCAGGAGTTTCAGCAAGCATGGGGTAAACTCCGCTCCGGGGTCGTCGAGACAAACGCTGAAGATCGCCTCGCGGCGAATCGACAAGGTGCTTCACAGAGCCCGAGGACCCGACGACTCACCGATATCCTCGAACCATAGGTCGGGGGAAGAGGCGATAAAGTCTTCCATCAGGGCGATGCACGCCGGCTCCTGCAGCACCTCGACCTCGACACCATGCGAGAGCAGACGCGCCTCTTCGCCCTGGAAGGTCCGATTCTCGCCGATCACCACCCGGGGAATGCCGTACAGCAGGATGGCGCCCGTGCACATCGCGCAGGGGGAAAGTGTCGTGTAGAGCGTCGATTCGCGGTAGATATCGGCGGACTGTCGCCCGGCGTTTTCCAGCGCGTCCATTTCGCCATGCAGGACGGTACTGCCGAGCTGAACGCGACGATTGCGGCCACCGCCGATGATCACCCCGCGATGGACCAGCACCGAACCGATGGGGATGCCCCCTTCATCGAGCCCCGCGCGTGCCTCGTCCAGGGCGGCCTGCATGAAATGGTCCATGATCGACACTCTCCTCGCTGGTTGGGTTGATCCCTCCACCCCAGCCTACGTCGAGGCCCTTCCGATCGCCAGCTCGAGCGTCCATCGCCATGAGCGCCGCGGGGCATGCCAGTGTCAATTGATCAACATGACCGCCATTACCTGGATGATTCTGCCATTCAATGACTCATCGACAGCAATCCTTGCCATTTCGTGGCATCCGTGAAGAATGGCCCCCGCATTCATTGAGATCACGAGCATATCGACACCATGGCACTCTCTCTTTCCGAACTGTTCAAGGACCTGATGGCCGCCGGCAACGGCCTGATCTGGGGCTCCTTGCTGATCTATCTGCTGATCGGTGCGGGCCTGTACTTCACCGTCATGACGCGTGGCATCCAGTTCCGCTACTTCGGGCACATGTTCAAGCTGCTGCGCCATTCACGCAGCGCCGACGGCGGCATCTCCTCCTTCCAGGCGCTTTCCACCAGTCTTGCCGCCCGGGTCGGCACCGGTAACCTGGCCGGCGTCGCGGTCGCCATCTACTTCGGCGGCCCCGGTGCCATCTTCTGGATGTGGATGACGGCCCTGGTCGGCATGGCCACCAGCTTCGTCGAATCCACCCTGGCCCAGGCCTACAAGACGGACCATGGCGATGGTACCTTCCGCGGCGGCCCGGCCCGCTACATCTCGCAGGGCCTGGGGCTGCGCTGGCTGGCGGCGCTGTTTTCCATCTGCCTGATCATCGCCTTCGGCCTGGCCTTCAACAGCGTGCAGTCCAACTCCATCGCGCTGGCCATGGAGGAAGCCTTCTCCCTTCCTCCCTGGATCGTCGGCGTGGTCCTGGTCGTGGCGGTGACGCCGATCATCTTCGGCGGCCTGAAATCCATTGCCCGGGTGGCTGAACTGGTGGTGCCGGTGATGGCCGTCATCTACCTGCTGCTGGCCGTCGTGGTGGTACTGCTCAACATCACCGAGCTGCCGGCAGCCATCATGACCATTTTCAAGAGCGCCTTCGGCCTCGACCAGGCCGCCGGCGGCGCCGCCGGGTACGCCATCTCCCAGGCCATCATGAACGGCATCAAGCGCGGCCTGTTCTCCAACGAGGCAGGCATGGGCTCGGCTCCCAACGCCGCCGCCACCGCGTCCACCCAGCCGAACCATCCCGCCGCCCAGGGCTTCATCCAGATGCTCGGCGTCTTCTTCGACACCCTGGTCATCTGCACCGCCACCGCCGCCATCATCATCATGGCGGGTCCGGAACTGCTCGCCGGTGATGAAGCCAACGGCATCCAGCTCACCCAGATCGCGCTGTCGCATCAGGTCGGCGACTGGGCGAGCATGTTCATCGCCGTGGCGATCCTGCTGTTCGCCTTCACCTCGGTGATCGCCAATTACTCCTATGGCGAAACCAACGTGGAGTACCTGGCCGGCGCCAGGTACGCGCCCGGCGCCATCCTGATCTATCGGCTGGCAGTGCTGGCCATGGTGATGATCGGCGCGGTGGCGAACCTCGGTCCGATCTGGAGCTTCGCCGACCTGTCGATGGGCATGATGGCATTGATCAACCTGGTGGCGATCCTGCTGCTCTCGCCGGTGGCCATTGCCCTGTTCCGGGATTACGAGCGCCAGCTCAAGGATGGCCTGGAGCCCAACTTCGATCCGCGTCGCTTCCCGCGACTGAATGATCGAATCGATCCCAAGGCCTGGCCCAGGGGCGCCGACAAGGCCTGATCCCACGCCGAAGGAGGTCACGGCGCGTGCCGTGGCCTCCATGCCGAACTCGGACAGGCAGGAAAAAGGCAAGGAACGTGGCGGAGAAAAGCTCGACGCCGACGGGCCATGCTTGTCACCGTCACCGCGACCATGGAAGATCACCCCCTGAACCCGTGATTCTGGAAAGGAGTGTATCCATGGCCGTTCCACGTATTCTGGTATTCGCCGGCAGTGCCCGCGAGGCCTCCTTCAACAAGCGTCTCGCGCAGCTCGCCGCGGCACGCATCGAAGCGCTCGGTGGCAAACCTACCTTCATCGACCTGCGCGACTATCCCATGCCGCTCTATGACGGCGATCTGGAGGAAGCTGAAGGACTGCCCGGCAATGCCCTGGCGTTGCGGGAGCTGCTCGCCGGGCATCAAGGGCTGCTGATCGCCTCGCCGGAATACAACGGCTTCGTCACGCCGTTGCTGACCAACACCATCGACTGGCTCACTCGTCCCCACCAGGGCGAAAGCGGGCTCGCCCTGTTCAAGGAGCGCCAGGCCGGCCTCGTCGCCGCCTCCCCCGGGGGCCTGGGCGGTCTTCGCGCCCTGAATCACCTGCGTCAGTTGCTCACCAATATCGGTGTGACGGTGCTTCCCGATCAGCTCGCCGTCGCGAAGGCCGGTGACGCCTTCGATGCCGAAGGCAATCTCGTCAACACCGCCCAGGGCGACGCCCTGAATGCCCTCTGCCAGCGGCTGGTCACCAGCCTGGATCGGCTGCACACCGACTGATACCACTCACCCTCGTCATCGACCGGGCACTCCTGTGCCGGGGGCCGATGGCGAGGTTTCCCCTTCCTCGGCATCACCCAGCACGTCCCCCGGATTCCGCAGCGGGCAGCTCTTCAACGACAGGCAGCCACAGCCGATGCATCCATCGAGCTGATCGCGCAACGCGATCAGGCAGTGGATCCGCTCGTCCAGCGCGCTACGCCACTGCTCCGACAAATGCCGCCAGTCCTCGGCATCGGGCGTACGGGATGTGGGCAGATCGTCCAGCGAGGCCTTGATCTCGGCCAGCGGCATGCCCGTGCGCTGGGCGATCTTGATCACGGCCACGCGGCGCAGCACATCCCGGGAGAAACGCCGCTGGTTACCGGCATTGCGCGTGCTTTCGATCAACCCCTTGGCCTCGTAGAAATGCACGGTGGAAACCGCAACGCCACAGCGCCGGGCGACATCCCCCACCGTCAACGACTGCTTGCGGGGATTCAGCTTGCGATGTGTCATCGTACCTCCCGCCTCGACCTCAAGTATTGTTGAGGAAATATCGTGCCGAACGTCGCCCTCCGGCACAAGCCCGGCCGCCTCGACGCCCTGATACCCGAATGGTATTGCCATGAATGACATTCCACGAGCGCCGCTGTCCTTCCATCCTGTGTGGCGTCCGGCATCGCCCCGGACTACCCCCCATGACGAGGATGACACCATGACACGCGACCACAGGATTCTCCCCCATCGCACCCTGGGACAAGGGCTGAGCGTTTCGGCGCTGGGCTATGGCGCCATGGGGATCAGCGAGTTCTACGGACCCTCGAATGACCGGGCCTCTCGGGACCTGCTCGCCGAGGTGGCCGATGCCGGCATCGACCTGATCGACACGGCGGACATGTACGGCCGCGGCCACAACGAGACGCTGATCGGCGAATGCCTGGCCGAGCAACGTCGGTCACACGGAGCCAGCGACATCAAGGTCGCCACCAAGTGCGGCATCGATCGCGGCGATGCCGACTATGCACGGCGCGTCAACAATCGTCCCGAGTACATTCGTGCTTGCTGCGAGGCCTCGCTCAAGCGCCTGGGCATCGAGCGTATCGATCTCTATTATCTCCATCGCGTTGACCCGCAAGGCGACATCAGTGCCGCCATGGAGTGCCTGGGAGAGCTCGTTAAGGAAGGCAAGATCGCTCACCTGGGGCTGTGTGAAGTCTCGGCGTCGACCCTGGCCAAGGCCCATGCCATCCATCCGATCACCGCCCTGCAGACCGAGTATTCGCTGTGGACGCGCGATGTCGAAGCCGAGATCCTGCCCATGGCCCGCCGGCTCGGCGTGGGGCTCGTGCCCTACTCCCCCCTGGGACGCGGCTTCCTGACCGGCCGTATCACCAAGCGAGAGGATCTTTCCGAAGACGACTTCCGGCGCCACAATCCGCGCTTTCAGGCCGACAACCTGGCGCATAACCTGACATTGCTCGACGCCGTGCATCGGGTGGCTGAACGCCACGACGCCCTGCCGGGCCAGGTCGCCCTGGCATGGCTGCTGGCCCAGGATGACCATATCGTGCCGATTCCCGGTACTCGACGCTCGGCCTATCTGCACGAGAATCTCGGCGCACTGGCACTGCGGCTGGACGAGCGTGACCTGAACGACCTCGACAGTGCCCTGCCCCCGGACGCCGCTCGCGGCGAGCGCTACACGGAGGAAGGCATGAAGGGCGTCAACGCCTAGATGTGTGCCTGAGCATGTCAGGCCTCGGCCGCCTCGAGCAGTACATCGACGGCGTACCGGACCTCTTCGCGCGTTTCACCGGATCGCCATAGCAGCTTGAGCTCGATGCTCAGCCGTTCTTCCAGGTCGGCGACGAAGGGACGATAGGTCACGCCGAGGCGACTGGCCGCACGCAGTGACGTCGGCAGAAACGCCACGCCATCGCCGGCGGCCACCCGAGCCAGCAGCGTCATGTGCTCGCCGGGCTCGGGGCGCCGCGGTGGCGCATAACCATGATCCGCAAAGACCCGCTCGCAGCGATCATGGAAGACCGGGTTGTCATGGCGGGGAAACCAGAACAGCCGGGTATCCCCCAGGTCATCGAACGACACCCTCGCACGCTCGGCCGCCGGATGATCTTCGGGCAACGCCACCATCAGCGGATCAAGGGCGACGCGTCGCGCCTGGATAGATTCCCCCGGTTCGGCGATCTCCCCCACCAGGGCAAGATCCAGTTCCCCGCTCGACAAGCGCTCGACCAGGCGCTTCGAGTACGCCTCTTCGATTCGCGTGCCCGCGGGGAGGAGGTGCACATCCGTCAGGACATCGCGAATGCCGGCCACCAGGCTGAAGTCGATCACGCTCGTCAGGCCTAGCCGTACATCGGCCGCGTCGACGGCGACCGTCTCGCGCAGATTGACCAGAGCGATATCGAGCGCTTCAAGAACCCGACGGGCATCGTGCTCGAAACGCTCGCCGGCCGTGGTCAGGCTGACGCCCTGGGTATCGCGCTCGAACAGCTTTATGCGCAGCATGGCCTCGAGTCCGCCGATCTGCCGAGACAAGGGTGGCTGCGACATGTGCAGGCGCTCGGCGGCACGACGGAAGTTGAGTTCCTCGGCCACGGCGATGAAACACTGTAATTGTCGAGTGGACGGCAGGTGTCCGGACAGGCGTCGCACCATCGCTCAGTTCCCCATCATCGAAGTTCGCCCACCCGGGGGCCGCATCACGTCTGCTCTTTCTCGATCGTCAAGGCGACCAGCCGCACGACCAGCGGCCTGACGATCAGAACGCACACGAAGGCCACCGGCATGGCGAGAACATAGGCGTGCAAGACCCGCCCCATGAACCCCGGCCCCATGCCCTCGTTGATCAGGGTGATCACCAGCGTCATCAGAAACGCCATGATCGAGGCCATGTAGAAGGCGAATACCACCGGGGTGAGCCGGCGTGGCAGCCCCCGCCTCGCGATCAGGCGCCGTACTCCGCTCAGGCGTTCGCGGCGCGGGGATATCATCGAACGGTTCATCGATCCTCCTCGAGGCTCGGTTTTCAGGGAGCGTCACCCTAGCCCAGCCCGCCTCCTCTCACTAGACGCCCAGCGCCAATCTCACTATAAACGTCTACTTACGAATAAGATCTTTCACTCATCGGGAAAAGATATGGACACCTTGCGCGCCATTGCCTGCTTCACCAGTGCCGTGGAAACCGGCAGCATCGCCGGCGGCGCCAAGCGCCTGGGAATCAGCCCGGCGGCCGCGAGCCAGCAACTCGCCCGCCTGGAGGCCCACCTGGATACCCGATTGCTGACCCGCACCACGCGCCGCCTGGGGCTCACCGACAGCGGGACCGCCTACTATGCCCGAATCAAGCATATCGCCCGGGATATCGAACGGGCCCACGACGCCATCGCCAGCTTGCGCAACGAGCCACGCGGCCACTTGCGCATCGCCTCCACCGCCGCCTTCGGGCGACACGTGCTGGCGCCGCTGGCGCCCGCCTTCAAGCACCGCTACCCGCACCTTTCCCTCGAGATATTCACCACCGATCGCCACGTCGATCATATCGGCGAGACGGTGGATGTCAGCGTGCGTTTCGCTCTGCAACTCGAGGAAGGGCTGGTCGCCCGGCGCATTGCCTCGATTCCCTTCTTCTTCTGCGCCTCCCCCGACTATCTGGCGCGAGCCGGCACGCCCCGTGAACCGGAAGACCTCAAGGAACACGACTGCCTGGTCTTCCGCTTTCCCCGGGACGGCCGTTTCCTGAGCTGGGGCTTCGTGCGGGATGGACTCCGCTTCGAACCCGATACGCGTGTCGCCATGGCCAGCGACGACATCGATGTCCTGGCGCAGATGGCGCTGGGAGGGGGCGGTATCACACGGTTGGCGGCATTCGTCGCCCAACCGCATCTCGACCGCGGGCACCTGGTATCGCTGTTCGAGACGGACCGGAGCACCTCGGCACGCGCCGTCTCGGAGCCCATGGATATCTACCTGTGCGTCGGTGACCGACGCGACCTGACCCCGAAGGTCCGGGCCTTCATGGACTTCCTGGTCGAATGTCTGCCGGCCGAATGGCGTCCCGCGTGACGCCGACTACAACCGCCCCTGCCGGGCCAGTCGTCGCCTGACCCAATGGCCATACCACCAGGTCAGCACAGGCTTGATCACGGGAAGGCCGATGAGCACGGCCAGGGGACGCAGCCTCGGGATGCGGCGCATCAGCAGGATATAGGCATCCATGCCCCGATGCAGCGTGCCCTCGGCGTCCTCCACATGCAGCGAGAGCAGCGCTTCGCGTGGCTCGACGCCGCGTTCGCGCAACCCGGTCTCATGGCTGGAAACATCCAGCCATTCCACCGAATGCGCCTCTCGAGCCAGGCGCTCGTACCGGCGCCGCTCGCGGCGGCAGAGCGGGCAGGCCGCATCATAGTAGACCTTCAGCGGGGAAACATCGCTCACGGAACCTCCGGGATGAGTCACTCGGTGGCGCCGGACGGGCCATCCAGCTCACGCTCGTCGACTTTTCAGGCAGCCCCTGATCACCGAGGATAACCGGACAGGACTCAGATGCCGATATCCTCATCGAGCTCCTTTTCCTCATGCTCGTGAAGCGGCGTATCTTCGTCGCACTCCAGGTCGTGGACGAAGGTTCGGGTCACGTCCAGCAGGCCCAGCTCCTGAATGGTGCGACGTCCGAGCAGGACCGGGTAGGTCAGATCATCACGATCCTCGAGGCTGAACTGCTCCTCGTAGCGGGTATCGCCGATGCACAGCGTCATCAGCACCGCCGGCCGCCGATCCTGGCCGCCGGCGCCCGTGAGTATCAGTTTGCGGAAGATCGGCCGTTCGAAGGTCTTCGAGACGATCTCTTCGGTCGACTCGTCCTCGACCTCGACGACGAAGCGCACCCACTCCTCGCCATCGCGCTCGAATTTCTCGATGTCCTCCGCCTGCATGGAAGAGGTCAAGGCACCGCTATCGAGCTTGACCTTGACCTCGGGGCCCCAGGGTTCCTCGATGGTCGCCTTCTCGACCCATCCGAACACGACGGGGTCATCGTCGGCCAGGACCGTGCCACTCATCAGGCCGGTGGCGAGGCAGGCGATCAGTACATGGCGTAACGACTTGTACATGCCGGCTCCTTGCGGTCATTCCGTCACGGTAGACGGGAGACCATACCAAGGGTGATGACCGCACGCCATTCATTGCCCTCGCCAGCTCCAACTGCGATAGCCCTACTCCGCCGGCCCTACCTCATCGCATACATGGCAGGTGCCGCGGTCCACTCGCGTCGTTCAGACTTCGCGACCGAGCAGGTCCTCGTCGAAAGGGTAGCGACTGAGCTTCTCGATACCGGTCTCGGTGACCAGCACTTCTTCTTCCAGCTTGACGCCATCGGCGGCGCCGACCTCGCCGATGTAACTCTCCACCGACACCACCATGCCGGGTTCCAGGACACCGTCCTTGGAAAAGCGATCGAAATCCATGTGGTGCGCGACCAGCGGTGTCTCGCCGTGCATGCCGACGCCATGGATGACCGACGGATAGCGACGATCCAGGAAGCGCTCGGGAATCTTCCAGGCCCGCTCGGCGATCTCGCGATAGCTCATCCCCGGCGCAAGGATATCCATGTTGTGATGTACCTGATCGAACGCCATGCGATACAGCTCGCGCTGGTAGGCACTGGGTCGTCCCGGCCCCACATGGAAGGTCCGCGAGAAGTCCGAGTAGTAGCCGTGGCAACCGATGGTATCGGTATCCAGCGCCACCAGTTCACCGGGGCGCACGACCCGATCGCTGGCCTCGTGGAACCAGGGGTTGGTACGCGGTCCCGAGTTGAGCAGCCGGGTCTCGATGAATTCGCCGCCCTGCTTGATGACATTGCCGTAGAGAATCGCGAAGAGATCGTTCTCGGTCACCCCCGGCTTGATGGCGGCTTCCACCTCGGCGACCGCGGCCTCGCTGCCGGCCATGGACTGAGCCAGACAGGCCACCTCCTCCGGCGTCTTGATCCGACGACAGTGCAAGGTGTCCTGCATGCAGTCGAGCACGTCCATGCCCTGCGCCTCCAGGGAACGCGCCAGGTTCAGGGTACAGCGATCCAGGCCGATGCGCGTATTGCCCTGGCCATGCGCCCGGACCAGCTCGGCGATCTCGACGCCGAAGGGATCGGAGGAGAGATTGTCGCGCTGGTTGACCGCCGACCAGACCACCTTGGAGGTGCGCGACTCGTCGATGGTCTCGAGCCAGGTGGAGACGTGGGCGCTCCCCGGATACTCGAAGAGGATCACCGGCCCTTCCAGCGGCACATAGATATAGCGGGTGGAATTGCGCAGGAAGTAACCGAACATGTTGCGCGAGCCGGTGGCATAGCGCTGATTGTAGGGATCGAACAGCACCAGGGCGGCGTAGCCCTGCTCGGCCATCATCGCCCGCAGGCGCTGCAGGCGGCCGGCACGCAGCTGTGCGGGGTCGAAGGCCGTGGGAATGCTGTCCCCATTGGCCATGGGGGCCGAGGGAATCACCGGGAGACGATCCGGTTCGTTGTCGGTCAACTTCTCGAAATCGACGATGCTCATGGGGTTCCGTTTCTACTCGGGAGTGAAGCGACGTGGGACCAGGCGGGTCGGCGAGATTCAATCGGCCAGCGCATCACTACGCCGCATGCCATTCTTCAGCAAGGCTTCATGGACAGGCGCCATGCGGCCGAAGATGCGCTGGGCCCGCTCGGGGCGACCAATGAAGCCAGGCTCCTTGGCGTAGGCGAAGATCACGGTGTGGCGCTCGCGATCCCCTTCGACCGGGGTGACCCGATGCAGCGAATAGCGCCCGAAGAAGATCTGCAGGTCGCCGGGCGTCAGATCCAGCGACTCGAGCCGGGAACGATCACCGTCCAGTACCCGCTCCACGGCCTCGAAATTCTCCCCTTCGGGGCCACGGATGCCCGGGGCGTACTCGAAGCGACCACCGCCCCGGGAACGGCGGGTCATCATGGTGACGATGAACTCGTTGGTATCGTAGTGCCAAGGATGCTGGCAGCCCTCGCGCAGCACGTTGACCACCAGGTCGGCCAGTGGATCGGCGTACTGGTGGATCTCTTCCATGCCCATCACGGCGGCGATGAACCGCTGGAACTCGGGATGCTCGTAGATCTGACGGATGATGGTATCGGCACCGATGCGATCGCCGGCGACGAAGCCGTTGGTCCGATCGTCGAAGCGGTTCAGCGGATGGCTCGACGGACGATCGGGGTCCCCATCACTGTTGTAAGGGTTGGTTTCGGTCTGGTTGTAATGGGCTTCGGGCGAAAGCCGCTCGGTCTCGCGCTCGAGACGCGCCAGCGCCTGCTCCGGCACGAAACGTTCCAGCACCACACAACCATCCTCCGCCAGTTGGCGACGGCAGTGCTCGATCAGTGCTTGCCCTACTTCGCCGTCGAGATCATCGAGCGGGTAACGGAACAGGTCGATCAAGCCCTTCAGGGAAAGGTCGCTTGTGTCGGCCGAGGTTGCCACGGACATGGGAGTCTCCGGTTAACAATGCACGCTGGACAGCCTAGATAGCGCAACCTCATAATAAAAATGAATGATTGAGATAAAACCAATTTCAAAGGCTCATCAATAATGGATACCGTGCTGCTCCGCGCCTTCGTCACCGTGGCCGAAAGTCAGGGGTTCAGCGCCGCCGGCAAGGTGCTGCACCGCACCCAGTCGGCGGTCAGCCTGCAGATCAAGCGCCTGGAGGATCAGATGGGCCAGGCGCTGTTCGAACGTACCAGCCGCAGCGTGCTGCTCACCTCGCATGGTGAGCAGTTACTGCCCTATGCACGGCACATGCTCAAGCTGGAAGACGAGGCCCGAACGCTGCTGGGCAACCGCCGGCGCGGCGAATTGATACGCTTCGCGACCTCCGAGGAACAGGCCAGTGCCTACCTGCCGTCGCTGCTGCCCCGCTACGCGCAGCGCTTCCCGGACACCCGGCTGGAGCTGAACTGCGATATCAGCGCCACGCTGGTCAACCAGTTCCACGAGGGCCTGCTGGATGTCGTCCTGTCGATTCGCCACCTCCCCACCCAGTCGGGCCACTTGCTGGGCTGGGAGCCGATGGTCTGGGTCGTGGCCGAGCACTGCCGGCCGACGGACTGGGATACCCTGCCCCTGGCCCTCAACCCGGAAGGTTGTATCTTCCGCGCGCATGCCCTCTCGGCCCTGGGACGTGAGGAGCGCCAGTGGGAGACACACTATTCGAGCCAATCCCCCACCGGTATCAATCTACCCGTGCAGGCGGGCCTGGCGATGACGGTGAAAACACCACGCAGCGTACCGGCGGGATGCCGGATCGTCGGTGAAGCGGAAGGCCTGCCGCCACTCGGGCAGGTCGAGATCGAATTGCACCGTCGCCCCGGACACACCAGCGAGGCCCTGGAAGCCTTCTGCGAGGAACTGGAGCGGATTGTCACCGAGAATGACGATGTGGCGGTGCCGGAAGCCGGCGAGGCGCTTCCGGAGTAAGATCCGCCCGCGTCGAGAGCACGGGCGGACCGCCTCAGGCCTCTCGTGCGTCAATCACGACGATAGGTGCCGACCAGACGGTTCATGCCCAGCAGGTGCGGTTCGACCTGCTTGAGAAGCTCGGCCATCGAGATGCCCTCGGGCAAGGCGGTGGGCTTGTCCAGCGCCAGCACCCAGAAATAATACTGGTGGACGCCATGCCCCTCGGGTGGCATGGGGCCACCATAGCCATTGCGACCGAAATGGTTGATCCCGCGGGTCCCCTCGGAGGATGCTTCCTCGAGAGAGGTGGTGGAGCCCGGCAGATTGTAGAGCACCCAGTGCACGAAGCCGTAGCCGCCGTGCTCCACCAGGGGCGCGTCAGGGTCGTGGCAGATCACCGCGAAGCCCTTGGTGCCCTCCGGCGCATCATGCCAGGACAGCGCCGGCGACAGATCCTCACCTTCTCCGGTATGTCGCGTCGGAATCTCGCCCTGGTCGGTGAAGGCCGGGCTTTCCACCCGCATGTTCGTCAATGCAAAGGCCATGGTCGTTGATCTCCCTGAGATGGTGTCATGATGGGGAAACACGGCGTCGTGTTTCCGGTCGTCCAAGGCTCGGCAAATGCCCATAGCCTGTCAACGACCTCCTCCCATGGCATGATGGCGTGACCGACGCTCTTCAACCCGGAGGCGACCGATGAAACGCCTGCTGATCGTGGCCCACGCGCCCTCCGACAACACCCGACGCCTGCGCGACGCCGCCGGCCGTGGGGCCCGTCATTCCGATATCGAGGGCGTGGAGGCGGTCATCAAGCCACCGCTCGACGCCGGCCCCGAGGATATCCTGGCCTGCGACGCCATCCTGCTGGGCACCACCGAGAACCTTGGCTATATGAGCGGAGCCCTCAAGGATTTCTTCGATCGCAGCTACTACCCGGTCCTGGAAGCGCAACGAGGCCTGCCCTGCGCGCTCTACATCCGGGCCGGCCGGGACGGCACCGGCACGCGGCGCGCCGTCGAAGGCATCGTCACGGGCCTGGGCTGGAAGTGGGTGCAGGAACCGTTGACACTGAGGGGCGAGTGGCAAGACGACTTCGAGCCCCGGGTCGAAGAGCTGGCCCTGACCCTGACCGCCGGCCTGGAGGCGGGGATCCTGTAGGCCGGACGTCACGGACATGTCATCGCGGGGGGCTAGGCTGTGAGGTTCGTTTCGTCTCACTGCAGCGCGAGGTCCCATGAAGTCCATTGCTTCTTTTCTGGTCGCCGCCGGCCTCCTGGCCACCACCCCCGTCCAGGCCCAGAATGTCTTCGACTATCCCCAGACCGATGACGCTCCGGCCAGCTTTCATGTGGTCAACGAGATTCCGGCCGGCAGCTTCACCAAGTACGAGATCGATGCCGAACACGGCCAGTTGATCGTCGATCGCTACGTCTCGATGCCGGTCCGCTATCCGGCCAACTATGGGTCCATCACCAGTTCGGCGGGAGGCGACGGCGATCCCCTGGATGCGCTCGTGCTGACCCGCGACAGCATCTACCCCGGAGCGGTGATCAAGGTCCGGGCCATCGGCGTGCTGCGCATGATCGATGACGGCGAAGCCGACGACAAGATCATCGCCGTCCCCGCCGATGACGTGGATCCCACCTACGCCGATGTCGACGGGATGGAAGACCTGCCGGCCATGCAGGTCGAGCGACTCAATGCCTTCTTCCGCGTCTACAAGAACCTCCCGGATGGCGGCGACATCGAGCTGAATGGCTTCGGCGACGCCAGCGAAGCCCGCGAGATACTGACGCAGGCCTTCGATGCCTACCAGACCGAGCACGCCGAGTAGTCACGCGCACAACGTCATGCCCTCCAACGCAAGCGGCGCCCCGAGAGGCGCCGCTTGCGTTGGTATCGTCTCGGTCGCTGTTACCTCAGTCGCTCGAACACCGTGGCCACGCCCTGCCCCATGCCGATGCACATGGTGGCCAGACCAAGCGAGGTGCGCTGTTCCTGCATCACGTTGAGCAGCGTCGTGCTGATACGCGAACCCGAGCAGCCCAGCGGGTGGCCCAGGGCGATGGCGCCGCCATGCAGGTTGACCGCCTCGTCCATCCGGTCGCGCAGACCGAGATCCTTGAGCACCGGCAGCGACTGGGCGGCGAAGGCCTCGTTGAGTTCGACGGTCTGGATATCCTCGATGGTCAGGCCCGCCGCCTTCAGCGCCTTGCGGGAAGCCGGCACCGGGCCATAGCCCATGATCGAAGCATCACAGCCCGCCACACCGGTCGACAGCACCCGGGCAATGGGTTCCAGACCCAGGGCACTGGCCCGCTCGGCGCTCATCACCGCCATGCCACTGGCGCCCACGGAGAGCGCCGAGGAGGTCCCGGCGGTCACGGTGCCGCTGCGCGGATCGAAGGCTGGCTTGAGCTCGGCCATCGCTTCCAGGCTGGCATCGGCGCGGATGACCTCGTCGCGATCCACTCGGACCCGGAAGCCCTGAGCATCGTGACCCTCGATACCGATGATCTCGTTGTCGAAGCCACCGTTCTGCTGAGCGGCATGGGCGCGCTGGTGGGACCGCACCCCGAAGGCATCCTGGTCCTCGCGGGAAACACCATGCATCTTGCCCAGCAGCTCGGCGGTCAGGCCCATCATCATGGCCGCCTTGGCGGCATGCTTGCTGGCCGCCGGATTGACGTCGACGCCATGGGTCATCGGCACGTGTTCCATGTGCTCGACCCCGCCGATGATGTAGAAGTCGCCCATCCCGGCCCGAATATTGGCGGCAGCGATATGCAGGGCACTCATCGAGGAGCCGCACAGGCGGTTGACGGTCTGGGCCGGCACGCTGCGCGGGATCCCAGTCATGATCGCCGCATTGCGGGCGATGTTCATGGCCTGCTCGAGGGTCTGGTTGACGCAGCCCCAGATGACGTCGTCGACGTCGGCGGGATCGAGGTTCGGATTGCGGTCGAACAGCGCCTGCATGACGCCGGCAGACAGGTTCTCGGCACGCACGTGGCGGAAGGCGCCGTTCTTGGCCTTGGCCATGGCGGTACGCACGCCATCGACTACCACGATGTCTCTCGGATTCACACTCATCGAATTCGTTCTCCCCGGCACTTGATCAATAGCAGGTGGTGAATAGCACGTGGTAAATCAGGCCTCGGCGGCGTCCTGATAGAACCGCTCGCCGTTGCGCGCCATCTCGCGCAGCTTGTCGGTCGGCGCGTACAGCGCTCCGAGTTCGGCGGCCAGCTCATCGGCCTGGGCGACGAACGCCTCCAGCCCCATGGCGTCGATGTAGCGCAACGCACCCCCCCGGAACGGCGGGAAACCGATGCCATAGATCAGCGCCATGTCGGCCTCGGCCGGCGTGCCGACGATCCCATCCTCCAGACAACGCACGGTTTCCAGGCATAGGGGCGTCATCATCCGCGCGATGATGTCGTCGTCGGAAAACTCGCGACCCGACCCCGCAACGCCCTTGACCAGTTCGATGGCCGCCTCGTCGCTGACCTTCTGCGGCTTGCCCTTCCTGTCTTCTTCGTAGGCGTAGAAGCCCTTGGCGTTCTTCTGCCCCAGACGGTCATTGTCGAACATCACCTGGATGGCACTCTTGTCCTGGCCTTCGCCCCCGGCACCGCCCAGACTACCCATGCGCTCCGGGAAGCCCTCGGCCATCACCTCGCCGGCATGTACGGCGGTGTCCATGCCCACCACGTCGAGCAGGTAGGCCGGCCCCATCGGCCAACCGAATTTCTCCATCACCTTGTCGACGCGCTGGAAATCGGCCCCGGCCGCCATCAGTTGACTGAAGCCGCCGAAATAAGGGAAGAGCACGCGGTTGACCAGGAACCCCGGGCAGTCATTGACCACGATGGGCGTCTTGCCCATCTTGCGGGCATAGGCCACGGTCGCCGCCACGGCGGCGTCGCCGGTCTTCTCGCCGCGAATGACCTCGACCAGGGGCATGCGGTGCACCGGATTGAAGAAGTGCATGCCGCAGAAGTTCTCCGGCCGCTTCAACTGCTCGGCAAGTCGAGTGATCGAGATGGTCGAGGTGTTGGAGGTAAGGATGGTGGCCTCGCCCACGTTATCTTCGACTTCGGCGAGCACCGCCCCCTTGACCTTGGGATTCTCGACGACCGCCTCGACCACCAGGTCGACATGCGCGAAGTCGCCGTAGGAGAGAGTCGGCCGGATATTGCTGAGCCGTTCGGCCATCTGCTCGCTGGAAAGCTTGCCGCGCTCCACCTGTTTGCCGAACAGCTTGCGGGCCTCCTTGAGCCCCAGCTCGATGGCCTCTTCCTTGATATCCTTCATCAGGATCGGCGTGCCCTTGGAGGCGCTCTGGTAGGCGATGCCCCCGCCCATGATACCGGCGCCGAGCACCCCGGCCCGCTCCACGGGTGCGGATTGCTTCTCGTACTGGCCGCCCTTCTTCTTGACCACCTGATCGTTGAGGAAAAGTCCCACGAGGTTGTAGCAGACATCGGTGAGCGCCAGCTTGCCGAATGCCTTGGCCTCGATCGCCTGGGCACGGGCACGCTCCTCACCGGCCCCCTTCTGGATGACCTTGATCGACTCGATCGGAGCCGGGTAGTGCGGCCCGGCCTTGCCGGCCACATAGCCCTTGGCCGTCTCGAAGGCCATCATCTGCTCGATGGCGTCGAGTCCCAGGGGACCGAGCTTTTCGGCGCGGCGTGCCGAGTAATCGAGTTCACCGGTCCGGGCCCGGCTCAGGATGTCGCGCGCCGCCGCCTCGAGTGATTCAGGGGGCACCACGGCATCGACCGCACCAACCGACAGACAGGCAGCGGCGCGATTCTCGGTGCCGCCGGCGATCCACTCGATGGCGTTGTCGGCACCGATCAGCCGCGGCAGGCGCACGCAGCCTCCCCAGCCGGGCAGGATGCCGAGCTTGGTTTCGGGCAGCCCGATCCGGGCGGTCTCGCTCATCACGCGAAAATCGGTGGCCAGCGTCACCTCGCAGCCGCCCCCCAGAGCCAGGCCGTTGATGGCGCTGACCGTGGGGAAGGGCAGATCCTCGAGACCGTTGAAGATCCCGTGCACCTGTTCGAGCATGCCCTGGATCTCCTCCTCGCCCTTGGCGAACATCCCGTGAAATTCCGTGATGTCGGCGCCGACGATGAAAGCTTCCTTGGCACTGGCCAGCACCAGGCCACCGATATCGGCTTCGCCACGCAGCGCCTCCAGCGCCTGCTCCAGCTCCTGAATCACGGCACTGGACAGCTTGTTGACCGACTCGTCCTTCAAGTCGAAGGTCAGGGTCGCGATGCCCTCGTCATCGCGTGCCACCGAGATGGCATTGCCTTGATAGATCATCCACGAATCTCCGTGCAGGAATTCATACGGCCGTTTGATTCATGACAGCTTGGTCCACTCCCGTCGCCACGTCAAGTCCCCCGCCTATCCCGCCGTTGGCGTTCCCCGACCAATGAAACAAGCTGTTAAACTGCGCTCATGTCACCGAACCGTCCCATGAAAGACCCTCCTTCGTCCCCGGCGTCAGGCCCCTCCGGCGCTGCTCGCCTCGGCGCCTGGGAACATCGTATCGAGCGGCTCGCCGAGAGGGTCCGGCCCTGGAGCTGGCTCTGGCCGCCGGTGGCCTTCCTGGCCGGTGCCGGCAGCTTCTTCCTGGTCGAGCGCCAGCAGTGGCTCGGTGCCATGCTGGCCCTCAGCATGCTGCTGACCTGGATCCTGCTGCTGTCGGAAAGCCTGATCGGCCGCGTCCTGGCCCGACGCGGCTATCCTACCCTGCCGCGCGGCGTGACGACGTTCATCGCCCAGATGGTGCACCAGGAGACACTCTTCTTCACCTTGCCCTTCCTGCTGGCGACCACGGTCTGGACCAGTGGCCAGGCATTCTTCACCCTGTCGATGGTAGCGCTGGCGATCCTGTCGATCCTCGATCCGCTCTACTATCGACTCGCCGAGCGCAATCGAGGGCTCTATTTCGCTTTTCACGCCCAGTGCGTCTTCCTGGTCGTCCTGGTGACACTGCCCACCCTGTTGCACCTGACCACCGGCCAGAGCCTGCTGCTCGCGCTCGCGGCCACGGTGATCTTCAGCCTGCCGAGCCTGTTGCACCTGCTGCGGCCCATGACGCTCCCTCGCTGGCTGCTGATGCTCGCCCTGCTGCCCCTGCTGGCCGGCGTCGCCTGGGCCGGCAGGAGCTGGGTGCCGCCGGCCAGCCTGTGGATCTCGGGCAGCGCCCTCTCGCCAGGCTTCGACGTCGAAGCCCGTTCACCACAGGGGCAGCTCCGCCTGACCCCCGACGCCCTGGCCGACAACGGCCTGTATGCTTACACCGCTATCCATGCCCCCAGGGGGCTGCGCGAAGACATCGTGCATGAATGGCGCCATGACGGCGAACTGATCGACCGTATTCCACTCGAGATCCAGGGGGGACGCGCGGAGGGCTACCGGGCCTGGACCCACAAGCGCAACGTTCCCGAACAGAGCGCCGGTCGATGGCGCATCGACGTGATGACGGCCAGCGGCCAACGCATCGGCGTGCTGCGCTTCCGGGTCGCGACCGATACCGAGGCGGCAACCCTGGCCGACGGCCGCATCGACTCTCCTCCCGGACTTCCCGGGCTGGATGTGCGCCGACTGATAGCACGCCCCGAGGCAACCTCCACCGCCAAGGGTCAAAATACCGTTGACGACGCGGCCCCTTCCCCCGAGGATAGTGAGTAGCCTTCGAACCATAAGGTTGCATTCCACGCCGGGGCTTCAGACAATCCCGACAGGCTTCTTCAACGTAGACGTGCCATGCATCAGAACATCGGCTTTCAGCTCGCTCGCGTGCCACGCCTGTGGCGCGCCGTCATCGACCGGCGTCTGGCCCCCGACGGCCTGACCCAGACGCGCTGGGTCACGCTCTATCACCTGTGGAGGATGGGCGATGATCAACCCCAGTGCGACCTGGCCAGGGCCATCGGTGTCGAGGCGCCCTCCCTGGTCCGCACTCTCGACCAGCTGTCCGAGCAGGGTTTGATCGAGCGGCGTCCCTGTGGTCAGGATCGCCGCGCCAAGCGCATTTTCCTCACCGACAAGGCCACGCCCTTGCTCGAACGCATCGAGGCCGTCGTCACCCAGGCCCGCAAGGAAATGCTGGAAGGCCTCGACGACAACGAGGTCGAACACCTGATCGACCTGCTGTCGCGTATCGAGGCCAATGGGCTGGCGATCCAGGAGCGTGAAGAGGGCTGAAGGCTTCCCTAACCGCCAGCCGAGGGAGGAATGCTCGGCGCCTGCGCGCTGCGATGGGCGCCGGGGTAGTCCGGCCGGCCGGCCAGCTCATCACGCATCCGCCTCATGCGCTCATCGAGGTCCGCGAATGCCTCGAGCGGCGAGGACTCGTCCCACCACAGCGTCAGACAGGCTGCGCTGGACTCGACCACGACCGCATCTCCCGGCAAGCCTTCCAGCAATGTCTCCAGTTGGCAAAGCGCCGTCTCCGGTAGCGGCCGCAGCGGCTCCACGCGCCAGCGCCATCCCGGCAGGAAGGGCTTGAGTACCTGGCTGGCCACGGCATCGCGTACCAGCAGGAAATCGGGACCCGGCCGCTGGGGCGGATAGCGCCACCGATAGGCGGGCAGGGCTTCACCGTCGTCGTGCAGCGGCGAGGTCTCGAGTCGCACGGCGACCCCGCTTTCCCGGGCGGTGTCACGCAGCCCTTTCACTCGCTGTTGTCGCCGGCTCGGGCGCAACGACATCGCCGGCGCGAACGCCAGCCCTACCACACCGATAATGATCAACCAGAGCATTCGCCATCCTGCTTGTCCGTGAAGCCTCGAACAACACGCCGAGATTCCGTATTTCCTGTGTTGATGCAAGTCGTTGTCTTGTCACCCCTGGCATCCTAAAGTGGAAGGCAGTCACCAACACCGTTGGACACCGCTGCGGAGAATGCAACATGAGCAACGAGTACCGCCATATCCTGGTCGCCGTCGATCTGACCAAGGACTCCCAGAAGGTTCTGGAACGCGCGATGCATATCGCCGACCGTAACCATGCCAAGCTTTCCATCATGCACACCCTCGAGCCACTCGGCTTCGCCTATGGCGGCGATATCCCGATGGATCTCACCAGCATCCAGGACCAGCTCGACGAACACGCCAAACAGCGTCTCGCCGAGATCGCCGACGACCATGTGCCCCGCGACAACCAGCACGTCATGGTCGGCATGCCCGATACCGAGATCCACCGCTTCGCCGATGACCAGAAGGTCGATCTGATCGTGGTCGGCTCGCATGGACGCCACGGCTTCGCTCTCCTGCTGGGCTCCACCTCCACCGGTGTGCTGCACGGCGCCAAGTGCGATGTCCTGGCCGTGCGCGTCGGCACCAGCGAGGATGGCGAGGAAAGCGCCGAGTAATCTCGCCCCGAGGGTCGATGCATCACAACGAGTGAAAGCGAGGGCTTCGCGTTCCGAGCGAAGCCCGGTTGACCGTCGTCGGGGACCGCTGCGAATCGCTGCTTACGCCTCCCCCGCTGCCATCGCCTCCAGCTCCATCCACCGTTCCATGGCCGAGTCCAGTTCGGCCTGCTTGTCGTTCAACGCTTGCAGGGTCGCGGTAACGGTGTCGGGGTCTTGCTGATAGAACGCCGGATCGCCCACCTGACGCTCGAACTCGGCCACCTCGTTCTCGAGGCGCTCGATCTCCGCCGGCAGGCCATCCAACTCGCGTTGCAGCTTGTAGGAAAGCTTGACCCGCCCGGGCGCCGGCGATGCGGCCGGCGTCGACGGGGCCTCCGACGGCTTGCGTGACCCGGCGGTCTCGACGTCGGCCACCGGTTCGGCCCGTTGCCGTGCGGCCCCTTCCCAGGGCGCCGGCGGCAACTTGCCCCCCTGACGCACCCAGTCGCTGTAGCCCCCCACGTACTCGCGTACCCTTCCCTCGCCTTCGAAGGCCAGCACGCTGGTCACCACATTGTCCATGAAGGCTCGGTCATGGGAGACCAGCAACAGGGTACCGTCGAAACTCAACAGCAGCTCTTCGAGCAGCTCCAGGGTCTCGACATCCAGGTCGTTGGTCGGCTCGTCGAGCACCAGCACATTGGCCGGCTGGGTGAACAAGCGCGCCAGCAGCAAGCGATTGGATTCGCCGCCCGAGAGCGCCTTGACCGGCTGCCGAGCCCGCTCCGGGGTGAACAGGAAGTCCTGCAGATAGCTCATCACATGACGATCGCGGCCACCGACCTCGACCCGATCGCTCCCCTGGGCGACGTTTTCATAGACCGTCTTTTCCGGCTCGAGCCCGGCACGCAGCTGATCGAAATAGGCCACCTGCAACTTGGTGCCGACCCGCACGTTCCCCTCGCTGGGCTCGAGCTCGCCGAGCAGGATCTTGAGCAGGGTCGTCTTGCCGGCACCGTTGCGACCGATGAAGCCGATTCGATCACCGCGCTGTATCTCGATGCTGAAGTCGTCGATCACCACGTCGTTGCCGAAGCGTTGTGTCACCTTCTCCAGCTCGACGACCCGCTTGCCACTGCGCTCGCCGCTGTCCACAGCGAGATTGGCTCGCCCTTGGCGCTCGCGGCGTTCACTCCGTTCGCGGCGCATCTGTTCCAGGGCTCTCACGCGTCCTTCGTTGCGGGTTCGCCGTGCCTTGATGCCCTGCCGGATCCAGGATTCTTCCTGGGCCAGCTTCTTGTCGAATTCGGCGTGTTCGCGCGCCTCGACTTCCAGCTCGTGGGTCTTCTGTTCCTGGTATTTGACGTAATCCCCGGGATAACGCCCCAGTCGTCCACGGTCGAGCTCGAGAATCGCCGTGGCCAGCCGCGACAGAAAGGCCCGATCGTGAGTGATGAACAATACCGCCCCATTGAAGGCGGAGAGTTGCTCCTCCAGCCAGGCGATAGTGTCCAGGTCGAGGTGGTTGGTCGGCTCATCGAGCAGCAGCAGATCGGGCTCGGCGACCAGGGCGCGGGCCAGCGCTACCCGCCGCCGCCAGCCACCGGAGAGCCCGGACATCTCGGCGTCCTCCGGTAGCCCGAGCCGCGTCAGCACCACATCGATACGCTGATGGAAAGACCAGCCATCGATCGCTTCGATACGGCTCTGCAGTTGCGCCATGCGCGACATGTCGGGGTCGTCGGCCTGCACCAGATGATGATACTCGGACAGCAGCTCACCGGCCTCGGGCAGTCCCTGAGCCACCACATCGAAGATGGTCGCACCGGTGGCATCGGGCAGTTCCTGGGCCAGCACGCCGATCTTGAGCCCCGGGGCGCGCCAGATGTCACCGCCATCGGGGGTGATCTCGCCGGCCACCAGCTTGAGCAGGGTCGACTTGCCGGTGCCGTTACGGCCCACCAGCGCCAGGCGTTCGCCCTTTTCCAGCACCAGATCGGCACCATCGAGAAGCACCTGGGGACCATAGGCCAGTTGCAGCCGTTCCAGACGTAGCAGGGTCACTCACACACCTCCAGGTTCATCGAGGGCGCTAGTGTAACGTATGACCGCTACGACGTGGCCCCATCCCGTCCTCGCCGGGTACAATACGCGACCGCTGTACAGGAGGATGCCGTCTTGGCCGATACCACCGAACTCCGCGACGATGGCCTGCCCGAGGCGTTGAGATTCCACTCACCGGCGCCACTGGTGGACATCGGCGCCAACCTGACCCACCCGAGCTTCGCTCGGGACCTGGGTGCGACCCTCGACCGCGCCCGGAAAGCCGGCGTCGAATCCCTGATCCTGACCGGCACGGACCGCGAGCACGCCGAGCAGGCAGCGGCATTGGCCCGCGACCATGCCGGCCTCTACGCCACTGCCGGCCTGCACCCCCATGGCGCCAGCGAATGGTCGCCTTCACTGGAAGCCAGCATGCGCGAGCTGCATCGCCGCCCCGAGGTCGTCGCGGTGGGAGAATGCGGCCTGGACTTCAATCGCAACTTTTCCACGCCCGCCGAGCAGGAGCGCGCCTTCGAGGCCCAGCTCGGCCTCGCCGCCGAAAGCGGACTGCCGCTGTTCATCCATGAACGCGATGCCGGTGCGCGCCTGCACGATATCCTGCATGCCTGGCGCGACGACATCTCCCGAGCGGTGGTGCATTGCTTCACCGGGGAACGCCGCGCGCTGCACGGTTATCTCGATCTGGACCTGCACATCGGCCTGACCGGCTGGCTGTGCGACGAGCGCCGTGGCCATCACCTGCGCGAACTGGTCGGCGACATCCCCCTGGAGCGCCTGATGGTGGAAACCGACTGCCCTTACCTGCTGCCGCGCAATTTACCTGCCAGACTCAAGGGCAGACGCCACGAGCCGGCACTGCTGCCGTGGATCGTGCGCGAGATCGCCCACTGGCGTGGCCTGACGGAAGACGAGCTGGCTCGGGCCACCACCGCGACCGCTCGCCGCTTCTTTCGGCTCGATGCGGCGGACGACCACCACCCTGCCCTCGAGGAGGGGCACTGACCATGGATGAGCTGCCCGCTTTCATTGCCATCGAGACCGGTAATGACGGAGACCTGCCGCTATCCGTCGCCTGGACCCTGCCGGATGGCCGCGTCAAGCACACCCTGATCCAGCCGGACAGCGACTGGCTCGAGGACGAACTCGTTTCGCTGGGCGACTACAGCCTGGAGGAACTCAACAGCATGGGCGTGAGTCCCCTGGACGTCATCCGCGAGCTGGAGACCGACCACTTCAACGCCACGCTCTACACTGCCGGCGTCGGTGACGACGAGGCCGCCCTGTCACGACTCTTCGAGACCTATGGGCTGGACCCGTTCGTCGAGCTGGCTCCCGCGGAGAGCCTCTACAACGGCCTGGCGCCCGGGGAATGGGCCCGTGCCAGAGGCGACATGTTCGGTGAACTGGGACTCGAGCCGCTACGCCCCGAAGAAGAGATCCAGGTGATGCTCGCCCTGCACCTGAGAATCAACGAAGACGCCTGAACCATTTCAGGCGGGCTCGGACGCCTTCTCCAGGCATTCACGTCCCACTGCCAGCGCCGCCTCGAGCGAGGCACCCTCACCGTAGAAGGCGGAGAGGGCTGCACGAAAGGCCTCGGCGCGGCGCGGCAGGCCCTCCGCCTCATAGCGTGCGGCCCGTGCCTCGACTCGCGACCGGAAGGCGTCACGATCGACCTCCGCCTCACCGCCGAGGTTGTCGACACTGACGTTGAACCGCAATCCGCAGGCCCGGGAAAACAGCAGCTCCAGGGCCTGGGGCCCTACCTCCACCGACTCGAACTCGCGCTGTTGGCCGGTATCCCGACCATCGGGCTGGTACCAGTAGCCGTAATCCTCCAGCTGGCGTCGCTGCGCGCCGGCGATACACCAGTGGCTGATCTCGTGCAGAGCGCTGGCATAGAAGCCATGGGCAAAGATCACCCGATGCCAGGGGCTCGAGGCGTCGGCCGGCAGATAGATCGGCTCGTCGTCACCACGCACCAGGCGGGTGCCATGACTCGGCATGAAGAGGCCGTCGAACAGGGCGATGACATCGTCGAGACGGTGCGTCACACGAACTCCAGGGCGGTGGGGGCATGGCGATGACGCAGTATAGCGAGTCACCGCCGGGGGCGAAAACCGACATGCGCTGATAGACTGGGCAGCTTCCCCGTATGCAATGACGCCCGGGGCTTTCCGTTATGGAAGCGCTGAATAAATCGCCGAGCATAGTGAAGCGCAAGGCGCACGGAGAAAAGGAAGCGAGACATAACAATAGGTTAGGCGAGCTTTCGAGCACCGCGCACAAATTCGCCAGGAGCGAATTTGAACCGTCTTTAGACGGGCCCGCAGGGTAGCCGCCAGGGATGGCGGCTATAGCGAAGCGATTTGCATGCGCAGGCATTTAAGCAGTGTTTTCCTATTCGCATGGAGCATCAACCGTGGCTGGATTCATCACCGATTTGCGCGAGGTGTCACGCCGCGACACCGGCCCCTTGATCCGTCTCGCCCTGCCCATCTGCGGCGCCCAGCTCGCCCAGGCCGGCATGAGCGTCGTGGACGTGATGATGACGGGCCGCCTCAGTGCTACCGACCTGGCGGCGGTCTCGGTGGGCTCCAGCCTGTGGATGCCGCTGATGTTGTTCATGACCGGCACCCTGATGGGGCTGACGCCGGTAGTGGCCCACCTGCTCGGCGCCGGACGGCGCGCGGGGATCCGCATTCAGGTCCACCAGGCCCTGTGGATCGGCCTCGGCCTGGGGATCCTGTCGGCCTTGCTGCTATGGACGGCGGTCATGCCGATCTTCGCGGCCATGGATGTACCCGACGAAGTCGCCCGACGCTCCGCCGGCTACCTGGCGGCGGTCGGCTTCGGCATGCCCGGCGTGGCGATCTTCCAGACGCTGCGCGCCTTTTCCGATGGCATGAACCACACGCGCCCGGCACTGTGGATCAGTCTGGTCGGGCTCGCCGTCAACGTCCCCAGCAACTACGTCCTCATCTACGGCGGCGAGGGCCTGACGGCCCTGCTCGGCGACGCGCTGCCGGCCCCGCTGCAGGCTCTGCCCGCGCTGGGTGCCATGGGCTGCGGCATCGCCACCGCTCTCTCCATGTGGGTCATGGGCCTGACCATGGCCGCCTACACCCGTCGCAGCCGGGCTTATGGCGACGTCGAGCTGTGGTGCAAGCCGGCGCCTCCACGCTGGCGCCTGATCGGCGAACTGCTCCATGTCGGGGTCCCCATCGGCGTGGCGATCTTCGTCGAGGTCACGCTGTTCACGCTGATCGCGCTGTTCATCGCCAGCCTCGGCGAGGTGACCGTGGCCGCGCACCAGGTCGCGCTCAACTACACCGGACTGCTGTTCATGCTTCCCCTGTCATTGGGCATGGCCCTCACGGTCCGGGTCGGCAATACCCTCGGCCAGGGGCGGCCGGGCAGCGCCCGCCTGGTCGCCTGGAACGGCATCCTGATCGCCCTGGTGGTGGCCTTGCTCAACAGCCTGATACTGTGGCTGACGGCAGGCCCCGTGATCGAGCTCTACACGCACGATCTCGCCGTCCAGCAACTGACGTTGTCGCTGATCGGCCTGGCCATGATCTACCAGGTTTCCGACTCCCTGCAGGTCAGCCTGGCCGGCGCCCTGCGCGGCTACAAGGACACCCGCGTGATCATGCTGATCACCATGGTGGCCTACTGGCTGGTGGGCCTCGGTGGCGGCCACTGGCTGGGCGTGTACGGGCTGTTCGACGTCGTGCCGCCCATGGGCGTGCATGGCTACTGGACCGGCCTGATCGCCGGCCTGACGGTGGCCGCCATTCTGCTGGGAGAACGCTTGCGACGACGCAGCAAGGCGGTGGCACGTGGCGACGACGAGATCCCCGATACCTCGACCTGATACACGATGGCGGCGATCCCCCCTTGTGGCGTTGCTGCTGACCGTCTGGCTCACCGGCTGCGCCGATGGCGCGGCCGACCAACGCCTGCAGGATTATCAGCAACGTCTCGCCTCAAGCCTGGAGCTCTCGCCACCGGAGCCCGCCACGCCGGATAATATCGGTGCCTTCCCGGAACGCCAGGCGCGACGTTTCCCCCTCGAGGAAATTCGCCAGAGTCTGCTCGACGTCTATGCCCTGCGCGGCTGCCACATCAGCAATCTGGTCGCCAGGCGCAACAATCAGTTGGGCCGTGTCGCCGCCCCCAGCCAGCGCTGGCTCTACGAGCTCAAGCTCTGGCGGCGTCTCAGCGACTGCTGGAACACTGACGTACCGGACGCCCTCGACGCTGACGACCGCCAACGCCTGGCGCGACTGACGCAGCTCAAGACCGAACGCCTGCCCCGTGCCAGCTGGAACGCGCTCTTCGATTCGAGCGAATGGGCCGACAGTTTCTCGCGAGCGAGCTCGCCGCTGCCGCCGGACGCCCTGGACGCGGTGAACGAGCAATTGCCTGCCCTCGCCTACCTGCGCGAAGCGACGCTGCATCAGTTCGATCCGGATTGGACACCGGATTCCGCCACCCTGGAAGGTCACCTGAACACCCTGCGTCAGCGTCCCTTGACGGCCGAGCTGCTGCGCGCCCTGCTGCTGGCCGAACAGCGCCTGACGGAAGCCTCGGCGCTGCTCGAGACGACGCTGGCCCGTGCCGAAGATTGCCATGCACCGGAGACAGCCCCGCCCCTTCCCGACATGGCGTCACTGAATCGCTGGCTGACACGGCTCGAAGACCAGTCGGCCCGCTGGCTGAGCGCCATGCGTGACTTGCTCGATGCCCATCCGCTTGAACCCCCGTCGGCGATTGCCGACTACCGACATCGTTGGCTTTCTCTGGACAACCCGGACGCGCCATGGTCGGCAATGGTCACCGCCCGAGAACGACACCAGGCGCTCCGCCAGCGACTGATAAAACGCTGCCGATGACGGCCAGGGCTTAACGGGATCATCACTCTGTGCTATTGATGGAAGAACAGTGACGTTGTGCGCTGCCGACTGGCCAGGGGGATGCCGCGATATGGCAAGGGCACCGGATATGCCTGCCACATCGCCAACCCCCTCCCATGCCAATGACGTGACCACGCAGCAGCAGGAGGGACTTCATGGGTATCCCGCTGTCACCGCGCCCCGCCCAGGTCATCGATCTGGACGCCATGCGCCAACGCCAGGAGGCCAGGCGACGCCTGATCCGCCTCTCACCGGAGCTGGATGGCCTGGAAATGGTCTACCAGCTCCCCTCCGAGCCCGATGCCTATTACGGCATGCCGCTGCTCGCCTGGGGACTCAGGGAAGATGGCCATGTCATTGGCCTGGTCCCCTGGATGGAAAGCCTCACGCCCTGCGAGCGCCTCGAGGATCCCGAACATGGGCACTTCATCGGGTATCGCGATCCGGAGACCGAGGAGTTGTTCGAGGAGGCACCGGACCACAAGGTGTTCGAGCTCGAACAGGCCGCGGCCTACTTCGACTATGAGGCAACCAGCGAGCCGACCCTGATCCAGCAGCTACCCGAGACCCAGGGTACCCATGCGCTGTGCATGGACGACAGCGACGCTCCCTGGCAATTGAAGCAGGTCTTCGGTTGGCGGCTGTACAGCGATGGCGCCGTGGAAGCCTTGCTCGCCGACGAGCAGTTGATCGACTCCACGCCGGTCCTGCCCGGCGACCCTTGCCTGTATACCGGCCATAGCCGCCATCGCGTGGTCTATTTCTTCCAGCGCCAGATCGCCAACCGTATCCGACGGGAGGACCCCGCCACCCTGGAGGCCCTGGCGTTGATGGTCATGCCTGACGCCGAACAATAGCTAGGCGCAGTGCTCTGCCACTCAGAGGGTGTTTACAAAACAGGCGAACGAAGGCAAGACAAGGCGAAATTGAGTGAAAAAGCGCAATTTACGATGGGTAAATGAGCATTTTGAGGTCAATTTCAACGCCGTATTGCCGAGTGTAGGCATTTTGTAGACACCCTCTCAGCCAAGGCGAATGAAATAAAGGTAATGCCCTTCCTCTTCGTACTGATGCAGCAAGTCATGACCGAGGAAGCCACAGAACTTGGGAACGTCCCGGGTGGTCGCCGGATCGCTGGCGATCACCTTGAGGACCTCGCCCGCCTGCATGTCGCGCACCTTGTTGTGCATCAACATGATCGGTTCCGGGCAGTAGAGCCCCGTCGTATCCAGTTCTGCATGACAGCTCGGAAGGGAATCCGCAGAATCAACCATCGATAACCTCATCGTGTCGAAGAGCAAACATAGGGAGTGGCTGGATGATCAAGGTCATTATCGAGCGTCGTATCATGCCCGGACTCGAAGAAGAATACGAGGCAGCCGCTCGCGAGGCCATACGCCAATCGCTTGGCGCATCGGGTTTCGTCAGCGGTGAGACCCTGGTCGAGATGGAGCACAGCGACCGGCGCCTGGTGATCACCAAATGGCGAGACATGCGCGCCTGGAAAGAATGGGTCAACAGCGAGCATCGCGCCAGAGCCATGCAACGCCTGCAACCCCTGCTGACCGAAGAAGAGCGCATCCGCATCTACGAACCGAGTCAGTGACCCGACGACAGCCAGCATCATCGGTTGATCTCTCTCAATCAAGCAGGCGCACGTGCACCGTCACCTCTTCGCGATCATGGTAAAGGTGGCGGCAGCCGATCTCGGCCCTCACCCCGGCGCTCCCCAGGGATTCCGACAAGTGCGCCAGGCCTTCTGAAACCGCTTCCCAGCGACGTTTCATGGGCAATTTGAGATTGAACACCGCCTCGCGGCACCAGCGTCGCGTGAGCCAACGCTCGACCATGGTGATCACCCGGGATGGCTTGTCGACGATGTCGCAGACCAGCCAGTCCAGGCGTGCCGGCGGCGTCCAGACAAAACCGTCTTCACGCAGATGCTCCACCAGGCCGGATGCCATCAGGTCAGGATCCATCGGCCCATTGTCGATGGCGAAGACCTGCATGCCCCGCTGAACCAGTTGCCAGGTCCATCCCCCCGGGGCGGCGCCGAGATCGACCGCCTGCATGCCGTCACTCAACCGTGCCGGCCACTGTTCTGCCGGCACGAACTCGTGCCAGGCCTCCTCGAGCTTGAGCGTCGAGCGGCTCGGCGCTCGAGAGGGGGAGCGCAGGCGACGAATGCCGCCGAGCTGCTCGCTGCGATTACCGGGAAAACTCATGCCCAGCTGCACCCGATCGCCGTCACTCCACAGCAAGTGCAGGCGCCGCCCTCCCGCCTTGCGACGCAGTACCCCGGCCTTGCGCAATTGCGCTTCCAGCGGTCGCTTGAGTGACTTGATCAACCCCGCCAGCGCCTTGGCCTCGTTGGTATCCGGTGTTTCCTGCCAGATCGCCTCGCAGCTCCAGCCGCTGTCTCGAGCCTGTGTCATGATGGCACCCAGCCGATCCGCACGATCGAGGCTCAATGGTGGCAGGGCCACCAGGCTCTGTCGCGCGAAGACCAGTGACGCAAGAGGAAGGGCACGATGCAATTCGTTGGCGGGGCGCCCATCGGCCACCTCGAAACGCACATGGCCCCCGCCACGCTCGAAGCGCGGGGCTCCGCCGATACCGGACAAAGCGGCCTTCTCCAGCACCTCTGCCGCCAGATCGGCTTCGAAGCCGGGGCGACAATAGAGCAACAGCTCGTTGGGGACGATCTTCAACGACGGGACTCCTCTGATCGGAAGGCTTCCCTACCTGCCCGAAGCCATGGAACCGCCGCCCCTGCCGGGACGGTGGATCCGCGAAGCCGATATGTTAGCAGGCCGAGCCCTGCTGGGACGACGTTGCGTCACCGAGCCGGGTCGGAGCAGCGGTCATCGCCGAGCAGGCCCTGTTCCATCGCCATGGCACGTGCCGCCTGAGGCCCCGTCCACAGTGACGGCAACAGTACCAGCGACACCGGAATGGCGGTGATCACGATGAACTGCTGGAGAGCACCGATCTGTCCCGCTCCCATGTGCAGCAGAATCGCCGCCATCAGCGCCATGGTGATGCCCCAGAAGGCGCGGATCAGGGCGTTGGGTTCATCATGTCCCGACCCCACCACCGAGATGGCATAACTCATCGAGTCGCCTGTGGTAGCGACGAAGATCGTCGTCAGTACCAGCACGGCCAGGGCCATCAGGGGACCGCCAGGCAAGGCCTGGGCCACCGTCAGGGTCGCCACGTCGAACTGGAAGTTGTTCAAGGCCTCGGTAAGCTCGATGGCGCCGGTCAGTTGATAATGGATGCCCGAGCCGCCCATCAAGGTGAACCAGACGGTCGTGGCGATCGGCGCCATGACCGCAACGGCAAGGATCATCTGGCGAATGGTCCGTCCCCGGGAAATACGGGCCACGAAGATGGCCATCAAGGGGCCATACCCGATGAACCAGGAGAAGAAGAACACCGTCCACCATTGCATCCACCAATCGGGCGCCGTCTGCGAGGTCATGGTCGCCATGGTGAAGAACGAGGAAAGGTATTCCCCGAAGCCCTGGGTATAGGCATCGACCAGGAACAGCGTCGGCCCGAAGATGAAAATCACCGAAGCGATGGCCAATGCCAAGAAGACATTGAAACGACTGAGGAGCTGGATCCCCCGATGAATCCCCGTGACAGCCGAGGTGACATAGACACCACCAAGTACCGCCAGGATGATCAGTTGCGTGCCATAGCCTTCCGGCAAGCCGAATAGCTCATGCAGTCCGAAGCTGACCTGGGTGGCGAGAAAACCGATCGGGCCCACGGTACCGGCGACCACGGCAATCACGCACAAGGCGTCGACGACGCCGCCCAGCCAGCCGCTCACCAGCCGCTTGCCCAGCACCGGCATCAGCAGGGTACGAGGCTGCAAGGGATGCCCCTCGTCATAATGCGCCCGAGCCAGCACCACGGCGGTCAAGGAGCCCAGCACGGCCCAGGCCAGAAACCCCCAGTGCATGAAGGACTGCGCCAGGGCGCCTGCGATCGCTTCCGTCGTTCCTGCCTCGGTCTCGAAGGCCGGCGGCGTCACGATGAAATGATAGACCGGCTCCCCGGCAGCGAAGAAGACGCCACCTCCCGCCAGCAGGGTACACATGATGATCGAGAGCCACTTGAAGGTACTCAGCTCGGGGCGCTCGAGACCTCCGATTCTGGCGCTCGCCGCCGGGGTGAACGCCAGGCCCATGGCAACCAGGAAGGTCAACAGCAGCAGCAACTGGAAATAGCTGCCCAGGGTCTTGGCGGTCCAGGCGAACCCGGCAGAGACGCCCTCCGCCACCATGTCGATGTCATACAGCGACAAGGCGATGAACGCCAGTATGAAGCCCACACTCAGGGCGAGTACCAGTGGGTCGCCAAGCCCGCGGGTGGATCGAGTGTCGTCGTTGGTCTGCATCTTGCTCATGCGTGATGATGGCCTGGCCCTCAACGGACCTGCCTCCTCTTGCTAGCGAGAGTGTCATTCAGCCGGGAAGGATGAATATGGAGCCACCGCCGGACATGCTGCGGCCGTAAGTGGATAGCGGAAACGAAAAAAGACCGGAAGGAAGGACCGAGTATCACGAGCCCTACATAAAAAAATCCCCCGGGAAGGCCCGAGGGATTTTTTTGATGTAAGTGCCTGACGATGACCTACTCTCGCATGGGAACTCCCACACTACCATCGGCGCTGAGCGGTTTCACTGC
>NZ_JAJQTQ010000031.1 GCF_029081005.1 Halomonas elongata | reverse complement strand
CGTAAGCCGTAAGCCGTAAGCCGTAAGCCGTAAGCCGTAAGCCGTAAGCCAGGATAATACCGCCGACCGCTCAAGTGGCGATGGTTTTTCTTACAGCTTACAGCTCTTAACTTACAGCTCCGGGCGAAGTCCGGTTACAGCTCCCGGCGAAGCCGGGCCGGATCATCCCAACGCCAGCCAGATGCCGACCCCCACCATCAAGGTTCCGGCGATGCGGTTGAGCAGGCGCACGTTGCGGCTCTTGCCCAGCAGGTGGCGCAGGGTCTGCCCGCCGGTGGCATAGGTGACCAGCGCCAGGAATTCGATGGTCAGGATGAGCAGGATCAACAGCGCGAGCTGACCCGCCAGGGGCCGGTCAGCATCGAGGAACGGCGGCAAGAGGGCCACGAAAAAGGCCCAGCCCTTGGGGTTGGCCACCGCCGTGACGAACCCTTGCACCGCCAGCTCACGGCGCCCAGCCGTGGCCTGGGCATCCAGCTCCTCGGGAACCGCCATGCGCCCCCGCGAACGCCACATCATCACGCCCAGATAGATCAGGTAGGCCCCCCCGAGCCACTTGAACACGGCAAAGATCTCGGGCTGGCGCAGCATCAGCGTCGCCACCCCGGCCCCGGCGGCGGCGGCCACCAGCCCGACCCCAGCCAGCTCGCCGATCATCATCCACAGGGTCCGCCGCACCCCCTGAGTCATGCCCAGCACCATGGCCAGCGTCATGCACATGCCGGGCGTCAGGGAAACGAGCAGAAACGTCGGCACGAAGGCCGACAGCAGGCCCAGGCTGACCATTCGAGAAACCTCCATGTCAATTGGCTGGGCAGCGCCTCCCTAATTGCTGGTCGCCGCCCGGGTCGGGTTTTTCTTCCCGCTTCAAGCTTATGGCTTCAAGCTCCCGGCGAAGCCGGGTCCCCCCAGCGCGGCATCAATCGATGCGATATCCCCAGCTGATTGAGGATGCGCGCCACGATGAAGTCGATCATGTCCTCCACCTCGCGCGGGCGATGATAGAACCCCGGTGCCGCCGGCATCACCACCGCCCCCAGGCGAGTCAGGGCCAGCATGTGTTCCAGGTGGATCGCCGACAAGGGCGTCTCGCGGGGCACCAGCACCAGGTTGCGACGCTCCTTCAGGGCCACATCCGCCGCGCGCTCGATGAGATTGTTGCTGGCGCCACAGGCAACGGCCGAGAGCGTGCCGGTGGAGCAGGGGCAGATCACCATGGCCGAACTGGCGCCCGAACCGGACGCCACCGGCGCCATCCAGTCTTCGCGGCCGAAACAGCGAATCTGACCGGGCCGTGCGCCGAAACGCTCGGTGAGCGCCTCCGTCAAGCGCTCGGGTCGTGCCGGCAGGTCACTATCGGTCTCCGTGGCGATAACCATATGGGCGGCCTTGGAGATCATCACCCAGACTTCATGCTCGGCGGCCACCAGCACCTCGATCAGCCGCAGCCCGTACTGGGCCCCGGACGCACCGGTGATGGCCACGGTGACGGGCGGCTGCAATTCATCGGCCATGGGTGTCCTCCAGTGCGGCCAGCAGTCGTTCGTGAATCCCGCCGAATCCCCCGTTGGACATCACCACGATACGATCCCCGGCCCTGGCCTCGGCAACCAGTGCGGCCACCAAGGCCTCCAGGTCATCGTACTCGCGGCCCGGCGTCGTGGCGGCCTCGATCATTGGCGCCAGCGCCCAGTCCAGTTCCGGTGGCTGGTACCAGTAGGCCAGGTCGGCACTCGCCACACTGGCGGCGAGCCGCTCGCGCAGGGTCCCCAGCCGCATGGTGTTGGATCGCGGCTCGATCACCGCCAGCAGTCGCCCCCTGTCTCCGCTGGCACGCATTCCGTCCAGGGTGGCAGCAATCGCCGTGGGATGATGGGCGAAGTCATCGATCACGCGGATACCCGCGACGTCTCCCCGCAGTTCCTGGCGACGCCGAGGGGTCTCGAAGCGGGCCAGGGCCTCGCTACCCCGAGACAGGGAAACCCCGCACGCATGGGCGGCTGCCAGCGCGGCCAGCGCATTGCTGGCGTTGTAGGTACCACTCAAGGCCCAGTCGACCGTGGCCTGCTGGTCGCCATGCTCGACCCGGAAGCGACCCGCATCATCGCGCTCGAGTACCAATCGCCAGTCGCTGTCCGGAGATTGGCCGAAGCGCTCGACCGGCGTCCAGCAGCCCTGCTCGAGCACGCGATCCAGCGCCGGCGCGTCGTCGGCCACCAACAGTTTTCCCTTGCCGGGCACGGTCCGGACCAGGTGATGAAACTGACGCTCGATGGCCGCCAGGTCGGGAAAGATATCGGCATGATCGAACTCGAGATTGCCCAGGACGGCGATCTCGGGACGGTAATGGACGAACTTGGACCGCTTGTCGAAGAAGGCCGTGTCATATTCGTCGGCCTCGACCACGAAGGGAGCATCCTGTGCCCCCAGACGCGCCGAGACACCGAAATTGCGCGGCACGCCCCCGATCAAGAACCCCGGCGACAACCCCGCCGACTCCAGCAGCCAGGCCACCAGACTCGCCGTCGTCGTCTTGCCATGCGTCCCGGCCACGGCGATGACGCGACGCCCCGGCAACACATGCTCCGCCAGCCACTGGGGCCCCGATACATAAGGCACGTCCAGATCGAGCAAGGCCTCCACTTCGGGATTGCCGCGCGACAAGGCATTGCCGACCACCACCAGATCGGGGCGCGGCTCGAGATTGGCGGCGCGGTATCCCTCCATCAACGTGATGCCGGCTTCCTGCAGTTGAGTGCTCATGGGCGGATAGACGCCCGCGTCGGAACCGCTGACCCGCAGCCCCTGCTCACGGGCCAGCAGGGCCAGGCTACCCATGAAGGTGCCACAGATGCCGAGAATGTGAAGATGCATGCCGTCTCCGCAGGAAATTCGTGCCAGACTGCCTGGCGGAAAGCGGCAGACTAGCATGGCACCCGCGCCCCCTCCAGCCATCGCGGGGCGAGGCCATGGGATGCAGCGACCCGGGCGATGGGCTAGAATCCCCGCTTGCTCCGAACCCTCGGCGGCGCCGACATGCGACAGGAACGTCGCCGGCCGCACGCCCTCGATGCGACATCAACAGGATAGCTCCATGGCTCAGCACAACGCCTTTTATGCCCAGTCCGGCGGCGTCACCGCCGTGATCAATGCCAGCGCCTGCGGCGTCATCGAAGCCTGCCGTCGCCACGACGACCGGATCGGCAAGGTCTATGCCGGGCACAACGGCATCATCGGCGCCCTGACCGAGGACCTGATCGACGTCAGCCAGGAAAGCGACGAGGCCATCGCGGCGCTGCGTCATACCCCGGCCGGCGCCTTCGGCTCCTGCCGCTACAAGCTCAAGGACATCGAGACTCACCGCGCCCAGTACGAGCGGCTGATCGAGGTCTTCCGCGCCCACGACATCCGCTACTTCTTCTACAACGGCGGCGGCGACAGCGCCGATACCTGCCTGAAGGTCTCTCAGCTCTCCGAGAAGATGGGCTATCCGCTCACCGCCATCCACGTGCCCAAGACAGTGGACAACGACCTGCCGATCACCGACAACTCGCCGGGCTTCGGCAGCGTGGCCAAGTACATCGCCACCTCGACCCTGGAAGCGTCCCTGGACATTGCCTCCATGTGCGCCACCTCCACCAAGGTATTCGTGCTCGAGGTCATGGGCCGCCATGCCGGCTGGATCGCCGCCTCCGGTGCCCTGGCCGGCCAGGGCGAGGGCGATCCCCCCCATCTGGTGATCTTCCCCGAGATCGACTTCGACCGCGCGGCAGTCATGGCCCGCGTCGAGGAATCGGTCAAGCACTACGGCTACTGCGTGATCGTGGTCTCCGAAGGCGCCCGCTACGAAGACGGCACCTTCCTGGCGGATTCCGGCAACACCGATGCCTTCGGCCATCGCCAGCTGGGCGGCGTGGCACCGACCCTGGCCGGCATGATCAAGCAGGACCTCGGCTACAAGTACCACTGGGCGGTGGCCGACTACCTGCAACGCGCCGCGCGCCACCTGGCCTCCAAGACCGATGTCGACCAGGCCTACGCCGTCGGCGAAAAGGCCGTGGAACTGGCACTGGACGGGCAGAACGCCCAGATGCCCGCCATCAAGCGCACCAGCGACGCGCCCTATGCATGGACCGTCGAGCCCGCACCGCTGGCCGACGTGGCCAACCGCGAGAAGTTCATGCCTCGAGAGTTCATCCGCGAGGACGGCTTCGGTATCACCGAGGAATGCCGCCGTTACCTCGCTCCCCTGATCCAGGGCGAAGACTTTCCGCCCTTCGAGAACGGCCTGCCGAAGGTCGCCAGGCTCGCCAAGCACCGCGTCGAACGCAAGCTGCCCGAGTTCAAGCTCTAAAGCTGGAAGCTGGAAGCTGGAAGCTGGAAGCTGGAAGGCAGCATGAACCCCGACGGCATGGGGTCAAGGGTTTTTCTTCCGGCTTCCGGCTTCCGGCTTCAAGCTTACGACTTCAGGCTCCGGACGAAGTCCGGTCGGCTTTTCTTCCAGCTTCAAGCTGATAACTTACAGCTCCGGGCGCAGCCCGGTTCTAGCGCAGCAACCAGGACAACACCAATAACAGCAGCAGAATCCCCGCCACCCCCTGCCAGAAGAGGGCCGGTTCGCGGGATGCTCCGCCATCTTCCATGCCCCCTTGCGTATCGCTGCCCGGTCCCCGCAAGGCGTGGAGAAATTCCGACAGTCGCCGAAATCGCAGGGCACGCTGGGGCGCCAGAGCGCGACGCAGGGTATCGTCCAGCGCCGGCGACACCTCGGGGTTGAGGGTCCGGGCGCTGCGATAGGTCATCTGCTCCAGGTCGGTGTGCCGCAACAGGTCCTTGGTCGGCAATGAATAGGGCAGCTCACCGGTGAACAACCAGTACACCGTGGAGGCCAGCGAATACTGGTCACTGCGCCGACCCACCTCATCGTCCAGCGCATACTCCGGGGCACTGTGTGCGGTCAACCCGACCTGACGCACCAGGCTACGCGAGCGTCGATGGCCATCGACGTCGCGCAGATGACAGGCGCTGAAATCGGCCAGGACCACCTGACCGTGCCTGTCGATCAGCACATTGTCGGGATGCACCTGCTGGTGCAGCAGGTCGCGGTGATGCAGCGCCTGCAGGGCCTTGCCCATCTGGATGGCAATATCGAGACGCTGCGCCAGGCTCGCCTGGGGATGGCGACGCGCCCAGGCGGTGAGCGTCTCGCCTTCGACATAGGCCATCAGGTAATAGAGGAAACGGCGTGGCCGCGAGGGCTCCATGACCTTGACCACGAAGGGCGAATGCACCCGCTCCACCACCCACTGCTGCAGCAGGAAATGCTCCAGGTAAGCATTGCGAGTGGACAGTTCGGGACTCGGCGCCTTCATCACCATTTCCCGATCGCTGCGCAGATCACGCACGCGATAGACACGTGACTGTGCCGTCCGCGACAGCACCGACAGCACTTCCAGGCCATCCAGTCGCTCCCCCACCGACAGCTCCGGGGGGATCGGCAGGTCGCCGTAGACCTTGCCGGGCCGGTCGTCTTCTTCATCGGGCAACTCATCGATGCGCACCAGTTGGAAGCAGAACTGGTCGCCACCGTAGCCGCGCTCCTGGGCACGCGCCCGGGCGGTCTGGGCCAGTCGCTCGCAGGCGGCATCCAGGTCGCTGGCATCCTGGCGGATCAGGCCAACGTAATCGGACGGCATCAAGGTCCCCTGCACCGCCTGGGTGGTGAACAGGAAGATATCTCCCTGCTTGAGGGGCAGACGCACGTAATCGATATCGATGCTGGCATCCATGCCCAGCGCCCGGGACGGATAGCGATACCCTCCGAGATCGGTGACGTGATCACGCGAGAGTTGCTCGAATTCGGCGCCACGCAGACGAAACACCAGGGTATCGCCCATGTGGAAGAGATGCGCCTCGCGCCCGCGATAGATCATGGCGGACAGCGAGCTCACATAGCTGCCATCGCTCACCTGGCGACTCTGACCGAAGCACCAGCCATTGAGCGAGCGCAGCACTCGATTGGCCGACGTCTTCACGTCCCAGTGACCGGGTGTCGAGAAGTAATCGGCCAGAAAGCCACGCACACTGATGTCACCGGCTTGCTTGGCCAGGGTGTTGCGGGTGGTGGAGTCGCTGATCAGGGCGCAGGCGCCCTTGGTCGACAATTGCAGTGCCTCGGGCATGAGGACCGACATCGAACTGCGATGTCGACGCCGTTCCGGCGCCACGAAGGCCTGACCGTAACTCAGAGACAGTTGCGCGGATGCCAAGATATTCTCCTCGGGCTCGCGGCGACTCGCCGGACGCACCGGCGGCTCAACAGGGGGCCATCATACACGTCGTCCGCAACGCTGGCTCGTCCATCGAGGCCGTGACTGCCTCGACACGACCCGAGGGGGATTGGTAATCCCCCCGACGGCTTCGTATAATTCGCCGCATTTGCTCCAATCGACCCGGACACTCGCCAGAGAAGGACGCCCTCATGAACTTCGATAACATCCCCGCCGGCAAGGACCTGCCCAACGACGTCTACGTGGCGATCGAAATCCCCGCCAACCATGCACCGGTCAAGTACGAGATCGACAAGGACATGGGCGCGCTGCTGGTCGATCGCTTCATGGCCACGCCGATGTTCTACCCGGCCAACTACGGTTTCATCCCCCACACCCTGGCCGATGACGGCGATCCCCTCGACGCCCTCGTGGTGACGCCCTACCCGGTCACTCCCGGCAGCGTGATTCGTGCCCGCCCGGTCGGCATTCTCAACATGACCGACGAGGCCGGCGAGGACGCCAAGCTGGTGTGCGTACCGCATCCCAAGCTGTCCAGCCTCTACGATGACATCCAGGAGGTCACCGACCTGCCTGAGCTGCTGCGCCAGCAGATCGCCCACTTCTTCGAGAACTACAAGGATCTCGAGAAAGGCAAGTGGGTGAAGGTGGAATCCTGGGAAGGCGTCGACGCCGCCCGCAAGGCCATCGAGAAGTCCGTGGCCGCCTACGACAAGGCCTGATCTGCCTATCCTGTGCACTGAAAGGGCCGCCCACCGGGCGGCCCTTCGTCGTCGAGTCTCCCTTTTCTCTTTCAGCCTTCACTCGACCGAGTGGCGTCGCCCTCTTCCATTCCGCCACTCCGGGAAGACGAACCCCGGGACTCGGGTACGCCCGTGTCGGCTTCGGCGCCTGATTTCTCGGCGGGTGCCTCATCTTCTTCCATGCCCTCATCCGGGGCAGGCAGCCCCTCGGCCAAATCACGCACCAGATCCCTGGCCTTCAACACATGGCTGGCCATCACCAGGGAATGGTTGGCGAAGATGCCGAACCCCGAACCATTGAGCACCACCGGACTCCAGAGGCGACGCTGACTACGCTCCAGGGCCACGGCAAGGGCATTCCAACGCTCGGAAAGCCCGGCGGCCTCCAGCACATCCGCCTGATCGCGACGCACCGCCGCCAGCAGATGGCGCAGCGCCCAGGCCTGCCCCCGGGCCTCGAAGAAGACATTGTCGACCCGATACCAGGGGGTCGACTCGGGCAGCGAGGCCACCGGCACTCCCAGTTCGGCGAGTCGCTCCTTGTCGCCGACACTGGCGGAGAGGCGCCCGCCGAGATCGTCGAGCGCCTCGGCGACCCCCGACAACCAGGGGGCCAGGCCCTGCCCGCCGTCACCGAAGCCGACGTCCCCGGGCTCCCCTAGCCGCACCAGGTAGTCGTCCAGCTCGTCGAGGGCCTGACGAACATGATGTTCCGTGGAAGGATAGAACCAGTCACGACCATCACCGCGCAGGCTGACCGCCGTCGACTCGAGCGCTTCAGTCGAGCCTTTCGCCATGGCCGGCATCGCCGCCACCAGGCCGCGAGCCTGACGCAATACGCCATATTCCCAGGCCGGCATATTGTCGAGCCACAGGCCCGGCGGCGCGATGTCGTTGCGCAGATAGCCACCGGGCTTGTCGAGCAGGGTCGCCAGGGTGGTCCGCAGACCGGCGACGGTCACCGCACCGCGTGCGGCCGTACCGCCTCCGCGTTGCTCGGCGACGGCCTGTTCCACATCGAAGTTCGCCGGTGTCCGGCTCCACCACACGCCCAATGCCAACGTCGCCACCAGATACAGGACCAGCAGCACCAGCAATGGCTTCCAGATCCAGCCATACTGCGGCCGCTCAAGCACCTCGACCTTGCTGCGTCGGCGAATCGCGCCCTTTCTCGTCAATCCCATTTGCGTGTTTCCCTGTCGTAAGATTACGGAGATGAACGACCATGGTCATGACGCCATGCTGGTCGACTGCGTTTGAGCATAGCGGCACAATCTCGGAACCCCAAGCCATCACGCGAGTCTCAACCGCGCTACCCACGTCTCGGAGAAAGGACCCCCCGTGTCACAGCTTCGCCGTTTCGCCTGTTTCATCCTGCTGCTACTGCCATTGACGGCCCAGGCCGGCTGGTTTTCCTCGGGCGACGAATCGGACTTCCTGCCGGTCATGGAAGCCTTCCAGCCCAGTGTCTGGCATGACGGCGATACCTTGAAGATCGGCTTCGAAAACGCCGAGGGCTACTATCTGTACCGACATCGGTTCGATGTGGCCACCCGAAACGCAGACGCCACCCTGGGCACGCTCGAGCTCCCTCCGGGCGAACCCAAGACCGATGAATTCCTCGGCGAGGTCAACGTCTACTATGATCGCGTGGTCCTCGAAGCCCCTCTCGACACGCCTCACCAGGGCCCTCTGGACCTGACGCTGACCTTCCAGGGATGCGCCGACGCCGGTCTCTGCTATCCGCCCGAGACCATCGAGCTCCAGGCGCCGGAGAGCCAGGCGCCGGCCGCCTTCGTCGATTGGCAGTCGCCATCAGAGAACGGCGGGACAGCCTCTCGAGCGACCACCCCCGAGGCAGACGAGGCAACGGCAAAGGAGGCCCCCCGCAGCGAGGATGGCCACTTCAGCGCCCTGATACGCGATGCCAGCCTGCCTCTGGTTCTGGGACTCTTCCTGCTCGCTGGCCTGGGACTGACCTTCACCCCCTGCGTGCTGCCGATGGTGCCGATCCTGTCGTCGATCATCGTCGGCCAGAATCCCGGCCGTCCCCGTGCCTTCGCCCTCTCGGCCAGCTACGTGGCCGGCATGGCCGCCACCTATGCCGCGGTGGGCGTGCTCATGGGCCTGTTCGGTGCCGGCCTGAACCTGCAGGCCAGGCTGCAGTCCGCGCCGGTACTGATCGTTTTTGCCATCCTCTTCGTTCTCTTCGCGCTGGCCATGTTCGGCACCTTCGACCTGCGCCTCTCCCCACGACTGACGCGGCATCTCGATGCCTGGCAAGACAAGGCCCGACACAGCGGCCCCCCGGGCCTCGCGCTGGCCGGGGCATTGTCGGTACTGGTGGTCTCACCCTGCGTCTCTGCGCCCCTGGCCGGAGCCCTGGTCTTCATCTCTTCCACCGGCGATGCCCTGATCGGCGGCGCCGCCCTGCTCGCCCTTGCCCTCGGCATGGGGATCCCCCTGCTGCTGGTCGGCACCTTCGGCACCACCCTGTTGCCACGCACCGGCCCCTGGATGAACGGCATCAAGAGTGCCTTCGGCATTCTGTTGCTGGGGGTGGCGATCTGGCTGGTCGAGCGCCTGCTGCCGGGCGCTATCGTCCTGTTGCTGTGGGCCGCCCTGACCATCGGCACGGCACTGGCACTGGGCGCCCTGAACGTCGACCAGGCTCAGGGCTGGCCGCGGGTTCGCCAGGCCGCCGGCCTGCTGCTGCTGACCTGGGGCATCACCCTGATCATCGGCGCTTCTCGGGGCGCCCAGGATCCGCTGCGCCCCCTCGCCCCGGCAACCACGACGGCCCTTCCCGCATCGTCACCCGAGCAGGACGCCCATCAAGACATCACCGTGGTCGAGAGCCTCGACGAACTGCAGACGGCGCTGGCCGCCACCGACACACCCGCCATGGTCAATGTCACCGCCGAGTGGTGCATCTCCTGCACGGTCATGGAACGAGAGGTCTTTCCCGCTCCCGCCGTGGTGGCCGCCCTCGACGATTTCCGGCGCATCGATGTGGATGTCACCGAAAGTGGCGAGACCAGTCGCGAGCTGCTCGATCATTTTCGCCTGTTCGGCCCGCCGAGCCTGCTATTCTTCGACGGCAGCCGCGAATTGCGCGAGGCGCGAATACAAGGCGAGGTCGACGCCCCCGACCTGGCCTCGCACCTGAGCGAAGTGGCCGCCTGGTTGCGGCGGGATCAGGCCGCATCAGGCCGCGTGAACACGCTAAACGAACAGCGTTCGTTGCTGGCTGGACATCCACGTTGATTTTCGGCAAACTCCGCTGACATCAGCCATCACGGCGCCTAGAGACGGCAAAGCACGCCAATTTGCCGCGATCTATTAAGAAATCGCCCGGGTTGACAGCGCCGGGCGGCCCCAGAACCCACCGATCGAGACAACGTCATGGATATCCGTAAGGTCAAGAAGCTGATCGAGCTATTGGAAGAGTCGAACATCAGCGAGATCGAGATCCAGGAAGGCGAAGAGTCGGTTCGCATCAGCCGTCACCCCAACGGGACGGAACAGCCCCAGCCAGCCGCTCCCGCCTGGCCGCAACCGGCCGCCGCACCGGCACCGCAACCGGCCGCGACACCTGCGGAACCCGCCGCCGAGGCCGATGAAGGTCCCGGCTACCAGGGCCAGGCGATCCTCTCTCCCATGGTCGGCACCTTCTACCGGGCACCGGCACCGGGCGCCAAGGTCTTCGTCGAACTCGGCCAGAGCGTCAAGAAAGGCGAAACCGTGTGCATAGTCGAAGCGATGAAGATGATGAACCAGATCGAAGCCGACCGTGACGGCGTGGTCGAAGCGATTCTGGTCGAGGACGGCGAGCCGGTCGAGTTCGAGCAACCGATGGTCGTCATTTCCTGATCTTCCCACAACACTGGCGGATTCCATCATGCTGGACAAGGTTCTCATCGCCAATCGCGGCGAGATCGCCCTGCGCATCCTGCGCGCCTGCAAGGAACTGGGCATTCGGACAGTCGCGGTCCACTCCAAGGCCGACCGCGAGCTGATGCACGTACGCCTGGCCGACGAGGCCGTCTGCATCGGCCCCGCCCCCTCGGCCCAGTCCTACCTCAACATCCCGGCGCTGATCAGTGCCGCCGAGGTCACCGACACCAGCGCCATCCATCCCGGCTACGGCTTTCTCTCCGAGAACGCCGACTTCGCCGAGCAGGTCGAGCGCTCCGGCTTCACCTTCATCGGCCCGACCGCCGAGACCATCCGCCTGATGGGCGACAAGGTCAGCGCCATCAGCGCCATGAAGGAAGCCGGCGTCCCCACGGTGCCCGGCTCCAACGGCCCGCTCGGTGACGACGAGGGCGAGATACTCGCCACCGCGCGGCGTATCGGCTACCCGGTAATCATCAAGGCCGCCGCTGGCGGTGGCGGGCGTGGCATGCGCGTGGTGCACACCGAAGGCCACCTGCTCTCCGCGGTCAACGTGACCCGCACCGAGGCGCACTCCTCCTTCGGCGACGGCACCGTCTACATGGAGAAGTTCCTCGAGAACCCTCGCCACGTCGAGGTGCAGGTGCTGGCCGACGGCCAGGGCAACGCCATCCACCTCTACGACCGGGACTGCTCCCTGCAGCGTCGTCACCAGAAGGTGCTCGAGGAAGCCCCCGCCCCCGGCCTGGACCAGCAGGCCCGACAGCAGGTCTTCGAGGCCTGCCGGGACGCCTGCCTCAAGATCGGCTACCGCGGGGCCGGCACGTTCGAGTTCCTCTACGAGAACGGCGAGTTCTTCTTCATCGAAATGAACACCCGGGTACAGGTCGAGCATCCGGTAACCGAGATGGTGACCGGCGTCGACATCGTCCGCGAACAGTTGCGTATCGCCTCCGGACTTCCCCTGTCGATCCGTCAGGAAGACGTCAAGCTGTCCGGCCATGCCTTCGAGTGTCGTATCAACGCCGAGGATCCCAGGACCTTCATGCCTTCCCCGGGCCGGGTCACGCTCTATCACCCGCCCGGCGGCCTCGGGGTGCGCATGGACTCCCACGTCTACACCGGTTACTCGGTGCCACCCCACTACGACTCGCTGATCGGCAAGCTGATCACCTGGGGCGACGACCGCGAAACGGCACTGATCCGCATGCGCAACGCCCTGGACGAGTTGCTGGTCGAAGGCATCAAGACCAACATCGACCTGCACAAGGATCTGGTCCGCGACGGCTACTTCCAGCAGGGCGGCGTCAATATCCACTACCTGGAGAAGAAGCTCGGCCTTTGACACCGGCCGATGCTCCCTCCCCCGACGGGGCGGCGAACGCCGCCCCGTCGTCGTTCCAACCACCGCGCCAATCACCCGGGAGTCCCCATGCCCTGGCTGCAACTCAAGGCCCGCATCGCGCCGGAACACGCCGAATTGCTCGAGGAACTGCTGCTGGACGAAGGCGCCACCGCCATCACCCTGCAGGATGCCCAGGACGATCCGCTCTTCGAGCCCGAGCGCGGCACCACGCCCCTCTGGAACGAGACGGTACTCACCGGCCTCTATGACGACCTCGAAGGGCTCTCGGCCATGCTCGAGCGCCTGGCCGCCGCCTGGGCCGAGGCCATGCCGGGCGAGCCGTGCCCCGAGATCGAACACGAACTGCTCGCCGACCGCGACTGGGAGCGGGAATGGATGGCCGACTTCGAGCCCCTGCGCATGGGCGAGCGTCTGTGGATCGTGCCGAGCTGGCACCAGGCGCCGGACCCGAAAGCGGTCAACCTGCTGCTGGACCCGGGGCTGGCCTTCGGCACCGGCACTCATCCCACCACCGCACTATGTCTCGCCTGGCTGGATGCCCTCTCCGTGGACGGTGCATTGGCCGATCGAGACGTGCTCGACGTGGGCTGCGGTTCCGGCATCCTGGCCATCGCCGCCCTGAAGCTCGGCGCTCGCCACGCCACGGGCACCGACATCGATCCCCAGGCCCTTACCGCCAGCCGTGACAATGCCGAACGCAATGGCATCGAGGAGCCGGCATTGCGCCTCGAATACCCCGAGTCGCTCGAAGCCGAGGCGAGATTCCCGCTGGTGGTCGCCAATATCCTGGCCGGCCCCTTGGTGGAACTCGCCGACGAGATTGCCGAGCGCGTCGCCCCCGGTGGTCGGCTCGCCCTGTCCGGGATCCTGGAAACCCAGGCCGATGAGGTACTCGCGACCTATAGCGCGCGCGGCCTGGTGATGGATGAACCGGAGGTACGCGAAGGCTGGGTGCGTCTCACCGGACGACGTTCGACCTGAGTGGCCTTCACCCAGAATGGCGGGGGGCGTATGATGTGTCCCCCTTTTCAGCAGCTGATCGAGAGCATGTCCGATTCCAGCCCACTACCACGCATTGGTCGCCACACCTTGCCCAACCGGGCCATTCTGGCCCCCATGGTCGGCGTGACCGATCGCCCCTTCCGGGCGCTCGCTCGTCGCCTGGGCGCAGGCCTGGTGGTGGGCGAGATGGTGACCTCGGATCCCGGCCTGTGGCATACCCGCAAGTCGCGGCTGCGCTTGGACCATCGCGGGGAACCCGGCCCCCGAGCCGTGCAGATCGCCGGCGGTGACGCCGCCATGCTCGCCGAGGCCGCTCGGCTCAACGCCGAAATGGGCGCCGAGATCATCGACATCAACATGGGCTGCCCGGCCAAGAAAGTCTGCAACAAGGCGGCCGGCTCGGCCCTGCTGCGCGACGAAGCGCTGGTCGCCGAGATCCTCGAGGCCGTGGTCGGCGCCGTGGACATACCGGTCACGCTGAAGATCCGCACCGGCTGGTGCGCCGACAGCAACAATGGGGTGCGCGTGGCCCGTCTGGCCGAATCGGCGGGCATCCGGGCGCTCGCCGTGCACGGCCGCCATCGCCAGCAGCGCTACAGTGGCGAAGCGGAGTACGACACCATCGCCGCCATCAAGTCGACCGTGGGCATTCCGGTGTTCGCCAACGGCGATATCGATTCTCCCGAGAAGGCTCGCCACGTCCTCGACTATACTGGGGCGGATGCGGTGATGATCGGGCGCGGCGCCCAGGGGAATCCCTGGATCTTTCGCGAGATCGATCACTACCTGCGCCATGGCCGACGAATGGCGCCCCCCGACGATGCCGAGCGCGTCGCGGTGTTGCGCGGCCACCTGTCGGCCCTGCATGACTTTTACGGTGAACACATGGGCGTGCGCATCGCGCGCAAGCACATCGGCTGGTACCTCGCCGGCGATGCCCGCTTCGACGACACCGCACGCAAGCGCCTTCGTGCCACCTTCAACGGCCTGGACAACGCCAACGACCAGTGCCGCTTCATCGACGAACTGTTTCGTCATGGTCCCGCCGACGCGATGTCAGAGGTCGTCCGGGGCATGACATCGGATGGAACCTGTGCCGCATGACCAGCAGCCAAGCCTTTACCCAGTCTTCCGCGCTGCCCGAGATCGAACCCCGGGCCTCTCGCGACACCGCCGATGACGGCGCCCCCGCCCCCGGCGACGATATGCTCCTGCGTGATGCCGTGGACGCCGCCATGCGTCGCTACTTCGACCACCTGGATGGCTGCGAGGTGACCGACCTGCACGCCATGGTGATCGCCGAAGTCGAGGCTCCCCTGCTCGCCTCGGTGCTGGAGCACGCTCAGGGCAACCAGACCCGCGCCGCCGAGATGCTGGGGCTCAATCGGGGTACCCTGCGCAAGAAACTCAAGCACTATGGATTGATCTGAACACGAGGGCGCCCCGGGCGCCCTCGTCGCGCTTTTCCCGTCACTACGCCCGCAACTGAGTGATTTTCATGGCCCAATCCACTTCTTCCGTCGCATCGGTCCGTCGAGCCCTGATCAGCGTGTCCGACAAGACCGGCATCGTCGATTTCGCACGCGGCCTGCGCGATCGAGACGTCGAGCTGCTCTCCACGGGCGGTACCTATCGCCTGCTGCGCGACAATGGCGTTCCCGTCACCGAGGTCTCCGAGCACACCGGCTTCCCCGAGATCATGGACGGTCGCGTCAAGACGCTGCATCCCAAGATCCACGGCGGCATCCTCGGCCGGCGCGGCCAGGACGACGCCGTCATGGCCGAGCACGACATCGCGGCCATCGACATGGTGGTGGTCAACCTCTACCCGTTCACCGAAACCGTGGCGCGCCCCGACTGCACTCTCGAGGACGCCATCGAGAACATCGACATCGGCGGACCGACCATGGTGCGGGCTTGTGCCAAGAATCATGCCCATACCACCATCGTGGTCAATGCCGACGATTACGGCCGAGTCCTCGATGAACTCGACCAGGGCGGCATCGATCAGGCGACCCGTTTCGACCTCGCCGTGAAGGCCTTCGAGCACACCGCCGGCTACGATGCGGCCATCGCCAATTACCTTGGGGCTCGCGCCGAGGGCGGCGAAGAAGGCTTTCCGCGCACCTACAACCTGCAGTTCCACAAGAAGCAGTCCATGCGTTACGGCGAGAACCCGCACCAGGCCGCCGCCTTCTATGTGGACCCCACCAGCCGGGAACCCGGCGTGGCCACGGCCCGCACCCTGCAGGGCAAGCCTCTGTCCTTCAACAACGTCGCCGATACCGATGCCGCCTTCGAGTGCGTCAAGGGCTTCGGCGAGACCGCCTGCGTGATCGTCAAGCACGCCAACCCTTGCGGCGTGGCCGTCGGCGAGAGCGCCCTGTCGGCCTATGACAAGGCCTTCGCCACCGATCCGACCAGCGCCTTCGGCGGCATCATTGCCTTCAACGTCCCCCTCGACGCCGAAACCGCCCGGGCGATCATCGACCGCCAGTTCGTCGAGGTGATCATCGCCCCCGGCGTGGACGAGGCGGCCTGCGAGATCGTCGCCGAGAAGAAGAACGTCCGTCTGCTCGACGTCGCCGAGCACTGGCCGGGCGAACGCGAACAAGGCCACGACCTCAAGCGCGTCACCGGCGGCCTGCTGGTCCAGGATCGCGATCTGGGCATGGTCGATCGGGACGATATCAGCGTGGTCTCGGAGCGTGTGCCGACGGAGCAGGAAATGCGCGATCTGACCTTCGCCTGGAAGGTCGGCAAGTTCGTCAAGTCCAACGCCATCGTCTACGCCAAGGGCGGCCAGACCATCGGTGTCGGCGCCGGTCAGATGAGCCGCGTCTACTCGGCCAAGATCGCCGGCATCAAGGCCGCCGATGAAGGCCTGTCAGTCCCCGGCTCGGTCATGGCCAGCGACGCCTTCTTCCCCTTCCGCGACGGCATCGACGCCGCCGCCGCGTCCGGCATCACCGCCGTCATCCAGCCCGGCGGCTCCATGCGCGACCAGGAAGTCATCGACGCCGCCAACGAGGCCGGCATCGCCATGGTGTTCACCGGGATGCGACACTTCCGCCATTGACGCCTGCGGCAAGACACGAGTGGCGAGATACGAGCCGCGAGCAAACAGGAGCTCGAAGCTCGAAGCTCGAAGCTCGAAGCTCGAAGCTCGAAGCTCGAAGCTCGAAGCTCGAAGCTCGAAGCTCGAAAGCAGCATAGCGAGCCTCTACTCGAAAAAAACAAACCCTCCACCGCCATGGCGGGGAGGGTTTTCTTCTTTCTTCCAGGCGCGTAGCGCCGTTCTTCAAGCTTCCAGCTTAATCCCCGAGATCGATACACAGGTACTTGGTCTCGAGGAATTCCTCGATGCCCTGGTGACCGCCCTCGCGACCGAGCCCGGAGGCCTTGACGCCGCCGAAGGGTGCCGCGGCGTTGGAGATCAGGCCGGTGTTGATGCCGACCATGCCGTATTCCAGGGCATCGGCGACGCGCCAGACGCGCCCCAGGTCGCGGGAGTAGAAGTAGGAGGCCAGGCCGTATTCGGTGTCATTGGCCATGCGCACGGCGTCTTCTTCGTCATCGAAGGGGAAGACCGCGGCCAGTGGCCCGAAGGTCTCCTCGCTGGCCACCTTCATGCCATCATTGGCCTCGGTGATCAGCGTCGGCGTAAAGAAATTGCCGCCCAGCGGATGGGGATGGCCGCCCAGCAGCAATTCGGCGCCATGCTCGACGGCATCCTGCACGTGCTCGGAAACCTTCTCCACGGCCTTCTCGTCAATCAGTGGGCCGATATTGACGCCTTCCTGGGAGCCATCGCCGACCTTGAGTTCGCTGTTCATCGCCACCGCCAGCTTCTCGCAGAAGGCATTGACCACGCTCGATTGCACCAGGAAACGGTTGGTGCACACGCAGGTCTGGCCAGCGTTGCGGAACTTGGCCGCCATGGCGCCTTCCACGGCCGCATCCAGGTCGGCATCCTCGAAGACGATGAAGGGCGCATTGCCGCCGAGCTCCAGGGAAATCTTCTGCACGTGACGCGAGGCCTGGGACATCAATTGACGCCCCACCTCGGTGGACCCGGTGAAGGTGATCTTGCGCACTACCGACGACTCGGTCAGGGCATCGGCGATTTCCGAGGCACGACCGGGCACCACATTGAACACGCCGCGTGGAATCCCGGCCCGCTCGGCAAGCATGGCCAGGGCGGTGGCCGAGAACGGCGTCTGGCTGGCCGGCTTGACCACGAAGGTACAGCCCGCCGCCAGTGCCGCACCGGCCTTGCGGGTGATCATCGCGGCCGGGAAGTTCCAGGGGGTGATGGCGCCCACCACCCCCACCGGCTGCTGGGTGACCACGATGCGCTGGTTCGCCGAAGAAGCCGGCACCGTCTCGCCATTGATGCGGCGAGCCTGTTCCGCGAACCAGCGCAGGAAACTTGCCGCATAGGCGATCTCGCCCGAAGCTTCCTTGAGGGGCTTGCCCTGCTCATGGGTCATGATGGTGGCCAGATCGGTCTGGTGCTCGAGCATCAGGTCATGCCACTTCATCAGCGCATCGGCGCGCTCCAGGGCGGTCAAGGCCTTCCAGGCCGGGAAGGCGGCCTCGGCGGCAGCGATGGCCCGCTCGGTTTCCGCCCGTCCCAGGCGAGGTACACTGCCCACGGCATCGCCGGTGGCCGGATTGACCACCTCGATCTGCTCACCACTATCGGCGGCAACCCAGCTCCCATCGATATAAGCGAAGGGGCAGTACAACTGGGTTTCCTTCAGGTTCTCCTTCAGGGCTTCCATGGTCGACTCCTGGCGTCAAGGCGCTTGGTGAGAATTGATCTCCATGCTAAGCGCATGGGGGCTGGCACGCCAACCATTCGACATCGCCACGACGCCGCCATGGCTCAGTTGCCTCGCTTCGGCTCCCGGGAGTCCGACAGGGTGATCGATACGGAGTCGGCGAAGCGCAAGGCATGGGGCTTGTCGATCTCCACCTGGGCGGTGAGCACCTGCTCGAAGCTCATGATCAGATCGAGCACTTCCCGTGTCATGCGCTCCAGCAATTGAAAGCGGTTGTCCTCCACATGGGCGATGACCTGCTTGGTGATGGTGCGATAATTCAGTGCCTGCTCGATATGATTGAACGCCAGCGCCTTGTCGGCGCGATAGCGAATCACCGCATTGACCACCACATCCTGGCGATTGCGGATCTCGTCTTCCTTGATGCCGATGTAGGTCCGCAGCCGCAGATTCTTGATGCGTATGGTGGCCAGCTCATGGTCGAGATGCTGATCATCCAGGGCGAGCATTGCCATAGTGTCTCCTACCTACCTTGAACCAGGGTCAGGAATTCCTGTCGCGTGCTTTGCGACTCCCGGAAGGCACCCAGCATCACCGAGGACGTCATGCTCGAGTTCTGCTTCTCGACTCCCCGCATCATCATGCACAGGTGGCGCGCCTCGATCACCACTGCCACACCGCGAGCATCGGTGACCTGCTGGACCGCTTCGGCGATCTGGCGAGTCAGGTTCTCCTGGATCTGCATGCGCCGCGCGTACATGTCGACGATGCGCGCAAACTTGGAGAGCCCCAGCACCTTGCCACGGGGCATGTAGGCGATGTGACACTTGCCGGTGAACGGCAGCAGGTGGTGCTCGCAGATCGAATACAGCTCGATGTCCTTGATCAGCACCATCTCATCGGTATCCGACTCGAAAACGGCGCCGTTGACGATCTCTTCCAGGGACTGGAAATAACCGCGATTCAGGAATTGCATGGCCTTGGCGGCACGCTTGGGCGTATCGCGCAGGCCCTCCCGGTCAGGATCCTCTCCGAGTTCCTGTATGATCTGGCGGTAGTGGTCGGCGAGTTGTTCGGTCATCCTCAGGCCCCATGCAGTGTCGTTATTGCGGTGCGTCGGCGCGGCCACCACGCCTTGACATCGAAGTGTCACCCCGTGGTCATCTTCCCGGGGTCAAAGGAGGACGATTCTAGCGCATGCCATGCGCCAACGCAGTCCCGCGCCGTGATCTGATCCACCCCGATGGCTTAGATGGCCGTCGGCACGCTTCACGCTCGTCCGGGTGTCGCGGCCTCCAGCACCCGTCGTTGTTGCTCGAGCTGGCGGATATGGTCATCCCAGTAACCGGCGTCGGCCAGCCAGGGGAAGGCCACCGGAAAGGCGGGATCCTCCCACCGCGCCACCAGCCAGGCACTGTGTCGTATCAGGCGAAAGGCCCGTAGCGGCTCGATCAGGGCCAGTTCACCTCGCTCGAAGTCACGGTGCTGTTCGTAGCCTTCGATCACCTCGGAGAGCTGCATCTGCCACTCCCCTTCTTCCTGTCCGGTCAGCAGCATCCAGATATCCTGCACCGCCGGCGCCATCAGACAGTCGTCGAAATCCACCAGGCCGAAGGCCTCATCGCGTCCCAGCATATTGCCGAGATGACAATCGCCATGCACGCGGATGCTGCGCTCCGGCGCCCAGCCGCGGTCCACCAGGGCGCTGCGCAGGGCATCGGTCACCCCGGTGTAGGCCCGGCGTTGGCGCCGGTCGAGCCAGGGGCTGGCCAACACGCCATCGCACGCCTCCGTCACCATGTCGCCCAGATTCAAGGTGCGACGGTGAGCGAACCGACGGGTTTCCCCCACGGCATGCATGGCGCCGATGACCTCTCCCAGGGCGAACAGATGGGCCGGATTTTCCAGCTCGGGCGCCTGTCCCGGAAGTTGCGGGTAGAGCGCGAAGCGAAATCCCTCGGCGTTATGCAGGCTGACACCATTCTCATCGCGCCAGGGGGCGGCGACCGACACATTCGCTGCCGACAGCTCGGCCAGGAAGTCGTGCTCTTCCTGAATCTGGGCATCGCGCCAGCGTCCCGGTCGATAGAACTTCACCACCCAGCGCCGGCGCTCGTCGTCATGCACCAGATAGACCCGGTTCTCGTAGCTGTTCAGGGCAAAGGGTTCGCCGGGCAGCCAGAACCCCAGGGACTCCACTGCCGCCACCACCCTGGAGGGCTCGAGGCGGGCAAAGGGATGGATCGAGGTTTCCATTCGGCGCTCCTGATTCAATCGACTGTCAGGCATGCTAACAGAGCGCCGGGCCTCGAGTCGGCGTCATGCACTGGCGCGACCCGACAGGCGGCCCACCATCGAGCGAACGGAGCCGGTCAGGGCAACGGCGTGCGCGCCACGGCCCAGGCTTCGACACGCTCGGCTCCGGCCTGATGACAGGCACGGGCCAGGGCGTCGAGGGTCGCGCCGGTGGTCATCACATCGTCGAGCAACGCCACCTCGGGCGGCAGTGGCGTCTCGACCCGGAAGGCGGCGCGCAGATTGCCGCGTCGCCGTTGACGATCCAGCCCCCGCTGGCTCGGCGTGTCGCGATGTCGCTGCGCCACCACCAGAGGAATATCCAGACGCGCCGATAGCCGCTCGGCCAGCCAGTACGCCTGATCGAAGCCCCGTTGCCGGGCTCGCCGACGATGCAACGGCACCGCCAGCAATGCCTGGGGACGTGGCGCTTCCCGCAGCGCGTCCTCCAGCAGCGCAAGCAGCAGACTGCCGGCCCGCGGCGAGGCCTGGAACTTGAAGCGTTGCATCACCCTTCGCAACTCGTCTTCGTAACGCAGCGGAACACGAGCCGTATCGAAGGCCGGCATCCGCTTCATGCAGCGACCACAGCGACGACCTTGCAGCCTCCCGGGCAGCGGCTCGGCGCATGTCGGACAGGCCGGCAGGTTCCATGGCAGCGCAAGGTGGCAGGCCTGGCACCAGGGAGCCGTCGACTCGCAGACCGCAAGACAGAACGCACAGCGACCGGGCAGTAATCGTCTCAGCCAGTCGTCAACCTTTAAATCATGAATGGTTGACATGAACCGGCGACGCCTTACCCTATCGGTCAACCGTGACCAATATGAAAAGTTGACCAAAAGCGAGCCCTCCCATGCCAGCCCCCTATCACGATAATGCCGCGGTTGATCTGACCCTAGACACCCGACACGACCTTCGCCACGACTGGCGTCTGGAAGAGATCGAAGCCCTGTTTGCCCTGCCCTTCAACGACCTGCTGTTCCGCGCTCAGCAGGTGCATCGGGCGCATTTCGATCCCAATGCCGTGCAGGTCTCGACGCTGCTGTCGATCAAGACCGGTGCCTGCCCCGAGGACTGCAAATACTGTCCCCAGTCAGGCCACTACAACACCGGGCTCGGCAAGGAGAAGCTGCTCGAGATCGAGAAGGTGGTGGAGCAGGCCCGCGCCGCCAAGGAGGCGGGTGCCAGCCGCTTCTGCATGGGGGCCGCCTGGCGCAGCCCCCGGGAACGTGACCTGGAGGTGGTGCTGGAGATGGTCGGCCGGGTCAAGGCCCTGGGCCTGGAGACCTGCATGACCCTGGGCATGGTCGATACCGACCAGGCAAGCAGGCTGGCCGAGGCGGGCCTGGATTACTACAACCACAACCTGGATACCTCGCCGGAATACTATGGCGAGATCATCACGACCCGCTCCTATGCCGACCGCCTGGATACTCTGGCCAACGTTCGCGACGCCGGCATGAAAGTCTGTTCGGGCGGCATCCTCGGCATGGGCGAGGCTCCCCGGGATCGTGCCGCTCTGCTGCAGCAACTGGCGTGCCTGAATCCGCATCCGGAGTCGGTGCCCATCAACATGCTGGTCAAGGTACCGGGCACACCGATGGAAAACGTCGAGGACCTGGACCCGCTCGAGTTCATCCGCGCCATCGCGGTGGCCCGCATCCTCATGCCGACGAGCCACGTCCGCCTGTCCGCCGGTCGCGAGCAGATGGACGAGTCGACCCAGGCCATGGCCTTTCTCGCCGGGGCCAACTCCATCTTCTATGGCGACACCCTGCTGACGACGGGCAACCCCCAGGTCGAACGTGACCGGGCGCTGTTCGACAAGCTCGGCCTGCACCCGGAGCAACGCGACACCCGTACCGACGATGAGCGTGCCGAAACCGCACTGGCCCATGCCATCCAGCGCCAGCGCGATGATGCCCTCTTCTACGACGCCGCCCAGGCCTGAATCGTGATGTCGCGTGTGGACCTCTGGTCGAAGCGCCTGGCGAGTGCCGCGGAACAGCGGCGCACGGACGGGGGCTGGCGGCAGCGCCCCGTCCTGGATGAGGCCGCCCGTCTCATCGACTTCGCCGGCAACGACTACCTCGGCCTGGCCGACGACCCGCGCCTGATCGAGGCCCAGGCCGAGGGTGCGAGACGCTTCGGAGCCGGCGCGCGAGCCTCGCACCTGGTCTCCGGGCATCACGCGATCCACGAGCGACTCGAACAACGCCTGGCCGACCTGACCGGACGCCCTCGCGCCCTGCTGTTCTCCACCGGCTACATGGCCAATCTCGGCGTGCTGCAGGCGCTGTGCGACCGCCACACCCGGGTGTTCCAGGACCGCCTCAACCACGCCTCGCTGCTCGACGGCGCCCGCCTGGCCGAGGCGTCCTCGCGACGCTTTCACCACCGCGATCTCGTGGACCTCGAGCGCCTGCTCGATCGCGCTCCCCAGGACGCGCCGGCACTGGTCGTCAGCGATGGTGTCTTCAGCATGGATGGCGACACCGCCGACATCGCCGGCCTCGCGAGCACCTGCCGGCGCCAGGGCGCCTGGTTGATGGTCGACGATGCCCATGGCCTCGGCGTGCTCGGCGAACATGGCGACGGCTGCGTGGGACGCGCCCACGACCACCACCAGGTGCCGATACTGGTCGGCACCCTGGGCAAGGCCCTGGGCAGTGCCGGAGCCTTCGTGGCGGGCGACGCGGCCTTGATCGACCACCTGATCCAGTTCGCCCGCCCCTACATCTACACCACGGCCCAGCCTCCCGGCGTGGCGGCGGCCACCCTGGCCGCCCTGGACATCCTCGAGGCCGAACCCGAACGACGCGGCCGCCTCCACCAGCGTATCGCCGACTTCCGCCATGAGGCCGCAAGGCTCGGCCTGCCGCTGACCGACTCCCGCACGCCCATCCAGCCCATCGTGCTGGGTGACAACGCACGCGTCATGCGCTGGGCCGAGCGCCTGGCCCGGGCCGGGCTACGCGTCGGCGCCATCCGCGCGCCCACCGTGCCGCGCGGTCAGGCACGCCTGCGGATCACGCTGAGTGCCGCCCACGACACGACGGCGCTCGACGCCCTGTTCGACGCGCTGGACGCCTGTCGACGCGAGGAGGCCTCATGACACGCCTGGTATTGCTCGGCGGCTGGGGCTGCGATGCCCGGATCTGGCAACCTCTCGCCCCCTGTTGGCCCTCTGACCTCGAGGTCCGGACACCGGACTGGCCCGGCTATGCCGATCGCTCGCCACTGGCCGATCCCACTTCGCTGGACGAGCTGGCCGCTACCATGGCCGAGGACCTGCCGGCCGACGCCGTCTGGGGCGGCTGGTCGCTCGGCGGCCTGCTGGCCGCCGTCCTGCTCGACCACCTGCCACCGCCGCGTGCCCTGATACTGCTTGGCATCGGCGACCGCTTCGTCAACCCCCGGGGAGTGAGCGACACGGCCCTGGCCGATTTCCGGCGCGCCCTGCAGCGCTCCCCCGATACCGCCCGGGAACACTTTCTGCGCTGGCAACTCGGCGGCGAGCCCGACCCCGGTCGCGCGCGCCGCGACCTGCGTCGACTGCTCGGCACTGCGTCCCCGGCCTCCGTCGCCACCCTCGACGCCGGCCTCGGACATCTTGCTCGCCTGGACAACCGTCACCGCCTGAGTGCCGCGCCCTGTCCGGTGTACCGCATCGCGGGCACACGCGACCCCTTGCTCGCTCCCGAGGTCCTCGCCTGCGCCGATCAGCGCATCGAGAACGCCGGACACTGTCCGATGCTCAGTCGACCGCAACACCTGGCGACACGGCTGGCAAGCATCGCCGCCGCGCACATGCCCGATCCCGAGCGACCGGAGCCGACATCATGAAGACTGCCGCGATGGCCACCGAGCCGACCGATCATGCCGATGCCGCCGACTGGCGTGCCCGTGTCGCTCACGCCTTTTCCCGCGCCGCGCCGCACTACTCGGGCCGCGCGACCGCCCAGCACATCATGAGCGAACACCTGCTGGCCCACCTGCCCGACAAGGCCGAGTGCCTCCTGGACCTGGGCTGTGGCCCGGGCGAGCTGACCGCCCGACTGGCCCGACATTACCCCGACCATCGCCGGGTCGAAGGCCTCGACCTGGCCCCAGGCATGCTCGATGAAGCGCGTCGACGCCATACCGAGTCGATCCACTGGATCTGCGGCGACGCCGGCATGCTTCCCCACGCCGACGCCAGCTTCGATCTCGTCGTCTCCAACCTGGCGATCCAGTGGTGCCCGGATCTCGACCCTGTGCTCGCCGAGATTCGCCGGGTGCTGAAGCCGGGGGGACGTGCCCTGCTCAACACCCTGGCTCCCGGCACCTTGCGCGAAGTGGGCCAGGCCTGGTCACACCCCGGGCGCCCCGCCGCCTTGCTCGACTTCCACGACGCCGCCCGGCATCGCCTGGCTGCACGGCAAGCCGGCTTTCGCCATGTCGACCTGGAGCAACGCGAGGAGCGCTTCCACTACCCCGACCTGAACGCTGTGATGGCCTCCATCAAGGGCGTCGGCGCCCAGGTGGCCCGACCGGGAAGGCGACTGACCCGAACCGACCTCGCCCGGGCACGATGTCGTTACGAGACGCTGCGCGAGGCCCCCGGCCTGCCCGTCACCTATCACCTGTTAACCCTGATGCTGGAGCGCTGACATGGGAGCCTATTTCGTCACCGGCACCGACACCGACGCCGGCAAGACCCTGGTGGCCAGTGGTCTGCTGACCCTGGCCCGACGCCGAGGCCGGACCACCCTCGGGCTCAAGCCGGTGGCCTCGGGCTGCGACGTCACCTCGCAGGGGCTGCGCAACATCGATGCCCTGACCCTCGGCGAGCAGAGCACGCCCGAGGTACCGTACGATGTCCTCAACCCCTACGCCTATGCACCGGCCATTGCCCCCCATCTGGCCGCTCGGCGTGCCGGTAACGTCCCGACGCTGGACGACCTGGTCGCGGCCACCGCCGCCCCGCTGGCCTGGCGACGCGACCTGACCCTGGTGGAAGGCGCCGGCGGCTGGCGCGTCCCCCTCAATGACCACGAGGACCTCGCCGGCCTGGCCAGACGACTCGAGCTTCCGGTGATCCTCGTGGTGGGCCTCCAGCTCGGTTGCCTCAACCACGCCATCCTCAGTGCCGAGGCGATTCGTGCCGACGGCCTGCAGCTGGCCGGCTGGGTGGGCAACCTGATCGAGCCGGGCCTGTCCTTCGACGAGACCAGCGACGCAGCCCTGTACCATAACAATCTCGATACCCTGACGCGCCGGCTTCCGGCCCCGAACCTCGGCATCCTTCCGCGTCTGGACGGAGAGAGCCCGATCGCCCGCGCCGAGGCCGCCGCCAAGCACCTGCATCTCCCCGAGATCGATTGACTTGCAGGAAGCGGTCCGTAAAATATGGACGCCTGCCTGACCCGTGCGGATGTGGTGGAATTGGTAGACACGCCAGATTTAGGTTCTGGTGCCTTCGGGCGTGGGAGTTCAAGTCTCCCCATCCGCACCATCTAACCCTTATTTTTCAACAAATTATCTTATAGCCTAGCCGCCAAATGGGCCTGAATATGCCTGTTTTGGGCATGGTGTGGTCAGCTTTTTGGTCAACATTTTTCAGCGACCTATCGCTGTGGGCAGATACCTGGCTGCAGCTCAATGGTAGAAGCCCCGTAAAGTACAAGACTCAGGCCTTGGGCGCCGACTGAATGAACCGTCCAACTATTGAGGGGCTGTTCACCACTCCCGACGGGGCTACGGCATGTCAGGGCTCACGTCAGATCGCTCAACTCTACATCCAGCGCTTCGGCGATCCGCTTCAACACTCCCAGCGAGCCGGTCTTCTTGCCTGCCTCGAGCTCCGACAGATAGCCCTGACTGATGCCCGCTCGCTTGGCCAGGTCGCCTGCACGCAGTCCTCGATGCTCGCGGAACACCCGCACCGGTGCCACACCATCGATCAATGCCTCGACAACGCTGGACGGAAACGTCTCTTCGCCGGCGTCGACGCGGGCACGGGCCTCATTCGCCGCCACAATATCGTGATGGTCTTCCGCCTGCTCGAGCAGCTCGGCGTAGTCCCGCTCGCTCAGCACCACCAGGCGCTCGCCGGTGGGTGTCTTGATGAACTGTGGTGTCCCCATGATCTGTTTCCTCGTGATTCATCATCGATAGACGTCCCCGCGGGCACCGATCTTTAGCACCAACAGCACCGTGCCCTGATCGTCCATGATCACTCGCCAACTCCCAACCCGCAGGCGAATATACTCGCTACCCGCCAGTGCATTGACATTGTTGCGCTGAGTCGCCGGATCATCGGCATAGGCCGCAATCTTGCGTTGGAGTCGCTGCGCGTCCGGTCGCGGCATACGCTTCAACGTCTTCAAGGCGTCCTTGCTATATGAGATCGTCGTCATAGCCTCAATTATAGCTTTACGCAAACATCAGGCAATCTATTTTAGCCAGTAGCTAAAATTATTGCATGGCTCCCTCCCCTTCCAGTGCAAGAACCGCCATCTACATCGACCGCCGCTTCCGCGCCTCCACGCCCGGCCAATCGCCCAGAACGGCTATCGCCGATACTGATTGCCACGACCATGTCGATGGCCTTGTCGATTATGCGGTGCCCCGTTCGACGACTGGATGCAAGAAGGACAATCTGGAGGATAAGCTCATGCGGAAAGTGATTGTCGGCGCCTTCGTGTCACTGGATGGCGTCATGCAGGCCCCCGGCGGGCCCCGGGAAGATCCGACCGGCGGATTTCACTACGGCGGTTGGGTGATGCCGCTGATGGACGAGGTGTTCGGCGAGGAAGTCGACAAGCTGTTCGCTCAACCGTTCGACCTGTTGCTCGGACGAAAGACCTACGAGATCTTTGCGGCCCACTGGCCGTACGCCGAAGGCGGTCCCGACGACGCCATGGCCAGAACTTTCAATTCGATCACCAAGCATGTCGCGACCCGCAAGGGCCTGGACCTGAACTGGAAAGGCTCGGTGGCCCTCCGTGACGCGGCGCTCGATGTCGCCGGGCTGAAGCAGGAAAACGGACCGGCGCTGATCACGCAAGGCAGCAGCGACCTGATTCGAACACTGCTCGCCAACGATCTCGTCGACGAGATCAATCTGTTCACCTTTCCGATCGTGCTCGGGAACGGCAAGACTCTGTTCGACGATGGCGCGAAGGCGACGGCCTTCAAGCTGACCGACCATCGGGTGTCCCCCAACGGGATCGTGATCACGCGATATGAGCGCGCCGGTGCGGTGAAAACCGATGACTATTCCATGGACCCGCCCACACCGGCGGAAGTCGCACGGCGCGAGAAGATGCAGCGTGAGGGGTAGCGGTCTCCGCAAAAGGCGGGCGTCGCGCCCTGAGCACGGTACGCATTGCTATGCATCCGGGCAGCGGGCTCCGTGACACCCCGACAACACTTCGACTTTATCGAATAGTTTATGGATTTTAAGTCTCTTTTGTTCGGCCAGAAAGATCTATTAGCATACTAACTATTGAGAGGAGAGGCCTCTCGGGAAATGCTGAATAAATAGCCGAGCATAGTGAAGCGCAAGGCGTCAGGAGCGCAGAAAGCGATACATAACATGAGGTTAGGTGAGCTTTCTAGCACCGCGCAACGCAGCGATTTGCATGCGCAGGCATTTATCAGTGTTTCCCCTCGAGACACACCGAATCAAAGGAGACGCACCATGAAACTCAAGCCGATGTTCTCAGCACTGCTTATCGCCGCTCTGCCGATCGCCGCCCAGGCCGGCCAGGCATCCGCGCTCACCATGCAGCTGAACGAGCCGCTGTCCGCGCCCAGCCAGGCAGCAGACCAGGACATTCAGCACCATGCAGCAATGGCGGATGTCTCATCCGATATCGTGGCCGACGGTGGCAGCGACGCCATGGCGAAAGCCCGCCTCAAGCTGCGTGCGGAACAGCAGCACAAGACCGATATCGCGGTAAGTGAGGATCCCCTGGCACCGGCCCGGGAAGCCACCACCTGAGAAAGCTGGCGAGATACTATACCGCTCGCCGGAGCATTCGATTCGAGCAGCCGGCATCGGATCGCACAGGCACCGTCCTAAGGCGGACGGTGCCTTTGTCTGTTGGTGTCCCCTTCCTGATCGCCTCTTCAGACCCGCGCCCGCCCCCATCGATCGGGACGCCATCCGTCGGGCCACCGGGCCATGGCGAAGATGACCAGGCAGGCAAAGAACAGCCGGGCCCAGAGCACTCCGGTCAGATCCGCCCCCAGCACCAGAATCAGCAGGGTATCCTCGATGACGCTATGGCAGAGCCCGAGAAAGCAGAGCGCCAGGAAGCTGTCACGTCGATTCATGACGCCGGCGTCGACATCGCGAATCAACAGGCCGGCACCATAACTCAGTCCCAGCGTGAAGCCGATCACGGTGGTATTGGCCGCCGACCGACCGATGCCCAGCACCCCCAGGAGCGGCGCCAGGGCCAGGTGAATCAGCCGCTCGAGCCTCAGGTGACGCAGCACCGCCAGCAGCACCATCAGCCCGAGGATGATCAGATAGATCATTGCCAGGGTACGCAGTTGCGCCATCCCCCAGGCCAATGGCCCCTCCGGGACAGGAGCCGGACGCCAGGCGATCTCGGCAGTTTCCTGGAGCAGCCCGCCCGTCGCATAGACCCAATGCAAGATGCCGCCCAGGGCCAGTGCTCCCCCCAGGCGCAGCGCCAGCGTGACCCACCAGGGCACCCCGGCGCGCTTGGCGACGGCCCCCTCCACGGGCAGGGAATGTCCCACCAGCATCAGGGCGCCGAGCACCGTGACCTGCGCCACGCTCAGCGACATGTCACCGGCGACCTCGAAGAACACCACGAGCCCCGTAAAGATATTGGTCAGAAGGGTCGCCGCCCAGACCACGCCCATGGCATCAGGAAGCCCCAGCCAGCCCATCAGCGGAGACAACACCTCGCCGAGCCAGCCAATGGCGCCGAGCCACTCCAGCCCCTTGACGATCAACAGCGCCGGTACCATCACCTTGAGCAAGGTCGTATAAACGAAGAGTGCATCGCGCACGAGTTTCCAGGCGGCACTGGCACAGCGACGGACATTCATGGCGGACTCCATGTCGGCAAGTGAGGCATCATCCTAGCCCGCCTGATGCAGAATCTTCTGTTCAATAACAGAAATTCGACATATATCCTATCGAATCTCCCCTCAGTAGCCGAAGATCATGTCACTGGATAATCTCGATTGTCGCATTCTCGACCGCCTGCAGCGCGACGCCGACATCACCAACCAGGCGCTGGCCGATGAAGTAGGCCTTTCACCCTCGGCCTGTCTGAAACGCGTCAAACGACTGCGGGAAACCGGCATCATCGAGCGTCAGGTCGCCCTGGTGAGTCCCGACGCCATGCAGCCCTGTCTGCACATGGTGGTGGAGGTCACGATGGAGCGGGATCACAAGTCGCTCTATCAGCGTTTCCTGCAACGGGCCATCGCCGCCCCGGAGGTCAAGCAGTGCTATCAGGTCACCGGCGAGTGCGATTTCGTGCTGATCGTCGTGGTGCCCGACATGGATGCCTATGACCGCTTCTGCGACACGGTTCTCTATGCCGACGACAATATGCGCAAGTTCCGCACCCTGCTCTCCCGCAAGCGCAGCAAGTTCGACACCTCCGCCCTGATCCCGGGCTGAGCGGTGGTCGACTCCTGTCAGGCCCCAAAAGGTAAACTCTTAAAAAAAATCCGGTTTACATGTAAAGTGCGAGGCACATTCGCATGGTCTGCCCGGAGATCCGATGAGCGCTTCCGCTTCCCCCGTCTGGCATCCCTATGCCCATCTCAAGACCCAGTCCCCCGCCCCCAGGGTCGTCGGCGGCGATGGCCCTCGTTTCACCCTGGACAGCGGCGAGTCGCTGCTGGATGCCACCTGCTCCTGGTGGTGCATGATTCATGGCTATCGCCATCCACGCCTGGTGCGTGCCATCCAGCAGCAGGCCGATGAACTCTGCCACGTGATGCTCGGCGGCCTGACCCACGATCCCGCCGACCGGTTGGCCCGGGAACTGGTACGTATCACCCCGGAAGGCCTCAACCACGTCTTCTATTCGGACAGCGGCTCGGTTGGCATGGAGGTCGCCATGAAGATGGCCGTGCAGTACCAGTATCTGCGCGGCCAACCCGGCAAGCATCGCATGCTGTCGCTGATGAAGGCCTATCACGGCGACACCGCCGGTTGCATGGCGGTCTGCGATCCCGAGGAAGGCATGCACTCGCTGTTCGCCGGTTTCCTGCCGCAACACCACTTCGCGCCGGCGCCCACCGCCTCGTTCGATGCCGAGGATGACGCCGTTCAGGCTGATCTCGATGCCCTGCGGGCAGTCCTGGAAGCCCATCACCACGAGATCGCTGCTCTGCTCATGGAGCCGCTGCTGCAGGCCGCCGGCGGTCTCAACATGACCTCGCCGGGCTACCTGCGCGGGGCCCGCAAGCTCTGCGAGGAATTCGATGTCCTGCTGATCCTCGACGAAGTCGCCACCGGCTTCGGCCGCACGGGGCGTATGTTCGCCGCCGAGCATGCCGAGGTAACGCCGGACATCATGGTGCTCTCCAAGGGGCTGACCGGTGGCTATCTCGGCCATGCCGCCACCCTGGCCACCGACCGCGTGCACGATGCCTTCATCGGCGACAGCGAACTTCATGCCTTCATGCACGGTCCGACCTTCATGGGCAACCCCCTGGCCTGCCGTGTTGCCCTGGAGAGCCTGGCGGTCTTCGAGGAAGACGACTACCTGGGGCGCATCGCGGCCCTGAATCAGATACTGCGCACGGAACTGCTGGACGACACGGCGTTAGGTGCCCATCCGGCCGTGGCCGATGTGCGCGTGCTGGGCGCCACCGCCGCGATCGAGGTCCACGATGCCGACTCGCTCGAGGGCGCGGCGGATTTCGCCAGACGCCAGGGTGTCTGGCTGCGTTCCTTCGGCCGCTGGCTGTACACCATGCCCGCCTACATCACATCCCCGGAGGAAATGCGCCAGATCACCGAGGCGATGAAAGACTGGTTTCGGTAGCATGGCGGAACACTCTCTGATCGTGCCCAGTTCATGACGTCACTCAACAAGACCCAGTCAAGCTTCTATCGCCGTCTCTACGTGGCCCATCTGATTGCCGCCGGTACCGACAGCGTGCCGGCGATCGTCGCCGCCACGGGCATGCCGAGGCGCACCGCCCAGGACACCCTGTCGGCACTGGCCGAGCTGGACATCCATTGCGAGTTCGAGCCCGCCCCCGGACAGCGCCACAATATCGGTCATTACGTGATTCACGACTGGGGCCCCATCGACCCCGACTGGGTGGCCAGTCATGCCGAGCGGCTACGCCTCGCCCTAGGGTATCCCTCTCCGGAGGACAGTGCCCGGTAGCACGACCAGGCGGTACCGCAGGCCAGGGCCTTTCACCCTCCAGCCGGGCTGATATCCTCGAGAGATATCCGCAACGCGAAGGAGCCTGTCATGTCCCTGACGCCCTCCCGAATGATCGATCTACAAAGCCCCCTGCCCACCTTCCGCCTGCCCGACACCGCAGGCCATCTGGTGAGCAGCGAGGACTATACCGACCAGCCGCTGCTGGTCATCTTCATGTGCAACCATTGTCCCTTCGTGAAGCATCTGGCCGATGCGCTCGCCGACTTCACCCGCGAGTATCAGGCACGAGGCCTGGCGGTGGTCGGCATCAACAGCAACGATTTCCAGGCCCATCCCGAGGATCGACCCAAGCGCATGCTGGAGGAAGCCCGAGAACGCGGCTATACCTTTCCCTATCTGGTCGACGAGACCCAGGACGTGGCGCGGGCTTTCGATGCGGCCTGCACCCCGGACTTCTTCCTGTTCGATCACCATCACAGGCTCGCCTATCGAGGCCAGTTTGACGACAGCCGTCCGAGCCAGGATGTGCCGGTGACCGGGCACGACCTCCGCGAGGCCGCCGATGACGTACTGGCCGGCCAGGCGCCCAGCGACACGCAGAAGCCGTCCATGGGCTGTAATATCAAGTGGAAATGACCAGAACTGCCAGCACCCGGACATATCGGAGGTCGCATGACCACCCATCTCTACTTCGAGATCCAGGCCGAGTCGCCTGACCGCGCCCGCCACTTCTATGGCGAACTCTTCGGCTGGACGTTCACTCGAGTCGAAGGACTACCGGTGGACTACTGGCGCATCGACACCGGCGGCATGCAAGGCGGCCTGCTGCAACGTCCCGCCGCCACGCCACCGGATGAGTGCGGTACCAACGCCTTCACCTGCTCCTTCGAGGTCGACGATATCCACGCCAGCGCCGAACGCATCGCCAGCCTCGGCGGCCAAGTCGCCCTGCCGATCTTCGCCATACCCGGTACCTGCTGGCAGGGCTACTTCCTCGACCCCGAGGGCAATACCTTCGGGCTCTTCCAGGTCGACAACCAGGCGGGTTAATCGGGAGACCAGCCCCTCGCTGCCATCTCGCGCTCGACGTACTCCCTGACCCGGCGTGACGCCGGGCGCGCCTCGAGGCCTCGGCAGTAGGTCTCGAACGCCGGCCGCTTCTCGATCGTGCCGAACTGCATGCCCCAGCTCAGGTGCGAACCGACATAGACATCGGCCGCGGAAAAGCGATTGCCGGCGATATAACCCTTGCCATCGACAGCCCTCTCCAGGGTCTCGATCACGCGCTCGAGGCGGCCGAATCCCAACATTCTCTCCTGCTCGGGTGTCGGCTGAAAGCCGCATCCCTTCAGGGAGACTGCCGCTTCCAGCGGACCGGCAGCAAAGAACAGCCAACGATAGTAATCGCCACGTTCGGCAGGTGCCGGTGCCAGACCGGCCTCCGGGAAGGCATCGGCGAGATAGGCACAGATCGCGGCGGCCTCGGTGACCACCACATCGCCATGACGAATCGCCGGCACCTTGCCCATCGGGTTGATGGCCAGATACGCCGGCGACTTCATGGCATCGCCGAACTCCTGCACTTCCATTCGATAATCAGCACCAACCTCCTCGAGCATCCAGTGGACAATACTGCTGCGCGACAAGGGATTGGTATAGAAAACGAGCGTCTCTGGCATGTCAGCCGTCCTCGTTGCGGGAAATGATGGGTCATGACAAGGACAGGATAGTCCGCTGTCTCACGACACGGGCCACTCCCTACGGGGCCACTCACAACAACGCCGCCACCCGCTCGAGCTCATGCTGGCTGAAGACGTCCACGCCATGCCGCGCCAGCAGCGCCGAGGTCACGCCCATGCCAGCCATCGTGCGACCGGCGAAGCCGCCATCGTAGATACGCTGGCTGCCACAGGATGGGCTGGCCTCGGTGAGAATGGCATAACGGATGCCATGGCGCTGGCAGAGCGCCAATGCCAGGTCGGCACCGCGCAGAAAGGCCGGGGTGACATCCTCGCCATCACGGGCAATGACGCGGGCGGTACCATCGAGAACATCGCGGCCGTTACCCGCCTGGATCTCCGCCGGCTCACGGGGCGTGGCGAGCCCGGCCTGCACCTCCGGGCATACCGCCACCAGCCGCCCTTCCTCGCGCCAACGCGCCAGGATCGTACTCTCCTGTGTCTTGGCGCGGCCATCGTAGCGCACCGGCTGGCCCAACAGGCAGGCGCTGATCAGGATTTTCTCCACGGGTCCCCCGAACTTTTTTCATACCAAAGCTTGCGACGTCTTGGTCACGCTGGATCCCTTCTCATCGCCCGATGTCACTCATCTCCTCTGCAGGCGACATTTCGCGCGCCAGCATACCGTATACCAGGTGCGTCACGGGTTGCTCGCCGAGCCATTCGCACTCCCGCAACCGCCCTTCCTCGGTAAACCCCAGGCGCTCGGCCACGCCACGGCTCTTCGCGTTGTGCTCGCCGCAATGCAGCTCGATGCGATGCAGCCGCAGCTCGCCGAAGCCGAGTTCCAGCAACTCGCGCACACAGGCGGTGACGATGCCGCAGCCGGTGACGTCATGGGCCAACCAATACCCCAGTGCCGCCAGGCGCCGACGCGCCACGATTCGATTGAACCCGCAGGCGCCTACCAGGCTGCCCCGCCACAGGATGGCGAAATGCATGGCGGTACCGGCCCGCCATTCCTCCATGACCGAGTCGATGAAGGCACGGCTATCGTCGACCGATCGGGTGGCATCCACCCAGGGCAGCCACTCGCGCAGCGTGGGCCGGTTGGCATCGACGGCGTCAAAAAGCGCCGAGGCATGATGGCGATCCAATGGCGCCATGGTGATCTCGTCGGAGACCTCGCGAGGTCGTGACGGCATGACAGTCATGATGCGCTTCCTCCTTGAATCGCTTGAAGGTTCAAGCATGCCATCGTCAAATTCGCTCCGCGAGCCACCTGTCCCCACCTTGTCGCTTCTCTCTTGCCGTCATGGGCTTGCCGTCACGAGCTTGTCGCGACGCGGCCGGCCTATTTGTTAGAGTGCTATCTATCAAGCTCATGATACGTGATCGTGACTCAAGGAGGCTTCCATGCAGATCGACCTGACCGGCAAGACTGCCATTGTTACCGGCTCCACCGGGGGCATCGGCTTCGCCATCGCCAAGGGCCTGGCAGACAGCGGAGCCAGCGTGGTGCTGAACGGGCGCCGACAGGGCGCCGTCAACGACGCCCTGGAACGCCTGCGCCAGCAGGTACCGAACGCCGATGCCCGCGGCGTGGCCGCCGATCTCGGCAGTGCCGATGGCTGTGACGCCATGCTCACCGCCGAGCCCGATGTCGATATCCTGGTCAACAACGTCGGCATCTTCGGCCCTCAGGACTTTTTCGACACCCCGGACGACGAATGGCAGCGCTTCTTCGACGTCAACGTGATGTCCGGCGTACGCCTGTCGCGCGCCTATGCGGGCGGCATGGTCGAGCGCGGCTGGGGGCGTATCCTCTTCCTGTCGTCGGAGTCGGCGCTGAATATCCCCGACGACATGATCCACTACGGCGTGACCAAGACCGCCTACCTGTCCCTGTCGCGAGGACTGGCCAAGCGCCTGGCCGGCACCGGAGTCACGGTCAACGCGATACTACCGGGACCCACCCTCTCCGAAGGCGTTCAGGAGATGCTCGCCGAGCAGCAGAAAGAGAGCGGCAAGTCGATGGAAGACACCGCGCGGGACTTCGTGATGGCCCAGCGGCCCAGCTCGATCATCCAGCGCGCCGCCACTGTCGAGGAAGTCGCCAACATGGTCGTCTATGCCGCCTCGCCCCAGGCCTCGGCCACCAGCGGCGGCGCCCTGCGGGTGGACGGCGGCGTGGTGGACAGCATCGCCTGACGCCCGACCGGTGCCTGGCATCAGAACAGAATGGCAGGTCTCCCGATTCAGGCATCCCGCCAGGGGTCATAGCTGCCGAAGTTCCAGAGATGCCCCTCGAGATCTCGACAACAGTACAAGCGCCCCCCATAGGGCTGGTCCTCGGGTGGCATCAGCACCCTCGCCCCCATCGCTTCGGCCTGGCGATGGTGAGCATCGACCCGCCAGGACATAAAAAAAGCGGCGGGCAAGGCCCGCCGCAACACCGATCAGAGCGCCTGATCAGAGAGAGCCACAAGGATCAGATTTCGAACCCGCGACCGAAGTCGTCGGGGGACAGTGCCATCAGCGACTCGCCACCGGCCTGGACCATCCGGGCATGGGCACGGGTACGCGGCAGCAGTCGTTCGTAGAAGAAACGTGCAGTGTTGATCTTGGCGCGATAGAAGGCGGCATCATCGGTGCTGGTTTCCAGCGCCGTCCGGGCCTGCTTCACGGCACGGGCGAACAGGTAGGCAAGCGTCACGTAGCCGGCATACATCAGGTAATCGACGCTGGCCGCTCCCACTTCCTCGCGGTCGTTCATGGCCTTCATGCCCACGCCCATGGTCAATTCACCCCACTCGGCATTGAGCTTGGCCAACGGACGCACGAACTCGGCCATGGCGGGATTGCCTTCCTCGGCCTGACAGAATTTATGGATCTCCCTGGTGAAGACCTTGAGCGTCTCGCCCTGGCTCATCAGCACCTTGCGTCCCAGCAGATCGAGGGCCTGGATGCCCGTGGTGCCCTCATAGAGACGAGTGATACGGGCATCACGCACCAGTTGCTCCATGCCCCATTCCTGGATGAAGCCATGGCCGCCGAACACCTGCACGCCCTCGTTGGTCGCCTCGAACCCGACCTCGGTGAGAAAGGCCTTGACGATGGGCGTCAGCAGGCCCAGCAGGGTCTCGGCGTGCTCGCGCTGCCCGGCATCGTCACTGCGCTCCACCACATCGACCATCTGTGCCGTGTAGAGCACCAGCATGCGGCCGCCTTCGGCGAAGGCCTTCTGGGTCAGCAGCATGCGGCGGACATCCGGGTGAACAATGATCGGATCGGCCGGCTTGTCCTCGGCCTTGGCGCCGGAAAGCCCACGCATCTGCAGGCGATCCCGTGCATACATCAGGGCATTCTGGAAGCTGGCCTCGGTGAGCCCGAGTCCCTGGATTCCCACCCCGATACGCGCGGCATTCATCATGGTGAACATGCAGGCCAGGCCCTTGTGGGGCCTGCCGACCAGGAAGCCTCGGGCGCCATCGAAGTTCATCACGCAAGTGGCATTGCCGTGAATGCCCATCTTGTGTTCGAGAGACCCGCAACTCACGCCGTTCCGCTCGCCCGGATTGCCATCGGCATCCGGCACGAACTTCGGCACCACGAACAGGGAAATCCCCCTGGAGCCGGCCGGCGCATCCGGCAGCTTGGCCAGCACCAGGTGAACGATGTTCTCGGCCAGATCGTGTTCACCGGCAGAGATGAAGATCTTCGTGCCGGTGACAGCGAAGCTGCCGTCATCCTGAGGTACCGCCCGGGTCTTGATCAGCCCCAGATCGGTGCCGCAATGGGGCTCGGTCAGGCACATGGTCCCGGTCCACACGCCCTCGACCAGCTTGGTCAGGTAAGTGCTCTTCTGCTGTTCGGTGCCATGATGACGCAAGGCATCGGCGGCCCCATGGGACAGCCCCGGATACATGCCCCAGGCCAGATTGGTGGCACAGATCATCTCCGAGAGCACCATGGCCAGCGAGGGCGGCAACCCCTGCCCGCCCTGCTCCGGATCCGCGGCCAGGCCCGGCCAGCCACCTTCCACGTACTGGTGATACGCCTCCTTGAACCCCTTGGGCGTCTTGACCTCGCCGCCCTCGAGAAGACAGCCTTCCAGGTCGCCACTCTGGTTCAACGGCAGCAGTTCTTCCCGCGCGAAGCGCGCGCCCTCCTCGAGGATCGCCCCCACCACATCGGGCGTCGCCTCCTCGCCACCGGGCAATCCCGCGTAATGGGTCGGATAATCGAGCATCTCGTCCATGACGAAGCGCAGATCACGCAAGGGGGCCTGGTAGTCGGGCATTGTCTCTCTCCTCGAACGTGGACGCAGGAAGCAGCCTATCGCTGGCAAACCGATTTTCAAACATTTGTTTGAAATTACGCTCGCGGAGCATGACAGTCAAGCGTTCGTTTCAATTCTGAAGCTGGAAGCTGGAAGCTGGAAGCTGGAAGCTGGAAGCTGGAAGCTGGAAGCTGGAAGCTGGAAGCTGGAAGCTG
>NZ_JAJQTQ010000030.1 GCF_029081005.1 Halomonas elongata | reverse complement strand
GTTCGGGGTCAAGTTTTTTCTTCCAGCTTAAAGCTTACGGCTTATAGCTCCGGGCGAAGCCCGGGAGGGTTTTCTTCCAGCTTCAAGCTTATGACTTCAAGCTCCCGGCGCAGCCCGGCCGGGCGGCCGGGCGAGCCTTCTTCAGGTAATAACCGTCACGTCGTCGGCCTGCAACCCCCGCTCATTACGCGACACCTGATACTTCACCTTCTGGCCCTCGGCCAGGGTGCGATGTCCTCGGCCACGAATGGCCCGGAAATGCACGAACACATCCTCGCCACTGTCACGAGTGATGAAACCGTAGCCCTTGTTGACATTGAACCACTTGACCTCACCGATCTCGCGGTCATCATCCTCGACTTCGGCCAGATTGACCAGCTGAGGCGTCAAGGCGTTGACTGCCAGGGTGGCGATCAGCAACAGGACCAGAACCGCCAACGCCACAGCCAGATAGACGACACCCACGCCCCCTATCTCGAGGCTGGCGACTATCTCTCTGGACATGGCGCCCCCGGCAAGATGCACGAACAGGGCCACCAGCAGCGGTGACGGTGCGGCCAGCAACAGGCTGATGAGACTGCAACGTAACACGACCTTTCGATTCATAAACGTCGGATGCTCTCTTTGTCGTAATAGAAAGGAAGGAATAACGCGGTAACGAGGCACTTTACGGCGAGACACGCCGCCCCCGAACCGAGACTGATGCCACGATGAACGGTGGCATGCAGCACAAGGATTCTATCATGAACCAAGATGACACGCTTTCCGATCTCCAGGCACGGCTGACCGCCCTGGAAAGCCGCTACGCCTATCAGGAAGATTCGCTGGACACCCTGGACCGCGCCGTGGCGCAACAGGAGAAACGTCTCGCGCAGCTCGAAAGACTCAATGAGTTGATGCAGCGCAAGATACGCGACCAGCAACACGCCCTGCAGGAAAATGACGCGGCGACACCTCGCCCCGAAGACGAAATGCCGCCGCATTACTAGTCGCTTCGCGACAGCTGGAAGCTGGAAGCTGGAAGCTGGAAGCCACTACAGCTTCCCGGGATTACTTCCTACTTCCAGCCGCGAAGCGGCGCTCTTCCAGCTTCTAGCTCATTTCGTCGAGATACCGCTCGGCATCCAGGGCCGCCATGCAGCCGCTGCCGGCGGAGGTCACGGCCTGGCGGTAGACATGGTCCATGACGTCGCCGGCGGCGAAGACACCGGGTACGCTGGTGGCGGTGGCGTTGCCCTCGAGTCCGGACTTGACCTTGATGTAGCCCCCGGCCATGTCCAGCTGGCCCTCGAAGATGCCGGTGTTGGGACTGTGGCCGATGGCGATGAAGACGCCCGGCGCATCGAGTTCGCGATGGCTACCGTCCTCGGTGGACCTCAGGCGTGCCCCGGTCACGCCGGTGTTATCGCCGAGCACCTCATCGAGCGTATGATTCCAGATCACTTCGATATTGCCATTCTCGACCTTGTCGAACAGCTTGTCCTGAAGGATCTTCTCGGCACGCAGGCTGTCGCGGCGGTGCACCAGGGTCACCCTGGAGGCGATGTTGGACAGATACAGCGCCTCCTCGACAGCGGTGTTGCCACCGCCGACCACCACGACATCCTGCTTGCGATAGAAGAAACCATCGCAGGTGGCGCAGGCCGACACGCCCTGCCCCATGAAGCGGCTTTCGGACTCCAGGCCCAGGTAGCGAGCACTGGCCCCCGTGGCGATGATCAAGGCATCGCAGGTGTAGGTCCCGTTGTCGCCCTTGAGCGTGAAAGGACGCTCGCGCAGCTCGACTTCATGAACGTGATCGAACAGCACTTCGGTCTCGAAGCGTTCAGCGTGGCGCTTCATGCGCTCCATCAGTTCCGGGCCCTGGACCCCGACATCATCGCCGGGCCAGTTGTCCACATCGGTGGTCGTGGTCAACTGGCCGCCGGCCTGTATACCGGTGATCAACAACGGCTCGAGATTGGCCCGGGCCGCATAGACGGCGGCCGTGTAGCCGGCAGGCCCGGATCCGAGGATGATCAGGCGTTCGTGGCGCGCTTCGCTCATGGGATACCTCGCAACTCTGGCAATGGGTGACGCAACGGACTGGGCGATGCCGACGCCTCATCGGCATGACGCAGGCCACTGCGGTGCGAGCCGATACCGGGAACGACCACAGGCCGTCCCCGGACTCGCCCGGAAGCGCTCAGAGCGCTTCGGCGTGGGCCCCCAGGTACTTGGCGACACCCTCGGCGGTGTCCTTCATGCCTTCCTGGCCTTCTTCCCAGCCGGCCGGGCAGACTTCGCCATGCTGCTGGTGGAACTTGAGTGCCTTGACCATGCGCAGCATCTCGTCGACGTTGCGGCCCAGCGGCAGGTTATTGACCACCTGATGCTGGACGACGCCGTTCTCGTCGATCAGGAAGGAGGCACGCATCGCCACGCCGGCATCCGGATGCTCGATGCCGAAGGCGTTGGTGACCTCATGCTTGACGTCGGCCACGATCGGGAAGCCGACCTCACCGATGCCCCCCTTCTCGGGAGACGTATTGCGCCATGCATGGTGGGTGAACTGGGAGTCGATGGACACGCCGATCACCTCGACGCCGAGCTCCTTGAACTGCGCCAGACGGTTGTCGTGGGCGATGATCTCGGAGGGGCAGACGAAGGTGAAGTCCAGCGGCCAGAAGAACAGCACACGCAGCTTGCCGTTGCTGTCGGAGAGCTTGAAATTCTCGACGATCTCGCCATTGCCGAGGACGGCCGCGGATTCGAAATCGGGCGCTTGACGTCCAACCAGTACGCTCATTGAGTCTCCTTGAAGTCGTAGAAGTGTCATGGGTGATGAAAAAAGGGATACCACACTAGGGCAGTCGCGACCGACGAGCCATGCGTTCGACACTATGGCACGAATAGCCGCAGCCTATTGTGCCGTGCACAACAGCGTTTCACCAGATCGGTCCGCTTCACAGCACGTCATCGTCCCGTCCCAGCGTCACCGACTCGAGCTCGCCACTGATCGACGACACGTCGATACGCAACTGGATCGGAGCGCAGCAACGCGGGCAATCTTCCCAGGTCGCATGACTCCCCTGGGAGGCATCGATCTGCAGCGTGAAGGGGGTATCGCAGTAGGGGCAATGGACCGATCGACTCTCCAGCGCGTCCTCGTGCACGTCTCTCCTCCAGGCAATATTCACCCCATCAGAGATGGGGATGACAGGCGCCGTTTCAAGGCCGACACCCGGGGGCAGCGGTTGAAAACGCCTTCTATCATGACCATGTAAGACAACGAGCCCAGGATGGTTCGATACTCCCCGTGACAGGAGGATAGCAATGAGCACCGAGTCCACACCGGATACCTTGCAGACCTTCGAGGCCGCCGGCACCACCTACCATTATTACAGCCTGCCGAAAGCCGCCGAAGCCCTTGGCGACATCGACCGCCTGCCGATGACGCTCAAGATCCTGCTCGAGAACCAGTTACGCTTCGCCTCCGACCCCAGCGTCGCCCGCGACGACATGCAGGCACTGGTCGACTGGCAGCAGAACGCTTCATCCGATCGCGAAATCGGCTACCGCCCGGCCCGCGTACTGATGCAGGACTTTACCGGCGTGCCCGGCGTGGTCGACCTCGCCTCTATGCGCGCCGCCGTCGAGACCCTCGGCGAGGATCCCTCGCGCATCAACCCGCTGTCGCCCGTCGATCTGGTCATCGACCATTCGGTGATGGTCGACAAGTTCGGCAATCCCACAGCGTTCCGCGACAACGTGGCCATCGAGATGGAGCGCAACCGCGAGCGCTACGAATTCCTGCGCTGGGGCCAGCAGGCCTTCGACAACTTCCGCGTGGTACCGCCGGGCACCGGCATCTGTCACCAGGTCAACCTCGAGTACCTGGGCAAGACGGTGTGGGCCAAGGAGGAAGACGGCAAGACCTTCGCCTACCCCGACACTCTGGTGGGCACCGACTCCCACACCACCATGATCAATGGCCTGGGCGTGCTCGGCTGGGGCGTGGGCGGCATCGAGGCCGAAGCCGCGATGCTCGGCCAGCCGGTATCGATGCTGATCCCCGAGGTGGTCGGCTTCAAGCTCACCGGCAAGCTCCGCGAAGGCATCACCGCCACCGACCTGGTGCTGACGGTGACCCAGATGCTTCGCGAACGCGGCGTGGTGGGCAAGTTCGTCGAATTCTACGGCGACGGCCTCGCCGACCTGCCGCTGGCCGATCGCGCCACCATCGCCAACATGGCCCCCGAGTACGGCGCCACCTGCGGCTTCTTCCCGGTCGATGACGAAACCCTCAACTATCTCCGCCTGACGGGCCGCGACGAGACCCAGGTCGAGCTGGTCGAGACCTACTGCAAGGCCCAGGGGCTGTGGCGCGAACCCGGCCAGGAGCCGGTCTTCAGCGACGTCCTGCATCTCGACATGGACGAAGTGGAATCCAGCCTGGCCGGCCCCAAGCGCCCCCAGGACCGCGTCGCCCTGAGGGACATGCCGGCGGCCTTCGCCAAGGTGATGGAGGATGACGGCAAGTCGTTGTCGGCCACCGAGAAGGGACGCCTGTTCTCCGAAGGCGGCCAGACCGCCGTGGGCGTCGAGGAGAGCTACGAACATCACGACAGCCAGCACGTCGACATGGAAGGTGAAGCCTTCCGGCTCGACCCCGGTGCCGTGGTGATCGCCGCCATCACCTCCTGCACCAACACCTCCAATCCCAGCGTGATGATGGCCGCCGGCCTGCTGGCGCGCAACGCCCTGGCCCGCGGCCTCACGACCAAGCCCTGGGTCAAGACCTCGCTGGCCCCCGGCTCCAAGGTGGTGACCGACTACCTCGCCGCCGGCGGCGTTCAGGACGACCTGAACGAACTGGGCTTCAACCTGGTGGGCTACGGCTGCACCACCTGTATCGGCAACTCCGGGCCGCTGCCGGAGGCCATCGAGAAAGCCGTCGAGGCCGGAGACCTGACCGTGGCCTCGGTGCTGTCGGGCAACCGCAACTTCGAAGGCCGGGTGCATCCCCTGGTCAAGACCAACTGGCTGGCCTCGCCGCCTCTGGTCGTGGCCTACGCCCTGGCCGGCAATGTGCGCAAGGACATCGCCAGCGAACCCCTCGGCACCGGCGACGATGGCCAACCGGTGTATCTCAAGGACATCTGGCCCAGCCAGGCCGAGATCGCCGAGGCGGTGGAGAAGGTCAAGACCGAGATGTTCCGCAAGGAATACGCCGAGGTCTTCGACGGCGACGACGTCTGGAAGGCCATCGACGTGCCCGAGAGCCAGGTGTACCAGTGGTCCGATGACTCGACCTACATCCAGCATCCTCCCTTCTTCGAGGGCATGGGACGCGAGCCCGCCGCCACCGAAGATGTCGAGGGCGCCCACATCCTGGCCCTGCTCGGCGACTCGGTGACCACCGACCACATCTCGCCGGCCGGCGCCATCAAGCCCGACAGCCCCGCCGGCCGCTACCTCCAGGAGCGTGGCGTCAAACCGGTGGACTTCAACTCCTACGGCTCACGCCGCGGCAACCACGAGATCATGATGCGCGGCACCTTCGCCAATGTGCGCATCAGAAACGAGATGCTCGACGGCGTGGTCGGCGGCGAGACCCGCCACGTGCCCTCCGGTGAACAGATGGCCATCTACGACGCGGCCATGCAGTACCAGCAGGAAGGCTCCCCGCTGGTGGTGATCGCCGGCAAGGAATACGGCACCGGTTCCTCGCGCGACTGGGCCGCCAAGGGCACCCGGCTGCTCGGTGTGCGCGCCGTGCTGGCCGAATCCTTCGAGCGCATTCACCGCTCCAACCTGATCGGCATGGGCGTGGTACCGCTGCAGTTCACCGAGGGCGACACCCGCGAGACCCTGGGCCTGACCGGCGACGAGCGCATTTCCATCTCCGGGCTATCGGACCTGACCCCGGGCGGCAAGGTCGAGGTGACCATCGCCAGCCCCAAGGGCGAGAAACGCATCGAAGCCCTGTGCCGCATCGACACCGCCAACGAGCTGGAGTACTACCTCCACGGCGGTATCCTGCACTATGTGCTGCGCAAGATGATCGGCGCGGCCTGATCGCCGTCATCCTGCCCGCATGACGCAAGAAGCCCCCGCCGGTGCTCCGACGGGGGCTCTTGTCGGCGGGCTACGAGCTACGAGCAAAAGCCGATTCCCGGCCCTGGCACTGTCAAGCTCGCGGCTCACCGCTCGCGTCTCGAAACTCGTGGCTCGTCAGAACGAGCGGCGTCGATACCCCCGATACTCGGGATACCAGAAGTGACGCTCGATGGCGGCACGAATCGCCTGATCGTCGCTCTTCAGGGCCACCTCCTCTTTCTGCGCCTGAGCGGCTACCTCGAAGGCGATCGCCTTGGACAGCTCCCGAATCTTCGACAGAGCCGGCAATACCGCCCCTTCGCCGGTCCTGGCCACCGGCGCTTCGGCTGCCAGGGCCCGGGAGGCCGCCATCAGCATGCCATCGGTGACCCGCCGCGCTCCCGCGGCCACCACACCGAGGCCGATGCCCGGGAAGATGTAGGCGTTGTTGCACTGGGCAATGGGATACTGTCGCCCTTGATATTCCACTGGCGCAAAGGGACTTCCGGTCGCCACCATGGCATGGCCGTCGGTCCAGCGGATCACGTCCTCCGGCAGTGCTTCGGCACGGGACGTCGGGTTGGAGAGCGGCATCACCAGCGGCGAGGCGCAGCCCGCGTGCATGGTGCGGATCACCTCTTCGGTGAACAGGCCCTGCTGACCGCACACGCCGAGCAGCACCGTCGGGCGTACCTGCTTGACCACCTCGAGCAGCGACTGCCCGTCCCAATCCTCGACCCGCGATGGTTCCTGGGCCAGTCGACGCTGGAAGTCGCGCAGCCAGTCCTGATCGGTCGTGACGAGCCCATCGCGATCGACCATGAAGACTCGCGCCCGGGCCTCTTCTTCGGACAGGCCCTCAGCCTGCATGGCCACCACCACCTGCTCGGCGATGCCGCAGCCGGCAGAGCCCGCGCCGACGAAGACCACGCGTTGATCGGCCACGCCCTCGCCGCGAGCCTTGCACGCCGCCATCAGGGTCCCCACACAGACCGAGGCAGTGCCCTGGATATCGTCGTTGAAGCAACACAGCTCGTCGCGATAACGCTCGAGCAGCGGCATGGCGTTGGCCTGGGCGAAATCTTCGAACTGCAGCAGTACCTGAGGCCAGCGACGCTTCACCGCTGCGATGAAGTCCGCCATGAAGGCATCATATTCTTCCTGGGAAACCCGCGGGTGCCGCCAGCCCATGTACATCGGATCATCGAGCAGGGCCTGGTTGTTGGTACCTACATCGAGCGTGATCGGCAGCGTGTGGGCCGGGCTGATGCCGCCACAGGCGGTGTACAGGGAGAGCTTGCCGATGGGGATCCCCATGCCGCCGATGCCCTGGTCGCCGAGCCCCAGGATGCGCTCGCCATCGGTGACCACGATCACCTTGACCTTGTCCTTGGTGGCACTGCGCAGGATGTCATCCATGCGGTCCCGGTCAGGATAGGAAATGAACAGGCCTCGGTGGTTGCGATAGATATTGGAGAATTCTTCGCAGGCCTGCCCCACCGTGGGGGTGTAGATGATCGGCAGCATCTCCTCGAGATGCTCGGAAACCAGGCGAAAGTAGAGCGTCTCGTTGTCGTCCTGAATGGCACGCAGATAGATGTGCCGATCCAGATCGTTCTGACACTGGCGATACTGACGATAGGCCCGCTCCACCTGCTCTTCGATGGTCTCGACGTTCTGCGGCAACAGGCCGATCAGGTTGAACTCGAGGCGTTCCTCGCGGGTGAAGGCACTCCCCTTGTTGAGCAGCGGCATCTCGAGCAAGGGGGGCCCGGCGTAGGGGATATAGAGGGGGCGCTTGGCTTCTCTGGTCATCGGTTCGTCTCTGCTGTCTCTGGAATCCGGGCCGTGACGCTCTACGGCGACTTGGGCGCTACTCTACCACGTCGACGCGACGACCATGGAGCCCGAAGCGTCGTGCGGAACTCACCCATGGCGAGTCAGATGAAGCGCCCCAGCCCCACCGCCTGGCGCAGTTGATCCATGAAGGGGGCGGCCTCGGCACGCGCCCGGTCGGCCCCCTGGCGCAGCACCTGCTCGATGTGCGCGGGATCCTCCAGCAGCGCCTGATAGCGCTCTCTCGGCTCTCGCAGCTGCGCATTGAGGTACTCGAAGACCCGATTCTTGGCGTCGCCCCAGCCGATCCCATTCTCGTACTCGGTGCGCATCTCGGCCGCCTCTTCCTGACTGGCGAAGGCCGAGTAGATCTGAAACAGCGTGCAGCTGTCCGGATCCTTGGGTTCGCCGGGTTCCAGCGAATTGGTCTTGATCTTGCGCACCAGCTTGAGCAGCTTCTTCTCGGAGACGAACAGCGGAATCGTGTTGTCGTAGCTCTTGGACATCTTGCGTCCATCGAGCCCGCCCAGGACCTCGACCCGCTCATCGACCACCGCATCGGGCAAGGTGAAGTACTGGCCCTTGAAGAGATGGTTGAAACGACCGGCCATGTCACGCGCCATCTCGATGTGCTGTATCTGGTCGCGGCCCACCGGCACGCGCTGGGCGTTGAACATCAGGATGTCGGCGGCCATCAGCACCGGATAGCCGAACAAGCCCATGGTCACGCCCTTGTCGGGATCCGGGTGACCGGCCTCCTCGTTGTCGGCCACGGCCGCCTTGTAGGCATGGGCGCGATTCATCAGGCCCTTGGCGCAGACACAGGAGAGCATCCAGGTCAGCTCGGGGATCTCCGGAATGTCCGACTGCCGATAGAAGATGGCGTTATCGGTATCCAGCCCCAGGGCCAGCCAGGTGGCGGCGATCTCCAGGCGCGACTGCTGGACACGCTTGGGATCCTGGCTCTTGATCAGGGCATGCAGGTCGGCGAGGAAGTAGTAGGACTGGACGTTCGGGTCCTGGCTCGCCGCGATGGCGGGCTTGATGGCGCCGACATAGTTGCCCAGGTGGGGAGTTCCGGTGGTAGTGATGCCCGTGAGCACACGGGTCTTGTCGGATGCTGCGGTCATGAAAGCGGGACTCTGCTGACTCTGGAATGCCCGCCATGGTAACGCGAGGCCCCGATCAAGGCGACCTGCCGGGAACAAGTCGCAGGGCTAGTGCACATAGCAGTATCTGCCTGGGGCTGATCCGTCGACAAGCCTACGAGGAGGCGCTGTGAATACCTCCCTGTACGCTACCGACGCCCAGCGGCGCTCTCGCATCCTGCTCCGCTTGCAGGACCGGTGCAGGCCATCCATGGCCAGCCCGTTCGGAGCAGTGCTCCTCACCCATGGCGTCGGACCTCCTCTTCGGCTTGTCCCCGGCGCCCCTCGTCAGGACCACCCTGGCGAGGCATCGCAGTCGTCGCCAGGGAGAGAGGCCAACCTCAGATCGAGAAAAGACCAGAACTCCACACGGTAGCCCTGGCCTTTCGTCGACGAGTCGGCCCCGCCTCAGCCGATCAAGGTGGCGGCTTCCACATGCTCCAGGCCGAAGGCTTCGGCCACGGCACGATAGGTCAGCTTGCCGTCGTGGACATTGAGGCCCGCGGCGAAATGGTCGTCGTCGGCCAGCGCCTTCTGCCAGCCCTTGTCCGCCAGCGACAGCACGAACGGCAGAGTCGCGTTGGTCAGTGCCTGGGTGGAGGTCCGCGCCACCGCGCCGGGCATGTTGGCCACGCAGTAGTGCACCACGCCATCCACCACATAGGTCGGCTCGGCATGCGTTGTCGGCTTGCTGGTCTCGAAGCAACCGCCCTGGTCGATGGCCACATCCACCAGCACGCTGCCCGGCTTCATGTCGGACAGCATGTCACGCGTGATCAGTTTGGGCGCGGCGGCCCCGGGCACCAGCACGGCACCGATGATCAGGTCCGACTCGCGTACCGCCTCTTCGAGCGCGTCGGCGGTGGAAAACACCGTCTTCATGCGGCCCTGATAGCGATCATCCAGGGTCTCGAGGCGCGGAATGGACTTGTCCAGCACCGTCACCTCGGCGCCCAGCCCCAGCGCCATGCGCGCGGCGTTCTCGCCGACCACGCCACCGCCGATGACCGTGACCTTGGCCGGTGCCACACCCGGCACTCCCGGCAGCAGGACACCGGCACCACCCTGGGCCTTCTCGAGGCTGTGCGCGCCGGCCTGGACGGCCATGCGTCCGGCCACGGTGCTCATCGGCGCCAGCAGCGGCAGTCCACCTTCGGCCGCGGTAATGGTCTCGTAGGCGATGCAGGTCGCGCCGCTGTCGAGCAGTCCCTTGGTCAGGGCTTCCTCGGCCGCCAGGTGCAGGTAGGTGAACAGGGTCTGCCCGCGGGTCAGCCTGGCGACTTCCTCGGCCTGCGGCTCCTTGACCTTGAGGATCAGTTCGGCGTCACCCCACAGCCTGGCCACATCGGCTTCCAGTCGAGCACCGGCCGCCTCGAAGTCGGCGTCGCTGAAGCCCGCTCCCTCACCGGCGGCGGTCTGGACAACGACGTCATGACCACGACCGACCAGCTCACGAGCACCGCTGGGTGTCAGGGCAACGCGATATTCATGGTTCTTGATTTCCTTCGGCACGGCGATCTTCATGGAATTCCTCCGATGCGTGAACAATGGATGACTGCGCGTTCGATTCCATTACAGCACAACAGTCCATACACGCAGAGATCACGGGAGAAAAACAAAAAAAACTCGGAAAAGACCGTTTTTACATCGAAGATACGACTACCACAGAAACACGAAACAGAAAGTCTTCCGCCTGCCGATCACTCGCTGACCAGGGCCATCCCGTAGCAACGCCGGAATTCGGCCGGCAAGCGCCGAGGACGGCCACTGGAAAGCTCGATACAGGCGAAGCGCGTACGTGCCCGCAACAGGGTCTGCCCCGTTGCATGGTGCCTGAGCTGGAAGCGGCGCGTGAGAGTCAGGCGGCCGTCGCAATCGACGATCCAGGTGGCCAGTTGCAGCCGGTCGCTTTCGAAGGACGGCGCCAGGTAATCGAGCTCGTGACGATGTACGACCATGGCGCGATCCAGCTCGCGATAGCGCGCCAGGCTGAGCCCCAGATGCTCGGAGTGGCGCCAGCTGATACGCTCGACCCAGCGCAGATACTCGGCGTTGTTGGCATGGCCATAATCGTCGATGCTCGACGGCGCGACCTCGAGGTCGATGATGAAAGGATCCGGCAGGTCCCAGGACATGGCAGCATCTTCCCTGTGGTGTAATGAAGCGGTATCAGGGCCGGTCGCGACCGCAGTTCCAGCAACGGTCGAAGACGCCTGCGAGCGTTTCACCACAGCCGGAACAGGTCCAGTCGGGGCGCATCGCCTCCTCATGGGTCTCGCGGATCAGTGCCTCGGCCCGGGCACGATTATGCGGCGCCACCCATACCTCGGGCTCGCACTCGACAGGCGGCAATTCTCCCGACGCACCGCCCAACGTCATGTTGCGCCGTTCCACCGGGATGCCGGCCGACTCGAGCAGGTTGGCCACATGGCTGACCAGCAGTGGATTCGTATGCGCAAAGACGCGAACGAAGTCGACATCCCTCACGACGCAACCCTCACGACACAACATTCCTCATGATGACCGCTCCTCGCCACCGTCGACGGGTGCAGGCACTTTTCACAGGAGGCTAGTCGCGGAAGACCCGCACCCCCAGAGCCTTCAGATAGGACGTCTCGGGAATCGCGGGATGCACCGGATGATCCGGCCCCTGATGCCCCTGGAAGATCACCTGACCATGGCGGTCCTGGTGGCGGGCGGCACCACGCACCACGTCCGTGAGCCGGTCCATCCCCAGGTGCATGGAGCAGGAGGCCGAGACCAGCAGGCCATCGCGCCCCAGCAGACGCATCGCCTCCCGATTCAGCCGCCCATAGGCACGCTCCCCGGCGGCCGTGTCCTTGCGCTTCTTGATGAAGGCCGGTGGGTCGAGGATCACCACGTCGAATCGCTCATCATCGGCCTTGAGGGCGGCCAGTGCCTCGAAGGCATCCCCCTCGCCCACCGCGACGCGCTCCTGGAGACCGTTCAACTCGGCGTTCTCGGCCACCCCCTGGAGTGCACGTTCGCTGGCATCGACACACAGGACCTCGCTGGCACCATGCGCGGCTGCCTGGACGCCCCAGCCACCGACATAGCTGAACACGTCCAGCACCCGCTTGCCGGCCACCAGTCCGTTGAGCCAGGCCCGGTTGGCACGATGATCGAAGAACCAGCCGGTCTTCTGACCATCCATCACCGGCGCGACGAAGCGCACGCCGTTCTCTTCCAGCTCGACGCTCTCGGGCGGTTCATCGCCGAGCACCTCGACGCCTCCCTCGAGCCCCTCCATCCGGCGCCCGCTGGTGTCATGACGCAACACCACCGCCCGCGGCGACAACACCTTGTCCAGGGCATCGAGCAGCGGCTCGCGTACCGCTTCCATGCCGGCGGTATTGAGCTGCACCACCAGGACGTCGTCGAAGCGGTCGATCACCAGTCCCGGCAGCAGGTCGCCCTCGCCATGCACCAGGCGATAGAACGGCTTGGCGAACAGGCGCTGGCGCAGGGACAGGGCCTGGTTGAGACGGTGCACCAGCAGCGAACGGTCGAGGGTGGTGCCGGCATCGCGGGACACCAGGCGTGCGCAGATCAGTGAGTGGGCATTGACATAGGCCACGCCCATGGCCTTGCCGTTCGCGGCTTCCACCACCGCCTGCTCGCCCGGCGCGAAGTCCTTGAGGGGCGTGGTACCGGTATCGATCTCGTTGGAATACAGCCATAGATGGCCTGACTTCAGTCGCCGATCGGCGTTCTTCTTGAGGCGCAGTGAGCGTAGAGCGGTCATCGGGAATCTCATGATTAAGGTAGAAATGGGCGGGTGCGGGGCCTGCGGGTCAGCGCTGGCATCCAGCACAGAAGACGCTGGCACGCTGCCCCAGGGTCACCAGGCGCAACTCGGCGCCGCACCGTCGGCAGGGCTCGCCGTCACGGCCATAGACATTGAGCCGCTGAGCGAAATACCCCGGCTCCCCGGTGCCACCGACGAAGTCGCGCAGCGTCGTGCCTCCCTGGGTGATGGCGGCGGCCAGCACCTCGCGGATGGCGCTCGCCAGGCGTGTATACCGCTGACGCGAGATGCGCCCTGCCTCGCGGCGTGGATCGATACCGGCCAGGAACAGAGCCTCGGCGGCGTAGATGTTGCCGACGCCGACCACCACGGCGTTGTCCATCAGGAAGGGCTTGACCGCCAGCCGTCGCCTGCGGGACATCGCATAAAGCCGCTCGCCATCGAAGGCCTCCGAGAGCGGTTCCGGCCCCAGCTTCGACAGCCGTCGATCCTTTTCGATATCCCCGTCCAGCCAATCGATGAAACCGAAGCGGCGCGGATCGTGATAACGCAGGATGCCCCCATCGTCGAACACCAGGTCGACGTGATCATGTTTCCTGGGCAGCTCGCCCAGCCGCGCGATGCGCAGGCTGCCGGACATGCCCAGGTGGCACAGCAGGGTCCCGCCCGACTCGCCGACCACCGGCACCAACAGATACTTAGCGCGTCGGTCCAGCCGCCCCAGACGCGCCCCCACCAGGCGATCGACGAGATCTTCCGGCACCGGGTGACGCAGGCGCGGCTGTCGCACGATCACCTCGCGGATCTCGCGCGCCTCGACATGAGGGGCGATGCCTCGTCGGGTGGTTTCGACCTCGGGGAGCTCGGGCATGGCGGGGATATCCGGTAGCGGGGCGATATACGCAAGAACCCGACCATCGGGCCGGGTTCGGGCGGACAGGCTCTTACCTGCGGAAGGAAGCCATCAAACGACCCGGTGCGCTTGCGCGAGCGGGACCGACGGCCAGGATGCCGAGCGCGTCAGCGCATCGGCATCGCGATCACTTGATCTTGGCTTCCTTGTAGATGACACGCTTGCGGACCACCGGGTCGAACTTCTTCATTTCGAGCTTGTCCGGAGTGTTCCGCTTGTTCTTGTCGGTGGTGTAGAAATGGCCGGTACCGGCGCTGGACACCATTCTGATCTTGTCACGCATGACTCTTCTCCCTCATGGATCGGGCGCTGGGGCGTCTTAAACGGTCTCGCCGCGCTTACGGATATCGCTGAGCACCGCCTCGATACCCTTCTTGTCGATGATACGCATACCCTTGGTAGAGACGCGCAGCTTGACGAAGCGCTTCTCGGCTTCCACCCAGAAGCGATGGGTGTGCAGGTTCGGCACAAAACGACGTGTGGTCTTGCGCTGAGAGTGGGATACGTTGTGACCAGTCACCGGGCGCTTGCCGGTAACCTGACATACTTTGGACATGAGAGCCTCCAACCGCTTGGCCAGGGTATTAACCTGAGTGTTCAAAACCTGTCGGGCAAACCGGGACGACCCCGTGTCATTTGACCCAAGGGAATTCAAAGGCTGCACTTTATACCAGAGTTGGCCGGGCCAGACAAGCGAGATGCGGGATTATAGCAGGCCACGCTCGGCAAATGACACCACTTCGCCATCCCCCACCACGAAATGATCCAGCACCCGGATCTCGAACAGTTCCAGCGCCTGGCGGAGCCGCTCGGTGATGCGCCGGTCGGCGTCGCTCGGCTCGGCCACACCGGAGGGGTGGTTGTGCGCGAAGATCAGCGCCCCCGCCCCCAGTTCCAGAGCACGTCGCGCCACTTCGCGGGGATAGACCGAGGCACTGTCCAGGGTGCCCCGGAACAACGACTCGTAGCGGATCACTCGGTGCTGACTGTCGAGAAACAGGGCGGCGAACTCTTCATGTCCGAGGTGGCGCAGTCGCGAGGTCAGGTAGTCGCGGACCAGCCCCGGCGAGGTCAACGCCGCCTCGCGATCCAGCCGACAGGCCAGATGACGTCTCGCCAGTTCCAGCACCGCCTGCAACTGCACATACTTGGCCTGCCCCAGCCCGCGCTCCGCACAAAAGGCGCGTTCATCGGCCTCGAGCAAGGGACGCAGACCACCGAAGGCCGACAACGTATCCCGCGCCAGGTCCACGGCGGAGCGCCCCGATACCCCGACGCGCAGAAAGATCGCCAACAGCTCGGCATCGGAGAGCGCCTCCGTGCCCAGCGCCAAGAGTTTCTCCCGGGGGCGTTCGCCCTCCGGCCAGTCGCGAATCGACATCCTTGCCTCCCGTGCAGGCCCATCGTCCTTGTCTTGGCCATGCACGCCACCCCTGCCCCTTCTCGGCACGCCTTCAACGCACAGTGTAGTCGCCATGTCGGCAGGGCACCGACATGCGGGGCCGGCTACGCAAGCCACCCCGCGAGTGGTAAGGTAGACGACCGGATTCCCGCTTGGACACTGCCATGTCAGCATTGCCCGGAAAACGCATCCTGCTCGGGATCGGCGCCGGTATCGCCGCCTACAAGAGCGCGCACCTGGCCCGTCTGCTCAAGCAGGCAGGCTTCGAGGTCCGCGTGGTCATGACCGAAGGCGCCCAGGCCTTCATCGCTCCCTTGACGCTCCAGGCCCTTACCGGCGAGGCGGTGCGCACCTCCTTGCTCGACCCCGAGGCCGAGGCCGGCATGGGCCATATCGAGCTGGCTCGCTGGGCCGATCGCATCCTGATCGCCCCAGCGACCGCCGACTTGATGGCGCGCCTGGCACAGGGTCACGCGGACGATCTGCTCACCACCCTGTGCCTGGCCAGTCATGCCGAAAAGTTCATGGCGCCGGCCATGAACCAGGCCATGTGGGGACATCCCGCCACCGCGCGCAATGCCCGCCGGCTCACCGAGGATGGCTGGCAACTGCTCGGCCCCGGCAGCGGCGACCAGGCCTGCGGCGATGTGGGGCCGGGGCGCATGCTCGAGCCGGAAGACATCATGACAGGCATCGCCGGGACGGCGGATCGGCCCGCCGAGGGGCTGACGGTGGTGATCACCGCCGGCCCGACCCGCGAGGCCCTCGACCCGGTGCGCTACCTCTCCAACCACAGCTCCGGCAAGATGGGCTACGCCCTGGCCGACGCCGCCGTGGCCCTGGGCGCCGACGTGCACCTGATCAGCGGCCCGGTGGCCCTGGCCACGCCGCCCGGCGTGACCCGGCACGACGTGGAAAGCGCCGATGACATGCTGGCCGCCGCCGAGCGCCTCGCCGACGCCTGCGACCTCTTCATCGGCTGCGCCGCGGTGGCCGACTATCGCGCCGAGACCCCGGCCGCGCACAAGCTCAAGAAGCGGGACGATGACGACACCATGACCCTGCGTCTGGTGAAGAATCCCGATATCATCGCCCGCATCGCCGCCCGGGACGAGCGCCCCTATGTCATCGGCTTCGCCGCCGAGACGCGCGACCTCGAGCGCTACGCCCGGGACAAGCTGACACGCAAGCACCTCGACATGGTGGTGGCCAACGATGTTTCCCGGGCCGGACTCGGCTTCGGGGCCGACGACAACGCCGCCGTGCTGCTCTGGCGCGACGCTGACGCCATCGACCGCGACGCCCAGCCTCCACAGCCCAAGTCCCGACTGGCCGACGCTGTCCTGAGGCGGGCCCTGACCCGCCTGGCCATCACTCACCACGCCTGACACCTCGATTCCGGAAGACATTCGATGCCGACCTTTCCCGACCGCCCCCGCCTCGCCGTCAAGCTGCTCGACGAGCGCATGCGCGACCACATGCCCCATTACGCCACCACCGGTTCCGCCGGCATGGACCTGCGGGCCCTGCTCGACGCGCCCCTGACACTCGAGCCCGGCGACTGCGAACTGGTGCGTACCGGACTCGCCATCCACATCGCCGACCCGGGGCTGGCCGGTATGGTCCTGCCCCGCTCGGGACTGGGCCACAAGCACGGCATCGTGCTCGGCAACCTGGTAGGACTGATCGACTCCGATTACCAGGGGGAGTTGATGATCTCGGTCTGGAACCGGGGCGACACCTCGTTCACCCTGTCGCCCTTCGAGCGCCTGGCCCAGTATGTCCTGGTGCCGGTCGTGCAGGCCGACCTGGAGGTCGTCGACGACTTCGACGCCAGTGCACGAGGCATGGGCGGCTTCGGCAGCTCCGGTCGTCTCTGAGACCCCGACAACGCCATTGACCTCTTCCCCGATCAAGGACCGATGACATGACGACAGACAAGACCGGCCCCGCGCCCGCCTCCATCTTCCGCGCCTACGACATTCGCGGCGTGGTCGACGACACCCTCACCGAGCCCGGCGTCGAGGGTATCGGCCGGGCCATCGGCAGCGCCGCCAGAGCAAAAGGCGAGACGCGGGTCATCGTCGCGCGCGACGGCCGCCTTTCCGGCCCCCGCATGCTCGCGGCCCTGACGCGCGGCCTGACCGCCTCGGGCTGTGACGTGATCGACATCGGCATGGTGCCCACGCCGGTACTCTACTTCGCCACTCATGTGATGACGGACACTTCCTCCGGCGTGATGGTCACCGGCAGCCACAATCCGCCCGACTACAACGGTTTCAAGATCGTCCTCGGCGGCGAGACCCTCTCCGGCGACACCATCACCGATCTGCACCGCCGCCTGGAGGAAGGCGACCTGACCGAGGGCCAGGGCCAGGTGAGCCAGCAGGACCTGCGTGACGCCTACCTGGAACGCATCCTCGGCGATGTCGTCCTGACACGGCCGATCAAGGCCGTGGTGGACTGCGGCAACGGCGTGGCCGGCGAACTCGGCCCGAAGCTCGTGGAACGCCTCGGCGCCGAGACCCTCCCGCTCTACGCCGAGATCGACGGCACCTTCCCCAACCATCACCCGGATCCCGGCAAGCCGGAGAACCTCAAGGACCTGATCGCCGAGGTCCAGGCCAGCGGCGCCGACATCGGCCTGGCCTTCGACGGCGACGGTGACCGCCTGGGGGTGATCACCCCTTCGGGCAAATTGATCTACCCCGACCACCTGATGATGGCCTTCGCCGAGGACATGCTGGAACGCAACCCCGGCGCCCGGGTGATCTTCGACGTCAAATGCACCGGCAACCTGGCCGGGGTGATCGAGCAGGCCGGCGGCACGCCGGAGATGTGGCGCACCGGCCATTCGCTGATCAAGGCACGCATGAAGGAAACCGGCGCCCTGCTCGCCGGCGAGATGAGTGGCCACATCTTCTTCAAGGAGCGCTGGTTCGGCTTCGACGACGGTCTGTACGGTGCAGCCCGACTGCTGGAAGTCCTGTCGCGCCAGTCCCTCGACGCCGATGCCTTCTTCGCACGCTATCCTCAGGATATCGGCACGCCCGAGATCAACATCACGGTGACCGACGAGACCAAGTTCGACCTGGTCGAGCGCCTGGCCCGGGAAGGCGACTTCGGCGACGACGGCGTGAAAACCACGCTGGATGGCATCCGCGTCGATTACCCCGACGGCTGGGGACTGTGCCGCGCCTCCAACACCACCCCGGTGCTGGTGCTGCGCTTCGAAGGCAAGAGCGAGGCGGCGCTGACGCGCATCCGTGCCCGTTTCGCCGATGCCCTCAAGCAGGTGGCCCCGGCTCTCGAGATCACGCTTTGACGCTTCCCCGATTCGATACGGAACCCCAGACATGACCGAACAGACCCGTGACCCGCGCCAGGTGGTGGAAGTGCTCTCCGAGGCACTTCCCTACATCCAGCGCTTCTCCGGCAAGACCGTCGTGGTCAAGTATGGCGGCAATGCCATGACCGAGGACCCGTTGATCGACTCCTTCGCGCGCGACATGGTCCTGATGAAGGAAGTCGGCATCAATCCGGTCGTCGTTCACGGCGGCGGCCCCCAGATCGGCGAGCTGCTCGAGAAACTCAACATCGAGTCGCGCTTCGTCAATGGCATGCGGGTCACCGACGCCGAAACCATGGACGTCGTCGAAATGGTGCTCGGCGGCCTGGTCAACAAGGGCATCGTCAACCTGATCAACCAGTGCGGCGGCAAGGCCATCGGCCTGACCGGCAAGGATGGCGCCCAGATTCGTGCTCGCCAGTTGAGGGTCGAGCACCAGAGCCCGGAAATGACGGCCCCGGAGATCATCGACATCGGTCACGTGGGCGAGGTGGAGCATATCTCCACCGACCTCATCGAGATGCTCGCCGCCCGGGACTTCATCCCGGTGATCGCCCCGATCGGCGTCGACGCCTCGGGCCGCAGCTTCAACATCAACGCCGACCTGGTGGCCGGCAAGGTCGCCGAGGCGCTGGACGCCGAAAAGTTGATGCTGCTGACCAACGTGGCCGGACTGATGAATGCCGACGGCGAGGTCCTGACCGGCCTCAGCACCGCTCAGGTCGACGCCATGATCGCCGACGGCACGATTCACGGCGGCATGCTGCCGAAGATCCGCTGCGCCCTGGAGTCCGTGAAAGGCGGCGTGGCCAGCGCGCACATCATCGATGGCCGGGTGCCTCACGCCACCCTGCTCGAGATCTTCACCAACGCCGGTGTCGGCACATTGATCACCAACGCCGGAGACGAAACACACGACGATTGATCCTTTCCCACCGACCGACAAGAAAAGAACACCATGACGCAGGAATCCCCCATCTCCAGTCGGCGCGACCAGATTCTGCAGGGGCTGGCCCTGATGCTGGAGGAAGACAGCGGAAAGCGCATCACCATCGCCGCCCTGGCACGCCAGGTCGGCGTCTCGGAAGCGGCGCTCTATCGCCACTTCCCCAGCAAGGCACGCATGTTCGAGGGGCTCATCGAGTTCATCGAACAGACGTTGTTCGAACGCATCGGACGCATTCTCGAGGACGTGCCCGATGCCGTGCCGCGCTGCGGCCAGATCCTCACCCTGCTGCTGGCCTTCGCCGAGAAGAACCCCGGCCTGTCGCGCCTGCTTGGCGGCGATGCCCTGACCGGCGAGACCGCGCGATTGCGACAGCGCATCCACCAGCTGTTCGAGCGCCTGGAAACCCAGCTCAAGCAGGTACTGCGCGAGGCCGAACTGCGCGAGGGACGGCGTCCCGCGCTACCGATTCCGGCCGCCGCCAACATGCTGCTGGCTCACGTCGAGGGACGTATCTCCCAGTATGTGCGCAGCGATTTCAAGCGCCTCCCCACCGAGCACTGGGACGACCAGTGGCAATCGCTCTCCGCCCGTCTGCTTCGCGAGGCACCCCAGACGGTCTGACGACGCACCCTCGAGACTAACCGGCGGGAACGAAAACGCCCCGGCCACTTGAACTGGCCGGGGCGTTTGTCTGTGCCGCCGATGACAACTGAAGCGTCGGGCGAGAAAGTCAGCGGCGGCTCATGCCGCCAGCGTATCGCCGATATGCTGTCGAATCTTCTTCATGGCGTTCTTCTCGAGCTGGCGGATACGCTCGGCGGACACGCCGTAGACATCGGCCAGATCATGGAGCGTCGACTTGTCGTCGCTCAACCAGCGGCGCTGGAGGATATCGCGGGACCGTTCATCGAGTTCGGACAGGGCCAACTGCAGGCGCTGGGTGGAATCTTCCTCCCAGTCGCTATCCTCGAGCTGCGCGGCCGGGTCCTGGGAGGCATCATCCAGGTAATGGACCGGCGCCTGATAGGCGGACTCCTCGTCCTCGCCGGGTGCGGCATCGAAGCCGGCATCGTGGGCCGACAGGCGCCCCTCCATCTCGCGGACCACCTCGGGCTTGACGTCGAGGTCCTTGGCGATGGCCTCGACCTCGTTGCTGTTCAACCAGGCCAGACGCTTCTTGGCACCGCGCAGATTGAAGAACAGCTTGCGCTGGGCCTTGGTGGTGGCAACCTTGACGATCCGCCAGTTGCGCAGCACGAATTCGTGAATCTCGGCCTTGATCCAGTGTACGGCGAAGGACACCAGGCGCACGCCCTGATTGGGGTCGAAGCGCTTGACCGCCTTCATCAGGCCGACGTTACCTTCCTGGATCAGGTCCGCCTGAGCCAGGCCGTAGCCGGAATAGCTTCGCGCGATATGCACGACGAAACGCAGGTGAGACATCACCAGACGGCGTGCCGCCTCGAGGTCGCCCTCGTCGTGCAGGCGGAAGGCCAGCTCACGCTCCTCATCCACGGTGAGCATGGGAATCCCGTTCACCGCTTGAATGTAACCGTTGAGGTCGTGACCCGGTGACAGGTGGCCCACCGGCAGAAGACTGGTGCTCATTTGCAGGTTGTCTCCCTCGAAACCCATGTGTGGAATCGGTAATCGCTGCCTTTGACGACAAGGGACCGATTTGGTTCCGGCTCGCGATGAATTCGCCATGAAGCTTTCGTGACCCATGGCATCAGCGGGGGCGGATCTGCGCCAGATGACGACTGACCGCGATCCAGGCACCCAGCCAGCCAAGTAGTGTACTACATGCCAGAAGGGTTGCCGACCCCCCGACCCCCAGGGCCGGCAGTGCGAAACTGGCACCGTAACTGGCCGCCAGCGCCGAGACCGGCCCTCCCAACCAATTTCCGCCGAGCGTCAGCAGTCCCCAGGCCAGGATACCGCCCCCCAGGCCGTACCAGGCTCCACTGTAGAGGAAGGGGCGCCGCACGAACGGATGAGTGGCACCGATCAGCGTCACCACTTCGATCTCCTGGCGGCGGTTCTCCACGGCCAGGCGAATGGTGTTGCCCACCACCAGCAGCACGCCCATGCCGAACAGCACGGCCAGCGCCAGGGTGACCCTTTGACCGAGTTCCGCCAGATGACGCAGGCGTTCCAGCCAGGCGAGATCGAGCCGCACCTCTTCGACACCGCTCAACTCCCCGAGCTCATCGGCCAGTCGGCGCACGGCCTCCGGCGAAGGATCGAGAGGCGATACCACCACGCTTGCCGGCAGCGGGTTACCGGGCAGACGCGCCAGGGCATCCTCGAGCCCCAGTGACTGCTGGAACTCGGCCATGCCTTCTGCAGCGGTGATCAAGCGGGTTTCCGCCACGCCTTCTTGGGCCCCAAGGGCCTCCTCGATGCGTCCGGCTTCACCACTATCGACCCGGTCGGCGAGGTAGACCGTCAGCGTGGCGCTCTCATCGAGTTCGGCGTCGAGCAGCCGGGCACCATCCAGGGCCAGCCATAGCCCGGCCGGCAACACCAGAGCGATCGCGATGGCCAGCATGGTCAGGAGGCTGCTCAACGGATGACGCAGCAGGCGGCGTGCACTATCCAGGCTCATGGCCCGATGATGGCGCCCCCAACTGCGCCAGCGCCCGCCGGCACCGGCGCGATACGCACGGGCCCCACGTCGGGAGTTCTCCTGCCCTTGACGGCTCATACGGCCTCCTCGTCGGCCACCAGGCGACCTTCGTGCAGACGCAGGGTACGATGCCGCAGCCGGGCTATCAGTGCCAGGTCGTGGCTGGCCACCATCACCGTGGTGCCGATCCGGTTGAAGTCCTCGAACAGCGACATGATGTCGGCCGACAGCTGGGGATCGAGGTTCCCCGTCGGCTCGTCGGCCAGCAACAGGGCCGGCTTGTTGACCACCGCCCGGGCAATGCCCACCCGCTGCTGTTCCCCACCCGACAGCTCGATGGGCAGGGCCCGTTCGCGATGCAGCAGACCGACCTTGTCGAGCGCCGCCCGCACTCGGCGCGAGGCTTCCCGAGGCTCCATGCCCTGAATCTCCAGCGGCAGGGCCACGTTATGGTAGATCGAACGATCGAACAGCAGTTGGTGATCCTGAAAGACCACGCCGATCTGACGCCGGTAGAAGGGCACCTGGGTATGATGCAGGCGATCGATGTCATGGCCGGCCACCAGGATACGCCCCCGGCTGGGACGCTCGAGGCGTATGATCAGGCGCAACAGCGAACTCTTGCCGGCCCCGGAGTGGCCAGTGAGAAAGACCATCTCGCCGCGCCCGACCCGGAAGTCGAGGTGGGCCAGCGCCTCGAAACGCCCCCCATAGCGCTTGCCGACGTGCTCGAAGGCGATCATGCCGCGGCATCGTCCCTGTCGAAGAGCGCATCGACGAATTCACGGGCCGCGAACGGGCGCAGATCATCCAGCGTTTCTCCCACGCCGATGAAGCGAATCGGCGTGCCGAGCTGCTGCGCCAGGGCGAAGATGATGCCGCCCTTGGCGGTACCGTCAAGCTTGGTCAGGGTGATGCCGGTGACCGGCACCGCCTCGTTGAAGGTCGACGCCTGGGACAGGGCATTCTGGCCGGTGCCGGCATCGAGCACCAGCATCACCTCGTGAGGCGCATCGGCATCGAGCTTGCCCATCACCCGCCGCACCTTCTTCAACTCCTCCATCAGGTGCGACTTGTTGTGCAGGCGCCCGGCGGTATCGGCGATCAGCACGTCGACACCACGCGCCCGGGCCGCCGCCAGGGCGTCGTAGACCACGGAAGCACTGTCGGCACCGGTATGCTGGGCCACCACCGGCACGTCGTTGCGCTCCCCCCAGACCTTGAGCTGCTCCACGGCGGCGGCGCGGAAGGTATCGCCGGCGGCCAGCATCACGCTGCGGCCCTCGCGCTGGAAGCGTTGGGTCAGCTTGCCGATGGTCGTGGTCTTGCCCACGCCGTTGACGCCGACTACCAGGATGACGAAGGGGCCCTCACCCTTGGGCGGCAGTTCCAGGGGCTGGGTGACGCCCTCGAGCAGGCCCGAGAGTTCCTCCTGCAACGCCTTGAACAGCGCCTCCGGATCCTTGAGCTCCTTGCGCGAAACCCGTTCGGTGAGTCGGTCGATGATCTCGGTAGTCGCCTCGATTCCCACATCGGCCATCAGCAGCTGGGTCTCGAGTTCTTCCATCAGGTCGTCATCGATCTGCTTGCGACCGAGGAACAGGCCGGACAGACCGTCAGCCAGGTTGGCCCGCGTCTTGCCAAGCCCATCCTTGATGCGCGCGAACCACCCCTTCTTCTCGCCACGGGGCTTTTCCCGAGGCGCCACGGCGGCAGGCTCCGGCTCGGGTTCCGGCGCCGGTTCGGGCTCGACCTCGGGAGCCGGCTCTGGCTCCACTTCCGGCGCCGGTTCGGGCTCGACCTCGGGAACCGGCTCGGGCTCCACTTCCGGCGTCGGTTCGGGCTCGACCTCGGGAACCGGCTCGGGCTCCACTTCCGGCGCCGGTTCGGGTTCGATCTCGGGAACCGGCTCGGGCTCCACCTCAGGCGTCGGTTCGGGTTCGATCTCGGGAACCGGCTCGGGCTCCACCTCCGGCGTCGACTCGGGGTCGATCTCGGGGGCAGACTCGGCCTCGGATGGCGCCGATTCCTCGTCGGCGAGCGCTGCGTCGTCGCGCTCGACCTCCTGCTCAGGCGTCGCCTGTTCTTCCTGCTGCTTCTTCTTGCGCTTGAAAAAACCGAACATGGGGGGATTCAGCCTCGCGGGTGAACGAATCGCCACATCCTACCATCGCGCACCATGACTGTGGACAAGACGCCCGCTACAATCGTCGCCCATGACTCGACGCCGTTCATCTTCCCGCTCATCACGCCACTCCCGTGCCCCCCGTCGCCAGGACGGAGGTCGCGGCAAGGGCCAGTTGCGCATCATCGGCGGCGAGTATCGTCGCCGCCTGCTCCCCGTGGTCGACCTGCCAGGGCTGCGCCCGACGCCGGACCGGGTCCGGGAGACACTCTTCAACTGGCTGGGCCCCGCTCTCTCCGGCGCTCGAGTACTGGATCTCTTCGCCGGCACCGGCGCCCTCGGCCTTGAAGCCCTGTCGCGTGGCGCTCATGAGGCTACCCTGGTCGAACTCGACGGCCGGGCGAGCCGCGCCCTGGAAGGCAACCTGGATACGCTCGGCGTCACCCGAGCTCGGGTGATCAACGCCGACGCCATGGGCTTCCTCGAAGGCGAACCGACGCCGCACTCGCTCGTCTTCCTCGATCCTCCCTTTCGCAAGGACCTGGCGGCCGCCTGCTGCGCGGCACTGGAGCGCGGCTGGCTGACCGACGACGCCAGCATCTACCTGGAGACCGAGTCGACCCTCGACCCGGCGGTACCGGCCGGCTGGCTCCTGCATCGAGAGGTTCGCGCAGGAGACAGCACCGGACGACTGTATCGACGCCTGCCCACGGGTAAGGAAGCACCCACCGAAGACGCTTGCTGAGCCCCGTCGGTGGCGTTACGCTGCCGATGGCAGGACGCTTTCGGCGGGCCGGGCCCGACTCAGCAGGACATCATCAGGAGAAACGGATGAGCATCGAACTCTTCAACCAGCTCGAACAGAAAGTCTCCAGCGCCGTCGAGGCCCTGGAGTTGATGAAGATGGAAGCCGAGGAGCTGCGCGAGGAAAACGCCCGCCTCAAGCAGGAACGCGAGGAATGGGAACGTCGCTTGTCCTCGCTGCTGGGCAAGTTCGACGATATCGAGACCGAGTCGTCATCGCAGCAGGAACAGCCGACGCCTCAGCAGCAGCCCGGTTGACTCCCGTATCACGCCCCACTCAAGCGGCATGACATCAGCAAGGCGTCCTCCCGCCCGGCGCCGTCCAGTGACGGATAGTAGTCACGACGGCGCCCATCCTCGGCAAACCCCATGCGTCGGTAGAGCGTGATCGCCGGCGCATTGGCCGCCCTGACTTCCAGCAGCAGCCGCTCGCTCTTCCAGACTCGCGCCTGGGCGATCACCGCCTCCATCAACGCCACCCCCAGGCCGCGTCGACGCTGATGAGGCGCCACCAGAATGGCCTGGAGCTCGGCATCGAAGGGCTGACGCGAGAGGATGGCATGGCCGATCAGCCCGCCCTCTTCCTCGAGCCCCAACACCACATCGGCATCATCCGTCAGTGCCGCCTTCAACTGAGCCGCCGACAAGGGATAGGGCTGGGACACACGCTCCAGCTCGACCAGCGCCGCCAGGGACGAGCGCCCCAGGGGTACCGGAGAAGGATCAGACATCGCTTCGCGTCTCTTCGTCGCCGACACGCCAGTCACGCTCCCAGTCCTGCATGCGGGGCCATAGCGCCCGCTTGGCCTCGGCGCCATCCGCAAGATCCTTCGGATCGGGCCCCTGCCACACGGGCATCGACAGCAGGCCACTGTGCCCCTCGTCGAGCTCCAGCAAGTCATTCAGAACTGCGTCATCGCCGAACACCAGCAGTCGTTCCGGTACCCAGCCACGCTGCCGTCGACCGCTCAGGAAGGCCCGCAGCCCCTCCCGAGCTTCTTCCAGCGGTGACTCGACCGCGACTCCCTCGAGCTGTGGCCAACGGAAGGTCTCGAAGCTCGGCGGCCGAGCGGGAACCACGCCGGCTGCCCGCAACAGGTTGCCGAGCAGGCGGTATTCCATGTCACTGGGTCCGGTATCGCGGGGCAGCACCAGCAGCCAGCGCCCATCCAGGCAGGTCACCTGCCAGGTGAAACACAACGCCTCGGCGGCCGGCTCGGCTTCCGTGCCAACCGATGGAGCAGGAGGCGGTGTCTCGGGAGAAACAGTCGTTTCCGCCGGCACCAGCCCTCCCAACAGGGCACGAGCCTTGCCTGGCCCTGATGGCGGCCGGGCCGTCGACTCCTGCGCCGAGGGCTCGGCCGACGGTGCCTCGGCGGCATCCTCCAGCAGGGCATGCAGACGCTCGCCAGGGGCGCGGGAACGCGCATCGGCCTCCGACGGCAGGTCCCACTCACAGGCCTCGCTCGGTCGGGCATTGGGCAGGCGATAGCGCGCCACCCAGGCCGTCAGCCCCATGGCCTCCAGGTATTGCAGCCGATGCGGCTCTGTGGTCACGAGGCGCCGCCGCCCCGGCAGTTCGGCGAATCCGGACGCCCCTCGCCCCGCGACTGCCATTCTTTCGGGGTATAGGGGTGCAGCGCCAGGGCATGCACGGGGCCGGCCAGTTCATCGGCCAGCAGCGCATAGATCTGCTGGTGTCGTTTCACCGGCATCATGCCCTCGAAACGCGACGAGACCAGGGTCACCTTGAAGTGGGTCTCGGCATTCGGCGGCACATTGTGCATATGGCTCTCGTTCTCCACCGTCAGGAAGGTGGGCTCGAGGGCCTGGAGCTTTTTCTCGATGGTCGACTGGGTGCTCATGTCGGCTCCCCGATGGTGAATGTCGCCATCATTGTACGCGTTCGCTGGCAACACGACGACGTATGCGCGCTGCTTCGCCGGCCCGGGACACCCGGCCGAGACTCGCCAGCAACGCCAGCCCCCCGGCCACCGCGCCTCCCCAGAGCGCCATCTGGACCGGCGCACCGATCGACAGGCAGGCGCCGACCAGGGCCACCCCCATGGCCTGCCCCACGGTACGGGTGGTGCTCATCACGCCGGAGGCATTGGCGCTGCGCTCGGCCGGCACACTGGCCATCAGCTCACGATTGTTGGGAGGCTGGAAGATACCGAAGCCGAGCCCGCACAGCGCCGTTCGCCACAGGCAGTCGGCCACGCCGGCATCGGCTTCGAGGCCGGCCAGCGCGACCATTCCGGCGATCAGCACCACCAGGCCCAGGCAGGACAGCAGACTGGGGTTGACCCTGTCGGCGAGGCGTCCCGCCAGAGGCCCCGCTACCATGATCGCCAGCGGCCAGGGAGTGAACAGCCAGGCCGTCTCCAGGGGCGAGAAGCCCATGCCCTGCTGATAGAGAAACGACAGGGCCACGAAGGCCAGCCCCTGGCCGACGAAGGCGAGCCCCGAGGCCGATACCGCCAGACTGAAGCGACGCTGGTGGAACAGCGCCAGCGGCAACAACGGATGCAGAGCGCGCCGCTGACGCCACAGGAAAAGCCCGCCGGCCATCAGACTCAACGACAACCAGCCCAGGGATTGCCCGACAGGCGTCTGGTGCCCCACCCCATCCATGGCCAGGAAGAGGGCGCCGAGCGTGAGGATCGAACAGCCGGCCCCCGCCGCATCGAAGCCTCCTCGCCGCCCCGGCTCTCGGGGCAAGGCACGCCAGGCCAGGGTCACGGCGACGACGCCGATTGGCACCGGCAGGGCAAACAGCCAGGGCCAGTCGGCCACGGAAAGCACCAGACCTCCGATCGCCGGCCCCGCCGTATAACCGGTGGCCACCACCAGGGAACTCAACCCCAGGGCACTGCCCAGCAGCCGCGACGGAAAGATGGTGCGATAAAGCGATGGCCCGATCGACAGCGTCGCCGCAGCCCCCAGACCCTGCAGGGCCCGAAACACCAGCAGGGTGTCCAGGTCGCGCGACAAGGCGCTGCCCGCCGCCGACGCCGCAAACAGCGACAGCCCCGCGACATAGAGGCGACGCCGACCGATGATCTCGCTCAGTCCGGAAAACACCAGCAGGAAGGCGGCACAGACCACCTGGAAGATATTGATGACCCAGACGGCGCTGGCCGGCGCCACGTCGAGGTCGGCGGCGATGGAAGGCAACGCCAGGTTGATCATGGTGGCGTCCACCACCGCCATGGTGGTGCCGAAGATCAGCGCCAGCACGGCAAGCCGGCGCTCGGGGCCGGGCAGACCATCGTCACCCTCTCGGGTCGCGAAGAGTCGACTCATGAATCGGGATCCATTCCACGGAAACACCGGCGTCGGGGCAGGGCTAACGCAGGAAGCGATACGCCCGGGGGCTGCTCGGGACAAGACTCGACGGCCGGGGCCGGCACGTTGCATACCGTCCGTCAGTCTTGTTCAAAAAGTCGGCGAGAGCAGACGCTTTTCGTCACGAGCTCAGAGGGTTCTGCAAAGGACACCTTCTTCCCAGGGAGAGCGCTGGATAAATCACCTGGGGAAACACTTTGCATACCGCCCATCGGTCTTGAACGAAAAGTTGGCGAAAGCAGACACTTTTCGTCAAGAGCTCAGTCCTGATCGGTTTCCAGCAGCATCGAATCATCCACCTCGGCGATCTCCAGCGCCGCCTCGTCGTCGAGGTCGATGGCCAGGTAGCTGTGCTCGATGCACAGGAAGCGCTGGAAGAGCGACCAGTCGAGCGTCTCGGGCCATTGGCGCTCGTCCTCTTCCCAGGCACGCAGCTCGGTCTCGAGGATCTCGAGATACCGTTCGCGCACGAAGGCCTCGAGATTTTCGGGCGTGTCCATCTCCGGGATCAGATAGACGGTACTTTCCCGTTCGACATCCTCCAGGGCCAGGTCGTCGTCGCCCACAGTGGGCTCCAGGGCGTTGATCCAGTCGACGAAAGGTTGGGTCGGCCTGACACTCAGGGCGGAGCGGTTGAGCAGTTTCATCACGGTCTCCTCGACGTCGAAACGCTGCCATTATGGGCGCCAGGGGCGCTCGTTACCAACATTACCTCTCGCGATCCAAGAAAGGAGCGAGGGGCGCCGGGGACAAGCCGAAGAGGAGGTCCGACGCCACGGAAGGCGTCGGTAGCGTACAAGGAGGTATTCACAGCGCCTCCTCGCAGGCTTGTCGACGGATCAGCCCCGATTGTCGCCTCTCTACAGCCCTGTCAGTCCACCTCCGGCCGCATAACCGGGAATAACAACACCCCCGTGTTGTACATGAGCAAAGCGAGTCCCCGCGCAACGCCGCCTGGCCGACGCGCAGCGCCTTATTCCACTTCAGGGCGCATGGCCGGGAACAACAACACATCCCGGATCGAGGCACTGTCGGTGAGCAGCATCACCAGCCGGTCGATACCGATGCCCTCGCCCGCCGTGGGCGGCAAGCCATACTCCAGAGCACGTATATAATCGGCGTCGTAGTACATGGCCTCGTCGTCGCCGGCGTCCTTCTCGGCAGCCTGGGCGGCGAAGCGCTCGGCCTGGTCTTCGGCATCGTTGAGCTCGGAGAAGCCGTTGGCCAGTTCGCGGCCGCCGACGAAGAACTCGAAGCGTTCGGTGACGAAGGGATCGGCATCCTTGCGACGCGCCAGCGGACTGACCTCGGTGGGATAGTCGATGATGAAGGTCGGCTGTTGCAGGCGATGTTCGACGGTCTTCTCGAAGATTTCGATCTGGACCTTGCCGAGCCCCCAGCCATCCTTGACATCGATATCCAGGCGCTCGGCGATCTGCCGCGCCGCGGCCTCGTCGGCCAGTGCTTCGGCAGTGATCTCCGGATTGTAGGCCAGGATGGCGTCGAACACGCTGAGGCGCTCGAACGGCTTGCCGAAGTCGTATTCGACGGTTTCGAGCACCTCGCCCTCGGCGTCACGCACATTGCTGACCACACAGGTGTCACCCAGCACTTCCCGGGTCACGGTGCGCAGCATGGCCTCCGTGAAGTCCATGAGGTCCTGGTAGTCCGCATAGGCCTGGTAGTACTCGACCATGGTGAACTCGGGATTGTGGCGCGTGGACAACCCCTCGTTGCGGAAATTGCGGTTGATCTCGAAGACCTTCTCGAAGCCCCCCACCACCAGCCGCTTGAGATAGAGCTCCGGGGCGACACGCAGGTACATGTCGATGTCCAGCGCATTGTGATGGGTGATGAAGGGCCGGGCTGTCGCGCCGCCGGGGATCGGCTGCAGCATCGGCGTCTCGACCTCCATGAAGCCATGCTCCTCGAAGAAGCGACGCATGGCGCTGATCACCCCGGCGCGCGCCTCGAAGACCCGACGCGAATCGGGATTCATGATCAGGTCCACATAACGCTGGCGATAGCGGGCTTCCATGTCGGTCAAGCCATGGAACTTGTCGGGCAGCGGCCGCAGGCTCTTGGTCAGCAGGCGCGCCTCTTCCATCATCACGTAGAGATCGCCCTTGCCCGACTTGTGCACTGGCCCCCGACCGGCCACGATATCGCCGATGTCCCACCCCTTGATGTCCTCGAGAACCTCGGCGGGCAGCCCCTTCTTGTCGACGTAGAGCTGGATCTGGCCGGAGGCGTCCTGGATGACGATGAAGGGCCCGCGCTTGCGCAGGATTCGCCCCGACACGGCGGCCGGACGTCCCAACGACTCGAGCTCGGCCTTGTCCTTGTCGCCCAGCTCGGCCTGCAGCTCGGCGGCGACGCTGTCGCGACGGAAGTCATTGGGGAAGGCACTGCCACCATCGGCGGCGGCACGCTCGCGGCGCGTGGCCAGCTTGGACCGTCGCTCCGCGATCAGGTGGTTCTCGTCCTGGGTCCCCGCAGGGGCTTGCGAATTGTCCTGGTGGGCCATATTGCTACCTGTAAGAGTGGACTTCGGGCTTCGGGTTGCGAGCGACGGGCTTCGAGCTACGAGCTGGGTTTTCGGGTTTCGCATCTCGTTTCTCGCGATTCGCTTCTCGTAGCTCGCTTCCCAGGGCTCGCGGCGCTTCAGAGCCCCTGCTTCAAACTGGCGATGATGTACTGATCCAGGTCCCCGTCCAGCACCTTCTCGCAGCTGCTCGACTGGACACCGGTACGCAGGTCCTTGATGCGCTGGTCATCCAGCACGTAGGAACGGATCTGGCTGCCCCAGCCGATATCGGCCTTGGAATCTTCGGCGGCCTGCTTGGCGGCATTGCGCTTGTCCATCTCGTGTTCCCACAGCTTCGCCCTGAGCTGTTTCATGGCGAAGTCGCGGTTGGCGTGCTGGCTGCGCTGGCTCTGACAGGCCACCACGATGCCGGTCGGCTCGTGGGTGATCCGCACCGCCGAGTCGGTGGTGTTGACGTGCTGACCGCCGGCGCCACTGGAACGATAGGTGTCGACGCGCAGATCCGACGGGTTGATCTCGACCTCGAAGCTGTCATCGACTTCCGGCGACAGAAATACCGAGGCGAAGGAGGTATGCCGCCGCCCACCGGAGTCGAAGGGGCTCTTGCGCACCAGCCGATGCACACCGGTCTCGGTGCGCAGCCAGCCGAAGGCATATTCGCCCTGCAGATGCACCGTGGCCGACTTGATGCCCGCCACGTCGCCGGCGGACAATTCGATGAGATCGGCCTTGAAGCCATGATGCTCGGCCCAGCGCAGGTACATGCGCAGCAGCATGTTGGCCCAGTCCTGGGCCTCGGTGCCGCCCGACCCCGCCTGAATGTCCAGATAGGCGTTGTTGGGATCCATCTCGCCGGCGAACATGCGCCGGAACTCGAGTTTCTCGAGATTGGCCTGGAGGTTCTCCAGCTCCCGGCTCACCTCGTCGACGGTATCCGTATCTTCTTCCATCTCGGCCAGCTCGAGCAGGTCACGGCTGTCGTTCAGGCCGCGTTCCAGCGTGTCGATGGTCTCGACCACCATCTCCAGGGTCGCCCGTTCCTTGCCCAGTTTCTGGGCATGGTCCGGGTCGCTCCAGACGTCGGGATCCTCGAGCTCGCGAGTGACTTCCTCTAGCCGTTCCTTCTTCTCGGCATAGTCAAAGATACCCCCTCAGGACATCTGTCCGCTCAGACAGGTCCTTGATGAGGTGGTTGATGGGATTGACTTCCTGCATGGCGTTCGCCTGATTCCGCAGTGAAATGTCCGCCGGACGTGTCCCGGCGGCAGGGAAAAGAGAGGCATTGTAGCCAAATGCCCGCACAGCGTCATCCCGTCCCGGACTCTCCCCGGGACGCTGGCAGATGAGGGCATCGCTCGGAGCCGATCCATCGGCAAGCCAGGTCTCCCTCCGTTCGACCGGCGCCGTATCGGGCTCATGCATGATATGTAATACGCCATGTGAAATTTCACATGGACTTCTCTTCTGAGCCGCACGAAGGTCAGGAAGGATGGCATCGAAGCACCATGCCGACCGACAACAACAACGTCAGGGAAGAGATCCATGACTCAGAATCGTACCCCCCTGGCGGGCGCCATCGCGCTCGCTTCTGCCCTGCTGGCGTCACCCGTGGCAGCACAGACCCTCGACATGGGCGTCACCGGTGAACTCGCCTCCTTCGATACGTCTCAGGTAGCCGGCGGTATCTGGGAGTCCCAGGTCCTGATGGACGTCTACGAGGGCCTGGTCAAGAAGTCCCCGGACGGCGAGGTGCTGCCCGGCATGGCGACGTCCTGGGACGTCTCCGACGACGGCAGGACCTACACCTTCCACCTGCGCGAAGACGCCGCCTGGTCCGATGGTGAACCAGTCACTGCCGAGGACTTCGTGTTCGGATGGCAACATCTGCTCGACCCGCAGAATGCCTCCAAGTACGCCTACATGCTCTATCCCGTGGTAGGCGCCGAAGCGGTCAACACCGGCGAGAAGTCCCTGGATGCCCTGGGCGTGGCCTCCCTCGACGACGGCCGTACCTTCCAGGTCGAGCTCACGGCGCCCACGCCCTACTTCATCCAGTTGCTGACCCACTACACCGCCTATCCGGCCCCCAAGCACGCCATCGAGGAATACGGGAAGGACTGGGTAAAACTGGACAACATCGTCACCAACGGGGCCTTCACGCCCGAGGAGTGGATCTCGCAGTCGCGTATCACCGTGAGCCGCAACCCCGAGTACTACGATGCCGACGAGGTCGCGCTGGACGAGGTCAACTACTACACGGTCGAGGATCGCAACGCCGGCGTCTCGCGCTTCCGCTCCGGCGAGCTGGACATCATGCGCGAGTACTCCTCCAGCATGTACGGCATGCTTCAGGAAGAACTGCCCGACGCCACCCATATGGCGCCCTACCTGGGCAGCTACTACTACGTCTTCAACCACCGCGAAGACCACCCGACCGCCGATCCGAAGGTCCGCAAGGCGCTCAGTCTCGTGGTGCGCCGCAAGGTGCTCTCCGAGCAGATCATGGGCGGCACCTTCCTGCCTTCACGTTCCTTCGTGCCCGAGGGCATCCACCATTACGACGTCCAGAAGATGCCGCAGGAAGGCGACATGGACGAGCGCATGGAACGCGCCAGGCAACTGCTCGCCGAGGCCGGCCATGGCCCCGACAACCCGCTGAACCTTCGCCTGCGCTACAACACCAACGACGAGCACAAGAAGATCGCCGTCGCCCTGGCCGCCATGTGGCGTCCGCTGGGCGTCGAGATCGAGATGATCAATTCGGAAGCCACGGTGCACTACCAGACCATCGCCGAGGGTGACTTCGACATCGCCCGGGCCGGCTGGATCGCCGACTACAACGACGCCGAGAATTTCCTCAGCCTGCTGCACAGCGGGGTCGGCAACAACTACGGCGCCTACTCCAATGCCGAGTTCGACGATCTGACGGACCAGGCCGCCCGCACTCTGGACGCCGACGAACGCGAAACCCTTCTCGAGCAGGCCGAACAGACGGCACTGAACGATTACGCGGTCCTGCCGCTGCTCTATTACGTGTCGCGCAACCTGGTGAACCCGGCCATCACCGGCTGGGAAGACAACGTCGAGGACGATCATCCCTCACGCTGGATCTCGTTCGAGCAGTGACTTTCCGGCTGTGAAAGGCGCGCTCCCCTGCGGAGCGCGCCTTGCCGTCATGTCTGCGCTCAACCTGGTCACTCCCGAGGTCCAGGGATGGCAGACCAGCGCCATCGACATTCACCCACTGCGCTACATCCAGCTCGAGGACTAGCACCGTGACTTTCCGTCTTGCCATCCCATATCATCGGCCCATGCCCCGGAGGCCGTCATGCTGAGCTATACGCTGAAACGGCTGCTGCAGGCCATTCCCACGATGCTGATCGTGATCACCATCTCGTTCTTCTTGATGCGCATCGCGCCCGGGGGTCCCTTCGACGGCGAGCGGGCCCTGCCGCCGGAGATCGAGGCCAACCTGATGGCCGCCTATCATCTGGACGAGCCCCTGCCGATGCAGTACCTGCGCTACATGGGCAACCTGCTGCAGGGCGACTTCGGCCCTTCCTTCAAGTACAAGGACTTCTCGGTCACCGAGCTGATCATGCAGGGTTTCCCGGTCAGCCTGGAGATCGGCGGGCTGGCGATCCTGCTGGCCCTGTTGCTCGGCCTGCCGCTGGGCGTGATCGCCGCACTGAAGCGCAACTCGACCATCGATTACCTGGTGATGGGCACAGCCCTGGCCGGCATCGCGATTCCCAACTTCGTCATCGCCCCGATCCTGGCGCTGGTGTTCGGCGTGCTGCTGGCCTGGCTGCCGGCCGGCGGCTGGAACGGTGGTGCCCTGCCCAACCTGGTGCTGCCGGTCGCCGCCCTGTCGATCCAGCAGGTCGCCTACATCGCGAGGATGATGCGCGCCAGCATGATCGAGGTGCTGGGCAGTCACTACATCCGCACGGCCCGGGCCAAGGGACTGGCCGAGTCCCAGGTCATCTGGCGCCACGCCCTGCGTCCGGCGTTGCTGCCGGTAACGTCCTACCTCGGCCCGGCCGTCGCCGGGATCATCACCGGCTCGGTGGTGATCGAGCAGATCTTCGGCATTCCCGGCATCGGTCGCTACTTCGTGCAGGGCGCGCTCAACCGCGACTACACCCTGGTGATGGGCACGGTGGTGTTCTACGGCGCCCTGATCGTGCTGATGAACCTGCTCGTCGACCTGATCTACTCCGCGCTGGATCCGCAGATCCGCCATGACGACTGACCCGCAGGGAGCGGATAGCCATGACCACTGACCCCCTTTCCTACGACGGCGACCGCCACGCCACGGCCGATGACCTCGGTCCGGACGCGGCGCCGGCCGCCGGCGAGAGTCTGACGCGTGATGCCTGGCGGCGGCTCAAGCAGAATCGCGCAGCCATGGTCAGCCTGGTGATGCTGATCGTGATCACCCTGACGTGCCTGTTCGGTCCCTATGTCCTGCCCTGGGGACTGTCGGAAGTCGACTGGAACGCCTTCACCGCCTCGCCGAGCCTCGAGGGCGGTCACTTCCTCGGCACCGACGCCAATGGCCGCGACCTGCTCACCCGCACCCTGTACGGCGGCCGGGTATCGCTGTCGGTGGCACTGGTGGCGAGCCTCGTCAGCCTGGTGATCGGCGTGCTCTACGGCGCCATCTCCGGCTATCTCGGCGGCCGGGTGGACAACGTCATGATGCGCTTCGTCGACATCATGTACTCGCTGCCCTTCATGTTCCTGGTGATCCTGCTGATGGTGGTGTTCGGCCGCAACATTCTGCTGATCTACGCCGCCATCGGTGCCGTGGAGTGGCTGGACATGGCGCGCATCGTGCGCGGTCAGACCCTGGCGCTCAAGCAACGCGAGTTCATCGAGGCGGCCCACGCCCTGGGCGTGCGCGACTCAAGAATCGTCACCCGCCACCTGATCCCCAATGCCATCGGTCCGGTGATCGTCTATGTCACTCTCACGGTGCCCAAGGTCATCCTGCTCGAGAGTTTCCTGTCGTTCCTCGGCCTCGGCGTGCAGGAACCGCTGACCAGTTGGGGGGTATTGATCTCGGAAGGCACCGACATGATGCAGAGCGCGCCCTGGATGCTGCTGGTGCCCTCGGTATTCCTGGCGGCGACGCTGTTCTGTCTCAACTTCCTGGGCGATGGATTGCGCGACGCCCTGGATCCCAAGACCCGCTAGGAGGACGCCATGAGCGACACCCTGCTCGAGATCGACAATCTGAGCGTCGACTTCCAGCTCCCCGACGGCACCGTCCCGGCGGTCAAGGGAGTGAGCTTCGATATCCGGGCCGGCGAGACGGTGGCCCTGGTCGGCGAATCCGGCTCCGGCAAGTCGGTTTCCTCCACTGCCGCCATGCGCCTGCTGCCCGACCTGGCCCAGGCCCGCGGCGCGATCCGTTTCCATGGCGAGGACCTGCTCGCCGCCACCCCGCGGCGCATGCGACGCATCCGCGGCAATGCCATCTCGATGATCTTCCAGGAGCCGATGACCTCGCTCAATCCGCTGCATCGGATCGGCGCCCAGATCATCGAGGTCCTGACCCGGCACAACAAGGCCAAGGGGCGCAAGGCCAGGACCCATGCCCTCGAACTGCTGGAGCAGGTCGGCATCCCCGAGCCCGAGCGGCGCATCGACAGCTATCCCCACGAACTTTCCGGCGGCCAGCGCCAGCGGGTGATGATCGCCATGGCGCTGGCCTGCGAGCCGGAGCTGCTGATCGCCGACGAGCCCACCACGGCCCTGGATGTCACGGTCCAGGCACAGATACTGCAACTGCTCAAGTCGCTGCAGGCCCGCTATGGCATGGCGATCCTGTTCATCACCCATGACCTGGGCATCGTGCGGCACTTCGCCGACCGGGTCTGCGTCATGCGCCGCGGCGAGATGGTGGAACGCGGCGATACCGCCGAGGTCTTCACCAATCCCCGACACGACTACACGCGCATGCTGATCGATGCCGATCCCCGCGGCGGCAAATCGCCGGTCGAGGACAGCGCGCCGGTCCTGCTGGAGGCGCGGGATCTTCGCGTGCGCTTCGCCCTCAAGAAGCGTCTGCTCCGCCCCAGCCAGTACTTTGAGGCGGTACGCGGCATCGACCTGACCATCCGGCGCGGCCAGACCGTCGGGGTGGTCGGCGAGTCGGGATCCGGCAAGTCGACACTGGGGCGCGCCTTGCTGCGCCTGCTCAAGAGCAGTGGCGATATCCGTTTCGACGACAGCGACCTCACCGCCCTGGATGGCGCGGGCATGCGCCCGCTGCGCTCGCGCCTGCAGGTCGTCTTCCAGGACCCCTTCGGCTCGCTCTCCCCGCGCCTGACCGTCGGCGAAGTCATCAGCGAAGGGCTGCGCGTCCATCAGCCGGTCCTCGACCGGCGCCAACGCGAACGCCGGGTCATCGAAGCCCTCCAGGAAGTGGCGCTCGACCCGGCGATGCGCAATCGCTACCCCCACGAGTTCTCCGGCGGCCAGCGACAGCGCATCGCCATCGCCCGCGCCCTGGTGCTCAAGCCGGAGTTCCTGCTGCTCGACGAACCGACCTCGGCGCTCGACCGTTCGGTGCAGGTCACGGTGATCGAGCTGCTGCGCGACCTCCAGGCGAAGTACGGCCTGACCTACCTGTTCATCAGCCACGATCTCGCGGTGGTTCGCGCCCTGGCCGACACCGTGATGGTGATGAAATCGGGCGAGGTCGTCGAACAAGGCCCAACCGAAAATATCTTCGCCAACCCGCGCGACGCCTATACCCGAGAGCTGATGCGGGCGGCCTTCGTCGACGACGCCGCCTGACGACCGGCCCGCTCCGGCCCTGCCTGGAGCGGGAAACGATACGACAGGACCCGGCCTCAGCCGGGTCCTGTCGTGTTCACGAGGCGCGAAGGTCGCGCGAAGTCGGCGTCAGAAGCGGTAATCCACCGAGAGGGCGAAGACGTTGGCATCGACTTCATAGGTCCCGGACAGGTCGCCGCGACTGGCGTTCTCGGGCTTGGCACCGGACTGGTCGATGTCGCCATCGTCACCGAACACCCGCATGTAGCCGGCCGTCACGCCCAGATCAGGCGTCGGCATCCAGGTCGCGCCAAGCGTCGCCCAGCGACGATCGGCATCCGGCACGCGCGGCGTGCGATGCTCGCTGTCCGGCACTGGCGACTCGTCGATCCCCAGGCCCGCACGCAGCATCCACTGTGGGTTGAGCTGATAGTTGGCCCCCACCGAGAAGGCCCAGGTGTCGTCCCAGTTTTCCGACGTGGTGCTCAAATCCTGACCGCCCGATTCGACGACCAGCTCATCGAAACTGCTCCACTCGGTCCATTCGGCGTTGGCCATCAGGGCGAAGCGGTCGGTCAACTGATGATAGACCCCGAAGTTGAGGTTGGCCGGCGTGGTCAGATCCGCCTTGCCGCCGGCGTCCTGCAATTGCCCCATGGCCTGGGCACCCGCCAGCACCTGCTGCCCGGTGGCGTTGTCGGCGCTGTAATTGACGTCACCATCCAGCGTCAGATCCACTTCGGAGCGATAGCTGATCCCCAGGCGGGTACGATCGGTGGCCTGGAACAGCGCCCCCAGGGTGTAGCCGTAGCCCCAGTCATCGCCGGTCACCTCGGCCATGCCATCGGCATTGCCGATCGCCGAGGGCGGCAACTGGCCGGCACGGACGCCCATGCCACCGAGGTCAATGGCATTGGACAGGGTGGCATCGGCATACTGGGCTCGAACCCCGACGGCGAGGTCGAGGCGATCGGTGGCGCGATAGTTCAGCGTCGGCTGGATATCGATGGTCTGCAGGTCGGTCTCGACGGCATGATAACGGCCGATCCAGTCCTTGTCGTACTCCGTCGAGAGGCCATACGGTGCCGAGACCGAGAGACCGAAATCGAACTGGTCGCTCAGCCGAGTCTTGAAGGCGAAGCTCGGCACCCAGGCCTCCTCGCCCCCCTCGCGAGAGCCGCCACGATCATAGCTCACAGGCATTCCAGCGGGGCTCGCCGAGGCATCGGTCAGTTCGAAGCTGGCATCGATATAGGAAATGCCGCCGGCTACCTGGGTCCCTTCGACGTTACCGATGGCCGCCGGGTTATAGGTCATGAAGCTGACATCTTCGGCACCGGCCGCCGCCCCGGCCATGGCGTTGGCCAGCGCCTTGGCGCTCTGTTCACGAACCTGGAAACCCGACGCGGCGACCTGGCTGGACGCCAGCACGGCGGACGCCAGGGTCACGGCGACGGTGAGCTTGTTGAGCTTGTTTTGCATGAGCAGACATCCCTAGTCGTGATGGGTGATTGTTGTCTCGCTAACCACGGGGCGGTCACGTGGCTTCAGTGTTTGCGAAACCCATCCCGACGATCAAGTCCAAACGTTCGTTTTAACGCAAAACATGCTCATACTTTAGTCACACGACCGTTTGACTTCTCTATTTTTCAACCGGTTACATACTACTCTCTGAAAGCACCCTGTCCGCTCGGGATCCTGGCTTGACCTTTGTGTAACACAAGGGTTTTACACTGTTGCCAACGTCATCACCCCGACGAGGGCACCATGAAAGTCAGTGAACTCGCACGTCGAACCGGCGTCACCGCCGAAACCGTGCGTCATTACACCCGCGAAGGGTTGCTCGCGCCCGAGCGCAACCCCGACAACGGTTACCAGCGCTACGATGGCACCGACCTGGAGCGCCTGCGCTTCATCCAGCGGGCCCGGACGCTCGGCTTCAGCGTGGCCGAGATCCGCCAGATCCTCGAACATGCCGATCATGGCGACTCGCCCTGCCCGCTGGTACGCGACCTGATGGCCGAACGCCTCCCGGAGATCCGCGCCCGCATCCATGAGCTCGAGGCGCTGGCGTCGCGCATGGAGCAGGCTCTGTCGGCCTGGTCGGACATGCCCGATGGCACCCCCGACGGCCATAGCCTGTGCCGGCTGATCGAAAGCTTCCCCGAGTCGCTCGCGCCCGACGACGCCCCCACCCCACCCCGGCAGGAGGCCTCTTCATGAACACTCGATACGAGCGTCTGGTTCCCGACATGAGCTGCCAGGGCTGCGTCGGCCGCATGCGACGCGCCATCCAGGCCCATGACGCCGAGGCCGAGGTGGCCGGCGAGCCCGCCGACAAGCGCCTGACAGTCACCACCTCTCTGGACGGCGAGGCGCTGGATGCGACCCTGAGCGAAGCCGGCTACCCCCCCGGCTCCGACGACGACGAAGGCATGACGGCGACCGATTCCCCGGCTTCCGAGGTGCCATCGCGCGAGCCATCATCGGGCGCCGGCGGCACCCGGCGATTGTCGATTTCCGGCATGACCTGTGCCAGTTGCGTGCGCACCGTCCAGGGGGCACTGGAAGGCGTCCCGGGTATCGCCGAGGCCAGCGTCAACTTCGGCACTCATACGGCCCAGGTACGGGGCGACGCCGATTTCGATGACCTGGTCGGTGCCGTGGAAAGCGTCGGTTATGGCGCCGAACCCGTGCTCGACATGCGCGAGGCCGAACGGACCCGCGCCGAACGAGAGGGCACCGAATACCGCCGTCTGATGCGGGGCGCGGCCTGGTCCCTGGCGCTGGCCGTGCCGCTGATGGCCAGCATGTTCGCCTTTCATCCCCAGCCGATCGGCGCCGGCCGTCTCTACTGGCTGGTGGTCGGACTGCTGACGCTGGCCGTGATGGTGTTCCCCGGGCGCCACTTCTTCCTCAATGCCTGGAAGAACCTGCGCCATCGCCAGGCCAACATGGATACTCTGATCGCCATGGGCACCGGGACCGCCTGGCTCTACTCCATGGCGGTGGTGGCCTTCGCCGGCGCTCTGCCGGAGGCCGCACGTGGTATCTATTTCGAAGCCTCGGCGATGGTCATCGGCCTGGTCCTGCTGGGCAATGCCCTGGAACTGCGCGCTCGTGGGCGTACCAGCGAGGCACTGCGACGCCTGCTCGACCTGCAGAGCCGAACCGCGCGGGTAATCCGCGGCGGCGAGGAACGCGAGATCGATATCGATGCGGTACGCGAGGGAGATCACCTGCGCGTGCGCCCTGGCGAGCGTCTGCCGGTAGACGGTGACGTGCTCGAAGGGTCCAGCCATGTCGACGAATCCATGCTGACCGGGGAGCCGCTGCCGGTCGCCAAGTCGGTCGGCGACGAGCTGAGCGCCGGCACCGTCAACGGCAAGGGAGGGCTGGTCTACCGTGCCACCCGGGTCGGTGCCGATACTCGACTCGGCCGCATCACCGAGCAGGTGGCCAGCGCCCAGAATTCACGGCCGCCCATCGGCCAGCTCGCCGACCGCATCTCCAGCATCTTCGTCCCCGCGGTGATGATCGTTGCCGTGATCACCGCCCTGGTCTGGTTCAACCTCGGCGCCGAACCCCGGGTCATCCACATGCTGGTCACCGCCACCACGGTGCTGATCATCGCCTGCCCCTGCGCCTTGGGGCTGGCGACGCCGATCTCCACCATGGTCGGCGTGGGCAAGGCCGCCGAACACGGTGTGCTGGTCAGAACCGGCGAGGCGCTGCAGACCGCCAGCCGCCTGACCACCTTGGTGGTCGACAAGACCGGCACCCTGACCGAAGGCAAGCCGAGGGTCACCGAAGCCGAGATCCTCGAGGGTGACCGCGAGGGGACACTTGCCCTGGTGGCCGCCCTGGAGCGTGGCTCCGAACACCCCCTGGCCAGCGCCCTGCTGGCCTACACCGAACAGGCAAATGTCGCGGCCGCCGACATTCACGACTTCCAGTCGGTGACGGGAGGCGGCGTCACGGCGCGCACCGCGGAAGGCAGCGAGCTGCTGCTGGGCAATGCCCGACTGCTGCAGGACCAGGGAGTCTCGCTCGAGGCCGGCCAGGACATCGCCGAACGCCTGCAGCGTCAGGCCCGCAGCGTCGTCCACCTGGCCGTCGATGGCCGCCTCTCTGCCGTCTTCGGCATCAGCGACCCACTGCGCGACGATAGCGTGGCGGCGATCCAGCGGCTGCGCGCCGACGGCCTCAAGGTAGTCATGCTCACCGGCGACAATGCCCATACCGCCGAAGCCATCGCCCGGGAGGTCGGCATCGATGACTTCCGCGCCGACCTGCTGCCCGAGGACAAGCATGCCGAGATCCAGCGCTTGCAAGGCGACGGCGAGGTGGTGGGCATGGTCGGCGACGGCATCAACGATGCGCCGGCCCTGGCGCTGGCGGATGTCGGTTTCGCCATCGGTCAGGGCACCGACGTGGCCATCGAGAGCGCCGGCATCACGCTGATGCGCGACTCGCTGCACGGCGTGGTCGCCGCCATCGAGATCAGCCGCGCCACCCTGCGCAACATCCGCCAGAATCTGATGGGCGCCTTCGGCTACAACCTGCTCGGCATTCCCGTCGCCGCCGGCGTGCTCTATCCGCTCACCGGCACCCTGCTGTCACCGATGATCGCCGGCGCCGCCATGTCGCTGTCGTCGATCACCGTGGTCGGCAATGCCAGCCGACTGCGCCTGTTCACGCCGCACGACGCCACCGATGCCCGGGAGACGACATCATGAGCTGGATCATCAACCTCATCGGACTGGGCCTGATCGCCTTGATCGTCTGGTGGTTCTGGCTGGATTGAGCCCGGGGACTGCTAGGCTGGCAAGTACGAAAGATCAGCAGGAGGCAATGCCATGCCCAGACTCGACGGCGTACTGGAAACGGCCCTGTATGTCACCGACATGGTCCGGGCCCGGACCTTCTTCGAGGAGGTAATGGGCCTGTCGGCCTTCACCGCCGACCAGCGATTCACCGCCTACGACGCCGGCGGCAATACCGTCCTGTTGCTGTTTCTCGAAGGGGCGACGCGTGACACCGTGGTGCTGCCCGACGAGATGGGCACCATCCCGCCCCACGACGGCACCGGTCGCACGCACATGGCCTTCGCCATCGGCGCCGAGGCCCTGGCGGAATGGGAACGCCGCCTGATGAGCCATGGCGTCGAGATCGAGGGGCGTACCCACTGGCCCCGAGGCGGAGAGAGCCTCTATTTCCGCGACCCGGACGGCCACCTGCTGGAGCTGGCCACCCCCGGCGTCTGGCCGAATTACTGAAAGAAGAGGGAAGAGAGAAGAGGTAAGTACGACGCTGCGCGTTTTGAAGAAGACGCAACAGGCGGAATGCCGAGCTCTATTGCCCCTCTTTCCATTTAAGGAAGCGCTGATTTATGTCGCGAGCGAAGATAGATTGGCTGCTGCCGGAACGGAGATACCGGAGTTTTTACACGCCAGTAAATGAGGATATTGAGTACCGCCGGCAGCCAAGATGGCTAGGCCCGTTCCCTACGGGCCTTCGCACTTCCCACATCCATATGGGTCGTCGAGCGTAGTAATAAATCAGTGTTTCCTCAGGTGGGTTCAGCATGCTCGATGATCAACTGCAACGACTCCCGTCCCCGCCAGCGATTGCGATTGAGCTTGTAGGCACAACGCAACAGGTCGCCGGCATCGAAGGCCGGCACCTCGCCCGGTGTCAGGGCGCGAAACCAGATCGCCCTGACGCTGATGGCGCCACTGGACAGCTCGAGCATCAGGTGGCTGCCATCGGCGCCCACCGTACGCAGGCTCTCCACCCGCAGCACGCCTTCGAAAAGCGGGGCATCGAACTCGCGGCCATAGGGACCGAGTGCTTCCAGTTCATCGAGCGTTTCCAGGCCCAGTTGATCGGCCTCGAGTTCACCGTCGGTAAAGACGCGTGGCCCCAGCTCCGTATCGCCGAGCTGCTCGCCGACCGCCTGGAGCAACGCCTGGCGGAAGTCGTCGAAGGCCTCACGGGGCACCCCGACGCCGGCGGCCCCTCGGTGCCCGCCGAAACGCGGCAGCGATGCCGGCGCCAGCTCGAAGGCACGCTGCAGGGCATCGCGCAGGTGCAGGGCCTCGATGGAACGTCCGGAACCGGTGAGCATGCCGGGCTGCGCGGCCGGGGTCAGCACCAGGGCGGGCCGCCCGAAGGCCTGCACCAGCCGCGAGGCGACGATGCCCTGAACCCCTGGATGGCCATCCTCGAGAAGCACCACCAGTAGCGGTGCGCCGGCCTCCAGCTCGGCCATGGCCAGGCCACGGGCACGCTCGGTCATCTCCGCCTCGATGGCCTTGCGCGACTGATTGTCCTGATCCAGCGTTTCCAGGTGGCCCGCCGCCGTGGCGTCATCCGCCGCCAGCATGAAATGCAGCGCCGCATAGGGATCATCCAGGCGGGAACGGGCGTTGATCCGCGGGCCCATCTGAAAGGCCAGGGTCTCGGCGTCGAAGGGCACGCTGTCGGCCCCCAGCCGCTGGGCCATGGTCCGCCAGCAGGCCGCTTCCATCCGATTGATCAGCGTCAGGCCATGGGCGACCACGGCACGATTGGACGCACTGCCGCCCAGCGAGACGCAATCCGCCACCGTGCCCAGGGCCACATAGGAGAGCCAGGGTGACAGTTTGGGGGTGGCCGATTCGAGCACCCCCCATTCGATCAATACGCTGCGGGTCAGCGACATGACCAGCCAGGCCACCATGCAACCGGCGATGGTCGGGTCGGGATAGGTACAGTCGTCGCGGGTGGGATTGACGGTGGCGAAGGCCGAGGCCGGCGGCCCCTCCGTCGGCAGGGCGTGGTGATCGCTGACCACCACGTCGATACCGGCCTCGCGGAGCCTGGCGATACGCGGCTCGTCGCTGCTGCCGCAATCGGCGGTGATGACCAGGCTCGGACGCGGCGAGAGCGACAGGGTGCGTTCCACCAGTGGCAGGCTGATGCCGTAGCCATCGTGAATCCGGTGGCCGATCAAACTGTGCAGGCGACTCTCGGGGACGCCGAACAGCTCGTTCAAGGTCCGCCGTATCACCACATGGGAGGTGATGCCGTCGACGTCATAGTCGGTGAGGATGCCGATATGCTCGCCCTCGGTCACCGCCCGGGCGATACGCTCGGCAGCGCGGCGCGCGTCCTGGAGGCGTTCGGGATGCGCCAGGTGACGCAGGCTCGGCGTCACCAGCGGCGCCAGTTCGCCCTCGTAGCCACCGAGCCGCCCGGCCAGAATCCGTGCCTGCAGCGGCGTCAGTCCCTCGACCAGGGCGCGCTGCTCTACGGAGGCATCCCGCGGGCGCGGCAGAATACGCGGCTTGAGGGATTCATGCAGATCGACAGGGGCGTTCACGCCTGGCTCCTCTAATCAGGGGAAACACTGGTCTATTGCTGCGCTCGTCGCCCGCAAGGGGAGAGGAAGTATGAAAGCCCGCAGGAACAGGCCCAGGCTCTGTACGAAAACTGTCTGCGCTCACCGACTTTTCGCACAAACCTAGCGAGAGGCGCCGGGGACAGGTCGAAGAGGGGGTCCGATGCCATGGATGGCATCGGTAGCGCCCAGGGAAGGGTTCACAGCGCCCCCTCGCAGACCTGTCGACGGTTCAGCCTCGCGCGACTCCCGCCCCATAACGGCCATGAGCTCTTGGAGCCGGCCTATCGGGAACCACAGGAGATCAGACCTCTTCAGCGACGATTCTCGGCAACGAACCGCTGCACCGCGGCAAGCTCCGCCGGCAATACCGTATAACGCTCCTCGCGCTCCAGCAGGTCATCCATGTGCGGCGGCAAGGGCACGCCGGGGAAGCCGGCCTTGACCACCGCCTCGGCGAATTTCGCCGGGTGAGCCGTCGCCAGGGTGATCATCGGTACGCTCTCGTCGCCGCGCTCGCGCTCGGCGGCGCGATAGCCGGTGGCGGTATGCGGATCGAGGATCTCCTGGGTGCGGTGATGCGCCTCGCGGATCACCTCCAGGATGGTGGCGTCGTCGATGCTGTGGCTGGCAAACATCTCGCGCAACCGGGCCAGCGGTGCCTCGGCCAGCGCCGAGGGCTCATCCTGGAAGCGCTCGAGCAGCTCGGCCACGGCGGCACCATCACGCTGGTAGGCCTCGAACAGCAGGCGTTCGAAGTTGGACGACACCACGATGTCCATGGACGGCGCCAGGGTCGCGATCAACGCCTGCTTGGAGAAGTCGTTGTCGGCCAGGGTGCGATGCAGGATGTCGTTGGCGTTGGTGGCGATCACGAAGCGTTCGACCGGCAGCCCCATGCGGTAGGCCATGTAGCCGGCGAAGACGTTGCCGAAGTTGGCCGACGGCACGCAGAAACTGACCTTGCGGTGCGGCGCACCCAGCGCCACGGCGGAAGCCACGTAGTAGACGACCTGGGCCATGATGCGCGCCCAGTTGATCGAGTTCACCGCCACCAGACGGGTGCCATTCAGGAACGTCTGATCGGCGAAGCTGGCCTTGACCATCGCCTGAGCGTCGTCGAAGTTGCCCTCGATGGCCACGTTGAAGACGTTGTTGGCCAGCACGGTGGTCATCTGGCGTCGCTGCACCTCGGAGACCCGCTCGTGAGGGTGCAGGATGAAAATGTCCAGGTTGTCGCAATGACGGCACCCCTCGATGGCCGCCGAGCCGGTATCGCCGGAGGTCGCGCCCATGATCACCGCCCGCTCGCCGCGCTTGGCAAGGAAGTGATCCAGCAGCCGCCCGAGCAGCTGCAGGGCCACATCCTTGAAGGCCAGCGTCGGGCCATGGAACAGCTCGAGCAGATAGTGATTGGCGTCGAGCTGATTGAGCGGCACCACGGCATCGTGACTGAAGGTCGCGTAGGCATCGCGAACGATACCGCGGAAGGTGTCGTCGTCGATCTCGCCGCCCACATACGGCTTCATCACCCGAAAGGCGATCTCGGCATAGGAACACCCGGCCATGTCGGCCAGTTCCTCATGGCTGAGCTGGGGAACCGTCTCGGGCACGTAAAGCCCGCCGTCGCTGGCCATACCGGTCAGCACGACCTCCTCGAAGGACAGCGCGGGCGCCTGCCCGCGGGTACTGATATAGCGCATCATTCCACTCCGTGGGTCTCGAGCCGCGAGCCCCGAGCCGCGAGCACTTCATTACTCGCGGCTCGTCGCCTGCCACTCGAAGTCTAAAGCTCGAAGCTCGAAGCTCGAAGCTCGAAGCTCGAAGCTCGAAGCTCGAAGCTCGAAGCTCGAAGCTCGAAGCTCG
>NZ_JAJQTQ010000002.1 GCF_029081005.1 Halomonas elongata | reverse complement strand
GTGGGGTCGTGCGCTGTCGGCCGCCCGGCCCCGCGCGTGGGGCGCCGTTCTCTTTGGCTCTCCGCGGCCGCCCCCCCCCCCCCCCCCCCCGGGGGGGGGGGGGGGGGGCCCCCCCCCCCCCCCCCCCCACTTCCACGTCGGGCACGGCATGAGAGAGATCTTCCACATGCTCGTGCTCGAGGGCCCCTGAAACCACTCGTCGGTCACTGCCAGCTCGGCGCCACCGCACAGGGCGGCGTCGTGGGCGAGAAGGAAGCCACCGCCACCAGTGACGCGAAAAGGAAGGAAGCGCCACGACCAGCACCGCAGTGCGATATCGCGCCGACTATATGCCCGCCGCCATCATCGGCCAATCGGTTTTCACCGCGCTGCCGATCGGGCCTTCTTTCGATGGGAGAAGGCTATCGAAGGTGCCCCTTTACGGTTTCTGCAGCAACACGACATCGTTGTCGGGAAAGTCAACGCGCAGACCGAAACGCTGCCCCAGCCATTGAAACGTCGACTCGGAGAAAAAGGCCACATGGGTAGGATCGCGAATATAGTGCCAACCGGCAAAGGCATCACGTGAACGCACACGCTTGGTCATCAGGCCCAGCCAGCCACCGGGCTCCAGGTGGTCGACCAGTCGCTCGATTTCCCTGCCTGGCGCCGCGAGGTGCTCGACGACCTCGGTGGCGGTGATAAAATCGTAGCGTCGTTGCCATACGCGCTCATCCGGTGCGTAAAAGGAATCGAAGAGTGCCATCGTATGTCCGGCTTCCTCGAGCATCAGCGACAGGGTCGGCCCGGGTCCGGAACCGAAATCGAGGCCTTGCGCCCCGGGGGGCACCCGCGTGATCAGCGGCATGAACAGCCGCTCGAGAAAACGACGATAACCGGGGTCGTCGGGACCATTCTCGTGACGATCATAGACGGCCTTCTCCTCGGCTGCGGAGAGGTGTTGCCATGCGGGCACGAAAACGAGCGCACAGTGTCCGCACAAGAGGTATTCGCGTGTGTCATCGCGATGGTAGGGCCCGGTATCGGGCGATGCACATAGCGGACACGTCTGCATCATCGTATTCTCTTGTCAGAGACATTATTCAAGGAGACATGCATGCTGTCAGGTCTGGACCATCTGGTCATCACCGTGACCGACATTTCCCGCGCCGTGGATTTCTACAGTCGGGTCCTGGGACTCGATGTGCGCTATCGCGACCGGGAACGCGTCGACCTGATGCTGGGCGACATGGCATTGCGCCTGCACTGGACCGCCACCGATATCGAGCCCCGAGCCGCCACGCCGACACCGGGCAGCCTGGACCTCTGCCTGCGCAGCCAGTTGCCCCTGGACGAGGTGCACCGACACCTGGAAGCCCTGTCGGTGGATGTGGAACTGGGTCCCGTCAGACGCCAGGGGGCCAACGGCGAACTCGAATCCCTTTACCTGCGCGACCCGGACGGCAACCTGCTGGAAATCAGCCGTCCATTGCGCTGACATCAAGCCACGCCCGGTGGCATCGGTCGCGGTGCCAGGTATCATGGCCCGGGCAACCGTCACGCTCACTCACCTTCAAGGATGACCGATGAACGAGAACGCGCCTCACGACCCCGTGGTCGCCGAGTCCAATCCCAGGCCCGACACGACCATTCCGATGGTCATCTATGCGCTGCATCTGGCAGGCATCGTCACCGGCGGGCTGACCGCCCTGGTCGGCGTGGTGATCGCCTACGTCTATCGCGGCAAGGGGCCCGACTGGCTCGACGAGCACTATCGTTACCAAATCCGCACCTTCTGGATCGGCCTGCTCTACTTCGCCGTTTCCGGCCTGCTGACCTTCATTCTCATCGGCTTTCTCACCTGGCTGGTGGCGGTGATCTGGCTGGTCATCCGCTGCGTCAAGGGCTTCAAGGGCCTGCAGGAACACCGCAAGCCGGAAAATGTGGATACCTGGCTGGTCTGATCCATGGCCGCACCCGAATCTTCCACCGCACGCTTCCAGAGCCGGGCGATCGCCACGCTGTGGCGCGCCCTCTCCAACTGGCGTCCCGCTTCGCTCTGGCGGCTGGCACGCCTGGTCGGCCCCCTCGTGCAGCGCTTCAGCCAACGTGAAAGCCTGGTCACCCGGGTCAACTTGAACCAGGCCTACCCCGAGCTCACCGAGCCGACGCGTCGACATCTCGCCCGGGATAGCCTGGTGCATTCCAGCGCCACCATGCTCGAACTGGGCTTTGCCTGGCTGGGCGAGACCCGGCGCGTTTCCGCTTCGATTCTGGAGGTGCATGGCCGGGCGCTGCTCGACGATGCTCGCGATCGAGGCCAGGGAGTCATCGTGCTGGCCCCCCACTTCGGCAACTGGGAAGTGCTCAACTTCTGGTTATCGAGCCACTTCCCGTTCACGGCGATGTACGAGCCCCCAAAACTGGCCGCACTCGACCCCATCATCCGCCAAGGACGCGAGCGACAGGGAGCGTGTCTGGTACCGACCAATCCTCGCGGGGTGGCCGCTCTGCTCAAGGCCCTGAAACGCACCGAGGCGGTCGGCATCCTGCCGGACCAGGAGCCAAGCTGGGGCAGCGGTGTCTTCGCGCCCTTCTTCAAGCGCCAGGCATATACCGCCACGCTGCTGCCCAAACTCGTGGCGCGCACCGAAGCCCGCGTGGTCACCGGCGTGGCACGTCGACTCCCCGGACGCGGTTTCGCCATCCACTTCCTGGCCGCCGACGAGCGAGTCTACGACAGCGACGAACAAGTCTCTGCCGCCGGCGTCAACGCCAGCGTCGAAGCCGCCATCGCCCTGGACCCGGCCCAGTACCAGTGGGAATACAAGCGTTATCGCAAGACCCCCGAGGAAGCCGAACAGCGCCCGGACTGGAAACGGTTCCGCCTTTACCGCTGAGCCGATCTACCGACGACGATGGAACCATCCCGGCGCCCCATCGACAAAGACAGGATAATGAAACACCCTCGATAACGAGTGACGCCCCACACAAGGCATCCATGACATCACAAGAAGTTCCGGGATGACCTGAACCTCCTGGCCCGGCTTGCGCGGGGAAGTGCCGGCGGGACCCTATGGAGACACGCGACATGACGTTGCCGACCCGACTTCTGGCCGTTGCACTGGGGAGCCTGGTGGCCATGGACGCCGCCGGTTCCTCGTCCGACGAGGCACTGTACGACACCATCACCGACCGGGCCGAACGCCTGGCCGAAGACCCCTATGCCGATACGGCGTCGGCGATTCCTCCCGCGCTCGCCGAGCTGGATTACGATCAGTATCGACAGATACGTTTTCGTCCGGAGCATGCCATCTGGCACGAGCAGGGACTCTTCGAGGTCCAGCTGTTCCATCCGGGTTTTCTCTATGACCGGCCGGTCACTCTCAACCTGGTGGATCCCGACGGCGACGTACGTCCCCTGCCCTTCGATGCGTCACACTTCCGCTATGATGATGATGTCGCCGACCTGGCCGACCTCGAACTCGGCGACCTGGGCCATGCGGGCTTTCGCCTGCATTACCCGCTGAACAGCGGCGAGTACAGTGACGAGTTCATGGTATTTCTCGGCGCCTCGTACTTCCGCATGGTCGGCCGCGGCCAGGGCTACGGCCTTTCCACCCGCGGCCTCGCCATCGACACCGCGGATCCCCACGGCGAGGAATTCCCGGCCTTTCGCGAGTTCTGGCTGGTCGAGCCCGAGCCGGACGCCACCCGCATGACCGTTCTGGCACTGCTCGACAGTCCCTCGCTGACCGGTGCCTACCGCTTCGATATTGCGCCGGGGAGTCAGACCGTGGTCGACACCGAGGCACGCCTCTTCGCCCGCGATGACGTCGCCAAGCTCGGCATCGCCCCGCTCACCAGCATGTTCATGCACGGCGGTATCGCCAGCTACCCGGCCGACGACTACCGCCTGCGAGTCCACGACTCCAGTGGTCTGGCGCTGCATACCGGCAATGGCGAACGGATCTGGCGCCCGCTGAGCAACCCCGAGACGCTGCATCTCTCGAGTCTGCAGGATACCTCCCCCCAAGGATTCGGCCTGGTCCAGCGGCCTCGACACTTCGACGGCTATCTCGATGCCGAGGCCCGGTACGAAAAGCGTCCCAGCGAATGGGTGACCCCTCTGGGCGATTGGGGCAAGGGACACATCGAGCTGGTCGAGATCCCTTCCGACAGCGAGGCCAACGACAACATCACCGCCTACTGGGTCCCCGAGCAACCGCTCGAGGCCGGACAGACGCGCACCTTCCGTTACCGGCTGCGAACCTTCGGTGCCACGCCCCCCGACCAGCGCCTCGCCCATGTCATCCGGACTCGACAAGGCTGGGGAGCGATGCCGGGCCAGGACGATCCGCCCCCTGCCAGCCAGCGTCACTTCATCGTCGACTTCCAGGGCCCCTCTCTCGAGAACCTCGATGCGGACCAGCCGGTGAAGGCCCGGCTGACCACCTCCAGCGGCGAGATACTCGAACCGCGCGTCCAGCAATTGCCCGACGACGCTACCTGGCGCGCCAACTTCCGACTCTCCCCGGAAGACGGCACACCGGCCGACATGCGGCTGGCCCTGACGCTTCACGGCGAACCGCTGACCGAAACCTGGAACTATGTCTGGTACCCCGATGAGCGCCGCTGACGCCCGAGCCATCGTGGCCCCCGTCCCCTTCCGGCGCACTCGCCGAGTGATCTTCGCCCTGCTGGTCGCCGCCACCACCGGCCTGGGCTTGTGGACGATGTTCCGCATCCTCCACGTCGGCGGCCTGACGCCGCTGGAACTCGCCATACTCGTGTTGTTCACCGTGACCTTCGGCTGGATCGTCATCGCCTTCTGGAGCGGTATCATCGGCTTCGTGCTGTCCCTGACCGGCCGCGACCCCCTGAGCCTGGCCAGAATGACGCCCCCGAGGGCACCAGAGGATGCCCGTTCGTGTACCGCCCTGGTCATGCCAATCCACAACGAGGATGTCGAACGCGTGGCCGCCGGGCTCGAGGCCACCTGTCGAGACCTGCCGCCGATCACCGAGGCACGACGCATCGAAGCCTTCGTGCTCAGCGACAGCACCGATGCCGAGATCGTCGCGCGGGAGCGCGCCGCCATGGCGGCCTTGCAGCATCGCCTCGCCGACCACTGCCGACTCCATTACCGGCACCGTGACAGCAACGCCGGCCGCAAGGCCGGCAATCTCGGCGACTTCTGCCAGCGCTGGGGACAACACTATGACTTCATGCTGGTGCTCGATGCCGACAGCGTGATGAGCGGCGACACGGTGCACGAACTGATCGCGGAGATGGACGCCAATCCGCGCCTCGGCCTGATGCAGACGGTGCCGATTCCGGTCCGCCAGGACAGCCTGTTCGGCCGTGCCAACCAGTTCGCCGCCGCCGTCTATTCGCCGATGCTGGCCACCGGGCTGAGCTTCTGGCAATCCGACGCCGCCAACTACTTCGGCCATAATGCCATCATCCGCGTCGACGCCTTCACCCGGCATTGCGGCCTCCCCGAGCTGCCCGGTCGCCCGCCACTCGGCGGCGACATCCTCAGCCATGACTTCGTCGAGGCGGCCCTGCTGCGGCGTGCAGGCTGGGAGGTCCGTATGCGCACCGACCTGGGCGGCAGTTTCGAGGAGATGCCGAGCCATATTCTCGACTATGCCAAACGCGATCGCCGCTGGGTCCAGGGCAACCTGCAGCACCTGCGTCTGCTGGGCGGCAGTGGTCTGCACATGATCAGTCGAGTGCACTTCCTGTGCGGCGCACTGGCCTACCTGTCGTCGCTGATCTGGCTGGCGATCCTGGTGGTCAGCACCATCGACGCCCTGATGCGTGCCCTGATCGACCCCAACTTCTTTACGTCCAACGCCCAGCTCTTCCCCGACTGGCCGATCGCCCCGCCCAACCTGATCATGCCATTGCTCGGCGGCACCCTGGCGATGCTGCTGATGCCCAAGGTGTTGGGTGTCTGTCTGGCCCTTCACCAGTATCCGGCACGGTACGGAGGACATGCCAGGCTGGTCATAAGTGCCCTGCTGGAAGCCCTGTTCGCGATGCTGATCGCCCCGCTGATGATGGTCTTCCACAGCCGATTCGTGATCGAGGTGCTGAGCGGGCGCACCGTCGCCTGGAATCCGCAGTCCCGCGAGGGACGTGCCCTGCCCTGGCGCGAGGCGCTCCGCCACACCTGGCCGGGGACCCTGGCCGGCGCTTGCTGGGCATGGACCACCTGGTGGTATACCCCGACCTTCTTCTGGTGGCTGACACCGGTCTGGTTGGGCCTGATGCTGGCTGCCCCCCTCGTCCGCCTGAGCAGCAGCCTTACCATCGGCCGGCGCCTGCGCCGACATGGCCTGCTGTTGGTCCCCAGCGAAACGACACCCCCCACCGTGCTGCGGGAATTGACCCTGCCGACGCCCGTGAACGGCGATGCAGGGCCAGTGTCCCCGCCCTCGGAGTGTCCTCGCGACATGCCGCTCCAGTCATTTTCACGGGATTGGGAACGGTGCCTGCCCACCCGGAGCCGAGAGACCATCGGCAAGTGACGACAGGGGCTTTTCTTTGCCGGGCAGGCTGCTAGACTGGGGCCACTCGCTTGACGGGGTGCCGGTTGAGCCGGCTGAGATGACGCGCGTTCGTGACGAACACAGCGTTGATCCCGTGGAACCTGATCCGGGTAGGTGCGACATCACGCGCACGTGAACCGGCGTAGGGAATCAGGCGGTGGACTCGGCACCTCTTATTCCGACCGTCCTCCCTCCTCGTTTCGCTTCGCCCGCCATCCGGATCCCGAACACCGGAGACATGATGGGTTATCGTTTCAGCGACCTGACCGACGCCTGCCAGCAGGACTGGCGCGCCTATATCGAGCACGACTTCGTCCGTTCCCTCGGCAATGGCACCCTCGACCCGGCGGCCTTTCGCCACTACCTGCAGCAGGACTACCTGTTCCTGATCCACTTCTCGAGAGCCTATGCCCTGGCCGCCTACAAGAGTCACGACCTGGCCGAGCTGCGCCACGCCTTCGAAGGACTCAAGACGATTCTCGACGTGGAGCTAAGCCTGCATGTGGGGTTCTGCCGCGACTGGGGCATCTCCGAAGATGACCTGGCCAGGCTGCCCGAATCCCGCGCTACCCTGGCCTACACCCGCTACGTACTGGACACCGGCAGTCGCGGCGACCTGCTCGACCTCCACGTTGCGCTCGCTCCCTGTCTGGTGGGTTATGGCGAGATCGCTAACTGGCTGAACGCTCGCCCGGACACCGTGCGAGGCAACGAGAACCCGTTCGACGCCTGGATCGCCATGTACGAAAGCGACGACTTCCAGGGCGCCATGCGGGATGAAGTCGCCTGGCTGGATGCCCGGCTGGCGGAAGTCACGCCGGAGCGCTTCGCGCGCCTGGCCACCATCTTCCGCGACGCCACCCGACTGGAGATCGACTTCTGGCAGATGGGGCTGGATCGCACGGACTGAGAATGTTTCCCGCGCCAGAGCCAAGCTTTCCCGGCGACAAGCCTCTGCGAGGGCGCTGTGAACCCTTCCATGGGCGCTACTTTTGCCCTGCGGCACTCTCGCATCCTGCTCCGTTTGCAGGACCAGTGCTGGCCATCCATGGCCAGCCCGTTCGGCGAGGATCGCCTCACCCATGGCAAAAGACCCTCGCTCCGCCTTGCCCCCGACGCTCGGCTCGCTTTGGCTCCACCCATCGATATATCCGCATGCCGCTCCTGGTCAGATCGGCATGTCGACCCGGCGATGCTCTGCCATCGCTCGACCACAACGCTTGACGGGGTGCCGTTGATGACGGCTGAGATCATGCGGCGCGACGCGCCCGAGCATGGATCCCGTTGAACCTGAACTGGCTAATTCCCTGACCACCGGGGAGGGTACCAGCGTAGGGATCAAGCGACGGACAGGCCCCGGCCGGTCGACGTCCCTGCCCCGCGTCTCCTCCCGACCAACAACCACAATCGTGACGGATCCCAAGGAGACTCCCATGGCAAAGACCGATCATTTCCTCGCCGAAAGCGCGCGCGTCGACGACGCCGCCGTCCAGGCCCTGCCCGGCTCGCGCAAGATCTTCGTTGAGGGCTCGCGCCCGGATATTCGCGTGCCCTTCCGCGAGATCGGCCTCTCGCCGACCCGTACTTCCGGGGCCGACGAGGCCAACCCGCCGCTGCTGGTCTACGATACCTCCGGCCCCTACACCGACCCCGAGGCCAAGATCGACCTGCGCCGGGGACTCCCGGAACTGCGCCGCGACTGGATCGAGGAGCGCGACGACACCGAGTTCCTCGATGGACCGACCTCCGAATACGGCCGCCGTCGCGCCAACGACCCCATGCTCGCGCCGCTGCGCTTCGACCTGACCCGCACGCCGCGGCGCGCCAGGGAAGGCAGGAACGTCACCCAGTTGCATTACGCCCGCCAGGGCATCGTCACCCCGGAGATGGAATTTATCGCCATTCGCGAGAACCAGCGGCGCCAGGCGCTCTCTACACAATACTCAGGGACCGAGGAGGTCGAGCGAATCCTCGGCCACCAGCACCCCGGCGAGAGCTTCGGCGCTCGCCTGCCCGAGGAGATCACGCCCGAGTTCGTCCGCGACGAGGTCGCCGCCGGCCGCGCCATCATCCCGTGCAACATCAATCACCCGGAATCCGAGCCGATGATCATCGGCCGCAATTTCCTGGTGAAGATCAACGGCAATCTGGGCAACTCGGCGGTCACCTCCTCCATCGAGGACGAGGTCGACAAGATGACCTGGGGCATCCGATGGGGCTCGGACACCGTCATGGACCTCTCCACCGGGGCCAACATCCACGAGACCCGCGAGTGGATCATCCGCAACGCCCCGGTGCCGATCGGTACCGTGCCCATCTACCAGGCGCTGGAGAAGGTCAATGGCGTCGCCGAGGACCTGACCTGGGAGGTGTTCCGCGACACCCTGATCGAGCAGGCCGAACAGGGCGTGGACTATTTCACCATCCACGCCGGCGTACTGCTGCGCTACGTACCGCTGACCGCCCGGCGCACCACCGGCATCGTCTCCCGCGGCGGCTCGATCATGGCCAAATGGTGCCTCTATCATCACCAGGAGAGCTTTCTCTACACCCACTTCGAGGATATCTGCGAGCTCTGCAAGCAGTATGACGTGGCCTTCTCGCTGGGCGATGGCCTGCGCCCGGGCTCGGTGGCGGACGCCAACGACGAGGCCCAGTTCGCCGAGCTCGAGACCCTCGGTGAGCTGACCCGTATCGCCTGGCAGCACGACGTTCAAGTGATGATCGAAGGCCCCGGCCACGTGCCCATGCACCTGATCAAGGAGAACATGGACAAGCAGCTCGCCGAGTGCGACGAGGCGCCTTTCTACACCCTCGGGCCGCTGACCACCGACATCGCGCCGGGCTACGACCACATCACGTCCGGCATCGGCGCGGCGATGATCGGCTGGTACGGCTGCGCCATGCTCTGCTACGTGACCCCCAAGGAGCACCTGGGCCTGCCCAACAAGGACGACGTCAAGACCGGCATCATCACCTACAAGATCGCCGCCCACGCCGCCGACCTCGCCAAGGGCCACCCGGCCGCCCAACGCCGCGACAACGCCCTGTCCAAGGCGCGCTTCGAGTTCCGCTGGGAGGACCAGTTCAACCTGGGGCTGGACCCGGACACCGCCCGGGAATACCACGACGAGACCCTGCCCAAGGACTCGGCCAAGGTGGCCCACTTCTGCTCCATGTGCGGGCCCAAGTTCTGCTCGATGAAGATCAGCCAGGAGGTCCGCGACTACGCTCGAGACAAAGGCCTCGACGGCGACCGGGCCGCGGTGGAACTCGGCATGGCGGAGCAGGCCGAGAAGTTCCGCGAACAGGGCGCCGAACTCTACAAGGAAGTATAGGGGCAAGCGACACGCCTGGTTTGCAGGCCCTGCAACAACGCCCTATCGCCACCAGTGGCGATAGGGCGTTTTCGTGTCGATAGTATCCCGGCAAGCTTTTTTTATTCGCCCCGAAGAAGATCTCACAATACGAGACGAACTCATGGTTTTATCTCGCTACCCTGAAGACGGATTCAGCAAGAGACGATGGCTCGACCATGACGACCCGAAACGCTCCGAAGGGACAGGCGCCCTCGACCTTGACGCATGCCATGCAGGTGCTGCAGATCACCGCCGTGCAGGGGCAAAGGGGAGCGAGCATCGATGACTACCTGGATGGCCTGGCGCTCAGCCGCCCCACCATCTATCGCCTGCTGAAGGGCCTCAAGGAGCAAGGATTCTTGCGGCCCGCGCCGATCAGGGGACGCTACCTGCTTGGCTATGAGCTCCTCGTGCTGGGCTCGCAAGCCGGCAACGGAGCCGGCCTGCGGGATCTGACACGCCCTCGCCTGCTCTCCCTGGCACAGCAATTCGGCGACAGTTTCTACCTCTTCGCCCCCGATGGGGTAAATGCCGTCTGCCTGGAAGTCCAGAACGGCGAATATCCCGTCGGCAGTTTCGTCCGTGCCACGGGCGGTCGGGTTCCTCTGGGCGTGGGGCAGGCATCCATTGCACTACTCGCTCACCTGGACGACCAGGAAGGTGCCTCCATTCTTCGACGCAATGCCGAGCGCCTCGAGCAAGACTATCGGATCTCGCTGGATGACGTCCGCGTCGAGATCGAGCGCTCCCGACGCGTCGGCTACGCACGCGGCGTCGAAGGCTCCCAGCTCCCCGAGTACACCGGACTGGCGGTCCCTGTTCTCGATCACAGCGGTCATCCACTCGGGGCTCTGAGTTGCTCGATGCTCAAATCACGCATGACCGAGGCCCATCGACGCAACGTCCTGCAGGGCATGCAAGACGAAGTCCGTGGGCTCGTACAACAAGCCTCCGGCCTTCTGTATGTCGAGTGACCATGACATGACGTATCCCATCGCCCCTTCACACCAACGCCCATGCGGCTGGAATGCCTGGCTGCCCGCTCGTGAATCCAGCCCGCCGGCGAAGGGCTCCATGACCGCCGAGCTGATCGTCGTCGGTGCCGGGTATACCGGCCTGGCTGCTGCCAGAGCCTGGGCAGAGGACCGTCCGGATGATCGTGTGCTGGTGCTCGATGCCGAGCGGCTTGGAGAAGGCAGTCCAGGGCGAAACTCCGGATTCATGCTGGAAGTCGCACTGGCAGGCGATGCCTCGACCGATGAGCTGGAGCGCATGTCGAAGCTCAATACCTTGAGCCGACAGACCATGTCCCGGCTGCGTCGCCAGGTCGAGCATCATGGCATCGATTGCCAGCTGCAACACAGCGGTACCTATCGTGCCGCTTGCACGCCCGGCGGCATGGCGGCCCTGTCTCGCTACCAGACCTTTCTCGAGGCAGCAGGACTGCGCTACGAACGGCTGAGTCGGTCCGAGCTCGAGACGCGCATCGGTACCGATTATTATGAAGCCGGCCTTCATTCTCCGGATTGTTACCTGGTCAACCCCGCCGCCCTGATTCGCGGGCTGGCCGACGCTCTGCCCGCCTCGGTATCACTACATGAACACAGTCCGGCCGTATCGGTGCATGCCGAATTCGACGGCTGGCGAGTCAACACACCGGATGCCGAGATTCGTGCTCGTCAGGTCATCCTGGCCAACAACGCCTACTCTCGTGCCCTGGGAGCCGATGCATCACGCTTGACGGCCATCTATACCTACGCCGCCGTCACGCCCGTACTGCCCGATGCGCTTCGCGCCCGGCTCATGCTCGACGACTGGGGCCTGTTACCCGCCCATCGGCTGGGGTGCACATTGCGCACGACGCCGGATGGGCGCCTGATGATCCGTTCCCGTTACAGCTACGAACGCGAGGCGGACAACGCCACCATCGAGGCTTCTCTTGCCGACAGCCTGATCCGACGCTACCCCTCGCTGACCGGCATCGGCCTGGAACATGTCTGGGGCGGCACGACCGGATTGACCCATAACGGTGCCCCGCTCTGGGGCACGATCCAACCCGGACTGCACGTCTCGGCAGGCTGCAATGGTGGCGGCATCGTCAAGGGCAGCTTCCTCGGTGATGCCCTGGCGCGTCATGCCCTGGGGCAGACCGTGGAACCCATTCAACACCTCTTCGGCAAGGCCAACTGGATGCCCCCGGAACCGCTGCGCCGCACGGGCTTTCAGCTGATCTCCACACTGGAACAACGGCGCGCCGGCCAGGAAACCTGACCCGATTCATCCCCGCCCCCGAGGCACAACAACAAATGAGGTAGACATGGACGCAACGACCCATCTCGGTCTTCTATCGGTGCTGCCGGCCACACTGGCCATCATTCTCGCCTTCATCACCCGCAATACGGTCTTTTCCCTGGCCGTCGCCTGCTTCGTCGGCGTCATGACCATGGGCGAGGGACCAATGGGCTTTCCCAATCTGTTGAAGGAAACACTGGGCACAACCAGCTTCTCGTGGATTCTGCTGCTGGAGCTCTTTATCGGCACCGTCATCGCCTTCTTCCAGCGAACCGGCGCCATCCAGAACTTTACGGCCTGGGTAGAAAAACGCGCCCTGTCGCGCGTCAAGGTGCAGCTCGTCGGCTGGGTGATGGGCATGTTCGTCTTCTTCAGCGACTATTTCAGCCCGCTGTTCGTCGGCAGCACCATGCGAGGCTTGACCGACCGATACAGGGTTTCCAGAGAGAAACTTGCCTATATCGCCGACTCCACTTCAGCACCGGTCAGTGTCCTGATGCCGATCACCGGTTGGGCCGTCTTCATCGCCGGCTTGTTGATCGGCATGGGGCCGATAGAAGACGCGGGACAGGCCATGTCCGTTTTCGTGCATGCCATCCCGTTCAATCTCTATGCCTGGCTATCGGTCGCCACGGTGGGGCTGGTGATCGTCGGCATCATCCCGCTGTTCGGCCCGATGAAGAAGGCGGAAAGACGCGCCCGGGAAGAAGGCAAGGTACTGCGCGATGGCGCCGACCCGCTGTTAGGAGAAGAGTTGACCGACATCGCTCCCTACCCAGCGGCGCGCACCTCTTTGCTGCTCAATTTCATCATGCCGGTATTGATCGTGATCAGTGTGGCGATCGGCACCTTCATCGTGCTGGATTCCGCCAAGACCATGGAAGCCTTCCTGACGGCCGCCGTCTTCCTCGGCATCGTCATGAGGCTCCAGGGCATTCCCTTCAATGACATCATGAAAACCGCGACTGCCGGCATGAAAGGTGTCATGCCGGCCATCATCATTCTGGCGCTGGCCTATTCGCTCAACCAGTTATCCAAGAACATGGGAACAGCCGACTACATCGTCGAGGTCACCCAGGGCTGGCTGACACCGGCGCTACTCCCCGCCATGACCTTCATGATCGCGGCCGTGATCGCCTTCTCGACGGGGACATCCTGGGGGACATTCGCCATCATGATGCCACTGTCGGTTCCCGTGGCCTTCAATTTCACCGGCGACGTCATCACACCTCTGGTCTACGCTACGGTCGCCGCAGTCGCGGGCGGCGGTGTCTTCGGCGACCATTGTTCGCCCCTCTCGGACACCTCGGTGCTCGCCTCGACCGGCGCAGCCTCCGACCATATCGATCACGTCAAGACCCAGATCCCCTTCGCCCTCGCCGTTGCGGCGGTCGCCCTGGCCGCTTACCTGATAGCCGGTTACTGGTGGATCGACGTGGGATAACGGGATTCACATTACTGCTCCCCGCCCTCCGAGCGATTCAGGATGGCGGGGGCACGACTCTGAGATCCGCAGGCATCCTCACAGGCTGGACAAATCGAAATGGATAAAGGCCAGGACGACCAACAGAAGGAACAGCGTCTCCGTCATCATCAATATCACCGGTCGCCAGCCGACCACCGCCAGCTTCTGGAACGATGTCTTGATCCCGAGAGCGGCAATCGCCGTTACCAGGCACCAGCGTGAAAGATCGGTAAACCCCTCGGTGATCGTCGGTGGGATCCAGCCAAGGCTGTTGATGATCACCAGGCCGACGAAGGCCATCAGGAAGCCTGGCAACATCGGCACCTTGCCACTGCCTTCTTCATGGCGGTGACGTCGAAACAGGAACATGAAGACCATCACGGCAGGCACGAGCATCGCGACCCGCAACAACTTAACGAAAGTAGAGACATCGCCCGTCCCCTCGGAAATCATATAACCGGCGCCCACGACCTGTGCCACATCATGGATGGTACCACCAAGGAAAATGCCCGCGTCGGTATCGCTCAGTCCCAGAAGGCCCACAAGCAGTGGATAGAGAACCATCGCCATGGTAGACAGCGTCGTTACACCGACCACTGTCATGATCACATTGCGTTCGTGAGTCTCGTGACGCGGCATCACTGCCGATAGCGCCAGCGCTGCCGAAGCCCCGCAGATCGCTACCGACCCTCCCGTCAACAGACCCATGTCCTTGTCCAGACCCAGCAAGCGAGATAGCACCGCTCCGATGAAAATGGTCAACACGACGCCACTCACCACGGTCAGCACCGGGCCGATACCAAGCTCGGCAACCTGCTCGAAGGTAATTCGCACACCCAGCAGGGCGACACCGATTCTAAGCACCCGCTTCGCAGCAAATTCGACACCCTCCAGGCACCGTCCTTCTTCGGAAAGGAAGTGCAACGTCATGCCAAACAGCAAGGCATACAGCAGAGTGGGACCGCCATAATGGTCCGCAATGAAGGTCGTCGCCAGGGCAATGGTGATACAGATCATCAATCCCGGCATGATGTTCCGAAGAGAATCCAGGTTGCGAGCCAAGACTCGCTGTCGATCCTCGGAAGGCGACATATGAGCCTTGCCTTCATGGTCTCGACGTGTCATATCACCACCTTGCAAGTCACGGGACGTCCCTTCCGCACGTTCACCGATACGGACCGCCCCTTATGGATGAGAAAATGAACTCATGAGAGGTAAGCTCGGCGTGGCGTCAATTACGAACAGTACCGCCGTCACGAATGCCATGCTGCCTGGGTTCTACAAGAGAGATTAGGGCCAGTTTCCTGATAGCCTTGAGACCAGCCGTTCCCACTACCAAGAAGCACGCTCATGCGATGCGTAAGTTGCCTTGATCATATCGGCAGCTTTCTCGGCAATCATGATGGTGGGGGCATTGGTGTTACCGGGCACAATCGCCGGCATAAGTGAATCGTCCCTAGCCCCCTCTCAGCGACGTAGCCCCCTTACTATTAACCTGGAAATAAAATCGATTATCCTGATCTCTTCGATGTTCGACCACTCCGCGCTGGCGCAGACTATGGAAACATGTTGGCGTGGGGCGACTTTTCACCAGCCTGTCGTCCGTCGGCGGTACTCCCCTGCGCCACGATTTCCCCGACCTGAAATCTTGCTGGGTTAATAACAAACTTGACGCAGAGGTCCATGCTCCGCATATGCTCACTTCTACATCTCTTCTGGCCAAATCGCCAAAGACAGGCTGTGCATCGATAACGAATAATTCATTCAAGGAGTGGTCGCTATTTCAGCCCAATCTTCGACCAGGCCGATCATATGCAATCCATTCCTTCCATCCATGCACCACAACTACGTCATTCCATCGGCTCACTAGGGGGGGAAGGATAGCTCTTATGCAAAAGCCCTCTCCCGCCCCAAAATTTAACAACACAAATATCGTAACAGGATCTCCGAACGACTTATGTCTCGAGACATCTAAATCATGCACAGCACGAGAAACACCTCTTTAATTCACGGAATAACCCAGGCAGCATTACCCATAATGAGATCCCTCCATAAATAATATTTACAAATATTACCAGAGAAAAATCAAACGAATCAGGAACCTCTTCGCTAGACTCGACATGATACGAGTTGGCCGGGCAAATAATTTCATCTGGCATACGAACAATCAGGGGCGCAGGATGCGAGCCATCCGCGTCACCCTTTTCTCGGAGGAGTGTCGGTGTGGAATACAGCGGGCAGGTCCTGCCAAGGCAAGTGGCGGTGGACTATACCCGCTTCGACCATCGCGCAGGATCGAAATGGTCCATACTGTGAAGATACGCCTGAGCCAGACCAACGGGATCTGCGAACGCCCATACGGCTCACCTCGCCTGGTGCCATTGAATACCGCCAACTGGCACTATCCCTCCCGGATCAACCGATCCTAGGCTGTACTCAAGGCATGTTGGAAACTGCGATACAATAGCGGAACCAGCCACGAAATCTTGGGCTATGGCCGACCAAATACAAATAGAAAGAGGAGCAGGAAAAGTGTTAATTACTCTTCTCGACAAGATGACTCACCGAGCGGCCGAAACCATGGGGGTTATCGGCTCCATACTGATCCTCTACTGCATGGTATTTGGTGTCACCGATGTCTTCCTGAGATATGCCCTGAATTCAGCGTCACAGTGGATAGCCCCTACCATCCAGGCCGCCATGGTGCTCCTTGCCTGTGCGGGTGGGGGCTACGCCCTGAAACATGGTTCATTTATCAAGCTCGATCTCTTCTACGCCAACTTCCCACCTAGAATAAAGGCCCTTTGTGACATTCTGACATCCATTCTCACCTTCGCTTTCCTGGGCGTCCTCATCTGGAAGGGAATAGATGCAGCGGTCATGTCTTACAAGTTCAACCAGACCACCCCCACAGCAATCCCGATTCCCATCTACCCTATAAAATCCATTATCCCACTGTCTGCCATCATCGTTCTTCTGATTGCAGCACAACAACTTATGGAGGATTTAAGGACGGTATTCAAAGGCACCCAGGAGCCATAACCACGCAGGCCAACCGGCCCCGCACAGAAACTCGAAATGACGAAGAAGGATAGACGACATGACAATGACAAAACGTACCATCTTCACCATGACCATGATCAGTGCCGGAATAATGACAGCCAACCAGGCCCTGGCCCAGTCTGATGGTCCTCCGGACGAAGTGACGACGTGGGTATTACAGCCTGCCTTCGACTCCTCCGATGCCGGCTGGGACAATGGTCTGGTTCCCTGGATCGACGCCGTCGAGGAAGCCACCGAGGGCACGGTCAAGATCGAATTGAGGCCAGCCGGCTCACTGACCAGTGGCGATGAAGCATTCATGGCCGCCGCATCCGGCATGACCGATGGCTACGCCGGCTGGGCGACGGTTTATGGCGGTGACCTGCCGGAAGGCATGCTGGCCTTCGGTCTACCCATGGGGGCCGAGAGTCCCGAAGAAGCCTGGGAAGTCATGTGGGGCGAGGACTATCGCGTGGGTGAGCTGGTTCAGGAGGCCGCCCATGAACGCGGTCTCCATTGGGTCGGCTGGACCGACCAGGGAACGAATGCCATGTTCACCAACTTCCGCGTCGAGAAACTCGAGGATCTGGAAGGCAAGAAGATGCGTGCCGGGGGCCCCCAAGCCCTGTTCCACGAGGCCCTGGGGGGCACTGCCGTATCAATGGGGGCCGGTGATATCTACACGGCGATTCGGCTGGGAACGATCGACGGCACCTATTGGGATACCGGTGGCATCGATGACATGTCCTTCAACGAGGTCGTCGACTATGCCATCCAGCCAGGCTGGAATCCCGCCCAGCACCAGGAAACTTTCGTCAATCTCGAAGCCTGGAATGCTCTGACCGACTGGCAGCGTGAACAGATCGAGGATGTCTTCAAGGAGACCTACTTCGAGACCAGCAAGATGCACGCTGACCAGGTCGATATCGCGCTACAGTCCTTGCAGGATGAAGGCGGTGAAGTCATCAACTTCAGCGATGAAGAAATCGACCGTATGCGTGAATTCTCCATCGAGGAAGTCTGGCCGGAAATCGCCGACATGTCCGAGCGCAATGCGGAAGGCGTGGAGATCTTCAAGCGTTTCATGAAGGACAAGGGAAAACTCTGACCGATCATTCGGTGGGTCAACAGGGCCGGTGCGCCTGCTTCACCCTTCGTAGGGGCAGGTGCACTCCTTCACGCTTCCGAATCGCTTCACAAGCCCGGATCTCAGGTACTTGACCACCTCTCCCGCCCAGGGCATGGGTCTTCGTCTCTGGACAGGACGCCATGTCATGGTCCCTTGCGTGTCAACGACTGACATTGACTTGGTTGCTCAATAACTTTCACCAGGAAGGCCACTGAATGAGTCTGGAAATCATCACGCTCCTCTACTTCGCGTGCCTCTTTGGAGCCATGTTCCTGGGGCTGCCCGTCGCCTTCGCGCTCGGTGGCACCGCGGTGGTATTCGCTGCCATGGTCGAGCCACGCGCCCTGCTGGCCATACCGAGCGCCTTCTACTCCACCCCCTGGAACCCCGTGCTGGTCACGGTGCCGTTGTTCTTGTTCATGGGCAGCCTGATTCGCTACTCGGGCATAGCCGATGCTGCCTATGACGCCGTATACAAGCTGATCGGCCATATCCCGGGCGGCCTGGCCATCGGCACGGTGAAGGTCAGCACCATCTTCGCCGCCGTCACCGGCATCACGCCGCCGGCGACGATCACCATGGGACAGATCGCTTACCCTTCGATGATGAAGTACTCGTACAGCCGAAAGATCGCCATCGGCTCTATCGGAGCCGGCGGCGCATTGGGGGCACTGATTCCCCCCAGCGTGCCTTTCATCTTCTACGGCCTGCTGGCCAATGCCTCTATCGGCAAGCTGTTTCTGGCCGGTCTTTTGCCGGGCTTGATGCTGGCCACTTTCTACGCAATCTACATCGGCGTTCGCTGCAAGCTGCAACCGGAAATGGGTCCGGCGCTACCTGCCGACAAGAAGTTTTCCCGACGCGAAAAGGTCCAATCCTTGTTGGGCATCTGGCCTTTCATCCTGCTGATCCTCATCGTGCTGGGCACCATCTGGGGCGGTATCGCCACGCCGCCTGAAGCCGCTGCTTTCGGTGCCACCAGCGCCTTGCTGATCAATCTGTTCAATGGCCGCCTGACCAGGCAAGTGTTCAAGGACTCGTTGAGCACGACCGTGAAGCTGACCGGCATGGGTCTCTGGATCCTGATCGGGGCCAACATCTTCCTCAACATCTTCAACACCCTGGGCAGTCAGGAGTTGATTACCAACATGGTCCTGGCAATGCCAGGTGGCACGACCGGCATCTTGCTGCTGATGATGCTGATCATCCTGCTGCTGGGGATGGTGATGGACGACTGGGCCATCATCATGCTGTGCACGCCATTGTTCCTGCCGATCATCGAATTGCTGGGCGTCGACAAGATCTGGTTCGGGGTCCTGTTCATCGTCAATATCCAGATTGCCTATCTGACGCCACCCTTCGGTTTCGTGCTGTTCTGGTTGAAAAGCATCCTGCCCGGTGATGTCGGGTGGGGAGATGTCTATGGATCCGTGGGGCCCTTCGTGCTGCTGCAGCTACTCGGCCTGGGCCTGATCTTTGTATTCCCCGAGATTGCTACCTGGCTGCCACAATTCTTCGACTGACGGCCTTTCGTCCTGGCACAGGGGTGGCGAGTCTCGGCATGACTCGCTGCCCTCCATGATAGCCGTGGAGGGGCCCGGCCAGGACATCCCGGCATGGCGTCGACACGGCGCGTGGAGTCCGAGAACATGTCGCATGATGATCGCCCCGCCATTCCGCCACGCATCGCTCATCGGCGCCTGTTGCAGGGACTGACCGGTATTACGCTGGTTCTGGTACTCACATTGGCCCTGCAGATAACCGATTTCCTCGGCAAACGACCGGGCCTGCCCTGGCTGCAACTGGTCGCCATGCTCGGCAGCCTTCTGTTGATGGCGCCGTTGCTCTTCAGCCTCACCAAACGCAGCTCGCTGTCGGTCAGCCCACCCCTCTGGTTCGCCGTGCACGTCCTGGCCAGCATGGCCGGCTTCGTGTTCATCAGTCTGCATGTCGCCGCGGGACGTCTCCTCAGCATGCCGGGTGTCCTCTACGTGCTGCTGTTGTTCCTGATCTATCAGGGCATCGTGGCTCGGGTCTTCCTGTCCCGGCAGTTCTCCCGTCAGTTCGGATCGAGAGAGACCAGCTTCACGCTAACGACGACAGCACGACACGAGCTGGCCGACATCATCGCGGCCAAGGTCCACCTGCTGAAGCGTCTGGACCCACAAGCCGATGAAGCCCTGTTCTCGCCGAACCTGAGACATGCGGTGACCCATCCGTTGCTGACGCTGGGCTATGCACGCCTGGCCGCCCGGGAGTCGCGACTCGTGGGCGCACGTCGCCGGGCCGGTCGGGCCCTGTCGCTGTGGCGGCGGCTGCATATTCTCGTCGCTCTGCTGTTCGTCTTCGGCATTGTCGTACACGTCCTGACCGTTACCTTTTTCGCCGGCTACGTTGCCGGCGACGGCGCTATCTATTGGTGGCACCTGGCCACCTGGGGAGGGGAAACATGAGCCAGCTCTGCTTGAGCATCGACCTGGAGCGCTGCACCGGGTGCAAGAGCTGCGAAGCGGCCTGCAAGCAAGTCAACGGCCTGGGCCCTGACGAATACCGTAACAGGGTGATGTGGCTGGGCGACCCCTCGCTGCCCGAGCTGGACTTCCTCACCGTGACCTGCCAGCAATGCGAGCGCCCGGCCTGCCTGAGAGCCTGCCCCGTGGTCCCCAAGGCCCTGAGCAAGGACCCGGACACCGGGGTGGTCAGCGTCGACGAGTCGCTGTGCACCGGTTGCGGGGAATGCGTCCTGGCCTGTCCCTATGGCGCCATGGGCTATGATCCGGTGGACAACCATGCCGTGAAATGCGATCTCTGCGCACCGCGCCGGGCCCGCGGTGAAATGCCGGCGTGTGCCAGTGTCTGCCCGACGCGTGCCATCACCTTCGGCGAGCGCGAGGAACTGCTGGAACTGGCCCATGAAGCCGACAAGCCTGTCCGTGATAACGATCATTTCCTGCAGGGCCCCGCCACCCTCTATCTGGATCGGCACAGGTCGCCGGACGAGACGGCCCCGAAGGATCCCCTGACCGACAAGCATCCGCCCGCTGTCCAGGTCTCGACACCGTCAAGTCCATCCCCCACGTCGAAGTGGGTGCAGATCCCCTACCGCAAGGTGGACGACCAGCAGCCCGACGACATCAAGCCGGGAGGCTGCCATATCTGCTTCAATGGCTGCACTCTCAAGTTCGGCATGAAAGACGGCGAAGTGGTCAGGATCCTCGGCAATGACGAGGACCCGGTATTCCAGGGACGCATCTGCCCGAAATCGCAGATGACGCTCCAACTCTACCGCAACCCGAGTCGCCTGACGCACCCCCTCAAGCGCCGAGGCCCTCCCGGCAGCGAGACGTTCGAGCGGATCGGCTGGGATGAGGCTCTGGAGGATATCGCCGAACGCCTCGAGCAGATCCGTGAGCGCGATGGCAGCGAAGCGCTGGCGATCCATATGGGAACCCGGACCGGCGTGCTCAATATCATGGGTTATGTCCCCATGTTCACTCAGATGTGGGGGACGCCCAACTTCCTGACCACCGAACCATTCTGCGATGCGGGCAAGGTCGTGGCCCTGGAGCTGACCCTTGGCTCCACTTCCCAGCCCAATATCTATACGCCGGAAGATATCGGCAGTGCAGCACTGCATGTGTATTTCGGCGACAACCAGGCCGAAACTCGCCCGGTCAACTTCGGCATGGTCAATGACTGGCGACTCCGCCGTGGGGCCGGGATGGTCGTCATCGATCCACGCCTGACCGCGACCGCCAGCAAGGCCGATCATTGGCTGGCGATACGCCCCGGCACCGACATGGCCCTGGCCCTGGGACTGATTCACGAGATATTTCGTCACGACTGGCATGACCTCGCGTTCTGCCAGCAATGGGTACAGGGATGGGAGACCTGGCGAGACTTCATTCGTGAGCGGGACTACAGCGTCGAATGGGCCAGTGATATCACCGGCCTCGACATCGGGTGCATCCGCAAGCTGGCCCGGGAAATCGCCCATGCCGAGGGCTGCATGATCTTTGCCAGCCGCGGCATCAATCAGCACAGCAACGGCGTCCAGGCCAACCGAACCCTCATGTTCCTGGCGGCCATCACCGGTAACTGGGGACGTCGTGGCGGCGGCTATTTCAATGTGGCATCGGAACCCGACTGGGGACGCATTCCGGTCCCGGAGAGCGGCAAGATGCCCTTTGATCGGCCGGCGCTGGGCAACAGTCCTCGCCAATGGCTGGACGCCATGCTGGAAGGCAAGCCCTATGCCGTCCGCGGCTTGATCACCGGCAACAACCCCGCCGCCCAGTGGCCGAACCGGCAAAAGGTCCAGGAGGCCTTTCGCTCACTGGACTTGCTGGTCCACATGGACCTGTTCTTCAACGAGACCTCGGCACTGGCGGATTATGTCCTGCCCGCCGCCACCGGTGTCGAGAAAGGGGGGATCAGCCGCCTGGCGGAAGATCGGCGAGTCGTCTGGAACGAGCGCCTCATGGACCCGCCAGGGGAGGCCCGTTCGGATCACTGGTTCTGGATCGAGCTTGGCAAGCGGTTGGGGTTCCAGTCGGTGCTCCAGGATCGCTACAAGGACCCGGCGATATTCTGGGACGAGGTCTTCCGACACGCCACCCCGGCACTGCGAGGCGTCACCATGAAGCGCTTGACGTCGACCCCTTATCGCTGGGTTCGCATCCCCGTGGCCGACGAGGATACACCCGAACCGGACACCCTCTATCTGGAGGGTACCACCGCCTTCGGCAGCGAGCCGGGCAAGCGCTTTCCCACGCCCAGCGGCCAACTGGAATTCTGGAACACCACCATCGAAGCCAAGTTTCGCTCGCTGGGCCTGTCGTCGCTGCCGTATTTCTATACAGAGACAGAAGCCAACTCGGGGCATCCTCACGTTGCCTCCGATGATCGCCCCGCCGAGTTGTCCCCCTTCTTTCACGAGCCGACCCTCACCGACCACGTCACCTTGCAGGCACCACCGGAACATGAGGAAGCCGAGTGGGATACACAGCTGGTGACCGGACGCCCCACCGCATCGCATTTCCACTCCTGGACCCATTATTTCTGGCAGGCACAGGAGATGTGGCCGGATCTCTACTGCCAGATTCATCCCGACAAGGCGGCCAGCAAGGGCATCCGGGAAGGCGAGCCGCTGATCATCGAATCACCCAGGGGACACCTGGAGGCCCGGGCCTGGGTGACGTCGGGGATTCACCCGGACGTGGTCTTCATTCCCATCGGCTGGGATACCCGGCAGCCCTTCGCCCCCTGGGGATCGGTCAATGAACTCACCGACGGCCGCCTGGACCCCATTTCCCATCAGAGTAACCTGAAACTTCATCGCTGCCGGGTCCGCGCCAGCGTCGAAGCCTGAGAGCGCTCACGGGCGCGGGCCCCGAAAGCCATGCGGGAAGCGCTGGCAATACCGCCATGGACTTGGCATGATCGGGGGCCGATATGTACCTTCTCCGCAGCGCGTATCGAGTCACCGCGGACCGTCCTGAGCCCTGCATGAGCCAGCTACTCTTCTATCTCGATCCCGACCTTGCGAAAAGCCTGCAACAACAGCTCCGCGAACAAATCGCGCGGGGCATTCTCGATGGCCATATCCCTCGAGACAAGGCGTTGCCCTCCAGCCGCAAACTCGCCAAGGAATTACATATCGCCCGCAACACGGTGATGCTGGCATATGAACAATTGCTCGACGATGGCTACCTCATCGCCAAGAGCCGAAGCGGTTATTTCGTCAATCCCGAGATCCTGAAAGGCAGTGCCAAGAAGCCCGAACGGCTCAACGACATCGATGCCGACCGCCTCCCCTGGGAGGAGCTGTTGACCATGCGCCCGTCGCAGCAACAGACCATCGACAAGCCCAGCGACTGGCACCGGTACGACTATCCGTTCATCTATGGACAGATCGACCCCGAACTCTTTCCCACCCAGCACTGGCGAGAGTGCAGTCGCGACTCGATGAGCGTGCCGGCGATTCGCAGCTGGTCGACCGATCATCTCAACGACGACGATCCCTTGCTGATAGAACAGATTCATCAGCGGCTGCTGCCTCGACGCGGGGTATGGGCCGATCCGGAAGAGATCCTGGTCACGATCGGCGCCCAGCAAGCGCTCTGGATTGCCAGCATGCTGCTTTTGAAGCAGGGCCGGCGGTTCGGTATGGAGAGTCCAGGCTATGTCGACATGTACAACATCGCCCGCACCTTCACCGATGATCTTCATCTGCTGGGCGTGGACGAAGATGGCATGTGCCTCGATGCAGCGCTACGTGACTGCCAGCTCGTTTATGTCACCCCCAGCCACCAGGCTCCCACCACGGTGACCATGCCGCTGGAGCGTCGCCGCCAACTGCTCGACATGGCCGAGATCGACAACTTCCTGATCATCGAGGATGACTACGAGAGCGAGACCAACTACCTCGACAACCCGACGCCGGCCCTGAAAAGCCTCGACCGGCACAACCGGGTCATCTATGTCGGCAGCCTGTCCAAGACCCTGGCACCAGGACTGAGGCTGGGCTACATGGTGGGACCACCGGCGCTGATCCGCGAAGCGCGAGCCCTTCGCCGCCTCATGCTCCGCCACCCGCCGACCAACAACCAGCGCGCCGTGGCGCTCTTTCTCGATCGCGGCTACCACGATGCCCTGCTGCGGCACACCCATCAGGTCTTCCACAGCCGTTGGCAGCGCATGGGCGACGCCCTGGCCCGCCATATGCCGCAGTCCTCGGTACCCTCGACTTACGGGGGATCCTGTTTCTGGGTAAGGGGCCCGGAGGGCCTGGACTGCCACGAGCTGCAGCGTCTCGCCGCCGAGCAGGGCATCCTCATCGAGTGCGGCGATATCCACTTCTTCGATACCCCTCGCCGCGAATACTTCCGGCTGGGCTTCTCGGCGATTCCCGAATCACGTATCGAACCGGGCATCGAGCGCCTCGCGGCGCTCATCCCCCAGGCGGTACGATCATGAGACAATCGAATCGAAGTACCTGCCAGTCGAATCGCGTAGGCCGCCGGCAAGGCGGCCATGAGCGATGCTGCTTACCCGGCCTGGCCTGATGTCATAACACTTCATCCTTCAGGTGGTACCAGCGATACAGCATGCGCTGACCGAGACGCCGGAAAGGGGCAAACGCCCGGGACTCGACCATTTCGCGAACATTGGGATACGGCAGTCTCGACGTGAATATCGGCAGATCGAGCTCCTGCCCCTGCCCGGCAATCCACTGGGCCAGCCGACGACCGGCCTGGGCGGAATACATCACTCCGTTACCGCCATAACCCAGCGCATAATAGACCGTCTCGCGAGAATCAGGCTGATGAATACGCGGCATCATGTCGTGACTGACGTCGACCCATCCCCACCAGGAATAGTCAATCTGGATGCCCTGGAGGGTCGGGAACTTGCGATGCACGTCATGGATCAGCCGATCCTCGTACTTCTTCTGTGGCGCTTCACGGCCAGTGATCGCACTCCGGCTGCCTATCTGCAGACGCTTGTCCGGCAACAGGCGGTAATAGTGCCGCAGGATCCGCGTATCGGTGATCACCTGGTGCGTCCACAGATTGCATGACGCGATCTCATCATCTGTCAGCCGGCGGGTGACGATAGAATTGGAGAGGATCGGCAGCAGTCGGTTCTTCAGCGAGGGATGAAGGCTCTGGGAGGTATACCCTCCCGTGGCGATACCCACGGCACGCGCCTTGACCACGCCCCCCGGCGTTTGAAGGTAGTGAACACCACCTCGAGTCTCGAAGCCCATCACCGGACTCGACGGATGGATCTTCACGCCCAGCTCACGCGCCTTGCGATGATAACCAAAGGCCAGCTTGCCGGCATGGATGCCGATGCCTTCGGGTTCATGCATGGCGCCGGCCGCTTCCTGATCTCCCATCCAGTCACGTTTGACCGTCTCGGCATCCAGAATCCGGGCATCATAATCGAAGGTATCGCGCAGCAGTCTGGCCTCCTTTTCCAGACTCGGCATCACCTTGTCCCGGTGGGCGACGTAGAGGTGACCGCCGGGCTGCGGGTCGCAATCGATATCGGCAATCAAACCCTTGAAGGTCGCCATGCCGGCCAGGCATTCTTCATGAAGCTTGAGCGCGGCATCAAGCCCATAGCGCTGGATCCACTGCGAGCGCTTCAGCCGGCCGGATGCACATTGCGCCTGGCCACCATTGCGCGTGGAGCACCCCCAACTGGCACGATTGGCTTCGAGCACGGTCGCCTTGATGCCGTGCTCGCGAGCCAGGAAGATGGCGGCACTCAGCCCGGTAAAGCCGGAACCGATGATCACCACATCGGCATCCATGTCACCACTGACCGGACCATCATCCTCCGGCGGCTCACCCGCGGTATCGATCCAGTAGGTGGGCGCATAATCGCGACCCTGTCCCGGCGTCGCACTCTTCAAGGGATCATAAGCTGGATCGTAAGGCCGGGAAGGCGCGGTGCTTCCCCTGGCCTTCACCTCTTCTACCGATACTGTCTCCATGACCGGACTCCTCGCCGTCTGAATGCCATGACTCGCTCGTGCCCCTGTCAGGCATTGACCGGCGGCCGATTCTTGCGGAAAGCATTCTTCACGGCGATCTTGCCATCACGGAAGGTGAAGACATCCACCATGCGCGCCTCGGAGCGAGCCCCCTCGGCGGTCGTGCCGCAGTATGTGGTCTCGGAAACGCCACGGTCACCGACCACAAAGTGTTCGCCATTGATCCAGGCAGCATCGGGCGCGGTCTTCCAGGCATTCTCCAATGCCTGGCGGACTTCGCCCTGCCCCACGAAACTCTTGCCCATCAACTCCGGACCGGCGATGGCATGGAACACGCAATCCTCGGTCATCATTTCCATCACGGCATCGATATCATGACGGTTCAGGGCATCACTGAAGGCTTCAAGAAATTCCACGGTTGGCTGGCTCATTGTTGTCTCCTGGGCTTGTGTTCAGTTCACGCAAGGCGCGAGAAAAGGGCCGGAGATTCGGTCCCTTGTTCACCCACGAGAGTACTGACTGTGCCTGATCGACATTAGCGCCAGATGCCAGCCGGACATTGGACCAGTCGATTGCCATCAGACGAACGCCTCGCCCGAGAAGGCAACATCGTTACCGACATTCGACACGCCCGGCCCTGAGCGGGGCAAGAATGGCGCGGGGTCGAGAATCGGTTCGCGTCCCAGCAACTGATCGACCAGCAGCCGCGTGGCGGCCGGAGCCAGCACCAGACCATTGCGATAATGACCCGCATTGACGAACAGGCCACGGACATGGGGAAGCTCGCCGATGAACGGCAGGCCGTCCGGGGCGCCCGGTCGTAATCCTGCCCAGTGATGTTCCACTTCACAGTCGGCCAGTGCAGGCAACATGGACACCGCACTGTCATGCAACGATGCCTGCGCCGAGGCCGTGGTCGTCTTGTCGAAACCGGCTTCCTCGAGCGTCGAGCCTATCAACACCCGACCATCGGACCTCGGGATCAGGTATCGCCCCCGGGCCAGCACCACCCGATCGAGCAGTTGGCGGCTGCCGGACACCACTGGTGTTCGGTAGACCATCATCTGACCCTTGACCGGCCGCACCGGCAGACCGATCCCCAGCGTTTCCAGCAGTTGTCCGGTCCAGGCCCCGCCACAGAGAATCACCGTCCCGGCCGAGAATCGTCCATCAGCGGTGTCGACGCCATGAATCCGGCCTTTCTCGACCACCAGACGGTCGACCCGACACCCCTCTTTCAGCGTCACGTCAGGCAAGCTCGCCAGTCTGGCCCGCAGGGCCTGGCCCAGACGTGGATTTCGAATGCTGCCCAGCGTCGGCATCCACAACGCGCCCTCCAGACCGTCGACTAGATGCGGCTCCCTGGCATAAAGGAAGCCGTCGTCGACCCGTGCCAACGGCTTGTCCTGTTGCTGTGCCCACTGCATGGCCTCGGCCGCATCGTCCAGGTCGAGATAGAAAAGCCCCTTCCGGCGAAACTCCGGATCGATGCCGGTCTCCTCGGCCAGTCGAGCCGCCAGGTCCCGATACCGCCCTTCCGACCAACGCGAAAGCCCCGAGATAGGCGCACTGTATCGCCAGGGGTAAAGGGGCGAGACGATACCACCGCCGGCCCAAGAGGCCTCCCGTCCACACTGCCCGTGCTCGATCAGCGTCACGCCATGGCCCACCTCGGCCAGTTGCCAGGCGGTCATCATGCCGATGACGCCACCGCCAATGATCAGGAAATCATTCATGAATCACCTCCGTGGGAAGTCTGCCGGATGCTCTATAGAATTTCATAAAACGGTACCATTTGATTCTTTTTATGAAACCATTATATGCTCGAAGCATTCCCGGCAGCCAAGCCCGACCCGGGTGACAAGGTCCGGGCCCCACGGAAACGGTCCCGACGGGCCGAGGAGATAGTGATGACAGATCCCATGTATGCCCAGCCCGACACACTGCGCTCGGCACGCGAGCTCTTCGGCATCGACAGTGACCTGCAGGTGCCTGCCTTCAGCGAGCGCGATGAATACGTGCCGGAGATCGATGAGGCCTATCGCTTCAATCCCGACGTGACCCTGGCGATCCTGGCCGGCTTCACCCGCAACCGCCGGGTGATGGTTCAGGGGCTGCATGGCACCGGCAAGTCGACGCATATCGAACAAGTGGCGGCCCGACTCAACTGGCCTTGCCTGCGTGTCAACCTGGACGGCCATATCAGTCGCCTCGATCTCGTGGGCAAGGACGCCATCGTGGTGCGCGACGGCCAGCAGGTCACTGAGTTCCAGGAAGGTATCGTGCCCTGGTCGCTGCAACGACCGGTGGCACTGATCTTCGACGAGTACGACGCCGGTCGGCCGGACGTGATGTTCGTCATCCAGCGCATCCTGGAGCGCGACGGCAACTTCACCCTGCTCGACCAGAATCGAGTGATTCAGCCCCACCCCCACTTCCGTCTCTTCGCCACCGCCAACACCGTCGGGCTCGGCAACCTCACGGGGCTCTATCAGGGCACCCAGGTGCTCAACCACGCCCAGATTGATCGCTGGAACATCGTCGCCAAGCTCGACTACCTGCCCCGTGAAGAAGAGGCCGCTATCGTGCTGGGACGCGTGCCCTCCAAGGACTCCGAGAGAGGACGCGAGTTGATCACCGCCATGGTGGCGGTGGCCAACCTGACGCGGCAGGGCTTTGCCGCCGGCGACTTGTCGACCCTGATGTCGCCACGCACGGTGATCACATGGGCGGAAAACTGCGAGATTTTCCGCAACCCGGCGATCGCCTTCCGGCTGTCATTCCTCAACAAGTGCGATGAAGCCGAACGCCCCATCGTCGCCGAGTACTACCAGCGCTGTTTCGGTGCGGAACTCGATGAATCCTGGATGCAGGAGGCCGCTTCCTCATGACCGCAAGCGCCCAGCAGCAGGCGCTCCGCCAGCAACGGATCGAGGAATTGTGCGCCGCTAGCCTGCGTGCGTTGACCGGGGATGCCGACCTGCACTATCGCGGACGGCGCCTCTACCGTGGCGAGGTACGATTGCCGACCCATGCGCCCCACCTGCGTATCGACCCCGGTCAGGACAACTTCGCCGACTGTCGTGCCGTCGCCGACGGCATGGCCTTGCGTCTGCTGCACTCCGATACCGACTTGCACCGCCGTCTACGGCCCGAGGGTTCGGTCGAGCGGCTGATCTTCGAATTGCTCGAACAGTTGAGAACGGAAACCCGGACACCCCGCGATATGCCGGGCATGCGCGACAACCTCCACCGACGCTTTTCGAGCTGGTCCCGCGACTTCTACCGCTCCGGGCTCACCGAGGGCAGCATCGGCATGCTGGTCTATACCGTCGCCCAGATGGGCTGGTCGCGCTTGAACGCATGCCCCGTGCTGGAGGAAACCGAGGACTATATCGAGAGCACTCGGGCCTCCCTGGTGAACGAACTGGGTACGGCGCTCGCCGGCCTGCGTCAACATCGCGACGACCAGGCCGCCTATGCCGAACATGCCCTGGCCATCGCCCGAATCGTCGGTGACCGAGTGCGCGTCGAACGTGCCCAGGCCGAAGAAGACGATCCAGGCGATGCGGACGAGACGACCAGGGAGGCTTTCGCCCTGCTGCTCGATCTTGACGATGCCGAGGGCGACGATGATGGCGTTGCCGCCGCGACGACCGGTCACAGCAAGGTCTTCGAGGACACCGCCCAGACCTATCGGGTCTTCACGACCCGGTACGACCGCGAGGTCACGGCCGGCCGCCTGGTGCGTCGCGCACTGCTGCGCGAATACCGTGAACATCTCGATCGAGCGGCCGCCGAACAAGGCATCAACCTGCCTCGCCTGGCAAGGCGGCTCGCTACCGTGCTCTGCGAGCCCCGACCCGATGGCCGGGACTTCGGCGAGGAAGAGGGCCACATCGACGGACGCCGCCTGGCCCAGCTGGTCAGTTCGCCGACCGAGCGCCGCCTCTTCTATCGTGACCAGCACAAGCTGGGTGCCGATTGCGCGGTCAGCCTGCTCATCGACTGCTCGGGCTCCATGAAGCACCATATCGAACCGGTGACGCTGATGGCCGAGAGCCTGATTCGTGCCCTGGAAATGATTGGCGCGAGTACCGAACTGCTCGGTTTCACCACCGGCGCCTGGAACGGCGGCCGGGCCTACAAGGAGTGGATGCGGCAAGGCCGACCCCGCCACCCGGGCCGCCTCAACGAAGTCTGCCACCTGGTGGTCAAGTCGGCCGAACGCAGCTGGCGACGCGCACGTACCGATATCGCCGCCCTGCTCAAGCCCGACCTGTTTCGTGAGGGCATCGACGGCGAAGCGGTGGATTGGGCCTGCGAGCGCCTTCTCGGCCGCCCGGAATCGCGACGCCTGCTGATCGTGATCTCCGACGGTTGCCCGGCCGACAGCGCCACCAACCTGACCAACGATACCTACTATCTGGACAACCACCTCAAGGACGTCATCGCCCGGCGTACCCGGGAAGGTCACGTGGAAATCCTCGGCCTGGGAGTGGGCCTGGATCTCAGTCCCTTCTATCGTCGCTGCCTCGCCACCGACATGACCCAGGCACTGGACAGCCACCTGTTCGACGAGATCGTCGCGCTGATCGGTGGTCGTCACCGACGCTGACGATCCAGGAAGCAAGTTTCTCGTCATGATCAAGGAGACCGACATGGCCAAGACACGCCTGGTGCACCAGTTCGGCATGGGCACCTCGATCCGCAGCCGCAACTACACCGAGGCCGCAGCGCGGGCGATCCGCGATGCCCTGTGGCACAACTCGCTCAACATCGCCGATGCCTTCGACTTTCCCAAAGAGGCCATGCTGATCGACGTCGAGATCGGTATCCAGCAGCCCGAGGCCGTGGAAGTCGCGACCCTGCTGGGAATCTTCCCGTACGGCCAGCCATCGGTCAGGCTGATCAAGGGCGGACTGGACGTGGACAAACCCGACGGTAGCGGCACCAGCGTGATCGCCAACGCCGCCGTCATCGTCTCCTTCGACATGGAGCCCGAACATGCCTGAGCGACGCCTCATCCTGGAAATGGGCAGCGGCAACGACCTCTACGGCGAGGACTACACCAAGGCCGCCTGCCGTGCCGTGCAGGACGCCCTGCACCACTCATCCATCGTGCTGTTCAAATCGCTGGGCTACGACCATCGCGAGATGCGGGTCCAGGTGACCATCGGTGTCCAGAAACCCGAACGGGTCGACGCCGAAGCGGTAGCCGCCGAACTGCCCCGCGGCCGCGCCGAGGTGAGCGTGGTACACGGCGGGCTCGACGTCCACGACCCGGACAATGCCACTACCCACGTCATCGCCACCGCGGCGATCGCCGCCTTCCTGCCGATCGAGGACGGTGAGTGGCGGCTGAGGAAAGCCCCTTAACTCGATGCCAATGAGACGACACTCTTTATCACAATGGCCAACCCCAGGCCGATCAGGGCCAGCATGGCAACCTGGCGCATGGTTTTCGCCGTACAGGGCGGAGGGCAACGCCGTCCCAGCCAGGTTGCCAGCCCCACGACCGGCGCCGCCCAGAACGCCAGGTGCCACACGTCCATCGTCAAGCCACCCTGGACAGCGACGAACAGGGTACGAACGCCGGACGTGATGGCGAAGCACAGGATCAGCAGCAGCCTGATGGTTTCCAGGGGCAGGGGCTGGCGATAGCAGTGATAGATGACGGGGGGCCCCGGCACACCGAAGAGCCCGCCGCACAATCCCGTCAAGGCGCCGCTCAGGGTGAAGGTCCAGGCCGCCGAGACCCGTTCGCGGGGATGCGGGCGCAGGCCGATGCTGATTCCGCCGTAGAGCACCATGGTGCCAAGCAGCAGGGTGAGCACGCCGGCAAAGGTGGCGTTCAACCACGACAGCGCCCAGACTCCCAGCCCGATGAAGGGAATGATCCCCACCGCCAGCGCCGCCACCCGACGCTTGTCCAGGCGCCGCCATCCCCCGGGCAACGCCACGGCACTGTTGACCAGGGTCACCAGACTGACCACCGCCGCCAGCACCGGGACCGAGGCGATCCCGAGCCCGCCGGCGGCGCCCATCACGATCATGCCCAGGCCGAACCCCGACACCGTATGCAAGTAGCCGGCCACCGCCATGATCGCCAGCGTGGCCAACAGCACTCCGGGCTCAAGCCCTGCGGTCAAGGGGATCATGCGCCGCTCCTTCGAATGACGATTACGACGGGCTTGAGAGGGCGTTCTGTGCCTGAACCGCGGTCACGGCAATCACATTGACGATATCGTCGACGCTGCAGCCTCGCGACAGGTCGTTGGCCGGTCTGGCCAGTCCCTGCAGCAAAGGCCCGATGGCCATGGCGCCACCGATACGCTCGGCCAGTTTATAACCGATGTTACCGGCCTCGAGATCGGGGAAGACCAGGACATTGGCATGGCCCTTGACCCGGGACTCGGGAAGCTTGCGCTCGGCAATCTCGGCGACGATGGCCGCATCGAGCTGCACGTCTTCATCGATGGCCAGCTCGGGATGCCGCGCCTTGACCTGGCGTGCCGCCTCGACCACCTTGTCGACCGACGCATGCCTGGCGCTGCCACTGGTGGAAAACGACAGCATCGCGACCCGCGGCTCCTCGCCCAACAGGACCCGAGCGCTTTCCGCCGCCGCCATGGCAATCTGCGAGAGCTGCTCGGCATCCGGGTCGATGACCAGGCCGCAATCGGAGAAGATCAGACCGCCCTTGAGGCTATGGAATGGCTGACACAGCATCATCAGGAAGAAGCTCGACACCAGTTGGCAACCGGGCGCCAGACCGAGCAGTTGAATGGCCGTGCGTACCACATCGGCAGTCGTGTTCACCGCCCCTGCCACGCTGCCCTCGGCATGGCCCTCTCGCACCAGCATATTGGCGAAACAAAGCGGTTCGCACACCGCCACCTCGGCCTGCTCCCGGGTCATCCCCTTCTTCTCACGCAACGAGAACAGTGCCTCGGCCAGGCTCGCCTTGAGCGGCGAATCGGCCGGGTCGATCAGCTCGACGCCCGCCAGGCCGACGCCCAGTTCCCTCGCCTTTTCGGTCATGGCAGTGGCATTTCCCACCAGGAGAATCCTGGCGATACCCTCCTCGGTCGCCTTGACGGCAGCCTGCAGGACCCGCTCGTCCAGCCCCTCGCAGAGCACGATGCAGCGCGGGTCGCGACGCGCTCGGTCGAGAATCCGATTCAAGGCTTTCATGTATGGCCTCCCGTCTCCGCCGCCGGTGCGGCAGTCATCGGGCTATGTCAGAAAGGTCGAAGAACGTCGACATCTTTCGGCCATTGCCCAGGAAAAAAGCCCCCGACATCGTCGGGGGCAACACACTGCGACACGCTGGATCAGACGTAGTCCTGATACTTCTCCAACAGCCGCACCGGCTTCTTGAGTGCGTCCCGACGGAAGGGGTCGCCCAGCTCCCGGGTGCACAGGATCTCGATGATGCAGGTCTTGCCTTCCTTCATCTGCAGTGCCACCGCCTTCTCGAGCGCCGGCCCCACGTCTTCCAGTCGATCGACGGTGATACCCTCGGCGCCCATCGCCCGGCCGATTTCCGCGAAACTCTGATTATCCAGCTCGCCGGCCACGAAACGGCGGTTATAGAACTCCACCTGGTTCTTCTTCTCTGCCCCCCACTGCCGGTTATGGAACACCACCGCGGTCACCGGAATGTCATGGCGCACCGCCGTCATCGTCTCCATCAGGCTCATGCCCCAGGCACCGTCGCCCGCATACGCGATCGCCGGGCGCTCCGGTGCCGCCGCCTTGGCGCCGATGATGGTCGGCAGCGCATAACCGCAGTTGCCGAAGCTCATCGGCGCGAAGAAGCTGCGCGGCCGCTCGAAGCGCAGGTAACTATGCGCCACGGCGTTGATGTTGCCGATGTCCGTGGACACCATCACATCCGCCGGCATCGCCTTCTCCAGCTCACGCAACACCTGGCGCGGGTGCAGGTACTCGCCGCCCGAGAACGGCGTCTCGTCCTTGGCCTCGTCGATGGCATCGAGGCTGAACGGGTCCTGCTCGTGGGTCCACTCGTCGAGCTCGCGCTCCCAAGCCGCCTTCTCCTCGGCGATCCGCTCGGCGCGCTGCGCCCTGGTCGCATCGCATGCCAGCTCGTTGTCGGCCAGACGCTCGCTCAGTGCCTCGGCGGACGCCTTGGCATCGCCGCAGATCCCCACCGCGATCTTCTTCACCAGCCCCAGCATCTTGTGGTCGGCGTCGATCTGGATGATCTTGGCGTCCTTCGGCCAGTAGTCCAGACCGTGCTGCGGCAGAGTGCCGAACGGCCCGAGTCGGGTGCCCAGCGCCACCACCACATCGGCCTGGGCAATCAGCTTCATGCCGGCCTTGGAACCCTGGTAGCCCAGCGGGCCGCACCACAGCGGATGACTGGCCGGGAAGGAGTCATTGTGCTGATAGCTGTTGACCACCGGGGCACCCAGCCGCTCGGCCAGCGCCTGACAGGCTTCCACGCCGTCGGCCATCACCACGCCGCCACCGGAGACGATCACCGGGAACTCGGCCTTGGCCAGCAAGGCGGCCGCCTCGTCGAGGCTGCGGGTTCCGCCCGGGCCGCGGTCGAGGCGCGACGGTTCGGGAATCTCGGCTTCGATCTCGCCATAGAAATAGTCGCGCGGGATGTTGAGCTGAGTCGGCCCCATCTCCGACATCGCCCGGTCGAAACAGCGTCCGGTGTACTCCGCCATGCGGGCCGGATGTGTCACATGCCCCTGGTACTTGGTGAACTCCTGGAACATCGGCAGCTGGTGGCATTCCTGGAAGCCTCCCAGGCCGATGCCGGTGGTACCCGCTTCGGGCGTGACGATCACCACCGGGCTGTGTGCCCAGTAGGCCGCCGCGATACCCGTCACGCAGTTGGAAATGCCGGGACCATTCTGGCCGATGACCAGGCCGTGACGCCCGGAGACTCGCGCATAGCCATCCGCCATGTGCGCTGCGCCCTGCTCGTGAACCACCGGCACCAGGCGAATACCGGCCGGTGCGAAGATATCCATGGCATCCATGAACGCCGAGCCCATGATGCCGAACATGTCGGTCACCCCATTGGCCACCAGTGTTTCGACGAAAGCCTCCGAAGGCGTCATCTTCTGCTTGCCTTGCACCGCCTGGCGCGTGTCTTGTGTGTCGTGGTTGCTCATGGAAGTCCTCCTCGGAAGCATTCTGGATGGTCCAGCCAGCCGAAAACCGATTTATGATATGAAAAGTTCCGATATATGGAACTTTCCAACAAAGTAGCGCCACCGATGACCCTCGTCAACATATATTCCGTAAAACGGTACAAATTGATCTCTTTTAAGGAACAAGGTACCTTGGTAGCAAAGGAGAGCTGACCATGACCACCAATCGAACCGACATGACCCGCCTCGAGGGCGATACGCCGGCGCAGCGTCTGCTGGCACTGCTGGAGGTCATCGCGAGAAAGGATCAATTTTTCACCCTGCAGGGGATGGTCGATGAAACCGGCCTGCCGAAACCCACTCTCCATCGCATGCTCCAGCAGCTCGAGTCATCAGGCATGCTGCAGCGCGAGGCCGATGGACGGCATTACAGCAAGGGCAACCGATTACGGCGGTTGGCCGAGACCCTGCTCCTCAATGACACGATCCAGGGAGCACGCCATGCGATATTGGCCGAGCTCGTCGAAGAAGTCGGCGAAAGCTGCAATATCACGGCGCTCTCCGGTGGCGAGGTGCTGTATCTCGATCGGGTGGAGACATCGGCGCCGTTGCGCTTCTACCTGCACCCTGGCTCGCGCGTGCCGGTACACTGCTCGGCCAGTGGCAAGCTGTTTCTGGCCCAGATGGCACCCGCCCAGCGCCGCCGGCTGCTGAACCAGATGCCATTGAATGCGTTCACCCGTAATACGCTGACCGACCCCGAGGCTCTCGAAGCCGAGATCGAAGCCGTGCGGCGCCAGGGATATGCCTTCGACGATGAGGAGTTTCTGTCCGGCCTGCTGTGCATCGCCGTCCTGGCACCCAACCGGGAAGGACTGTCGAACACGGGACTGGCGATCCAGGCCCCGGTGATGCGCATGGACCGCGACAAGGCGCTGGCTTGCCTGCCGGCCCTGCAACGAGCGGCCGAGGCGATCGCCCATATCAATCTCGAAGCCCTGTCGGACACGACCGAGCTTGCCTCATCGGATAACTGAGGCAGCAGGGAGCAGTGTCTATACACCTGATCGCACCTTCCTCGGGGCGCGCCCCCTGGCTCGAGAGAAAGATTCGGCATATCCTCTGAGCCATGCATAATGCCCGTACCAGCATAGGGAGACTTTAATGGCCGGCTTGCTACCCGATGTCGACCCCGATGGACTGCTCGAATACTCGGTGGTCTACACCGATCGCGCCCTCAACCACATGTCGCAGAATTTCCAGGAGGTGATGCGCGATATCTCCATTACCCTGAAGCGTGTCTATCGCGCTCACTCTGCGGTCATCGTCCCCGGTAGTGGCACCTTCGGCATGGAGGCAGTGGCCCGCCAGTTCGCTACCGATCGACGTTGCCTGGTGATCCGCAATGGCTGGTTCAGCTACCGTTGGAGCCAGATTCTCGAGATGGGCCGGATCCCCTCCGAGCTCAACGTACGCAAGGCCCGGCGGCAGGACGACGAAGATCCGACTTCCCCTTTCGCACCGCCCGATATCGATGACGTAGTCGAAGCGATCCACGACCAGCAACCCGACCTGGTGTTCGCGCCCCACGTCGAGACCGCCTCGGGAATGATGCTGCCCGACGAGTACATGCGGCGCATCGCCGAAGCGATCCACGAAGAGAACGGCCTGTTCGTGCTGGACTGCATCGCCTCCGGTACCGCCTGGGTCGACATGCTGGATATCGGCGTCGATGTGCTGATCAGTGCCCCGCAGAAGGGCTGGAGCGGCGCCCCCTGCTGCGGCATGGTCATGCTCTCTCGTCTGGCACGGGAGATCATCGACGAGACGACGAGTTCGAGCTTTGCCTGCGACTTGCGCAAGTGGCTGTCGATCATGGAGACCTACGAAGCGGGCGGCCATGCCTATCACGCCACCCTTCCGACCGATGGGCTGCGCCAGTTGCGCGATGTCATGGCCGAGACCGAGGCCTATGGCCTCGACAAGGTCCGCGACGAGCAGTTCGAGCTCGGTCGCCGCGTACGCGAGATGCTCGCCGAGCACGGCTTCAAGAGTGTCGCGGCACCCGGCTTTGAGGCGCCCGGCGTGGTGGTGAGCTATACCGACGACGCCGGCATCGCCGCCAGGTTCGCCGATGCCGGCGTCCAGGTTGCGGCCGGTGTCCCCTTGATGTGCGACGAGGGTGAAGACTTCCAGGCCTTTCGCATCGGCCTGTTCGGCCTCGACAAGCTGCACAATGTCGAGCGCAGCGTCGAGCAACTGGAGCGAGCCCTGACGAACGTCGAGCATCAGCCGAACGACTGATCTCCCCGGGCGTCATGCTCTAACACGAACGGGCGGCCTCCTGGCCACCCGTTCGTGTTTCAGGACTCGCGAAACCGGGTCCGATCAACCCAGCAGTGACAGAATGATGCGCTCGCCATACCCCCACAACAGTACCGTCATCCCGAGCAGGGCCTCGAGGATCAGGACGCCGAAGGCCAGAGTCGTGCTGGAGACAATGAACCCCTCCTCCTTGCTGATGTTGAGGAAGCCGGGAATGCCGAGATAGAGCAGATAGGCGGTGTAGCAAAGGCCGATGACACCGGCCAGCAGGCACAACCAGATCAGCGGATAGACCGCCACGATGCCGCTCAGGAACATCGGAGTGGCGACATAACCGGCGAAGACAATGCACTGGCTCTGGCTCGGGGGACTCGTATAGCGTTTGGCCATGTAGCGGATGACCTTGCCGACCGCATAGACCGCCGCCAGGATCACCAGATAGAAGACGACCCCGGCCCCCAGGGCATCCAGATAACTCAGTTGTATGGTGGTACCGCCTCCCAGACTCCAGCCGACCTGTGTGGTGCCGATGTAGGAACAGACGACCGGGATGGCCGCCAGCAACAGGACATGGTGTTCGTAGAGGTGGGTGAGCGTCTCGCGCTCTTCCTTGATCTGTTTCCACTCGCGATTCGGGTGGGCGAGCAGACCCCATACATGTGTCAACATAGCGCTACCTCCTGCCGGAGACGGACCGGGACTGGCCCGTCGGTCCTTTGCGTGGTTCTGTCGACTTGCAGTATAGGCAGGAATCCGGGGGATTTGCCCCCGGATGTACAGGCAGGATCAGTTAAGCGCGGTCCACAGGGGGGTCGCCGGCGGCAGACTGGCGTCCACCGACATCATCAGGCTCAGGGCCGTGATGGTGATGATCGAGAAGGCAAAGACGCGCTTCGCCCAGCGTTCCTCGTCATGCACGCGATAGCCCTGCATGGCGAGATACAGCCAGTAGATCCCCATCACCAGGGCAACGATGAAATAGCCCGGGCCCGCATATCCCGCCACGCTCAACGCCAGGGAAGCGAGGACGAAGGCCAGGATATAGCCGAGGATATAGTGCTTGGCGGTCCTGATACCCCTGACCACCGGCAATACCGGAATCCGGGCCGCCTGGTAATCCTTCAACCGAAAGATGGCGATGGCATAGGAATGCGGCATCTGCCACAGGCAGAAGATCACCAGCAGTGTCAGCGCACCGGTGTCGAAATGCCCGGTCACGGCGCAGTACCCCACCACCGGCGGCATGGCGCCGGAGAGGCTGCCCACCAGGGTGCCGTACTCCGATTGACGCTTCATGTAGAGGCTGTAGACCCCGACATAGATCGCAAAACCGAATGCCGCGAGCCCCACCGTCACCCAGTTGGTGAACAGTGCCAGCAGGGCGAACCCCGCGATCCCGAGCAAGGTCGCGAAACGCAGGGTCGCGGCAGGAGTAACACGTCCCTGTACCAGGGGGCGTGTTCGAGTGCGTTCCATCATCGCATCGATATCGCGATCGATGACGTTGTTGAACGCGCACCCGGAGGCGATCACCAATGCCAGGCCGACCACCGTGGCGATCAGCAACCAGGGATCGACATCGCCCCGGGCGGCCAGGAAAAAGCCGCCCAGTACCGCGATCACGTTGCCGCCGATGATGCCCGGCTTGGTGATGGTGAGATAGTCCTTTCGCATCCTGGCCGCCGGGGTCAACCGATCATCATGTTGAGATGCAGATGATGCATGATCCACAGCGAACCTCCGATGACCAGGACCAGGATCGACACGGTGAACACGAACGACATGAAGTTCCAGCCTTCGTCCGCCTTGGTGTTCATGTGCATGAACAGGATCAACTGCACCAGCACCTGCGCCACCGCCGTGGCCACGATGATCAGCACCGTGGCAGGCGTACCGAAGGAGCCGGTCATCACGACCCCGAAGGGAATGATGGTCAATACGATGGACAGGATCAGCCCCACAACGTAGGACTTGACGCTACCGTGACTGTGCTCTTCGTGAGAGGCGTGTCCGCTCATATCAAAGGACTCCCATCAGATAGACGAAGGAAAAGACGCAGATCCAGACGATATCCAGGAAGTGCCAGAACAGGCTCAGGCACATGATCCGCGGCCGCGTCATCTCGGTCAGGCCCTTCTGCTGCAGCTGGACCAGCATCACCAGGATCCAGATCAGACCGAAGATCACGTGCAGGCCGTGGGTCCCCACCAGCGTGAAGAACGCCGACAGGAAGGCACTGCGATCCGGTCCAAAGCCGAGGTGGATCAGGTGCTGGAACTCATACAGCTCCAGCCCGATGAAGCCTGCCCCGAGCAGGAAGGTGACGGCCAGCCAGGCCTTGACCTGGTTGACCCGGTCGGCATTCATCGCCAGCACCGCCATGCCATAGGTGAAACTACTCACCAGCAGCAGGAAGGTACTGATCAGGATCAGCGGAAGTTCGAAGATATCCGCGCCCGACGGGCCCCCGGCCGTGCCCCGGAGGAGCACGGCATAGGTGGCAAACAGTGACCCGAAGATCACCAGGTCGCTCATCAGGTAGACCCAGAAGCCGAAGACCTTGGTGCCCGCCGTATCGTGATGATCGTCGTGGTGGTCATGCCCGTGGGCATGACCCTCGTGGTTGCTTAGAGTGTCGGTTGCCATGATTACGCCTGCATCTCCACACGTTGTTGGTGCTCACGCTCGATGCGCTCCACTTCGGCGGCAGGGACGTAATAATCGACGTCCTCCCTGAAGACCCGCGCCATGAAGGTCGCGAACGTTGCGACGCCACCGACGATGGCCAGCCACCAGATGTGCCACACCAGGGCAAAGCCGGCGACCGTCGCGAACAGCGCGATGATCGGTCCTTCCCAGGTGTTCTTGGGCATATGGATGTCCTGGTACGGCGGCTTGGAGAGCGGCGCCTCGCCACCATTGCGCTGTTTCTGGTCCCAGAAGCCATCGATGTCGTTCACTTCGGGTAGGTGCGCGAAGTTATAGAACGGCGCCGGCGAGGAAGTGGACCACTCCAGCGTCCGACCGCCCCAGGGATCACCGGTGACATCCTGATTCTTCTTGCGATCACGGATGCTGACGATGAACTGGATCACCGTGCAGGCGATACCGGCGGCGATGATCAGCGCACCGACCCAGGCCACGATCATCAGCGGCTGCCAGTCGCCGTTTTCATAGGACTGCATGCGACGCACGGCACCGAAGAAGGCCAGCACGTACAGCGGCATGAAGGCCATGTAAAAGCCGATGATCCAGCACCAGAAGGAGCGCTTACCCCACTTCTCGTCGAGGGTGAAGCCGAAGGCCTTCGGGAACCAGAAGGTCAGACCCGCCAGCATGCCGAACACCACGCCGCCGATGATGACGTTGTGGAAGTGGGCAATGACGAACAGGCTGTTGTGCAGCACGAAGTTGGCCGCCGGCACCGCCAGCATCACGCCGGTCATGCCACCCAGGGTGAAGGTAATGATGAAGCCCAGGGTCCACAGTACCGGCGAGGTGAACTCGAGACGGCCGCGGAACATGGTGAACAACCAGTTGAAGATCTTCACCCCGGTTGGAATGGCGATGATCATCGTCATGATGCCGAAGAAGGCATTGACGTTGGCACCCGCCCCCATGGTGAAGAAGTGGTGCAGCCAGACGATGAACGACAGGATAGTGATCGCCACCGTGGCCCAGACCATCGTGCCGTACCCGAACAGACGCTTGCGCGCGAAAGTCGAGATAACCTCGGAGAAGACACCGAACGCCGGCAGGATGAGGATGTAAACCTCGGGATGGCCCCAAGCCCAGATGAGGTTGACGTACATCATCATGTTGCCGCCGAAATCGTTCGTGAAGAAGTGCATCCCCAGGTAACGATCGAGTGTCAGCAACGCGATGGTCGCGGTCAGGATCGGGAAAGAAGCGATGATCAGGACGTTCGCGCACAGCGAGGTCCAGGTGAAGATGGGCATGCGGAACAGGGTCATGCCCTTGGTGCGCATCTTCAGGATAGTGACGAAGAAGTTGATACCGGTCAGGGTCGTGCCGATACCCGATATCTGCAACGCCCATATCCAGTAATCCACCCCGACCCCTGGACTGTAATCGAGCCCCGATAATGGCGCATAGGCCAGCCAGCCAGTCTTGGCGAACTCGCCGGCGAAGAGCGACACGTTAACCAGGACCACGCCCGCCACGAACAGCCAGAAGCTCAGGTTGTTCAGGAACGGGAAGGCCACGTCACGCGCGCCGATCTGCAGCGGCACCACCAGGTTCATCAGGCCGATGACCATGGGCATGGCCACGAAGAAGATCATGATCACGCCGTGGGCGGTGAAGATCTGATCATAGTGCGAGGGCGGCAGGAAGCCCTCGGCGCCGGCCGACGCCATGGCCAGCTGGGAGCGCATCATGATGGCATCGGCGAAGCCGCGCAGCAGCATCACCAGTGCCACGAGGAAATACATGATGCCGAGCTTCTTATGGTCGATGGAGGTAATCCATTCGCTCCACAGGTAGCCCCACTTCTTGAAGTAGGTGATGGCGGCCACCAGCGCGAGTCCACCGATGACGATAGCCGTGATGGTCGTCATGATGATGGGGTCGTGCGTCGGGATCGCCTCTAGACTGAGTTTTCCGAACATAATTTACTCCGCTGCCTCCGAGCTCATGGACTCGCCGTGAGAGCCGGTCGATTCGCCGTGACCGTCGTCATCGTGGGCCGCACCGTGACCGAAACCTGCGGCGTAGCGGTCGGCGAATGCAGTCATACGTTCCTCGTGGTCACCGCCAGCCAGGAAGCTCTTGATGATGCTCTCGTAGAGAGACGGGGATACCTCGGAGAAATACTGGATCTCGTTGTCCTCGCTGGGCGCGGCCAGCGCATAGTATTCCTCGGGGAAGGTCAGGGACTTGGAGGATTCACGCACCTGCTCGACCCAGGCATCGAACTCCTGCCGAGATCCCACATGGGCGTCGAAGGTCATTTCCGAGAAGCCCGCACCGCTGTAGTTGGTGGAGCGACCGGGATAGACGCCCGGATCATCGGCGATCAAATGAACGTCGTTGTCCATGCCGGCCATGGCATAGATCTGGCTGCCCAGACGCGGGATGAAGAAGGCGTTCATCACCGAACCGGAGGTGACCCGGAAACGCACCGGGGTGTCCTCGGGGAAGGCCAGTTCATTGACGGTGGCGATGCCCTGCTCCGGATAGATGAACAACCATTTCCAATCCAGCGAGACCGCCTGGATTTCCATCGGCTCCTGCTGGTTCTCGGTCGGCTCGATGGACTTGTGCGGATCAAGACTGTGCGAGGTGTACCAGGTCAGGATCGCCAGGAAGACGATGATGACCATGGGAATGAACCAGACCACGGCCTCGATCTTGTTGGAGTGGGACCAGTCGGGAGTGTAGGTGGCATCCCGATTGCTGCGGCGATAACGCCAGGCGAACAGCAGCGTCATCACGATGACCGGAATGACGACGATCTGCATCAGGGCCAAGGATGTCAGGATGAGGGTACGTTGCTCCTCACCTACCTGTCCCTTGGGATCCAGCAGCGCCGAACTGCAGCCCGCCAACAGCAGTGGCAGCGATAGCAGCAGCAAGACGCCGAGCATGCGCAGGGTGGGGTTTCTTCTCATGTTTCAACCTCGTCAGGGCTTGGCGGCGAACGCATTCCCGCTTGACGTCAGCGGGTGGTGCACGCGCCGAAGCGCTCTCCGGCGCGGGTCGCTGGCAGGCTCTGGCGGGGAGCTCTACGCGCGACCGTCGTGGAGAGTACTTCGGGCACAATCACGGCACGCAGCCCGCGGCGACGACTCGCTGCGACATCGCCGGGCGGGAGGCTCCGGCCGTGAGGCCCGTATTCTGAGGGTCCGAGGTCAGAATGGGAAGAGGCGATTTGCCGCAGGTTGTCGCACGCGATCACACCTCGACACTCGCCTCCTCGGTGATGACCTCGTCGATCTCGTCGAGTCCTGCAAAGCGCGCCGGCCGAACCAGGCCACGCTTGCTCGGGTCGACCACCAGCACGCGATGTTCCGCCGAGGCGATGGCGGCCTGCTTGGGCGCCACCTCATGAAAATGGAAACAGCTCAAGCCCTTTTCGGGGTGCACACCCGCCGCCGAGAGAAAGGCCTTGTTGATCCCCAGGCGCGCGATGGTCGCCGTCATGTCGTCACCATCGAAGGAACGCGAGGATGACTGATAGAGACCACCCAGCAGCCACAACCGAACGCCGGGACGAGCGCTCACGGCATCGGCCACGTTCAAGGCGTAGGTGACCACCGTCAGCGACAGGTCGGACGGCAGGCCGGCTGCCAGCGGCATCAGTGTCGTCCCGCAGTCGATGAACAGGGTGTCACCCTCTTCCAGGGTCGCGATGGCCCGTTCGCAGAGCCGTCGCTTGACCTGGGCATGGCGGTCTCGCTGCACGGCCAGGTCATACGCCGGTGCGTGACGTGGGTCATCGGCAAGCATCAGCAACCCGCCGACCAGCACCAGGGCGCCGTCGGATGCCGCCAGGTCACGGCGAATGGTCATCTCCGAGACACCGCAAAGCATCGCCGCTTCGGCCAGGCGCAGACTCCCCCCCTGTGCCAGCGACGCCTGAAGCCGTCTCAGCCTTATCGTACTGCGTTCGTTCACTCAGCCACCTCTTGTTATCCCGGAACTCCCGACATCGCCGTCATCGAAGCGTCCTTTCACGCCGTGTACACGCCGTTGATCATTGGGGTTGCGATCCTTGATGTGATTAAAATAACATCACGATGTTACCCAAATAACAAACACGACGCCCAGCGTTCACCTCCATCCGGCCAGCCCGGAACCATGCATTGACGTCCGTGATGGTCCGACCGTCCTTACTTGCCCGACGCATCACACGACAACAACTCCAAAGGAAGCCGACATATGCCGACCTTCGTCTCATTCCCGCGTCTCGTTCCCCTGACCGGCCTGCTGCTTGCCGCCACCGCCCTGCCTGCCAGCGCCAACGGTGATGATGCCGGATCGGGGCTCTCGCCGCTGTGGTCGTTCGCCAACGTCTCCGTCAACTATCTTGACTGGTCCGACGGCACGGAACAGCGCACCGCCAGCAATGCCGCCAAGGGCGATTTCTTCTACCTGGAACTCGAAGGCGGCGTCGGCTTCGACTGGGGAGAATTCTACGGCTTCTACGATTTCGAGAACCCCCACAACGACACCCTCGAAGACGATACCCGGGACAATCGCCGAGCCGCCGGCAAGGTCACGTCCCATATCTATCTTGGCGACACGCCCTTCTCGCTGTACTTCCATGTCTACGATTTCCGCGATCATGGGTTCGACAGCAAGGAACAGGACCGCATCGTGGGCTTCGGCTACCGTCACACCTTCGACAACGGCCTGTGGTTCAAGCCCTTTCTCGGCAAGGCCTGGGTCGAAAGCGACGCCAATTCCTACAGCGGCGAAAACGGCTATATGCTCGGGTGGGTACTGGGTTACGATTTCCAGGCCTTCGGCGAGAACTTCAGCCTGAGCAACTGGCACGAGCAGACCTTCGATCGCGATGACGACTATCTGCAGCAGAATTACGTCAATGGTCCGGCCGGCAGCACCGGCACCAATGGCGCCGTAGCCTTGTGGTGGCACCCGATCGAAGAGATCACCACCGGCGTTCAGTATCGCTACTCCAACAACAAGCTGGGCACCGCCGATCATTACCAGAACGCGATGATCTACACCCTGAAGTACAACTTCCTTTAAGTCGCCGTAATATGAGCGCCCCCATGCCATCGACCACAAGGACATTGCCATGACCTTGATCATGAGTCTCGTCGGAATGGCGACCCTGGTCGTCATCGCCCTGCTGTTCTCCACCAATCGCCGTGCGATCCGCCTGCGCACCGTGATCGGCGCCTTCGCCATCCAGGCCTGCCTGGGAGCCTTCGTGCTCTATGTGCCCTTCGGCCAGGCAGTGCTCGCCACCGTCTCCGAGGCCGTCAGCCAGGTGGTGAACTATGCCAACGATGGCATCGACTTCCTGTTCGGCGGCCTGGCCAACGTCGAGGACACCGGCTTCGTCTTCGCCATCAAGGTACTGCCGGTCATCATCTTCTTCTCCTCGCTGACTGCCGTGCTCTACTACCTGGGCATCATGCAGTGGATCATCCGCCTGCTCGGCGGCGCCCTGCAGAAAGCGCTCGGCACCTCGCGCACCGAGTCGCTCTCGGCCACCGCCAACATCTTCGTCGGCCAGACCGAGGCGCCGCTGGTCGTGCGCCCCTTCATCAACCGCATGACCCAGTCGCAACTCTTCGCGGTAATGTGCGGCGGCCTGGCATCCGTGGCCGGCTCGGTCCTGGCCGGCTACGCTGCTCTGGGCATCCCCATGGAGTACCTGGTGGCCGCTTCCTTCATGGCCGCGCCCGGCGGGCTGCTGTTCGCCAAGCTGATCATGCCCGAGACCGAGACGCCCGAAGACAGCGTCTCGGCGGCCGAAGAGCGTCTCGAGGAAGAAGAGGACCATCCCTCCAATGTGCTCGACGCCGCCGCGTCCGGCGCCTCCTCCGGCCTGCGCCTGGCAGCCAACGTCGGCGCCATGCTGCTCGCCTTCATCGGCCTGATCGCACTGATCAATGGCATCCTCGGCGGCGTCGGCGGCTGGTTCGGCATGGAAGCGCTCAGCCTGGAGCAGATCCTCGGCTGGCTGTTCGCGCCCCTGGCCTTCCTGCTCGGCATTCCCTGGTCCGAGGCCACGCTGGCCGGCTCCTTCATTGGCCAGAAGCTGGTGGTCAACGAGTTCGTGGCCTATATCAACCTCGCGCCCTATATCAGTGGCGAGGAAGTCGTCGCCGCCACCGGCGAGGCCATGACCACTCATACCAAGGCGGTCCTGTCGTTCGCCCTGTGCGGCTTTGCCAACCTCTCGTCCATCGCCATCCTGCTGGGTGGCCTGGGCAGTATCGCGCCCAGCCGTCGTCACGACATCGCCCGTTTCGGCATCCGGGCCGTACTGGCTGGTACCCTCTCCAACCTGATGTCTGCCACACTCGCCGGCTTTTTCATCGCCCTGGGCGCTTGAGCCATAATCTTCAGGGGGCCATCGCGCCCCCTCAGGACGCACTGAGCCGGGTGTCACGCAGCGACGGCATCCCGCAGTGTTTCCTTCATGCATCAACGAGAGCACGCCATGAACGACCTTACCCGGACCGCCCGTCAGGCACTGGCCCTGATGGACCTCACCAGCCTGAACGACGACGACACCGACGAGCGCATCGAAGCGCTCTGCCAGCGCGCCAAGACACCGGCCGGCCATCCGGCGGCGATCTGCATCTACCCACGCTTCATCGTGCCGGCTCGGCGCGCCCTGACCGCCCATCGCCTGAACGACACCATCCGCATCGCCACGGTCACCAACTTCCCCCATGGCAACGCCGATATCATGCATGCCGCCCGCGAGACCCGCGAGGCCGTTGCCTCGGGCGCCGATGAAGTCGATGTGGTCTTCCCCTATCGCGCGCTGCAGGAAGGCGACGAAGACACCGGCCGCGAGCTGGTCGAGATGTGCAAGGCCGCCGCCGGCGGCAAGACCCTCAAGGTCATACTGGAGACCGGCGAGCTGAAGGATCCGGCCTTGATCCGTCGCGCATCGGAGCTGGCCATCGATGGCGGCGCCGATTTCCTCAAGACCTCCACCGGCAAGGTTGCCGTCAATGCCACCCTGGAAGCCGCCGAGATCATGCTCGAGGTGATCCGCGACAACGGCGGCGACATCGGCTTCAAGGCCGCCGGCGGCGTGCGTACCGCCGAAGATGCCCGGGCCTATCTCGAACTGGCCGAGCGCCTGATGGGGGCCAGCTGGATCACACCGCAACATTTCCGCTTCGGCGCCTCCGGCCTGCTGGACAACCTTCTCGAGACCCTTGGCATGATGGGAGGCACCGATATCGAGGAGGACTACTGATGCTGCCCCAGGAGGCCATCCGCGCCAAACGCGATGGCGAGGCGCTGGATGCGGCGACCATCGGCGATCTCGTCGCCGGCATCGCCGATGACGGCCTCGGCGATGCCCAGATCGGGGCGCTGGCCATGGCCATCTTCCTCAACGGCATGGACGCCACCGAAACGGTGGCGTTGACCGAGGCAGTCCGCGACTCCGGCGACGTGCTCGACTGGACGGCACTCGACCTGCCCGGTCCGGTCATCGACAAGCACTCCACCGGTGGCGTGGGAGACGTGGTGTCATTGATCCTCGGTCCCTGGATCGCCGCCTGCGGCGGTCATGTGCCGATGATCTCCGGTCGGGGCCTCGGCCACACCGGCGGTACCCTGGACAAGCTGGAGTCGATCCCCGGCTATTCGGTCGTCCCCGACACCGCCACCTTCCGCCGTCTGGTCAAGGACGTCGGGGTGGCCATCATCGGCCAGACCGCCGACCTCGCCCCGGCCGACAGGCGCCTCTATGCGGTTCGCGACGTCACCGCCACGGTAGAATCGTTGCCGCTGATCGTCTCGTCCATTCTCGGCAAGAAGCTCGCCTGCGGACTCGATGCCCTGGTGATGGACGTCAAGGTCGGCAGCGGTGCCTTCATGCCCACGCCGGAGGCGTCGCGGGAACTGGCCGAGACCATCGCCGAGGTCGCCAGTCGCGCCGGAACCCCGACCACCGCCCTGCTCACCGACATGAGCCAGCCCCTGGCGCCCTGCGCCGGCAATGCCCTGGAAGTGCGCGAAGCGCTGGCCGTGCTCACCGGCGCACGCCGTGACGGCCGCCTGCTCGAGGTGACCCGTGGCCTGGCGGCGGAAATGCTGCTGGCCGGCGGCCTGGCCACCGACCGGACTGCGGCACTGGGCAAGCTCGACGAACGACTCGCCTCGGGCGAAGCCGCCGAGCGCTTCGGACGCATGGTGGCAGGCCTCGGTGGTCCCGCCAACCTGCTCGAGGCCCCGGATCGTCACCTGCCCTCCGCGCCGGTGAGGCGTCTGGTACTTGCGCCGCGCGCCGGTCACCTGCGCGGCATGGATACCCGGGCACTGGGCATGACCGTGGTCGAGCTCGGTGGCGGCCGTCGCCAGGCAGGCGAGACCATCGATCCTGCGGTAGGCCTGTCCGATATCGCCGAACTCGGCACCAAACTCGACGCCGGTCAACCGTTCGCCACCCTGCATGCCCGCAGCCCTGCCGAGGCCGATCAGGCCGAGCGCCAGTTGCTCGAGGCCATCGAGATCGGTGAGGCCACCACATCCCCCACCCTGATTCGCGACATCATTCGCCGGGAGGCTCCATGACACGCGCCATCGTGCTCGTCCTCGACTCCTTCGGCATCGGCGCCGCGCCCGACGCCGAACGCTTCGGCGACGCCGGTGCCGACACCCTCGGCCATATCGCCGCGGCCTGCGCCGCATCCGCCGAGCGCGGTCCCTTGCAGCTCCCCAATCTCGGCCGACTCGGCCTCTTCCATGCTCACCGCGAAAGCACCGGGGCCTGGGCCGAGGGTGTCGTCCCCTCCAAGTCGATCGCAGGTGCCTACGGCCACGCCCGGGAGATCTCCTCCGGTAAGGATACGCCGTCCGGCCACTGGGAAATCGCCGGCGTACCGGTGCGCTTCGACTGGGGCTACTTCAGCGAGCCGGAAAACAGCTTCCCCGCCGATCTGCTGGATGCTCTTATCCGCGAGGCCGAACTGCCCGGCGTGCTGGGCGATTGCCACGCCTCCGGCACCGAGATCATCGCCCGGCTGGGCGAGGCGCATGTGCAAAGCGGCAAGCCGATCGTCTACACCTCGGCGGACTCGGTCTTCCAGATCGCCGCCCACGAGGACACCTTCGGCCTCGAACGGCTCTATCGCCTCTGCGAGATCGCCCGTCGGCTGCTCGAGCCCTACAACATCGGCCGGGTCATCGCCCGCCCCTTCAACGGCAACGATGCCGCAACCTTCCAGCGTACCGCCAACCGCCGCGACTACAGTGTCGAGCCGCCCTCGCCCACCGTGCTGCAACGTCTCTGCGATGCGGGCGGTCAGGTGACCGCCATCGGCAAGATCGCCGACATCTACGCCCACTGCGGCATCTCGCGCACGCTCAAGGCCAGCGGCCACGACGCCCTGTTCGACGCCACCCTGGATGCCATGGCCACCGACGGCGAGCGCACCCTGATCATGACCAACTTCGTCGACTTCGACATGGTCTACGGTCACCGGCGCGACGTGGCCGGCTACGCCGCCGCCCTCGAGGCCTTCGATGCTCGCCTGCCCGAGCTGCTCGAACGCCTCGACGACGACGATCTCTTGATCATTACCGCCGACCACGGCTGCGATCCAACCTGGCACGGCACCGACCATACCCGCGAGCATATCCCGGTTCTTGCCCTCGGCGCCGGGCTCGCTCCCGGCTCGCTCGGCGCACGCAACAGCTTCGCCGACATCGGCCAGAGCCTGGCCCGTCATTTCGACCTGCCGCCCATGGACGACGGTGAAAGCTTTCTCCCGGCTGGTTCCCCAAAAGGAGACACATGATGGCGACCCCCCATATCAAAGCCGAACGCGGTGATTTCGCCGATACCGTGCTGATGCCCGGCGACCCGCTGCGCGCGAAATACATCGCCGAGACCTTTCTCGACGATGCACGGCTCGTCAACGAGGTCCGCAACATGTACGGCTACACCGGCACCTACCAGGGTCGCGAGATCTCGGTGATGGGCCATGGCATGGGCATTCCCTCGGTATCGATCTACGCCAAGGAACTGATCACCGAGTTCGACGTCAATCGCTTGATCCGGGTCGGCTCCTGCGGCGCGGTGCGCGACGACGTGGCAGTACGCGACGTGGTGATCGGCATGGGCGCGAGCACCGATTCCGGCGTCAACCGCACCCGTTTTCTGGGCAACGACCTCGGTGCCATCGCCGACTTCGAGCTGACCCGTCATGCCGCGGATGTCGCCCGCGAACACGGCGTGCCGGTCAAGGTCGGCAACATCTTCTCCGCCGATCTCTTCTACGACCCGCGCCCCGAGATGGTCGAGATGATGCGCCGTTACGGTATCGTCGGCGTAGAGATGGAAGCCGCCGGCCTGTACGGCGTGGCCGCCGAGTTCGGCGCCCGGGCCGCGACCATCTGCACGGTCTCGGACCACATCGTCAAGGGCGACTCGCTATCCAGTGACGAGCGCGCCACCACCTTCGACGACATGATGCGCATCGCCCTGGACAGCGTGCTTCGCGACGATGCCGGAGGTGGCGCATGAGCACCGACCTGGACACCGAGCTCCTCACTGAACTGGTCGCGGTGCGCGATCGCGCCTACGCGCCCTACTCCCGGCACCCCGTCGGCGCCCTGGTGATCAGCGAGAGCGGTACTCGCTACAGCGGCGCCAACGTCGAAGTCGCCCACTACAAGGGGCTGTGCGCCGAGGCCTCGGCCATCGCCGCCATGGCCAGCGCCGGGGAGCGGCGCCTGCGCGAGGTCTACGTGATCGGGCCGGGCCAACACCTCTGCACACCCTGTGGCGACTGCCGCCAGCGCATCCGCGAATTCGCCACCGGCGAAACTCGCATTCATGTGGTCGATGCCGACGGCACCCTGCTCCGGCGCTACACCATGGACGAGTTGCTGCCGGATGCCTTCGGCCCCGATAATCTGGGCTTGAAGTGAATTCTCCGGCCGGCCGCGTCCGGTCGGAACCTGTCTTCTCGAGTCACACGAAACGCCCATGCATAGCCCCGCCCTCGCCATTACCCGAACGCCCCTGGTGGCCGTCTACGGCACCCTGAAGCGCGGCCTGCGCAATCACCACTGGCTGGAAGGCGCCACCTTCGTCGGTCGCGATCGCCTCACCAGTGCGACGCTCTACGACCTGGGGCACTGCCCGGGCGCCAAGGCCGAGTCCTCGTGTGGCGTGGAAGTGGAGATCTATCGCGTCGACGCCCGGACCTTTGCCGGTCTCGACCGCCTGGAGGACTATCGCGTGCGCGCTCCGGCATCGGGCATGTACGACCGCGCCATTCATGCCACCGCCTTCGGCCCCGCCTGGCTCTACCTCTACAACCACGACGTCACCGGCCGTCCGGTGATTCGTGAAGGCGGCTGGCTTCCCCGCCGGCCGGCCTTTGCCTGACCTCCCGAGAGAGTCGCATCACAGGAGGCTCTCGAGGGCCAAGCATCAGGGTGCCGCGTCGGTAGTCGACGAGGGCATCGTCTGCGTCGGGATCGGCGCTCGCAGATGGCGAAACATGAACTCCAGCGCCGGGCCGAGACTGGCCCGCCACACGCGCCAGCTGTGGCCCCCCGGCAGCACCTCCAGCGGCACCCGGCCCGGCTGGTGCACTTCCAGCGCCGCCTGCAGCCGGCGGGCATGCCTCATGGCATCGAAACGGTCGCGATCACCGGCACTCAGGTAGAGCGGCACTACCCGCTCCTGGGCCAGATAGCCATCGAGATGGGCCGGATAGTTGAGCTGCCGCCACAGCTCGGCATCGAAACGGCGGTCGGGGGTCAGGAAGGCCGGGTGTCGACGTGCCGTGGAGTCGGCCGGCGGCAGGGGATAGTAACTGGCCGGGCTCAGGGCCGCCGCGGCGCCGAACAGCTCGGGGCGTTCGAGGATCATGTTCACCGTGCCATAACCACCGGCGGAGAGCCCGGCGATGCCGCGCCATTCTCGCTCGGGCACCACCCGCCAGAGCGCCTCCACCTGAGGCATGAGCTCCTCGAGAAAAGCGGTGCGGGCCGGCTCATTGTGACCATCGACCCACCAGCTACGGCTCCCGGGCATGACGATCACGGCCGGCGGGATGCGTCCCCGTCGGATCATCCGGTCGGCGACGGCTTCCAGCCTCCCGCGGTTGACCCAGTCACGGTCGCTGCCGAAGGAGCCGTGCAGCAGATAGATCACCGGATACTCCAGCCCGGAGTCGTGGTAGCCGACAGGCAGATAGAGGGTATAGGGATAGTCGCGCCCCAGCACCTCGGAATGGAAACGGTGATGGGTGACCTGGCCGGCCGCTACCTGACCGACCAGTACCAGGAGCGTCAGGATGGCGAACGCCACGCCTCGAGCCACCGCCGACATGTCGGATCCTCCCTGGTGTCCTGTGTCAGAGTTGGCTGTAGAATCCTGGCGCTCTCCCTCTCTTACGACACTAGCCGCGAATGTACGACATCGCCGATGAAGGGAATTCATGGCGCACGCCGTGGTCCGACAGCGGGTACGCAATACACGTTCACTCTTCATGATGCTGGCAGGGAACCGAAGCATGCAACGCGTCGAGGAAATCTACTGGCTACGCGCCTACGGCTGCCTGGCGGTCTTCGCCTTTCATCTCCTCGATCATCTCAACCAGCGCCTGGACACCCTGGTCACCGACGTCGCCCGTATTCCGACGGTGTTCGGTACCCCGGTCTTCATCTTCATCTCGGTCTTCCTGTTCTCCCTGCGCTACGGGAACGAGGTTCCCCGCGGCTTCCTGGGCAATCGCCTGAAGTACATCATGGTGCCCTATCTGGTCTATGGCCTGGCGTATGCCGTCGCGGAGTTCCTGCGCCTGCACGCGGCTGACGACGATGCCGGGCTGCGGACGTCCTGCGCGAGTATCTGCTCTACGCCGGCTGGCACGGCTACTTCCTGCTCATCGCCGCCCAGTTCTACGCCTTCTACTGGCTCTACGGACGGCTGAACCTGGGCCGCTGGCTACCGGCCACCCCGTGGCTGGCACTCGGCAGCCTGGTCAGCATGAGCTGGTGGGGCTACTGGCAGTGGCGCAGCCAACTGCCGCCGGGCTACCTGCACTGGATCGCGCCCTTCGGCTGGCTCTATCTGTTCTTCCTGGCCCTGACGCTGGTGCGGCACTATCAGACCGAGACCCGTCCGGCCTGGCTGGAAGCACTGGCGCAACCGCGCTGGCTGTTGGCCCTGATCGGCCTGGTGGTACTGCTCGCGCTGCCCGGCTGGCTGGAATACTCCTCCAAGGAAGTGTGGGTGGTCCCGCTGTTCCTGCTCTTTACCCTGTGGGCGATGCATCGACTGCGCGGTCGTCGGGCCCCGCCGTTGGTGCGTCGGCTCAACGAGTTCTCCTTCGGCATCTACCTGGCCCACCCGATGTTCTTCAACCTGGTGGACCGGCTGGACCCTGACCAGCGTCTCCCGTTGGGACTCTATGCGCTGACCCTGGCGGGGGTGGGCATGGCCGGCTCCATCACCTGGAACCTGGCGGTCAACCGCCTGCAGTGGGGCGGGTTGCTGTTCGGCAAGCGGCTACGGGTAGCCTGAGCCACAACCGGGGCTTTCCCGCCCGATCGCCCTATCCACAGGCGACCGACTCCCGGGGCGGGGAGCCGCGGCCTCGTCAACGGGCCCCGTCTCCGGTTAGATTCGTCCCTCGTGACAGTCGTCCCCGACAATCTCCATCCGCCATCGACATCCGGAGTCTCTCATGTCTCGCGCCATCGACATTCCCGCCACCGACGGCACCATCGACGCCCACATCGTCACGCCCACCAACGTCGACGGTCCGCTGCCGGCCGTGGTGCTGTTCACCGATATCGGCGGCCTGCGCCCCTGCTATCACGAGAAGGCCCAGCGAATCGCGGACAACGGCTACGCCGTCCTGATGCCCAACGTCTACTACCGTGACGCGGCCGGCGAGATCGTGCCGGAAGGCAAGTCCTTCCGCGACCCGGAGGTGCGTCCGACGCTGGTCGAGTATGCCGGTCATCTCACGCCCGAGGCGCAATCCCGCGACTTCGCTGCCCTGATCGACTGCCTCGACCGCGCAGCCGAGTTCACGGGCGGCAAGATCGGCGTGGTCGGCTATTGCATGACCTCGGCCTTCGCGCTGCGCATGGCAGCCGAACACCCCGACCGAGTGGCCGCTGCAGCCGGCTTCCACTCGGCCAACCTGGCAAAGGCCGACGACGCCTCGAGCCCCGTGGGCGTGGTCGACGCCATCGAGGCGCGCGTCTACTTCGGCCACGCCGACAAGGATGAACTACTGCCCGCCGAGCAGATCGCCCGCATGGACGAGGCGCTGGCCGCCGCCGGCGTGCACTTCACCACCGAGCTCTACAATGGCGCGGCCCACGGCTTCACCGCCAAGGACGCCCCCTCCTACGACGCGGCCGCCGATGCCCTGCACCACAAGCGGCTCGCCATGCTGCTGGAAGAAACGCTGTAAAGACTCTGTTCACTACGTTCCGTCATCGGTCCCATGCCATGGGACCGCGCAATGACGGAAAAGAACTCCGCCTTCGAGAGAAATGAATGCAGGCCGTCACCAATGCCTTGCAAGCGTCGTCTTTCGGCCATGAGCAGGCGTTCGTCGCGCTGTATCGGCTGGGGTTGGCTGGGCGTTGCTCGGCAGGCCTGACGAGGATCTCTGCACAGCGGCCGGTTATGCATCATTCATAGTGGCTCCAGAGCCTGAGGACTTTTACCACTCGCTCATCCTCGAGCACTTGGTAGACCAGACGATGCTGAATATTGATACGGCGTGAATAGGCCCCTTCAAGATCACCAATAAGCTTCTCAAACGGTGGCGGCCTGCGGTAGGGATCTTCTGCAATCAGAGCCAACAATTCCTTGGCTTTTGGCTTGAGGCCGCTGGAAGCCAGCTTCCTTGCGTCCTTCTGGGCTTGTTTGGTGTAAACCAACTTCCATGTCACCAGTCCAGATCCTCATCACACTCATCCACGGGGGCATCCATCCCCTCACGAATAGACTCTCGCATCCCCGGCACGGAGAGCAGGTACAGGGTTTCCTGAATCGCCGACCAGTCTTCTTCGGATACCAGAACGGCTTTGTTCCGCTTACCCATGATGACGACCGGCTGATGGGACTCGGCCGTTTCATCGATCAACCGATACAGGTTGCTGCGCGCCTCAGTCGCTGTAATGCCGGTCATGACGCACCTCTACAATGTTTCACTTTCCCTCAGTGTACGCCTTGCAGAACGTACGTCAAGACGAACGTTTTAGATGGCAGGCATGATAAATCGAGCCCCCGCTCTATGCGCCGAAGCGTCGGCGCAGGTAATCGACAATGTCACTGGATTCGTATAACCAGCTCACCTCGTCGCCCTCCTCGATGCGCAGGCAGGGCACCTGCGCCTTGCCGCCGCCTTCCATCAGCGCCCGGCGATGCTCGGGATCGAGCCGGATATCGCGGATCTCGATCGTCAGGGCGAGACGAGTGATCTCGCGGCGTACCCGCACACAGTAGGGACAACTCCAGAACTGGTAGAGCGCCAGGCTCTCGCAGGCCTCGTCGACCCGGGCCTGCTCGGGCTCGTCGCGCGAGGCCTCGCGTCGGGTACCGAGCTTCTCGGCCACCCAGGCCACCGGCGCCAGCAATGTCTGGATCAACGATCGCATGGTGTTTTCCTCCTGCCATCAAGAGATGGGTGGACCGCCAATCCTCCCTTTGTAACGCGTTCAGCCAGTCTCGCGAACCACCAGTTCCACCGGCATCGACACATGGCGCGGCGGCTTGCCCGCCAGCGCCTCGCCCAGCAGCTCGACGCTCATGGCGGCGATGGCGGCGATGTCCTGGCGCACCGTGGTCAGGCCCTCGGCCAGGGTCGGCAGATCGTCGAAGCCGGTAACCGCGACCTCGCCGGGCACGTCCAGGCCATGATCCTCCAGGGCCGTCAGGCAGCCTCGGGCCAGCTCGTCGGTCTCGCAGACCAGGCCGTCATGAGCGCGCGGGACCTGCTCGAGGCGCCGGCTCAGCCAGCGATAGCCGGTCAGCGCCGGGTCCAGGTTGGGCGGGATATCGATCAGCGCGGCCTCGAGGCCGGCCTCGTCGAGGGCCTGGCGATAGCCGTCCAGGCGATGCTGGCTGTGAGGGCTCTGCAGGTCGTCGCCGACGAAGGCGATGCGCCGCCGCCCGCTTTCGATCAGGTGGCGAGTGGCCAGGTAGATGCCGTGCCGATCTTCCGGCGCCACCGAGAAGCTCTCTCCGGCCAGGCCGATGCGCACGAAGGGCACATCCCGCGAGGTCATCAGTTCGGGGCGCGGGTCGTCGGCGAACTCGCCGAGCAGGATGGCGGCGCCGGCCTGCTCGGGCAGGGTCGCCGTACGGTCGTGGGCGAAGAAGATCGGCACCATGCCCTGTCGGTGCAGCGCCACGGTCAGGTGCTGGTAGAGCAGGATGTAGTAGGGCCGCAGCTCGACGTCGCGGCGCCCCAGCGAGATGCCCACCACCGCGGCCTTGCCGCTGATCAGCTGACGGGCGGCGGCGCTGGGCCGGTACTCCACGTCGCGGCTGATGGAGAGGATACGCTCGCGCAGCGCCTCGCTGATGCCCGGCTTGTCGTTGAGCGCGCGGCTGACCGAGGCGATGGAGACCCCCGCCCGTCGCGCGATTTCCCGGATGTTGGCCGTCTTCGACGGTTCTCTGCTCATCGCCTGCCTCGTCACCGGGCGACCGACCTCGCGCCGGCCGCCATCTGCTGCCGGATACCGTCGGTTGCCGACCACGGGATTGTGCCCGATCGGACGGAACGGTGCGACTTCAGGCGAGCGGTCTTTCCAGATGCAGGACATCGCCCCGGGCGTCGGCGTCGAAGCAGGCATCCAGCACCCGTTGCAGGGCCGCGCCGCGAGCGAAATCGGGCGAGTCGTTGACGCCGCTTGCGATACCATCGACGAAGCGCCGGTAGATGCTCGGCGTGGGCGGTGCCGCGAGTTCGGTCCAGCGTGCGGGGTGCACGTCCTCGCCGAAGCACACCTGCACCTTGTCCCGGGCCGCGTCGAGATCGACGCGCAGCGCGCCGCGGTCGCCGTGCACGGAGAGCGTCAGCGAGTTGTGGTGGCCGGTAGCCCAGCGGGTGGCCTGGACGCTGCCCAGGGCGCCGTCGGCGAACTCCACCTGCATCAGGGCGCTGTCGTTGGCGTCGAGGGTGTACTCGCCGATGCGGTTGCCCGGGGCCTTGTCGAAGCACTTGAGCCGGCAGGTCACCGCGGCGATGTCGCCCACCGGAAAGCTGGCGAAGTCGAGGATATGCACCCCCACGTCGCCCAGCACTCCCTTGCTGCCATGCGCTCCGGAAAGCCGCCACAGCCACTGGCTGTCCTGGTCCCAGCGTCCCCAGGCGTCGCTCACCAGCCAGCTCTGGCGGTAACTGGCGTCGACATGCATCACCCGCCCCAGCCGGCCGTCGGCCACCAGTTCGCGGGCCAGTTGGATCGCCGGGGCATCGCGATAGCTGAGGTTGACCATGTTGATCACCCCGGCCTCGCGGGCTGCCGCGGCCATTTCCTCGGCATCGGCGGCGTTAGTGGCCAGCGGCTTCTCGCAGAGGATGTGCTTGCCGGCGGCGATGGCGGCCAGCGACGTCGCCTTGTGCACGCCGTCCGGGGTGGCGTTGCTCACCGCCTGGATGTCGTCACGGGCCAGCATGGTCGCCAGGTCGGCATAGGCCTCGGGGATGTCGTGGGCCTCGGCGAAGGTGCGGGCCTTGTCACCGTCCAGGTCGCAGACTGCCACTACCTCGACGTCCGCGATCTCCTGGAACCGCTGAGCGTGCTGGCCGGCCATCCCGCCGGCACCGATGATCGCCAGTCGCATCACTTGAAGCCCTCCTCGCCGGGCTTGTGCAACCCCTCGCCCTTGACCTCGACCGGATTCGGCGCCTGCTCGGGCGGCACGTTGGGGCAGCGGTCGATCCACCGCGAGCCCTCGGGGCAGGCCCACTTGACGCCGTTCTTGAGCACCCGGCGTACCTGGTCGTCGTAGTAGATCGGGTAGGTCTCGTGGCCGGGGCCGAAGTAGAAGATCCTGCCATTGCCGCGCTTGTAGGTGAGGCCGGAGCGGAACACCTCGCCGCCCTCGAAGGCGCTGATGAAGATCACCTCGTCGGGGTTGGGCACCGCGAAGGGCTCGCCGTACATCTCGCTGTGCGGCAGCTCGAGGTAGTCGCCCAGCCCCTGAACGATGGGATGGCCGGGGTTGATCACCCACAGCCGCTCCCGCTCGCCGGCCTCGCGCCACTTCAGCGAGCAGGTGGTGCCCATCAGGCGCTTGAAGATCTTCGCGTAGTGGCCGGAGTGCAGCACCAGCAGGCCCATGCCCTGCAGCACCCGGGCCTGGACACGGTCGACAATCTCGTCGCGGACATCGCCGTGGGCCGCGTGCCCCCACCACAGCAGCACGTCGGTATCGTCGAGCAGCGCCTCGGACAGCCCCTGTTCGGGGTCCTGCAGCGTGACGGCGCGCGCCTCGATCTGCGGGTCCTCGTTGAGCCCCGCGGCAATGCAGGCGTGCATGCCCTCGGGATAGATGCGCGCTACCACGTCGTTGGTCTGCTCGTGGACGTTCTCGCCCCAGACCGTGACCTTGATCGTCATGGATTGGCTCCTTCTGGCGTTGCCCGGGCGGGCGATGAAAACGCCGCCGATACCGGCGACATGACGTCAAAGTAAACGTTTACTTCCAAACCGTAAACGTTTACTGATTCCAACCATGGTCGTATCTCACGCCCTGCAGCCGCAGGGACTGGCGTGGTCGAACGGGGGAACGCCTTGCTGGGGCGGCGAGGGAACGGGACACAGGGGACAGAGCGTCGGAAAAGCGCCCGAGGCCACCGGGCTCGGGCGCGCGTTGGGAAACAGGAGAGCGGGAGGCGGGCCCCGAGCGGGGCCAAGGGTCAGGTACCGGGATCGGGGGAGCCGCCACTGGCACTGGTCTGGTGATGGGGATCGGCGACACCCGCTTCGCCGGGATCGCGACCCGCTGCGTCCCGCTCGTCGCCCCGCTCGCTGCTGCCATCGAGCCGACCGCCGCCGCGCCCTTCCATGCTGACGCTGAGGCGCGGCACGCCGAGATCGACCTCCTGCTCTTCCATGCGCTGCTTGAGCAGCAGATTGAAGGCCCGGGCCACATCCCACTGCATCTCGGGCGCCGTACGAAAGCGCATGCGCAGGATCGGACAGCCATCCTCGAAGGCATGAATTCCCTGCATTTCCAGCGGCGACCAGATGTGGTGGCGCATCATCGGGTCCTGTCGCAGCGCCCTGGCGGTTTCGTGCATCAGGGTGATGGCATCGTCGATCTTCATGTCGTAGGGAATCCGGATCTTCATCAGGGCGATGCCGAACTGACGCGACATGTTATGGATCGAGTCGATGCGACTGAAGGTGATGATGTGCACGATGCCATCCAGGTCACGCAGCCTCACGGTGCGCAGGGTCAGGCCCTCGACGGTGCCCATGTGGCCGTTGATCTTGACGAAGTCATCCACCGCCAGGGAGTCCTCGATGAGGATGAAGATACCGGTAATCAGGTCCTGCACCAGGGTCTGGGCACCGAAGCCGATGGCCAGGCCGATCACACCGGCACCCGCCAGCAGCGGCGTGACATTGACGCCCAGATTGGCCAGCCCGACGATCGCCGCGATGATCACGATGGTGGCGAAGATGACATTGCGGATCATCGGCGTGATGGTCTGGGCGCGCGCCTGATTGACCCGACGCCCACGGGAACGGGCCGACGACACCAGGGCACGCTGGATGGCCGTATCGGCGAAGATCCACGCCAGCCAGGCCAGCAGGATGGTGAAGCCAATGCCCAGCAGTGCCTGGCCGATACGCACGCTGGCCACCCCTTGACTGCCGATACCGATCAAGGAGGCGCCCCATACCTGCAGCGAGAGCTCGGCGAAGGCAAACCAGGCCAGGACATGGGCCAGCGCATACCCGAAGCGCTCCAGTCGACGCCGATACTCGCTCTGGCGGCGACGCGTCGAGCGCTTCTCGGCATGTCGCCGCAGCAACCCCGCCACGACCAGCGTCAGTACCAGCAAGGCGGCGGAAATGATCGAACGCGCCAGCGCCGTGCCGACATCGCCCCCCGTGACGAAGATCGCCATCAGGGAACCGCCCACCAGCAGCAGCGCCGGCACATGCCAGAGGCCTCCGACCACGCGGACCACTTCCGACGTCCCCCCCTTCTCGCGCCGCTGGGAATAGGGGCGATTGCGAATCAGATGCTTGATGGGACGCTTGAAGCGCAGAATGAAGCGACCGCTCAATACGGCCGCCAGGGTATTGGCCAACACCGAGCAAAGGCTGGCCAGGTCGAAACCGATGAGCTCGGTTAGCCGCGATGAGTTGAGGGCATCGCCCAGGGCAATCAAGGCGCCGATCATGAACAACGGCCGCAGGCTCTGATGCTGCAGAATGCGCACGGCGACGAAACGATGCCCACGGGTGAACACCGAGATGACCGTCTCCACCACCACCGACAGGGTGCGCCCGCACAAGGCGACATAGGCAATCACCAGAGCGCCCGTGCGTCCGGCACTGCTCGGCACCAGTTGCGCAATGCCCATCGTCAGGGCAAAGGCCAGTGCCCAGGGCAACATGCGTCGCAGGAAATGGATCACCATCAAGTGCGCCCTGGGCTCGCGCGGTAGATCCAGCGGCCAGTCACGGCGCCTGGCAAGCATTCGCCCCAGGGCGATGAAAATCACCAGCAGGCCGGCCCAGATCGCCACCAGAACGGTCAGTTCGATGACGAAACGCACCAGCTCGGCATTCCCGGTCTGCACCACCAGCTCGGTCAGATCCTGCCAGCCCTCGCTCAATTGAAGGCGCCAGCCGTCCACGGGAGATTGGCCCGCCTCGGCCTGTTCTCCCAGCTGGTTGAAGGTATCGGCTAGCGCGCCCAGCAAGCCCTGCTGGGAGGTGATGCCATTCTGATCGGCGACCGGCTGGTTGGCCTGACGCAGCGCCTCCAGGTTTTCCAGCAGTGCCTGCCGTTTGGCATCGTCTTCCAGGGTGGAAATGACCTGATCCAGCGACGCCTGAAGTTCCTGGGGATTGGTGCCTTCCGATTGCTTGGCGCTCGCCAGGCCCGATAGCGGCGAGGGCTGTGCCGCCGCAAGCAGCGGCCACATCAACAGGAGCAGCGTCAAAAGGCCACGCAGGACCATCGAGAAGCGGTGCGCGATGAGCAACGTCGGGTCTCCATCCAGAGAGTCACGGTATAAGGACATATCCTGACATAAAGATGCTCTGCCAGTGTGTTAGGCTGCCGAAACCTGACAACAGGATGCCGTCATGACGCCGCAACCGCCACCCATCCCCGATAACGACGACGGCCAGGCTCGACGGGTCGGCGTCGAGATCGAGTTCGCCGGCCTGCCGCCCAGGGAAACGGCTGACCTGGTGATGTCCCTGTTCGGCGGCGAGCTCGACGTGATCAGCGCCCATCGCCTCAAGGTCAAGAATGCCCGTTGGGGTGACTTCGGTATTGAGCTGGACACCCAGTACGCCCACCCGGACCAGGAACGGCTCGATGCGGAGGCCTATCGCGACAGCGAGTGGGAACGCATGCGCCAGGATTTTCATTCCCGCACCCGCGAATTGATCGGCGACGTGGTCACCGGCCTGGTCCCCACCGAGATCGTCTGCCCCCCGGTGCCCTGGAACGAACTCGACGAACTCGATGCCCTGTTCGATGCCCTGCGCCAACATGGCGCCAAGGGCACCGACGCCAGCCTGCTCTACGGCTTCGGCCTGCATCTCAATCCTGAGGCCCCGAGTCTCGAGATCGACGACATTCTGGCCTGCCTGCGCGCCTACCTGCTCACTGCGCGCTGGCTGCGCGAACAGATCCAGGTGGACATCACCCGGGAGGTCCTGCCCCATGCCAACCCCTTCTCGCGCGCCTACGCGCTCAAGGTGCTGGACCCGGATTACCGACCGGACCTGCGGACCCTGATCGACGATTACCTGGAGCACAACCCGACCCGCAACCGGGAACTCGATCTGCTGCCACTGTTCGCCTACCTGGCCCCGGAGCATCCCCACGAGCTGCTGAGCGACCACCTGGTCCAACCGCGCCCGACCTACCACTACCGCCTGCCCAACGCCCAGCTCTCCGAAGCCGACTGGGGGGCCAGCATGGAGTGGAACCGCTGGCTGGAGGTCGAAGTGCTGGCCGCCGCCCCCGACACCCTGGCCGAGCGTGGCGCCCAGTATCTCGCACGCCATCGGCCCAGTTGGCCACGTCGCTGCTGGAACGCCCTGCGCCGGAGGCTGCGTCACTGATGGCCGAGCGCCCGTTGATCGGTATCACTACCTCGGATCGCAAGAGCCGCATCGCCTGGTGGTTCGACTGGTTCGCCGTCCGACGTCATGGTGGACGACCGCTGCGACTCTCGCCCGCACGCCCCGTGCCAACTCACCTCGACGGACTGATCATCGGCGGCGGCGACGATATCCAGGCCCACCTCTACGGCGCCGAGATGCACCTCGATGTACGTGTCGACCCGGAACGCGACGAGCTCGAACTGCAGCTGCTCGAACGCTTCATTCCCGGCGGCATCCCGGTGCTCGGCATCTGCCGCGGCGCCCAGCTGATCAACGTGCACCTGGGCGGCACCCTGGACCCCGATATCTACACGACCCACGAGGGATTGAAGCCTCGACGCACCGTGCTGCCCCGCAAGACCGTGGACATCGTCGGCGACAGCCAGCTCAACCGGATCCTCAAGGTCACCTGGTGCCGCATCAACAGCCTCCATCACCAGGCGGTACAACGGACCGGCAAGGGGATCGAGATCGTCGCCCGCGACCGCGACGGCCTGGTACAGGGCATTGAGTCCCGCCACCACGACTTCCTGATCGGCGTGCAGTGGCACCCCGAGTGGTTGATCTTCAACCGCCCCCAGCAACGCCTGGTCCGTGCCCTGGTAGACGCCGCCCGCAGGGCCTGAAGCCGCCCAGAACGTCGAGAGGCCGCCCGGTCGGGCGGCCTCTCGAACAAGACGGCGCTACGTCATTATCGGCGTCAGCCTTCCAGTTTGGCGTCCAGGCTGATCTCGGCATTGAACAGCTTGGATACCGGGCACCCTTCCTTGGCCTTGTTCGCGGCGTCCTCGAAGGCCGCCTCATCGGCACCGGGGATGCTGGCACGGGTCTCCAGATGAATCTTGTTGATGCTGAAGCCGCTCGAATCCTCTTCCAGAGAAACCGTCGCCTGCGTGGCGATACGCTCCGGGGTATAACCGGCCTCGCCGAGGATCAGCGACAACGCCATCGAATAACAGCTGGCATGAGCGGCCCCGATCAGTTCCTCGGGGTTGGAACCGCTCTCGCCTTCGAAGCGCTTGGCGAAACTGTAGGACACCTCATCGAGCACGCCACTCTGGGTGGACACCGTACCCTGGCCATCCTTGATACCGCCCTGCCAGACGGCGCTTCCGTTCTTCTTGATGCTCATCTCGACTCCTCGAAATTTAGGTTGGTCGCAGCATTGCTTCTACACCATAGAACATGGGGATGACCGTCCCGAGACACAAGGCCCGTTGCATCCCGAACGGCCTGCAACCAGAATATATGGAAAATACTTCCAAAACTACAGTTGGATACAACCGCCAAGAGGATGCGCCATGACGACTTCCCCCCGCATCACCCTCGCCGCTACTCCCCATGAACCCGCTATCGAGCTACCCGCCATCGGACAAGGCACCTGGTTCATGGGGGAAGGCCTGGCCCCTCGCGCCGACGAAGTGCGTGCGCTCCGGCAGGGACTGGATCTCGGCCAGACGCTGATCGACACCGCCGAAATGTACGGCGACGGCGGTGCCGAGGAAGTAGTCGGCGAGGCGCTCCACGGCCGCCGGGACGATGCCTTCCTGGTCTCCAAGGTCTATCCCTGGAACGCCGGGCGCGACAGCGCCATCGCGGCCTGCGAACGCAGCCTGCAACGCCTGGGTACCGACCACCTGGACCTCTACCTGCTGCACTGGCCCGGAGGCATTCCGCTGGACGAGACCCTGGACGCCTTCGAACGGTTGCGAGAAGCCGGCAAGATTCGCCGTTTCGGTGTCTCCAACTTCGACATCGACGACATGCAGGCGCTGAGTGCCACGCCGGGCGGTAGCGACTGCGCCGTCAACCAGGTGCTCTACCACCTCGGTTCGCGAGGCATCGAACACAGCCTTCGCCCCTGGCAGCGCGATCACGGCATGCCCTTGATGGCCTACTGTCCGCTGGCCCAGGCCGGCCGCCTGCGCCGCCGGCTGCTCGATCATCCCGAGGTCACGGCACTGGCCGACGAACGCGGCCTCACATCGGCCCAGTTGCTGCTGGCCTGGGCCATCCGCCCGCTGGATGGCAAACGCGATGTCATCGCCATTCCCAAGGCGGTGCAGCCGCAGCACGTGCGCGACAATGCCGCCCTGCTCGAGACGACGCTCGACAATGAGGCCCTGGACCGGCTCGACGCCGCCTTTCCGGCAACAGGGCGCAAGGAGCCACTGGATATCGTGTGACTGCTCCCCGCCCTAGCGAGGGTTTACGCGGATTATCGCTAATCGCCTGCGGAGTATGATGTCGGAATGCCACCGAGGCAGGTGGCATCCTGTTCATCATGGCCGTACTCATCTCGCAATCCCTGGTAAATTGCCCGGCGTTCCTCCAGCGACTTGTGCTGACTGGCCTTGCGCTTGCCCTCCAGACGCTCGACGGTGATCTCGACCCCGACGATGGCACGGCACATCGCCGCGATATAATCGTCGGGCGCATCGCTGACCCGCCAGGGACTCTCCCGCTCGCCTTCGAAGCGCTCGGTGAGCGCCACCACCATCTCGTGGAGCCAGTACGGATCGTCGATCAGGCGCAGCCTGCCATGCACGTGCACCACCTGATAGTTCCAGGTCGGCACCACCTTGCCATGCGCTTGCTTGGCCGGATACCAGCTCGGGGTGATATAGGCCTGGGGACCATGAAAGATCGCCAGCGCCTCGACATCGTCCATGCCACCTTCAAGACGATGAGCAAGCGGGTTGGCACGCGCGATATGGCCACGCAGCCTGTCAGGCGAGCACTCATCCGCTGCCGGTGTCAGCAAGAGTGGCAAGTGATCCGCATCTGGCGCACCGGAAGCCTCCCGGGTCACCAGGGTCGCGAAGGGGGCGGCCTCGATGGCCCGATGGCATTCGGCACGACCGAGGCGGAACTGGGGCGGTTGATACATGGTGCACTCTCAAGGTCGGGAGGTGTCGGGTGGCAGGACAGCGGTCATCGACGACAGCGACCGATACTGGCGACCCGTCGCATCGAAGTTCTCGGGAGCCAGCCAGCGGCGGTGACACTCGCGAATCGCCGGCCACTCATCATCCAATATCGAGAACCAGGCGGTATCCCGGTTGCGCCCGGCCACGATCCGATGCTGGCGAAAGACGCCCTCGAAGCGGAAACCCAGCCGCTCGGCGGCGCGGCGTGAAGGAGCGTTCAGGGCATCGCACTTCCATTCGAGACGCCGGTAACCCTGGTCGAAGGCATGGGCCATCATCACCATCAACGCCTCGCTGGACATCGGAGTTCTCGCCATGCGGGGCGAGAAGCTGAGATGGCCGATCTCGATCCGTCCATCCGCCGGCACGATATTGAGATACGCCGCCATGCCGGCCGCCTGCCCGTCGACGGGATCGACCACGGCGTAACACAGCAGGTCCCGCTCCGCGCTCATGTACGCCAGCCAGGCTCGGCAGCCGGCCTCGTCGTCGAAGGGGCGACCACCGAGATAGGTCCAGCGGGCACGTCCTTCGGCATCGTTCTCGATCTCGGGATCCGGCTCCTGCCACGCCTGCCACAGGGCGTCGGCATGGCGCTTGGCATCCAGCGGCGTCAGCCGACAGAATCGCCCCTCCAGGTCCTCGGCATCGAGCCCTGACGGGGGTTGCCAGTGACCGATATCGGGGCCGACCGGCTGACCGTATGCGTTATAGACTTGGGTCATGAGACATTCCCCTCACACCGCCATCAGGTAGGTATCGAACGCCTCGTCGCGCTGCCAGCCAAGCGCATGGTAGCGGGCCTTGGCCGTCGCGTTCTCGACCTGGGTACGCAGCATCAGTTGCGGAACGCCTCGCGTACGGGCCAGTTCCCGGGCCGCTTCCAGCAAGGCGCTTCCGGCGCCCTGACGGCGTGCGTCGGGCATGACGAACAGGTCGTTGAGGATCCAGCGCGATGCCAGGCTGGTCGTGGAAGGTACCGGAAAGAGTTGCGCGAAACCGACGGCCTGGCGGTCATCATCGAGAGCCAGCAGCACGTAGGCATCGCCCTTATCGAAACGCGCTTCCATGAAACGTCGAGCGCCATCGGGGTCGCTGGGCTGACGATAGAACCGGCGATAGCCGTCGACCAGGGGGATGAGGTCGTCGAGTCGTTCATGAGTGGCACGGACAATCGAGATCATGACAAGGCTCACCTTTGGATGTGACGAATCGCCAGTCTGTCGACATAATGGTCCCCCAAGAAGAACCAATTCTGCCGATATACGAGGAACCAGTGGCTGATCCGAATGCCCATCGACTCTGGATTCAGGAGGCGCTGAACCTTCAACTGGCCGAGCCGGACGCCCGCACCCTCGGCCAGCGCCTTTACGACACCCTGCGCGACGGCATCCAGCAGGGCCAGCTCACCTCGGGAAGCGCCCTGCCCTCGTCCCGGCAGCTGGCAAGCGAACTGGGTATCGGGCGCAACACCGTGCTGGGCGCGGTCGACCGGCTCATCGCCGAGGGGTTCCTGGTATCGCGTCCCGGTGCCGGCGTCTTCGTTGCCGACTGGCAGTGGGGGCCCCGGGAGCGCCTCGACGTCCAGGCGATGTCGCCCGTAACGCTCTCGCGTCGCGGCGAACGCCTTCTCGATTTCACGACGCCTCCGAGCGCCCGTCATACCGCCTTCGCACCGGGCGTACCGGCGCTGGATCGCTTCCCCCGCGAGCGCTGGCAACGCTTGCTGCGCCGCCACCAGCAGCGGGCCCCCGTCGACTGGTTCGATTACCGGAATGAAGGCGGCGTGAGTGCACTGCGCGAGGCGCTGTGCGACTACCTGCGGCTATCGCGTTCGGTGCGCTGCCAACCCGAGCAGATATTGATCACCCAGGGCGCGCAGCAGGGTTTCGAACTGATCGCACGGCTGCTCGCCGATGTCGGAGATGAGGTCTGGCTGGAAGAGCCGGGTTACGGCGGCGCGCAGGCCTGCTTCGCCTCGGCGGGGCTGGCACTGCGGCCGGTAGCGGTAGACGATGAAGGCCTGAACGTCGCGTCGCTTCCCGCCGGAACGCCGTCACCCAGGCTGATCTACGTGACGCCATCACACCAGTACCCCAGTGGCACGACCCTGTCACTGTCACGCCGCACGGCACTGCTGGCACTCGCCCGGCGACATGGCGCCTGGATCATCGAGGACGACTACGACAGCGAGTTTCGCTACACCAGCGCACCGATCGCCTCGCTCCAGGGGCTGATGGACAACGCCCCGGTGATCTATGTCGGCACCTTCAGCAAGGTCCTCTACCCGGGGCTACGACTGGGCTACCTGGTCTTGCCGCCGTCGCTGGTGGCGGCCTTCCAGCGCGTCAATGCTCGCCTGCACCGGGAAGGACAGTACGTGACCCAGTCGGCGCTGGCCGACTTCATCGACGAAGGCCATTTCTCGCGCCACGTGGCGCGCATGCGCAAATGCTATCGTCATCGACAGGCGGCTCTGCGCCGCGCCCTGGCCCCGGCGGTTGCCCGCGGGCTCGAACTCTCGTCCGGCCACGCGGGGATGCATCTGGTTGCCTACCTGGCAAGCCATGAACTGGAACGCGAGATCCTCCGGCGGGGAAAGGAGGCGAATCTGCGGCTATCGCCACTTTCCGGCTATTACCTGCGCGCCCCCGGCCAGCCGGGGCTGGTACTCGGCTATGCCGGCGCCACGGAGGCCGAGATCGCACACGGCGGACGCTGGCTCAGCGACACCTGGCTGGCTCTGGCATAAGCAACCTGCTCACTCTCGTGAGATTATGGAAGCGCTGCACAAATCGGCGAGCGGGGCAAAGCACAAGGCGCATGGAGCGCAGCACCGAGCGGAGCGACAAACATCCGAAGGATGGCCCCGAAGGGGCGAGAAACCGGGGGTTTCGAGTCAACCGGAGCCTATAGGATATAGGTGAGGATTCCGAGCACCACGCAACATAGTGCTTTGTTCGCGCAGTCATTTGTGCAGTGTTTCCTTATCGCCCGATACCGCGTAACGCCGCCAGGGAGGCGGCCAACCGCTCGGCGCCCAGCGCCTGCATTCGGACCGCGTTACGCGCGGGAATGGCCTCGGGATCAGGGTAATGGGCCAGGGCACGCTCGAGCCCGGCCTCGCGGATCAGATGCCACATCGGCCAGGGCGACCGATTGGTGAAGTTGCGCGGCGCATCCTCGACCTCGCCCTCGAACTGATACTCCGGATGAAAGCTCGCCAGCTGATAGGTCCCCTCGTATCCCTGCTCCACCAGCAGCGCCTCGGCCAGGCCCAGTGCATCCAGGTAATCATCGAAGTCCGACAGCCCTTCACTCAGTATCAGCAGGGTCGTCTCGGTTTCCGGGTGCGCATCGAGATGCCAGCATTCTTCCATCAGCCGCAGCAGGGCGTCCTGCAGTTCCACGGTAGCTACCGTCACATAGCGAATGCTGTCGCGGGCGACTTCACGTCCCGCGAAGGGACAGACCTCGCGGCCGACCACGAAGGACTCGACCCAGGAACGGGTAGCGGCTAGGGGATCGGCACGGTGGGTCATGGGCGGCTCGTCGGGGAAATGGGGGACGTAGTATACGACTGGGGGCTATCCGTGTCGCGAGTCGTCGTCATACGCTGAAGTTCAATCGGCATCTCCCTGGATGGGCCCTTGCGATGATGCGTTGTCGGCACGTCGCCGATAACGATAACCGACTCCGGCCACCGTCTCGATACACCCCGCCTCCTCGCCCAGCTTGCGTCGCAGCCCCACCACCACGGCATCCACCTTGTTGCTCCAGCCCATGTAACGACTCCCCCAGACCTCTTTCAGCAGTTGCTCGCGGTCTACCGCCTCGCCTGCGCGATCCACGAGGTAAGCAAGGACCCCGAACTCCAGGGGCGTCAGGGCGATGCGTCGATCCTGACGGACCAGTTCGTGCGCCTGTCGATCCAGCCAATCATCACCGCCCTGCAATCCCAGTTCCGCGGCCGCCAACCGCGCCAGCCAGCCATCCACCGAACGCGGCCCGAAATCGAGCACCGCGGTGGTGTGCTCGCGTCCATCCAGGGTCACGCGATGGTGCGGCAGTGGCTGAAAGCCCAGCGTTTCGGCAACCGCCGCATAGGGGGATAGATCGGCGAGCACCAGATAGACGCGACGCAGCGCCGGTCGCATTGCCATGTAATCCCCCTTTAGGGCCAGCCAGCAGGCGGCCTGGACCTCGCCGGGCCGTTCACCGTCGTCGCGCCCCAGCCAGCGACGAATAAACAGCACCCGCTGCCCTTCGGGTACCGGACATTCCTTCAGCGCATCGCACCAGGCGGCCGTGACAGGATCTTCGGCCAGGCATTCGGGGGGTGCCTGCCGCGGGTCGAAGCGACAACATACGCCCTGGCACTCGCCACTGGCATCGCGCACCACCCAGAAGGCCTCGGGCATGGTCTGCCACCACCGCCACAAGGCGTGCGCGCCTTCGGGGCCCTCATACCGATCGACGATATCCCGCACGCTGGCGGTATCCGAAGGCTGGACCGGCTCCACCACCAGCTCGGGATGATCGGTCGGAAAGAAGGCCTCCCGCACGACGGGATTCTCGACCAGGTAGAGCAGATCGGCGGTGCAACGCCAGAGTTCGCGACGCCCGGAACCGCTCGTCTGCGCCACCAGCGCCTGCCATGCCCGACGACGATAGTCGGCGTGTCGCTGCGGATCACGTGCGAGCAGGCTCCTGCCGAGTGCCTCGCGAACCATCTCATGCAGACTCAGCCCATCCGGCAGGGCCTCGACAAAATCGAGTGCGCGCAATCGAACATAGGCATCGGCGGGTGAGGCCTCGGGAAACATCGCCTGCAGCAGCGGTTCGGTAACGCGGCGAACCACACTGGTCGCCTCCAGTAACTGTCGCTGGAACGGATCCGGGTGATCCGCCAGGTAAAGATCGGAGAGCTCATCCATGATGTGCTGCAGGGAGGCATCGGGAAGCCGGAAGTCCGGATGCGCAGGCAAGGTGGCGGCAGCCAGCTGGATCGCCAGCGGATGACCGTGCAACCGCCTGTTCAGCCCCCTCGCCTGCGGCTCGGAGAATCCCAGGCATTCCAGCCATCGAACCGCCTCGGACATCGTCAGGGGACCCAGTGGCATCGATCGCAGCTCGCGCCCCGAAGGGCCACCGAACCACCCCGTTGCCAGCCGATGACGCCCGCTGAACAGCAACCGCACGCCCTCGGGCAACTGCGGCATCAGCGTGGTGCGCAGCCATGTTTCCAACAGGCGAAGCGATTCGATGGCATCCACGCTGATGATCAGTGGTGTGCCTTCCTGCCCTCGCGTCAGGTGGGCCAGGTGGCTCGGCGCATCGAGCTCGATCTGTGCCGCCTCGCCCAAAGCCGTCAGGAACCCCTCCGGCGTGGGTTCGATTTCCCGGCCATCCAGGCACAGGCAGCGGGCACCGACGCGCCTGGCGACGTGAGCGAAGTGACTAAGCAGCATGCTCTTGCCGATGCCCGCAACGCCATGCACCCACATCATCGTGGGCCCCGTCGCGTCGAGCAGAGTCATCAATCGCTCTGACTCCACTTCCCGGCCGACCAACGCATCCGAAGGCCCCGGGGTGGATCGTGTCAGGCCTGCCATCGTTTCATCCCGTGTGCCGTGTCCTGTCAGCCTAGCAAGGCATCAGCGCCACCACTCATGGCATTTCTCATGGAATTCTCATCGACTTCTCGGGAAGGCCTCCCGCCAAGGCGCTATACCTGAGCAACACGATCCGAAAAGCACGACATCGCGTGATGTCATTTCGGCACAGACCAGACAGAGGAAGAGGAGACACGATCATGACCACACAATGGCGAGTCGAGGGCACGTTCTTCGAAGCCTGCACCTGCAAGGGTGCCTGCCCCTGCCTGTTCGGCGGCGACCCCACGGAAGGCACCTGCGATGCCCTGGTGGCCTGGCACATCGACCAGGGCAACATGGATGACCTTGCTCTCGATGGCTTGAACCTGGCCATGGCCCTGCATACCCCGGGCAACATGACCGCCGGCGACTGGAAGATAGTGGTGTATATCGATTCGAGAGCCAGCCAGCAACAGCATGATGCCCTGGTGCAGATCTTCGGCGGATCCGTCGGTGGACATCCGGCCACCCTGGCAGGTTTCGTCGGCGAGATACTGGGCGTCGAATCGGTGCCGATGCGCTATGACATCGACGGCCGACATCACCAGCTCGACGTGGGCGAGCTCGCCGGCGCGTCGCTGAAGGCCATCGAGGGACAAGACGGCGAAGCGGTCACCATCAGCGGCCATCCTGTCGCGGTGGCGCCGGGCAACACCGGCACGGTGGCGCAATCGGATCACGTCTCGCACCGCGGCTACGGGCTCGACTGGCACTTCAGCGGGCGCACCGCCCTCTATTCCGCGTTCCAGTACCAGGCGGCATAATGCGGCCGGGAGTTGCTCGAGATGCAAGCCATTTCGCTGCAGGCGCTTCGCCACAGCCGCGCCCTGCTTCTCGCCTGCCTGGCCCTGGCGGTCATGTTGAGCTGGTGGTACCTGTTCCGGATGGCCGGCGGCATGCCGGCCATGGATGCCCCCATGCCCTTCCGGCCCTGGGCTACCTTCACCATGTGGATGGTGATGATGGTCGGGATGATGTTGCCCGGTGCCGCACCGGGCATTCTGATGTTTGCCGCGGCTCGACCGAAAGCCAGCGAGGATGGCGCACTGCCCTACCTGTTCACGCTCGGCTACCTGCTCGCCTGGGCAGGATACTCGGCGCTGGCGACGGCCACCCAATGGGGGCTTCATGCCTCGGGACTGCTGACCCCCTCCCAGGCATTGAGTGGCAACCTGCTGGCCGGGCTGCTACTGATAACCGCAGGCGCCTTTCAGTGGATGCCCTGGAAGCGCGCCTGCCTGCGCTACTGCCGCAGCCCACTGGGCATGGTCGCCGAGGGTTTCCCGACTCGGCGACACCGCGCTCTGGGCGCCGGCATCCGGCTTGGCCTCTACTGTGCGGGCTGCTGCTGGGCATTGATGGCCTTGATGTTCGTGGGTGGCGTGATGAGCCTGGCCTGGATGGCCCTGCTTACGCTGGTCATCCTGCTGGAGAAGATCATCGCCCCCTGGCAACACCTGGCCAGCATGCTCGGCCTGGCGCTGGTGGCCTACGGCGGCTGGCTACTGTTCACCTGACAGACACCCATGCAGACAGGGCATCTCATGACCAGAGAAACCATCTCCGCCGGTGTCGTACATGACGTTCCCGAGGACCTCGGGCAATGCCTCGTCGATGACGGCGCGGCACTGACGTTCCGGGAAGATATTACGCCCATCGCACGCAATCCAAGAAACCCGAGACGAGACAGCGCCGAATCGAGAGAGTCCGCACCGATCTCAAGGCAGGGAAGCGTCGCCAAAATGTTCTCCATAGATCGAGGTGACCCAGTCAAGAAAGACTCGCACCCGAGGCGATAACTGCCGCCGCTGCGGGTAGACCGCGTACAGCGGCAGGGCCGGCTTGCGCCACTCGGGCAACACCTCAGTGAGCTCTCCCCGTTCGAGCATCGGCGCCACGGAAAAGCGCGGCAGTTGAATCATTCCGCAGCCCTGACGGGCACCTTCCACATAGCTCGATGCATCATTGACCGTCATCCAGCCATTGGCTTCAAATGATCGAGTCCGCCCATCCACGACCACGTCCAGCGTACTATCCGTCGCCTTGCTGCCGGAGAAAAAACCGATCACTTGATGCTCGTGGATCTCGTCCGGATGGCTCGGAAAACCGGCGGCCTCGAGATACCCCGGACTGGCACAGATCACCTGGGGCAGTTCGGCCAACTTGCGGGCGACCAGGCTGGAGTCCTCGGGGACGCCGGCGCGCAGTGCGCAATCCACCCCCTCTCCCACCAGGTCCACACGGCGATCGCCACTGGTAAGCACCAGATTCAGCTCGGGATAACGGCGATGAAAGGCCTGGATATGCGGCAGCGCGATCAATCGGGCATGAGCCCCGTGCATCTCGACACGCAATACGCCAGCAGGATTACTGGCCACCGGCTTGAGCGACGCCTCGGCGTCTTCCATCTCCGCCAGCAGATGGACACAGCGCTCATGAAATACTTCGCCCTCGAACGTGGGCCGTACCTGACGCGTCGTGCGCTCCAGCAGGCGTACGCCCAGCCGGCGCTCCAGTTTCTGGATGGCCAGCGTGGCGGTCGCTCTCGGCATATCGAGCCCATTGGCCGCCTTCGTGAAGCTGCCGCTCTCGACGATACGCACGAAGAGGGTCATCGCTTCGAATCGGTCCATGCGAATTGTTTATCTCTGCTGAACAGAGTTCTCAGATTAGTTGATTTATCCAGTGTACTCGAACAGCAATACTGCCCACTCACCAAGAGAGGATACATTTCATGACGAATACGACGCACAAAGTCGCCCTGGTGACCGGCGCCTCTCGCGGCATCGGGCGCGCCATTGCCCTCAAGCTCGCCGAGGACGGCTTTGCCGTGGGCGTGAATTATGCCGGCAACGCAGAACTGGCCGACCGGGTCGTGGCCGATATCGAGGCAAACGGGGGACGCGCAGTGGCGTTGCAAGCCGATATCGGCGACGCCGAATCCGTGGCCCGGCTCTTCGACACGATGCTCGAGACCTTCGGTCGCCTCGACGCGGTCGTCAACAACGCCGGCATCATGCAGATGGCCGGCATCACCACCGACAATATCGAGATCCTCGACCGCACGCTCGCCACCAATCTACGCGGTAGCTGGCTGGTGATGGCCAAGGCCGCCGAAACCCTGAGAGAAGGTGGCCGTATCATCGTCCTCTCCTCCAGTGTGCTGGCGAAATCCTTTCCCGGCTATGGCGCCTACATCGCCAGCAAGGCGGGTGTCGAGGGGCTGGTGAAGGTGCTGGCCAACGAGCTGCGTGGGCGTGATATTACGGTCAACGGCGTGGCACCCGGTCCTGTAGCGACCGACCTGTTCTTCCAGGGCAAGAGCGACGAGCAGGTCGAATCGATCGCCGCCATGGCACCGCTTGAACGCCTGGGCCAACCGGAAGAAATCGCCGACGCCGTCGCCTTCCTGGCCGGCCCACAGGGTAGCTGGATCAACGCCCAGATCCTGCGCGCCAACGGCGGTTTCGCCTGAAGCAGCCAACGTACGTCTTCAATCTCTCCGCGACGCCAGCCGATCCGCCAGCCGGGTCGGCTCCGGCAGCTTGGTGCGCCCCAGGCAGGCCCTCACCCACGCCAGGGCGGAATCCAGGCACAATCGGTGACCAGGCGACACGAACACCGGCTTCACACGAGTTCGAGAGCGCAGTACGGCACCGATGGTGTCCTCGCCGTCCATGAGCGGTGTCCAGTCGCCCTTCTCGCTTCCCGGCTCGGCGTGACGACCACACAACCGCGACTTGGCAATGCCGATGGCCGGCAGGTCAAGCCACAGGCCCAGATGACTCGCGACTCCCAGTCGCCGAGGGTGGGCAATGCCCTGGCCGTCGACCATGGCCAGTTGCGGCTTCGTCGTCAGCTTGTCGAAGGCGGCCAGGGCCGCCGGTACCTCGCGAAACGACAATAGACCGGGGATATAGGGCATGCGCGTCGGCTCGCGATGCACCACCTGCTCCACCACCTCGAACTCGCCTTTGGCGACCGGCGGCCAGGCCACCACCACCACCGCCGCACGGGTGACCTCGCCCCCGGCCTCGAAACCGATATCCACGCCGGCGATATGACCGACCGGCTCGAGTCGATCCTGACATTCCACTCGGCTCGCCAGCCGCTTCTGTAGCTCGATGGCCGCTTTCGGTGCGAGATTCCAGTCATGCAAGGGAGGTCGGGACATTCAGACTTCCTGATTCATGGCGGTCACTCGGGTTAGACTACGGCCTTTGCCGCATGACGAGCCACCGGGGAGCCAATGCTGAGACTGATCCACACCGCCGACTGGCATCTGGGCCAGAGCTTCCATGGCCAGGAGCGCCACACGGAGCACCGTGCCTTTCTCGACTGGCTGCTCGAGACCCTGATCGAGCGCGACGCCGACGCCCTGCTGGTCGCCGGCGATATCTTCGATGTGGTCAATCCCTCATTGCGCGCCCAGGAACTCCTGTACGACTTCATCGTCACCACCCATGAGCGGCTGCCGCAACTGGATATCGTGCTGATTGCCGGCAACCACGACAGCGGCAACCGCATCGAACTCCCCGCGCCCCTGATGCGCCGCCTGCGCACCCATGCCCTGGGTCGCGTCGTCTGGCGGGAGGACGGAGAACTCGACGCCGACCATCTGCTGGTGCCGCTCACCGATGCGGCCGGCGAGACGCAGGCCTGGTGCCTGGCGCTGCCGTTCCTGCGGCCCGTCGAGGTCACCGGGCGCGACGCCGAGGACTATGTCAGCGGCATCACCGGCGTTCATGAGCGGCTGATCGACGCCGCCCGGCAGCGACGCGAACCCGGCCAGGCACTGGTCGCCATGAGCCACGCTCATCTGCATGGTGCCACTGTCTCCGAGGCCAGCGAACGCCCCATCGTGATCGGCGGCGAAGAGTCGATTTCCGCCGCCCTCTTCCCGGACGACATCGCCTACGTGGCGCTCGGTCACCTGCACCGCGCCCAGCAGGTCGGCGAGGCACGCATTCGCTACAGTGGCAGTCCCCTGCCGCTGGACTTCAGCGAGGTCGATTATCCCCATCAGGTGGTGGAAGTCAGCCTCGACGGCGAGCGACTGACCGGCAGCGAAGCCCTTCCCGTACCGCGCCCGGTGGCCATGCATCGCCTCGGCCCGGCACCATTGGATGACGTGCTGGCCAGCCTCGAAGCCCTGGACGACGACCCTGACCTGCCGCGTGAGCGTTGGCCATGGCTGGAGGTCAGCGTGGCACTCGACGCCCCGGTACCCGACCTTCGCGCACGAGTGGAGTCGGCCCTGGAAGGCAAGGCACTGCGCCTGCTGCGACTTTCCCGCCGCCTGCCCGAAACCGACAGCGGCACCGCTTCGGCACGCATCGATCTGCAGACGCTGGGCCCGCGCAAGCTCTTCGAACGCACCTGGCAAGAGCGATGGGACACCCCGCCCGGCGACGACGTCCTGGCCGACTTCGACCGCCTGCATCAGGACGTGCTCGACGACCCGGAGGCCGACGCATGAAGATTCTCGCCCTGCGCCTGGCCAACCTGGCCTCGCTGCCCGGCCCCCTGGAACTCGACTTCACCGCCGACCCTCTGGCTCATGCCGGCCTGTTCGCCATTACCGGCCCCACCGGCGCCGGCAAGAGCACCCTGCTCGATGCCCTGTGCCTGGCCCTCTACGGCAACACACCGCGCCTGCGCCAGGCCCCCAACCGCGACAGCCAGGTCGACGACCCCGCCGGACAATCGCTCACCACCAGCGATCCCCGCACCCTATTGCGCCGGGGGACCGCCAGCGGTCATGCCGAGGTCGACTTTCTGGGCCGCGACGGCCATCGCTACCGCGCCCGCTGGTTGGTGCGCCGTGCCCGCGACAAGGCCGACGGGCGCCTGCAGAGCGCCGAGCAGTCGCTGCGCGATCTGGACGACGATCGCCTGCTGACCACCCAGAAGCGCGAGTTCGACCGTCTGCTGCCCGAACGCCTGGGCCTGACCTTCGAACAGTTCACCCGTGCCGTGCTGCTGGCCCAGAGCGAATTTTCCGCCTTTCTCAAGGCCGATGACAACGAGCGCAGCGACCTGCTCGAACGCCTCACCGGAACCGCGGAATACTCCGCTATCTCGCGCGCCGCCTACCGCCGCGCCAGCGAGGCGAAGAAAGGCGTCGACGCCCTGGAAGCCAGGCTCGCCGATGACCTGCCCGCCGAACCGGAGGCTCGTGCCGAACTCGAGCAGCAGGCCGAATCGGCCCGTCTGGCCCTGACCGATCTCCAGCAACGGCAAGACCAACTGGACGCCCGTCAGCGCTGGCACAACACCGACGACCGACTGAACCATGCCGTCATCGAAGGCGAGCAGCAGCGACAACGGGCCGACGCCGACTGGCAGGCATTGGCGGATGCCCGCGCCGACCGCGAGTGGCGCCGGCTGATCCTCCCTCAGCGCCACCGACTGACACGTCAGGCCGTCCTGCCCGGCGAGATCGCTACCCTGGAAGCCACCCACGCCGCGACACTCGAAGCGCTCGAGGCCAGCGAAACGACGCACCAGCAGGCCAGCCAGGCCCACACCGAAGCCGAACACGCCCTGCACGAGGCCATCGAGGCACGCCGGCACGCCGACCCCGCGCTACGCGAGGCCCGCGACCAGGCGCAGCAACTCGCCGGCATCCAGCAGCAATTGGCCGAGCGGGAAGCCACCCAGGCCGAGCGCCAGAAACAACTCGCCGACCTCGACGCCCGTCACCGGAAGGCCAGGACCGAGCAACACGAGCGACGCCAGCAACGTGATGCCCGGCAGGCGACACTCAAGCAACGGATGGGCGATCACCCGCGACTGGAGGACGCTCGCCAGGCGACTCAACGCCAGCTCGATCAGGCCGTCCAGCGTCGTCTGGCCCTGGATGAACTAGCCAGCCGCTGGCAACAGGCCAGCCGAGCCGCCGCGACCCATCGCTGGCTGACCGACCAGATCCGTGACGACGAACGCCGCCTGACGACGCTGCTGGAGCAGGGCCAACTTGCTCGCCGACGTCTCGATGAAGCGCACCGTCACTACGCCAGCGTCACCGCCGTCATCGAACGCAACCGCGCCGTACGCAGCGAGAGCGTGACCACGCTGCGCGAGGGCCTGCGAGAGGACCAGCCCTGTCCTGTCTGCGGTGGTCTCGATCACCCCTGGCGCCATCAGCCACCGCCGACGCCGGAAGCCACCCAGCTCGCCGCCCAGCAGACAGAGGAAGAACGCCAGCTGAGCGAGGCACAGGAAGAGCGCGACCAGGCACAACAGCAACGCGACACCCTATTCGGTGAGTACAGCGCCCTCGAGGCCGCCCTCAAGCAGCACCGGCAAGACGCTCGATCGGCCGAACAGCGGCTCGGCGATGCCCGCCAGGCCCTGCACGACCATCCCCTCAACGCCGAATTGTCGGCCATCGATGAGGCCGAACGAGACACCTGGCTTGCCGAGCAAGGCGCTGACAGCGAAGCACGGCGAACGCATCACCAGCAGATACTGGACGACCTGGCCAAGGCCGAAGCCGAGCTGGCCCCGTTGGATCGCGCCCTGCAGCAGGACGAACTCGTCATCGCCCGGTTCGAGACCCAGCGAGCATCGCTCGACGAGGAACTGGCCGAGCTCGCCAAACGCCTCCCGCCCCTGCGCGCGCAACGCGACGACCTGGCCACCCGACTCAAGGCACGGCTCGGCGAACACGCGACGGCGGACGCCTGGCAGCAATCCCTCGATGACCGACAGTCACGAGCCCATCAAGCCCGGGATGCGGCGCTGAACCGCTTGCACGAGGCCAGGCAGGAAGCCCAGCGCCTTGCCCAGCAGCGCGACCATGAGCGTCAACGTCTCGACGCCTTGCACCAGGAACGCGACACCCTGAACAACGAACTGGCCACATGGCGGCAGTCCCACCCAGCGCTGGACGACGCCACACTGACGCGGCTGCTGGAACAGACCGAGACGGAAGCCCGGCAGCAGGATCAGCGACTGGATACCGCCGAGCAGGCACGCCACAAGGCGACCGCCACCCTTGCCGAACGCCGCCAGGCGCTGCTGGACCATCGCCGCGACCCGGCATTGATCGAAGGCGTAGAAGACGACGAGACACTGCTGGGAGAACGCGCTACCGAAACGATCCGTGAGCGCCGTGAAGCGCTGGCCGACGAACGCGAGGCCCTCGCGCCGGAACTAGAGACCGCCCAACGGCGCCGCGACGAGACCCAGCACGCCCTGCGCGATGACGACCGCAAGCGAAAGCGCCAGCAGCAGGGCCAGGCCGAGCTGGAAGCGGCCCGTACCGAATATCGCCGCTGGGGCCGGATCAGCGAGTTGATCGGCTCCGCCGACGGCAAGACCTTCCGGCGTATCGCCCAGGCCTACAACCTCGAACAGCTACTGGAACACGCCAATACTCACTTGACCGGCCTCAGCCGTCGCTATCGCCTGGTACGCGGCGGCAGCGAACTCGGCCTGCTGGTCGTCGACCGCGACATGGGCGACGAACGCCGCTCGGTGCACTCGCTTTCCGGCGGCGAGACCTTCCTGGTCTCGCTGGCTCTCGCACTGGGCCTGGCCTCGATGGCATCCGGCGAGCTGACCATCGAATCGCTGTTCATCGATGAGGGCTTCGGTAGCCTCGACCCCGAATCCCTGGCACTGGCCATGGATGCCCTCGACGGCCTCCAGGCCCTGGGCCGACGCGTCGGCGTGATCTCCCACGTCCAGGAAATGCATGAGCGCATTCCGGTGCAGATTCGGGTGGCGCCCGTCGGCAACGGCACCAGTCGTACCACACTGGACAATGCGTGAGCCATGCGACGCTGAAAAGAGGGGCTGATGAAAATCGCCGTGGGTCTATTGCTGCTGGTCATCATCGGATTACTGGGCACCATCGCCCTGTCGCTCATTTTCGGCGGCCCTTCACAGCCGCCTGCCATGACCGGCATCAATGGTCCGTTCAAGACGCTCGACAATCGCGACCTGCCGGAACTCAGCCACTACCCGGCGCGTGACGGCAGCCGGCTTGCCTACCGACACTACCCGGCCTCGTCCAACGACGCGTCGCCACGCGGCAGTGTCGTCCTGCTGCACGGCTCCGCCGGCAACAGCCGCAGCCTGCACACGCTCGCCAGGGCCTATGCCGATGCCGGGTTCAGCGCCTACTCACTGGATGTACGCGGCCACGGTGCCTCAAGGGATCGCGGCGACATCGCCTACATCGGCCAGCTCGAGGATGACCTGCAGGACTTCATTGACGCCGTCGGGCCCGCCACGCCACGCACCCTCGTCGGCTTTTCCTCGGGCGGGGGCTTCGCGCTACGGGTCGCCGGTAGTCAACACCCGCAACGGTTTGCCCACTACCTGCTGCTCGCCCCCTTCATCAGCCAGGAAGCACCGACGTATCGGCCCGACAGCGGTGGCTGGACGAGTGTCGGACTGCCCCGCTACATCAGCCTCGCGCTGCTCGATCGACTCGGCATCGACACCTTCAACCATCTGCCCGTGATGCGATATGCCGTCGACGATGAAGCCGCCCCTTCGCTGACCCCGGCCTATTCGTTCACGCTCGCACAGAACTACCGCCCCCGGCCCGATTACCTCGCCACCCTGGAAGCGGTCGATCGCCCCATGCGCGTACTGGCAGGCCGGGACGATCAGATCTTCCGTACCGAACACTTCGCGCCCGTGTTCCAGCACGCTGGTCACGAGGTACCGGTCAAGCTCCTGCCCGGCATCGACCACATCGGCCTGATCCTAGACCCCGGCGCCATCGACGCCATCATCGCCGAGACGCAGGCGTTCTTGGCCCCCGACAAGGAATGACCGGCTCAGGCGCTCGGAGAGTAGCGGCTGGACAGCCTTTACATTCAGCTTTACCTCGTACTCTATCTGACCGCGTAGATAGTTTCCTGTGATTTCTGGCTCGTATCACGCTTCAGGTATCGAAATATCGACCACAACCACTTCGCCTACATTAACTTTCACATTCTTAAAATATGGTGATGTCTGTCATCACATCCCCTCTCCAATGCTGGAGGAGGGAGATTCAACATCAGGCTCAGAAATTGTAGGGCATGGCCAATCTACACTGTTCAGATCATTCAGCTTGATGAGGCGATCCGTTTTGATAGCTACCCTTGCCAGCTCTACAGTAACCCAAAGTGCGAAAATGAAAATTATCAAACAAATGGCTACAACACCCGCAACCAGATCATAGCCTTCGAAACGTGACCGAAAAACCCAAAGTAGATATATCACCATCCCCAGGACCGCCGCGACCCCATAGCTAAATGCGCAACGTCGCCAAAGAGAGTCCGCTCGATTCTTGGTGGGCAAATCTATATACTTATTTTTTCCAACATACCGCTTGACATTCCCTTCATGAAAACGAACATTTCTACTCTCCTTGGCAAGGCATCGTACATAGCCGAGGAAGTCGGGAACCATCAACGCTCTTGCAACCAACTCCGCCTGAATTTGTTTTTTTGTAAAGCCTTTGATTGCGTACTCAAAATCAACCCTTTCTTCGTGCGAACCTACCCCCTTTTCAATATATAAAAAACCGCTAGATCTAAAATAACAAAATCGCTCCTTATTGAAATGCCAACGCCTCTCCTGCCACCCAGGAAGCACGACAAGAAACAATTTCGGAAAACCCCAGAACGCTCCAGCCCCAGCGACCAACGGCATAACCTTCTCTAACAAATCAATCATAAAGGACCACCATCATAACTTTTAAAAAAACTATGAACTAATTCCTTCCACCTACCCCGCTTCACTCTTTAATTTGACCAAAAAAGGACCTTCCGACATTCCTCGCTGGTTGCCGCCTGGCGGCAGGCGCTTTCGACCTTCAGGCTGGTCGAGGTGTAGTCGAGACCGATGGCGAAATAATTGGCATAGCTGAGCGGCTTGACGATCCGGCCCGCACTGCGGATGGTGTCCGGTATCGTTGGGAAGAGAAGCATAGACAGAATACTCATGGAGTGACGAGCATTTTTACGGTGAGAACCATAAGCTATTAGCTAGCTTCATTAATCCTCCGAAGAAGAAAGCGAGTATTGTTGAGAAGGGAAATCCTAGATAGACCCAGACAAGAGTGTGTTTTATCCACACCGATGCCTCATCTATCCTTTGTAATCGATCGGGCCGATTAGCAAAGGGCCACTTCTCCTCGCGCCTCTTTCGGATCAGGATGGCTAAACCATACCAGGCAAGCCTCAGGCTACACCCAGGCCATATTTTAGGGTATGGAGCATCCTGATGATTCATTACTCCAAGCTGCCGGTCGGCCTTATCCACGATAAATGGAGTTAACCCAATCGCGATGAATAATAATATAAAGGCTATCCCACCGAACGTTGCACCTATGATAGCCAAAGGTCCTAGAGCATCTAGCCGATCAACGGTCATGTTTCACCGAATCTTCTTCAGTGAGGTTATAGATAAACTCTCCGAAGTTCTGACCCACTTCGTCTCCTGCTTCCATTCCGCCAAGAGCTCCTGCGCCGCCAACAGCAAGGGCACAAGCCAACGTAGTAGGAGTAACCCCCGTAATGAGACAAATGTTACCCAAGGATGCTCCCATTCCACCACCGACGGTTCTTAATGCAAATCCGCCATACTCCACGAATTTTACCTTTCGACATTCCTCGCTGGTTGCCGCCTGGCGGCAGGCGCTTTCGACCTTCAGGCTGGTCGAGGTGTAGTCGAGACCGATGGCGAAATAATTGGCATAGCTGAGCGGCTTGACGATTCGGCCCGCACTGCGGATGGCATCCGAGATCGTCGGCACGCGGAAAGCGTGCAAGCCCTCCATGGCTTGTCGTACAGAATGAACAGCCTGTTCGGCTTTTACGCCGATGGCGTTCTTCAAATCCTTGGCCATTTCAGGCATCTCGAAAGGCTGGTCGACCCAGTTGGTTGCCTGATCGCCAAGACGACGAAGTGTGGCCTTGCCTTGCCCGGAGATGCGCTCGCTCCCTACTTCGGCAAGCTGGGCCATTTCATCCAGGGCTGCCTCGGTGGCATGCTTCAACTGACCCAGGCCACTCGAGCCGACCCCTAACGAGGTGGAAGCGCTTCCCGCGGCCTCACTGGCCTGCTTCAGCTCGGCAATCGCTCCCCAACTGTTGATCATGGCCTGAGCTTGGGCCGGTTCGAGCTGCTGGATTACAGCCTGCGCCAGATGGGCTTGATCCTGTAGCGCGGCTTCTTCGGCGGAGCACTGCCGATTTTCAGGATCGCTGAGGACAACCAGCGAGCCTGGCAGTACATAGTCCCCTAGGTGACGATTGAGACGCTCGAACATGGCCTCAACGTCCGGACGAGGCGTGCCGAACAGGCGTCGTTTGATCTCCTCCCGAGTTCCCGGCGAACGCACGACATGAAAGCCCGGTTCGATGCCGCTCTCCTTGATGACTTGCTGTCCTTCTTCACGAGCGCGCGACGTTTCGTCGTTGATCCTGTCCATCTCGGCCTGTAATTCGGCTTCCGGGTCATCCACCTGGCGGAATCGGAGCCCATCTCCCAGCGAGATCGTGGAAGGCGCGCCGGTGATTGCCGTTGAGCCTGTGATGATATGGCCCCCGCAGGACGTGGCGCTACCGTTGATGGCGACGGGAGAGTCCTCGACCAGGTACCAGGCCAGCCCGGTCGTGATGGTGGCGCCACAGGATGTGCGGTCGCCGACACGCGCTACCGGTACGTTATCCACGAACACCGTCATGGCACCCGAAACAATAGAGTGTGGTCCGCCATTGCAGCTACAGACCACCTTATCGCCGACCTTGCCCACTTCCATGTGACATGCCCTGCACTACATCCATGTAAAGGGCCACGCTATCAAGCCCTACCCGCAACCGGTATAGGAGAATGACGACAATTGGTGATGAATTCAGCCATCCATCATCAAATCTTAGTTTGGCTGATAAAAAGTATCTTCTGTTATAGAGTCAAGACAATGAGATACGTTGACGGAGTGGATGACGCCCCCGCCGGGGCGCCTTTTACGTATAAGCTTTAAAAGCCGATATCCTTGTAGTGACGCGAGACCTTCTCGATGGCCAGGGCATAGGCGGCCATGCGGTAATCGTGAATCTTCGGATTTTCGCGGCGCAGGCGGATGATCGACTGCAGTGCCAGACGCATGGAGTCATCCAGACCGGAACGCACCAGGTCGAACTCGTCGGCCCCGCGCCCGATCCTCTCTCGCAGATGCTCGGGCACTTCGACGCCGGTGGCATGCTCGATGGCGTCGAGGATATGCTCGCCACGCGCCTCGTGGAAGCGACGCTCCAGGCGGCCGAAGCGCACATGGTTGAGGTTGCGGATCCACTCGAAGTAGGAGACCACGACACCGCCGGCGTTGCAGTAGGCATCGGGGAGGATCTCGACACCGCGCTCCTGGAGAATCTTGTCGGCCAGGAAGGTCACCGGGCCATTGGCCGCCTCGGCGATCAGCGACGCTTGGATGCGCTCAGCATTGTCGACGGTGATCACGCCTTCCAGGGCGGCCGGAATCAGGATGTCGCAATCCATCTCCAGCACTGCCATGCCATCTTCGCGGTACTCGCCTCCGGCATAGCCCTTGACCCCGCCGTGCGCGGCGACGTGTTCTCGAACCGCGTCTACATCCAACCCGTCGGGATTCACGACCGCCCCATCCCGCTCGATGATGGCGGTGATCAGGCTGTCATCCTCGGTCTGCAGGAAGTGTGCGGCATGGTAGCCCACATTCCCCAGGCCCTGAACGACGACGCGCTTGCCGGCGAGCGATCCGGACAAGCCGCAACGCTCGAGTTCTTCCGGGTGGCGGAACAGCTCGCGCAGCGCATACTGCACGCCGCGGCCGGTGGCCTCGTTGCGGCCGCGTACCCCACCATGCTCCACCGGCTTGCCGGTCAGCGCGCCCATGTAGTTGATGTCGTTGGGAAACATCTGCCGGTAGGTATCCACCATCCAGCCCATCTCGCGAGGACCGGTGCCCATGTCCGGCGCCGGGACGTTCTGGGCCGGGCTGAGATACCCCTTGTTGATCAACTCCCGGGCAAAGCGCCGGGTAATGGCTTCCAGTTGATGCGGCTCGTATTGGCGCGGATCGATCACCAGGCCGCCCTTGGAGCCGCCGAACGGCACGTCCACGATGGCGCACTTGTAGGTCATCAGCGCCGCCAGGGCTTCCACTTCATCCTGGTCGACGATCGGCGCGAAGCGAATCCCGCCCTTGGAGGGCAAGCGGTGATCGCTGTGGGTGGCCCGCCAGCCGGTGAAGATCTCCGCCTTGCCGTTGACCTCCACCGGGAAGGAAACCTGCACCACGCTCTGACAGATCTTCAGGGCATTGCCGATACCCTCGTCCAGTTCCATGATCTCGATGGCATGATCCACCATATGTTCCACGCTCTCGCGGAATGACATGCCTTGCTGCGCGTACTTGCTATCGCTCATCAGATGCCTCCATGGTCATTATTGTCCTTGCCTCTAGACACGCGGCAGGCTTGCCAGCGCACTCCCTCATCACTCTAGCAACTCCAGCGTCGGCTAGACGTTGAACCAACGCCATGGGCGAGCCATTTCTTCCATTGTTCACACTGCCAGATCCCGTGCGTTTTCCGTTGCCGAATCCACCGACGGGCCATATCGTTCGAGTGGACAACGCCTCACACTTGTCCTTCAGGCGTTGGAAAGGAGACAGAGATGGCGCAAGCCCCGACGAATTCGACACGCAACCTGCTGATCACAGGCTGTTCAAGTGGCATTGGCCATGCCGCCGCACATGCCATGTCGGCGCGCGGCTGGCGGGTCTTTGCCACCGCGCGGGCCGAGGCTGACGTCGCGCGTCTCGAGAAGGAAGGCCTGGAGGCTCTGCCACTGGACCTCGCCGACAGCGCCTCGATCGAGGCCACGGTAGCGGAGGTGCGGAAACGCATCGGCGGGGAACTGACGGGACTGTTCAACAATGGCGCCTACGGCCAGCCCGGTGCCGTCGAGGATCTGACCCGGGACGTACTGCGCGAACAGCTCGAAACGAATTTGCTGGGCACCCATGAGCTCACTACCCGCGTGCTGCCGATGATGCGCTCTCAGGGCCATGGCCGCATCGTGCAGAACAGCTCGGTACTCGGTTTCGCCGCCCTGCCCTACCGAGGCGCCTACGTGTGTTCCAAGTTCGCCCTCGAGGGCCTCACCGACACCCTGCGCCAGGAGCTCAACGGCAGCGGCATCCATGTCAGCCTGATCCAGCCCGGCCCCATCGCCAGCCGCTTTCGCGAGAACGCCCACGCCGCCTTCAAGGCCAATATCGACACGGTCAACAGCGCCCACGCCAGGACCTACGAAAAGGTCGAGGCACGGCTCGCCAACCCCGACGGCAAGACGCCCTTCGCGCTGGAGGCCGACGCGGTGGTCGCCAAGTTGATCCATGCCCTGGAACATCCGCGGCCCAGGCCACGCTACGCGGTCACCCTCCCCACCCACCTGTTCGCCGCGCTCAAGCGAGTGCTGAGCACACGCGGCATGGACCGGGTGCTGTTGCGTGCGACGAAGAATGAGCGGGAGTGATAAAGCTGCTTGCCGCTCAAGCATGACGGTCTGGCCTCATTCGGGAAAGCGTCGCTCAACCACTGAATGAAACCGCGGTACTGCGTATATGCCGCACGTACTTACCCCGAGTAGCGACGCGAAAGCCTGATGATCGGCAACCCGCAACGGCTGCCATGGAGGCATCACTCCTCACGGCCCCTGCGGCGAAAGGCCCTCACCACTCGCCCGATGTCGAGCACCTATGCAGGTGCTCTACCCAAAAAAGCAGGCATACTCATCCTGCTCGACAAGCGCCAGGAAGGCTTCCACCGACATGACCACGGGTGTCGGCTCATACCGATGCCACTTCAAATCCGCACGCTGCCAGTACACCTTCCACTCATCACGGTTTTTTACATAGGAAGCCTTCGCTATCGAATTTTCCATGGTATCCGATGGATCGTCCCAGCGCGGACGGACTTCAAACAGTTCAAGGTTCTGACCATCGATACGGAAGCTGAAATCCAGCTGCGGCCGGATATGCACCGGCGGGCGGTTACGACTCATGAAGTCGTCAACAGCACGCTCGATTCTCTTCCGCTCCAATTCGCCCAATGCCATAAATAGCTCGCACTCTCATGTTTTACTGAAACAAGGCCAGACTCAAAACGGCTTCACAAAAGCCCTCGAAAGAGATCGACTCCACACATCCTCCCGAGATCATCCATGCCGACCTCTGCTGTCGTCTTGAGCGCCCGCTCTCTCTACCAGCCTCAGGATATGGTTTCCGTTGCCGCTTTTCTGCCTCGCCGTTTCTTCGCCGGCATCGACCTTGCCCGCTCGGCCTCGATCCGCGCCAGCAACGCCTCGGCAGGATGTCCACCACTGATCAGTTCGGTGAGGGCGGCGCGCCAGTCGGCGGTCAGATCGCCGCAGGATGCCGTCGTCACGCAGCACGTCGCAGAGGTGCAACAGAGCCTGGACGATGTGCTATCGGATAGCCCCCTTCCCTATTGCGGCCGGCCTTATTTCAATTTGAGGCCGAAATTAAAATAGGCAGTGTCGTTATTTCATGAGATACATCATGCGGTCTGATACGGAGTGATCTCGTTACTGTCTTCGGTCATCAACCTGACCAGCTTGGAGTGAACGAAGAGCTTCTCGCGTCCAGCACGCACCTCCTTGAGCACACCGATCTCGCACAGCTGCTGCAGGTAGCTCGACGCCGTCTGACGCCGGGCGATATCGCGCTCCACCAGATTGCCGATGCGGCAATAAGGCTGCTCGAAGATCACTTGCACCAGTTCGTGGCTGTAGGCCCGAGGCAGGGCCAACTGAATGTAGGCCGTCGTCTTCTCGATCAATGCCCGGGTCGCCGCGATCTTATCGGTAGTCCAACGAGCCGTGTACTCCACCGCCTTCAGCATGTAGAGCAGCCATTCCTGCCACTGGCCTTCCCGAGTCACTGCCAATAACAGGCGATAGTAGTCAGGCTTGTGGAGCACGATGTAACGGCTGAGGTAGAGAATCGGCAGTGACAGCAGTTGTTGCTCGATCAGGTAGAGGATGTTCAGCACCCGGCCCGCACGCCCGTTGCCGTCGGTGAAAGGATGGATCGCCTCGAACTGGTAATGGGCCACGGCCATCTTGATCAGGGGGTCGACGCCATCTTCTGCATGCAAGTAGCGTTCCCAATTGCCCAGCATCTCTCTCAGAGTGTCCTCTCCCATCGGCGGGGTATAAATCACCTCGCCGGTGGTCTGATTGGCCAGGGTGGTGCCCGGCACCCGGCGAATCTCCATGTCGACGCCCTTGATAGTGCTGCAGATTTCCACCGCCGTGTTGGTACACAGCGGCCGCCTTGCCAGTTCGCGGTATCCACTGCTCAGGGCGGTGCGATAGCGCAGCGCCTCCTTGGTGGCAAGATCGGCGTGGGTATCTTCCTCGGCGAACTGGAAGAGCCTGTCGGTGGTGGTAACGATGTTCTCGATCTCGGAACTGTCACGGGCTTCCAGCAGGGGGAGCAAGTTGATCAGTAGCCCCTGGTTAGGCAGCAGTTCCCCTGCCTGCTTGAGCTCCGCCAGCGCTGCGCGGGCCGGAATACAGGCTTTCAGCACGGCCGGTGTCTCGAGTTCTGCGGCCGGTGGCAGCGGCGGCAAGTCATTGTGAGGTTGGTCGGGGCGCCAGCTCATGTTCATTTTTCCATCAAAAATCGACACGTCACCAGCTTATGTCGATGGCATCGACATATCCAGGGGACATGTCGAAGAAAGAAATTTTCTTAAACATATTCTCAAGACATGTCGAAAACATCGCGTTTCGTATACATGTTCCAGCGGCATGTCGATGTCGTGAACATGTCAGTTGGCTCCCCGTAGCTCGCCATTGAGGGGCCTTGCACCGTCTAACGATGAAACAGCATGGCGATCCTTGCCACGACGAGTTTGCCGATCAGCTTGAACGGGTAGGCCGAGTAACTCGGTGCGTCGTCGGGGATCGTACTGCCTTCAGGCTTGAAGCGAGTTTGAATGCGCACCTGCACAGGCCAGTCATGCTCGACGAACTGCGCCCTATTCATGGAAAGCCAATGGCCTCTCTGAAAGTCGAGGTACATGAAGGTATTACAGCAGCTTGCCACGATGCGGCTGGTGGGTGATGTGCTCTTGAGCTTGACATCGCGCAGGTACTCGTCCCCTTTGGGGCATCTGACGCGGTCCTTGCGGTAGAGCAGATAGGCGGTTCCGCCTGCCTCGTCGAGGATGGGTGGTGCTTCGTCCAGCCGCTCGATCTGTTCCGAACCCGCCTGGCAATCATCACAATGACAGGCCGCGCCCAGGATGGGGCTGCCGGTCACTTCGAGTTCGACGTCTCCGCATGCGCAACGCGATATGGCAGTTGATCGGGTCACAAGCCCCCCGTCCGTTCAGTGTTCAAGATGCAACCTACCGGGGCTTTAAGCACAGCGCTAGACCCGGCCGCGCAACTGCCCCCATAAACGACCGAGATCCACCGATACAGCGAACAGCCCTATACCGATGGCTACCGACAGGCCGCCCTGCCAAAGTACGCTCGGATCGATCGGTTCCATCGATCGCAAGGCAAAGTAATGGCTGGCCAAGTTGATGGCACCATCAGCCAGGTGCTGGATGCCGACCAATGCCGCTCCCACGGCTAACAGCGACTCAGTGGAAACTGCCGTGTCGGATGGCTGCGACGATGAATCGGGTGTCAGCCAGCAAGCGATCCGTTTGCGCGCCAGGATCAGCGTCAGTCCCAGCAGCACGTTGCCCAGAAAGTACACGCTCTGCAGAACCAGCATGTTCGGGCCACCAGCTTCCGGTACCGTGCTCGGGCTAGACCACACTATGTACAACGAGACCGCATAATCCGGCATGCGGCTGACCATCAGCCAGATACCGGCGATGGCCAGCAGCACCTCGGCCAACTGACGGGGATGATAACGGGGCATATAACGTCCTCGAGTGGTTTGAAGAAAATCCTCCGTCCAGGAAATGCCTCCCCGACAGCTGTTGCGCTCATCATGCCATACCCTCTTGATGCACAAAGCCCGGCGCGCTGGCCGGGCTGCTGTATCAGGCGGATCGTGAGCGGCGCTGCCGCTATCAGGCCTTGCGATCGTGGCCGTTATCGAGGAAAGGGTAGTCGGTATAGCCCGCCGCATCGCCACCGTAGAAGGTATCCGGGTTCGGCTCATTGAGCGCGGCCCCCAGCCGGAAGCGCTCGGGAAGGTCCGGATTGGCGATGAACGGGCGACCGAAAGCCACGGCGTCGGCGGCCCTTTCCTCGAAACGTTGCCGGGCGCGCTCGACGTCGTAGTGACCGCAATAGATCAGGCCGCCGCTGAAGCGCTCACGAATCTGCTCGCGGAAACCATCGGGGAAGGTGATGTCGCCGCCGGCCCAGTTAGGCTCGTTGAAGTGGAGGTAGGCCAGGCCACGTTGGTTCAATTGATCGGCCAGATAGAAGGCCATCGCTTCGGGTTCATCATCGGTGAGACCGAAGATCTCGATGAAGGGCGTGAGACGGATCCCCACGCGATCGGCCCCGAACACCTCGGCCACGGCATCGACCACTTCCAGCGGGAAACGCGCGCGATTCTCGATGGAGCCACCATAGCGATCGGTACGCTGATTGGTGCCGGTAGCAAGAAACTGGTTGAGCAGGTAGGCATTGGCGGCATGTATTTCCACCATGTCGAAGCCGGCTCGCCTGGCCCGCACGGCGGCCTGACGATAGTCCTCGACGATTCCCGGGATCTCGTCGGTCTCCAGCGCGCGAGGCGTACTGGTGGGATACCGTCCGGCGGAACCATCCTCGAACTCGACGAAACACTGGGCGCCCTCGCCTTTCAATGCGCTGGGCGCCACGGGCTGTCGGCCATCGGGCTGCACCATTTCATGGGAGACGCGCCCGACGTGCCAGAGCTGCAGGGCAATGCGTCCACCCTTGGCATGCACCGCGTCGACCACTTGCTGCCAGCCGGCTTCCTGCTCGTCCGTCCAGATCCCCGGGGTGTAGACATAGCCTCGGGCAGTCGGCGAAATGTTGGTGGCCTCGCTGATGATAAGGCCGGCGCCGGCACGCTGGCCGTAATAGACCTGCTGCAACTTGCCGGGAACACTGTCAGGGGTGCGTGCCCGAGTCAGTGGCGCCATGATCACACGGTTGGGGAGACTCAGGCTGCCAAGCTGAAGCGGAGTGAATAGTGAGGTATCGGCCATTGCGTCGCCTCCTGTGGCGAAAATCGTGCAGATGATAAAGTGAGGCACACAATAAGCGTGTTAATTATTTCACGCAAAGCCCGCAAGCCGATCGACACGATAGACGGGGCCTATAGCCTGTGGAGCCGCGCCAGCTGCGATCAGCCTCGCCCGCATGCTAATCTCCCCCCGAACTCTTGAGCCTGGAGCCGTCATGACCGCCGCCGAAATACTACAGCGACTGGTGGGTTTTGCCACCGTGTCGCGAGATTCCAACCTGGCACTGATCGAATGGATCGAAGCCTGGCTCGACGATCATGGTGTCGAGCATTGGCGCATCGAGAGCGACGATGGCAGCAAGGCCAACCTGTTGGCGCGTATCGGACCGGCAGTGGAAGGTGGCGTGGTGCTTTCCGGGCATACCGATGTGGTGCCGGTGGACGGTCAACCGTGGTCGAGCGACCCCTTCGTGCTGCGCGACGGCGACGATGGCCGCCTCTACGGGCGCGGCACCTGCGACATGAAAGGCTTCATCGCCTGTGCCCTGGCGGAGGTGCCCAGGTGGGTGACGATGACGTTGGAAAGGCCATTGTGGCTGGCCTTCTCCTACGACGAGGAAGTCGGCTGTGTCGGGGCACCTCGCATGATCGAGCGGCTGATGGCCGACCACCCTCGCCCCTCGACGGTGATCGTCGGCGAGCCGACGCTGATGCAACCCGTGGTGGCACAGAAGGGAGCGACCAATCTGCGCACCACGGTCACCGGCCGCGAGGCCCACTCGAGCCAGGTCTATCAAGGCGTTTCGGCCATCCATGTGGCGGCCCGGCTGGTGACGAAGATCGAAGATGTCATGCACGAGCTCAAGGCCGAGGGGCGCATCGACGAGGCCTTCAACGTGGCCCATTCCAGCCTGCATGTGGGCCGGATCGAGGGCGGAACGGCGATCAATATCATGGCGCGCCAATGTACCTTCGAGTGGGAGGTCCGCCACCTGCCGAGCGATGATTTCGAGGCTCTGCGCGGCCGCGTCGATGCCTATGCCGCCGAGCTGGAAGCCGAGATGCAACGTACCGCCCCGGAAACCGGCATTGCCACCGAGGCGCTGAACGTCACGGTGCCCGCACTGGCCGACCGCGACAACGACGAGGTGCTGGGCCTCTGCCGTTCCCTGCTGGGCAGCGATATCGAAGCATCGGCGGTGGCCTATGCCACCGAGGCAGGCCAGTTCCAGCGCCAGGGACTCTCCACCATCATCTGTGGTCCCGGCAGCATCAGCCAGGCCCATCAGCCGGACGAATACATCGAAAGCAAACAGCTGGCGGCGGGGGAGCGCTTCATGGCGACACTAGGCGAACGCCTGTCGGCAAAGGGAACATCATGACGCTCTGGATCATCAAGACGGGCGACACCTTCGCCGATGTCGCACATGAACACGGGGATTTCGAGGATCTCTTCCTCGCCGCCCTGACCCCGATGGCCGAAGCCCATGCCGACCTTGCCCTGGCGGTGCATGATGCCCGGCACGACGGCCCGCCCCCGGCACTGGGCGACAGCGATGGCCTGGTAATCACCGGCTCCCATGCCATGGTCAGCGATGCCGAACCCTGGAGCGAGGCACTCAAGCCCTGGCTTCACGAGGCCTGGCAGCGCAACCTGCCCATGTTCGGCGTCTGCTACGGGCACCAGTTGATGGCTGCCGCACTCGGCGGCGAGAGCGGCTATCATCCGGCGGGACGCGAATCGGGTACCTGCATGGTGGACCTGACCGAGGCCGCCAGCGGCGACGCCCTGCTCGGCACGCTACCGCAACGCTTTCCGGCCCAACTGACCCACGCCCAGTCGGTACTCACCGCCCCACCGGACGCCGAGGTGCTGGCACGCAACGTCCACGACGGCTATCAGGCACTGCGTTACGGACCGCGGCAATGGAGCGTACAGTTCCACCCCGAGTTCACCGCCCCGGTGATGCGGGCCTACCTGGCGCATCAGCACGAGGCCCTCGCCTCCCAAGGGCAGGCCCCGGAACGCTTGATCGAAAGCGTCGTCGAGACGCCCGATGCCTCCGGGCTGCTGGCCCGTTTTGCCGATCTGGTGAGGTCACACGCCGACCTTTCAGCGACACCCTAAGCGCTATCCCCCGTCTCCTGCTGCATGGCCTGTTCCTGCAGGAGTCGCTCGTCGGGAGCGCCGGCGGCGGCCTTGCGGCGTTGTCGATGGAGATCGCGGAGCCCGCTGACCAGCATGGCGGCGACGATCATGCCGCCGCCCACGAAGGCCAGCGGCGGCGGCACCTCGCCCAGCCACCACCACACCAGCAAAGCACCGACCAGGGTCTCCAGCAGCATCACCAGGCTGACCTCGGCACCGGGCAAGTAACGCGGGCCGGTCTGGATCAGGAAGTAGGCGGCCGGCAGGAACAGTGCCAGCAGCGCCAGGCGCTGCACGTCCTCGGGTGGCGGTAGTTGCATCCCGCCCAGCAACACCGCCGGTACCAGCATCGCCAGACATCCCAGCGGCAGCACGACCGTGGTGTCCACGCCGCGTTGGCGGTCGCCGCGCTGAACGCTCGCCACCGTGGTATTGACGGCAATCGAGATCGGCACGAACAAGGCGATCGCCAGTCCCAACGGGCTCCCCTGGCCGATCTCGCCCGCCGCCATCAGGCAGGCCCCTGTCACGCACACGGCAATCACCACCCAGGTCTGACGGCGCAATCGCTGGCCGAAGACCACCATGCCGATCATCCCCGCCACCAGCGGTGCCAGGTTCATCATCACCAGGACATTGCCGGCGGCGGTCAGGCGCGCGGCGCAGACGAACGCCCAGGCACTGCCGGCGAATGCCAGCGGACACCACCAGGCGGCGGCGCCACAGGCACGGATGGCCTCCGGCAACCGGGCGCGATAACGCAGGGTGGCGATCGTCAACAGCACGGCACCCAGCAGCAGGCCGCGCCAGAACATGAAGGTCGCCACCTCGGCCTGGGTATCCTTGATCAACAGGGCATCCGGCGACAGCAGGAGTACGCCGGTCATGGTGATCAGATAGCCCCGCAGGCGGAACGGCAATCGCTTCCACATGGCTGGTACCTCACCGGTTCTTGCCAGACATCATCAAAGGATGCTTATAAAAGCAAGCAGGCCGGGGAATCTCCCCGGCCTGCCATGATGCGACTCGACAACCGCCTACCGGGCGGTGCCGTGATCAGGCCCGTTCGCGACGGCCCGCCTCATCGTCGCGTTGGCGACGCGGTGCACGGTCCTCGCTGATTTCCAGCGGACGACCACCGACTCGGGCTCGCGACATCTTGGTCAGGATGCTGGACGGCAAGCCGCTCGGCAACTCGACGACGGAAAATGCATTGCGAATGTCGATCCGACCAATCCGATTACCCTCGATACCGCCTTCGTTGGCCAGGGCGCCGACCAGTTGACCCGGCTTGATGCCATCCTTGTGGCCCACGGCAACGCGATAACGCGTCATGCCCTCACTGGGCCCCCGGTTGTCACGATCAGCGCGACGCGGTGCCTTGCCTTCGCGTGGTGCACGCTCCTTGCGCGGCGCCTGCAAGCGACCGATGGGCGCTTCATCGGCACGCGCCAGGGCGGCGAAGGCGCAAGCCAGCTCGGCCGCATCATAGCCTTCCGCGATCAGTCGCTCGACCAGGCCACGCTGGGTATCGGCATCCTTGGTCAGCGAACCGATCACACGCTGGTGGAAGACCTCGTCACGATGGGCGCGAATGGCCGCCTCGTCGGGCAACTCCATGTCTTCCATCTTGCGGCCGGTGGCACGCTCGAGCCAGCCGACCTTGCGACCCTCGCGGTTGCCGGCGAAGGTAATGGCCACCCCGGGACGACCGGCGCGACCGGTCCGGCCGATGCGGTGAGTATAGGCCTCGGCATCCTGGGGCAGGTCATAGTTGATGACGTGCGTGATACGCGGCACGTCCAGGCCGCGTGCGGCCACGTCGGTGGCGATCAGCACATCGATCTTGCTGCGCTTGAGACGCGTGATGGTGCGCTCGCGCAGGCTCTGGTCCAGATCACCGGATAGGCTCGCCACACTCAGGCCACGCGCCGAGAGCTGCTCCATCAAGGTGGTGCAGGCCGCCCGGGTGCGAACGAAGACGATCGCCGCATCGACGGGCTCCACTTCGAGGATGCGTGACAGGGCCTCGAGCTTGGCGCCGCCGTCGATGCGCACCCGGCGCTGCTCGATGTTGTCGCCGCTGGAGGCACGCGATTCGATGGCCACCTTGACCGGATCCACCAGGTACTGGTTGACGATGCGCTCGATCTCGGTGGGCAGGGTCGCGGAGAAGAACACGCGCTGAGCGTCTGTCGGCGTATCGGCAACCACGCGCTTGACGTCATCGATGAAGCCCATGCGCAGCATCTCGTCGGCCTCGTCCAGCACCAGGGCGGAGAGCCCGCCGAGCTTGAGGCTGCCGCGATCCAGGTGATCGATGACCCGACCGGGGGTGCCGACCACGACCTGTGCACCACGACGCAGTGCCTGCAGTTGATCACGGTATTCCATGCCGCCACACAGGGTCGCCACTTCCAGGCCCTTGAGGTTCTGGCCATACTTGGAGAAGGACGCGGCGACCTGCTGCGCCAGCTCACGGGTCGGAGCCAGCACCAGCACCTGGGGCTCGCGACGCCCGAGTTCGAGACGCGAGAGAATCGGCAAGGCAAAAGCGGCGGTCTTGCCGGTACCGGTCTGGGCCTGGCCCAGCATGTCGCGGCCTTCCAGCAGAGCCGGAATGGTCTGTGCCTGAATCGGTGACGGCGTTTCGTAACCGAGCGTCTCGATAGCGGAGAGAACGGAGGGCAGCAGGGCCAGATCGCCGAAACTCGGCGAGGCGACGGAAGTCGAGGTCATGAATCACACCTTGGTAGGCCGGGATCACCGGCAAAAAACGTCAGTCAAGGCGTCCCTTACACCTGGCATACAGTCAAGGTCCCGCATACGGCGGGAGTCTTAAGCGGAGTCGGGGACGCCGGTCGCACCTAGCATCCGATGCTTGCCCGCCGGTTAGGCGAGCACATCGTCGTGGCGACCGTCTGCGCCGAATTCGCCCTGGTGGCGAACTCTCGTCGGCGCTCCATCTACACAGTTCGAACGCTTGGGGCCTCGGCCCGGCGTTGTCGACCACCGCGTTCACGTCGGTGAACGGGTCGCGTCGTCATGATGGTGGGGTCAGCACATGCGAGGAGCGCGCATGCTACCATCGTCGCGCCGTCCTGGCCAGTCCTTTCAAGGAGCCCTATATGCCCAGCCTGTGGGTCGATGCCGATGCCTGCCCTCGAATCGCCCGTGACATCATCGTGCGCGCCGCCGAACGTACCGCCACACAGGCCACCTTCGTGGCCAATCATCAAGTGCCTTTACCGCCCTCGAAGTGGGTCAAGGGGCTGGCGGTGAGCCACGGTTTCGACGCCGCCGACGACGAGATCGTCACCCGCCTGCAAGACGGCGACCTGGTCATCACCTCCGACCTGCCGCTGGCCATGACGGCCATCGAGCGCGGCGCCAAGGTGATGACCAGCCGGGGCGAGGCACTGAACGAGAGCAACATCCGCGCCAGGGTCCAGATGCGGGACTTCATGGAAACCTTGAGAGCCAGCGGGGAACATACCGGTGGGCCCAAGGGCTATTCCGACGTGGACCGGCGGGAATTCGCCAACGCCCTGGACCGGTGGTTGGCGAAGAACGCGAAATAAGCGGCGAGCAGTATATTGGCAGCGCGCAGCTCGTATCTCGTAGCTCGTAGCGCGGATCAGCCGCGCTCGCGTATCCCCTGCCCCGGCAGCCGTTCGCGGTCATGGGGCCGGTCGAGCTCGAGTCGCGGCCCGGCCGGGACGATGCCCGTCGGGTTGATATTGCCGTGGCTGACATAATAGTGGCGCTTGATATGATCCAGGTCGACCGTCTCGGCAATACCCGGCCACTGATAGAGTTCACGCAGGTAGTGGGAGAGGTTCGGATAATCCTCCAGGCGGCGAAGGTTGCACTTGAAGTGCCCGTGGTAGACCGCATCGAAGCGCACCAGCGTGGTGAACAGTCGAATGTCCGCCTCGGTCAGCCATTCACCGGCCAGGTAGCGTTGTTCACCGAGACGCGCTTCGAGACGATCCAGTGACTGAAAAAGCGCGACGACGTGCTTCTCGTAGACCGACTGTTCGGTGGCGAAACCTGCCTTGTAGACCCCATTGTTGACGTGGTCATAGACCTCGGCGTTGACCGCATCGATGGTCTCGCGCAGGTCCGCGGGATAGAGGTCCAGACGGTTGCCGGTCAGGCCATCGAAAGCGCCATTGAACATGCGCACCAGTTCCGCCGACTCATTGTTGACGATCCGTCCCTCGTGCTTGTCCCACAGCGCCGGCACGGTAACGCGCCCGGTGTAATGCGGATCGGTCAGGGTATAGAGCTGATGATGAAATTCGACATCATTGAGCGGGTCGCCACTCGAGCCCTCGTCGCGATGATAGCTCCAGCCCTGATCCAGCATCAGCGGGCTGGTCACGGACACGTCGACCAGCGACGTCAGCCCCTTGAGGCGCCGCATGATCAGGGTGCGATGCGCCCAGGGACACGCCAGCGATACATAAAGGTGGTAGCGCCCCGCTTCGGCGGGCAAGCCGGGCTGCCCGTCCGGTCCTGGACTGCCGTCGGCGGTCACCCAGTCGCGCAGCTTGGCGGACTCACGGACGAACTCTCCGCCATGCCGCTTGGTGTCGTACCACTGGTCGTGCCAGCGTCCCTCGATCAGAAGGCCCATGTCACCGCTCCTTTCTCATAACCGATTTAATGTCAGCTTAATCCGAAAAACTTGGCGCTCAAGCGCAGTTTTTGGCGACATTCATTCGATTTTATCGATCATCAAGGCAGCATGAATCAGAGTTTCCTTCTTGCATCGGGGCAGACCGCCACTTCATCCCGCAGATGCTGCGCCATGGCATGGGTCGCCGGACCGGCCCGATCACGATCTCGATGAATCAACTGCATCGGCGCTTCGCGCACGCCGCCGGCCGACAGCGGCAATGGCTTGAGGCGACCATTCGTCAGTGATGATTCGATCAGCGTCTCCGGCACCCAGGCGAACCCCAGGTTGCGCTCCAGCATGTCGATGGACGTGCTGAGGTGGCTGACCGTCCAGCGCTGCTCGGCCTTCAACCAGCCCGCGTCCAGTGACTGGCGTTGCGCGGAGTCCCTCACTACCAGTTGACGATGTTGCTCCAGGTCACGCAGGTCCAGCACACGCTCCAGCTTGTGCAGAGGATGTTCGGGATGCGCCACGGCGATGAAACGCACCGAGACCAGCGGCTCGCCCAGGAACCCCTGAGCGGCAAGCCCCGAGATGACCAGGTCGGCAGAGCCGTCATACAGCATCTCGACGCCACCGTTGAGCACCGATTCATGAAGCTGCACACGCACATGAGGATAGTCACGAGAGAAGGCCTCCATGGCCCGCGCCAGGACATCGGGGGGGAATATCTGATCGACACTGAGCACGATCTCGGCCTCCAGCCCTTCACCAAGCCGTTCGGCAACATCCTCCAGGGCCTCGGCACCTTCCAGTAGCTGACGGGCTCGGCGCAGCAACAACTCGCCTGCCTCGGTCAGACGCACCTGTCGTCCTACCGGCTCGAGCACCTCGACACCCAACTGCTCCTCGAGCTTGTGCACCGCATGGTTGAGCGTGGAGGGACTCTTGTGAATGGCCTCGGCAGCACGGGCGAAGCCCCCGTGATCGACCACCGCGGCAAGCATCTGCCATTGCGCAAGCGTGACACGCGACATTTTCGATTTCCTCGAATACAAGACCCAAAACTATGCGCTTAATTTTCGAAAATATCGGACTAGAATGCCAGTCATACCCTCCATTACCGAGGAGATTCCTGCATGACTCCACGACACGTGACACATCGCCAGCGCAGCCAGCCCAGCCGTGATGGCGATGGCGTCGATATCCTGCGCCTGCACAATTTCGGTGGTGGCCTCGACCCCTTCCTGATGCTCGACGAGTTGATCGCCGCGCCGGGTGACGATGCCATCGGTGGCTTCCCGCCCCATCCGCACCGGGGTATCCAGACGCTCACCTACGTGATTCATGGTGGCCTGCGTCACGAAGACCATCTCGGCCACCACAGCAGTATCGGTGCCGGCGGCGCCCAGTGGATGCATACCGGACGCGGCATCATCCACGGCGAAACGCCCTTTACCGATGCCGACGGGCTCCACGCCTTCCAGCTGTGGATCAACCTGCCGGCTCGGGACAAGCTGAGCGCCCCGACCTATCGCGACGTGAGCGCCGAACAAATGTCTCGCTTCGAGGCCCCCGGTGCGGAGATGATCGCGCTGGGTGGCATCTGGCAAACGGCGGATGGCGACACTCTCCAGGGCCCGCTCGATGCCCTGGCCGGCCAGGGCGCGGTGGCGCATCTTCGCCTCGGTGCCGGCGCATCACTGTCGCTGATGAGCCAGGCCACCCGGTTGCTGGTGTTCGTCTTCGACGGCAGCCTGACGGCAAACGGCGACGACCTGACGCGTGGCGAACTGGCCAGCTTCGGCCCGGGCGACACGCTGGTGCTGCAAGGCTCCCGCGATGCCCAGGTGCTATTGCTTGCCGGGGAACCTCATCATGAGCCGATAGCACACCACGGCCCCTTCGTCATGAATCACCAACATGAGCTTGAACAAGCCATGCGGGACTATCGCGACGGAACGCTGGCCGATATGCCGGCCGGTTAGGGTTTGCCGAACAGGGGGTTGCCAAAGGCCACTTAGGCATGGCACTGTCGCGTTTAGCAAACAGCGTTCGACTTCGCTCAAGCTGCTCGCCCCGCCTGACGGCGGGGCGAGACGGCCGTGTACTGTATAAATGTATAGACTAGGCACTCCCCGCCTCATGCGTTATGGTTCCTGTGCCTTTTTATATGTCATTTACGTTTATTCATTCAGTCACGACGGCCCAAATTCATGATGCGAATCCTCCATTCGCTGCCCCGCACGCACAAGTTGCTGTTGTTACCCGTTGCCACCATGGTTACCGTGCTGGGCGCTCACAAGATCGTCTCCACCCTGGAAGACACCCGATACGAGCATGACACGACACGGACCGACACCCTGCTCGTCCCTCTCGAACCCGACACGAGCCCCGGTGTCCCTTCTCTGACCCTGGATCGCGCCCCCGTTTCCAAGGCAATCGATGTCGCCTCACGTGCCGTGGACGCCACTCGCGAACACGTGCCGCTCTCGCAGTTGACCGCCAGCGAAGTCGTCGACATCGACGTCATCGACGCCGCCCAGGCCAGCCGCGATGCCCTCGCTTCGACGACCGATACCCCCGACACCGAGCCGATGCCGCATATCGACGAGGCCGCTCGTCATATCGCCGTCGTGCTCGGCACGATCGCCAGTGGCATGCTGGCATCCGACAAGCGCCTGATGGCGGATGCCACCTCCTACGAAGATGTCAGCGAGGCCGAACTCGAGCTGTTCGATGAAGGCCCGATCATCCTCGAGGAAGAAATTGCCGCCAACGAGCCCTTCGTGCCCGAATGGCGTACCTATACGGTCCAGTCCGGCGATACGTTCACCGTCCTGGCGCAGGACCGTTTCGGCATGGGTTACAGCGACGTCATGGCCCTGCTGGATGAAATGCCGGAGCCTGAACTGCTGACTCGCTGGAATGTCGGTAGTCGCTTCGAGTATCAACTCGATGCCGAGGGCACGCTCTCCGCGCTACGCATCATGAGCAACCCGCGCGACGGTTACCTGGTCAAACGCGGCGACGACGGCACCGACGTATCGACCATCGAGCGTGCCGGAGAATCGACCCAACGCCTCTACGCCGGCACCATCAGCGGCAGCTTCGCCCGCTCGGCACAGGCCACCGGTCTGACCAGCGCCGAGGTGGCCGAACTCTCCCATGTGCTGGAAAAGAAACTCGACTTTCGCCGCGACACTCGTCGCGGCGATCGTTTCGAGGTACTGGTGGAATCCGACACCATCGACGGCCAGAGCCTCGATCCGCGTATCCTGGCGGTCAAGTATGACGGTTCTCGCATGGACCTGACGCTGCTCCGAAACGCCCAGGACAACCAGTTCTACACGCCCGACGGTGTCAGTCTCAATCCCTCGTTCAACCGTTACCCGTTCGACGGCCAGTATCGCATCAGTTCGCCCTTCAATCCCCAGCGCCATCATCCGGTGACCGGTCGCATCAGTCCCCACAAGGGAACCGATTTCGCCATGCCCACCGGCACGGAGGTTCAGGCACCGGCCAATGGTCGCGTCGAGAAGGTCGGCAATCACCCGGCGGCGGGTCGCTACATCGTCATTCGTCACGATAATGGCTACAAGACGCGCTACCTGCATCTCTCGCGGCCCCTGGTCAGTCGCGGGGACCGTGTCACCATGGGCGATCGTATCGCCTTGTCCGGCAATACCGGGCGCAGCACGGGGCCGCACCTGCACTACGAGATCCTGGTCGACAACAGCCAGGTCAATGCCATGAAGGTCGCGCTGCCTGAAGGCGGCAGCTTGAGCGGTGAGGCCCTGGCAAGCTTCAAGCGCCAAGCCGAGCCGGTACTCGCCGCCCTCGAGAGCGGCCAGACCGGCACGGTGGTGGCCAGTGCACAAACCGATGGCGAAAATGACGACGAGGACGACGAAGGCTGACGCGCCGCCCTCCCACGACGCCCTATGACCGCGACGCCCCACCCTCTTCCTCAGGGTGGGGCGTCGTCGTTTCCGGGACAGTGATGTCGCCCAACTCCGCCAGTCGCCGCTCGAGGAAGGCTCGTTCCGGCAACTGTTCGCTGAGATGCAGTGCCTGCCGATAGGCAATCCGTGCGCGCTCGTCGTCGCCGAGCCGGTGGCACAGGTCGGCGCGCGCAGCATGGGCCAGTCGATAGTCGGCCAGCTCGCCGCTGGCCAATAGCGCGTCGACCAGCGCCAGTCCCGCTTCAGGCCCATCGCGCATGGCGACGGCCACGGCGCGGTTGAGTTCGACGATGGGCGACGGCGAGGCCTGGAGCAGCACATCATAGAGCCCGACGATACGCGACCAGTCGGTCTGCTCGGCACTGGCCGCGCCGGCATGCTCGGCGACGATGGCCGCCTGAAGGGTATAGGGCCCCACCTCCCCGGTAGCGAAGGCTCGCTCGATCAGTGTCTGCCCCTCGTCGATCATGGCTCGGTCCCAGAGACATCGATCCTGATCGGCCAGCAACACTGGCTCACCGGCCACGCTGGTGCGCGACACGCGTCGCGCTTCGTGCAGCAGCATCAGCGCCAGCAACCCCATGACTTCGGGGTCCGGCAGCAAGTCCAGCAGCAGGCGGCCCAGCCGTATGCTCTCCTCGGCAAGCTCGCCGCATGTCATCCGGTCCCCCACCGACGCGGTATAGCCTTCATTGAACACCAGATAGATCACGCTCAGCACGCTTTCCAGGCGTTCCGACAGCTCGGAGGCCTCGGGCACTTGATAGGGAATACCGGCATCCCGGATCTTGGCCTTGGCCCGCACGATACGCTGCGCCACGGTGGCGGGCCGAGTCAGAAAGGCGTGGGCGATCTGTTCGGTGGTCAAGCCACAGACTTCGCGAAGGGTGAGTGCCACCCGAGCGGATGCCGTCAAGGCGGGATGACAGCAGGTAAAGATCAGCCGTAACCGGTCGTCCTCCACGGCATCGACATCGGCGGGATCCCCCCTGCCCGGAGGCGCCTCGTCGAGCCGCTCCGCCAGTTTCTCCAGCGACGTATCGAAGCGGGCCCGTCGACGCAAGCGGTCGATGGCCTTGAAACGCCCAGCGGTGACCAGCCAGGCACGCGGATTGTCAGGAATGCCCTCCCGCGGCCACTGATCCACTGCCGCCATGAAGGCATCGTGCAGGGCCTCCTCGGCAAGGTCGAAATCTCCCAGCCGCCGGATCAGGGTAGCCAGCACACGACGCGATTCATGCCGGTAAGTCCGCTCGACCAGTGCATGCACCCGGGCGCTCATGTCCACCTCCGCCCTCTTTTCAGGCATTCGCCTCGCAATTGATCATCCAGGGCGTGCCGAAGCGGTCGACCAGCATGCCAAAGGATAGGGCCCAGTGAGTCTGTTGCAGCGGCATGCCGACCTCGCCCCCGGCGGACAGGACATTGAAAAGGCGCTCGGCCTCCTCGACGTCATCGACATGCACGGCCACCGAGAACCCCTGTGGCATCTGCATATAAGCGGGAGGACAATCCGAACCCATCAACACCCAGTCATCCGCCACCAGCCGGGCATGCATGATCTTGTCGGGGTCGAAGGACATCTCGCCATCGCACTGCGGGCCGTTGCCATAACGCTCCATCGCCTCGATGCGGCCCCCGAAGCACTCGGCATAGAAGGTAAAGGCGGCCTCGCAGTCGCCATCGAACATCAGATAGGCATTCATGCGCATGGTCATGACCTCCTCATCGAGGATCGCCGGCGGCCGCCGGCCTTGCCGGCACATCCAGCTCACGCACCGGGCGCACTTCAATGCTGCCCACCCGAGCCGCCGGAATGCCGGCCGCGATGTTCAACGCCTCGTTCAGGTCCCGCGCTTCCACCATGTAGAAGCCCGCCAGCTGCTCCTTGGTCTCGGCGAAGGGACCATCGGTGACAGTCGTCTTGCCGGTACGCACGCGCACGGTGGTCGCGGTCTGCACCGGGGCCAGGGCTTCGCCGGCGATCAGGCGACCGCTACTCTGGACGCTCTCGGCATAGGCCAGACACTCCTCATCCCTGGGACTCTCCGGCAGACTGTGAAGCAGCTCCTCGTCACTGTAGACCAGACATAGATATTTCATGATGCCCTCTCCTTTCTTGTGGTCATTCAGCCTTGAGTCGTCTGGCGGGCCCCGGATTCGACAGATGCCGCGGCGAGCTTCGAGCTTCGAGCTTCGAGCTTCGAGCTTCGAGCTTCGAGCTTCGAGCTTCGAGCTGCATTCTGGCTCGTATTTCATGTAGACGACCAAGGAAACGCTGCATAAATTGGCGAGCGTAGTGAATCGCAAGGCGCACGGAGCACAGAAAGCGAGACATAACAGTCAGTTAGGCGAGCTTTCGAGCACCGCGCAACACAGCGATTTGCACGCGCAGACATTTAAGCAGTGTTTCCCTAACGCATACCCCGGAACGTATCGACCACATGCCCGGCCAGCACCTCCGAGGCTTCGCCGGCCCGGCCGGAACGCAACAACAGAATGCGGTAGTCGCCCAGCGGCGGCAGGCCCGACTCGTCGCCGAGAATGTTCAACGGCGCCCGAACCAGATTGCGCGGCAGGGGCGCCACGGCAAGATCCGCCAGTAGCGCGGCCTCCTGACCGGCACAGTTCTCGCTGATATAGGCAATGCGATACGCCAGGCCGGCATCGTCCAGCACCGACAGGGCCATGCGTCGCCAGGCACAACCGTGGTTGGCCATCGCCAGCGGTAGCGGCGAGCGATCTATCGCCACGCCGCCGTCGCGTCCCGCCCAGACCAGGGGCTCGGTGTGCACGACTTCGCCACGGTCGGCGGGAAGTCCTTCGCTTCCTGCCGTGACCAGCACCAGGTCGAGCTCGCCCTTGTCCAGGCGTTCCAGCAGATCGACGCTGCGACCGACCACGACGTCCACCTGCACGGCGGGATGCGAACGCGCAAACTGCGACAGTACCCGGGGCAGGATGCGCGACCCCACATCGTCGGGGGTACCGAAGCACACGGTGCCTTCCAGAGCAGGCGTCAGGAACTGCGTCACGGCCTCTTCGTTGAGCCGCAGCAGCCGGCGACTGTAGCCCAGCAACATCTCTCCCTCGGGCGTCAATCGCACATGACGTGCTTCTCGGACGAACAAGGCCTGTCCCAGCGTCCCCTCGAGGCGCTTGATCTGCATGCTGAGCGCGGACGGCGTACGGAAGACATGATTGGCCGCCCGCGTGAAGCTGCCGCTCTCGGCAATGGCGACGAAGGAACGCAGGACATCGCTGTCGAGCAGCGGCAAGGCCGTGGGACGCGAGGTAGCGGGTGCGGTGTCCATGGCATATCACCTTTCAGAATTTCTGAATCGTGAATGTAGACCTTTTCGTTGGATTGAACAAACTCTTCATACCATCCTGAGCACCGAGGTCGCGACTCCTGGAATCTTTCCATCGGCCCATGTCCCGTAAAAGGGGCACACACGAGAGGTGCTGTCATGAACGCTTTCCACACACTGCATCCAACACCGCAATGCCGCGACACACGTCATGCGTCCGGCAGCGAAGTTCCACCGCATGTCGAAGACGGCGACGAGCGGCCGCGCAACCCGTTGCCGACGTTCTACATGCCGGCCATGCCGCCGCTGGGGCTGATCGACGCGCTGGAAGGCTGGATCGTCGGCCGCGTACGCCAGTGGCAACGCCGTCGGCGTTTCCGTCGCCAGATCGCCAACCTGCTGGTCCACGATGACCGGATACTGGCCGATATCGGCCTCGATCGGAGAGAGCTCGAGCGGGCCTCGCACCTTCCGCTCAAGGAAGATGCTGGCCGTGCTCTGACCGAGCGCCAGGCGCGCCACCACGCCGACTCGGCATGAAGGAGCATGATCAAGCGGGACCGATATCCTCCATCGGTCCCGCGGCGACGTGTTCCCCGGGTCAGCTGGCCGGCCCCGTACTCTCACGCACCACCAGTTCGAAGGGCATGATGCGATGCTGGTCCGCGGCGTCATCCCGGTCATCGATGATATCGAGCAACAGGGACACGGCCTCGCGGCCGAATTCCTCGGCGGGCTGGGCGATGGTCGTCAGGGAGGGATCACAGAAGGAAGCGAAGGCGATATCGTCGAACCCTGCCACCGAGATATCTTCGGGCACCCGCAATCCTGCCTCCCTGATGCGCCGCATGGCGCCCATGGCCATTTCATCGTTCTCGCAGAAGATTGCCGTGGGCGGATCCGCTCGCGACAGCAGATCGCCGGCCGCCCGATGGCCCGAAGGTGGAGTGAAGTCGCCGGGACACCACAGGCTTTCGTCCGGCGTCAGGCCGGCGGCCGCCAGGGCATCCTGAAAGCCCAGTAGACGATCCCGGGTCAAGGGGCTGTTGCGTGGCCCCTTGATCATGCCGATACGGCGATGCCCCAGTGCCAGCAGATGCTCGGTCACCGCCCGGGCAGCGGCTCGGTTGTCGAGCTTGACGGTGGGACACGGCGCCTCGTCGAGCACTTCACAGGCGTTGACCATCGGCGGTCGCGTCTTGCCGTTCGATGCCGTGAAGGGGTCATAGGCACGCAACTGGATGAGGCCATCAGCCTGACGGGTCGACACCATGCCGGCATAGGCTCGCTCGGCACGTTCGTCGCCGAGGGTGTTGCACAGCAGGATCCCGTATCCCCGCCGCTGCGCCATTTCCTGGATGCCACCGATCACCCGGGCAAAGAAGGTATTGGCGATGGTCGGCACCAGCACCACCAGGTTACGGGTCCGTTGTGACCGGAATTGCACCGCCATGAGATTCGGCCGGTAACCGGCCTGCTCGACGGCGGCCAGCACCCTGTCGCGGGTTCCCGGCGACACGATGTCGGGCGTCTTCAAGGTACGCGACACCGTCGCCACCGAAACCCCGGCCAGTTCGGCCACCTTGCGTATATTGGTCATGCCTGGCTGTGAACCTCCTCGATCTCATCGGACAACTCGGCGTCGCCATGCAGCCAGTCTACTGCATCGTTGCACCGGGCTCACCGTTGTGCCCGCTCTCGCCCTTGCGACCGAGGGTCTTTACGAAAAGTGTCTGCCCTCGCCGACTTTTCGTACAAGACCTAAGTCTCATTGAACCCATACGATTCACGGGCTAGTTTTCAGCAAAATGTAACCGGTTACATTCATGCATCGAACCGACTCGACACGAGTTCGGCCGCATTCCTGTGGAGGACGAATGGCAACGACGAAACGACGCGTGCGCATGGGCATGATCGGTGGCGGCGAAGGCGCCTTCATCGGACGAGTGCATCGCCTGGCCGCCGCTCTGGATGGCGAGCTGGAACTGGTCTGCGCCAGCTTCAGCCGCGACCCCGACAACAACGCCCGCACCGGCGAGGCCTGCGGCCTGTCGACACGACGCCTCTACCCCGATTGGCAAGCACTGATCGACGGCGAACACCGGCTCCCCGATGACCAGCGCATGGACATGCTGGTCGTGGTCACGCCCAATCACCTGCACGTGCCCATCAGCCAGGCCGCGCTCGAGGCGGGCTTCCATGTCTTCTGCGAGAAGCCGGCAGCGACCACCCTGGCGGAAGCACGCCAGCTCGCCACCACGCTCGATGCGGGCGCGGGCCTCTACGGCCTCGCCCACACCTATCTCGGCTACCCCATGGTCTGGCAGGCACGCCGCCTGGTGCGCGATGGCGAGCTCGGCCGCCTGCGCAAGATTCACGTCGAATATCCCCAGGGCTGGCTCGGCACCAACCTCGAGGGCACCGGCAACAAGCAGGCGGGATGGCGCACCGATCCCGACATCGCCGGTGCCAGCGGATGCATGGCCGACATCGGCACTCACGCCTTCGGTCTCGCCGAGTTCATCTCGGGACACCACGTCACCGAGCTCTGCGCCGCCCTCGGCACTCACGGCGAACAACGGCGCCTGGACGATGACGGCGACGCCCTGTTCCGCACCGCCGAAGGCGCCAGCGGCACCCTGATGGCCAGCCAGGTCTGCACCGGCGAGGAGAATGCCCTGAAGATTCGCCTGTATGGCGATCGCGGCGCGCTGGAATGGCAACAGATGGAGCCCAACACCCTGGTCCACCGGCGCCTCGACGAGCCCATGCGCGTGCTGCGCGCGGGGATCGACCAGCCCGGCCTGGCACCGGAGGCCCTGGAGCGCCTGCGCCTGCCCGGTGGCCATCCCGAGGGCTATCTGGAAGCCCTGGCCAACCTCTATCGCGACTTCGCCGACGCCGTCCGGCGTGGCGAGCACGGTGCCGCCGCGGGCGTCCCCGGCATGGCCGAGGGCCTGCGTGGCATGGCCTTCATCGAGGCCCTGCTGAAAAGCCAGGCCAGCACTGCCAAGTGGACATCGCTCGATGACGCCCCCCAGCGGGATGACGCGGAGACAACGACATGACGCGCACACACGACGACGGCATCAAGGGGCCGGCACTCTTTCTCGCCCAGTTCCTCGACGATCACCCGCCTTTCGATGATCTCGACACGATCACCCGCTGGGCCGCCTCACTCGGCTATCGCGGCGTCCAGATGCCGACGGTCGACCCACGCCTGATCGACCTCGAACTCGCCGCCGACAGTCAGGATTACTGCGACGAGCTGATCGGACGCTGCGCCGAGGCCGGTGTGGCGATCAGCGAGCTCTCCACCCATCTCCAGGGACAGCTGGTGGCCGTGCATCCCGCCTTCGATGAACTCTTCGACGGTTTCGCACCCGCGCACCTGCATGGGCGACCCGACGCACGCCGGCACTGGGCCGAGGCGCAACTCAAGCTCGCCGCCCGCGCCAGCCGTCGCCTGGGGCTGAACGCACACGGCACCTTCTCCGGCGCCCTGCTGTGGCCCTACTTCTATCCCTGGCCGCAACGGCCGTCGGGGCTGATCGAGGACGGTTTCGCCGAACTGGCCCGTCGTTGGCGGCCGATCCTCGATGTCTTCGACGAGCAAGGCGTCGACCTGTGCTTCGAGATTCACCCGGGCGAAGACCTGCACGACGGCGCCACCTTCGAGCGATTCCTCGATGCCGTGGACGGTCATCCCCGGGCGAAGATCCTCTTCGACCCCAGCCACATGGTGCTGCAGCAACTCGACTACCTGGGCTTCATCGATCGCTACCACGAGCGGATCGGCATGTTCCACGTCAAGGATGCAGAGTTCACGCCCAGCGCCCGCAGCGGGGTCTATGGCGGATATCAGGGATGGGTCGACCGCCCCGGCCGTTTCCGTTCACTGGGCGATGGCCAGGTCGACTTCAAGGGCATCTTCTCCCGGCTCACTCAGTACGGCTACGACGGCTGGGCAGTACTCGAATGGGAATGCTGTCTCAAGGACGCCGCCCAGGGGGCCGCCGAGGGCGCGCCCTTCATCGCCCGTCACCTGATCCAGCGTGCCGACAAGGCCTTCGACGACTTCGCCGATACCGGCTCGGACCCGGGGCGCAACCGACGCCTGCTGGGGCTCGACGAAACGCACTGACACCCACCACACAATAACGAGGGTTCGCCATGCTACGCACACGGCTCGGCATCATGATGTTTCTGCAGTTCTTCATCTGGGGCGGCTGGTTCGTCACCCTGGGCACCTTTCTCTCCCAGAACCTGGACGCCAGTGGAGGCCAGATCGGCATGGCCTTCTCCACCCAGTCATGGGGCGCGATCATCGCGCCCTTCATCATCGGCCTGATCGCCGATCGCTACTTCAACGCCGAGCGCATCCTCGGCGTGCTGCACCTGGCCGGTGCCGCCCTGATGTTCGCCCTGTACCGCTCACAGGACTTCGCGTCCTTCTACCCGCTGGTCCTGGTCTACATGATCCTCTACATGCCCACCCTGGCGTTGGTGAACTCGGTCTCCTTCCGCCAGATGCGCGACCCCTCGCAGGAATTCGCCAGGATTCGGGTCTGGGGTACCATCGGCTGGATTCTCGCCGGCCTGGCAATCAGCTACCTGTTCTCCTGGGACGGCGCCGAGGCCATCGCCGGCGGCGCCCTGCGCAACACCTTCCTGATGTGCGCCATCGCCTCGCTGGCTCTGGGCATCTACTGCTTTACCCTGCCGGCCACACCACCCCGAGCGGACACCCGCAAGGGCGGCCTGAAGGAAATCCTCGGACTCGATGCCCTTCAATTGCTCAATGACCGCAACTACGCGATCTTCTTTATCGCCTCGGTGCTGATCTGCATTCCGCTGGCCTTCTACTACCAGAACGCCAACCCCTTCCTGGCGGAGATCGGCGTGGCCAACCCCACCGGCAAGATGACCCTGGGACAGGTCTCGGAAGTCCTGTTCATGCTGCTGCTGCCGATCTTCATCCACCGCTTCGGCATCAAGATCACGCTGATCGTCGGCATGCTGGCCTGGGCGGTGCGTTATGCCCTCTTCGCGGTCGGCGATGCCGGTGAAGGCGTCTACCTGCTGCTGATCGGCATCGCCCTGCACGGCGTCTGCTACGACTTCTTCTTCGTCTCGGGACAGATCTATACCGATGCACGCGCCGGCGAACGCTTCCAGAGTGCCGCCCAGGGCATGATCACGCTGGCCACCTACGGGGTCGGCATGCTGATCGGCTTCTGGGTCGCCGGCCTGGTCACCGACCACTACGCCACCGCCAGCGGTCATGACTGGCAAGGCATCTGGCTGTTCCCTGCGCTCTTCGCCCTCGCCGTCCTGCTGCTCTTCCTGGTGGCCTTCAAGGACAAGGATCGCGCCAAGGAGGCTGCCGAGGCGAAACGTACCTGAGAGAGTCTCGGTCAGTTCGCCGGCGCCATGCCGGCGGACTCGACCGGGGCTTCACGAATCGGCCAGTGCAGCACCACTGCCACCACACCAAGTACCACGCCGGTCCACCAGAGGCCGGCGTAGCTGCCGGTGGCCTCGAACAGCCATCCTCCCAGCCACACCCCCCAGAAACTGCCGAACTGATGGCCGAGAAACACCACGCCATACAGCGTGGCCATGTAACGCGTGCCGAACATCGCCGCCATCCGCCGATCAGTCCCGCTGCCGCTCAGATCAAGGACTGGCTCGTATCGGCCCTGACGCAGGACGGCGATGGCAGGCAGTCGATGCCTCAAAGCGCCACGGAACGATCCAGCGCGTCGATCAGCGCATCATCGCGATCATAGATATCCGGCCGGAAGGCCAGTTCGCCATCCGGTTCCGGCTGCACGGTCCAGTAGTGCAGTACCACCGGCACGTGGCGCTTCAACAGCACATTGCGGGTCTTGCCATCGGCGATCAGGCGTCGGGCATCGGCCTCGGTCCCCGTATCGTCGAACAACAGTTGCGCCAGTTCCAGCACGCCCTCCACGCGGATACAGCCGGAGCTGAGCGCCCGTTGCGAACGGTTGAAGAGGCCCCGCGACGGCGTGTCATGCAGATAGACCATGTGATCATTGGGGAAGCGCACCACCAGTTGCCCGAGGGGATTGTTCGGCCCGGCCTGCTGACGCAGCATCACCCCGCCGGGGTTCGACCAGTCGACGTTCTCCGGATCCAGTCCCTCCCCTGAAGGACTCAATACCGAGAGGTTCTTGCGCTCCAGATAATCGAGATTGCGCCGCACCTCGGGCAACACATCTTCACGCATGATGGTCGGTGGCACCGTCCAGGTCGGGTTGACGGTCAGATGGGTTATTTCGGAGCGCAGCGACGGGGTCCGCCGGTAAGGCTGTCCGACCACGATTCTTGACCGCCAGGTATCGCCGTTGGGGCGGAAGTAGCGCAGGTCATAGCCGGCGATGTCGACCAGCACGAAGGACTCCGGCAGCCCGTGCAACAGCCAGCGGGCACGCTCCATGTTGGCGCGAATCTGATCGATGCGGCGGTCGACACTCATGTTCAGGGCATCGAGTGTGCGTGGCCCCACCACCCCATCGTCGGCCAGGAGGTGATGACGCTGAAAACGCTTCACGGCATCGACCAGAGCCTGGTCATAGACCCGCGGCTCGGGCGCGCGCAGCTCGACGGCCGGATAATAGCCCTCGTCGGCTGCCACGACCTGGGTGTTGCCGATCGCCGCCAGTCGCTCGCGCAAAGCGGTCACGCCCTCGCTGGTATCACCGGGGCGCAACGGCTCCTCGAGGCTCATCAGCGCCGGCCAGCCCCCCTGGCGCTCGATATCCCGATAGCGGGCCAGACCCTCGCGCAACTGGTCATAGGGCTCGTAGGGCGGACGTGCCAGGTCGATCGCCGCGGATACCTTGCCTGCATCCAGTGCTTGCGAGATGGCGGCCAGATCAAGCGAGGGTGGCTCGATGGACAGGTCCCAGTCATCATCGATGCGATGCGGGTCGACCTTGCCGCGCTGCAGATGCGTCAGGGCCGCCAGCAGAGTACGGCTGGCCCGTACCTCGAAGCGAGCCCTTGCGTCCCTGCTGGCACCCTCCATGAGCGCCGACCGGGAGGCCGCCTGAAGCTCGTCGGGGCGATAATCGCTCGGCGAGAGGCCATCGGCATCCAGCCCCTTCAGCGACTCGATCAGGGCGTCCACGGTATCACCGTCGCGCCAGATCGGGCGGTCGTCACGCACCGCATAGAGATTGCGCAATTGGGAGGAAGCCTCGGCCAGACGTTCGCTCAATGGCTGACCGCTTTGCGGCGACGCGGGGGCTTCCGCCTGGGCCATGGCGGGTCCGGCCAGTGCCAGCCAGATCCCCAGGACCCAGGCGCCGCGATGAAAACCTGTATACCGAATCTCGGTGGCGAACATGACGTGACCTCCCTGCGAATCGTCGACAAAATTGGCCATCCAGGCCAGTATCGTCATAATAATGCCAGATGGCGCACGATGGGAAAGCGCCACAGGAAATACGAACTGGACTCCGAACGATCACAATGGATCGATACCGGTCCTGAATATCATCGACGGGAACTCGCAGGATGCCACATTGCAAGCTCCGCCGATTGGTCGGCTTCTTACTGACCGGCGCCTTGATGTTACTCGCTTCCCCGCTGCAGGCGGGAGATTTCATGGTCCGGGCCTTCACGCCTCAACAACTCGACCAACCGCCCCTGGCACAGCAATTGACACGCATGGCGCCCCGCGCCAATCCCGGCGTTCTCCATCTGGCGGCCCGGGCCCTGAGCTGCGCCGATCCCGGTGCCGACCGCCTGGCGGTGATCGACTTCTCGCTGCCCTCCACCAAACCCAGACTCTGGGTCTTCGACCTGCGCCGCGATCGACTGATGTTCCGCGAACTGGTCTCGCACGGCCAGGGATCCGGCGACAACATGGCCACGGCCTTCTCCAATGTTCCCGAGAGCCATCAGTCCAGTATCGGGCTGTTTCGCACTCTCAACAGCTATGAAGGCAGCAATGGCTATTCGCTTCGCTTGAAAGGGCTGGAGCCGGGCGTCAACGACCTCGCCTACCAGCGCGCCATCGTGATGCACGGCGCCGACTATGTCAGTGAAGCCTTCATCGAGAAGGCCGGCCGGCTCGGTCGCAGTCATGGCTGCCCGGCCGTGCGCGAGGAAGTCGCCGTGCCGCTGATCAACAGCCTCAAGGATCATCAGTACCTTTTCACCTACTATCCCGACCAGGAATGGCTCAGCCAATCCACCTACCTGCGCTGCCCCGGCAACGACTCCCGCCTCGCCATGCAGTGACTCGATCGCCCCGCCCGCTGGCACCAAGGCGGGGCGCTGCCACCGCGTCTCGCACCTCCATGCATCGTCAGGGCCCGCCAACGCCGCGCTCTTGAGCCCCTATAAAATCCCAAACACATGAAAACAAAGGCCATATTAAATATTGGCAAACCATGTGCTTGACCCATACCAAAGAAAAGGTGGACGTGGACCAGGCCCCTCGCGGTACGAGTGCGTCGAACCCGACCTTCAACGGCGAAGGCCCGGCTCGTGTTGTTCGACAATCACCCGACGAGGCACTCCATGGAAATCCGCAACAAGGCCAACAGGATTCGCCTGTTCACCCTCAAGACACCGCAGATGCGCGCCTTCCACTTCTCGTGGTTCGCCTTTCACATCTGCTTCTTCGGCTGGTTCGGCATCGCCCCTCTGATGGCGGTAGTCCGCGATGATCTCGGTCTGACCAAGACCCAGATCGGCAACACCATCATCGCCTCGGTGGCCATTACCGTGATCGTGCGACTGGCCATCGGCGTGCTCTGCGACCGCATCGGCCCGCGTCGTGCTTATACCTGGTTGCTGTGCCTGGGCTCGTTGCCGGTGATGAGCATCGCCCTGGCCGACAGTTTCGAAGCCTTCTTCCTGGCTCGGCTGGCCATCGGCGCCATCGGTGCCTCCTTCGTGATCACCCAGTACCACACCTCGATCATGTTCGCCCCCAATGTGGTCGGCACCGCCAATGCCACCTCGGCGGGCTGGGGCAATCTGGGCGGTGGCACCACCCAGATCCTGATGCCGCTGATCTTCTCCGGCCTGCTGATGCTCGGCGTCAACGAGGCCCTCGGCTGGCGCCTGGCCATGGTGGTGCCCGGCGTGGTGCTTTTCCTCTGCGGTATCGCATATTACATGTTCACCCAGGACGCCCCCGACGGCGATTTCGCCGAGCTGCGCGAACGTGGCGAGCTGCCACCGGCCAGCGGGGATCACGGCATGGGTCGGAGTTTCGCTACCGCCGCCAAGGACATTCGCGTCTGGGCATTGTTCGTGGTCTATGCTGCCTGCTTCGGTGTCGAGCTGACCATCAACAACATCGCCGCCATCTATTACTTCGACAACTTCGACCTGACCCTGGCCACCGCCGGTCTGATCGCCGGGCTGTTCGGCCTGATGAATCTCTTCGCCCGCACCCTGGGCGGCATCTTCTCCGACCTGTTCGCCCGCAACGGGGGCCTGAAAGGCCGGGTTCGCTGGCTGTTCATCGCCATGCTCTGTGAAGGCGTGGCCCTGATGTTCTTCTCGCAGATGCAGGTCCTGGCGCTGGCCATCGCCATCATGCTGGTCTTCAGCCTCTTCGTGCAGATGGCCGAGGGCGCCACCTTCGGCATCGTCCCCTTCGTCAACAAGAAGGCGCTGGGCGCCGTGGCCGGTATCGTCGGTGCGGGCGGCAACGCCGGCGCCGTGGCGGCCGGCTTCCTGTTCCGCTCCGAATCGCTCAGCTACCAGCAGGGGCTCTTCTATCTCGGTGTTGCCGTGGTGATCGCTGCCCTCTGCACCCTGGTAGTGCGCTTCTCCCCCGAAGTCGAGGCTGAGGAGACCGCCGCCTACCGCGACGCCGCCGGCGACAACGGCTCCGGCGCCCTCTCGCTGCGCTGAGCGCGACCTCCCTGGAAGCGCCCTCGGTGCGGCAACGCGCCGGGGGCGTTTTACGCTTTCCCCCTATGCCCCCCATGCAACGTCACCACTATCTGGGAAGCGCTGCACAAATCGGCGAGCAGGGCAAAGCACAAGGCGCATGGAGCGCAGCACCGAGCGGAGCGACAAACATCCGAAGGATGGCCCCGAAGGGGCGAGAAACCGGAGGTTTCGAGTCAACCGGAGCCTATAGGGTATAGGTGAGGATTCCGAGCACCACGCAACATAGTGATTTGCCCGCGCAGTCATTTGTGCAGTGTTTCCCCTCACGTTGCAGAGCCCCTCATATATGGCCATGCTGGAACCTGCACAGTGCGACGGCGTCTCGCCGTCTCTATCCCATGTGAAAGGAGCCTGAAATGACGATCGCCATCGGTGACCGCATCCCCGACATCACCCTCAAGACCAACGGCAACCAGGGACCGGAGGACATCGCCACCGGCGAGCTGTTCGCCGGCAAGCGCGTGGTGCTGTTCGCGGTACCGGGCGCCTTTACCCCCGGCTGTTCCAACACCCATATGCCGGGGTTCGTGGTCAACGCCGACAAGCTGCTCGACAAGGTTGACGTCGTGGCCTGCATGGCCGTCAACGATGCGTTCGTGATGGATGCCTGGCAGAAGGACCAGAACGCCGAGCGCATCACCATGCTGGCCGACGGCAACGCCGAGTTCGCCCGCGCCCTGGGGCTGGACATGGACGCCAGCGCGGGTGGCATGGGCACACGCAGCAAGCGCTTTGCACTGATCGCCAATGATGGCGTGGTGGAATACCTCGGCGTTGACACCAAGGGGGTGGAACAGAGCAGTGCCGACACGGTCCTGGCACAGCTCTGAGCCCCCGGGCACCGACATGCCGACCCGGTGATTCGCGCATGCGCGAACATAGCGAAACCGTATGGCCGACTCTCGGCCAGCAAGGAGATGACCATGAACGATGCCATGACCCTGCGCGGCAGCTGTCTGTGCGGCGCCGTGACGCTCTCCGTCGAGGCCGAGCGCCAGAATGTCGGCGCCTGCCATTGCCAGATGTGTCGCACCTGGGGCGGAGGCCCCTTGCTTGCCATGGAGTCGGTCCGCCGCGTGACCCTCGAAGGTGAGGCACAGGTCAGCATCTACGCCTCCTCGGACTGGGCAGAACGGGGTTTCTGCCGTCACTGCGGCACCCACCTGTTCTACCGCCTCAAGACCGGCGAGCACTATGCCGTACCGGTGGGCCTGGTCGATGCCGGAGAAGCCTGGACCTTCGACTCGCAGATCTTCATCGACGAGAAACCGGGCTGGTACCACTTCGGCAACGCCACCGAGGACCTCACCGGCCAGCAAGTCTTCGAGGCCTTTCAAGCCGGTGAGGAATAAGGATTTCGCCATCCGAGCGGGAGGAACGCCTCCCGCTTGATCTCGCCAGTTATTTCCGACTCATTGGGCGCTTTTGCCTTCGCCGATCGACGTGAGCGGCCAAACCTTGATCATCGACAAGGCCCTGTATGTGATGTGACGGTATTCACCTGACAGTCGGCTGCCGAAAGCAAGGTGGCCATAGTGCTCCCTGTGGGTTATAGAACGAGTGTCTAACGCTCGGCTGTAACACCATGAGGAAACGACTATGACCACCGAAGAAAAGGTAGCACGACGCAAGCTCAGTCTCCTAGAACTGGCCAAGGATCTGCAGAACGTCAGCAAGGCCTGCAAGGTGATGGGCTACTCACGACAACAGTTCTACGAGATCCGCCGCAACTATCAAACCTTCGGATCCGAGGGGCTGATCGACAAGCTCCCAGGGCCGCGGGGACCGCACCCCAATCGCGTCAGCGAAGAAATCGAAGCCGCTATTCTTGAACACAGCCTGGCTTTCCCCACCCACGGCCCTGTGCGCGTCGCACAAGAGCTGGCCTTACGTGGCATTCAGGTCAGCTCTACCGGTGTCAGGGGTGTGTGGGGACGCCATGACCTGCTGACGCGCCATGAGCGCCTCCTGCGGCTCGAGCGGGCCACACGCGAGCAGAAGATCGAGCTGACCGATGATCAGGTACGTCACCTGGAGCGTTTCAGTCCGGAGTTCCGCGAACGCCATATCGAGGTCCATCACACCGGCGAGCTGGTCGCCGTCGACACCTTCTTCGTCGGCACGCTCAAGGGGGTCGGCAAGGTCTATCTGCAGTCTGTCATCGATTGCTTCAGCCGCTATGCCTGGGGCCGCCTGTACACCAATAAACTGCCTGTCACGGCAGTCCACGTGCTCAACAACGACGTGCTGCCCTTCTTCGAGGCTCACAACGCCAAGGTCAGCACGGTGCTCAGCGACAACGGCCGGGAATTCTGTGGGCGCAAGGACCAGCATCCGTATGAACTGTTCCTTCAGCTCGAAGAGATCGAGCACCGCACTACCAAGGTTCGGCGACCGCAGAGCAACGGCTTCGTCGAGCGGCTGCACCGCACCCTGCTGGACGAGCACTTCCGAATCCAGGGGCGCACCAAGTGGTACGAAGCCGTGGAGGAGATGCAGCAGGACCTGGATGACTACCTCATCACCTACAACACGAAGCGTCCCCACCAAGGGCGCAACATGAAGGGGATGACGCCCTATGCCGCGTTCAAGAAAGGGCTCCCCAAATCAGCGAAGAAGGAGCCCAGGAAAACGACGGAAAACACTGCTTAACTATAGGGGGCCCACGGGGGCATGTGTCAGGTGATTACCGTCATTGTACACCCTGTACTTCCCATCAAACGGCCGACGTTGCCAGCCTTACGATAACTCGCATCCATCGGCATTACATTCCACCGACCTGTCTCCCCAGTGAAAACTGATACCAAACCCATCTATGCCCTCAAAAAAACCAAAGTGCCGGCGAACCACCTCAAAAACATCATCCCCACTCATACCACCACCGTACCTCCCCTCCAACCTCTCAATCTCATCCATCAACAAAACAGGGTCGTTACGAATATCTTCTTTTCTTTCCATCAAATCTTCAACTGACGACACCAGTTCACCAACCTTCCCAGCCACCTTACCTTGATCCTCAGCCACCTTACTTTGCACTTCAGCTACATCTTCTTGACTACCAATCACGCCAGCCATTTCTCTTGAATAGATATTAATACTAAAGTATAATCCAGCAACCGCTACCAGCGTAATACTCGAGAAAGTTATTTTTACCAGGTCGTTTGCCAGACATGGATAGCCATCTTTATCCTTGTCAAATTTTTTCAGAATACAAAAAATGGCAACGAGCCAACCAAATCCTATCCCCACCATACCTCCGACAGCACTAAAGGATAACTCGGACATCTCTCACCCCAATCATAAGCCCATTCGTCAAAAATTCGCCGAAAGAAGCAACCTCAAAACCTCTTCCCGACAACCCACACCTAATTTTTTATACAGACTCTTTGTTTGACTACGGATGGTTTCTACCGACCTGGATGCTTCCCTGGAAATCTGATAGATCGACTTACCCTCCACGATACCAAGCAGCGCACGAAATTCAGCTCTTGTCAGATTTTTTCGGTAGGACACCCCTTTGAGATCAATATTTCCAATACTGGAACGCATTTCTTCGAGGATCACGACAACTGTGGGGCCTTCAAGATAGAAAGATATATCATCACATTCAATGCGTACAAGGCATAACTTCATACCTTCCACGTAACAACTGACAACCTTGGGTCCCATATACCATCGGTCTAATTTCTGCTCTAGAACACTCTGAATCTCGACATCATCGAACCTCAACTTTCCGACCGGAGAAACTTTTACTCCAACACCTCTGGACAACATCTCATCGGCCTTCTGCGAAGTGGTCTTGACACGCGCACCTTGACCAACGACGACCAACCCTTTATCAATGGCATCGAATAGAGTACACCCCACATTGTTTGCCAAACGCTCCGACGCTCCCTTTTGATAAAACCTCGAAGCACGTTGAAGGTGAGGAGACAGAGCCGTCATCTTCTTGGCAATGACATACTTATCATCAGGATCCATCGAGTCTGACAAAAGCGCCAGAACAAACATCAATCTTCCACTCTTCCCTATCGTCATCGACACACGAGACGGCATCCCATGAGGCTTCAGGAAGTCATTGTAAAACTCTGTTTTATTTAGATCGTCCTGAGGGACTAGCTCGATATCAGGCACACCCACTCCATGAGGAAGAGCCGCAGCCGGGGACATGAACGGGTTAACACTGGCATAATAATCAGAATAAGCTTTCAAGGTGGATAACTCGACACCCGACGCAATGGGAATAAATCCTTTCTCCTTTTCTTCATCATGCAGGACCAGGACGGCTTTGCCATTGGGGGAGCTCGCCGCCAAGTACCTCATGAAATTCTGCCAGGGGACCTCACCCAGCATGGCCGCATAGATCAGTTCTATAGCCTTCCCTTCTTCAAAATCTTCCATGATCACTTCCCACACATAGACTCAACACCTACTCTTAGAACAACCCCAAGAAAGTGACATCTTTACAGAACAAAACAACCTATTCCTCTCGCCATCATTTCTCTATTACAAACATAATAGACGGCGATAGCATCGTGCAGTGATGAAAAAACCTCACCATCTTCGCCCCAGACCCCAAAAGTCTTCATTCACAAAGTTTCACTTTTTAACCTCACCCTGAAAGCACTATTCCCATATATAACAAAGACAAACTCTGACTATATATCAACTTTCATTTATAAATGGGTTGACCGTCACCACACCCTTCGCCCATGGATGTTCCATTATCTGCCCAAAGATGGCAGCACCACGTTTCACGGATGCAGCGTCAGTTCTATCGTTTTCTCTACCATTCACATCGAAGTGGCCACCTGAAGTAACTCCAACCACTGCGACCTGGCCATCAGTCGTAAGCACTGGTCCCCCACTATTCCCCTTATAGACAACACAGCTATTCCTGAAGAGTGCATGATCTCCAATATCAGTTACCTGACACCCATAATCAATCCGAAGGAAATCTCCATCATCTAGATCACCGGAGTAACCTAGAGCCATCAGTTTCTCCCCGTGTTCAAGGGTTCGAGTGGAGACAGGAAGAAAATATTGACTTGATTGACTCGTTATAAGAAAAGCGATATCAAAAGCTACTGCGGAGTCGCCGTACTCCGCATAGGGATCCCAGCGACTGTGCTGGTACTGGTGAGTAATTTCAATGAATTCATCGTCTCCCGTCATGAACGACTTTCCACTATCGGTATTCTGACGAAAGGCGCCAAGGGTATCACCTATATCGAAGCAGTGAGCGGCCGTCATAATGACTTTTGGAGCAATGAAGGCCCCAGTACAGTACATACCCGATGAACGGTTGCGAATTCTAACGATGCTGCGGGCCATATTATCATCCGAAACCACGACGGAACGCCATTGGTCCTGGTCTACTGCCTGCTCCTGACTATCATAGGCACCTCGCCATGCTGTACTGATCTCGCCGCTCATAGACATGGATATATTACCAAGCGTCTCCAGCAATCTTGCATTAGCATCAACAATTGCCTGGGAGGCACTACTGGATGCAGTATCTCCAATTTCACCAAAACTCCAGATAGTGGATGCTATCCCGAGCCCCAACGTGCCGACCGCATTTGCCGTGTGCATGTTATCGGCGCGCTCCTGCATTCTACGACTATGAGCCTTGACGCCATTAGTCAAGGCGGCGGTAGATTGCTCGAAAAGCTCACGCGCCTGCTCACCTTGGCCGGATTCTATTTTATCAAAAGCTTGATTCCCTAACTCTTTTGCCTCCAGCACATAGGAATACTCTTCCTCTCCCCCCTGCATCATCGAAGTCATGGTCGAAGTTGTACAGGATGACAGCAGCAGGGGGCCCAACATAGCGGGAACAACAAACTTATTTCGCATATCTTAGCCACATTGATTATATCGTTCTGGTGAACCTATTATTCTTTATGACGACAAAATGGTTACAGACATATCATCAAACCCCATCACCATCGATTTGTCGCACTACGGAGTAACGCACACCATAAAGACAGCTTAACCTTATCACCAACTTTATAAACTTATTGCTTAAGCATTTCAGCTCGTAAAGGAGGAAGCCTCGGGCAGCGTATATCGCTTGCATCGCCCGAAAAGGAGGCGATAACATTGAAAAACTCCTTATGATAATGGTCAATTTCTCTTGGGGTAACTCCTTCTGCGATGATTCGCGAGCGGCAAGCCTCAAGCTTGACAAGCCCAGCAGTCGCCGCACAAGTGGTTGAAACCCCCATAAGATTCCCAGGCTCTGTGATACTACCGTCGGCATATCCTTGTGCGATTCGTGTTATCTCATCGCAAGATACACCTAGGTCCGACGAAGCTTTAGCAGGAAAATCAACAAGAAGCATAGCTGACATTACAACCATAAAAACCACAGCATGCGATTTCATCTCAAACCTCCCTAACTCTCATTAAAGCCATTTTCATCATCGCCAAAACCTAAAAATTATTCCTTTCACACACCCCAGCTGATTGAAGAAAAAATTGACATCACATGGCAACCATTAGCATTGTTTATTTTTCTTTAAGAATGTATCCAATCCAACTTTTCACAATCACCCCTACGGGTGAATTCCAATGGAAGCGACTCGATATATGACCCCACGCCAGTACACCGAAGACGATGAAGCCCGGGTCGCGGCCCTATGGCGGGCCAGCTTTCCCGACTACAACGGCTACAATGCTCCCGAAGCGGTTTTGCGCGCCAAGCGCCTGGTGGATGAGCATATCTATGTGATCGAGGACGACGGCGAGATCATCGCCACCTGCATGGCCGGCTATGATGGCCATCGTGGCTGGTTGTATTCCGTCGCTGTGGCGGCTTCACGCCAGGGGGAGGGACTCGGCAGATGCATGGTCGAGTTCGCCATCGAACGACTGCGCGACCTCGGTTGCGTCAAGGTCAACCTGCAGATACGAGGTGGCAACGAAGCCGTGGTGGACTTCTATCGCGCTCTCGGTTTCGATACCGAGGACCGGGTCAGCATGGGACGCCCCCTGACACGCTGACGCCATGCCCCCGGCTGATGAAGCCGGGGGCATGGCCAGTACATCACAGACGGCCAGCCGGGATCTTATACCCCGATCTTGCCCCCATCCTCACGCTGGATCACGACCGTCGAGGCTCGTGGACGCACGGTTCCCTCGGTCTCGGCGCTGGCATCCTCCGTGGAAGGCCAGTTACCCGGGTGCTGGATGTTGATGAACATCGCCGTCTTGTCCGGCGTGAAGAAGATGCCGGTCACCTCACAGCCATTGGGGCCGACCGCGAAGCGCTTGAGCTGCGCCTGGTCAGCCCCGCCGATCACGGCGGCGTCACCCTCGGCCTGGCTGACATTCTGCGGCACCACCGCCAGCACCTGGTCGTTGGTGTAGTCCGTCACGTTGTCATAGCCATTGTCGGTCTGGATCCACAGGATGCCCTGCTCATCACCGCGGTCATCGTAGTGCAGGCCATCGGGGCTGGCGAACTGGTTGAGCTCGGTCAGGCCGGAGTAGTTGTCGGCATCGTTGACGGCGGCGCCGAACACGAACACTCCCCAATCGAAACGAGTGGCGTCGCTGCTGCCTTCACGCCAGCGAATCACCTGACCACCACTGTTATCGGCGCGCGGGTTGGGGCCATTGGTCGGCGCCGTGGCAAACCCTACCCCGAGTTCTTCAACATCGCTGCCATCGTTGGTGTAAGTCGCCGCGCTTCCGTCTTCGGTCCGTTGGGAGTTGTTGGTCAGGGCCATGTAGACATCGCCGGAAGCCGGGTCAACGGCGCCCCACTCCGGGCGGTCCATGGGCGTGGCGCCCATCATGTCGGCGGCATCGCAGGTGTTGATGATGACACCGGCCAGATCGTTGGCCGCCAGGTTCAGGGCCTGAGCCAGGGTGCGGCCATCCCGTGTCTTCGCATCCGGGGTCAACGGCAGCCACTCGCCGGTGCCATCGGCATCGAAGCGGGCCACGTAGAGGGTGCCCTTGTCCATGTACTTGGCGCCGATCGCCAGGCGGTCATAGTTGGCCCCGGGACGGTTGGCATCCGCCGGATCCCAGACGGCATCCGAGACGAACTTGTAGATGTATTCGTTGCGCGAGTCGTGGCCGGAATAGAACACGACCGGCTCGCCCTCTACCAGCTTGCCCGGCCAGCAGCCCTCGTGGCGGAAGCGACCCAGCGCGGTACGCTTGACGGCACGCGCCCCGGTATAGGGATCGATCTCGACGATGTAGCCGAAGGTACGCGGCTCATTGCGATAGTCATCGGTGGCCGAGTTCCCCGTCGGCGTGGCATTGAACCGGGTGAACTCATCGTTCACTTCGCTGGCGTCGCCGGCGGCGGTTTCCCAGCCGTAGCGGCCGCGCCCCTCGGAAATGCCGAGACGGTTGTCATCCAGTTCGCGCCCGGCATCCTTGATGAAATAACCCGGCCAGTTCTCCTCGCAGGTCAAGTACGTGCCCCAGGGCGTATATCCATTGGCACAATTGTTGTTGGTGCCACGGGTCATGGTGCCGTCCGGCGAGTACTTGGTCTTGACGTAGTCGCTGCCGGCCACCGGACCGCTCAGCTCCATCTCGGTGGCGCTGGTGAAGCGGCGGTTGTATGACGAGTTGGACAGGTGACGCCAGCGACCATCGCCATTCTTCTTCACCTCGACGATGGTGACACCATGGGCATTGATCTCGGTGCGCACTTCATCGGCCGGGCGAGCCCCTTCCGCGGCATTTGTCGGACCTCCCTGCGGCGCCCAGAGCGCCCCCTGGTCGATGTATTCGTTGTTCATCGCCAGCAGGAAGTTTCTGGAGGCATTGTTCTCGTCGAGGGCGAAATTGTGCATGCCGTCGTGGTGCATGCCGACACTGTTGGCCTGGATATCCGGGGTGAAGCTCAGGTCTTCGCTCCATGACGGTGCCTGGCTGTTCAGCGGGGTCCCCCAGGGAATCAGTACCTGAGCGGTATAACCCGCCGGCACGGCCACGGCATCCGTCAGTGAACCGCGAATGGCATCGAAGGCCAGCGACAGCGGTGTCTTCTCGGAACCCGGGGTAGAGGTATCTCCGTCGCTGGAGTCGCAGCCGGCCAGGCCGAATCCGCCCAGCACCGTCATGGCCGCCAGACCGAGCCCACCCTGCATGACACGACGACGTGATACATGCTTCTCGAGTACCGAGGAAAATGGCTCGTTATTACTCGGGTTCAACAGGCGATGATCTTCGATTTCCTTGCTCATCCAGGTCTCCTCCTCGTCATTTTTTTCGATGAATTCGCTTTAAATTGCAAATCTTTAACAACAACGAATTTAATCAGGCCGAAGTAGACTGATGGCTACAAATGACAAGAGGATGACGAAAAAATGGACAGCTGGTGTGGTTTTTATCGAGCCGCTTTATTTCACAATACTGCAATAACAATTCCGCAATATACGTCGACCAACGCTGGCAATGGATATGCATGCCAGGCCGCCACATCGGCCAAGGCTTTGATTGATCACCACTATGACCGACTCTTCTCCGGAACATCGTTCGTCCTCCCATCAACCGGCCCCGGTCAATACCGACGCCACGACACTGAGCGAATACGGCCGATTTCGACGGCATTTCCTGGGACTCGGCGGGGTTCTTGCCGCCGCCGGATTGAGCGGTTGTGCCACGGGATTTTCCCGATCCGATGCCGGGACAACCCGCCATGGGTTGCCGGACCAACGTGGTCCCACCCTGCTGCTCTATGCCGATGTGCTCGATGCCCATCAACCGGAATATCCGGCCACGCCCGCAACCCGCCTGGGTCCCGCCGCGGCCCTGGGGAAAGCGCCCTGGGCCACGGGACGGAGCCTGGAGGCCTTGTCGGGCGTCACCACCGATGCCACGCGCGCCTTGAGCGGCCCTGCACTCGATCGGCGGCCCATCGGGGGCAGCAGCGCCCTGGCCGCCACGCTCTGGGACTTGCGTCGCCGCCTTTCGGCGGACAGCACCCTGACGCTGGAAAACGGGCAATGCTGGAATGGCGGCGGCCTGGGCTACCTGACCCGGGGCGACTCGGGCGTCACCCTGAGCCAATGGCTGGACGCCGACGTGCGGGTCAGCAGCGACGAGCGCCACCTCTGGCCGGAGCGCGTCGCGAGCCTCTATCGCCGCTTCGCGCGACCGGTCGTCGGCTGCCTGGATGACCGGCGCAACCCCGAGGGCCTGGTGGCCGACTTCACGCTTTTCGAACGCGGCGGTGCACGGCTGGCCGTAGTCGGCGCCAGCGATCCGCATGCCACGGACGAACCGCGAAACCTGGACGACTGGTTCCACGCCATCCAGACCGCCAGCCAGTCGGCACGGGATCAGGCCGACCTGGTGATCATCCTGGCCGACACCGGCAGTGGTCCAGCCCGCTGGCTCGCCGAACGGCTCGATGACGCCGACCTGATCGTCGCCGCCCGCGGCCAGGACTTCTGGCCGACCCTGGTCGACGTGGAAAGACGCCATGGTGACACCGTGCCGCTCTGCTTTCCCGGCAGCAGAGCGACCGGTGTTTTTCAGATCGCCTGCCATGCCCGGCGCGGCAAGTGGCGTTTCGAGTCCCGGTTCGTGCTCGCCGACCCGGCGCCGCGCGATGCCGACGTCGCCGACCGGCTTGCCGAACAGCAACACCAGTTGAGCACCCTGCGCGCGCCTTACAGCGACTGGCTGGACCGTCCTCTGGCCATGACCCCCGGCTGGTTATGGCGGCGCGATACCACCGGCGGCAGCTGGGACGCCTTGATCGTCTCGGCGCTGCGCGAAAGCGCCGGCGAACAGGCCATCGCGCTGGCACCGGGCCTGCGGCACGACCGCCGTTTGGCGCCGGGCGAAGCCATCACTCGCGATCACCTGCTGACCCTGAGTGGTGGACACACGGGCGCCATCACGCGGCGAGACGCCGACAACGATGCGCTGCGCGGCCTGCTCGAACGGGCAACCGACGCCTGCTTCGGCACCCCCATGCTGCTCGATGCCAGTCAGGACCTGCCACGCCTGGCCGGCATCGGCTGGCGCTGCCGCTACAGCCGCGAGACCGGACAGCGCATCGACCTCAAGGGCAGCGTCCAGGGCAAGGTCGTGACCTGGAGTCCCGATGTCACGTCTCGGTCCGGTCCGCCACTCTGGCAATTATTGGAGGATTACCTGTCGAGCTCGGACCTTGCCGGCTTGCCACCGCGCCCCGGCGCCAAGCTCAGTTTCGTCGAGGGTCATCCCGGCTGGCACCCCGAGCAACGCCCTGACTCATGAGCGACGCCAGCAGACCGGGACGCTTGCGACGTTGGCTCGGATGGCTGAGCAACATGCTGCTGGCCTGGCTCGCCGCGCTGGTCATCGCCGACGTGGTCGCGTTGAACCAGCCCGTGCCGAGCGCCCGTGACAACGACACGCCACTCTCGTCGTCGGCACCGCTGCCGATCGTCGCCTCGCGACTCTGGCAAGCCGACCACCGTCCCGCCAGCGGGCTCGACGATACCCAGCTACCCCTGAGTCTCGTCGGCAGCTTTCGCACCACCCCGCTCGGCCACAGCCTGGTCGTGGTTGCCACCCCACAAGGGCAGGTCGTCGTTCGTCCCGGCGACGTCATCATGGAAACGGTCAAGCTCGCGAGCATCGACGAACAGGGACTGATCCTCGACAACGACGGCCGTCGCGAACGCCTGCGGGCATCCGGCGACGACACCAAGACCACCGGCATCCGGCGGTTGAATACGCCTTGATGCCTCATTCGGAGCTTTTCCATGACCGCCAGGACGCCCTTCCGACGCAGCCCTTTTGCCAACCGGGCCATGTGCCTGGCCCTGCTGCTGTGCACGGCGTTGCCCTCGGCTCTCCTGCGGGCCCAGGCCGACCCGGCTGCGGTCTATGGCGTCAGTTTCAAGGATGTCAGCGTTGCCGAGTTCGCGGCCGGGGTCGGCGACATTACGGGCACCGATTTCGTGATCGACCCGCGGGTACGCGGCACGCTTTCGGTGGAAAGTCCCCGGCCGGTCACCGCCGAGGAACTCTACGGGCTCTTGCAAGACACCATGCAGAACCACGGCTACGCCACCGTACGGCTGCCCGACGATCGCGTGCGCATCGTGCCGGAGCAGGTGGCTCGCACCCAGCCACTGCCAGTCGGCCTGGACGATGCCCAGGGCAACGAGATCGCCACCGACGTCCTGCACACCGAGAACCTTGAAGCATCGGAGCTTGCCGGCATCCTCGAGCCGCTCATCGATGCCAACGTCGGCACCCTGACACCCAACCCCGGCAGCCATTCCGTCGTCGTGACCGACTGGCGGGCCAATCTCGGGCGTCTGAAACGGCTCACCGAACGCCTCGACGGTTACCGCCAGGCCGACACCGAGGTCTTTCCGGTCATTCATGCCAATGCCAAGCACCTGGTCCAGACACTCAATGATGCGCTGGGCGAGGATGGCAGCTCGGCCACCGTCGTCGCCGATGCTCGCGCCAATGCGGTGGTGGCGTTCGGCACCCAGGCGCAGCGTCGCCAGGTCTCGACGCTGATCGAGCGTCTGGATGCCCCCCAGGATCACGACACCACCACGGCGGTCATCCCCCTCAGTCATGCCGATGCTGCCGACGTCGCCAAGGTCCTGGGCAATCTTGCCAATAGTGCCACCGGCTCCCGGGCGAGCCCGACCCGGAGCGCGAGCGAAGGCGCCGACAGTGCCGAAGGCCAGGCCAGCGCCCAGACCCTGCCAGCCACGTCATCGGGCAACGGGCTCGATGGCGTCGCCTTCGCCGTTCACCCCTCGAGCAACGCCCTGGTCCTGAGCGGTCCACCAAGCGCCCTGGGGGGCTATCGAGAACTCGTCTCCCGCCTCGACACGCGCCGCGCCCAGGTGGCGGTCGAGGCGATCATTGCCGAAATCACCGAAAGCCGCGCCAAGGAGCTCGGCGTACAGTGGCTGTTCGGCGACATCAGCGGCGAGGGCACGGTCCCGGCAGGCGGGGTCAACTTCTCGTCTTCCTCGTCGCCGGGCATCAACCAGATCGCCGCCGCCGCGGCCAGTCAGGACACATCTGCCCTGGGGTCCCTGCTCGGCAACCTCAACGGCATCACCACCGGCGTGGGGCAACTTTCCTCGGGGGGCGTGAGTTTTGCCATGCTGCTCAACGCCTTGCGCAGCGATACCCAGACCAACCTGTTGTCGACCCCCTCGCTGACGACCCTGGACAACGAGGAGGCCTCGATCCTGGTCGGCCAGGAGGTCCCCTTCGTCACGGGCTCCACCACCGTCGACAACAGCAACCCTTTCCAGACCATCCAGCGCGAGGATGTCGGCGTCAAGCTGAACATCCGCCCCACCATCGGCGCCGACGGCAGCATCCGCCTGGAAATCGTCCAGGAAGTCTCCTCCATCGACGAAGGCGTCGAGGCCAGCGACGTGGTCACCAACAAGCGCGAGATCGAGACCACGGTACTGACCCAGAACGGCGGCATCATCGTCCTGGGGGGACTGATCAGCGACGAGAATGCCAATGCCGAACAGAAAGTGCCGCTGTTGGGCGATATCCCCGGCGTCGGCCGCCTCTTTCGTTACGATCGGGATACCCAGGACAAGCGTAACCTGATGGTCTTCATCCGCGCCCGGGTGCTGCGCGATGCGCCACAGACCCAGCAGATGGCCCGCCAGCGCTACACCCGCATGCGACAACACATGCTCAAGGCGGACGTGCCGAGCGACCGGGCGCTGCCGGAACTGCCTTCGGCGCCCACCAGCCCGACCGCGTCGGTCTCAGAGGCATCAGCGTCCGGCAATGGCCTGCAGGCGCTTTATCCTTCGGCACGCAGTCGCCTGGGGAGTCTGGCGCAATGAACGCCTCACTGTCCGAGACCACCGCCAGTCTCATGCCGTATCGACTGGCTCAGCGCAGCGGTGTGGCCATCGACTGGCAGGACGAGGGCTATCACCTGCTGGCCCGTCTCGACGCCGACCCCTTGATTCTCCAGGAATTGCGGCGCCGTCATGGCGCCCCGGCAACGATCGAATGGCTCGACAGCGAGTCCTATGCCAACCGCCTGGGACGCCTCTACGACGCCCAGCGCGAGACCAACAGCCGCCTGATCGAGGGACTCGCCGAACACGTCGACCTCGACGGCCTGATGCAGGAGCTGCCGCGCACCGAGGACCTGATGGATGCCGAAAACGAGGCGCCGGTGATCCGACTAATCAACGGCATCTTTTCCGAGGCGTTGCGCCTGAGTGCCTCGGACATCCATGTCGAACCCTTCGAGCGCGAGTTGATCGTGCGCCTGAGGGTCGACGGCGCCATGCGCGAGATTCTCGACCCGCCACGCGTACTGGCCCCGATGCTGATCTCGCGCATCAAGGTCATGGCCGGGCTGGACATCGCCGAGAAGCGCCAGCCTCAGGACGGCCGGATCACCGTTCGGGCCGCCGGCCGCCCCGTGGACATCCGCGTCTCGACCCTGCCCGGCATCCACGGCGAGCGAGTCGTGATGCGCCTGCTCGACAAGCAGGCCGCACAATTGACGCTCGACGCCATCGGCATGCCGTCCCATACCCTCACGGCCTACCGGCGCGCCCTCGCGCGTCCCAACGGCATCCTGCTCAATACCGGCCCCACCGGCTCGGGCAAGACCACCACCCTCTACGCCAGCCTGACCGCACTCAACGATCGTCGGCGCAACATCCTCACCGTCGAAGACCCGGTGGAATACGCCCTGCCCGGCATCGGTCAGACGCCGGTCAACCCGAATGCCGGTGTCACCTTCGCCCGCGGCTTGCGCGCCATCCTGCGCCAGGATCCCGACGTCATCATGATCGGCGAGATCCGCGACCTGGAAACCGCGGCCACCGCCGTGCAGTCGAGCCTGACGGGCCACCTCGTGCTCTCGACACTGCATACCAACAGCGCCCTGGGCGCCATCGCCCGGCTGCGCGACATGGGCATCGAGCCCTTCCTGCTGGCCACCAGCCTCAAGGGCGTCATGGCCCAGCGCCTGGTGCGTCGCCTGTGCCCCGACTGCCACCGCTGGTGCGTCCCCAGCGACGCCGAATGCCGACAGTTCCAGGGCCTGGACGCCCTCTCCCGCATTGCCGAACCGGTTGGCTGCGACACCTGTGACCGGACCGGCTACCGAGGGCGTCTGGGGCTCTACGAGTTCATCACCATCGACGACACCCTGGCCGCCATGATCCACGACGGCGCCAGCGAGGCCGAACTGGCCAGCCAGGCCTTTCAGCACAACGGCTCGCTGACCGATGCGGCCCTGGAACGACTCGCCGATGGCGACACCAGCCTCGAAGAGGTGCTGCGTGCCATTCACCAGTGACCCACGTCCCCGTGACCCGGGAGCCGCCTGCTGATGCCGACCTACCGCTACCTGGCGCTGGATCTCGAAGGCCGCCGCCGCCGCGATGTCATCCAGGCCGAGAACGAGCGCCATGCCCGCGAGCTGCTCAGCGACCGCGGCCTCTTCGCCCGCCGCCTGGAGGAAGCGCGGGGCGCGCGGCAACGACGCCGCGGCCAGCGCCTCGACGCCGAACGCCTGACGCTGTTGACCCGTCAGTTGGCGACCCTGATCGACGCCGGCATTCCCATCGGCCAGGCCCTGGAAGCTCTGGCCAGCCAGGCCGACCGGGAAACCGCGCGGGTACTCCTGCTGTCGCTGGTCAACCGGGTTCGCGAGGGTTACAGCCTGGCCGACAGCCTCAAGACACACCCCGCCAGCTTCGATCATCTCTATGTGGCGCTGGTCGCCGCCGGCGAGCGTGCCGGTCAACTGCCCCAGGTACTCGAACGCCTGGCCGACCATCTCGAACGCAGCCAACGGCAACGCCAGAAGGCCAAGGGCGCGCTGGCCTACCCGCTGGTGCTGATACTGGTCTCGGTCGGCGTGGTCAGCGGCCTGATGACCTATGTCGTGCCGCGCCTCGCCACCCAGTTCGAACGCTCCGACATGACCCTGCCCTGGCTGACGCGGAGCCTGATCGCCCTGGCCGATGGCATGCAGCACCTGGGACCCTGGCTGCTCGCCACCTTGCTGCTGCTGGGAATCGCCGCCACCCGCTCACTGCGTCGCCCCGGCATCCGACTGAGGGTCGACCGCCGCCTGTTGTCGCTTCCGCGCCTGGGCGAGCTCCTCCTGCTGCTCGACAGCGCCCGCCTCACGCGCACCCTGGCGATTCTCACCTTGAGCGGCATTCCGCTGGTCGATGCCCTGCGCGTCAGTCGCGACACCCTGGCCAATGCCTGCCTGCGCCACCATCTCGGCGAGGTCGAAGAGGCCGTCACCAGCGGCATCAGCCTGCACCGCGCCCTGGCCGATACCGGTCGCTTTTCCCCGACCCTGCTGCACATGGTCGCCAGCGGCGAATCCAGCGGCCGCCTCGGCGAGATGCTGGAGCGCGTCGCCGCCACCCAGGAAAGCGCCTTTTCGCGACGCGTCGACATGGCGCTGGCGCTCTTCGAACCCCTGATCATTCTGGTCATGGGCGGCGTCGTTCTCACCATCGTCCTGGCCATCCTGCTGCCGATCATGAGCCTCAACAGCGCCATGGCGATCTAGCCAGACATCGTTCCACCCCCCCACCCGGAGACCTTCCATGACACCGTCACGCCCTTCCCCCAGCACACAGGCCGGCTTCACCCTGCTCGAGGTCATGGTCGTGATCTTCATCCTCGGGCTACTGGTCGCCATCGTCGCGCCCAATGTGCTCAGCAATCAGGACAAGGCCATGCAACAGAAGGCCCGGGCCGATATCGCCACCCTGGAACAGGCCCTCGACATGTATCGGCTCGACAATCACCGCTACCCCACGACCGACCAGGGGCTCCAGGCACTGGTCGAGGCTCCTCGCCAGGAACCGCTGGCCGCCAACTACCGCCAGGAAGGCTATGTGCGTCGCCTGCCGGATGATCCCTGGGGCAATCCCTACGACTACCGAAGCCCCGGCGAACACGGCCGCTTCGATGTCTTCAGCCTGGGCGCCGACCGGCAACCCGGCGGCGAAGGCAACGATGCCGACATCGGCAACTGGATGCTGTAGGCCCGACAATGGCGTCACTCTCGAACCCGGCTGCCATGCGTCAGCCCCCTTCACGACATCGCCAGGCCGGTGCCCAGTCAGGCTTCAGCCTGCTGGAGCTGTTGATCGTACTGACGATCATCGCAGCCCTTGCCGGACTCAGCGTGGCATGGCTCGACGGCGATGCCGGCCCGACGCTCGACAGTGCTCGGGAGCGATTGCGTATCGATCTCGAACGAGCCGCCATCCAGGCCATGGAGCAGCAGCGGGTCATCGGGCTGCTCCCCGGCGCGACGGGATACACGTTCGTGACCCGGGACGCCGGCAGCGCCGAATGGCAGACGCTTGAAGCGAAGGCCCTTCCCGCCCGGCAATGGCAACTCGATATCCACCTCCAGCGCGATCCGTCCGCCCCCGAGGACAGCATGGTGCCCTGGCTGGTCTGGTGGCCCGATGGCGAGGTGCTGGGCGGGCACTTGGACCTGGTGAGCGGCGACCGACGACGTCGCCTGGTCATCGATGCCCTGGGGGTACGGGAAACAATGGTGCAGGATGCCACGGAGAGAGATGATGCCTGAGCCCCGAAATACCGACGGCTTCACGCTGCTCGAGGTCATGGTGGCACTGTTCATCCTGGCCGTGATCGCCGCCCTGGTCAGCCAGGCGGTGCATCAGCGAACCCGAACGGCCCAGCTGGAACACGAGCGACTACCGCTGGTGATGTGTGCCCGCGCCCTGAACAGCGAGTTCAGTCTCGGCGGTTACTGGCCGAGTGTCGGCCGACACGAAGGTCAACGCCACCTGACCGGGTACGACTGCCATTGGCGCCTGGACGTCGTGGCCACGCCGGTCAAGCAGTTGCGCCGCGGCACCCTGAGCGTGGCCGACACCCCCTTGCCGGCGCCGCGCAGTCTCGACTTCACGGTGTTTCTGGCGCCATGAGCTTGCACCAGCCCTTGAGACGGACCTTGAACCAACCCGCGGGAATGCCGCGCGAGGCCGGCTTCACCCTGCTCGAAGTGGTCATCGCCATCGCGCTGACGGCCTTGATCGGCGTCGCCGTGGCGGGGCTGGTCAACGGCCTGGCGGCCACCCAGGAGCGCTTTGCCACACCGCCGGACGAGCGCCAGGACATGCGTTTCACCCGCCGCCTGGAAGATCGTCTCCAGGCCCTGGTGCGCCGTTCCCTGCATGAGCAGGGACAACCGCTGCTCAACCATCGCCTGGACTACCGCCCCGAACCGGGCATGCTGGAGTGGGTCGCGCTGGTCGGTGACCCCGTCGCGCTGGGCGACCGGGTCAGTCGCCTGCGCCGCCAGCGCCTGAGCTGGAATCTCGAACAAGGCGAACTGCAACTGGCCTCCACCGGCCTGCTCGATGCCGTGGACACGCCTGAGTGGCAGCAGGATGCCCGGCTGACCGGCATCGAGACCCTCGAGATCGCCTTCCATGAGCACGGCCAGTGGCGCCAGACGCCAGCCACGGCCGACGCCCGGACGGTACGTGGGCTACGTCTGCGCTGGCAGCGTCATGGTCGGGAACACGACATCGTCGTGCGACTGCCGGAGGTTCAACCATGAACCGCCCGTTGCCCCCCGGCACGCGTCAGGACGGCGCCGCCCTGCTGATGGTGCTGCTGTGCCTGGCACTGGTCAGCCTGACCCTGACGAGCCTGAGCGAACAGGGCCGCCGGGACCTGGCCCGCCTGAGCGAGCTCCAGGCGCAGACCCAGGCCGACTTCTATGCGCAAGGCGCCGAGGTCATCGCACGCCGTGCCCTGACCGACGCCGCCGTCCGCCAGGCGGGACTCTGGTGGCAGAGCCTGCGTGGACGTTCGCTGTCCTACCCCACCGACCATGGCCACATCCACCTCAACGTCGAGGACCTGCGTGGCTGCCTCAACCTCAATGCCCTGGCAGGCCCCGACGCTCCCCTCACCAGGCGCCAGTTGACCCATTACATCGACCATCATCTCCAGGGACGTCCCGTGTCAGGCCTCTCGACCAATGCCATTCTTTCCCGGCTGATGGACTGGATGGACCCCGACGGCGTGGCCCGCTCCGGCAGTCTCGACGGTCCCGACTATGCCAACGATGTCCGCACCGGCCTTGGACCACGCACCACGGCCAACACCCCCCTTGCCGACATCAGTGAGGTCAACTGGCTGGCTCCGCTGAACAGTCGGCGTTCCCGGCGCCTGCCCGAGGGGCTGTGCGCCTACCCCGACACCGGGCCGCTGATGCTCAACCTCAACAGCCTGGCCGTCGAACGGGTCGAACTGCTCGATGCCCTGCTCGAGGGCCGGATTCCGCGCGGGCAGCTCGAACGCTTGCTCGGATCGCGTCCCGCCGCCGGCTACCCGGATGTCGACGCCGTGCGCAGCGCCCTGGGCGACCCCGATGATTTCGACGAGCTCGCCCGTCGCCTGACCCTGACGCCAGACCTGTTGCGTCTGCATATCCGAATCGAGATCGGCGACCGCCAATACCGCTATGTACGCCTGCTTCAAGCCGAGGGGGTGAGCCCCTGGCAACCCAGGGTACCCGCCGCCCGGGTCCGGATCCTGCAGCGCTATCGCGGTGAAGCGCCCCGCTCCCCTTACCCCACACCTTCCACCGAGGAGTCTTCATGAGATCGATGCTGAACCGACTCCCTCGCGTTCAACGCGGCCACAAGCCCCCTCGAGCCCGGCTGCTTCTGATGCCGCCAGCCACTCCTCGGTATCATTCGGACCCCTGGTACTGGACGCTGCTCGACGACACGACGACACCGCCGGGCGGCTACTGGACACCGGGCAATCCCTTGCCCAGGGCGCTACAGTCGACGGGCCACGACCCGATTCTCGTGCTGCCGCCAGCCTCGGTCACCCGCTTCGAACTCGCTGCCCCCAAGGGACTCAAGCGCGATGAGTGGCCACTGCTCGTCGACCAACACCGCTGCGACGAGGGCCACCGGGAGCCGCTGGAACTGGCACGGCTCGACCACACTCAAGGCCGCCTGGTGCTGGTCGGGGCTGCGCGTTCGCGACTTCAAGACTGGCAGGCCACGCTGGCCCGGGCCGGGCTCTCCCCGACGGCCTGGGCACCGGCCTTCCTGGGGCAACCCGATCCCCCCGAACGTGCCCTCTGTGCCCTGCCCGCCGATGACGACTGGATGTTGCGCTGGCACGACACCGATCAAGACAAGGCGCCGGGGCGCTGTCATTGGCTGGTCTGGCCACGCCATGCCTCCCTGCCTCCGATCCTGGCCGATCGTGAGTGGCACCAGCCCCTCGACGACGAAAGCACGCTGGCACGCCTGAATTTTCTCGGACGCCACCTGCCTCACCACCTGCCTCGGCCCGCCCCCCTGCCGGGCCAGGCCAGACCACATCCTCGCTTGCCGATCTCGCTGGAAGGCGCCAAGGCCTGGCTGCCCTGGCGCCGTACCGGGCTGATCGTGATGTGCCTCCTGCTGCATACCGGGCTCGTCGCCTGGGAAGGCCATCAATCCACCCGACAGACGACCGAACAACAAGTAGCCGCCCGCTTCATTGCCACGCCCGACAACGCGGACGACGCCAGACAACGCCTGGCAGAACGCACCTCGGCCCTGGCCGACCTCGCCCAACGCCGCACGCGCATCGAGGAACAGTTGGCCGCCATGAGCGACATGCCCGATCGCGCCAGGCTGCAACGCCTGGCGGTCTCGGGACAGCGGCTGCATCTGAGCTGGGCCCTGGAGGGGTCGAGCGAAGCCGAAATGGACGCCCTGCGCCCTCGGCTCGCCGCCCTCGGCCGACTCACCGACACGCCGACGACACTCACTCTGGAGATCGACCTTTCCTCCGCTCCCCATGAAGGACACTCACCATGATCTCGTTGACGTCCTTGCGCTCGCCGCTGCAGCGGGCCTGGCAGTCTCGCGAGCCCAGGGAGCGCCGCACCCTGGGGCTCGGTGCCGGCATCATCGTCCTCCTGCTCGGCTACCTGGCCATCTCGCGGCTCGGTGATATCGACGTCATCGAGGCCGCACCACCACCGGCTGCCGCCTCTCGTCTGCCGGCCATCCAGCCACTGGCGCAGGACCGCTGGCTGGCCGTCGCCGAGCGAAACGGCATCGTCGCGCCGCGCCTGGCGTCACAGCCCCATGGCCTGCACCTTCAAGGGCAGGTTCAACGACCGGAAACCGTCACGGACTTCGCTCGCTGGGCGGCTCGGCGCGGTTGGTGGGCCACCGAATGGTCGCTGACAGGAACGTCGGACGACGACCTGGCGCTGGAGATGACCCTGGTGGCGGAACTCGAGCACCGGCCCATCGACGGACATGACGAGGCCTCGCCATGAGGCGCGCCATCGGCCGGGCGGCCCAGACCATCCTCATCGGCGGCATCTTCGGTCTCACCCTGCTGTTCACCCTTCCGCTTGGTGCCCTGTCGGGCCTCATCGTGGCCAACCTGCCCGGGCCAGTCAGCCTGGAAGAGCCTCGCGGTCGACTGCTGGATGGCCAGGCCGCCGCACTGATCATCGAGCCCCGGCCCGGCTGGCCCCTGAAATTCGAACCGCTGAACTGGCACCTCGGCCTGGATGGCTGGCGCCCCGAGCTGCACCTGGACATCGGCGATGGCTGGGTATTCAACGCACGACTGGAGGGCCTGACCGTGGCCTGGCAGCTCGCAGGCGGGAACCTTGCGGCCCTCGACACCTCGGCGTTGCCCATGGGCAGTGGCATCGGCATCGACGGCAGGCTGGAGGGGCACCTGGAGGGCCGGATGAGGCCTGGCGGTTGCCTGACGGCCGAGGGACGGCTCACGAGCCCGTCACTGCAATTGAAAGCCCCCGAGATCGTTCCCCTGGAACGGGCAGCCTTGAGGCTCGATTGCGCCCAGGGCCATGATGCGTGGCAATTCACGCTCGGCGAGCCAACTGATGCGCTACTGCGTCTCGATCATTCGCTGCTCGGCGGCCATGGCGAACTGAACGCCCGGCTGACGGCCGATCATCCCTTGCTCACCTACTGGCGCTTGCTCGACCCGAGCGTGACGCCCGGCGAGCAGCAGCGTCAGTGGTAGATGTCGGCATCCTCGCGGTGCGCTTCGATCGCGTGCATCACCTCCGAGTCGACGAGCCGACGAACCTCGGCGAGACGCACCACGCTGCCCACGATGATCAGGCAGGGTGACGGCAGCGGATGGGCGGCAAGCCGCTCGGGCATGTCGGCCAGGGTACCGACGAGCGCCTCCTGCTCCGGCAGGCTGGCATTGGCGACCAGCATGATCGGCCAATCGTCGGGCAGTCCGGCACCGCGCAGGCCGCGACAGATCGGCGCAACCCTGGAGAGACCCATATAGAACACCAGGGTCTCGTCACGACGCGCCAGGGCGGGCCAGTCCGGCTCGCCACCCTCGCGACACTGCTGGGCGGTAATCAGACGAAGTTGCTGGGCGTGACCACGATCGGTCAGCGGAATCCCCATGCTCGCACAGGCTGCCGAAGCGGCCGTGATACCGGGCACGATCTCGCGGCCGATACCGGCACCATCCAGTGTGGCCAGTTCCTCGCCCATGCGCCCGAAGACGCCGGGGTCGCCGCCCTTCAACCTGACGACCCGCTTGCCCTCGCCGGCCAGGCGCACCAGCAGCGCGCCGATCTCGGCCTGGGCGACACTGTGGTGCCCTCGCGACTTGCCCACGTAGTAACGCTCCCGCCCGGCAGGGATCAAGGCCAGGATCTCGTCACCCACCAGACGATCATAGACCACGGCGTCGGCCTCCCTCAGCAGCCGGGCAGCCTTGAGGGTCAACAACTCGACGTCGCCGCTGCCGGCACCAACCAGAAACACCCGCCCGTCCCGGTCGCCGTGCCGGCTCGCGGCGGCCGGCTCATCGCTCGGTGGACACTGCGATGCCCACCAGGAGAAGGCGACGCGCGCCAGCGAATGCAAGGGACGGCCACGCCATGGGCGCAGGACAGCCTCAAGCCGGCTCGACATCAGGGACGGGATGCGACGCATGGGCCCTCTCCTCTTCGATGAGTGATTTCAATTCGGGGATGCAGCTGCCGCACTGGGTGCCGCAGGCCAGCCGGGCGCCCAGCGCCTCGACACTGGTATCGCCCTCGCGGATGGCCGACGCGATGGCGCCCCGTCCGACCTGGTGACAACTGCACACCAGGGGTCCGTCGTCGGCGGCCCCGTCCTCGCAGGCGGCCAGTATCCGACGCCGCTGGCCCGCCTCCAGGCCGATGCCCTCGGCCGCCTCGGCGAACCGTTCGTCGAGCCAGGCCAGTCCGGGCAACTCGGCCGGCGGACCGACCATCAGCCACCAGCGCAGTCGGCCGGCCTCGATCCCCGCGGCACGCAGCCGACCATCGGCCGGATCGTCGCACCACAGCGAGGCCGACACCGGCAGGACATCGGCCAGCCAGGCCAACCAGTCACGCCCGGTGGCGGCGGGATCGCCCGCCAGTTGCCAGCGTTCGGCATGGGCCATGGGAATTCGCGCCCAATAAGCGGTCGCCTGGCGCACCCGCTCCCCCACGGTGAGGTCTTCGGCGACCACCAGAGTGGCTTCCCAGGCGCAGGGCAGTCTCGTCAAGGCCACGGCACCATGCTTGGACTCGGGCTGGCCGGACAAGGGATCGACATGCGACGCCAGCAGCGCGCCGGCCAGCGCCGAGGCACTGAAGCGGTCGCTCCAGTGGATCGGCACGAACAGTTCGCCGCGCCGCTGAGCCGGCGAGATCCGGACCCGGCCCCGGTAGTCGCCGCCCTCGCCCTCGAGCCGCGCCAGCCCCTGATCGGCCAGACCCAACGCCCGGGCATCCTCAGGATGCACCTCGATGAAGGGCTCGGTGCGGTGGTTCATCAGCCTCGACGCCCGGGCCGTACGCGTCATGGTATGCCACTGGTCACGGACCCGACCGGTATTGAGGCGGAAGCGTCGATGTTCGCCGAGGACCTGGACCGGGCCTCGCGGCCTCACCGGCAAGAGTCGAGCCCGGCCATCGGGGGTGGCGAAGTGTCCATCCTCGAACAACCGGGGCGTGCCCCGTGGCGCCTGGCGCGTCACCGGCCACTGGATCGGTGCCAGGGCGTCATAGCCCGAACGGTCCAGCTCGGCCAGGGCGGAGATATCGAAACAGCGCCGCCCTTCTCCCTCGTTCTCGAAGCCGGACAGGCGTGCATGCTCGACGAAGATGTCGGCCGGATGGGCATAGTCGAAGGCCTCGCCGAACCCCAGGCGCCACGCCACCTCGCTGATGATCCACCAATCGTGGCGAGCCTCGCCCGGCGGCGTCATCAGGCCGCGCTGACGCGAGATGCGACGCTCGGAATTGGTCACGGTGCCATCCTTTTCGGACCAGCCGGAGGCCGGCAGCACGATGTCGGCAACCTCCAGAAGGTCGGTATCGGCCATGCATTCCGAGACAATCACCAGCGGACACCTGGCCAGCGCCGCACGCACCCGGTGGGTATCGGGCAGACTGACGGCGGGATTGGTGGCCATGATCCACAGGGCCCGAACCTCGCCGCGTTCGATGGCCTCGAACAGGGATACCGCCTTGTGCCCGGGCGCGGCCGGGGGACACGGGACGAGCGACTCGGTGGTCCAGAAGCGTGTCACCCGCTCCACAACCCCCGGGCTGTCGTAGTCCATGTGAGCGGCCAGCTGGTTGGCCAGTCCGCCCACCTCGCGCCCGCCCATGGCGTTGGGCTGGCCGGTGATGGAAAAGGGACCGGCACCGGGCAGGCCGATCTTGCCACCGGCCAGGTGGCAATTGATGATCGCCTGGCACTTGTCGGTACCGCTGCTCGACTGATTGATCCCCTGGGAGTAGAGCGTGACCACGTGCAACTGGCTGGCGAACCAGTAGAAAAAGGTTTCCAGGCGCTCGGGATCGACATCGCAGTCGGCGGCGATGGCCTCGATCGAGACATCGTCCTGTCGTGCCGCCTCCAGGGCGTCCTCCAGCCCTCGAGTGTGACGCGCCAGATAGACACGATCGAGCTTGCCCCGCTCGGCCATCCAGGCCAGCAGCCCCGTGAACAGGCGAGCATCGCTGCCGGGGCGGACGCCCAGGTAGAGATCGGCCAGCTCACAGGTATCGGTGATGCGCGGATCGATCACCACCACCCGCAGCAGGGGATTGCGCGTCTTGGCGACGCGCAGGCGCTGGAACAGCACCGGGTGATTCCAGGCCAGGTTCGAGCCCACCAGCACCACCAGTTCGGCGTCCTCCAGGTCTTCATAGTTGCAGGGTACGACGTCGGCTCCCAGCGAGCGCTTGTAGGCGGCCACCGCCGAGGCCATGCAGAGTCGCGAATTGGTATCCAGATGCGGCGTGCCGAGAAAGCCCTTGAACAGCTTGTTGGCGACGTAATAGTCCTCGGTGAGCAATTGCCCGGAGAGATAGCCGGCAAGAGCGTCCGGACCGTGCTCGCGCCGTGTCTCGGCAAGGCGGTCGGCCACGGCATCCAGGGCGGTGTCCCAGTCGACCTCGGCGCCGTCCAGCCGAGGACGCATGAGCCGCCCCCGATCGCCGAGCGTCTCATGCAGAGCCGATCCCTTGACGCACAGGCGACCGTAATTGGCCGGATGCTCGGTGTCGCCCTCGACGGCAACGACCCGGCCCTCCTGCATCTCGGCGCGCACGCCGCAACCGACGCCGCAATAAGGGCATGTGGTGCGTGCGTCTTGCGTTGGGGCACTGGACATGACGCTTTCCTCCCGTCGTGGACGACTGCCGAAACGACGACGCCCACCGCCTCACGGCAGCCGAGGCTGCGGAGAAGCGGTGGGCGTCTTTGCCGATGAATGAACCACCCTTGGTTCATCCTGGTCACCCATTTGGATAGCAAGTGCCATGCCAAGTACGTCGAGCCCCGGCGTGGCGCGTTCCGTACCGACATCGGCGCCGACGGACGCGATGTCGCCGCACATGTCGGGCGCATCTCGCCACCCCACTCGCACCGCTTCGGTGCAATGCCCCCCGGCTCCGGTCCGTCCCCGCTTCGGCCAGGGCCCTCCATCACCCTCCCTTATTCCGGCCGGGAGACGCGCCGAGCACCCGACGAGCGGTATCAAGCTCGAGGCGCACGATACGGGAATCTCGGAGCCTGCACGCCATATCGGGGCCCTACGTGACACCATGGCCGAGCCGCGCAGGCATTCATCGGCGTCACCCGATCTGGAATGGGTCTTGCATTGCATATCTCCAAAGACCCTATGCAACGAGCCACGCCACCATGCCTCAGCCCTTGAAAGTCCTTCTGGTCGACGACGAGATCGTGCGGGCCGCCATGGTCGAGGAAGCCCTCGCCAACGAGGGCCACGAGGTCATCTGTCGCCTGCAGGCCCCGACGAGCCTCAACGAGATGGTCGCCCGACATCAGCCCGATGTGGTGATCATCGACATGGAGTCCCCCGATCGCGACACCCTCGACAGCATGTCGCTGCTCAACCGCGAGAACCCCCGTCCGGTGGTGTTCTTCGCCGACCAGCATGATCCCGAGACCATGCAGGCCGCGCTCAAGTCCGGCGTCAGCGCCTATGTGGTGGACGGCCTGGTACCGGGTCGGGTCAAGGCGGTCATGGAAGTTGCCATCGCCCGCTTCGAATCCTTCCAGTCGATGCGCCGTGAACTGGATCAGGCCCGAACCCAACTGGCCGAACGCAAGCGCATCGAGCGCGCCAAGGGCCTGTTGATGAAGCATCAGGACTGCGACGAGCCCCAGGCCTACCGCATGTTACGCAAGCTGGCCATGGACCGTGGGCAGCGTATCGGCGATGTGGCGAACAACGTGATCGACATCCTCGAACAACTGGAGAAGGGACGATGAGCGCGCCGCGCACCCCCGAACTCGAACGACTGACGCTGGGATTCATCCCCCTGCTCGACGCCGCCCTGCCGATCATCGCCAGGGAGGCCGGCTTCTTCACCGACGAAGGCCTCGAGGTGGCACTCTCGCGGGAAAACGCCTGGTCGACGCTGCGTGACAAGGTCGCCTCCGGCCTGCTCGACGGCGCCCACATGCTATCCCCCCTGCCATTGGCCATGAGTCTCGGCCTGTCGCGTGCGCCCTGCGAAACCCTGGCCCCTTTCATCCTCGGCCGTGGCGGCAACACCATCGTGCTGTCGCGACGCTGGTCCGAGGGCATGGACGACATCGTCGAAGATCGCGATCCCCGCGACAATGCCCGACGCTTCGCCGCTCGCCTCCACGACCATCGCGGCAGACCACCTCGGCTGGCGATGGTCTATCCCTACTCCTGCCAGCACTACCAACTGCGCGAATGGCTGGCCAGTGCCGACATCAACATCGAGCATCAGGTGGTGCTGGGTGCCCTGCCCCCGCCCCGCATGGTCGAGGCGCTGGAAAACGACGAGATCGACGGCTTCTGCGTCGGCGAGCCCTGGGGCAGCCTCGCCCGATATCGCGATGTCGGGCGCGTCGTCGCCAGCGGTGCCCAACTATGGCCCGCGCACCCCGAGAAGGTTCTCGGCGTGACGGCCTCCTGGGCCCTGCGCTATCCCGCCACCCTGGCGGCCCTGATCCGTGCCCTTCACAAGGCCGGACAGTGGCTCGGTGCCTCGCCGGACCATGCGCGACGCGCACTGGGCTGGCTGGAGCTGCCCCCCTACCTGGATCGCAGCATCGAGCATCTCGAAAGCCTGGCGCCCGATGCTCCACCGGCCTGGCAGTGTCTGGTCGGCGATCCACGCCCGACCGCCGAGATCATGTCCCATGTCGCCGAGCACCTCGACCAGCACATGCGCGAGAGCGGTCGCGTACTGGACATGCGCACCCTGTCGACCTGCTACAGCCCCGCGCATTTCGATGCCGCCACGCACCAATGACGTGCACGCAGCAGGACATGGCGCAGACCGTGACCCACGAAAAGATCTGTAACTTACTGATTTTTAAATATCCACCATGAAGATGGCGTAGAACTTGAACCTTTCCGGGTGAACAGCGCCGATACGCGGGTCCCGACCCGCACCGGCCCCGGCGGTCAACGGCGATCGCCTCATGCTTTCGGACAAAGACGTCTCAGCGCCCCCGATGCCGGGAGCGTAGGGACGTCTTTTGCGTTTTCAGGAGGTTGCGATATGCGACCCGATGCCCTCACACGCCCCGACGACCGGGCCCCCATCGATCACCTGGTGATCGTCGGCAACGGCATGGCCGCCCATCGCCTGGTCGCGACACTGTGCAGCAAGCCTCGACCACCGCGCCGAATCACCGTCATCGGCGAGGAAACCAGCGCCGCCTACAACCGTATTCTGCTGTCGCCCTGGCTGGCCGGCGAGATGGAACGCGACGCCCTGCGATTGCCCGGGTATACCCCGACCGACACGCACATCGAGACCCGGCTCGGCGAACGCGTCACCAGCATCGACCGCGATGCACGCCGGGTCACCACCGACCGGGGCGCGACCCTCGGCTACGATCGCCTGGTGCTGGCCACCGGCTCGCGTTCCGCAATGCCGCCGGTCCCCGGCGTAGCCCTCGAAGGTGTGCATGGCTTCCGTGATCTGGGCGACGCCGAGACTCTGACCCGGGCCACTCGACACGGCGGGCGCGCCGTGGTGATCGGCGGTGGCCTACTCGGCCTGGAAGCCGCCGAGGGACTCCGCAAGCGAGGCATGCGGGTCCGGGTGATCCAGCGCAGTACTTGTCTGATGAACCGCCAGCTCGACGTCACCGCTGCCGGACTGCTGCGCGGCGAGCTCGAGGCGAGAGGCCTGGAGATCATCACCGACGGCCACTTGAGCGAGCTGGAAGATAACGGTCATGGGCGGGTGTGCGCGGTGCATCTCGCCGACGGCAGCCGATTGGCCGCCGATCATGTGGTGATCGCCACCGGCATCACGCCCAACGTCGAACCGGGCCGCGCCGCCGGCCTCGACTGCGATCGTGCCATTCGCGTCGACGAACGGCTGACCACCTCGGATCCCGCCATCCATGCCCTGGGCGAGTGTTGCCAGTTCGGGTCGAGCACCTTCGGACTGGTGGAACCGATATGGCAGCAGGTCGAGGTGCTCGCCGCCCGGCTGACCGGCGAGGACACGCCCGGCTACCGGGACCATCCGACCGCCACCAAGCTCAAGATCAGCGGCGTGTCGCTGTACGCCTTCGGTCCCATCGAGGCGACGCCGGACCACGACGTCCTCACCTATCACGATCCCGAGCAGGGCGAATATCGCCGCCTGTTGCTGCGTGACGGCCGTGTCGACAGTGCCGTGCTCTATGGCGATACCGCCATGGGACCCTGGCTGTTCGACCAGTCCCGGGATGGCACACGCTTCGGCGCCGCGCGTCGCGCACTGCTGCTCGGCCAGGCCGATACCGAGACCCTGCTCGACGACGCCTCAGACGCCGCCCCGGCCACTACCTCAGCCACCGACACTATCGACCAGGAGGCCGCATGAAGGCATCGAACTCCGCTCCCCAGGACCTGATCATCGTCGGCAACGGCATGGTCGGCCATCACCTCGTCGAGCAACTCGTCGAACGCGACGCCCATCGGCACTACCGCATCCGCGTGTTCGGCGAAGAACGTCACCTGGCCTACGACCGAGTGCACCTCTCCGAGTACTTCAGTGGTCGCGACGCCGATGACCTCGCGCTTTCGACCGCCGACTACTACGAGGCACACGGGATCGAACTGCATCTGAACGAGGCGGTCACCGCCATCGACCGCGACGCCCGCGAGCTGATCACGCCCCGGGGGCGTTATGCCTTCGATCGCCTGGTCCTGGCCACCGGCTCCTACCCCTTCGTGCCGCCGATCCCCGGCGGCGACCGGGACGGCTGCCTAGTCTACCGTACCCTGGACGATCTCGACGCCATCCGTGAGGTGGCCCGTTCGGCCACCACCGGGGTGGTGGTCGGCGGCGGCCTGCTGGGCCTGGAAGCAGCCAACGCCCTGCGCGGGCTCGAGCTGGACACCGCCGTGGTGGAGTTCGCCCCGCGCCTGATGCCGATGCAGGTCGATACCGAAGGCGGCGAGCTGCTGCGCGAGAAGATCGAGGCACTGGGCGTGCAGGTCCTGACCGACCGGGCGACCCAGTACATCGAGGATGGCGACACCGGCCGCCACCGCATGGTCTTCCAGGACGACAAACTGCTGGAGACCGACCTGATCGTCTTCTCGGCGGGCATCCGGCCGAGGGACGAACTGGCCCGCGATGCCGACCTGGAGATGGGCGAACGCGGCGGCGTGGTCATCGATGACCGCTGCCTGACCAGTGATCCGGCGATTCTCGCCGTCGGCGAGGTCGCGCTCTGGCAAGGCAGTATCTTCGGCCTGGTGGCGCCGGGCTACCAGATGGCCAAGGCCGCCGCCGACACCCTGTGCGGCGGCGGCCTGACCTTCGAAGGCGCCGACATGAGCACCAAGCTGAAGCTGCTCGGCGTCGACGTCGGGGCCATCGGCGACGCCCATGGCGACCGCTCGCCGGGCGCCCGCCAGTTCCGATACTTCGACCAGCTCAAGCAGGAATACCGCAAGATGGTCGTCTCCAGCGATGGCAGGAAGCTGCTCGGCGCCATGCTGGTGGGCGACAACGCCACCTACGACACCCTGATGCAGTACTACGCCAATGGCCTGGAACTGCCGGAGGATCCGGCCTCGCTGATCCTGCCCGGCGTCGAGGGCGCCCCGACCCTGGGGCCCGACGCCCTGCCCGAGACGGCCTCGATCTGTTCCTGCCATAACGTCACCAAGGGCGCAATCTGCGAGGCCATCGACGCCGGATGCGACGATCTCGGCGCGGTCAAGGGCGCCACCAGGGCGAGTACCGGGTGCGGCGGCTGTGCGGCACTGCTCAAGAGCGTGGTCGACAGCGAGCTGGAGGCGCGCGGTGTCGAGGTCGATCAATCGATCTGCGAACACTTCGCCCATACTCGCCAGGCGCTGTATTCGATCGTGCGGGTCGAGGGGATCAAGACCTTCGGCGAGCTGATCGAAAAACACGGCCATGGCCTGGGCTGTGATATCTGCAAGCCGGCCGTGGCCTCGATCCTGGCCTCCTGCTTCAACGAGCCGATCACCGATGCCGCCCACGTGCCCTTGCAGGACACCAATGACACCTTCATGGCCAACATGCAGAAGAACGGCACCTATTCGGTGGTGCCGCGCATTCCCGGCGGCGAGATCACCCCGACCCGGCTGCGCGTGCTGGGCGAGGTCGGCGAGAAATATGGCCTCTACACCAAGATCACCGGCGGCCAGCGCGTCGACCTCTTCGGCGCCCGTCTCGAACAGTTGCCCGACATCTGGGCCGAGCTGATCGAGGCCGGCTTCGAGACCGGCCATGCCTACGGCAAGGCCACCCGCACGGTGAAATCCTGCGTCGGCAGCACCTGGTGCCGCTACGGCGTACAGGACAGCGTGGGCATGGCGATCCATCTCGAGAATCGCTACAAGGGGCTGCGCTCGCCGCACAAGCTCAAGTTCGCCGTCTCCGGCTGCACCCGGGAGTGCGCCGAGGCACAGAGCAAGGATGTCGGTGTGATCGCCACCGAGCACGGCTGGAATCTCTACGTCTGCGGCAACGGCGGCATGCGTCCTCGCCATGCCGAGCTGTTCGCCACCGATCTCGATGACGACACCCTGATCCGTTATATCGACCGCTTCCTGATGTTCTACGTGCGCACCGCCGACCGGCTGCAACGCACCTCGGTGTGGCGCGAGAACCTGGAGGGTGGGCTCGACTATCTCAAGGAGGTCGTGATCGACGACAGCCTGGGACTCGGCGACGAGCTCGAGCGCCAGATGCAGACGGTGATCGACAACTACGAGTGCGAGTGGGCCGGCGTCCTCTCCGATCCCGACAAGCTCAAGCGCTTCCGCAGCTTCGTCAACGACGAGCGGCCGGATCCGGACATTATCGTGACCGAGGAGCGCGGCCAACTCAGGCCTGCATAAAGGAAATGGCCCCAATCAAGCTCCCTGGTGAACGCTAAACAAGAGGAACTTTCCCATGACCACCGCCACCGCAGAAGACCTGACCATGCCCGACACCTGGCAGCCCCTGTGCACCAGTGAGGACCTGGTCGCCCACTCCGGCATCGCCGCCCGGCTCGAGACCGACGATGGCCCCGTCCAGATAGCGATCTTCTACCTGCCCGGCCACGAACCGGCGCTCTATGCCATCGACCATCACGACCCCTTCTCCGGCGCCAATGTCATCGCCCGGGGCATCGTCGGCGACGTGGCGGGCGAGCCTGTCGTGGCCTCGCCGCTCTACAAGCAGCATTTCAGGTTGAGCGATGGACAATGCGTGGAAGACGAGCAGGTCAAACTGCGTACCTGGCGGATCGTCCTGCACGACGGACGCGTCATGGTGCAAGGCTGACACCACGGGCCCCGCCGGCAGGCGGGGCCCGTTTCGTTGACGCGGCCGTGAGGCTCGTCTACTTGCAGACTTGACGATATGGTCCATGCTGAGAAAGCACTGACGACAATGCCGACATCGCACCCTCGGCATCATTCAATGTCCAATTCGACAGGAGGAAACGCCACGCCATCAGGGAGACACGTCGCGCCCTGTCACAGACCTGACATTTCGCGCTGACAGTGTCGACATCGAGGCGTCATGATGGTGACGCCGATCCGGTGACAATCAGGAGAGCTGCGCGATGGTACGCATCGACAAGAAAGCCACCCGGCTTTACGTGCTGGACACCAATGTCCTGATCCACGACCCCGCCGCCCTCTACCAGTTCGATGAGCACGAAGTGGTGATCCCGATGACCGTGCTCGAGGAACTCGACAAGCACAAGAACGGCATCCGCGAGATCGCTCGCACCGCCCGGCAAGTCAGCCGTACCCTGTCCGACCTCACCGCCAACGTCGATATCGGCCAGATTCGCGACGGCATTCCCATTCCCCGCCTCACCGGCACCGAAGGCCGCCTGCGCCTGCTCTGCTACAACGACCTCAAGCCCCTCGACCCGCTCGAGGACAGCCCCGACAATCGCTTGCTCACCGAGACCTGCCGGCTGCGTGACGAACGCCCCGATGCCTCGGTCGTGCTGGTGACCAAGGACATCAACCTGAGGGTCAAGGCGGCGGCACTCGGCGTGCCCGTGGAGGATTACCTCACCGATCGCGCCTTCGACGACAGCGACGCCATGATCGGCGGCGCCCGCATCTATCCCGACGCCGGTCACGACGGCAGCGGCCTGTGGGAAGGCCTGCGTGCCGACGTCAAGGTAGACCGCGAGGACGACCGGGTGGTCTATCGCCTCAACGGCGAGATACCGGAAGACTGGCACCTGGGCATGCTGGTGTCGGACAACGACAACGGCGCCAGCTTCGAAGCCGTGGTGCGCGAGGTGAGCCCTCGACACGCCCAGCTCGAGCTGCTCACCGACTATCGTCACGGCGCCAGCGTATGGGGCGTCCACGCTCACGACAGTCGCCAGAACTTCACGCTCAACCTGTTGATGGACGACGATATCGACCTGGTCACCATCGCCGGCAGCGCCGGCACCGGCAAGACCTTCATGACGCTCGCCGCCGCCTTCCAGCAGACGCTGGACACCAAGCGCTTCGAGCGGGTGGTCTTCACCCGGGCCCCCATCTCGATGAGCGAGGACATTGGTTACCTGCCCGGTACAGAGGAAGAGAAGATGTCACCCTGGATGGGTGCCTTTCACGACAACATGGACAACCTGCTGCGCGATGAGCACGACGGCAGCACCACCTGGAACCAGGAAGCCACCCGCCAGCTGCTCGGCTCTCGGGTACAGATCCGCGCCCCGGGGTTCATGCGTGGCCGAACCCTCAACGACACCTTCCTGATCATCGACGAGGCCCAGAACTTCACGCCCAAACAGCTCAAGTCACTGATCACCCGCGCCGGACGCAACACCAAGATCGTCTGCCTGGGCAACGTGGGGCAGATCGATACGCCCTATCTCACCGCCAACACCTGCGGCATGGCCGCCGTGGTGCAACACTTCCGAGACTGGGCCCACGCAGGCCACGTGACCCTGATGAGCGTCGAACGCTCGCGCCTGGCTCTCGCCGGCGAGGAACTGCTCTAAGCGCGATACGGCCATCGAGCTGAAACTAAAAAGGCCTGAGTCCCGTAAAATACAGGGCTCAGGCCTTGAGCGCCGGCTGAATGAACCGTCCAACTATTGGGGGGTCAGTTCAATGTCGCCGGTCCTTCATTATCTTCAAGGAAAACCCGAGGGAGCCCTCAGGCACCGCGGTTCACCGCCTTCTCGATCAACGCCTCGCTGTCGCTGCCCGGCCCCTGCCTCAATACCTTGCAGGCCTCGTGATAGAGGCAGACGAAACGCTGACAGGACGCACAATGCACCTTGTCATCAGGATTCCTGGTGCCGGGGGCTCGCATCAGATGACTGCCGCAATTCGGGCAGGCCACGGGTAACCGTAAATCTTCCGATAACGCCATGGGCGTCTCCTCTTTGCCGGTTTTCACCAATTTCCAGCTCACGCTGACCCTGCATGCCAACCCTGGCGTGCAGCGACCACTACCCTTCATGGACCATACCCGGCCGGGAGGTGATCGCCAACAACCGGTCCACCCTCACCCTCCGAGCCGGGCGGACAACCAGCGGCCGATATCGGCGACCTGTTGAGGGCAGACGGCGTGGGCCATGGGGTATTGCCGATACTCGATCGGGTAGCCCATGTTCTGCAGGCGGTCGTGGGCGGCACGCCCCAGCGACTCGGGTACCACGGGGTCGACGTTGCCGTGATGCACCTCGATGGGCAGGTCTCGGTTGGCCTCGGCGTACTCGAGGCTGTCGGCGGTGGCGAGATAGGTCGACATGGCCAGCAACCCGCCCAGGCGTCGAGGGAAGCTCAAGGCAGCTTCATAGGCCACGGCGCCCCCCTGGGAGAAGCCGGCGATGATGATACGCTCGGGGGCGATGCCGTGGTCGATCTGCTCCTGAATCAAGCCCTGGAGGCGTTCGGCCGAGGCCTTGAGCTGCGCCTCGTCGACCTTGCGGTCCAGGCTCATTTCGGTGATGTCATACCAGGCGGGCATCACCATGCCGCCATTGACGGTCACCGGCAGACGCGGCGCATGGGGCAGAATGAAGCGCACGCCGGCATCGGCAGGCAGTGCCAGGGCCGGCACCAGGGGCTCGAAGTCGTGGCCGTCGGCGCCCAGGCCATGCAGGATGAACACGCAGGCATCGGCGACCTTGCCGTTGGCCGGTTCGATGATCAACTCGTCGGGTGCGCTCATGGCGACATCATCTCCACAGACAAAAGCCACACCCTAGCGCAACGGCGGCGCCGAAGAAATCGCGGCCTAGTGTCCTGTATCAGAGGTTGACTGTAGAATTCTGGCGGCCCCTTGAGCCGCCATGCCGTGTTGCCACTCCTCGCCATAGCGCTGCTATGCCTCGTCGCGGCGCCTTGCCTGGCGACCCAATGCGCTCGCCACCTCTTCAACGAACCTCCGAAACAGGACACTAGCGCCGGGCAACATTTCTTCCCGCACAACGCAAGCGGGGCCCGCTTTCGCGGGCCCCGCCAATCGACCACCCGATCGGTGGTCTATCCTGCATCAGGACAATCGACGATCAGTCGACGACCTTGATGTTGGACGCCTGCAGGCCTTTCTTGCCCTGAGTGACGTCGAAGGAGACCTTCTGGCCATCCTGCAGAGACTTGAAGCCTTCGGCTTGAATCTCGGAGAAGTGAGCGAACAGGTCGTCACCGTTGTCGTCCGGAGAGATGAAGCCAAAGCCCTTGGTGTCGTTGAACCACTTGACAGTACCGGTAGCCATTTTTCGAATTCCTCGAATAGCATTGATTTGCCGGGAAATACCCGAGTAGCAGTGGGTAAAACAAGAAACGTTTCACCGGGAAATCGATGCCTGAGCGTTTCGATGACCACTTGCGATGTTCGACTTGCCAACCTACTGCGAGCTAGCATGCGCCAGCGAGAGGCGCAGGTCAAACACTATTTGTCATATATGACGAGATCATGACGTTTCGGCCAGCATCCAGCTGGCCGCTTTCTCGGCGATCATCAGGGTCGGCGAATTGGTGTTGCCGCTGGTGATGGTCGGCATCACGCTGGCATCCACCACCCTCAGCCCCGAGACACCACGCACTCTGAGGCGCGAGTCGACCACCGCCAGAGGGTCATCGGCAGCGCCCATGGCGGCCGTCCCCACGGGGTGGAAGATGGTAGTGCCGATATCGCCGGCCAGGCGCGCCAGTTCCTCATCGGTCTGGTAGCGCGCGCCCGGCTTGACCTCCTCCGGCCGATACCCGGCAAGGGCCGGTTGGGCGATGATGCGCCGGGTGACCCGCAGCGAGTCTGCCGCGACCCGTCGGTCCTCCTCGGTATCCAGGTAATTGGGCGAGATGAGCGGTGCCAGGGACGGGTCCCGACCGGCAATCCGCACCCTGCCCCGGCTGGTCGGATTGAGGTTGCACACGCTGGCGGTAATCGCCGGGAAGTCGTGCAACGGTTGCCCGAACGCCTCCAGGCTCAACGGCTGCACATGGTATTCGAGATTGGCATGAGGCCGGTCCGGGTCGCTGCGCGTGAAGGCACCGAGCTGGGAGGGTGCCATGCTCATGGGGCCGGAGCGCCGCAACAGGTATTCCAGGCCGATGCGTGTCTTGCCGAACCAGGAACCGGCGCGGGTATTCAGGGTATCGGCGCCGTCGACGCGATATATCGAGCGTAGTTGCAAGTGATCCTGCAGGTTTTCGCCCACGCCCGGCAGGTCGGCGACCAGGGGAATGTCGTGCTCGGCGAGCAGCCCGGCCGGGCCGATACCGGACAACTGAAGCAACTGCGGCGAGCCGATGGCGCCGGCGCACAGCACCACATCCCGGGCGGCCTGCACCTCGACGATTTCACCGCCCCGCTTCACCCGCACGCCGGCGCAACGGGGTCGCCCCGACGCCTCCTCGTCGAAGCCCAGGCACTGCACCTGGCTCGAGTGCCAGAGGGTCAGGTTGTCGCGCCCTTCGATGCCACGCAGGAACGCCTTGGCAGTGTTCCATCGCCAACCACCACGCTGGTTGACCTCGAAATAATCCACCCCCTCGTTGTCGCCGCGATTGAAGTCATCGACCCGGGGGATACCCGCCTGCTCGGCGGCCAGGGCAAAGTCCTCGAGTACCTCCCAGCGAAGCCGCTGACGCTCCACCCGCCATTCGCCGCCATGGCCATGAAAGTCACGATGCGCGGCATCGACGCCGGTCTCGTCATCGAGACGGTGGTGATCCTCGTGACGCATGAAATCGGGCAGGCAGTTCGCCCAGCGCCAGGCATCATCGCCGGTCACATCTGCCCAGTGGTCGTAATCCCGTGCCTGGCCACGCATGTAGATCATGCCATTGATGCTGGAGCAGCCACCGAGCGTCTTGCCACGCGGATAGACCAGCCGCCGACCGTTGAGACCCGGCGAGGGTTCGGTTCGAAAGCACCAGTCGGTGCGAGGGTTGTCGATGCAGTAAAGATAACCGACGGGAATGTGAATCCAGGGATGCAGGTCGCGCCCTCCTGCCTCGATCAGCAGCACGCGTCTCTCGCCATCCTCCGTCAGGCGCTTGGCGAGCAAGCAGCCGGCGGTGCCGGCGCCGACGATGATGGTGTCGAAACGGTGGCGCTGCGTCATGGCCTGCCTCCAGCACATCTGACAAGACGATGCCTGACACGCTAGCGTCCGCCAGCGCGAATTGACAGTCGACCTTCCGCGACATGCAATGGCCGAATCCTCATCGCAAGAAGAGCCTGCCCATGTACCGCCTACCGAGCCGCTACGGCGCTTATGCCATCAGCCTTGCCGGCCTCATCGCCTGCCTGCTGGGCCTGGCCCTTGTTCCCGCCTGGTCCTGGATCCTGGGCATTCTGGCCTTCGGCCTGCTGGTCGCCCTGGGCACATACGACCTGCTACAGCACCACCACACCGTCAGCCGCAATTATCCCATCCTGGCCCATCTGCGTTACCTGCTGGAATCCATCGGCCCCGAGATCCGCCAGTACTTCATTCAGTCGGACACCGAGGAACGCCCTTTTTCCCGGGAACAACGCAGCCTGGTCTACTGCCGCGCCAAGGACACCATCGACAAGCAGCCGTTCGGATCACAACGCGACATGCAGGCCCCCGGCTACGAATGGATGAACCATTCCCTGGCGCCGAAACGCATCGAGAATCATGATTTCCGGGTCGTCATCGGTGCCGGTCGACCCCGTCCCTACTCGGCCAGTGTCTTCAATATCTCGGCGATGAGCTTCGGCGCACTGTCGGCCAACGCCATTCGCGCCTTGAATGAAGGGGCCAGGGAAGGTGGTTTCTACCACGACACCGGCGAAGGCGGTCTATCGTCCTATCATCGCCAGGGCGGCGATCTCGTCTGGGAGCTCGGTTCCGGCTACTTCGGGTGCCGCGACGCCGAGGGCCGCTTCGATCCCGAGCCATTCGCCGAAACCGCCAGTCTCGAGGCGGTGAAGATGATCGAGATCAAGCTTTCCCAGGGCGCCAAGCCCGGCCATGGAGGCGTATTGCCCGGTCCCAAGGTGACGCCCGAGATCGCTGCAGCTCGTGGCGTGCCGGCAGGCCAGGACGTGATATCACCGGCGGCCCACAGCGCTTTCGCCACACCACGCGAGATGATTGCTTTCATCCGGCAGTTGCGCGACCTGTCCGGCGGCAAACCGGTCGGCATCAAGCTGGCCATCGGCCACCCCTGGGAGTGGTTTGCCATGGTCAAGGCCATGCGCGAGGAAGGCGACCATCCGGATTTCGTGGTGGTGGATGGCGGCCAGGGCGGCACCGGCGCGGCACCGCTGGAATTCGTCAACCGCCTCGGCATGCCGCTCACCGAGGCGCTGCTGCTGGTCCACAACACCCTGGTCGGCGCCGGCTTGCGCGACGTGGTTCGCGTGGGGGCCGCCGGCAAGGTCACCAGCGCCTTCGACATCGCCCGCACCATGGCGCTCGGCGCCGACTGGTGCAACGCCGCGCGAGGCTATATGTTTGCCCTGGGGTGCATTCAGGCCCAGAGCTGCCACACCGACCGCTGCCCAAGCGGCGTGGCGACCCAGAATCCCCGGCGCGGCAGCCGACTGGACGTGCCCCTCAAGGCCGAGCGGGTGCATCGTTTCCACGCCAACACCCTGAAGGCACTGGCCGAGATGCTGGCTGCCGCCGGTCTCGACCATCCTGGAGAACTCGGTCCGGAGCACGTGATTCGACGCATCTCCCGCCACGAGGTGCGCAGCCTTGCCACCTTGTTCGACTTTGTGCCACCGAACGCCTTGCTCACGGGCGGTGCATCGCTTCACCCGGTCTTTCGCGATTACTGGGACCAGGCCGACCCCGACAGCTTCGCTCCGCCGCTTGTCGAATGGCAGCTTCGTCAGAGCAAGCTGGTATAGCAGGACAATGGGCCATCGCACGGAATAACGGCAGGCTGGAAGCCTGCCGTCGAGAGCGAGAGAGCGTGAGGTAAAGCAGAGGTTCAGTCGCGCTCCACCGCGACGACACCGTCCTGCCCCAGGCGTGTGGTGATCTCGAGTTCGCGACCGTTCTGCCCGCGACCCTCGATCTCGATGTGACCGTGGCACCACCTCTGCTGCACGGCATGCGGCGTCCTGCTGCTCGTCGCGCTCTCGCCGCCGGGACTGGGCGACAAGCACTGGCGAGACCTCCACGACGACGTGCGTCGCGACGAGCTGGTCGAGCTGCCGGAAGTCAAGCTCGAACGTGACGACGGCCCGCCGCTCTACGAAATCGAGATGCTGGGTCCCCAGGGTCAGGTAGTGAAATTCGAGTTCGATGCCGGCGATGGAGAACTGATCGGTATGGAAGGCATGAACATCAATGCCATGAGGAAGGCAGCGGGCTTGGGCTGGCCATCGTCAACGACCTGGTCACCCTGCATGATGGCACCCTGGCACTCGAACACGCCGACCTGGGCGGCCTGGCGGTCAGGGTCTGGCTGTCCGATCGCCCCTGGTGAATGCTCGGAACCCGTTGCATAAGGGAAGCGCTGAATAAATCGCCGAGCATAGTGAAGGCTAGGCCCGTTCCCGACGGGCCATCGCATTTCCCACATCCATGTGGGTCACGCGAGGCGCCCGGAGCACAGAAAGCGAGACATAACGAGAGGTTAGGCGAGCTTCCGAGCACCGCGTACAAATTCGCCGGGAGCGAATTTGAACCGCCTTTAGGCGGGCCCGCAGGGTAGCCGCCAGGGATGGCGGCTATAGCGAAGCGATTTGCATGCGCAGGCATTTAAGCAGTGTTTCCTAAGCACATGACCCAACATGCGTTGCCACAGGATACCCTGCCTGGCAGAATCACCCGCCCTCGATCGTGAAACCTTTTTTTGCATAATGAAATCGTATCTGACCAAGATGCGTGGTTCCCGCGCGTCCCGACATGATATCGACTGGCAGGATGCCGCCTGGTCCTGGCTTGGGGCCTTCATCGGCATGAGCGCCGTCACCCTGCTGGGGGAACGCTGGCTGACCGACCAGTTGCTCGTCGTCGGCTCGTTTGGTGCGACCTCCGTCCTGATATATGCCGCACCGGAGAGCCCCTTTGCTCAGCCCCGCAACGTCTTGCTCGGCAGCCTTCTCTCCGCGATGGTCGGCGTCGCCTGCTTCGAGTGGCTCGGCGCCACGGCCCTGGCCGTGGCGCTGGCCGTCTCGCTGTCGGTCCTGGTGATGCAACTCACCCATACCGTGCATCCACCCGGTGCCGCCGCGGCCTTGATCGCGGTCATCGGTGGCCCGGACATCCATGCCCTGAGCTGGTGGTTTCCGCTGATGCCGGTGGGCCTGGGCTGCGCGATCATGTTGATCGTCGCCATTCTGGTCAACAATCTGGCTCGCCACCGACGCTATCCCCGCTACTGGTAGTCAGCGACGCCTCCCGGCGAGCGTGCCCCTCGCGATACCTTGCCGGAGTGGTATGCTTGTCATGGATCAACAGGCCCCGGTCACGACCGAGCGGCGCCCATGGCAAGAAGGGAATCGACATGACCACAGCGGGAGACGCATCCCAGCCCCTGCCTTCCGTACTGGCCGGCCCTCTGCTGAGACGCCTGTCGAGCGAGCGACTGCTGTTCTGGCTGGTCGGCAGCCGTCCTCTCGAGCTGCAGTTGATCCTGCAGCCCGAGGGCCAGCCCCCGCGTCGCCTCGCCCTCAACGACAAGCGAGTGCGCTGTCTGCCGCTGGGGCGCCATGCCTATCTGCATCTGATCGACGTCTCACTGGGCACCCCGCTGCCACAGGACGTGCGCATCGATTACGATCTGCGCCTCGCCGACGAGGGCGGCATCGCCGACTGGGCGCCCCACCTGCTCCACGAAGGCGCCCGGCGCCCCGGCTTCGTGCTCGCCTCCACCCAGCGCCGGCTGCTCCACGGCTCCTGTCGCCGCCCGCATCACGATGGCCCGGACGGCTTGGCCCGCGCCGACGCCTGGCTCGCCGAACGACGTGATGACACCCGGCAATGGCCCGCCTGGTTGCTGATGACCGGCGACCAGGTCTATGCCGACGATGTGGCCGGCCCCATGCTCGTGGCGATTCACCAGTTGATCCAGCGCCTGGGGTTGTTCGACGAACCCCTCGAAGGCGCCACCGTGGCCGATAGTCGGGCCCTCTATACCAGCGAGGCCTCCTATTACCATCGCGACGCCCTGCTGCCGGATATCACCGAAAGCAACGAGCTGCGCAAGCGCTTCTTCGGCGGCGCGAAAAAGCCGATCTTCACCTCGGCCAATGCCTACAACCATCTGATCAGCTTCGGCGAGATCATCGCCATGTACCTGCTGGCCTGGTCGCCCACGCCCTGGCGCCTGGTGGAGATGACGCGCCCCTCCCTCGACGAGGCCAATGTCGAGACGTTCGAGGCAGAGCGGGGCATCATCGAAGGGTTCGTCGACGACTTGCCTGCCGTGGCACGCCTGATGGCCCACCTGCCGAGCCTGATGATCTTCGACGATCATGACGTCACCGACGACTGGAACCTGACCGCCGCCTGGGAAGAGACCGCCTACGGGCATCCCTTCTCGCGACGCATCATTGGCAACGCCTTGATGGGCTATCTGCTCTGCCAGGGCTGGGGCAATGACTCGGACCGTCTGGCCGAGCCCATGGAAGCCGCCGCGACACTGCTCGAGACCGCCGCACGAGAAGATGGCTGGCTGCCCGCCGAGCTCCACGACGCCTTCCTGCACGACCTGAAACGCTTCGAGGGCTGGGAATACCAGGTCCCCGGCACCCCGACGCTGTTGGTGCTGGATACCCGTACCCGCCGTTGGCGCAGCGAGCGAAAACTCGGACGCCCCTCCGGGCTCATGGACTGGGAGGCGCTCTCCGAGCTGCAACAGCAGATGCTCGACGCCCCCTCGGTGGTGATCGTCTCGCCGACACCGATGTTCGGCGTCAAGCTCATCGAGGTCGTCCAGAAACTCTTCACCCTGGCCGGCAAACCGCTACTGGTGGACGCCGAGAACTGGATGGCCCATCGCGGCGCGGCCAGCGTGATGCTCAACATCTTCCGCCACTCGCGCACTCCCGGCCACTACGTGGTTCTCTCGGGCGATGTGCACTACTCCTTCGCCTATGATATCGAGCTTCGCCATCGCCGGCAGGGCTCGAAGATCTGGCAGATCACCTCCAGCGGCGTGAAGAACACCTTCCCCGATACCCTGCTGGACGTCTTCGACCGGGCCAACCGCTGGCTCTACGCACCACGTTCGCCGCTCAACTGGTTCACCAAGCGGCGGCCCATGCGTATCCGACCTCGCGACCCGGATCGCGCCGAGGCCGGCGAACGCCTGTGGAACGGCACCGGCATCGGCCTGGTCGTGCTGGACGAGCAGGGACGTCCCGAGGAGATCCGACAACTCGATGCCCGGGGCTTCGATGTACGCTTCCCGGCCCCCCGGAACGACGCATAGCGCCGGCCCCGATGCCGATCGCTCAGGCCTGGCGCAGCACGTGCTCGAGGATCTTCACCACCTGGTCCGTCGAGCGGGCCCAGGCCATGGCCTCGGCGTCGACTTCCTTGAGCGGGTGAACGATCTCTTCGCTGTGCAGGGTCACATAGGGCTTGCCCAGTGCCGCGCAGTAGCCGGCATCGAAGGCGGCGTTCCACTGCTTGTACTTGTCACCGAAGCGCACCACGACCAGGTCGCTGGCGGCGATCAACGTGCGGGTACGAATGGCGTTGACCTTGGAGGAGCGGTGATCGCGCCAGAACCCCTCGCGCTCCTCGCCGAGATGGTCGCCGGCAGCATCGCTGGCGTCATGGTTGGTCACCGGCGAGGTCAGCACCACATCCAGCCCGGCCGCCTCGACACCGCGACGAATCTCGTCACGCCAGTCGGTATGAATCTCGCCGGACAAGTAAACCTGAAAGCTCATCGTCTCTCCCCCATTGTCATGATTGTCATGTCGTGGTCGGTATCATCACCGAACCTTCTTCATTCTACGCTTTCCATTTTTGTATACAATAAATCCGGTTTATTGAATACCTTATGTTTCTCTTTCGACAAGTGCTCATGAACATCGCATGATGGACTCCCATCGTGTCCAACATGTTGGGCACGCCTCTCCGGCATCGACGCGACACTCGACATGGCTCTCGACACCACCCAGCAGAACCGACGCATGACCCACTTCAACGATCACGAATCCATCTGGCTGTTCGGCTACGGCTCGTTGATCTGGAAGGCCGGCTTCGACTACCTGGAACGCCGCCCGGCCCACATTCGGGGCTGGACGCGACGTTTCTGGCAGGGCTCCCACGATCATCGTGGCACGCCGACGGCACCGGGTCGGGTCGCGACCCTGCTGCCCGCCTCCGGCGCCATCTGTCATGGCATGGCCTACCGCATCACGCCGGACATCCTCGGTCCTCTCGATGTCCGCGAGAAGAACGGCTATCTGCGTGAGGTCGTCACCCTGCGCTTCGCGGACGGCGACACGGCCCAGGGGCTGGTCTATATCGCCACCGAGGACAACGCCGCCTATCTCGGCGAGGCGCCGGCGGAAGCGATCGCCCGGCAGATCGCCGCGGCACGCGGGCCCAGCGGCCCCAATCGCGACTACCTGCTGAATCTGGACGAGGCCCTGCGCGCGCTCGACGTAAAAGACGCGCATGTCGCCGAACTGGCCCACCATGTGCGCCACCTCGACAGCGAGGCCCCCGATGCCCGCTGAAAGGATGCCTGATGAAACCCCGACGCCATGACCGACTATCTGGAGAACCCACCGCATGACCGTCAATCTGGATGACGTCCAACGCGCCGCCGAGCGCACCCAGGAGCACCTCGTACGCACGCCCTGCCTGCACTCGGCCACTCTCTCGAAGCTGACCGGCTGCGAGCTCTACATCAAGTTCGAGAATCACCAGTTCACCGCCGCCTTCAAGGAACGCGGCGCCCTGAATCGCCTGCTGCAGCTCTCCGAGGACGAGCGTCGCCGGGGCGTCATTGCGATGTCGGCGGGTAATCACGCCCAGGCGGTGGCCTATCACGCCGCTCGACTGGGCATCCACGCCACCATCGTCATGCCGCGCCACACGCCCAACCTCAAGGTCCGCAATACCCGCAACTTCGGTGCCGAAGTCCATCTGGAAGGCAATGGCGTCGACGACGCCGGCGCTTATGCGCAACGCCTGGCCACAGAACGCGACCTGGTCTTCGTCCACCCCTACGATGACGAACACATCATCGCCGGCCAGGGCACCATCGCCCTGGAAATGCTCGAGGACGTGCCCGACCTGGACAGCCTGGTGGTCCCGATCGGTGGCGGCGGCCTGATCAGCGGCAATGCCGTGGCCGCCAAGGCACTGCGCCCCGACATCGAGGTGGTGGGGGTTCAGACCCAGCGCTTTCCGGCCATGAAGCAGGCCCTGGCCGGCGAGCCGGTCCATTGCGGCCTGGCCACCCTGGCCGAAGGCATCGCCGTCAAGCAGCCGGGCGAGCTGACCCGGGAGCTGGTGCGCGAGCTGGTCAGCGACATCACCCTGGTGGACGAACCGGAGATCGAGCGCGCCATCCTGATGCTGCTGGAAATCGAGAAGACCGTCGCCGAAGGTGCCGGCGCCGCAGGTCTCGCCGCCCTGCTCACCGAACCCGAGCGCTACCGGGGTCGCAAGGTGGGGCTGGTGCTGTGCGGTGGCAACATCGACATGCTGGCCCTGTCGTCGGTGATCCAGCGTGGCCTGGTGCGCACCGGCCGCATCGTGCGGGTGCGGGTCGGCATCTCCGATGTCCCCGGCGCCCTTTCCGAACTCACCAACCTGCTCGCCGAGCAACGCGCCAATGTCATCACCATCGCCCACCAGCGTACCTTCACCGATCTCTCGCTGCGCGCCACCGAGGTCGAGGCCACCCTGGAGACCCTCGGCCGCGAGCACACCCGGGATGTCATCGAAGCGTTACGAGCCGAAGGCTACGATCCCGTCTTGCCGGCCAATGAAGTGCACCCCGATGAGCGTTGGGCCGACGACCCCGAGGGCCATGGCGAGTATAATGGGGGTGACTGAAGCGAGGCGCGCTTTGCCCGCGGGCCACCGACGCCCTACCCTGTAATGCACTTGGCGTCACCGGCCCAGGCCAGGCCCTGTCATCGACGGCGCGTCACCGAGTGGATGAACCGCCGCTTCGCGACGACCAGGCCGGGATGACGAAAGTCCCGGCCCACACGCCGATCGGCTGACGCAAGACGCCAACCCCCATCGCAATACGAGACGCGCAATGAGCAGAAAGATCAACGTGGCCTCCCCGCTTGTCATCCTGCACGGCGACGAGATGGCCCAGGTAGCCTTCGAACGCATCCTCGAGACCTTCGTGACCACCCCGCTGGACATCGATCTGGTCGAGATCGACCTGACCGCGGAAAACCGCCTTTCCACCAACGGCCAGGCGGTGACCGATGCCATCGAGGCCCTCAATCGCCATGGTGTGGGTGTCAAGAACGCCGGCATGACGGTCAACCGCGAACAGCTCGATGCCCTGCTGGCCGAGCATTCGACACTGGATCGCGCCAGCCTCCATCCGCTGGCCACCAAGTCGCCCAACGGTGCCATCCGTAAGGGCATCGGCGGCAACATCACCCGCGAGGACATCGAGTTCCGCAACCTTCAGGTCGAGCGGCCGGCGTGGATCGGCCGCGACATCGAGGTCGAGACCATGGAGCACGGCGGCACCAAGGACAGCTACAACGCCCTGTCCGATGCCACCGGGGTGGTCAAACTGCTGTTCGTCGGACAGAGCGGCGACCCGATCGAGCTGCACCGCCGCGAGGTCAACAAGGGCGATCCCTGGCTGCTGGCCACCAATGACCTGGAGGACGTCGAGGCCTGGGCCCACCGCTTCTTCCAGCGTGCCCTCGACGAGAAGCGCGACATCTACCTGGGCCTCAAGGACACCGTGATCGCCGGCTATGACGGCGTGATGCGCGCCGCCATCGAAGACATCTTCCGGGCCGATTACCAGGCCAGGGCCGAGGAACTGGGGCTCGAGTACCATTACGAGCTGATCGACGCCCAGGCTGCGCGGCTGGTCGCCAACCCACCCGAACGGGCGCTGTGGGGCGTGCCGGACAACAACACCGGACGCAAGCTCTACAAGCTGGTCGAGCAACTCAAACGCTACGGCATCCCCGAGCGCAAGGCCCAGGTGTCAATCTCGCGGATGAGCGCCGGCGGCGGAGACCAGTACGGCAGCTACAACGCCCCGGCCAATGAGGACGGCATCCTCAAGGTAGTGGTCGACGGCGAGGAGAAGCACGCCCGTCGCGTGAACAAGGGCGATCCCATCCTGCTGATGTCCAACGACCGCGCGGCGATCAAGGACTGGGTGCTGCAAGTGTTCCGCGACGCCTCGCGCAAGGACAAGGAGGTCTATTTCGGCCTCAAGCGCGAGTACATGGATTACGACGAAGTGTTCAGCGACGTCATCACCGAGGCGCGTCGTGAACTCGCCAAGGCCGATACCCCGCCGCCGTCGTTCATGATCATGCGGCCCTCCAGCCAGCTGATCAAGATGATCACCGACCCGCCCAGAAACGCCCTCTACCCGGCGCAGAACCTGGACGGCGATATCTTCTCGGACATCTCCGCCGCGCTCGGCGGTAGCCTGGCCACCGCCAGCTCGATCATCGAGAGCAAGAACGGCACCATGCTGTTCGAGGCGCCCCACGGCACCGCCCACGACCTCTACCTCAAGTACCTCGAGAGTGACGGCAAGGAGGCACACTTCAACTCCTCCGCGCTGATCTACGCCGTGGGCAACGCCCTGGAGACCCTGGCGGAACGCGAGAGCAACGCCGAACTCGGCGATTACGCCACCCGCCTCAAGGCGGCGCTGATCGACACCATCGGCGACGGCATCGTCACCGGCGACCTCAAGGGCAAGACCACCGAGCCGGACAAGGAAACCGTGGTCGACATGCAGGGCTTCCTCGACGCCGTGGCGGTTCGCCTCGCCTCGTGATCGCCATGGAGTGCATGTCCTGCGGCCAGGACACGGCGACAGGCAGCTAGGCCCATGACGACCCTGGCCATCTACCTCGCCGCCGCCCTGGCCGAGATCGCCGGTTGCTTCAGCGTCTGGGCCTGGTGGCGGCTCGACAAGTCCATCCTCTGGTTGCTGCCCGGCGTGGCCAGCCTGATCCTGTTCGCCTGGCTGCTCAGCCTGAGCGACGCCGACTATGCCGGCCGCGCCTACGCGGCTTACGGCGGCATCTACATCGTCGCCTCGCTGGGCTGGCTATGGCTGGTCGAACAGCGCCTCCCCGATCGCTGGGACCTGTTCGGCGCCGCGCTCTGCCTGGCCGGCGCCGGTGTCATCCTGCTCGCCCCACGGGGCGGGTAAGACGAGACGGCCGGCGCGCGCAGCCGTCGGCCGATACGTCATGCTCCAAACCGGCTAACGTTCAATGCCATAGCGTCTGATACGCCGCATCAACCACGACTGGGAAACACCGAGCGTCCGGGCGGTACGACGCGTGCTGCCCTCTTGCTCCAGCGTCTCGATAACGAGGCGTCGCTCCAGCGCAGCCAGCCGTTCGGGCAAGGTCTCGCCATCGGGCAGCCCCTTGTCCGGCACGGGTGACGACGGCTGCTCGTTCGATTCCTCGAGGTCCAGATCGTCGGCGGTAATCAGCGTCGCATCACACACCACCGTCATGCGCTCCAGCAGGTTCTCCAACTCGCGCACGTTGCCCGGCCAGGAATACTTCAACAGGGCTCGCAGAGCACTGCGATCCAGTTGCATCGGCCGCTGCTGACGCTCCCCGACACGCACCATGAGATGACGCGCCAGCGCCAGAATATCTTCGCGCCGCTCACGTAACGGTGGGACCCGAACGGGAATGATGTTGAGCCGATAGTAGAGGTCGGAGCGAAAGCTGCCCTCGCGAACTTTCTCAGCCAGGTCGGCATTGGTGGCGGCCACAATCCGGACTTCGGCCTGAGTGGGCTTGCCACCCAAGGGATGGTAGACACGCTCCTGCAACAACTGCAGCAGTTTGGGCTGCAGGATAGCCGGAAGATCACCGATCTCGTCGAGAAACAGGGTGCCTCCCTCTGCCAGCGCCACGTAACCCTCCCGCCCCTCTCGACTCGCGCCGGTGAAGGCTCCCTTCACGTGTCCGAAGAGCTCGGCCTCGAGCAACGCCTCGGGAATGGCCGCGCAATTGACGTGGATCAGCGGATGTTCGTGCCGCGCACTCAACTGATGCAGACGACTGACAAGCCAGCTCTTGCCCACCCCGGTCTCACCGGTCAACAGCACCGTGGTATCGGTAGCGGCGGCCCGCTCGATCAGATCGAGACAACGCCGATAAGCGGGGCTCCGACTGAGCCTTGCATCCTTGTCGAGGGGACGCACCTGCTCCTGACGAGCCTTTCGCAGTTGACGCAGCGCGTAATCCAGCAGGGCCTGCGTCTCATCCGGCGCACGCGTGGTGAGCACATCCTCCCCGAGATTTCGAGTCTGCACCAGCACGGCGTCCGGCTCTTTCCCATAGAGCGAGAAGAGCCGACCATTGACCAGATAATCCTTGCCGCGATAGCGATGCACGACGCTCACTGGCCGACGCTCATCGATGACGAAGCGGGTAACCGAGGGCGAGAAGACGCCTTCTTCTTCCAGGCGATACACATCGCTCGCGAAAAGGTGCTGCTCGCTGCATTCCAGTTGATCGAGACTGGCCCGGTTCACCCACAACGGTCGCCCCATGAGGTCGGTGATGAAGATCCCGTCCTCCAGAGCATTGAGAATCGACAGTAACTGATCCTGCATGGGAAATCGCTCGGCGGGCATCGTGGTGTTCCGGGACGGAAAATGGGCGTGGCGCCCATCTTCCGTCGGCCTTCCTACCCTGTCCAGCGCTCTCAGAGCCCCAACTTGACGAACAGATAGCCCCACAGGGCAAGGGCGATCAGCACGAACAACACCATGATGCCCCATACCCGCCGATACTCGCGCACCAATTGTCGTGCACCACCTTCACGGGCGAGGAAGTCACGCATAGTGGAGTCGGAGAGACGCTGGGCGCGCAAGGCATCGAAGCTTGCAACCTCGTGCTCGGAGGGACGGCACCACAGGCCCACGACGATCAACGCAAGGGTACCGAGCACGATAGCAATCATCAGGTTGTCGACGTGCGCGGGCAGGCTGATCCAGTCATGGCGCTGCAGCTCACCGACGACGATGAAACTGATCGATCCGACCAGCATGCAGGCCAGTGCCGCCTGAGCGCTCATTCGACGCCACTTCAGGGCCGCGACGATAGTCGGCAGCCAGGCAACGGCAAAGATCGCCCCGGCATAGATGGAGATCCAGTAGATGCCCGCCGGGCGCGAGATCGCCACCACGCAGACGACGATTGCGACCAGCGCCTGGGAGATCCTCCCCAGCATGACGCCTCGGCGTTCGCTCACCTGGCGATCGAACAGCTTCTCGTACAGATCCCGCGCCAGAGCAAACCCGGTCAACACGAACAGCGTCGAGGCCGTCGACATGATGGAAGCCATCAGCCCTGCCAGTCCGACGCCCGCAAGGGCCGGGTTGGTGTGTTCCATGAAACCGACCACCATGGCACGGTCCGCCGGTTCGATTCCCGGGTCCAGCACCTGCATCGCCCCTGCTGCCAGGAAGACCAGCAATTGCATGGCCGGCGCGAAGAAGACCCCGATGACTGCAACCTTGAGAATCACGAAGTCATTCTTGGCGGGAAAGACACGCGACACCAGCGCCGGCGTACAGGCGAAGAACAGGATCCACACCAGAAACTGGGAGATTGACCAGCCCAGAGGGCGGTCGTTCGCCCCTCCCAGCGTCCAGAAACCGGGCAACTTCTCGCTGAGACCCCGCATTGTCTCGAAACCGGCATCATCGATCAGCATGGGAGCAATCAGAAAGGCGATCGCCAGCATGGTGAAGAACATCATGGTGTCGGTATAGACGACGCCATACATTCCCGACAGGCTGCAGAACACCAGCAATGCCAGGGTGAAGGCAACGATGATCACCGGAAAGGGAATATCGATGATCTCGGCCAGCACCAGACCGGCGCCGATCAACTGGATGATGCCGTAGCCCAGCAGGCCGATGACCATCAGCACCAGAGCCACCACACTGACCCATTTGTTGTCGAAGCGGTTGTCGAAGAAATCCATCATTGTGCGGCAGCCCATGGCCTTGAGCTTGCGGCCGATGAACACCACCGCGATCAAGGTGCCGATCCAGGCACCGAACGACCCCAGGGCGCCGATCACCAGCGGCCCTTCGCTGTATGAGATTCCGGCAATGCCCATCAGGGTCACGGCGCTCAGGAAAGTGGCCGCCAGGGTACCGACAATCAACAGGGTCGAGCCCTGCTGGCCCATGACGTAGAAGTCATCCTTGTTCTTGATGAAACGTGCCAGGGATGCCGCCACCACCACGTAGGCAGTCAGCACCAGGCAAAAGATCCACAGTGTCATAGCGATGTATCCTATTATTGGAAGTCTTGGTCATTCGCGATGCGGCAAGGCATCGACATCCCGGTCATGCGACGCCGATTCCCTCGATGCCTCGTTTTCCCGGGACAACCGCTTGACCGTCGGCCGGTATTCTCGGATCAGTATCCAGGCCACGATGGCAACCGACAGCGCCGTGGTCAGAAAGGCGTTGCCGAACAGCAGCAGCAGATGAGGATTGAAATTCACGCTTTCACCTTTTGTCGTTTGTCTTCATGGGTGGCTTGTTGTCGGGGCATGCTGCTAACGTCAATCGTCGTGCCCGCACCAATGCAGCACGGTCAGAGCGATGATCTCGGCGACATCGAAGACATCGTCCAGACGTATGTGCTCATTGGGAAAATGCGCCAGACGGGTGATGCCGGGGCCGAACACCAGTGCCGGGATGCCGTACTGCGTCATCAGTCCTCCGTCTGTCCCCCATGGCGAAGCCTGAATGCGTGGCGCTTCGCCATGAACCTCGCGATAGGACGTGGACAGCATGTCCAGGAGTGGATCGTCCGTCGCAATTCCCCCGGGCTGCCAACAGGCGCCGAACCACTCGATGTCCACCGGGTGCTCGCCAAACCAGGGATCGCATTCCGCCAAGGCGGCCAGGGTCGACTCGACATCACGCTGGGCGTCGGCCACGGTCTCGCCGGGGCCAACGCCGACCCGCCCTTCCAGGGTGATCTCGTCGGGAACGCTGGAGGGCCAGTCTCCACCGGCAATGCGACCGACATTGATCGGCAACGGAATCGGCACCCCATCGTAGAGCGGGTCCTCCAGTTCATCGTTACGTCGTTTTTCGAGCGCCTGCAGTGCCTTGAGTACCGTCATCGCCTTTTCAAGGGCGCTGACGCCCTCGTAGCGTGTTCCGCCGTGCGCCTTGATGCCGACAACCTTGAGTCGAAACCAGCGGGATCCCTGCTGACGAGGAAAGATCATCTGCTCGCTGGGCTCAGGAATCAGCGCCGCGTCGGCTCGATAGCCACGCTCCAGCGCCGCCAGGGTGCCAGCGCCTCCGGCCTCCTCTTCGATCACGCTCTGCAGAATGACGTCGCCCTTGAGCCTCACGCCAAGTGACTTGAGCGTGGCCACCGCGATGAAGGACGCCAGATTACCGCCCTTCATATCGGTCACGCCGCGACCATATAGACAGCCGTCGATGATCTCGCCCGAATAAGGATGTTGTTCCCATTGCGCATGGTCGCCCTCGGGCACGACATCCACGTGCCCATTGAGAATCAGCGAACGTCCGCCCCCGCTCCCTTTCCACGTCCCCACCACATTGGGGCTTCCGGAAAAATCGTCACGATGGCTATTGAACAATGGGTTATCGCGCAACGCCTCGACATCCACTTCCCAGTAGTCCGTATCGAGGCCCAGCGACTGGTAGAGATCGCGTATCTTGGCCTGATGCGTCGCCTCCTGTCCGGACAAGGTGGCATCACGCACCCAATCCTGAAGCAGGCCCGTGTAATCATCGCGATGCGCTCGAATAAAGGCGCGAATTTCATCTGGCAAGGACATGCTCATCGTCTCCCGAGTCGTTATCGATTCACTAGTGATTCCCTTTCGATTCAGCCGTGATTCGCCCGATCGAGGATTGCATCGCAAAGTACCTGAGCCCCCAAGGCACAGTGCTCGGGCTCGGCGTATTCGGCCTCGTTGTGACTGATGCCGTCGCGGCAGGGAATGAACAGCATGACCGTGGGCGCAACATGAGAAACATTTACGGCATCATGCCCGGCACCGCTCATCATGAGGGGAACCATCATGCCCCGCTCTCGAGCGGCGGCATCCAGCGAGGCGATCAGGTCTGGGTCGAAAGGCGTCACCGGGGACCGCCAGCGTCGCTCGATGTCGACCGATACGCCGGCCTTGGCGGCGGCTGCACCGAGCCGTCGGTGCAAGGCTGACTCGAGGTCATCGAGCCTGGCGTCGTCGACGTGGCGCAGGTCGACCGCCAGATGGATCTCGCCGGGTATCACGTTGCGGGAAGGCTCCACCACATTCAGCTCGCCGATCGTCAGGCGAGCGTTACCGGATGGATCGGCTTCGACGTCATCACGCATCGCCACGAGACCATCGGCCGCTGCCAGCAACGGATCACGCCGGTGGGACATCGGGGTTGGCCCGGCATGGGCCGACTGCCCCGTGAAGCACACGTCATACCAGCGAATGCCCTGTACTCCGGTCACCACGCCCAGGGACTCGCCACTCTGTTCGAGCACGGGACCCTGCTCGATATGCAGTTCGAAGTAGGCATCCAACGCCGGCGTGCCGAGTGGCAGGTCGCCACGCTGGCCGCTCTCCTCGAGCGCGTCTGCCAGACTCGTGCCATCGGCATCCGTCGCTCCGAAGAAGGCGGAGGACTCGAGCCGCCCGGCATAGACGCCGCTTCCGCCCATGGCTGGCGCGAAACGACTGCCCTCCTCGTTGGTCCAGACCACCAGCTCCAGGGGGCGTCGCGTCTGGATGTCGTGCTCGTGCAGACTGCGCAGGACCTCCAGCCCGGCCAGAACCCCCAGCACACCGTCGAAACGACCGCCCAGGGGTTGAGTATCTAGATGGCTGCCGAAGGCGACCGGCGCAAGACTCGCGTCCTGCCCCTCGCGTCGCACGAACAGGTTGCCCGCTTCATCGAGACGACAATGACAGTCCAGATCCTCGGCCCACTGCCGAAACTGACGTCGCCCGGCCACGTCTTCCTCGGTAAGGGCGAGACGACGGCTCCCTCCGTTCGGCGAGGGGCCAATCGCCGCCATGTCCATCAACGAGCGCCAGAGTCGCTCGGCGTTGATATCGATCCGTGTCGATGTGGTTGTCGTTGGTTGCATCATGATCTCCGGTCGTATGCCGGTGGATCATCAAGCACACTCCATGCCACTTAAATAAAGTTCTTTAATGTCAATAAGTTACAAAAAATCCGCCAAGAGAAATGACGCTCTTGACGGCTTTTCGAGTCGAAATCGACTCAAATCGGCACCCGCTGCCTCTTTCGCTGCCTGACCAGGCCGTCCACTACGGCCATGACGATCATCGAGGCGCCGACCAGCGGGAAGATCACCCCGCCGATGGCGAGCAGCGCCAGCACGCCGCGCAGTCGCTTCGGATCGTCGGGTTCCGGCGGCACACCAAGACGCCCGGTGGGGCGACGCTTCCACCACATCACGCCCGAGGACACGCACAGCAGCACGATGCCGGCGCAGGCCAGGGCCAGGATGAGCTGGTTGGCCAGGCCGTACTGTTGGCCCAGGTGTACGTTGACGCCCCATTCGAGACCTCGTCCCAGGGGGCCATAGTCGGCATAACTCATGTCCAGCAGCGGCTCGCCGCTGTACTGGTCGAGATGCACGACTCGCTGATGGCTCAGGTCGTCTGGATAGATGGAGCCGGTATAGACGCCATTCGGCCCGCTGGGCAGGCTGACCGCGTATCCCGGTGCCAGCCCGAGGGCGTCGAAGGCGGCCACGGCCCGGTCGAGCCCGATGGAAGGTGCCGGAGAATCGGCCGAGGCCGGCAGTTGCGCCTGCTCCAGCGACCATGAGGTCTCGGTATTCTCCGCCAGGCGCTCCTCGGACATCGGCACATTGACGCGTACCCCGTCGGGATAGCCGAAGTTGTGCCCATTGGCCAGCTCGTTGACCTTGCTGCCCCACACCGTCGACCAGGGCATCCCGGTGACGGCCAGAAACAGGAGGAAGCCACCGACGAAGAGCCCGGTCACGGCATGCAGGTCGCGCCAGAACACTCGCTTGCGCGGCCGTCCACGCACCGACATCACGCCCCCGCGACGTCCCCTCGGCCACCACAGGTAAAGGCCGGTCAGTACCAGCAGGATCGACCAGCCGGCGACGATCTCGATGATCATGCTGGCATTGGCGCCGAAGAAATTGAGGCTGTGCAGTTGGCGAATCGTCCACATCACGCTGCCCTGATAGGGCATGTCGCCTGTCACCTCACCGCTGTAGGGATCGACGAACACGGCGACCCTGGCGCCATCCGGGCGGCGTACGTCGATCTCGCTGGCCCGTTCCGCACCGGACGACGGCACATAGCGGAACGCCTCGCCTTCGACCGATGCCAGGGCCGCGTCTCGCTGCGCCTGCGGCGAAACCATGACACTCTCCTGCGCCTGGACCCGCATCAGGTCGGCATGCAGCCAGTGGTCGATCTCATCCTTGAACAGGTAAAGCGCACCGGTCACCGCCAGGGTTATCAGGAAGGGAATGGCGATAAGGCCCGCATAGAAATGCCAGCGCCAGACGGCACGATAGACGTCGTTGGATTTATGACTCATGGGTCCCTCGAAAGACGGAAAACCTTGTCGCCTGCCGGGGCAATGTTCGAATAACGCCTCGCGACAGGCTTGATGCACGGGCACCTCACCATCGGACGACGGTGCGGCGCGCGGTATGGTGTCGGTCGATCAGAGAGGAAAGATCGGAGGGGCCCGGGTCAATGCCTGGGGAAAGACGGCCGGCCCGCCATGCGCCGTGCGCGTGGCGACCACGGGGGCCATGATGGCATGCGACGCCACCGGAACGACATGCGGCAGCATCGCCATGAGCACGGGCATCTGCTGGAAGAGCGAGCAGTAGCCGCATTGAGCCTGCCAGCAGAACACCGCCGCGTGGGGCTCCGCGTCATGATGGCCGGTCTCGCTCGACGCCGCCATCGCCGTGCGTGGCGAGGTCTCCGTGGTGTGCCCGGCATGAACCTCACTGCTGGCCGCACTCACCTGCCCGATCAGTGGGCCGGTGACCAGCAACAGCATCGCCAGCAGCGCGAAACGCGCAGCCAGACGGGAGCGATGGTGCTGGAAACGATGCAACATGGGCGATACACATGAAAGCGGGCTGGAGCGACGCGACATGATAGCGCAGCCAGCGAGAGCGAGGGGCGCTATCTGACGCGGTGCCTTGTCGCATCATGTCCCGCGACCGCCGATGCTCAGTGGCGTCGTGAGCGATCACGCATCAGTGCCGCCGAGGCGAGTGTGGCGACCGCCAGCAAGGTGAGCATCGCGAAGGCCACATCGTGGGCATCATCGCCTGATCGGCCGCTTCCCCGGGACAGGATAATCACGACGGCAATGGCGCCCAGGGCGCCACCGACACGCTGGACGACGTTGACGATCGTCGTGGCATCCCCCATCTGCGCCTGGGTTGCCGAGGCGTAAGCGGCCGTCATCGCGGGCATCTGGGCCAGCGCCAGTCCGGCACCACGAACGGCCAGTAACATTGCCAGACCTCCCCCCTCGAGCGACACCCCCAGCGCCAGCGGCAAGGTCGACAGCGCCAGCAGCGCGGCACCTCCCATCGCCACACGCGGCGCATCAAGGCGATCGGTGAGCGCACCGGCCAGGGGCAGCATCAGGGCACTCCCCAGCCCCATCGCCAAGAGTTGCACGCCAGTGCCGGCTGCCCCCTGGGCGGCAGCGACTTGCAGGTACAACGGCAGCACCAACAGGCCGGCATACAGGTTGGCGCCGGCCAGGCCAGTGGTCAGCGTCGCGGCGGCGAAGCGCCTGGCATGCAGCAGGCGCACATCGATCAGAGGATGGCGCAGATATCCGGCGCGCCAGCCGAAAGTCGCCACCATGACGCCCCCCAGCAACACGATGCAGAGTGACACCAGCCCGGCACCTTGCGTGCCCAGCCGTGCCGCGCCATAAAGCATCGTCGGCAGGCCGGCCCCGATCAGCAGCAGTCCGGCACCATCCAGGGGGCGGGCATGTGTCGTATCCCCTCGGGGCACCAGGTGCCGAGCGGCCACCAACGCCAGGAAACCCACGGGCACGTTGATCCAGAACAGCCAGCGCCACGAGACCACTTCGAGCATCAGGCCGCCGAGTCCAGGGCCAATGGCGGGCCCCAAGGCGACGACCAGCCCCAGGGTCCCCATCAGTCGGCCGAGTTGCCGAGCACTGGCGACCGAACCGACAACGGCTTGCCCGGCGGGTACCATCACACCGGCCGCCAGCCCTTGCATGAGCCGGGCCCCGATCAGGCTCCAGATATCGGGCGCCAGGGCACAACCCACGGAGCTGAGGAGGAACAGGATCATGGCGGCTCCCCAGAGACGCCCGTAACCATGTCGACTCCCCAGCCAGCCGGCCACCGGTAGCGAGACCGCCAGAGCGACCAGATACCCGGTCGCCACCCACTGCACCATGGCCAGCGACACAGCGAAGTCGCGTCGGATGGCCGCGATGGCAAGATTGGCCACCGTGGTATCGAGCATCGCCATGAAGGCCCCGGCTCCGGTCACGGCAGCGATCTTCCAGGTTCGCATCGAAATGCTGGGCAGGCCGCCTGCCTCCATGGTGTCTCCTCGCGTTCCGGGCCTCGTCTATCCAGTTCGATCCCGGTCCTGTGCCCCCGATGACGGCCTCGTGCCTTGGTTCTCGCAGCGTGCTTCCGCCGATCAGGCCATCACTTTTAGTAACAGCATAAACACTTAAATTGTAACCCTATAAAAATGCCTCGAGACTCTTGTCCTGCGGCGACGGCTTCCCTCGACCAGGGCCTGCCGGGAAAGCGCCAGCATGCCAACATCTCAACATGTCCGGCCCGCGCCGGGCAGGAGGCATTCGATGAAGACCATCGCATCTCCCAGGGCCCGTCTACAGGAGTGGATCGGGCTTGCCGTACTCGCACTGCCGACGGCGCTGCTTGGCCTGGACGTTACCCTGCTCTATCTGGTGCTTCCCGCCCTGGCCGCGGACCTCCAGCCCACCAATACCCAGGCGCTGTGGATCATGGATGCCTATGGTTTCCTCATTGCCGGTTTCCTGATCACCATGGGAACGCTGGGAGACCGCATCGGTCGACGCAGGCTTTTGATGATAGGCGCCACCGCATTCGGCATCGTGTCCGTGCTCGCCGCCTACGCTACCAGCCCGGGCATGCTCATCGCCGCCCGTGCCTTGCTGGGCATCGCCGGCGCCACCCTGATGCCTTCGACCCTCGCGCTGATCACCAACATGTTCGTCGATGCCCAGCAGCGTGCGCTGGCCATCGGTGTCTGGGCCACGGCCTTCTCATCGGGAATGGTCGCCGGGCCACTGGTGGGTGGAGCGCTGCTGGCCCAGTTCTGGTGGGGAGCCGCCTTCCTGGTCGCGCTACCGGTGGTCGGCATTCTGCTGCTGGCCGCTCCCTTCTGCCTCCCGGAGTTCAAGGCGCCACATAGTGGCCGGTTCGATCTCGGCAGCGTCGCCCTGTCGCTGGCCGCCATCCTGCCGACCATCTATGCCCTCAAGCACCTGGCCGACCAGGGCGTCACATTCGGTGGGGTAGTCGCGCTGCTGGCGGGCGTGACGTTCGGCTTCCGCTTCGTCCGTCGCCAGCACAGGCTCACCACGCCACTGCTCGACATGCGCCTGTTTCACAGCCCGGCCTTCAATGCGGCACTGGGCATCCTGCTCATCGGGCTCATCAGCGTCGGTGGCATCATGCTGCTGGTCACCCAATACCTGCAGCTGGTCGCCGGTCTTCCCCCACTGGCAGCGGGGATGTGGATGGCGCCTCCCGCCCTGGCGATGTTCGTCGCCGCCATCACGGCTCCCCTCCTGGTGCGCCGCTTCCCTCCCGGCCTGGTCGTCGCCGGCACGCTGACCGTTTCCACCCTGGGTTACCTGCTGCTCGCCAGCGTCGACGGCCCCACCGAGGTCATGACGGTGGTGGCCGGCTTTTCGCTGGTCTATCTGGGACTCGGTGCCATCGCCGCACTCGGCACGGACCTGGTCGTGGGCTCGGCGCCAGCGGAAATGGCCGGGGCAGCCTCGGCGATGTCGGAAACGGTACAGGAACTGGGCGTCGCCCTTGGGGTCGCCATCCTGGGAAGCCTGACCACCCTGGTGTATCGGCTGCAGCTCATTCCCCATCTCCCGAGTGGCCTGTCCCCCGACCTGATTCTCAAGCTGGAAGATGGCCTCTGGGGGGCGTCCTCCATTGCCTCGCGTTTACCGCCAGAGGTGCTCATCCAGGCCAGACAGGCCTTCATCGCCGGCATGAACCTCTCGGCCATAGTCGCCGGCGCCGGCATCCTGACGCTAGCCCTGCTCTCGGCCTTGTGGTTACGGGACTCTCGACCACAACAGTGCTGATGGCCGCCCATCCTCTCACCACCCGGCACACCTCTAGCGGACGGTCTCTCAAACGACACAAAGACAGCGTTTTTTTCTGCCTCCATGACAAACGAAAGTCGCACCACCTGCCAGAGCAGAGAATGTTAGACTCCCGCGCACTTTGCAGAAGCCCGATCATCGGCTCCGGCACGGCACGTGTTACTGGTCTCCTCTCCAATGTCGCGCCCGTGCCGACCCGGCCAGCCCGCCATCGTGGTTTCTGCCCATTCAATCCAGCCCGAAGCGCCCGAGAGACCTTTCATGATCGCAACCGTCAATGCCCTGAGCCGTCCCATACGGCGACTGGGCCTGATTCCCCAGATCGCCATCGGCATCGCCTGCGGCATCCTGCTCGCCACCCTGTCACCGGAAACGGCCCAGTCGGTCTCGCTGCTTGGCCAGCTGTTCATTTCCGCGCTGAAAGCAGTCGCCCCGATCCTGGTATTCATCCTCGTGGCGGCCGCCATCGCCGGCCACCAGCGAGGCCAGCCGACCCATACCCGTTCGGTGCTGGTGCTCTATCTGATCGGCACCCTGGTGGCCGCCCTGGTCGCCGTGGTGGCAAGCTTCGCCTTCCCCACGACACTGGCCCTGGACGCCCCCGAGGTCAGCGGCAATCCGCCGGGGGGCGTCGTGGAGATTCTCCGGAACCTGCTGATGAACGCGGTCGCCAACCCGGTCAGTGCGCTGATGGAGGCCAACTTCATCGCCATCCTGGCCTGGGCCATCGGCCTTGGCGTCATGCTGCGCCACGCCAGCGACACCACGCGGACCCTGATGGGCGATCTCTCCGATGCCGTGTCGCGGATCGTCAAGGTCGTGATTCGCTTCGCCCCGCTGGGCATCTTCGGGCTGGTCGCCGGCACCCTGGCCGAGGCCGGCATGGGCGCCCTGCTCGACTACGCCCATCTGCTGCTGGTGATCATCGGCTGCATGCTGTTCGTCGCCCTGGTCACCAACCCGTTGATCGTCTTCTGGAAGACGGGCCGCAATCCCTACCCGCTGGTCTTCGCCTGCCTGCGCGGCAGTGCCATCACCGCCTTCTTCACGCGCAGTTCGGCGGCCAACATTCCGATCAATCTGGAGCTATGCCGACGCCTCAAGCTGCACGCCGACACCTACTCCATCTCGATCCCGCTAGGCGCGACCATCAACATGTGCGGCGCCGCCATCACCATCACGGTGATCACGCTCTCCGCCGCTCATACCCTGGGCATCGGCGTCGACTTTTTGACTGCGCTGCTGCTGTGCATCGTCTCCGCCCTGGCGGCCTGTGGGGTCTCCGGGGTGGCCGGCGGCTCGTTGCTGCTGATTCCCATGGCCGCGAGCCTGTTCGGCATCTCCACCGACGTGGCCATGCAGGTGGTAGCGATCGGCTTCGTGATCAGCGTGGTGCAGGACTCCACCGAGACGGCCCTCAACTCCTCCACCGACGTGCTGTTCACCGCGGCGGCCTGCCGCGCCAAGGACGCCGATCTCGACGGCGACTGAGCACACGCACTGCCATGGCCCGCGCGCTCGGGCCATGGCATCCCTCCCGCGTTTTTCGCTTGATCAGCGCTCCGCCGAGGCGGCCCACAGATTGATGCCGCCTTCCACGGCGTGGCGATCGATCTCGCGCAGCTCCTCGTCGGTGAAGTCCCGCCGCTCCAGGGCCCCCAGGCAGTCGACGACCTGCTCCGGACGGCTGGCACCGATCAATGCCGAGGTCACCCGACCGCCCCTCAGCACCCAGGCAATGGCCATCTGCGCCAGGCTCTGGCCGCGTTGCCGGGCGATCTCGTTCAGGGCCCGCACATGCGCCAGGTTCTCCTCGGACAGGTGCGAATCCTTGAGGGTCGCGCCCCGCGAGGCTCGGCTGTCGTCGGGCACGCCCGCCAGGTACTTGTCGGTCAGCAGCCCCTGGGCCAGCGGGGAAAAGACGATCGAGCCGGTACCGAGTTCATCGAGGGTATCCAGCAGACCGTCGTCCTCGACCCAGCGATTGAGCATCGAATAGCTGGGCTGGTGGATCAGGCAGGGGGTGCCCAGGGAGTCCAGGATCTCGATGGCCTCGCGGGTACGTTGGGCGTTGTAGGAAGAAATGCCCGCATACAGCGCCTTGCCCTGACGCACCGCCTGGTCGAGGGCCATCATGGTCTCCTCGAGCGGCGTCTCCGGGTCGAAACGGTGCGAATAGAAGATGTCGACGCAGTCGATGCCCAGCCGTTCGAGGCTCCGGTCGAGGCTGGAGAGCAAGTACTTGCGACTCCCCCACTCGCCATAGGGCCCGGGGTGCATTCGGTATCCCGCCTTGGTCGAGATCACCAGCTCATCACGATAGCCGGCGAAATCCCGCTTGAGGATGCGGCCGAACAGTTCCTCGGCACTGCCCGGCGGCGGCCCGTAGTTGTTGGCCAGATCGAAATGGGTGATGCCGTGATCGAAGGCGGTGCGGCAGATTGCCCGGGCATTGTCGGGATTGGCGTTCTCGCCGAAATTCTGCCACAGGCCAAGCGATATGGCCGGCAGCTTCAGGCCACTGCGTCCGCAGCGGTGATACGACATGCGCTCATAGCGATGCTCCGAGGGCAGATAACTCATGGTGGCTCCATCACGTTGAGAGAAGACAGGCTCGCGGCGGCATCGGCCTCCACCCCGAGCATGACGATTCAGCCGCTCTCCATTATGCGATCTCCTCGCACAGAAGAAAGCGGCACGCGAGATACCGCATCATTGACAGGCCGCTGTTCGTTATATAGAACGTTCGATATAACGAACGATATGAGAAGACGTCATGAGCGACATGGACAAGCTCTCACTCAGCACCCTGGGACAGCATCTGCAGACGCTGCGGCGCGCCCGGGGCTGGTCGCTATCGCAACTGGCCACCGCCGCCGGCATCGCCAAGTCGAACCTGTCGCGCCTCGAACAGGGCGACGGCAACCCGACGCTGGATACGATCTGGCGCCTGGCGGTACAGCTGCACGTCCCCTTCGGCACCCTGGTGGCACCGATCCAGGTGCCCCTGGGCGAAGACGGCGTGGAAGTCCGCCTGCTCGACCAGGGCCAGGACGCCCCCCGCGTCGATGCTTACTGGATGCGCTGCGCACCGCACATCACGCGTCACGCCGAGGCTCACTCGCCGGGCACGCGGGAATCGCTCACCGTCGTCAGCGGCCGGCTCGAGGCCGGCCCCGAAGAATCGGTGCGAGCGCTCTCGGCGGGTGACACCCTGAGTTTCGACGCCGACCGGCCCCATCTCTACCGCACGCATGACACCTGGGCGACCTTGCTCATGACCATCGTGTACACCGACACCGAGGCCGTACCATGACGACACGGACCCATCCGCTACGCACCACACCCTGGCTGACCGGGATGCGCGAGGCGATCCCTCTGCTGGGCGGCTACGTCCCGGTGGCCATCTCCTTCGGCTTGATCGCCATCCAGGCCGGCTTCACCACCTGGGAGGCCACGCTCATCTCGGTGCTGATCTATGCCGGCGCCTCCCAGTTCCTGTTCATCGGCATGGCCGCCGCCGGCGCACCGCTGTGGCTCGTCGTCGCCATGACCCTGCTGATCAACGTGCGCCACCTGGTCTATGCGCCGAACCTGGCCCCCTGGCTCACCGCGAGCCGGCACTGGCCCTGGCTGATGCACGGCCTGACCGATCAGGTCTTCGCCCTGGCCCACAGCCGCCTGCCACAGTTGCCGGAGCACCAGCGCCTCAGCTGGTACACCGGTGCCGCCATGCTGGCCTGGGCCAGCTGGATCGCCGGCACGGCGCTCGGCGCCATCGCCGGGGACTGGCTGATGGCACAGTGGCCACTGCTCGGCGAGGTCATGCCATTCGCGCTGCCGGCCTTGTTCCTCGTGCTGGTCATGCCCCGCTTCACCTCGCGGCGCTGGTCGCTGGCCCTGTGCCTCACCATCGCCACGGCCATGGCCTGCACCCTGGCCGGCCTCACCAACCTCGGCATCCCGCTGGCCGCCCTGTGTGGTGCCCTCTGCTTCTACCTGGTGAAGTTCGACTCGCGACACACAGGAGGCGCCCATGAGTAACGCCCTCTGGCTGGCCGTACTGGCCTCCGCCCTCGGCACCTACCTGATACGCGTACTGCCGCTGCTCTGGATGCGACGGCGCCTGCGGCGCTTCGGTGACGACGACATGGACGCCATGCCCCAGTGGCTCGGCATCCTGGGCCCATTGATGATCGCCGCCCTGCTCGGCGTCTCGCTGGTGCCCCGCCACCCCGATGCCACGGCCTGGCTCGCCACGGCCATCGGCGTCGCCATCACCCTGCTCGTCTGGTACCGCAAACGCTCGCTCGGCTGGCCCGTCGCCGCCGGCGTGGCAGCCTATGGCATGGTGGTAATCCTGGCGGGAATGCGTTGACGCCAGGCCCACACTCGGGCCTGGTCGACACGAATTATCCGCTGCCGCCTACAGATTTTCCCCGCCCCGCCGATACATGTTGACCAAGTAGTCAACAAAAATGCATGCGCCCGAACGGAGCGCGAGCCGGGGGAAAGACAGTGAAGCATCTCACCATTGCCCAAAAGCTGATGATCAGCATCAGCCTCTGCATGGTCCTGATCGTCGGCGGGGCCACGGCCATCCAGTATCGGCTGTTCAGCGAGCTGATCACCGACCGGGTCACCGACGCCGAACTGCCGACCACGCTCGAGAGCATCAGCAACGACATCACGGCCACCCTGACCGGACCAATCACCACCGCCCAGGACCTGGCCAACAACGGCTACCTGCAGGACTGGATTCGCCGGGGAGAGACACAAGCAGACAGCGAGCGCGCCGTGACCTACCTGGACCGCCTCCAGCAACGCACCGGGGCCAATACCGTGTTCTTCGTCTCGGCCCTCAGCGGCCACTACTACACGGAGGCAGGCGTCGAGCGGACGCTGGACCGCGAAGAAGATGCCTGGTTCTACGACGTGGTCGACGACGCCGACGCGCCCGAGTACACCCTGGACGTCGATTCCGAGGGCGGCGAGCTGAAGGTCTTCATCAACCACGTGGTCGAGATCGACGGCGAGCGCGTCGGTATCGCCGGGGTCGGCTATACCCTGGACGCCATGGCGGAGACGATCAGCACCTACCAGCTCGGCGACACCGGCTCGGTGTTCCTGGCAAGCCAGGACGGCACCATCAGCGTGCACCCCGAGGGCGCCGCCATGGCCGGCCAGCCGATCGCCGAGCTGCCCGGCTGGGAGACCCAGGCCGACGAACTGCTGGCAGGCGACGGCTATCGCTACACCACCCTCACCGACCAGGACGGCGCCGAGCAGCTGGTCGCCGCCATCGAAGTGCCCGGCACCGACTGGGTCGCCTTCGCCCAGATACCACGCAGCGAATTGTTTGCCGATCTCAATCGCGCGGTGCTGCTGGTCATGCTGCTGGTGGCCGCGATCCTGCTGGCGAGCCTGGTGGTGCTGGCACTACTGCAGCGCGCGCTGTTCCGCCCGATACGGCGCACCGCCGAGGCCATGGGCGAGATCGCCGACGGCGATGGCGACCTGACCCTGAGGCTGCCCGTCCAGGGCAAGGACGAGGCCAGCGAACTCGCCATCCAGTTCAACGCCTTCGCCGACAAGATGCACGACGTGCTCGCCCACGTCAGGCGCAGCAGCGACGCCGTTCGCCACGCCGCCCAGGAAATCGCCAGCGGCGGCCAGGACATGTCGCGGCGCACCGACCAGGCGGCCTCCAGCCTGCAGCAAACCTCGGCCTCCATGGAACAGATCACCGGCACGGTGGAAAACACCTCGGCGTCCTCCCTCGAGGCCAACAACCTCTCGCAGTCCGCCGCCAGGCTGGCTCAGGGCACCGGCGACACCGTCACCGACGTGGTCACCACGATGGGCGACATCCAGCAGGCCTCCGAGCGCATCGGCAACATCATCAAGGTCATGGACGACATCGCCTTCCAGACCAACCTGCTGGCGCTCAACGCCTCGGTGGAAGCCGCCCGCGCCGGCGAGAGCGGCAAGGGCTTCGCCGTGGTGGCCAATGAGGTACGCCAGCTGGCCACCCGCAGCGCCGAGGCCTCGCGGGACATTCGCGGCCTGATCGAGGCCTCCGGCGAGAAGGTCCAGGGCGGCACCCGGCTGGTGCGCGACGCCGGCAGCGCCATGCACGAACTCGTCGAGGTGGTGAACCGCGTCGCCGGCATGCTCGGGGAAATCAGCCACGCCACCACCGAACAGAGCGACGGCATCGGCCAGGTCAACATCGCCGTCGCCGAGCTCGATCGCATGACCCAGCAGAACGCCGCCCTGGCGGAAGAATCCACCTCCGCCGCCGAGCAGCTGCGCGAACAGGCCGACCGCCTGGCGGAACTGGTCGGCAGCTTCAAGCTCAACGACGACCGGCAGGCGTCGCCAGCACACGTCGTGCAGCACAGTACGTGATGGCAGTCGAACGCAAAGGTTAGGGAAACACTGCCTTTAAGGAAGCGCTGCTTAAATACCTGCGCATGCCAATCGCGTCGCTATAGCCGCCATCCATGGCGGCTACCCTGCCGGCCCTTTAAAGACGGTTCAGATTCGCTCCTGGCAAATTTGTGCGCGGTGCTGGTGCGCCAGCCCGGTCGAAAGCTCGCCTAACTGCAGCCGAATCCTCTTCGGCTGCATCCAGCCTTTCCACATCCCCCCATATCAAGCAGGATCAACGCACAGGGGCTAAAGCAGAAGAAGGAAGATCTACATGGATGTAGCGTCACTTGACCGCTTGATTGCAGGAAGCCGGGGGGACTGGCCGGAAGACGTGGTCCATGCCACCCGCGACCCTAAAGAAAAACATCTCTCGCTTTACCCGACCGAAGAAGCCGCCATCGTTGGCGCGAACACAAGACGACGGCTGGAATTCGCGGCGGGTCGCTCCGCCGCACGCGCTGTTCTGAAAAAGCTCGGTTTTCCTCACGGGGTGATCCCGATGGATCAAAACCGTGCACCGATCTGGCCGGCAGGAACCATCGGTAGCCTCTCCCATACGGCCGATGTCTGCATAGGGGTCGCTGCCCTGTCACAGCATGTGCAGGCCATCGGCATCGATGTCGAAAACCTGGCCCCCCTTGAAAGCAAGCTTCCCCCCTACATTACCGACCCCGAGGAACTCGCTTGTATTGATAGCCCTCCGGGCCTGGCAGCCCTGCAGATATTTTCAATGAAGGAAGCCGCCTACAAGGCACAGTATCCGCTTAGCCAAACGTTTATCGATTTCGATACGCTAAAAGTCACGCCTGATGGCCTGTGCTTTAATCACACCGTACCTCCCTTTGCCAAAGGCACCATACTGCCCGTCCAGCAATGGACCGGGTCGAGTATGTGCCTATCGTTATGCGTGCTGAAAAGGAGGCCCACCTGACGCGGGCACTCCGGCAAGTTTCACAACCGGATCCGGGGAGGTGTCCATGGTCAAGGTGGTGCGACATCACCATCCGCCCCTCGCCCATCCAAAATCGCAAACGGTGACCGAAAAGCGAACGCAACTCGACCATGGACACCCTGTCACGGCTAGACAATATGCGATGTGCCCTGGGGAATCGGCACATCCAGGTACGACAGGTAACTCGTCAGTTCCTCATGGGAAAATACCGGCTCCTCGATACCACTGCCTCTGAGGAAGTTCTTGGTATTTCGACAATCCCAGAGGTAGGTGTTCTGGTACAGCTCCACCGTGGACTTGCCGTCATACATGGTATCGGTGAAGAGGCTCAACAGAGGATAAAGGGGAGCCCTGGGATCATGTTCCCACTGAGCCTTCCATTGTGCATAGGGCAACACCTTGAAGCGGAAACCAAACTGCTCCTCCAGCCGACTGAAGAACTCCTTGAACGTCAGATTGTTGTCGCCCTCGTGAATCAGGTTGAACTTGTGATCCAGGCCTTCCGGGTTTCGAGAGATGTGTGCGATCGCTGCGGTCATGTAGTCGACGCTGGTAAGCCCCTCACGCAGGGCTTCCAGATCCGGGATACTCTGATGCTCCACGCAGGTTTGTACCAGGCGGCCCCACCACTGATAGTCCGCACACACCCCGCGGGTACTATGGTAGGTGGCATAGCCCAGACGGAAGGTCATCAGCGGCAGGCCGCGCTGAGCCGCTTGATCAGCGATTTTCTCCATGACCCACTTGCTTCGGACATAGCCGATGTCCGTGATCACCGCATCCAGGTTCTGGTCGATGTCATCGTCCTCGCGCATCACGCGCTTGCGGGTGTGCAGGTGCCCCCAGCTGTAAACGGAGATGGTAGACAATAGCATCAAAGGCTTGGTGCGCTTGGCGGCAGCAAAGCGCAACAACTCCATCAGCCCCTGGACGTTGTCACGCTTCATGTACGAATAGGGCTGGATGAAATTGACCGCACTGGCAGAATGATAAATGACGTCTACCGCCTCAGCGAGCTCGTCATAATGCATCTTCGTCAGCCCGAGGCGCGGATCTGACAAGTCGGCTCGATATACCTCGATGCGTTCCCGATCTGCGTCGGAAAGCGTCATACCGTAACGGGCCAGGGTGTCATCCAGGCGTCGCCAAGGATCCGATCCAGATCGGGCTCGTATCGGGCAGTGGAGGCAAGCGTCGGTGGTCGCAAGCAGATCGACCAGCAAGTGGGCGCCGACGAAGCCAGTGACGCCAGTGAGCAGGATGTGACGCGGCCGCGCCAGGGAATCCGTCGCCTGCCAAGGCTGGAACACAAGATCATCGGGCAGACTGGCATCTTCACGAAGTGGGTGGATACGCTCGCGGTCCAGCAAGGGTCGTGGCTGATCGTCACGACGACGCTCTTCCAGCAGCGAGGCCAATGACGCAACGGTATCATGCTCGAAAAGGTCGCGAATCCAGACCTGAATGGACAACCGTTCGCGCACATCCTGCATCAGGCGAGCGGCCAGCAATGAATGGCCACCGACATCGAAAAAGCGATCGGTGCGGTCGAAGCGACGATGCCCGAGTACGCTCGCCCAGGCGTCCGCAATGTCGCGTTCCATCTGGCTGATATACACCGCTTCCGATGCATGTTCTCGAACGCCATTGTCGGTGCTGCCTGTCAACCGCCGGTACATCTGCAGCAACGCCTGCTTGTCCGTTTTACCATTGGCGTTGAGCGGCAGGGAGTCGAGGCGCAAGATGGCCGACGGTGCCATGTAGTCCGGCAGGGTTTTCAGCATCTCCCGCCGCATTTCGGTCTCTGTCGAGGGCTGTTGCTGATCGGGCACGATAAAGGCCAGAAGATTCAATTCTTCACCATCGGTCTCCGCTGCGGAAACCAGCACCACCGCCTCGCTCACCCCCGCCTGGGCATGGAGCGCTTCTTCCACCTCGGCCAGTTCCACCCGATTGCCTCGAATCTTCACCTGATCGTCCAGGCGTCCCAGGAACTGGAGACGACCGTCCGGAAGCCATCGCGCCAAGTCGCCCGTTCGATACAGGCGCTGTCGCCATTGAGGGTGAATGATAAATTTTTCCCGTGTCAGCGGCTCGTTGTGCAGATACCCCCGAGCCAGGTTGTCACCGCCAATGAAAATCTCCCCCGTCTCTCCATCAGGCACCTGCGCCAGTCGTTCATCCAGCAAGAAGATTTCGCTACCGGCCATGGGGTAGCCGATGGAGGGCCGCTCGTCCACCTCGATACCGGGAACGCGGTGACGCGTGGCAAAAATCGTGGCCTCGGCCGGTCCATAGCAATCCACCAGCTCGTACGGCAGATGTTCAGTGGCTGGCGGGATCAGCTTTTCCCCGGCGGTGAAGAGATGGGTCAACGCCAGTTCCGGCGGCTGAGCAAGCGCCGTAATGCCCGGAACCAGAGCCGTGGGCACAAAAGCATGGGTGAGACCTTGGCGGGCAAAGAACGCCAGCAACCGATCAGGGTCCAGCCGCGTTTCCTCGTCAGGCAGGATCAACGTGCCCCCCGCCATCAACATCGACGCAATTTCCAGCTGGGCGACATCGAACCCGGTGCCAGCCATCAGCGTAGAGCGGCTTCCTTGAGCCACTTCCAAGTTGTCGTTGTGCGAGGACACCACCCGTTCAAAGGCATGGTGTTCTACCATGACGCCCTTGGGGTTGCCGGTGGTTCCCGAGGTGAAGATGACGTAGGCCAGGTCCTGGGAAGACGGCAAGGTGGCCGGCGTATCATCACTGTCCGTCATGTCATCGATGGAATGTACCCGGAAGGGAGCATCAGCAGGAGTATCGGCACAGGCCGCCAGCGCAAAGGATGCGCCGCTTTGCGTCAAGATACGCCGTTGCCGCTCCGACGGATAACGAACGTCCACCGGAATATAGGCAGCGCCACTTTTCATGACACCCAGAATGGCCACCACGTAACGGTGGGTACGATCACACAGCAAAGGGACCAGGTCCCCCTTGCCTATCCCCTGCGCACGCAGAAAAGCGGCCACGGCACTGCTGCGCCTATCCAGTTCGCTGTACGTGAGCCGGGTAGTTGCATCAGTCACCGCTTCCCTCTCCGGGAAACGCTCGGCATAGTTTAGAAAATAATGAAGTACGGTATCGTAATGTGCCATCATGCAGCTTTCCTTGAAATTAGTGAGCGATCTAACGCGCTTTCCCACAACACCGAGATTTCTATACTTCAATACTCAGCATGAATGAGATAGCGATTCGGAAAGAACTTCCGCTTTATGTACATGGTCTCCGCTCTGGCCGCTATAGTCGCCAAAGACACAGATCCAACCTACCAACAGGCGTGTAACGCCATAAGTCTTTCCCCTCCATCCATTGCAAGTCCACACACAAGCCTAGACCAACCATAATGAAATTCTAATCTTTCACCCACTAAAAAAGTATTTATTTGTAACAACGAAAAAACATTAAATAAAATCAAAAAAATCATGGACATAAAAAACAGAACCCGAAAATAGTTAACAAACTACTAATATATGGGCACTATTACGTCCCTCTCAGGAGGGCGTATAACCTCAACCATCCCCTGTCTGAAAAGCCGTCGAGCGATGGTCAGGGCCAGGGCGGGCCAACGCATTTTCTACATCCTTGCGGATCACGAGTCGAAATCGGTCGAAAAATCGTCAGGATGGAACAATGGGGAACCTCTTCTGCTCATAAAGCGAGCAACAGCGATGTCGTGAGCCAAAAGCGAAGTTCACAAGGAGTCAATGAGCTTGTTGATCGGACTCACGCACGAGGCCGTTGGTTGCAAATTATTGGTGCAACACCTGACCGATTCGATAAGGTGCTGTGTCCCTGCTCTATTCTGAACTCTGCAATCCAGGAATACTGCGAGTACCTGGCGAGCATAAACGAACACAGGGCCGCCCAAGGCGACCCCGTACCAGCCAGAGAGGACTGCAAGCCCCTATTTTCAATCTATGTAAGGGGGGCGACTAAACCCAGCCGCTTTATCCTTTGGAATATAATATTTCTCAATTTTCTTTTCAGGACTGCTTTCTTTAACCCCAGAAAAGGAACCCTTGAATTTCCCGAAAGCCTTCTTTATCCTGGAAAAAGTGGAGCTTGAAGAAGCTTTCTCTTTATTTAGACCAGCTTTGCTTCGGTCTCCACAGATTCCGAAGGAAGTCGGCCACCCTTCATTTTCAGCAGTATCAATCGCGTCCTTATCGAAAACCTTTTCCCTCGTTTTGTTTACTTGGAGAGTACTACCTCCGCCTTCCACCACGGAAATCGGGATGGGAACATAGAAAAACTTGCACTTAACAACAGAAGCAATACTCATCAGCTCCTGACCTGTAAACAAAGTTAATTTTTTCATGGGTTTCTCCAAACCAAACCATCGAAATAATTATACGCCATGCACTAGAGCCTGGATACAAATCCCACAAACAAATAACCAATGAAAAATCACAGACTAGAGAACAACACTCTAATTAATATGAAATTAACCAGGAATGGCTTATAGGTATTCGAAAACCATCTAAAAGAACGACATCCAACTACTGCCCCGGGCCGAGAATACGGGGCTCGAATCAGGTATGCCGCCTGCCCGTTGGGGCTACGAGGAGCGCCAGGAGGCATCGATGCGGAGCGGGCCAGGCCGCCCCTGAAGAGCCCCCTCCAGAGCTGCACAGGTATAGTGCAGCCATCAGGAAGAGAGAATGAGCGACGGCAATCCCATAAACAATGGGCCGCGAAGCGAAGGACCGCCGTGGTCATGGACATCTTCAAGGGCAAGACAACGACGGCTGGGGTGGCTCGCCAGTACGATCTCACTGTCTCTGGAGGCGAGGGCTGGATCGATGAGGCCCAGCGCAGCATGAAGAACGGGGTCAAGACTCGTCCCAAGGACATTCGTGAGCAGTATGAGTCCGAGCTCCGGGAGACCAAGAAGAACGGTTCCCCTCCTATCGGCCTCCTGGGCCGGATTCCTCAGCTTCTGGCGCTGCGGTCCGACAACAAGCAGTCGCCACTATACGGGCACAAGGAGCGTATCAGGCTCCATCGCTTCGAGTCGCTGGGCCAAGTCAGGATCGTGATCGATCGCGGAATCCGGTACCACAACGAAGAACAGTCACATCAGTCTCTGGACTATGTGGCCCCAAGAGCATCCGGGATTAGCCACGTAGGGTGTGCGGAAACCCGGGGGCATTACACACTTTGTCATAAACTCGTTCAGCTACTTTCTCGAAAATCACAGCCCGTAATCAACGACACAACGTCAGTCTTACACGGCTTCAGTTGACTTCGTCGCAAAAGCGAGCATGCGGCCACAGATCCTTGCTCAGGGCCCCATATCCAGTCCCGGCACTCCACCGAAACCGGTTCTTCAAAGGACTGTTGCCTTCAAGGCAACAAAGATGACTATTACCCGCACTCTTTCGTCCCCGGTCATTCGCCTACTGTTAGCGGACTAGCAACATGTTTGATGAATCGACAAGGAACAATGATGTTCAACGATCGACAGTTGGAAACCATCACCGAGCTACGACGGGACCTGCATCGTCATCCCGAGCTCAAGTTCGAGGAAACTCGAACCGCCGATATCGTTGCTGAACACCTGCAGAAGTTGGGCTACAAGGTGACGAAAAATATCGCTCAAACAGGCGTCATGGGTGAACTCGACACGGGACGTGACGGTCCCGTCATCGCCTTTCGGGCCGATATGGACGCCTTGCCCATCCATGAAGCCAATACCTTTGCCCACGGATCTCGCAATGCCGGGTTGATGCACGCCTGTGGCCATGATGGCCACACTGCTGCGTTGTTATTGGCAGCGGAAACGATCATGGCCCAGCGAGACTCGCTCAGCGGGCATCTGAAGCTGATCTTCCAGCCAGCGGAAGAAGGCGGCAACGGCGCCGCACGCATGATCGAAGAAGGTGTGCTGGACAACCCCCGCGTTTCCGCCATCTTTGGCTACCACAACCGCCCCGGCTTTCCCGCCGGCCAGGTGTTCGTCAAACCCGGCCCAGCCATGGGTGGCAACGATACCTTCCGGCTCAAGATCAGCGGGCGTTCCGGCCACGCCGCCATGCCCCATCTCGCCGTCGATCCCATCTACGTCGGCGCCAGTATCGTCCAGCAGCTGCAAGGGCTGGTTGGACGACACAAGTCTCCTCTCGAAGCAGGGGTAATCACTGTGGCGGCTTTCCATGCCGGTGACGCGGCCAACGTCATACCCGGTGATGCAGAACTCGTGGTCAATATCCGCAGTGATCGTCCCTCCTCGCGTGACGCCTTGGTCGGAAAGCTGGAGGCGCTTGTCAACGGTGTCTGCGCCGCCCATGGGGCCACTTTCAGCCTGGAGCATGAGCACCAGATTCCCCCGTTGGTCAACGACGTATTCTGGGCAGAACGGGTACTGGAGCTTTCCCGCGCATGCGAAGTGAGCAATGACATTCAGCAGTTGGACTACATGCCGACCATGGGGGCGGAGGATTTCGCCTTCTACCTGCAGGAAGTACCGGGATGTTTCTTCTTCGTTGGCAACGGCGACAGCGCCTATCTGCACAACGAACACTACGACTTCAACGACCACATCCTGCCGATCGCAGGGGGCGTTTTCGTTGCCCTGGCCAAAGGCCTCATGAAGCCTGAATAACTGGGGTAACAATCCACGGGAAATAACAAACCGAGTGATAGGTAATGCCGATTGACGCTGCCTGACTCCACTCACCACGTGATACACAACAAGGTCAATCATCATGCAAGCCGTACTCAGTTCTATCGAACGCGTGGGCAATAAACTGCCTCACCCTTTCATTCTTTTTTCTATTCTGGCCGCCGTGGTAATAGTGCTTTCCGCCCTATTGGCCTTTTTAGGCGTATCGGCAGTCAACCCGCAGACCGAAGCCGAGGTCCATGTCCGAAGCCTTATCTCTCCGGAGGGGCTGGAGTTCATGTTGACCAGTGTGGTCAGAAACTTTGTCAACTTCCCTCCCCTGGGGCTCATCCTGGTCGTCATGTTCGGCATCGGCCTCGCCGACAAGGTGGGGCTGATGTCAACACTGATGCAAGTCAGTGTGGCTAAAGCGCCATCTTCACTGCTGACCTTCTGCGTCTTCCTGGCGGGCATCTGCGGCAGTATCGCCTCCGATGCAAACTATCTGATCCTTATTCCACTGGCGGCCATGGTCTACTACTCGGTAGGCCGCCACCCCATTGCCGGAGCCGCAGCGGCCTATGCTGCGGCGGGCGCCGGCTTCGACGCCAGCCTGTTCATCACCGTGGGCGATGCGCTGTTTGCCGGCATCACCACCGATGCGGCGCGTCTGGTCGATCCCGATGCCTATATCTCGCCAGTGGACAACTACTACTTCGTCGCTTGCTCGGTGTTCGTACTGGCCACCGCCGGTACCCTGGTGATCGACAAGGTGGTAGAGCCACGTCTGCAGCGTACTCTTCCCCTGGACAAGGACTTCACCACCACCGTCGACCACCACGAGCTCACCACTGACGAGAAACGCGGACTCAAGCGTGTGGGGCTGGCCACCCTGGTCTATCTCGCCCTGATTCTGCTGACGGTGCTGCCGGAAGCCTCACCACTGCGCAACGAGGATGGTGGCCTGATTCCGTCGCCCTTCCTGCGCTCACTGGTACCGCTGATGTTCGGCTACTTTGTGGTGATCGGCCTGGTCTACGGAATCACCACTGGCAAGATCAAGAACAGCAAAGATGTCCCCCAGCACATGTCGGAGGCCGCCAGCGAGCTGGCACCGACATTGGTGCTCTTCTTTGCCATCTCGCAGTTCATTGCCTACTTCAAATGGTCCGAGCTCGGGCAGTTCATCGCCATCGAAGGCTCGAACATCCTGCAGAGCACCGGTTTCACCGGACTCCCTCTGGTATTCGCCTTCATCCTCATGAGCACGGTACTCAACGTCTTCATGACCAGCGGCTCGGCACAATGGGCGCTCATGGCCCCGGTGTTCGTCCCCATGCTCATGATGATCGACTTCGATCCGGCCTTCGTGCTCGCCATGTTCCGCATCGGCGACTCGAGTACCAACATCATCTCGCCCATGAGTCCGTACTTCTCTGTCGCACTGGTGTACATGCAGCGTTACAAGCCGGACATGGGGCTGGGAACGCTAATCGCCACCATGCTGCCCATGGCTGTTACCTTCCTGCTGGCCTGGAGCGCCTTCCTGATGTTCTGGCTCAGCATGGGCTGGCCGATCGGCCCTGGCATCTACATGATGGCCAGCTGATCACTGCATCGATAGCATTACCTTCCACAAATAGCCGGCAGCCGGGGACAACCGCCTGCCGGCCCTGCGCACCAGGTTTCCCTGGCTTGCCTCGGCCATGGGATGGGCGATGGGAATAGCCTCGAGCTCCCCCGCGGCCACCTCCTTCCCGGCCGCCGCCGCCGTCATGAACGCCACCCCGATGCCTGCACAGGCCATACGCCGCGAGATCGAATGCAGGTTGCAACGATATGCAGGTGTCACCAACTGTCCTCCGGCACGGAAAACGTCGTTCACAAAGCGCTGGGTGCCAGACACGTCCGGCAAGAAAATCAATTTGTGACGCGCCAACTCGGCAATACTGACACTCTGAGCGTGAGCCAATGGATGTCCCGGTGCGACCAGCGCACACAGCGGACCACGTTCAAAGGAATGCACTACCAGGCGCGGGTCCGATACCGGCCCATAGGTGACCGCGATGTCGACCTCATCGTTGGCTACCATCTCATGGGGCTCTTGTGGATAGTAGATGCCGGTACGAATGTCGATCAGAACATCTGGATACTGTTCGGCGACCTTCTGCATGACATCATGGATAAAACTATCAACGAAGCCATCTCCAACCGATACCACGACCTTGCCAAGTTGCAGATTATTGAGCCGCGACAATGTGTCGCTCAACTCCGAATTCAGCCGTCGCTGAGCCAGAAAACTGTCCTCCACCAGCTTTCCTGCTTCGGTAGGGACGACATGGCGTCCCTGCTTTTCCAGCAGCGCCATGCCGAGCTCACGCTCCAGGCTACGCACCTGACGGCTGATCACCGAAGGGTTGATATGGAGGTGCTCTGAAGCAGCGCGAATCCCGCCGCAATTGCAGACCTCATGAAGGTAAAATGCCCGTTTATCGAGAATATCCATATGTGACCCGAAGGTTGACGAAGCAAGGGCGCCATCGCGTAGTTGGCTGACAGACTCTTCCTGGCTTTGCTTTGTGGTAAGTTTGTACCCTTAAGATGCACAGAAATCTTGATAAACAAAGAACCATATAGTCAATTCTTTGAAAACATGATAATAAGTGCCCGATGAGTACACATGAAGAAGGGAAGCTAAAGCGTATCCTCGAAGCCGCCCCTCCTGGTTTCATGGTCGATTCAGGTTGGCTGGAACGACATGAGGTCAGCCGCTTCCTCGCGCGCAAATATGTGGACCGCGGCTGGCTGGAGCGTGTGACGCGCGGCGTTTTCCTGCGCCCAGCGCCAGGCGCCAAACAAACCGACATGATCGACTGCAAGGCCAGCCTCCTCTCGATGCAGCACATCATGGACTACGATGTCCATGTCGGCGGCATGACGGCACTCACGCTGCAAGGCTATCGCCATTATGTCCCCCTGGGCGGGAACGCTCCAGATAGCTCAGACAGACAGGACATCACTCTATCGTATGCAAGCTTTATGGGTCGTTTTTCAGATACTGATCATCATACCGTTTCTGGCGTTTCTCGCTTTCGCTGTCATGGCATCCCTAACCAGCGGGGGCGCGGGAATATTCATGGGAGGAGGCGCCGGCCTGACGGTTGTCATTACCTATGTGGCAATCATCGTTCGCAGAGAACGAACAAAACTTCGAAAGCATATCGCCCAGCAGGGGATGGATCTCGATTCAATCGGCATGCAGGAACGTCTCCGGCACCGTCACGTGATATTCCCTATCCAACTTGCCACCCTGGCAGAGCTGCCGCTTGCCTTTGCCGAGGTCCAGTCGGCGTGGTTCCAGACGACCGTACCAGGCATGCCCGGCGTGGCGAGCCAGCACCAGGAAGGCCCGCTTGGTTCTCACCGAACGGCACCCCTCCAGCAATGCCTGAAGCCGGCGCGGGCGCAGCGTATTGAGGCCACCGAAGGTGTCGACCAGCCCACTGTTGAACAGCAGCGCATTCGGCGTCACGGCAATCCATTCCAACACCGCTCGCTCGGGGGTCGATACCTGCAAGCTGAAGGCCCTGCCATCCGGCGCGTAGTCAGTGAAGCTACCGGGAAGCTGTACTGGCAGGCCCTTTTCAGAGTGGAGGACCATCCGCCCTGCCCACTCGGCATCACTCAACCACCGGGGCAGCCGAACGGCCTCATTGCCATACAGGTGTGTCGTGCTTTCCCCCATGGGCAGATAGTGGGCAAAGCCATGCAATGCCAGGGCCGTCTGGCCACCCGGCCAAAGCGGTGGTAAGCCCGTGTCGTCGCTCGCCTGTAAGGCGAAAACAGCGCTCTCCCAGGTAAGAGGCTCCCCCGCTTGGCAGTAGGCACCGTACCCCACGCGCTGCAGCCAGCCACTGCTGGCCAGCTTACGTGCCTGATCCGAGGTGACGCCGTGTGACGCAAGCCAGGCGGTCGTCACGACGGCGCCATACGGGATCTTGTGCAACAGCTGGTTTATTTTCACGCTCCATAGCGGCCTTTATTTCCGTTTTCAGTGGAAAAGATAAAACACAACGGTTTATCTTCAAGCACAAAATCGTCATTTAAGGCCGCTTTTAGTATATTCCTTAAACCATAAGTTTCTTGACCTCGAAACACAGCTCGTCATCGTCGCTAACTTCATTGCCATGGAAGCCGCTTTTTCACGGGATCATGAGGCTTGCGTGAGCCCAATCGCCGACATGGACGCGCACGTATGGCGGCTCAGGTCCCATCGGTGCGTTTAAGCGCGGTTTCACGTAACCTAGCATGATAACTAATCTATGAACGCAGCAGGGAAGCGGCTATGACCAGGCAGGCTTTCAGCGGACGAGATATCTGCACCAAGTACATCACAAGGAGAAGTACGGGCTGATCTTCCGATCTGGATCGCCTGCGAGGTGTGGGACTTCGACACGCTTTCCACGCTCTACGACGAAATGCGTCAGGATGACCAGGATCGAACGCCGGCTGCTATGGCATTCGTGACGGCCAAGTGCTCGCCTCCTGGCTGTGCAGCCTCAACTATCTGCGCAATGTCTGCGCCCATCATCACTGCCTATGGAATCGCAATATGGTGGATCAGCCGGCCAAATCAACTGCAGGCGATGTAGCGCATTTCAAGTTCGCCTGGCAGCGAGGGCGTGAGCATCATCGAAGGCTGGGAAAACTGGGAGTGGCCCGCACAGTCTGGCAACAGGCATTAAAAAAACCCCTCAGCAGCTTCACCGCAAAGCGGATCTACTGATCGGGGCCGTGTTGCCAAACAACTATAGTGATTACCCTTGCGAGGCACAAAGGGTTTTATAGCGCCGAATTGCATAAGAGATTCAGTATGGCCATCGAGCAAGGTATCTGGAAGCTGGCAGGTAATACAGGTGAACGGCCGCAGAAGCTGCGGCCTACGGGGCTCGCCGACGAGGGGCAACTGGAAGAACAGATCATGCAGGATGTCTCGATCCTCAACCGGGATTGGCTGCTGATCGGCCGCCAAGTTCGCACCGGCTTTGACAAGCTGATCGACCTGCTGGCGATCGACGCCAACGGCACGGTCATCATCATCGAACTCAAGCGCGACAAGACGCCTCGAGACGTGGTGGCTCAGGCCATCGACTATGCCTCCTGGGTCGTCACCCTGGCCGACTACCAGCTGATTGAGATCTACCAGGCCTTCGCCGAACGCTATCAGCGCCCTCATGCGTCTCTCGAGGATGCCTTCGAGGCCAAGTTCGGTATCACCCTGGACAGGGTCACCCTCAACGAGAATCACCAGCTGGTGGTCGTGGCCACCCAGCTCGACGCCAGCAGCGAGCGGATCATCAATTACCTCAACGAGCATGCCCAGCTCTCGATCAATGCCATGTTCTTCGCCGCCTTCGAGGACCAGGGCAACCATTACCTGAGCCGCGCCTGGATGATCGATCCGGACGAGCCGGCCCAGTCGGCCGCCCGCAAGGCACACAAGGAGCCCTGGAACGGTGAGTTCTACGCCTCCTTCGGCGATAACCGCCCCTGGGAGCTGGCACGTCGCTACGGCTTCATCGCCGGCGGTGGAGCAGCCTGGTACTCGAAGACCCTCGCCATGCTGTCAGAAGGTGACAGAGTCTGGATCAATATCCCCAAGACCGGCTATGTGGGTGTGGCCGAGGTAACCGGGGAGCGCTGCCGAGGCGACCATTTCACGGTGCAGACCGATCAAGGCAGCACGCGACTTCAGGACCTCACGACGGCCGACGAGTACCCGCATCTTCACCAAGCTATCGATGAAGATGACGAAGACGCGGCGGAATATCTCGTACCGGTCCGCTGGATCACCTCATTTCCTGCCTCGCAGGCATTCAGCGAAGTCGGCCTGTTCGGCAATCAGAACACTGTCTGCAAACCCACGACACCGAAATGGGAACATACCGTGACGCGCTTGAAGCAGGCGTGGCGCATCAGCGACTCATCATATTGAGAGATGAGTAGATACCTGAGAGGAATGGCTACAAATCGCTGCACACACCAAAGAACCAGAAAAGACGGGACAAGCAGCCAAAAAGGAATGCAGGTTGATGCCAAAACGCTAAAGAGATGGCTCAGTTGGAATCGAACCATCGGCACAGTTCGGCATCATCGATGACACATCGCGTGTCGCACGCGCTGTGCTGGGCATTTCTCGAGGGCGTCGGGCATCACCCGACGCCGGCGCGGGAATCTCAATCGTCCAGGTCGATATCACCCTCGTCTGTTGCCGCCCCTGTAGCTGCGCCTGCACCGGCGCCAATGACAGCCCCCTGGGAGACATCGCCGCCTGTTACGGCAGCCGCTGCACCGCCCACAGCCGCTCCCACACCCGCTCCGCTGAGCGCGCGCTCACCTGTCGATGTGCCGCAAGCAGAAAGCCCGAGGGCCAACAGCCCAACCAGTAGACCCGTTTTCAGTACACGCATGATGGCTCTCCAGTGAAGAATGAGCTCTCATGCTAGCAAGCCTGTGCACTGCTGCCCTGTGGCATGGCAGCGACACCCGGTGCAATCTCCAGGCATGTCGCCCTCTGCCCGAGACAGCACAAGATCTCTTGCTATGGTGCGAGAAAACACCTTTGGAGAGGTAGCAATGATGAAGATGGGAAGACTGACAGCAGTCGTCGGACTGCTTGGCACACTGTCTGGATGCGTGGCATACGGTGGAGACTATGGCGGGCATGGCGGCGGTCATCATCGCTCAAGCTCGTCAGTCCCCCAAGGCCACATGCCGCCGCCCGGAGAATGCCGGATCTGGTATTCGGATCGACCTGCTGGCCAGCAACCGCCACCCGGCCCATGCCACGAGCTTCGCTATCAGGTTCCGCCCGGCGCGCGACTGATCTCTGGATAGCAAAGAGGCCGTCCCTGGCCACGCGTTCCTCCTTGGATGCAGCATTTGCCATCCGTGGCGCCCAAGCTGCGGGGGTGCTGTGGGATACAGCACGTCGCAGAGTAACACCGGCAGATCTGCATAGGATGTAGGACAGTGGAGACACAATGTGCACGTAACAAGAAAAGAATCGCCTGTCCCAGGACACGGGACAGCTCAGCTCGATGACCAGATGAAAAGTCAGGACATTGGGCTGTTGAAGCTGGTGGCGCTCGGAAGCCGGGAGGCCATGGCCCATGCTGGACAGAATATGGGCAGGATGGCAGGTACAGAAAGTGAGGAAGGAGGGAAAACGTAATTGCTTGTTCTATGGCGGGCCCAGGCGGACTCGAACCGCCGACCAAGGGATTATGAGTTGGCTTTTAAATCAATAAGATACTAAAAATTCTACGAAATCTACCGCAACCTAACAAGGATTAAAGAATAGGAATATCAGCAGCTTAGCGAAAGTTAGCGTAACCCGCCCGAACCAACCACTGTACCGTCAGTGTACCGATATCAGCCCATTTCCCAAGGATTGGTCGTCTCGACGCTCAACGTCTCGAAATCCTTTATATTGCGTGTCGCCAACACCGCTCCATGCTGGATGCAGATAGCAGCAATTTGGGCATCGGCCATGTGAACCTGCCTTCCTGCACTCTCGCTGGCAGCGACCTGCTCTGCGTAGTGAATCGCAGCCCCGCTATCGAACGATAGTATGCGGCCAGAGAAATCTTCCTCAAACATTGCCGCCGCTATGGCTGCGAAACCACGTTTGCGCCTACCGTCGGGCAGGCGCTCGATGCCATAGAGAATTTCAGCGACTGTAATAGCGGAAATTGTCACGGAAATAGCATCCTGCCTGTCCAGCCAGTCGACAACCCGAGCGTCAGGCACAGGCTTCATAAGCTCTGACAGCACATTGGTATCAAGAACAATCATGAGCCGAACCCCGGCTCACGAGGCTTATCACACCTGGGCGGCAGTTCGATCTCAATGCCACCCTCCCCTGCGAAGCGTTCGCGTATGCGAGTCCCCAACCCCTTTGTTTGAGGTCGGTTCAGCGCATTGCGCAGGATGATCCGAACCTCCTCTTCCATCGAGTGGCCATGCCTAGCCGCCTCCATGCGAAGCTGAGCCTTTAACTGTTCGTCCAAATTACGAATTGTAATCGATGCCATGACAGCCTCACCATATGCTTTCAATGACATCAATGATAGCATAAAGCCTAGCGAATGCACCCATGCATGGCGATAGGTATCATGCCGAACGTAATAGAGGCTTCGAGGGCAGGGAGACCTGTGCTCGCCAGTGGAGCATAAGGAACTGATGAGCAAGTACGAAGGGCTAGATCGCGAAACGCTGATCCGTTTGCTGGAGCAGCGCGACCGTGGACGCCAGCTAGGACTGGTGTGGGAGCGTGACGAGATAGAGGCCGATCGGGCGATCAACGATGATTTCGTCGGTTTGAGCCTAGATGCCTCGCTCTCTCATGGCGAGTCGCCTTGGAATAACCTTATTATCGAAGGTGATAACTATGATGCCCTTCGTGCCCTTCGCATGACTCATGCCGGACGAATCCGTTGCATCTACATCGATCCCCCTTACAACACCGGCAACAAGGACTTTGTTTACAACGACCATTTTATCGATAAAACACACCGCTTTCGCCATTCACTGTGGCTAGAGTTTATGCATCAACGCCTATTGCTTGCGAAAGAGCTATTGGCGGAAAATGGCGTTATCTTTGTCAGCATCGACGATAACGAGTTGTTTCGGCTTGGCATGTTGATGGATCGGATTTTTGGGGAAGGAAACTTTTTAGCCAATGTAATCTGGCAAAAAGTTTACTCACCCAAAAACTCGGCCCAGCATTTTTCTGACGACCATGAATACATATTGGTCTATGCGAAGGAGCGTTCCAAGTGGCAGCCAAACTCTTTGCCCAGGAATGCCGCCCAGAATAAAGCTTATAAAAATCCAGATAATGATCCACGTGGCCCGTGGAAAGCTGGTGATCTTTCTGCGCGTAATTATTATGGCTCAGGTACTTACTCAATCACCTGTCCATCTGGCCGCGTTATACCTGCCCCTCCATCAGGAATGTATTGGCGAGTTTCAGAAAAAAAACTCAAAGAAATGGATGCGGATGGACGTATCTGGTGGGGCAAAGATGGCAACAACGTTCCGGCCGTAAAGCGTTTTCTCTCCGAGACGAAACAGGGCGTTGTCCCGCAAACCCTCTGGACCTACCAAGAGGTCGGTCATACGCAGGATGCCAAAAAACAGCTTTTGGATGTGCTCAAATTCCACACGTCGCAAGATGTATTCTCTACTCCGAAGCCCGTCCAACTGATGGAACGCATCTTGCGAATCGCTTGTAACCCTGGCGATATCGTGCTGGACTTCTTCGCTGGATCGGGCACAACGGCACAAGCTGTCGCAAAGCTAAACGCCGAAGACAACGGCGAACGTCGCTTTATTCTGGTAAGCAATAGCGAAGCCACCGAAGAAGCGCCAGGAAAGAACCTGTGCCGCGATGTTTGCGCCGAGCGGGTACGACGGATTATGGGCGGCTATACCAATGCCAAGGGCGAAGATATCGAGGGATTGGGTGGCAGCTTTGCCTATCTGCGTACCCGCCAAGTGCCAATGCACCGGCTGCCGACAAAAATCGCTCACGGTGAAGTTTGGTATGCCCTGCAATTGCTGCATGAAGCGCCTCTTCAGCCTTGGGGGGACTACGGTTTTCAAGCCATCGAAGCCCATGATGGCTGGGTTGCCTATTTGGCGGATCAGAAAACAGACAGCATCGAGCGTCTACAGGCTTGGCTGGATAAGGCCGAGCCAATCCGTGGACGAGTTTATAGCTGGTCGCCCGAGCGCTTCGAGGCGCAGGCACCATCACTCGACTGGCCACGAATCCCCGATGCCTTACAAGCCCGTTTCAGCAAAAGGAAGCGATAATGCCGCTCGTTCTCAAGCCATTCCAGGAAACGCTCTGCGATGGACTGGTTGCTCGCTTCAATAATTTGGCGGAACAATATCGGCATCTCAGTAATGCCAGCGAAGCCGAGCTAAAAACCGTACGCGAACAAGATGCGGCGGTGGTCCTACAGGCACCAACAGGGTCCGGCAAGACTGCTATCGCCATCGAAGCAATGGCGCGATTCTCATCGCAGGAGCAGGTTCTCTGGTTCTGGTTCGCCCCCTTTGCTGGCCTAGTCGAACAGGCCCGCAAAACTCTACATGCGCAGGCGCCAAATTTACGCGTGCTTGACTTGATATCCGATCGTCGACCGGATCTCGCCAACGAAGGTGGGGTGTTCGTCACAACCTGGAGTGCCGTAGCGACCAGCAATGCCTCTGGGCGCCGTGCGCGCAACACCAGCGATACTGGCCTGTCCGTCGATGCGTTGATCGAGTTAGCTCGGCAACAGGGTGTTCGTATCGGCTGCGTTGTTGACGAAGCACACCACGGTTTCCAGCGCGCACGTCAGGCACAGGTTTTCTTTCGTGACGTGCTGAAACCCGACTATGCGCTACTAATGACAGCGACCCCACGCGATACCGATATCGCTCCTTTCCAACGTGATACCGGTTATCGCCTGGGCGATGAGGCTGATTGGGCCTCAGTGGCACGCATCGATGCGGTCAATGCCGGGCTACTTAAACGGGGCGTGCGTGTAGTGCGCTTCCTTGCCAAAGACGACGACACTGAACAGTTGATCGACTTCGAGCAATTGGCGTTGCGCGAATGTACAGAGACACATCGGCTAATCAAAAAGATGCTAGCCAACAGCGGCACGAATCTGACACCGCTCATGCTGGTACAAGTACCCAATGGCAAGGCTGCACAGGAAACCGCAAGGCGCCATCTAATCGATAATCTAGGCTTCGCCGAAGATGCGATACGTATCCATACCAGTGACGAGCCCGACGCCGATTTGATATCGCTGGCCAATGATCCAAAGGTTGAAGTGCTGATCTTCAAAATGGCAGTAGCGTTAGGTTTCGATGCGCCTCGTGCTTTCACTCTCGCGGCGCTGCGTGGCGCGCGCGATCCCTCCTTCGGAGTGCAGGTGGTAGGCCGACTCATGCGCGTACATGCACTGTTGCAAGGGCGCGATGACCTTCCAGAAGCTCTCGGCTATGGCTATGTGTTCCTAGCCAACGCCGAATCACAGGAAGGCTTGCTGAGCGCTGGTGCACAGATCAACAGCTTGCGCACTCAGGCACCGGAAGTGGGTACTTCTACGACTATCACTTATAGCGGAACTCAGCGCTGCGTGCAGCTTACGCGTACCGGAGAGTCTTTCGCGCTGTCGATAAATCCAGATGGTAACATCACCCGGGAAGACGCCGACGACAGCGCTGACGAGCAGCAATCCGATAGCAACAACCCGCCTGGTACAGATAAATCCTGGCAGGGGATGCTGGAATTCGGTCAAGCCGCATTGACTCAGGCTGAGCAGCATCGACAGGGCGAAAAGAAACCACCTCTTGAAGGCAATCAAAAGCAGTCATTAGCTGGATTGACCCTGTCGGTGCAAGAATCAAATCGTCAATATCCACGGCGGAAGGATGTTCCTGCCGTACTTCGTGGTGAGCGCTTGCCTCCCGCGCCGCTCGATTTAGAAATCCGCCTGGTCGAATTCGTAGATTTTACCGCTCAAGTGTTGGCTAGCCGGGAACGCGTACGCACCCAAGTACGCCGGGGTGAAACCGATATCTTCAAAAGTGACCATATCGCTGAGGACGGTAGCGATGTATGGGCCCAACTATCGGTAGCGGCAATCGCCGAAAAGGCGCGGCAGGTCGTATTAAGGCTAGAAGGCGTAAACGAGCGTGAAATTCGTGAGCGACTACTTGATCGCTTTAGGCACGCAATCGAAGCTAGTGGCGCCATGCCGCCGGAGGACGAAGAAATTCTAGAACAACAACTCGATCGAGTGCTGATTAGCCACCCAACATTGTTACGCGAAGCCTGTCGCAGGGCACGGCTGGACCAGGTTCACGATATCGAAGTGTCGATCCCGCCTGTACTAGAAAGCGAAGTTCCACTGGAGACAGCCGAGCGCAGCGTTTATGGCGTTTTTCCAATCGGCATGAACGAGGACGAGCGACGTGTAGCGCAGCTTCTGGACCAAGATACGCGAGTATTATGGTGGCACCGCAACCCTGTCGGCGCTCATAGAGCTGATGCCCTGGGCCTGTATCGTTGGGATGAGGGAGATGGTTTTTTCCCCGACTTCATCGTCGCTCTCGAAGGTCGGGAAACCCCGGACCAGGTCGCATTGCTAGAAATCAAAGGTGCACATCTATGGGGTGCGGGCAAGGAAGCTGAAAAGGCAGCAGCCGAGCATCTTGATTATGGCCGTGTGTACATGGTGGGCCGCCGCCGTGGAGAGTCCAATTACAAGTTTCTAAGAAATCTCAGTGGCAGACTCGAAGAAGAATCCACCTTCGAGATCCCCCGCATGGCTTGGCGCTCATGAACATGTATGGGACAGGTGGTGTATTGGTAAGGCGGTAGCCGCTCAGCCTCGCAGAGCAGGACAGCGTTGAGCCCAACGGGCGAGTAAGCAGCTTGCATTGTACAGTAGCCGCATGCGGCGTACCTGTACAATGCACATCCTGCCATTGGCTCATCACACATTTTGCTTCACTTTGGTTCATTTCGGGCTCAGAGCATGCAAATGAACTAGAATGAATTAAAATGAAATAAAATCACTCAAAATGAACTAAAATGCTGTCCGGCTTCGCTGCAATCCCCACACTGCTAGCGCTTCGCAGCTTTTCGAACGCCACGCGAGAAGACTTGCTTGCATCAAATCGCCTCACAGGCCCCTCTGAGGGATTTTTACTAGCGACCCTATGCCCACCCCCTGCCTGGCTCTTTATTTCGCCCTACACCCCCTCACAAGCCGCAGAGGGAAGGTCCCAAACGATGCAGCCCGCCTTTGCCGGTGGAGTCCCCGGTTCCTAGCAGTTGGTGGCTCACTCACCTTGCTCACTTTCACGCAGCCAAAACGCCTTCATCACTGAGTCCCCATCTTTCACAAGCGTATGCACTTCATAGGGGCTGAAAGTGGCAAGCGCAACAACCAACAGACTGTCAACTTGAAGATCCCTGTCTAATGCTCGAAGACGCTGCAACTCGAATGGCCACTCATAGCCGTTATAAACGCCAAGAAGTAACCTACGAAGGTGATGAGACTGCCCGCTATGCCCTTGAGCCACACTTATCAATTTCAAAAGCGCTGGAATCCCATGATCGACAAGCTCGTCTTCATAACGAGGGCCGCCACTAATCACCACACTCAGAGCCTCATCAGGATTATCAAGAGGTGGATGGCCGCGTCCTTTCTTTGTCATAACCTTACCTCGATAGTGGTGTGCCCCTTCTAGCCATTCATCACCAAGCTCTGGCGCATCATCATAATCAGCCCAGTTTTCTAAACCCCCAGTTTCTTTATTCTCCATTTACCTCACCCCTTCTAGACAACAGTTGCTTTTTAACTCTCAAAAAACCTTCCCTCCCTTCCACGGGATGAGACGTCGGCTTATCCAACCTTTTCCCTTTGGAGTTCGAAAATTCAAAGTAGGCATAATGCACTCTAAAATTATCTTGACGGTATTTTCGCAAAAGTCCTTCAAACCACCTGACAGGTGAGCCAGTAATTGCCTTCGCCCTTAATGCACCGTGCAATTCGTCAATCAGCAGAGCGGCATCATCCCTGGGCACCTCATCCAGCAACCGAACCACGGAAGCGCGCTCGCCCCGACGAAGCGATGCAGGAGTCTTGGGCCACAGCTCTGCTCGGCGACGCCACATGCCTGCCTCACCACCGGAGTTATCCACAGCCCCGTCCCTTACTTCCTTTTTTACTTCCTCTGTCAGTTCAAGGGGTGACACAGTTATGTCACCCCTAGGGGTGACACCCGTGTCACCCTCCCCTTGACACCCTGTTGTCACCCCGAGAGGTAACAAGCAGACAGGGGCCTGGCCCACAAAGAGGCGATATTCATTCACTGTCTGCCTACCACGCACCCCATACGTCGATCTTGTCTCCATAAGTCCTTGATCTATAAATCTTTTAATTGCCCTTCTGATCGTTCGCGTTGAGTAGCCAGTTTCCTCGGCAATGGTTCTCACGCTTGGAAAGCCAACGTTTTCAAAGTTGGCATGCCAGGCTAAAACCAACAAAACCACTTTATCTGCGGGTGTCATATTCATTTCTACGGCCCATTCGAGAGCGTGGTAACTCATGGGATCACTCGCCTGTAGCGATGAACTCAGCAATTTGTGGTGTGCGGAAATACACCCTGCGCCCGATTCTTACCCGCGCCCTCCTGATTTCATTCCCGTAGCCATTTGACTGATTCATCGAAACACGTAGGCCATTCGGACTCCGGTGCAGAAGTTCTGCCAACTGCACCAAGCTGATTAAAGGGCCATACTTGTCCATAAGAGAACGCTCAATAGCAGCCTTGGGATCTTCCATTTTTCAAACTCCATCTCTTGTGGGTGTTTGCGTAATCTAGCCCCAAGACACTTGAATGAAAGGAACAATATATGTAAATTTGGTTGACAAGGTGCAGTAAAACATCCGCAGGGGGTGGTATATGGAGCTGGAAGAGTTGGACCCGGTCGACGGCTGCTCGGAGGAGCTCAAGGGAGCTCTCCAGGGATTTCGTGACAATGTCACGGAGTCATACACCACTGGTTCCAGGCGCTGGTCTATCTGGTCACTTCTAGGTGATCACTTCGACCAGCCGCTGGAATTATTGCTTAACGCCAATGGAGCAGAAGATTTCTTCCATGGGGAGCGGTTTTCGGCTTTCTGCAAAAGATCCAGCCTCGCAGAGGCCGACTTATATATAACTTCAAGATTCAAGGAATATAACAACCACCTACGGGCCGCTGACATCGACATAATTAGAAATGCGATCTCATTCTGCCATGGCCGGCGGCCTATGAAGATATCTTCATATTACTTCTCTAAAGCAAGAGCACCATATTATAGGAAGGGTGGCAGACCACCCTTTTGTGAACTTTGTTGGAAAAGAAGCCAAGCTCACCAGGAACTCTACGAAGGGGATGAATTCAGCCTTAAAACCGAGAGATTCTGCGCAGACCATGATCCACGAAACCCTGATTCAATGTACAGGACCGACCACAACAACAGGGATGCCTTCTATGACAACCTTCGCACCATCACCAGGACAGGCTATTACTTCAACATCACGGATTTTGAACAACGCCAGCATTCACGATGGGTCGCCTACAGGATGACCCGGCTTCACATACGGGACAAGGATATTACTGTGATGGATCTGCTAATAGAGGGGTGCTCGCAATCAGAGATAGCCCGGAAGCTAGACACTTCCAGGCAGGGCATTTCAAAGATAAAGATGAAGACCGAAGGGTTTATTCAATACTGGAGGGAAATAAGGACTTCCAGCTTCCCCATTGACCCAGAGGACCTGGCTGTTTGGGAAAACTTCGACCAAGCCGACCCAGACTAGCCATTTTTACTATAGAAGTTTCCATCAACAGCAAGCTCTACCCCAGCCCACCAGTGTCATAGCCACACTCCTTGATCGCCGGGACCATTAATTTAGCTTGCTCAGAAAATCCAGCCTTTTTCAGCTTCCCGGCAATTTCATGCCACTTGAGATAGAGGCTCTTCGTCACTTCCAAAAGCTCATCGTCATCAGATAGTTGTTCGTTTATCTCATCGATGATCATTTCCAGAATCTCTTCCGGATCAAAGTCAAGACCAAACTTCTCATCCGCTTCTCTAAGCAGAGCCTGCTTGTCGGAATATGGTGCCAATTTATAGGCGCTGTAGATCTTTCCATAATCCAGTTTCTTGATTTTCAAAAACGGCATCACCGTCTCTCCTCTCGCTCAAAACGTGCTGGAAGATAGATATTTGTCTGATTTCGCAGGTAGTCGCGTCTTACCCTTCCGCAAGCCTGTCCAGCTTCAAGACCAGGTCCTCGGCCCGAAGGTGGGTATACCGCCTCAGCATCTGCATCGACTTGTGCCCACTTATCGCCGCCACTTCCTGGTCGGACAGACCGGCCTCAACCAACCGGCTGACGGCCTCATGGCGCAGGTCGTGAAACCGGAAATCATCGAGTCCGGCCTGTTTCTTCGCCAGATTCCAGAGCTTGCTGTAGGAATAGGGACCGCGCTTCCCGTCCCGACCGGGCTCACCAAAGAACACCAGGTCGCAGTCGAGGGGCCGCACTGGGTTGTTCAGCGCCTGCTTGAACACCTCCGTGGCAGCCTGGGTCAATGGCACAAGGCGGGCTTCGTTGTTCTTGGTGTCCGTGAGGCGCACCACGCGGCGTTTCACGTCGACCTGAGAGCGAGTGAGGGTCAGGATCTCCGAGGAGCGCATGCCGGTCTCCAGGGCGATTCTGGCGATCCAGGCCAACATTGGGTTGCTGTGTTGCCGCAGGACGGCGAACAGGCGCTTCTCCTCGTCAGGACTCAGGCGTCGGTCACGCCCCTCTCCCGGGCTGGGCTTGCGGATGTTCTGGACGGGATTGTAGGTCAGTCCCAAGCCCCACTCCTGGATAGCCACGGTGAAGAGGTGGCCGAGCAAGGCGAGCTCCAGGCGCACGGTGTTGGGGCTGATAGGCTGGCCTCGACTCCCCAGGCTGTTGAGCCGTGTGTCGCGGTAGTTGGCGACCAGATCCGGCGTCAGCGCCGCAAGGGAGTATTTGCCCAGGTGCTCGATCAGGGTGCGCGCCTTGTGGTGCTCGCTCTTCTGCGTGCTGGGCTTCTTGGTAGGGGTGACATCGGCCAGGTAGCGCCGGATTGCGGCTTCGAGCGTCATGCGCTCCGAGGCACTGCGCTGGATATACACACCACGCACCATTTCGTCTTCGGTGCGGCGTGACCAATCCTGAGCATCGCGCTTGGTTCGGAAGGTCTTGGCGGTAGTGGGCCAGCCGGTCTTGCGGATGACGGCTTTCCAGCTACCGGCAGGGGTCTTGACGATGGTGGCCATGAAAGTCTCCAGGGGGCTGAAGGATCGGCACTGTACCGAAACTGTACCCTTGGACTATGGGACTCACCAAGCCATGAACGTAAGCTATTGATTTCATTGGTGGGCCCAGCTGGACTCGAACCAGCGACCAAGGGATTATGAGTCCCCTGCTCTAACCAACTGAGCTATAGGCCCGTATCAGCGGCTGCGTATGATATCGAAAGCCGCCGGCCGAGGCCAGTGGCGATTCGCTCCGGTGCGACCAGGGATAACGTGGGGCGCGATCTCGTGCTCGTATCCCGTGGCGTGCGACGAGCCCCCTCCACCGTTGACTCTCCCTCACCGTTGATAATGCTTATCAATGGCATATTTATTCTCTATAATCCCGCTCGTCCCGAAACCTCATGTTCCGTTCAGATCAACACAATTCACAAGGCACGACATGCATTCCATACGCTTGACGGTCGGACTCACGGCACTGGTCGGCGCCCTGCCCGGCCTGGCGCTGGCCCAGGATACAACCGAACAAGACACCATGGTGGTGGTCGGCTCCCGCACGCCTTCCGAGATCAGCCAGATTCCCGGCGCCGTCTGGGTGATCGGCCAGCAGGAGCTGCAGGATCAGGTGCGCGCCGGCGCCGATCTGAAGACCGCGCTCGGCAAGCTGGTGCCGGGGCTGGATCTGGCCCCCCAGGGGCGCACCAACTACGGCCAGAACATGCGCGGACGCACCGCCCAGGTCCTGATCGACGGCGTCTCGCTGAACAGTTCGCGCGGCATTTCTCGGCAGTTCGATTCCATCGATCCCTTCAACATCGAGCGCATCGAGGTGCTTTCCGGCGCCAGCAGCCTGTATGGCGGCGGGGCTACCGGCGGCTTGATCAACATCATCACCAAGAAGGGCGAGCGCGAAGGCTTCCACCTGGCCACCGAGACCAGCGTGACCTCCGGCTTCAACGACGATGACGACCTGAGCTACCGCCTCGCCCAGTCGATCAGTGGCGGCAACGAGGACGTCAAGGGCCGCATCGCCGCCGCCTACGAGGACAATGGTCGCCACTACGATGCCAGCGGCCGGGAAATCTTCCCCGACATCGCCCAGACCGACCTGCAGGACAACCGCAGCATTGATGTCATGGGCAGTCTCGATGTCCGGCTGGCCGAGCAGCAGACCCTGAAAGTCGCCGCACAGATCTACGAATCCGGCTACGAGGGAGATCGCGGCGTCTACTTCCCCAACCTGGATGCCGCCACACCGAACCTCGACGATGCCGAGATCCGCGACGGCTATGACTCCGACCGCGATCCGGCCACCGACCGCAAGATGGTCAACCTGCAGTACCACCATGGCGACCTGCTGGGCCAGGATTTCTACCTCCAGGCCTACCACCGCGAGGAAGAAGCCAGTTTCCAGGCCTTCCCCTATCCGGTCGCCGGCGGCTACCAGTTCAATGCCTCCAAGCAGGACACCGACCTTTCCGGGCTCAAGGCACTGTTCGATGCCGACCTGACCGACAGCCTGTCGTTGACCTATGGGCTGGACCTTGACCGCGAGTCCTTCGATGCCAACCAGATGCCCTTCGACGAGGCGGTTTCCGACGCCAGTGGCGGCCTGGTGCAACAGGGTACCGAGACCGAGCCGCGCTACCCGAGCTATCAGGTCGACGGCATCTCCGCCTTCGCCCAGAGCGAGTGGCAGGTCACCGAGGGGCTGCAGCTCGCCGCCGGCGTGCGCCAGCAGCACATGGACGTCGAGGTCGAGGACTTCCAGGGCATTCCCGGCGGCGAGAACGACTATGACGCCACCCTGCTCAACGCCAGCGCCCTCTACGACTACGGCAACGGCCACCAGAACTGGCTGCAGTTCAGCCAGGGCTTCGAGCTGCCCGACCCGGCCAAGTACTACGGCAAGAGCGCCGAGGTGAGCGTCGCCGAGAACCCGCTCTCCGCCATCAAGACCGATCAGGTCGAGATCGGCTGGCGTTATCGCGGTGCCGACTGGATGACCCAGGCGGCCCTCTACTACGCCTGGTCCGACAAGGCCGTGGAGAACGCCGAGGACCTCAGCGTCAGCGTGGTCGAGCAGAAGAAGCGCGACTACGGCTTCGAGGGCTCGGTGACCCGTTATTTCGACAACGGCTTCGAGGTCGGCAGCACCCTGCACATGGTCCGTTCCGAGCAGGAAAACGACGCTGGCGACTGGGAAAAGCGCGACGCCCGCTATGCCTCGCTCTCCTCCGCCACCGCCCATGTCAGCTGGCATGACCCGAACGGCGAGCGTTCCGCGCGTCTCCAGGCCAGCCATGCCTTCGACCTGGAAGATGCCGATGACCGCGAGATCGATGGCTACACCACCCTGGACCTGTCCTTGAGCCAGCGCCTGCCGGTGGGCGAGCTCAGCCTCGGCGTCTCCAACCTGCTCGACGAGCAGTACTCCACCGTCTGGGGCCAGCGCGCGGCGATGTTCTACTCGCCCTACTATGGCCCGGAGTACCTCTACGACTACCAGGGACGCGGACGCACCTATACGCTCGGCTGGTCGATGGCCTACTGAGCCACGGCCCGCATGCGCCAGCCGCCCGGCGCACTGCCTGGCGGACATACCCGGGGGCGACGCCAGTCGTCCCCGTTTTTTTCTCGCGCCACACCGCTCTCTCCGTCTTCACCGCCCCACTCCCCCTCCGCGAAAAAAATTTCTCATCCCGGTTCAGAACCCTCCGCCTCGTGCGTCTTCTTCTTGCCTGAAAAACAATGATAGGCATTCGCATCAAGCAGGACCCGCCTCATCCGCTAGAGGCATCCGGCGTCGAGCCCGCACCGGCTCGGCGAAGAGGAACGAACGAGGTGATCTCATGACATCACGGCTAGAGGACAGAGCGAGAGGGCTCGGCACCGAGCCCGCTCCCCTGGCGGTCAATCAGCTATTCAATGCCCGGCACGCCGAGGCGTACTGGCAACAGGCGACGCGCTGCATCGACCTGGTACGCCGCAAGGTGGCCGATGTGGAGCGCCCCTTCTCCGGCGCCAGACCCGAGGAACTCCGTGGTCACTTCGATGCCATCGACCTGAACATGCCGCTCGGCGAACTACGTCCGGCTCTGGATGAACTGGAGCGCCTCTACCTGGACGATGCCGTCTACTTCCACCATCCACGCTACGTGGCCCATCTCAACTGCCCCATCGTGCTACCCGGCATTCTTGCCGAGACGATCCTGTCGCCGATCAATTCCTCCCTGGATACCTGGGACCAGAGCGCTGGCGGCACCTTTATCGAACAGTCGCTGATCGACTGGACGGCCGCGTGCATCGGCCTGGGCGAGGAGGCCGACGGCGTCTTCACCAGCGGCGGGACCCAGTCGAACCTGATGGCCCTGATGATCGCCCGTGACCACCACGGTGCTTCGCTCGATCATCCGGGCGGCAACAAGCAACAGGGCTTGCCGGCGGACTACCGCCAGTTACGCATCCTCGGCTCGGAGGTCAGCCACTTCAGCCTGCAGAAGTCGGCGGCGATCCTCGGCCTCGGCTATCGGGCGGTGATGCCGGTGGCCTGCGATGCCGACTACCGCCTGGACCCACATGCCCTCCGCGAGCGCCTCGAGGAATGCCTGTCCACGGGCCTGACGCCCATCGCCGTGGTGGCTACCGCCGGGACCACCGACTTCGGCAGCATCGATCCGCTCGAGGAGATCGCCGCGCTGTGCCGGGAACATGGCATCTGGCTGCACGTCGACGCCGCCTACGGGGGCGGCCTGCTGTGCTCACGGCGTGAGCGCCATCGCCTGGCCGGTATCGAACACGCCGACTCGGTGACCATCGACTACCACAAGACCTTCTTCCAGCCGGTGAGTTGCAGCGCCTTCCTGGTGCGACGAAGCGCCGACCTTCGTCATGTCACCCACCATGCCGACTACCTGAACCCGGAGAGCCAGGCCCTGGCGGGCACCCCGGACCAGGTCAACAAGAGCCTGCAGACCACCAAGCGATTCGACGCCCTCAAGCTGTGGCTGACCCTGCGCGTCATGGGCGCGGAGGCCCTGGGCGAGATGTTCGAGCGCGTCATCGACCTGGCCGGCGAGGCATACGCCCATCTGGCCGCCCGGCCTGACTTCGAGGTACTGCTCGACCCACCGATGAGCACCCTGGTCTTTCGCTACCGCCCGACGGATCTCGACGAGGCCGGACTCGACGCCATGAATTCCTGGATCCGGGAGGCGCTGTCGCGTGGCGGCGAGGCGGTGATCGCCGCCACGCGCGTCGAGGGACGTCACTACCTCAAGTTCACGCTGCTCAATCCGGACACTCGCCTCGACGACCTCATCGCCATCGCCGAACGCATCGCCCATCACGGCCACGCCTGGCGCGAGGCCCAGGCCAGCACCGCCGCTTCCTGATCCCGAGAGGACCCCATGACCCAGCACGTCCATGACTTCATCGCCATCGGCCTTGGCCCCTTCAACCTGGGATTGGCCTGCCTGGCCGATCCCATCGACAACCTCGACGGCCTCTTCCTGGAACGCCGCGACGGCTTTGACTGGCACCCTGGCATGCTGCTGGAGGACGCTACCCTGCAGACGCCTTTCCTGGCCGATCTGGTCACCATGGCCGACCCCACCAGCCGCTTCAGCGTGCTCAACTACCTGAAACAGCAGGGCCGGCTCTACAACTTCTATATCCGCGAGGACTTCTTCCTCCTGCGTGCCGAATACAACCGCTATTGTCAGTGGGCGGCGGCTCAGCTCGACAGCATCCGTTTCAGCACCGAGGTCCTTCGGGTCGAGCATGACGACACCCAGGATCTCTACCGGGTCGGCTGCCGCGACACCGCCAGCGGCGAGACGTTCGAGCACCTCGCCCGTCGACTGGTACTCGGCACCGGCACGACTCCCTTCCTGCCGGAAGGCTGTCGCGATGTCGAACCACGTCCACTGCATTCCAGCGAATATCTCGACCACAAGGCCGAGCTGCAGCGTCAGCGAGCCATCACCCTGATCGGCAGCGGCCAGAGTGCCGCCGAGATCTACCACGACCTGCTCGCCGACATCGACCACTTCGGCTACCGGCTCGATTGGGTCACCCGCTCGCCGCGTTTCTTTCCGCTGGAGTACGGCAAGCTGACCCTGGAGATGACCTCGCCGGACTACATCGACTATTTCCATGCCCTGCCCGAAGCCACCCGCAACACGCTGATGCAGCGCCAGAAAGGGCTTTACAAGGGCATCGACCTGGAGCTGATCAACGCCATCTACGACCTGCGCTACGCCAAGGAATTGAACAGCGAGGTCCACAGCGAGCTGCTCACCAGCACCAGCCTCGAGAGCTGTCACTACGACACCGAACACGGCGAGTATGACCTGACCCTGTGGCATACCGAACAACAGCGCCATTATCGCCACCGCACGCCGGCCCTGATCATGGCCACCGGCTACCGCTACCACATGCCGGACTTCCTGGCGCCTATCGCGTCGCGCATCGCCTTCGACGGAGCCGGGCGCTATGCGGTGGGGCGCTTCTACGACATCGACGGCGGCCGCGGCGAGCTGTTCGTGCAGAATGCCGAACTGCACACCCACAGCCTGGTGGCCCCGGACCTGGGCATGGGGCCCTACCGCAACGCCTGCCTCATCCGTGCGCTGACCGGCCGGGAAATCTATCCCGTGGAGCGCCGTATCGCCTATCAGCGCTTCGGCGCCCCCAGCGAGGCGGTCTTCGAGCCCCAGCGTCCGGAGCTTGCATGAGCCCGACGCCCTGGCTGGTGGCCGTGACCGCGGTGGCGGTGGTCAGCGACGCCATGCTGCTGCCCTTCTACCCACAGTTCTTCGCCGCACGCTTCGGTGTGACCGATTCCTCCCACGTCGGCCTCTACCTGGCAATGAGCTGCCTCGTGGTCATGGTGGCACTGCCCGTCTGGGCACGCCTGGCCCGACGCGTCGGTACCCTGCGGCTGCTGCTCGGCACCCAGCTACTGGCCGGCGGCCTGAGCCTGTCATGCGCAGAAGTCACCTCGCTGCCGTTGTTCTGGGGCTTGTCGCTGACCATGCTGGTGGCCAAGGCCAGCTACCTGCTGGTCTATCCCTACCTGATGCATGTCGAACCCCGAACTCGCCACGCCATTCTCATCGGCACGCTCTCGGTGGTGGTGCACGCCGGCGGCATCCTCGGCGCCATGATCGGCGGTCTAGTACTGGAACACTGGCAGGCGGCCCAGGTATTCCGGGCGATGGCGGTCAGCGACGCCCTGCAGGTCGTCGTCTGCCTGCTGCTGCTCCGGCGCGGCCGGGTACCCCACTCCACCCCCGACACCCCGCCGGCTCCTGGCACCGGCACTGCCCTGCTGCGCCTGGGCCTGGTGATGCTGCTGTTCTATTTCAGCGCCCATCTGGCACGGCCCTTCTTCGCCCGCTACTGGGAGGTCGCCTCGGGGCTCCCAGGCGAATTGCTGGCCGGCGCCGTCTTCGCCGTTCCCGGTGGCGTGGCCGTGGCGTTACTGGCCTTCGACCTGCTGGGACGCCGCTCCGCCGGCCACGCCATCATCCTGCCCCTGGCCATTGGCCTGGTCGGCCTGCTGCTTCAGGCCAGCGGCAGTACCGCCGCCATCCTGGTCGGGCGAGTGTTGTTCGGCTGGACCCTGTTCCGCGTCACCATACGCCTCGAGCTGCATCTGTTTCGTCTCAGCACGCCCGATCGCTACGCCAGCGACTTCAGCAAGATCCACATCTTCCAGGGACTCGGTGTGCTCATCGCTTCCTGGGGCGCCGGCCGACTGGTCGATGCCCACGGCCTGGTCAGTCCCTTCATCGTCGGCGCGCTGGGCTTCGGCCTCTGCGCCCTGGCTCACCGCCTGCTGCTGACCGGGGATACGACATCCGCCCGGTCCATCGACTCCGCTTCTGCAAGGATTTGATTGATGAACCTCTTTCAACCGACACCGACCACCCGTAGCGTTTATTCTCGCCACGCTCAAGGACTGGGCACCTTCAGCCTGCGCCCGCTGCACCTGCCCGACGACCTGGCGCTGGTCCATGCCTGGGTCAGTGTCCCGCGAGCCCGCTTCTGGGGCATGCAAGGGCATTCGCCGGAACGTGTCCTGGATTTCTATCGCGACCTTCAGGCGAGCGACCACGCCCAGGGCTACCTGGGGCTGTTCGACGGCGAACCTGCCTTCCTGGTGGAATGCTACGACCCACGACACGACCCCGTCGGCGAGCATTATGAGGTAGCCGAGGGGGATCGCGGCATGCACTTCCTGGTCGCCCCGGCCGAGACACCCCTGTCCGGTTTCACGACCCAGGTAATCACCACCATTCTCGCCTTCATGTTTGACGACCCGGGGACGCGGCGCGTGGTGGTGGAGCCCGACGTGAACAACACCGGGATTCACCCGCTCAACCGACGCGTCGGCTTCGTCTACGACCGCCAGATAGCGCTCGAGGAGAAGACCGCGCACCTGGCGTTCTGTAACCGCGAGGCTTTCGCCGCGGCGGTGAGCCGCCAGGACCCGCGCCTCGAGCCCTCGCTGGTCGCCGAACCAGCCCGTGCCGCCGCCCACCTCAAGCCCGAGCTCTGGACCCGCGCCAACCGCTGGCTGATCCGCAAGGCCATCGCCGAATTCAGCCATGAGCGGCTGATAGCTCCCGAGCCGCTCGCCGTCGACGCATCGGGCCACGGCGACTACCGACTCGTCGCTCCCGAGGGCAAGATCGCCTACCACTTCCGCGCCCGCCGCCTGGCGCTGGATCACTGGGCCATCGACCTCGACTCCCTGGAAAGGCGTGTCGACGGCGCGCCCACCGAGCTCGATGCCCAGTGGTTCATTCTCGAGTTCCGCCAACCGCTGGGGATCGGCGAGGCCATGTTGCCGGTCTACCTCGAAGAGGTCGCCAGTACCCTGTTCGGCAGCGCCTACAAGCTCGACGGCACCCGCCCGGATACCGACGGCCTGGTCCAGGCCGACTTCCAGACCCTGGAGGCCGCCATGACCGAGGGTCATCCGGTCTTCGTCGCCAACAACGGTCGCATGGGCTTCGATGCCGTGGACTACCACGCCTATGCACCGGAAGCCGCCGCCCCCATCACCCTGGTATGGCTGGCGGTACACCGCGAAGATGCCCATTACAGCGCCATCGAGGGCCTGGACTACGAACGCCTGCTTCACGAGGAGATCGGCGAGGCCGGCCTGGCCGACTTTCACCGCCGGCTCGAGGCGCTCGGCCTTGCGCCGGACGACTATCTGCTGATGCCGGCTCACCCCTGGCAGTGGTTCCACAAGCTGGCCATCACCTTCGCCGCCGAAGTGGCTCGCCAACGCATCATCTGCCTGGGTTACGGTCACGACCAGTACCAGGCCCAGCAGTCGATCCGCACCTGGTTCAACCTGAGCCAACCCCACCGGCGTTACGTGAAGACGGCGCTGTCGGTCCTCAACATGGGCTTCATGCGTGGCCTCTCGCCGAACTACATGCGCGCCACCCCGGCCATCAACGACTGGATCAAGCGGCTGGTCGATGGCGATCCCGAACTGTGCGCCCAGGGCTTCACGGTGCTACGCGAGCAGGCCGCCATCGGCTATCGCCGCGATGCCATCGAAGCGTCCTTCGATCGCTACAGCGCCTACAAGAAGATGCTGGCCTGCCTGTGGCGGGAGAGTCCGGTGCGCTACCAGCAGGATGGGAAGCGCCTGATGACCATGGCCGCCCTGCTGCACGTGGACGCCGGAGGACAGGCGTTGCTGCCACGACTGATCGCCTCATCGGGGCTCACGACCTCCGACTGGCTGGATCGTTATTTTCGGGTCTATTTACGCCCGCTGCTGCACTGCTTCTATGCCCATGATCTGGTGTTCATGCCCCATGGCGAGAACCTGATCCTGCAGCTCGAGGACGGCGTGCCGGTACGCGCCATCATGAAGGATATCGCCGAGGAGATCGGCATCATGAATACCGACGTGGAGCTGCCCGAGGCGATAGCCCGCATCAGCGTGGAGGTCCCCGAACCGCTCAAGGTGCTGTCGATCTTCACCGATGTCTTCGACTGCTTCCTGCGGTTCATGGCGGCGATCCTCATCGAGCAGGGCGATATCACCGAGGAGCGTTTCTGGGAGCGCGTGGCCCGGTGCGTGATCGGTTATCAGCGGTCGCATCCCGAATTCGCCGAGAAGTTCGCTCGTCATGATCTCTTCGCGCCGGAGTTCACCCTTTCCTGCCTGAACCGGCTACAGCTCAAGGATCACCAGCAGATGATCGACCTGGCCGACCCGGCCGCCAACCTGCAGTTCGCCGGCACCCTGACCAACCCGATCGCCGCCTATCGACCTGTCAGCGAAACGGAGGACGCCCCTCGGGAGGTGCCGGCCTAGTCCCCGCACCCGCATCAGAAGAATGTCCCCCGGATCCCCATGGGATCCGGGCATTAATCCGCTTGCCAGGATGGAACGCTCCATGACGTCTTCTCCCGATCTCGACGCCCTCTTCCGTCGTTATGCCCAGGATATTGCCGGCTATCTTCAGCGTCGCCTGTCCCCGCCCGATCTGGCCGAGGATCTGTGCCAGGACGTCTTCCTGCGTCTCGGCCAGCACCCAGCCCCCGATGTCCTCGAACAGCCCAGGGCCTATCTGTTTCGCATCGCCCGCAACCTGCTCATCGATCACCACCGCCGCTGCCGTGCCCGCCCCGAGGGGCCACCGGTGGAGGCCCCCGAAACATGCCTGGCTTGCCCCTATGCCGACCCCGAGGCCGCCACCGACCTCAGCCTGTGCCGAAAAGGCCTCCAGACGGCCCTGGCGGGATTGCCGACGCGCCAGCGCCAGGCGCTGACCTGGCACCGGCTGGAAGGACTCACCCAGGCCGAGATTGGCCGACGCCTCGGCGTATCGGAACGCATGGCGGGTCGCTACATCACCCAGGCCATCGAGGGCTGCCGATGTCGGTTGCTCGAACCGGCCGCCTAGGGATGTTATTTTGATAACGATTCCCATTTGTTTTACTATTCCGACACATCCACCTTCGACGGTGTCCCATGTCCTTCGCGCTGTCATCGCTGTACATCGGTCCCATGGAGCAGTTGACGCCACCGCGTGTATCGACCCATGCCGCGTCCGATACCATCGCGGCCACCGAGTTGCTGGACCCGGCGCGTCTCGACGCCTTGATGGCCGACTTCAGTGCCCGCTATCCCGGCGGCGACCGCCGCGCCCTGGTCTCGCTATGGACGAAGTGGCACTTCGCCACCGTGGCGTCCACGACCCTGGCCGCCAACCTGCTCCTCGAGCGCGACCTGCCCCTGGCGCTGGACGACCTGCGGTTGCTCCTGGCGCCGGAGGGCCATGTCACCGGCCTCTGTCTCAAGGACGAGGGCCGCCCCCTGGCCGAGCTGGACGGCACCGCACGCTTCACCACCCTGATCGATGGTCACCTGACACCGCTGATCGAGGGCCTCGCGGCCTATTCCGGGGCCTCGCCCAAGGTGTTCTGGAGCAATGCCGGCAACTATTTCGAGCACTTCACCCAGGCGGTGCCGATGCACCCCATGGCTTCCGCGACGACTGCCGACCCCGCTCAACAACTGCTGGCCTCTCGAAAGCTGGCCGACGGACGCCGCAACCCCCTGTATCAGCCCGTTCGCTACGTCGATGCAGCAGCCAACGACGATTCCGGTGCCAGTGCGCCCAAGCGGGTACGCCGCCTGTGCTGCATCCGTTACCTGATCGACGAGCTCGGTTACTGCGGGAACTGTCCCCTGGAGTGCCGGGGGCGTCGCCAGGCGGAGGCAACATGACACGCCTCGCCGTCGAACGCCAGCGCGTCCGGGCTCATACCTCGCGGGACCTCAAGGCCTACGGGCAGCGCTACGGCATCGACTACCACTTCCCCGACCTGGGCGCACGGCCGCGTACCGTGGTGCGCGGCCGGGTGCAGGAACTGTCTCCCGGGCCGGGCATGCAACTGGTGGCTTCCGACATCGAGGTGCTGGAGCGCTACGACTCCCGTTCCCGGGCCCCGGCACCGTTGTCGATCATCGTCATGCTGGATGGCGAGGCCGAAGTCAGCCTGGCGCAGCAGCGCCTGATCCTGCGCCCCGGCATGGCGCTCAGCGTTCAGCTCGACGAGCGTCATGGCCTGGACGCCGTACAACCCGCCGGGCAGCGCATCCGCGCCCTGACCCTGGGGCTCGATGAATCCCGACTGACCGCCCTGGTCGGCGAGCCGGCCCGCCACCAGGGCTCGCGCATGCGCGCCTGGCACCTGCCGAACGCACTGCACCATGCCCTCGAAGAGGCCATTGCGGCTCCCCTGGATGGCACCGCGCAACGCCTGCAATTCGAAGGCCTGAGCCTGCAGTTGCTGGCCCATGGCTTGCCGGAACCCCGCCGGGAAGCGCCTGCCATCCCGCCCCCGGGCGAGCGACAGCGTCTCGCACGGGTCCGCGAGGCCTTGCGCGCCGATCCCGCCCGGGAGCATCGCCTCGAGTCCCTGGCCGAGCTCGCCGCCATGAGTCCCGCCAGCCTCAGACGCAAGTACCGCGCCGCCTTCGGCCGAAGTGTCTTCGACGATCTACGCGAGTGCCGCCTCACCCTCGCTCGGGACTACCTGACGCGCGGTTTCAGCGTGCAGCAGGCCGCGCACTTCTGCGGGTATCGCCACGCCAGCAACTTCGCCACCGCCTTCCGCCGTCATTACGGCGTCTCGCCGAGTTCCCTCACCGAACAGATCTGATCACTGCGCATAGGCGCGTGATCGCCACGCATACTCACGACGGCGCATTAAAGGCAATAATTCTCATTACATTCAATACCGCTTGGTCTGATAAGCACAACCCGACAGGATACCCTGCATGTTCCGACCCACCCCCCTGGCGCTTGCCGTCGCCCTGGCGGCTTCCGGTAGCTCCCTGGCCACCCAGGCCCAGCAGACCGAACAGCTCGATACCGTGACCGTCACCGGCACGGCGGCGACCAAGACCGAAACGCCCTTCAACGAAACGCCGCAGGCCATCTCCCGGGTCGAGCGCGAGGACTGGGAGGAGAAAGGCGCCGAGACGGTGCAGCGTGCCCTGAACTACACGGCGGGGGTCTACGCCAACCAGGTCGGCGCCTCCAACCGGTATGATTACATCGTGATGCGCGGTTTCTCGGACGGCAGCCTGAGCAACACCTTCCTCGATGGCCTCAAGCTGATGGGCGATGCCAACTCCTACAGCTCGCTGGTCGTCGACCCCTACTTCCTGGAAAGTGTCGAGGTGGTCAAGGGGCCGGCGTCGGTGCTCTATGGCCGGGCCTCTCCCGGGGGCCTGGTCTCGATGACCAGCAAGCGCCCCGAGTTCGAGGATAGCGGCGAGGTCCGCGTCGGCGTGGGCAACAATGCCCAGCGCAGCGCCGCTTTCGACCTCACCGGTCCGCTGGACGAGGAACGCCGCGTCGCCTTCCGCCTGACCGGCAAGGCCAGCGCCGCCGATACCCAGTTCGGCCCGGTCGAGGAGAAGCGTTATGCCTTCGCCCCGCAGTTGACCTGGGACATCACCGATGCCACCAGCCTGACTCTGCACGCCTATCTGCAAGAAGACCCCGAAGGCGGCTATCACTCCGGCGTGCCCTATGAGGGGGCGGTGGAAAGCCGCAACGGCCAGAAGATCGACAACACCTTCTTCGATGGCGAGGATGACTACGACAAGTTCGAGCGCACCCAGCGCCTGATCGGCTACGACCTGGAACACCGCTTCAACGACGACTGGACGGCCCGCCAGAAGCTGCTCTATCTCAACACCGACGTGACCCTCAATCAGGTCTATGGCTTCGGCTGGGCCAACGACACCGAACTCAACCGCTACTATTCCGGCGGCGAGGAGTCCATGGAAGCCTGGACACTCGACAACCAGTTGCAGGCCGAGCTCGAGACCGGTGCCGTCGAGCATACGCTGCTGTTCGGCGCCGACTACCAGCAACGCGAGAACGACATCAGCTGGCCGTCCGGCGCCTTCCCGCCGCTGGATGCCTTCGACCCCGAATACGGCGCCGAGCCAACGGCCATGTACGCGCCGACTCGCGAGAAACACGAACTCAGCCAGGTCGGGGCCTATGTCCAGGATCAGATGGCCATCGGCAACTGGCGTTTCTCCCTCGGCGGCCGCTACGACTGGGTCGATATCGAGAACACCACCAAGGGCACCGGCGCTACCAGCGAGCTCGATGACACCCAGTTCAGCGGCCGCGCCGGCCTGCTCTACAGGTTCGACAACGGTGTATCGCCCTACGTCAGCTACTCGACCGCCTTCACGCCGACCAGCTTCGTCGATGTCAACGGCGACCTGCTCGAGCCCATGGAGGGCCAACAGCTCGAGACCGGGGTGAAGTTCCAGCCCCGAGGCACCCAGGACCGCTACAGTCTGGCGCTGTTCCATATCGACCAGGAGAACGTCGCCACCAAGGAGCAGCCTACCGATCCCTATGAAGCCATCGGCGAGATCGAGTCCCAGGGGGTCGAGCTCGAAGCTCACACCCAGTTGACCGACAACCTGCGCCTGCAGGCCAGCTACAGCTTCACCGACATCACCTACGCCAAGAGCGACGACGGCAACGAAGGCAACCACGCCATCTACGCACCGCGTCATCAGGCATCGGTCTGGGGGCATTACCGGTTCGACGACGGGGCGTTCGCCGGTCTCGGCGCCGGCCTGGGGATCCGCTACCGCGCCGATATCCAGGCCGACCGCGCCAACACCGAGCAGGTGCCTGACTACACCCTGGTCGATGCCGCCCTGAGCTACGACTTCGCCAATGCCGGCCTGGACGGCGTCACCGCACGTCTCAACGTCAACAACCTGATGGACAAGGAGTACGTGGCCTCCTGCAACTCGCTGCAGTACTGCTACTTCGGCGCCGAACGCAGCGTGAAGGCCACCGTCAGCTACGACTTCTAGGGCGTTTACACATTACTGCACTAGAAACTCTGCCCCGATCCCCCGATGCGGCCCTGCCGCATCGGGCTTGACCTCTTCCCGTCCCTGGCGACACTGGAGCCACGGGCTCCGCCCTGTTTCACGGCAACCGGTGAACGCCATGGTCGACACGCTGCTTTCGCATGAACCGACGATACGGCTCGGTATCTTCACCGGGGTTCTGGTGGCGATGGCGCTCTGGGAAATCGCCGCACCGCGCCGCCCCCAGCGCTACCGCCGCTGGCAGCGCTGGCCGCACAACCTGATGATCGTGGTAGTCGACACCCTGGCGCTGCGCCTGGTCTTTCCGCTGGCCGCGGTCGGGGCCGCCCATGTCGCGGCCGAGCATGGCTGGGGCCTGTTCAACGTGCTGGCCTCACCGGGCTGGCTGGCGGTTCTGGTGTCGTTCGTGGCACTGGACATGGCCATCTACTTTCAGCACAGGCTGTTCCATGCCGTGCCCTGGTGCTGGCGACTGCACCGCATGCATCATGCCGATCTCGAATTCGACGTGACCACGGGACTGCGCTTCCACCCCCTGGAGATCCTGCTCTCGATGGGCATCAAGCTTGCCGCGGTGATGGCGCTGGGCGCCCCGGTGCTCGCGGTGCTGATCTTCGAAGTCGTGCTCAATGCCACCTCGATGTTCAACCATGGCAATGTGCGCTTGCCTGCCTGGCTCGATCGACGCCTGCGGCGGTTCGTGGTGACGCCGGAGATGCACCGCGTGCATCACTCGATCATCCCCCGGGAGACCGACAGCAACTTCGGTTTCAACCTACCCTGGTGGGATCACCTCTTCGGCACCTACCGCGCTCAGCCCAGTGCCGGCCACCTCGGCATGACGATCGGCCTCGAGGCGTTCCGGAACGCCCGCGCCCTCAGGCTGGATCGCCTGTTGCTCCAGCCGTTTCTCGATGACAGTCCTCGTGGCCCGAGCGACAAGACGCCGCGTGTCTGACCATCACGCCGCCTGGGGACGGATCGATCCCGCTTCAAACCGACAGCACCGCCCCGGCCTCGCCGGTCTGCACCCGCCACTGGGTGGCATAGCGCCCGTCCTGCGCCAGCAGCTCGTCATGACATCCACGCTCGACGACCCGGCCGGCCTCCACGACCGCGATCTCGTCGGCATGCACGATGGTCGAAAGCCGGTGGGCGATCATGATCACCGTGCGGCCATGACCGATACGCGACAACGAGCGCTGGATCGCCGCCTCGGTCTCGTTGTCCACGGCGCTGGTGGCCTCGTCCAGCACCAGGATCGGCGGGTCCTTGAGCAAGGCCCGGGCCAGCGACAACCGCTGGCGCTGGCCCCCGGAAAGACGCACGCCGCGCTCGCCGACCGGTGTGTCGAGTCCTTGCGGCAACGTCTGGATGAAGCCCCAGGCCTCGGCGGTGCGCGCCGCCTCGATCACCTCGTCCTCGTCGGCCTCGGGGCGGCCATAGGCGATGTTGTCGCGCACCGTGCCCTCGAAGAGATAGACATCCTGGCTGACCAGGCCGATGGCCTCGCGCAACGAGGAAAGGGTGAGCGTCTCGGTCGGCTGGTCGTCGATGAGTACCCGCCCCGCGGCCGGATCGTGGAAGCGCAGCAGCAGCTTGATCAGTGTCGACTTGCCCGACCCGGTAGCCCCCACCAGGGCCAGGGTATGGCCGGACGGCACCTCGAGATCGATACCCTCGACACCGGCAGCGGACTCGGCGTAACGAAACCCCACGCCTTCGAAGCACACCGCGCCACGCACCGGACGCGCAAGTTCGGTACCACCGGCGTCATGCACCTGGATCGGCGTGGCCAGCAGATCGAGAATGCGCCGGGTACTGGCCATGGCCCGCTCGAACAGGTCGATCACCTGGGCCAGACCGGTCAGCGGCCACAGCAGTCGCTGCGTCAGGAACACCAGCACACCGTAGGCGCCGACATTGAGATCGCCGCGCAAGGCCATCATGCCGCCCACCGTGAAGGTCGCCAGGAAGCCGGTAAGGATCGCCATGCGGATCACCGGAATAAAGGCCGAGCTGATGCGAATCGCCCGGCGGTTGGCCTCCACATAGGCCTCGCTGGTCTCGCGCAGGCGCTCGGCCTCGCGCGTCTCGGCGGTGAAGCTCTTGATCGTCGCGATGCCCGCCAGGTTGTTGGACAGCCGGCTGGCCAGTTCGCCGACGCGCTCACGCACCTCGGCGTACAGCGGCCCGGCCTTGCGCTGGAAGAAGAAGGCCCCCCACACGATCAACGGAATCGGCGTGAAGGCCAGCAGTGCGATCAACGGCGACAGCACGAAGAACACCGCCCCCACCGCCACCACGGTGACCCCGACCTGGATCATGGAATTGGCGCCGCCATCGAGGAAACGCTCGAGCTGGTTGACGTCGTCGTTCATGATCGCCACCAGGCGACCCGAACTCTGCGACTCGAAGAAGCCCATATCGAGACGCTGCACGTGCTCATAGGCATCCTGGCGCAGTTCGGCCTGCAACCGCTGGGCCAGGTTGCGCCACAGGATCTGGTAGAGATACTCGAACAGCGACTCGCCGGCCCAGATCAGGAAGGTCAGCACACCGAGTACCAGGATCTGCTCACGGGCCGAGGTGAAGCCCAGCCCGGCGACGAAACTGTCCTCCTGGTTGACCACCACATCGATGGCCACCCCGATGAGGATCTCCGGCGCGATATCGAACAGCTTGTTGATCACCGAGCAGATCGTGGCGGCGACGATATGCCGTCGGTGCCCTCGGGCATAACGCAACAGGCGCCCCAGGGCCTGGAAACTACTCGTACTCGACATGCTTGACTCTCCTTGATGGCATGCGACGCACCGGCACGGCACCGTGACGACATGAACCAACGAAAAACGCCAGGGCCGGCGTGTCAGCCGACCCTGGCGAATCTGGTATCACCGCGCCCGCTACAAGCGCGATTCAAGGGAAACACTGCTTAAATGCCTGCGCATGTAAATCGCGTCGTTACGCGGTGCTCGAAAGCTCGCCTAACCTCGCGTTATGCCTCGCTTTCTGTGCTCCGTGCGCCTCGCGCTTCACGATGCTCGGCGATTTATTCAGTATTTCCCAAGCGACACCTCAGGCAGTGGCAGCCTGGTAGCGACGCTCGACTTCGTCCCAGTCGACCACGTTGAAGAAGGCCGCGATGTAGTCGGGACGCTTGTTCTGGTACTTCAGGTAGTAAGCGTGCTCCCACACGTCCAGACCCAGCACCGGAGTGTTGCCGTGCATCAGCGGGCTATCCTGGTTCAGGGTGTTCTCGACCACCAGGCCACCCTGCGGTGTCACGCTCAGCCAGGCCCAGCCGCTGCCGAAGCGCGTCAGGGCTGCCTTGGTGAAGGCTTCCTTGAAGGCGTCGAAGCCGCCCAGTTCGCTGTCGATGGCCTCGGCTACCTTGCCCTTCGGCTGACCGCCGCCCTGCGGCGACATCATCTTCCAGAACATGGAGTGGTTGGAGTGGCCGCCGCCGTTGTTGATCACGGGCTGACGCTTGTCGTCGGGCACGCGATCGAGATTGGCGACCAGCTCGTCCACCGGCACTTCCTCGAGGCCTGTGCCCTCGAGCGCGGCATTCAGATTATTCACATAAGTCTGATGGTGCCGCGTGTGGTGGATCTCCATGGTCAGGGCATCGATATGGGGTTCCAGGGCATCGTACTGGTACGCAATCTCGGGCAGTGAATGCGGCATGATGAAGCATCCTCCTCGTTGATGAATGGTCGCGGATCCGCGACTCGGCGCATACAAGAGTATGGCAAATCAGGACCCTAGACACTAACGCAAAATGATTATCAATTTTCCATAGAATTTCTTCATCGCCCTCATCGAGCGAATATTGATAACCATTCTTATCTGCTTTAGGCTAGCCGGGCGCGAGGCGGTCGATAACGCTCTCACGCTCCCCAAGAGATGTGGAGTCCATCATGTTCGAAGTCAAGGCCGCGACGTTCGAGGTCAACGGCAGCCGGCTGTTGCATCCTACCGACCTGAGCTTTCGCGAGGGTCGTGTCTACGGCTTGATCGGCCATAACGGCTCCGGAAAATCGACACTGCTCAAGTTGCTGGCCCAGCAGCAACCCGCCAGCCGCGGCGAGGTACGCTTCGACGAACGCCCCCTGGCCGACTGGGGTAACCGTGAGTTCGCCCGCCAGGTCGCCTACCTGCCGCAGCACCTGCCCAGTGCCGAGAACCTGACCGGCCGCGAGTTGATCGGCTTCGGCCGTTATCCCTGGCACGGCCTGCTCGGGCGCCATACACGGGAGGACCGCGAGCAGGTCGAGCGCGCCATCGAACTGACGCACACCGAAGCCTTCGCCGACCGCCTCGTCGATACGCTCTCCGGCGGCGAGCGCCAGCGCGTCTGGCTGGCCATGCTGCTGGCCCAGGGCAGTCGCTTTCTGCTCCTCGACGAACCCCTGGCGGCGCTGGATATCGCCCACCAGGTCGAGGTCCTGGCGCTGGTGCGCCAGCTGTGCCGCGAGCTCGGCCTGGGCGTGGTCATCGTGCTGCACGATGTCAACATGGCCGCCCGTTACTGCGATCACCTGGTAGCCTTGCACAGCGGCCGAATCCTCGCCCAGGGCAGCCCCGGGGAGATGATGCAGGATGCCACCCTGGAGGCCATCTACGGCATTCCCATGCGCGTCATGTCCCATCCCGGTGGGGAACATCCCATCGCCGTCGTTCATTGACCCTCAAGCCATGACGTCATGCTCCTGAGTTTCGGCCCAGCTCTCCGTATTACCGTCCGCGCCACCACGCGCTGGCTGACCATCCTGATGACCCTCTGCTGTCTCATCAGCACACCAACCGCCCTCGCCGATCCGCCACGTATCGCGACCCTGGACTGGACCCTGGCCGAAACCCTCCAGGCACTCGATACGCCGCCCATGGCGGTTGCCCAGATCGATGCCTATCACGATTGGGTCGGCGAGCCACACCTGCCTGATACCGTGGCCGACCTCGGCCTGCGCACCCAGCCCAATCTCGAGTTGCTGTCGGACCTCGATCCCGACCGGATCCTGATTTCACCGATGTTCGCCAATCTGACGCCGCGCCTGTCGCGCATCGCCCCGGTAAAGAACTTCACGCTCTATACCCCCGGGCGCGACACCTGGCAGGAAATGCGCGAGCTGACCCGTGGCGTCGCCGACGTCATCGGCCGCCCCGCGGCGGCCGAGCAACTGATCGAGGATGCCGAGTCACGCATCGCCGAACTGCGTCAACAACTGTCCGATGACACCCCGCCGTTGCTGGTCGTCCAGTTCATGGATGCGCGTCACGTCCGCGTCTTCGGCGACAACGGCCTGTACCAGGCGGTGCTGGAACGCCTCGGCCTCGACAACGCCTGGTCCGGCGAGACGAACGCATGGGGCTTCTCGCTGGTCGGCATCGAGGCGCTGGCGAATCTCGACGCTCGCCTGGTGGTGGTCGAGCCGTACCCCGCCGGCGTCCGCGAGACGCTCGACCGGAGCGGACTCTGGCAAGGGCTGGTACGCGACAGCCGAGGCGAACCCCTGGTGCTGCCGCCGGTCTGGAGCTTCGGCGCCCTGCCCTCGGCACAGCGCTTTGCCGAGCAACTCACCGCCGCGCTGGAGGCGCCCCATGCTCGCTAGGACGTCCTTCCGATTGACACCGGGCATCGCCTGCGCCCTGCTCTGCCTGGCCCTGGTGGCGCTGGCCTCGACGAGCCTGAATGCCGGGGCGGGACTCGCCGCTGGCCTTCAGGCCCTGTTCGGCAGCACCAATCCCACGATGGACACCCTGGTCCTGCACTTCAGCTGGTGGCCGCGGCTGACCATGTCGCTGCTGGCCGGCGGCGGCCTGGCCCTGGCCGGGGTCCTGATGCAGCAGGTACTGCGCAACCCCCTGGCGGCCCCCACCACCCTGGGCGTAGCCAGCGGCGCCAACCTGGCGCTGATGGTCGCCACCCTGGCGGCCCCCGGACTGCTGGGACTGGGGCGAGAATGGGTCGCGCTGGTCGGCGGCGGCCTGTCCATGGCGCTGGTATTCGCCCTGGCCTGGCGTCGAGGCCTGGCCCCGGTGGTCGTGGTACTCGGCGGCCTGGTGGTCAACCTCTACCTGGGGGCGCTGGGCATCGTGTTGCTGCTCTTCCATCAGGAGGAACTCAAGGGGCTGCTGATCTGGGGCGCCGGCTCGCTGGCCCAGAACGACTGGGACGGCGTGGCCTTTCTCGCTCCCCGCCTGGTCCTCGGCGCCCTGGCCGCCTGGTTGCTGCTGCGCCCGCTGGCGGTGCTCGAGCTCGATGATGCCAGCGCCCGGAGCCTCGGCGTCTCGTTGCGCGCCCTGCGCCTGGCCGGCCTCGGCCTGGCGGTCTTCCTCACTGGCTGCGTGGTCAGCGTGGTCGGCGTGATCGGCTTCATCGGCCTGGCCGCACCGAACATCGTGCGCCTGGCCGGGGCTCGCCGCCTCGGTCCGCGACTGCTCTGGTCGACGCTGCTCGGCGCCCTCTTGCTGGCCACCACCGACCAGCTACTTCAGCAGTTCACCGGCCAGGTATCGGGCCTGATCCCCACCGGCGCCGTCACCGCTGCCCTGGGCGCGCCCCTGTTGATCTGGCTGATCCCCCGGCTGCGCCTGCGCGGCGACCAACCTCCCGGCACGACCACCGCGCCGGCCGGACGACACCCTGCCCCCGGTCGCCTGGCGGCTGGACTGGTCATCGGCCTGGCGGTCGTGACGGTAGTGGCATTGCTCGTCGGACAGACCGCCGGCGGCTGGTCCTGGCTCTCGCCCGATGACTGGGCGGTCCTGCAGTGGCGATTGCCTCGGGTCCTGGCCTCGGCCGGCTGTGGCGTGATGCTGGCCATCGCCGGCACCCTGATCCAGCGCGTCACCGCCAATCCCATGGCCAGCCCCGAGGTGCTGGGCATCAGCGGCGGCAGCGCCATCGCACTGATCCTGGCCATCTTCCTGCTGCCCTCGCCCGACAACCTGACCCTGGTCGGCGTCGGCACCCTGGGGGCACTCGCCAGTCTCGGCGTGCTGATCCTGCTCAACGGTCGCAGCGGCCTGCTGCCCGAGCGTCTGCTGTTGACCGGGGTGGCGATCACCGCCGCCTTCGATGCCGTACGCGCCATCGTGCTGGCCGGCGGCGACCCGCGTGGCCAGCAGGTCATCGCCTGGCTCTCGGGATCCACCTACTATGTCGACCTGACCAGTGCCCTGGTCGTCATCGCGCTCGCCCTGGCACTCGGCCTGCTGACCGGCCCGCTCGCCCGCTGGCTGGATATCCTGCCGCTGGGGGCCGCCACGTCCAGGGCACTCGGCATCGGCCTGAAGCGCTCGCGCCTGCTGCTGTTGCTACTGGTCGCCCTGCTCACCGCCGCCGCCACCCTGGTGGTCGGCCCGCTCTCCTTCGTCGGCCTGCTCGCGCCCCACCTGGCCCGTCTGCTGGGCTTTTCCCGGGCGAGCATGCACCTGCTGGGCGCAGCCCTGACCGGCGCCCTGCTGATGGTGCTGGCCGACTGGGTAGGCCGTCAGCTGCTGTTTCCACAAGAGATTCCCGCCGGCATCGTCGCCTCCCTGCTGGGCGGCGCCTACTTCATGTGGGGGCTCCGAAGGCTCTGAGCCGCTGGAAGCTGGAAGCTGGAAGCTGGAAGCTGGAAGCTGGAAGCGATCAGTATCGGCTCACGATCGGCGGTGTTGCCAGCAAAAAGGCCCGAGGCACTCTCCAGAGCCTCGGGCCTTTTTGATTAATAGGGATTATTCAATTCCCACCTCAGGGGATGCACTGATTTATGTCGCGAGCGAAGAGAGGCTGGTTGCCGCCGGAGCGCAGAACCGAGCGAAGCGACAAACATCCGGAGGATGGTCCCGAAGGGGCGAGGAACCGAAGGTTCCGAGTCAACCGGAGTGTAGCCTGTGCTACATGAGGATTCCGAGCACCGCCGGCGGCCAGGATATCGGGCGCAGCAATAAATCAGTGTTTCCCCTTCACCACTGGTAGCTCAAGCTACCGATCACACTCCGCGATTCGCCGTAGTAGCACCAGTAGTCACAGCTGGCGACGTATTCCTTGTCGGTCAGGTTGTTGACGTTGACCTGAGCCCGCCAGTTGTCGGCGAAGTCGTAGCTGGCCATAGCATCGACCAGGGTGACATCCGACACCGTGATGTCGTTGTAGGTGCTCTCGCCGACGTAACGCACGCCGCCACCGAGCTTGAGCCCCTGCAGGGCGCCTTCCTGGAAGGCGTAGTCCAGCCAGGCCGAGGCTTGATGCCGCGGAATCAGGCTCTTGCGCTCGTCCCCCTCGCGCTCGGCATCGGTATAGGTATAGGCAGCGGTGAGCTGCAACTGATCCGTCAGGTAGCCGACGCCTTCCAGTTCGACGCCCTGTGACGTCTGCTTGCCCACCTGTTCCTGACGTCCGCCCCCGGTCGTGACCAGGCTGTTGCGCTGTTCGAGATCGAAGACGGCCGCGGTGACGTAGCCATCCCAGTCCGGCGGCGCGACCTTGACGCCGGCTTCCCATTGTTCGCCTTCGAGAGGCTCGTAGAGGCGTCCATCGTCGTCGACGCTGGCCTGCGGCTCGAAGGACTCGGTGTAGCTCAGATAGGGATTGATGCCATGCTCGCCGAGGTACATGACTCCGCCGGACCAGGAGACCTGATCGTCGTCGGCACGTTGCGTGGTACCGGCTGTGCGGTTGACGTTATCGGTCTCCGCCTGGTCATAACGCACGCTGCCGAGCAGTACCCAGCGGTCGTCGATGCGCAGCTGATCCTGGAGGTACAGGCCGGTCTGCTGCTTGTCGATCTCGCGATCGGTCAACTGATCCTCGGTCACCGGCGTATAGTTGCCGTACCGAGGGTCGAAGATGTCGATGGGATCGCCAAAGGTAAAGAGGTCGGCCTCCTTGCCCTCGAGGCCAAGATCCTGGTAACCCAGACCGATCATCAGGGTGTTCTCGGTCCGATCGGTGTACCAGTTGCCGATCAGCCGGTTGTCCATCGTCCAGCTTTCGATCTCGCCATCCCGATAGGCCAGCCCGCGAGTGGCCAGTCGATCGGACCCGGGCTGACGAGCGGAGATATAGGTACTTCGCAGATCCATGTCCAGGTAGCTGTAGCGCAGGTTCTGCTCGAAGCGCCAGGTATCATTGAACTGATGGCGCAGCTCGTAACCGAGGGACGCCTGAGTGCGTTCATTGGTGTCATAGCCCGGCTCGCCATAACTGGTCTGCGGATCGACCTTGCCGAAGGGCGTGTCCTCGACCGTGCCATAGGTCAGCTTGAAGGGGTTGGTCGGGACCGCATCATCCTTCTGGACACTGGCCAGGAAGGTCATGCTGGTGTCGTCACTGAAATCCACTTCGAGGCTCGGCGCGAAGTAATAGCGCTCGTTCTCGGTGTTGTCGAGATCGCCATCGCGCTGCTTGACCATGCCGACCATGCGGTAGCGAACGTCGCCGCTCTCGGTCAATGGCCCCGAGGTATCGATGCCGAGTTGCCGATGCTGACGATTGCCGGCCTGGATGTTGACCTCGCCCCGCGGCTCGCTCGTCGGCCGCTTGCTGACGGCGTTGATCAGGCCGCCAGCCGGTGCTTCACCGTAGAGAATCGACGACGGCCCCTTGAACACATCGACGCTTTCCAGACCATAAGGCTCGGGCAACCACTGGTAGTACCCCGTCCGATAGATACGCAGACCATCCTGGTAGGTGGACTGATCGAAGCCTCGCACCTTGAACCAGTCGGTATCGTTATCCGCGCCATAATGACCCGCCAGCACGCCGGCTCGATAACGGAAGGTCTCGTCGAGGCTCTGAACGTTGCGCTCCTCCAGCTCCTCCCGCTGGACGGTCGACACCGGACGCGGCGTCTCGACCAGTGGCGCGGCGACCTTGAGGGCCGTACCAACCACGACGACGGTATCGGATTCAGCGACCTCGTCCTGAGCCAGGGCGAGCAGCGGCGCGCCCAGCAGAGCGCCGGACAGCGAAAGTCCCAGCGCACGACGAACGGCGAGCGCCATCGGCGAACGGGACGGGGCGGGAGGACATGAATGTGGCATCGGGAGCCTCGGCGATGAGAATGACACGGATAAATGACATCGTGCCGACATCGACGACCCCGGCACGCAAACGTGGATGATAATTGTTGGCACCTAGATTAACAATTCCACGCGCGCAACACGCTCGCGACACCACTCCGTCGCATGCCCGGAAGTCCGGGGCGTTCCCGGCAGATGCTCACACACCGTCCCCTCATGACATGGTCGCCCCAGAAGTTGCAGCCCCCGGAGGGGTTCCGAAGGAAGGTGTCGGTCCGCTCCGGGGCCTTGTCAAGCCTGGCCCGGAGCGTCGAAACATGGTGCTATACGTTGACATGCAACCTTGCGTTCAAGGAGGAACCACTACGTTGGCAGACATCACGCTTACCCAAGCCCTGTCACGACGCCGAACGATTCGGGAGTTCACCAACGCCGCCGTTTCCCCTGAGGTGCTGAAAAGACTCGCTTGGGCGGCACAGGGCATTACCGATACGGAAGGGAAAAGAACGGCACCTTCCGCCCACGCCATTCACCCGCTCCAGTTATTCGTCGTGGCGAACCGCGTCGATGGCCTCGACCAGGGCGTATATGAGGTCGACTCCCTCGACTCCGGCCTGAGGATGGTCAACCGTGCGGATGTGCGCCCTGCATTGAGAAGAGCCGCTATCGGGGCCCCTCAATGGATCGCGGATGCCGCATTCATCGTGGCCATCTGTGCCGATATGGTAACCCCGAGCCGCGCCTTCGCCGAGCAGAAGCCTTATGGGGAGCGTGGGGTGCGATATGTGTACATGGAAGCTGGAGCGGCGGCACAGAACCTTCAGTTACAAGCTGTGGCCGAAGGCTTGGGAAGTGTCTGGGTTGGTGGTTTCAATGATGAAGAAACCGCTAATCTTCTTGACCTGCAGACGCCACTGACCCCGATCATCCTGTTGTGTGTCGGATATCCGGCATAGGGGGCTCGCCGAGCGCCATGTGACAAGGCGACCGGCGAGTTCAAAGATCGGCCACGAATCGCCTGATGGGATGTTCGTGGCCGATCAAGCGGATGGCATTCAAGCGACCCAAAGGGTCAGACGCCATCGAGGCTCCCCACCGCATCCTGGCTGGCCCGTTCCCGTTGCCTGCCGGTCAATTCGCGAAGCCGGCCATCACGCATCTCGAGCAGACGGTCGGCGTGATCGAAGTAGGCGTCGTCGTGACTGACGGCCAGCACCGTCTTGCCCAGCTCGCGCAACCGGGGCAGCAAGGCCTGGTAGAAGGTCCGTCGGAACTGTGGGTCCTGGTCGGCGGCCCATTCGTCCAGCAGCAGGAAGTCACGCTGTTCGGCAATGGCCAGCAACAACGCCAGTCGCTTGCGCTGTCCCTGGGAGAGTTGCGGATTGGTGACACGATCGCCGTCGAAATGCAGTTTCTCTTCCATGTCCAGCCGGTCCAGCCAATCCTCCACCAGCGCGGGGTCGGGCGAGGCGCCCTCCTGCCCCATCAGCCGATCGAAGAGGTGGAAGTCGGTGAAGACCGCCGAGCAGCCACGCCGATAGGCCTCCCGCTCGGCCGGCTCGAGCGCACGCCCATCGAGCAGGATCTCGCCGTCATGTGGCTGATAGAGGCCGGTCAACAGTCGGGCCAGGGTCGACTTGCCGCTGCCGTTGCCGCCGATCAGGAACACCTGTTCGCCGCGTTTCAGGGTCAGGTCGATGGGGCCGACCTCGAAGCCCCGCCCCTGCTCGCCGTCGGCATAGCGGAAGGTCACGCCGCGCAGCTCCAGGGTCTGCCAGTCCGTCAGGGCATCGCCGCTGGTGAACGCCTCACGATAATCGGCCAGTTGCAGGCTTTCGAGCTTGTCGAAGGCGACCTGGGCGCCGAGCAGCGTCGGCAGCGCGCCCACCGCCTGGATCAACGGTGTGCGCAGGAACAGCAGGGTCAGGGAATAGGTCGCCGCCACGTTGGTGTTGGCCCAGCCCAGGCCATTGGCCAGGAAGAACGCCAGGCCGATGGCCCCCAGCATCATGATGTTGGACCAGTTGACGGCACTCAGGTGAAAGGTGTCGGAGCGGATGATGTGATGGCGATATTCCCGGGCGTTGCGGGTGTAGACCTCGTCGAACAGGCGGCGCGCGCGATCGCGGTTGAGCGCGAGTTCCTTGCGTCCCTCGATCACCGCCGCGTAGTCCTGGTAGAGGCGATCCTCGGTTGCACGCACCCGGCCGAGGTGCCGATAGACCCGCGAGACCAGCAGCCAGCCGACGACCACGGTCACCGCCACCCAGACGGCGGTGACCGCCAGCATGCCGGGCGATAGCCAGGCCAGGTACAACGCCGACCCCACCGTCAGGATCACGCCCTGAACCAGCTCGGGGAGTCGCACGAAGGCAATGGTGATCTGGCGCACATCACTGGAGAGACTCGCCATGAGGTTGGCACTGCCCAGGTGCTCGACACGTTCGATGTCGGTGTCGAGGATCCGCTTGATCAACCGCCCGCGCAGTCGGTAGACGAAATGGTGCCCCAGGGTAGTCAACGCCAGTTGTGCCCCGAGCGTGATGGCCAGCAGCAGCACGATCAGCCCGATGAACTGCGGTAACACCACCAGCGGGTCGCCATGGGCCTCGATCAACCGTCGGTTGATGAAGGCGATGACCCCGATGCCCAGGCCGGCACTCGCCAGACTGAGCGCCATGACGGCAATGAACGGCCAGCGGTAGTGGCGAAAGACGACGCGCAAGAGTTCCACGGGCGATCCTCGTCGAGACAATGGCGGGGCATTGTGGCGCATTATGTCGGCAAGTCAACGACGCTCCGGGGCGGCTTGGGGCGGCACTATTGCGGTGGCTAACCATTTGCATCAGCAAATGCAAAACATTATCATCCATGGCCCGATATCGAATAGCGCAACGCTGCGTATCGCCAGACACAACAACGATCGACAAATTTTTCCCTGGATCGAATCAAGGAACTCTTGCCGTATGCTCACCACCCCGCGCCCGACGCGACTGCGCCCCGTTCTGCTGTGTGCCGCCCTGCCCGTCACGGCGTTCGCCCAGACTGCCACGACCGTCGATGCCGCCTCGTCGGATGCCGATGACCTCTCCCCGGTGGTCGTCACCGCGACCCGCAACCGCAGCAGCGAAGGCGAGACGCCGCAGAAGGTCACCATCATCACCCGCGAGCAGATCGAGCAGCAACTGGCGATCACCCAGGACCCCAGTCAGGTACTCAGCAACCTGATTCCTTCCTACTCGCCCAGTCGCCAGAAGCTCAATAATACCGGTGAGACCTTCCGCGGCCGCTCGGCTCTGTTCATGATCGATGGCGTCCCCCAGTCCAACCCGCTGCGCGACGGCGGCAGGGACGGTTATACCATCGACCTCTCCATGGTCGAGCGCATCGAGGTCATCCACGGCGCCAGCGCCGAACACGGTCTGGGCGCCACCGGCGGTATCATCAACTACGTGACCAAGCGTCCCGACGGCGCCGGGGTCCGCCAGCATGCCGGCATCAGTCTGACCAGCGATGATGACGTCAAGTCGGATGGCTTCGGCTACAAGCTGGATTACCGACTCAGCGGCCAGACCGGCGACTGGGACTATCTGGTGGCCGCCAGCCGCCAGGAACGCGGTGTCTTCTACGACGGCAACGACGAGGTCGTCGGCATGGCTTACCATGGCGAGATCCAGAATTCCGCCAGCTACGACCTGATGGCCAAAGCGGGCTACTGGATCGACGACGACCAGAATATCGAGGCGTCAATCAACCATTTCGACCTCGAAGTCGACGACGACTATGTGCCGGTCAGCGGCGACCGCGACGCGGGTATCCCGACCACCGCGCGCAAGGGCAAGCCCGATAGCGACCCAGGCTACAACGAGGTTACCTCCGCCCGGCTGTCGTACTCCCACGCCGACTGGTTGGGCAATAACGTCGACGCCCAGCTCTATACCCAGCGCTTCCGCGCCCAGTTCGGTGCCACCGGCCTCGGTTCCTTCCCTTACCAGGACGATGCGGGCAATACCCTTTATGACCACACGCGCAACGAGTCCGACAAGGTCGGTGCCAAGTTCACTCTGAGCCGCGACGGCCTGCTCGATGATCGACTGAGCCTGACCACCGGCCTCGACCTGCTGCAGGACGAGACCCAGCAAGTGCTGGTGAACACCGACCGCAACTATGTCCCGGAAAGCCAGTTTCGCAACGTGGCGGCCTTCCTGCAGGGTGACGTCGACCTGACCAAGTCGCTGAGCCTGCATGCCGGGGTCCGCCAGGAGCATGCCGAACTGAACGTCGACGACTACTCGACCGTGGATCGCAGCACGAGCGTCGAGAACGACCTGGTCTCGGTGAACGGCGGTACCCCCGAGTTCGACGAGACGCTGTTCAACGCCGGCATCGTCTATCAGGCCACCGACTGGGCCCAGCTCTATGCCAACTACTCCGAGGGCTTCGGCATGCCCGACGTGGGCCGTGTGCTGCGAGGCGTCAGCACGCCTGGGCAGGGCGTCGACGACCTGATCGACCTCTCTCCCATCGTCACCGACAATCGCGAGGTCGGAGCACGCTTCGACTGGGATCGCTACGGGCTCGAGCTGAGCTACTACGAGTCGAATTCCGATCTCGGCCAGCGCATCCAGCCCGATGCCCAGGGCAACTACCGTGTCCAGCGAGAGAAGACCGAGATCCAGGGTATCGAGGTCACCGGCGAAGCGCGCCTGAATGACGCCCACAAGCTACGCCTCACCTATACCCATGCCGAGGGCGAATCCGACACCGATGGCGATGGCAGCGTCGACACCAAGCTGACGGGCCGCGACCTGGCCCCGGACACCCTCAAGCTGGCCTGGAGCGCAGCCTGGAACGACAAGCTGTCGACTCACCTGCAATACAGCCACTACGTCGACCGCAGCTTCGATGATCCGGCGATCGAGTTCGACGGCTACGGCCTGCTCGATGCCTCGCTGGCCTATCGCCTGCCGGTGGGGCGTGCCAGCCTGGGTATCGAGAACCTCACCGACGAGGACTACTTCACCTACTACTCGCAATCGTTCCCGCAGTCGCCCGTGCTTGAAGACGATCTGTACTTCAAGGGTCGGGGACGCACCCTCACTCTGAGCTATCAGCTCGACTTCTGAGGCGATACCTTCGATTGATCTGGCTTGTCGCGCGGCACCCTCGGGTGCCGCTTCTTCTCCACTTGCCTGCCCGACCTGCAAAGACCGACATACAATGCCCGACACCCTATCGCGAGGAGCACAGGCACCGACGGCCATGGCCAGCAGGCCTTTCCCCCGCTGGCTGGCGGCGCTGCTGGCCTGCCTGATGCCATTGGCGTCCCCCGCCCTGGCCGCGGGCGACGCCCGTGATGCCATCACCGTCGCCAACGCCTTCGGCGATACTCGCGTTCCCGCCACGCCAGAGCGCGTCGTCACCCTCTACCAGGGGGCGACGGACAGCGCGGTGGCGCTCGGTCTCACGCCGGTGGGCGTGGTCGACGCCTGGCTGGAAAAGCCCATGTATCTCTACCTGCGCGAGGCGCTGTCCGGCGTGGAACACGTCGGCCTGGAGACCCAGCCCAACCTGGAGAAGGTCGCCTGGCTGGACCCGGACCTGATCGTGGCCACGCGCTTTCGCCACGAGCGGGTCCGGCCGCTGCTGGAACAGGTCGCACCGACGGTGGCCACCGGCACCGTCTTCGACTTCAAGGCCAGCCTGGCGCTTCTGGCCGAGGCCACCGGCCGCGAGGCCCGCGCCAGGGAACTGTTGCGGGCCTGGGACGCGCGCGTGGCGGACTTTCGTCGCCGAATCGCCGGGACGCTGGGCGACGACTGGCCGCAGAAGGCCGCCGTGGTGCGTTTCAAGAGCGACCATGTGCGCCTGTATTCCACGGGCTTCGCCGGCTCGATCCTCGAGGAGCTGGGCTTCGAACAGCCCGATACCGTGCAGGACCAGGGCTGGGGCATGAAGCTGACCAGCGAGGAGAACATCCCGGTCCTCAATGCCGATGTGATCTTCGTGCTGCTGGAGCCGGACGATCCCGCCATCGCCCGCAACTACCGGCACTGGCGCTCTCACCCCCTCTGGCAGCGGCTGGACGCCGTGGCGGCCGATCGCGTCTACGAGGTGGATGCCGTCAACTGGATCATGGGCGGCGGCATCCTGGCCGCCAATGCCATGCTCGACGACCTCTACCGCCACTACGGGTTGGCGGCTCCCAGCGCGCACGAGGCGCCCGGATCGCCCCTGTCGGCTGAGTCGACATCGGCGGCCGGCTGCCGCGCCGAGGCCGGTGACGGGTCACGCGCCCATGATGTGGAGGGCGCGGCATGCTGAACCGCGGCGTCACCCGGGGCCTGGGCCTGCTGCTGGGTCTGGCGCTGGCCGCGGCGGCCTTCGCGGCGAGCGTCATGCTGGGCACCACCGAGATCGCCGCGCCGACCTTCGCCCAGGCGCTGCTGCACTACGATCCCGCCCGGGTCGCGCATATCATCATTCTCACCGAGCGCCTGCCGCGGGCGGTGATCGCCGCCCTGGTCGGCGCCAGCCTGGCCATCGCCGGCGCCCTGATGCAGACCCTGACCCGCAACCCCCTGGCCTCGCCGAGCCTGCTCGGCATCAACGCGGGGGCCATGTTCTTCGTAGTGATCGCGGTCTCGCTGCTGCCCCTCCATGCCCCGGCCGAGATCGTCTGGGCGGCGCTGCTGGGCGCTCTGGTCGCGGCCGGCCTGGTGGCGATGCTGAGTCGCGGTCGCCAGGGGGAGCTGTCGCCGCTGAGGGTCGTGCTGGCCGGCGTGGCCATCACCGCCATGTTCGTGTCGTTCAGCCAGGGCCTGCTGATCATCGACCGGCAGAGCTTCGAGAGCGTGCTTTACTGGCTGGCCGGTTCCGTGTCCGGGCGCGAACTGTCGCTGGTGGTACCGCTGCTGCCGCTGTTCGGCGGCGCCCTGCTGCTGTGTGCCCTGCTCGTCCGCCACGCCAACGCCCTGCTGCTGGGCGACGACATGGTCAAGGGGCTTGGCATGCGAGCCGGCACCATCAAGCTGCTGCTCGGTCTGGCGGTGATCCTGCTGGCCGGCAGCTCGGTCGCGCTGGCCGGCATGATCGGTTTCGTCGGACTGATCGTGCCGCACATGGCGCGGGGGCTCTTCGGCGTCGACCACCGCTGGCTACTGCCGGCCTGCGCCCTGCTGGGCGCGAGCCTGCTGCTGCTGGCCGATGTGGCCTCGCGCTTCCTGATGGCCCCTCAGGACGTCCCGGTGGGGGTGATGACCGCGCTGCTCGGCACGCCCTTCTTCATCTACCTGGCACGCAGGAACCCGACCTGACCATGACGACGCGCTCCACGACCCTGCCCCGTGAAGACGCCGCCGGCGGCGACACCCGGCGGTGGCAGGACCTGGGACTGGCGAGCCTGCTCGGACTGCTGCTGGTGGCCAGCATGGGCCTGTCGCTCTCCCTCGGCAGCTTCCCCACCTCGTTCGGGGAAGTCCTGCACGCCCTGGCCGCGCCCGGGGACAGCGACATCGCCTTCATCGTCTGGGAGCTGCGCCTGCCACGCATCGTGCTGGCCGTGCTGGTGGGAGCGGCCCTGGCGGTGGCCGGCGCCATCCTCCAGGGCATCGTGCGCAACCCGCTGGCCTCCCCGGACGTGATCGGCATCACCAGCGGTGCCGCCCTGGCCGCCGTGGCCTTCCTGGCACTGTTCGGCACCACCTTGAGCATCCATTGGCTGCCGGGCGCCGCGCTGCTCGGCGCGCTGCTCTCCGCCCTTCTGGTGTTCCTGCTGGCCTGGCGCCGCGGCATCGCGCCCTCGCGCATGGTACTGGTCGGCATCGGGCTCTCCGCCGCCATGGGCGCCGTGACCACCCTGCTGATCGTGATCAGCGACGATGCCGCCGCCATGACCGCCTATGTGTGGCTGACCGGTAGCCTCTATGCCGCCCAGTGGCAGGACGTGCTGGGCCTGCTGCCCTGGCTGCTGCTCGCCGTTCCGCTGTGCCTGACCCGGGCGCGGCACCTGGATGCCATGGCGCTGGGCGATCACGTGGCCCAGGGACTCGGCGTGCACGTGCTGCGCAGCCGGCTGGTGCTGATGGGCAGCAGCGTGGTGCTGGCGGGCGCGGCCGTGGCCTTCGCCGGGGGGCTCAGCTTCGTGGGCCTGATCGCGCCGCACATCGCCGCCCGTCTGGTGGGTCGGGGCTTCGCCCGCCTGGTGCCCGTCGCGGCCCTGGTCGGTGCCCTGATCGTGCTCCACGCCGACCTGCTCGGCCGCGTGGCCTTCCTGCCCAAGGACCTGCCCGCCGGCATCTTCGTCTCGGGGGTGGGCGCGCCCTTCTTCGTCTATCTGCTGCACCGCACCCGTTACCAGCGTCATTGAAGGGCAGGGAGTAGCAGAGGCTGGCGAGGGGCGCCGGGGACAGGTCGAAGAGGGGGTCCTACGCCAGGGGTGAGGAGCACTGCTCCGAACGGGCTGGCCATGGATGGCCAGCACCGGTCCTGCAAGCGGAGCAGGATGCGAGAGCGCCGCTGGGCGTCGGTAGCGCCCAGGGAGGGGTTCACAGCGCCCCCTCGCAGACCTGTCGACGGATCAGTCCCGAGCAACAACGCTAGCTGCAACAGCCCTGCGTGGATTTCCGGCCAGCATTGAAAATGAGAACTTTTTATCTTACGGTCTTCGGCCCCGCTACCACACCGACGAGTCGCCCCATGCCCTCGATCCCTGCCAAGCCACCGCGATTGACGGGCGAAGCCCTGTGCGCCGGGTACGAGTCCCGACGCGTGCTCGACGGCGTCGACCTGGCGGTGGCCGAAGGCAAGCTGACGGTACTGCTCGGCCCCAACGGCAGCGGCAAGTCGACACTGCTGAAGACGCTGGCCCGCACCCTGACCCCCAGCGCCGGCCGGGTCTGTCTCGACGGCGAGGACATCCACCGCCGCCACACGCGGGAAGTGGCGCAACGCCTGGGCATCCTGCCCCAGGGTCCTTCCGTTCCGGAGGGCCTCACGGTCAGGCAACTGGTCGGCATGGGCCGTTTTCCCCACCAGCGGCTGTGGCGGCAGGATGCCGAACAGGATACCCGCGCCGTCCGCGAGGCGATGGCTCATGCCGATGTGACGGACTTCGCCGAGCGCAGCGTCGACACCCTCTCCGGCGGCCAGCGCCAGCGCTGCTGGATCGCCATGGTGCTGGCCCAGGAAACCGATCTGATCCTGCTCGATGAGCCCACCACCTTTCTCGATCTCAAGGTACAGGTCGACCTGCTCGAACTGCTCGCTCGACTGGCTCACGCGCACGGCCGCACCCTGCTGGTGGTGCTGCACGACCTCAACCTGGCGGCCGCCTATGCCGATGTGCTGGTGATGATGCGCGAAGGTGAGATCCACCGCCAGGGCGCTCCTCGGGATGTCTTTACCGCCGCCAATCTCAAGGCGGTCTTCGATCTCGATGCCAACGTCATCCACGATCCGCATTCCCGACGCCTGGTGTGCGTGCCCGTGCCGGGCATTCGCACGACAGCCCCGTCCCCTGAACGCAGCAAGGAGGACGCGCCATGAACCAACGCTTCTGTGCCGTGGAAAGTCGCGCCATCGACGACCCGCTGGTCGGCAGCGGAGCCCACCTCGAGCGCAACCTGCTGCTCAGTTGGCCCCGTCCCAGGTGGCAACGCAACCTGCGCCAGGCCAGCGACATGCCCGAGGCGCTCTCGGCAGCCCTGCACGCCCTCCCCGACGAGGGGCGTCGCGTCAACCTGATCCACCGACGGGAGCAGCCCGAGCGACATCATCGCGTGTTCCTGATGCCCGAATGCCTGGCATTCGATATCTCTCGCGAGGCACTCGGCGACTTCCTCGCCGCGCTGCGGCGCGGCGAGGACCTGACGCCCTGGCGACCCGAGACGGTCGAGCGTTCCCTGCTGCTGTGCTGCACCCATGGCAAGAAGGACAAGTGCTGTGCCAAGTTCGGTTTTGCCACCTACAAGGCCATGGCCGATGCGGTACACCGCCACGACCTGCCCTTCGATGTCTGGGAAAGCACTCACCTGGGTGGCTGCCGACTGGCGGCCAGCGCCCTGCTGTTGCCGCAACGCCGCAAGTATGGCCGCATCGGCGACGACGACATCCTGCCGCTGCTGGAAAGCGAGGCCCGGGGCCGCCCTTACCTGCCTTGCTACCGTGGCGACTCGCGCCTCACGCCGCGTCGCCAGTGCGCACAGGTCGCCGCCCTGGAATGGCTGGCGGCCCGGGGGAAGGAGGCGGACGTCGAGGTCGTGGATGACACCGACGAGGCCGACGCTCCGGACGATGCCCAGCACGAACTCGCGGTGGCATGGCGCACCGCGCACCAACAGGGCTGGCTGACCGTCACCTGTCACGCCCTCGAGCTGCTGCGTTACGACACCTGTTCCGACCTGCCGGATGGCCCCTCGCCGAGCCGGGTATGGCGCGCCGTCTCGGTCCGCGAGGGCACGCCGATCTCGGCCTGATCCGCCTGACGGCTCAATACGCCGTCGTCGTCAGCGACCCGGTGCCGTTGCGCGTCGGCTCGAGAATCTCCCTGGCCATCTCGCGCCCCGTGGCGGTCAGCATGAGTATCTCGCCCCGGCGCTCGATCAGGCCCTCGTTGCAACTGCGCTCGACCACCCGGCTCGCCTTGGCGCCATCCCACAACAGGTGTTCGCGCAACGCCTGGGTGACGTTCTCCACCCACTGCTCCGGCCCGTCCTCATGGTTGTAGAGGTGTACCGTCAGGGTGCGGATCTCGTTGACCCGACGCTGGCCGCGACGTCGCAGCACCTGGGCGACCATTCCATAGCGCGGACCGAGCAGGAAGGCCAGCAGCAGGAAGACGCCGGTCATCACGGCCATCATGCCACCGATGGAGACGTTCCAGGCCACGGCCAGGAAATAGCCCGAGACGCTGGAGGCGATCGAAACCAGGGCGCCATGGATGAACATCATCCACAGTCGGTCCGTCAGCAGATAGGCCGTCGAGGGCGGCACGATGACGAAAGCCACGAAGAGTACCGCCCCCACCGCGTCGAAGGCCGCCACGGCGGTGCCGCTGGTCAACAGCAGCAACAGGTAGAACAGCACGCCGGGCGCCAGCCCCAGCGCCTTGGCCAGGGCCTCGTCAAAGGTGGCGATCTTGAGCTCCTTGTAGAAGAGCGCGACGAAGGCACCGTTGATCAGCGTCATCACCCCCATCCACACCAGCGCCTGGGGCACGCGGTAGTCGCCGATGGTCAAGGTATCGAGCCATACGAAACCGATCTCGCCGAGCAGCACCGTGTGGGTGTCGATATGCACGTCCCGCGCATAGAGATTCAGCAGCAGCACCCCCGCGGAGAACAACACCGGAAACACCAGGCCGATGGCGGCGTCCTTCTTGACCCGCCGGGTGCTGACCAGCAACTCGGTGAGGAAGACGGTGAGCAGCCCCGTCAGGGCGGCACCGACGATCTGCACCGGTCCGCTCTGCTGGTGGGTCAGCAACCAGACGACGACGATGCCGAACACGATGGAGTGCCCGATGGCATCGGACAGCATGCTGACGCCGCGCAGCACCAGGAAGGTGCCCACCAGCGAGGAAGCAATGCCCACCAGGGCACCGACCAGCATGATCATCAGGGGGGCATTGTCGAACAGCGTGGCCAGCATCAGCGTTCCTCCTGGCCGAGGGAATCGAGGATGCGTCTGGCCTCCTCGAAGCCCGACGTCGTCAACACCCAGTGCTTGGCCCCGCCGGGTTCATCGGGGGGCGCCGATCGCCACTCGACCAGGCCGCGTTTCTGCAACTGATGCAACGCCGCCCGGGTGCGGTGTCCGTGGTAGGTGTCCAGCATGCCCTGCTCGGAACGGAACACCGGGTCGGCATGGTGCATGGCGAGGCGGTAGAGGGTGGTCAATACCTGCTGGTAGCGAAGTCGGCGCCGGCCGCGCCACAGCCGTACCCATTCCCAGACGAATCCGCGGCCCGGCGCCAGCAACAAGGACACCATCACCACGCTGGAAACACTGAGAATGATCAGAGGGCCGGTGGCCAGTCCTCGCGACAGGGCGCTCAACAGGGCTCCGAACACTCCGCCCGACACGCCGATCACGGCGGCGAGCACCACCATCCCCTCGAGCCGATGACTCCACTGCCTGGCGGCCACCGCCGGGGCGATGATCATCGCCGCCATCAGTACCACGCCGACCATCTGCAACCCGACCACCACGGCCAGGGCGACCATCACCGTCAGCACCACCTCGAGCCACATGACTGGCATGCCGAGTGAGGCGGCGAACTCGGGGTCGAAGGACACCAGCTTGAATTCCTTCCAGAGCGCGACCACCAGCGCCAGGGCAGCAACGGTGATCCCGCCCATGATCCACAGATCGCTGCGCAGGGTCGCCGCGGCCTGACCGAACAGGAAAGAATCGAGGCCTCCCTGGGCGGCATTGTTCATGTTCTGGATGTGTGTCAGCAGCACCACCCCCAGGGCGAAGGACGTGCTCAGGGTAATGCCCAGCCCGGCATCGGTCTTGAGCCGGCTGTTGCGCGTCAGCATCAGCATCACCAACGCGGCGAGCGCCCCGGTGGTCAGCGCGCCCAGCAGGATGATCCCCATCTCCCGGGCACCGGCGATGATGAAGCCGATGCAGACACCGGGCAGGGCCGCGTGGGACATGGTATCGCCGAGCAGGCTCTGCTTGCGCAACACGGCGAAACTGCCCAGCACGCCGCTGATCAGCCCCAGCAGCGCCGCGCCGATGGCCACGTTCTGAATGGTATAATCGTGCAGCAGGTCGAGCGGCGACATCGTCACGTCTCCGCGGTCTTGTCGTCGGGCATGAAGGCCGCCTCGTCGAGCAGGGCAATCTGGCCACCGTAGGCGCGACGCAGGTTATCGGCGGTATAGACGTCTTCCACGCGTCCCTGGGCGATGACCCGCACGTTGAGGATCAGCAGCCAGTCGAAGTAGCTGCGCACCGTCTGCAGGTCATGGTGCACGACGATCACCGTCTTGCCGTCATCGCGAAGGCGTCGGAGGATATCCACGATGGCCCGTTCGGTGGTGGCATCGACGCCCGCCATGGGCTCGTCGAGGAAATAGACGTCGGCCTGCTGCACGAGGGCCCGGGCCAAGAAGACCCGCTGCTGCTGCCCGCCCGAGAGCTGGCTGATCTGGCGATCGGCGAATGCCTGCATGCCGACCATCTCCAACGCCTGCATGGCCTCCCGGCGCTCGCCCCGTCCCGGTCGCCGGAGCCAGCCCAGCCGGCCGTAGAGCCCCATGGTGACCACATCCAGGGCGGTGGTCGGGAAGTCCCAGTCGACACTGGAGCGTTGCGGCACATACCCCACCCGGCGACGATGCGCCCGATAAGGCCGACCGAACAGGGTGACGTGTCCCGCCACCGAGGGCACCAGGCCCAGCACGCTCTTGATCAGGGTGCTCTTGCCGGCACCGTTCGGACCGACGATGGCCGCCATCACGCCGGGCGGCACGTCGAAGTCGATATCCCACAGCACCGGCTTGCTATGGTAACTGACGGTCAGATCCTCGACGTGGAGGGCGAGATCCGGTTCATGTAACGGCGTCGTCATGGGTGCAGCGAACTCTCGAGCCAAGCGGTTGAATGTGAGGAATCACGAGGCGGCAATGTCCCAACGGGCCACCCATTCCTCGAGGGCCTCGGGCAGCGCCGGTGTCTCGCCGCCGAGCGCCTCGACGATGTGCCGGGTATTACGATACAGCATCCCGATGTAGGTGCCATCGGCGGTGCCCGTCTCGCCCATGGCATCCGAATAGAGCTGCCCCCCGACGGACACCTCCTGGCCCTTCTCGCGCGCGGCCTCGATGACGGCCTGAACGGTGCGGGGATTGATGGTGCTCTCGACGAACACCGAGGGCACCTCGCGATCCACGACCACCTGTGCCATCTCGCGGATATCCGCCACGCCGGTTTCGGTCGAGGTACTGATGCCCTGGATTCCGGCCACCTCGATGTCGTAGGCACGGCCGAAGTAGTTGAAGGCGTCATGGGCGGTGACCAGAATGCGCTGCTGCTCGGGAATCGACGCAATGCTCTCCTCGACCCATCGGTGCAGGGCCTCGAGCTGCGCGACATAACGCGACGCGTTGTCCCGGATCTGCGCTTCGCACGCCGGACGAGCCTCGCTCAGCGAGTCGGCGATGGTCGGAACGATCTGCGACCAGAGGGAGACATCCATCCACAGGTGAGGATCGATGCCATAGACATCCTGGACGGTAATCAGGCTACCGGTGTCGATGGACGACGGGGCCACCGCGATCGTCGGCTTGATCTCGGCAAAGCGCTCCAGCACATCGCCGAGCTGCCCTTCCAGGGAGTAGCCGGAATAGAAGATCATCTCGGCCTGCTGGAAGGTCGAGACGTCACGGGCACTGGCCTGATAGAGGTGCGGATCGACCCCGGGGCCCATCAGGGTCGTGACCTCGGCGCATTCACCGCCGACACGGCCGACCACATCCCCGACCATGCCGGTAGTGGCCACCGCCTTCAGCGGCGCCGGTTGTTGCGCCATGGCCGGCACGGCAATGCATGCCAACGCCATCGAAAGTCCTGTCGCCATCAGCCGAGCTGCCATCCTGTCCTCCATGCGTGATCGAGAGCACGCAGGTATAGCATTGGCCATGCACTCGAGTAAAAGCGGTTTCATCAATCGACACGATATACAGGATGATGCGCACCACAAGGGAGGAACTTACTCCCGACCGTGCCACACTAATGGAACGTCGACCTTTCGACACTCAGGATCAAGGAGAGACCCGAATGACCTTGCACAACACCCTCGACACGACCCTTCGCCCCGTCCTGCTCGGCGCCGGCCTGCTGCTCTCGGCCAGCGCGATGGCGGCGCCACAGGGCCTCTACTCCACCGATGAGCTGCTCGACGCCGATGTCTATGCCAAGTCCGACAGCAGTCAGGCCATCGGCGACGTGGAGGACGTGCTGCTCGACAACGACATGCGCGTCCATGCCTTGGTCATCGACACCGGCAACCTGCTCGACCTGGGCGAAAAGCAGTACGTGGTCGGTGCCGAGCACTTTACCGTCGAGACCCGCAACGGCGATAGCCTCGATGCCATCGAATACAGCGTCCACCTGGATCTCGATGCCCAGGCCGTCGGCGAGCAACCCGAATACACCGATACCTGGTGGAACCAGGCCAAGCAGAACCTGCAGCAGGCCTGGAGCGATACCAAGGAAGGCGCCGCCAGCGCCTGGGAAACCACCCGCTCGGCGACCAGCAACGCCCTCGACAAGGCCGGCAATGTCCTGGAATCCGTCGGCGAAAAGACCCAACAGGCCGCCGACGACGCTCAGTAACTCACGCGCTCATCGTCCGGGCCCGGCCGCTGGCCGGGCCCCTGGTCCCGACACCGCCAGCATGCCACTCGCCGGCGACTCGACACGCATGGACACGGCCTAGCGAATCCGACGCAGCCCCGTCAACATCGGCGCCCCGCTATCGGGGTCATGCATCAGGGTGCAGTCGACACCGTAGAGTTCCCGTACCAGTTCCCGCGTCACGACCTCACCGGGCGGCCCCGCCGCCACGACCCTGCCCTCGCGCATCGCCACCAGGTGGTCGGCATAGCGACAGGCAATGGGCAGATCGTGCAGTACCATCGCCAGGGTTCGACCATCCCCGGCCAATTGCCGCACCAGCTCGAAGACTTCCAGTTGATGCCCAAGGTCGAGGGCCGAGGTCGGTTCGTCGAGCAACAGCAACGACGTCTGCTGGGCGATGATCATGGCGATCCAGGCGCGCTGGCGCTGCCCACCGGAAAGCGATTCCAGCGGGCGATCGGCCAGTGAATGCAAGTCTGCCGCCGCCAGAGCCTCGTCCACTACCCGGCGGTCCTCGGCCGACCACTGCCGCAACCAGCTCTGGTGCGGCTGGCGACCGAAGCCGATCAGCTCGGCGACGGTCAGCCCCTCCGGCGCCCTCGCCTCCTGCGGCAACAATGCCAGCCGCTGCGCCAGTTCCCGGGCCGGCAGCCGAACGATGTCGGCACCGTCGAGCAGCACATGGCCGCCCTGCGGCGAGTGCAAGCGCGCCAGCCCCGCCAGCAGGGTCGACTTGCCGCATCCATTGGGGCCGACGATGGCGGTCACCTGGCCGGCGGGCAGGCGCAGGTCCAGGTCGACGACGACCGGCGAGCGGTCGTGGGCGAGCGTCAGTCCCCGTGCTTCCAGGGAACAAGCGACGGCATTCATCTCAAGCGACTCCATGTGAACGAGGACGGATCAGGATCCACAACAGCCAGGGGCCGCCGACCACTGCGGTGACGATGCCCACCGGGACCTCGAGCGGCGACAGCATCAGGCGCCCGGCGAGGTCGGCCAGCACCATGATCAGGGCACCGGCCAGCGACGAGGCCAGTACCGGCACGCTGCGCCTCGAGGCCAGGTGCCGGGCCAGCTCCGGACCGAGCAGCCCCACCATCCCCACCGGGCCGGCCACGGCCACGGCCAGCGCGGTCAACACCACCGAGGTGCTCAGGACCTGGACACGACGTCGTCCCAGGCGAGTTCCCAGGCTTCGGGCCACGGATTCGGAAAAGCCCATCAGGCTCAGGGAACGCCCCAGGGCCAGCGCCACCGGCAAGCCGAGCGCCAGCCCGGCGGTCAACGTCCATACCGCCCCCTCGGGTCGGGCGCTCAACGAGCCTACCGTCCAGGGATAGGCCGCATTGGCCACATCGATGGCGACCCTTGCCAGCAGCAGATTGGTGAGGGCACCGAACACCGCCCCCACCCCGATGCCGGCGACGATGAAGCGATACCCCCGCGTGCCGCCCCCGAGCGCTAGCCCGAAGGTCAGGATGGTAGCCGTGGTCGCGCCGACCAGCGCCATGGCCGGCGGCGCCAGGCCGACGCCGAGTCCCACCACCGATGCCACGGCGAACGCCGTGGCGCCATTGTCGATGCCGATGATGCCCGGCGTGGCCAGGCGATTGGCGGCCAGGGTCTGCATCAGGCACCCCGCCAGGGCGAAGGCGGCACCGGTGGCAAGTGCCGCCCCGAGCCGTGGCAGACGCAGCGCGGAGACCACGAAGGTCGCCAGCGTGTCACCCGAGCCGTTCAATGCCGCCAGCACCTCGGCGGGCGACAGCGTCCGCTCGCCGAAGCACAGATAGGCCAGCGACGCGGCCAGCACCAGGGCCAGCAGCAGCAGGTTGGCCCCCAGGGTACGCCGATCCAGCAGCACGCTGGCATTGCCCCAGGCCAGCCGTCGGGTGCCCCGCGGCGGCACGACGACATCCTCGGACCCGGTCCGCCCCGGTTGGAGCGATGACGATTGCACCAGCAGACTCATGCGTTCCCTATAGCATCGGTAGTTACAGCATCGGCAGTCGACGGCGCCGGACCACGGCGACCAGCACCGGCGCGCCGCACAGCGCGGTCAACACGCCGAGCGGCAGTTCCGAGGGCGCCACCACTCGCCGCGAGATGACATCGGCGACGAGCACCATCAGAGGCCCCAGCAACAGGCACAACCAGAGGCTACGGCGAATATCCGGCCCCGCCAGGGCTCGGGCGGCGAAAGGCACCACCAGGCCTACGAAGGCGATGGGACCGGCAATGGCGGTAGCGCCGCCCACCAGCAGCGCCACCACCAGGATCGCCAGCAGGCGAACCCGACCGGGATGATGGCCGAGCCCGGCGGCGAGCCGCTCGCCCAGGGCCAGGGCGGCCAGAGGGCGAGCGATGAACAGGGTAATGGCAGTGGCCACGGCGAGGCTCGGCAGTATCGCCAGCAGATCGTCCAGCCGCCGGCCGGACAGGCTGCCGACCACCCAGAAGCGTATCTCGTCGGCGGCACGTTGATCGAACAGCAGCAGCAAGGTGGTCAGCGCCGACAGCAGCCCCGAGAAGGCCGCCCCGGCCAGAACCAGGCGAACCGGGTCATGCCCGAGACCACGGAACCGCGCCACGCCCAGCACGCAGAGACAGCCGAGCAGAGCCCCGATCTGCGCCACGCCGACTCTCAGCGTGGCCGCCGACGTTCCCAGCAGCAAGGCAATGGCGACGGCGAAGGCACTGCCGGCACTGACGCCGAGCAACCCCGGCTCGGCCAACGGGTTACGCGACACCGCCTGTAACAGGGCGCCGGCGACCCCCAGCGCCATCCCCACGGCCAGACCGACCAGAGTGCGCGAACCGCGCAGGGTGCCGACCACGAAACGCGCCTCGTCGTCACCGTGTCCCGTCAGCACCGCCAGGGCACGCCCTGCCCCCACATCTCCCGCGCCCCACAGCAGGCTGGCCACGCAGACCAGCAACAGCAGGCCGGCCAGGGTCGCTCCCTGGCCGGCCAGACGCCTGCGGGTGACGCGCGCGGTCATTGCGCGTCGGACAACAGCGCCGCCTCGATGTCGTCGAGGATGGCCTGGGCGGCCAGGGGGCCGGTAGCGCTAGTCCAGAGCTGGCCATCCACCGGCATCACCCGATCGCGCTTGACCACGTCGAGTCGAGCGAAGGCCGGCGACTGGCGCGCCGCACCCAGTGCCTCACGGCCATCCTCGTTGAGCGTGGCCATGACCAGCAGATCCTCGTCGACCTTGCCCAGGTTTTCCAGGCTCAGCGGGTCGCTATGGGGACGTCCCTCCTTGACCAGGTCGGCATCGGTGACATCGAAACCGGTGGCGTCGAGCATGCCGGTGGAAAACAGCTCGGCCGACATCACCAGGGGCCCTTGCGGCATCCAGCGCACCAGCGTCGCTGTCGAGCCTTCGGCGTCCAGCCGCTCGGCGAGATCGGCAGCGCGAGTTTCCACGGCCTCGATGGCGTCCGCCACCTCCTCGGCATGCCCGAGCGCTTCACCGTAGAGCCGCGCCTCGTCTTTCCAGCCGTTCGGCGAGAACCCTTCGCTCTCGGGCACCACGGTGGGGGCCAGCCGTGACATCAGCTCGTACTGCTCGTCGGTCAGATACGGCGAAGCCAGGATCAGGTCCGGGTTCTGAGTGGCGATCGCCTCGAGATTGAACTCTCGACTGGTCCCCACCATGGCGATATCCGGCACCCGATCACTCAGATAGCCGGCGACCCCCTCGCCGCCCCGTGTGGCCACGGCGGCCAGCGGCGTGACGCCAGCCGCCAGGGCAGTATCGAGCGCGCCTTCATACAGCGTGACGACACGCGACGGCTGGCCGTCGACGTCAATCTCGCCATGGGCGGTATCCAGCGTCCTGGCCTGGGCCGGGCCGATGGCGAACGCCATCACCAGGCAGGTGCCGACCAGAAAGGGGGTCTTGGGCAGAGAAAACGACATGAAGTCTCCTTGACTCGCTGGCGGCACCACATCCGATGGGACGAGGACCGCCGATGATAATGAATCTCAAAAAAATTCTCAGCCCCACGATCCGACAACGCTGCGTTCGATCTCGTGCAACGTTGCCGCAGCGGGCAGGACCGACTTACCGGGCCGACAGGCTGCCGACGACCTCCTCCACCTGGGTGCGAACGCTCTGCAGGCCATCGCCGGAGAGATACCACAGCGCCGGGGACAGTACCGTCACCGCGATCGCTTCGTCGCCTTCGGCCGCCAGCGCCTCTTCGAGCACCGTGACGTCCAGCGCCGCCAGCGTATCCGCGGCGCCCCAGTCGAAACTGACCACGGCGGGGCCGTGCGTCTCACCCTCGACCTCGTGGGCCTGGGCCATCATCGGGGCCCCACCATCACGGCGGTACGAAGCCATCCGTTCGTCACCTTGTTCTCCCGTTGTTCATCCTTGACCACGGCCGGGCAGAGGGCCCGGCCGTGGGGTTGTCACCCGCTCGATGGCGGCGATCAGAATTCGACGTTGATGCCCAACCACAGGCGACGGCCGTCGTCGACGTAGCCGTACTCTTCCTCGGTAATGTCCTCGTCGAACAGGTTGTAGAGGCCGGCGTTGAGGGTGGTCTGCGGGGTCAACTGATAGCCGAGGCCGGCATTCACGAAGGTGTAGGACGGCGCCACCGTGGTGCCCTGGGACGGACCGGTGGTGGGCTGGCTCTCCTCGCCGCGATAGGTCAGGCGGGTCCACTGGCTCAGGCGCTCGGTGGCCTGCCAGTCCAGCGACGCCGAGACCTGGTGCTTGGGCAGCTGGTTGAGCGGCTCGCCCTCGTACTCGCCGCTTTTCTGCTCGGAATCGGTATAGGTGTAGCTGGTACTGAGATCCAGGTTGTCGGCCAGCGGCGTGGACAGGGAGAATTCGACGCCCTGGGTGATCGCCTCGTCGACGTTGAGCCGGTAGGTGGGATCGGAGCCGAATTGGTTGGCCCCCTCGGTGCACACCGAGGCCGGGCAACCGACACGGTTAATCTTGTCGTCGAAATCGGTATGGAAGACCGTCAGGCCGGCCATCAGGCCGTTGTCGTCGGCATAGTGCAGCCCCAGTTCCTGGCTGAGCGAAGTTTCCGCCTCCAGGTCCGGGTTGCCGTAGATATTGCCGCCGCGGCTGACCTGGACCCAATTCGCATTGGTGGCGCGCAGATCCGGAGCCCGGAAGCCGGAGGAGACGCCGCCCTTCAGGGTCCAGCGTTCGTCCAGGTGCCAGACGCCGTAGAGACGCGGGGACCAGTGGCTGCCGTATTTCTCGTCCTCGTTGAGACGCACGCCGCCGGTCAGCGAGACGTCCTCGGTCAGCATCCACTCGTCCTCGGCGTACAGCGCCCAGCGATAGCGTTCCAGCTCGCTCAGGTTGGAGGTGCTGGACTGGTTGCCGCCGTCCTCCAAGCGCTGATTCTCGAACTGGCCACCCAGGGTCAGGATGTGGGCGCCCAGTGGCAGAACCGCCTTGGTGTCCGCCACGCTGCTCTGGTAGTTCATGTCGCGTGAGGGGTTATCGACCTCTTCATGCTGCACGTAGCTGGTAGTGCTGCCGAAATCGAAGTAGCCGTCGTGACTCAGCGCGAAGTGACGGCGATCGTAGGTCTGCTCGGAGCGCTCGTTCGGCCCCCGACGACCTTCCAGCGCAACGGACTCGCCAGGGTTGGTGATCCGACGCTGCTCGCTGTAGCCCGCTTCCAGGCCGATCTCGTTGATCTCGTCGGGCGTCCAGGAAAGTTTCGCGGTACCGCTGGCCAGGCGCTGATCGGCATAGCCGCCGATGATCGCGTCCTCGTCGCGCTGGTCGTACTGGCCGTAGACCTGCAGGCCGAGCCGGTCTGCGACCAGCGGGCCGGCGACGTGAAAGCGGCTGTTGTGCTCATCGCCGGAGGCGGAGTCTTCCTGAATCGTCATGCTGGTCGAGACGTCGCCCCCCCACTCCTGAGGCACCTTGCGGGTGATGACGTTGATCACGCCGCCCAGCGCGTCGGACCCGTAAAGCGACGACATGGGCCCGCGGATCACCTCGATGCGTTCGATGGCCGACAGCGGCGGCATCCAGCCCTGTTCGATGCCCGGGCCATCGCTGTTGGGCCGGGTTTCCCGCGAGCCCTGGCGCTTGCCGTCGACCAGCATCAGAGTGTACTTGGCCCCCATGCCGCGAATGCTGATGTCCTGTGACGATCCGCCGCCAGTAACGGTCACGCCCGGCACGTTGCGCAACGCATCGGTGATGTCACGATAGGCATGGCCTTCGAGATCTTCGCGAGTGATCACGCTGATCGAGGCCGGGGCATTCTTGACCTGCTGCTCATAGCCCGAAGCGGTGACGACGATGTCATCGAGATCCTGCTCCTGGGCTTCCTGCGCCATGGCGACGGGTGTCGTCAGTGCCGCGATGGAGCCCGCCAGCAGTGTCCGAGTGAAGGGAAGGGGCATATCGATCGTTCTCCTGATGATCCTGGGCCGGAAAAACCGAACCTTATGTAATGCGAATTTTTATCATTTAGATTCTTTCAAACTTGTTCCTCGATGTCTTCGCACGTTGCGTTGCATGGTTCGCAACAGCATTAGAGAATGATTTTCACCACCAATCACACCTATGCGATACTGCGCTTCTCCCAGGCCCGAGCCAGCATCATGTCCGACCTCGATGAAATGCATGCCTTCGCCGCCGTCATGACCTCCGGCAGCCTGACCCACAGTGCCCGGCATCTCGGCGTGTCGAAGTCGACCCTGAGTCGCCGCATCCAGCAGCTGGAGACCCGGCTCGGCCAGCCGCTGATGCGCCGTCAGTCGAACCGGCTGCTGCCCACCGAGGCGGGCAGCGTCTTCCACGATTACTGCCTGCGCATCCTCGACCTGGCCGATCAGGGCCAGCGAGCCCTGGAGGAGTTGCGGGAAGAGATCAGCGGGGAATTGACCCTCCAGGTTCACGATGCCCTGGGACGTTCCTGGATCGCCGGCGCCATCGACGACTTCATGCAGCGACATCCCGGCGTGCATGTCAGCCTGATGATTCGCGAGAACCTGCCAGAACACTTCGCCCCCCAGTCGGTGGTGATCTGGTTCGGCGATACCGGCGAGACGGGACTGCGTCAGGAGACGCTGGCGCTGCTGTCGCGTGGGCTGTACGCGCATCCCGATTACCTGGCCCGTCACGGCCATCCCGCTCATCCCCATGAGCTCGAGAGTCACGACTGGATCGACCTGCTCGGCGAGGCCGAGCATGGACTGGTGCTGCGTCATCCACGTCAGGGGCAGGTCGATGTGCGCCCGCCGGGATCACGGCTGCGAGTCAATCGCCTGGTGCTGCAATCCGATGCCATCGCCCGAGGGCAAGGGCTCGGCGTCATGCCGAACTGGATGGCCGAACGCCGCGAAGCGGCTCATCCGGGCCAGCTCGAACGCTGTCTCGACGACTGGCAGGTCTCTCCCAGCCCGGTCAGCCTGCTCTATGCCCATGGGCACCAGCCGCGCAAGGTCTCGGCCTTGCTCGAGTTCCTGCGCAGTGCCTGCCCTGCCGAATGGCAGCTGGGTACTCGACGGCGCGCGTCCTGAGGCCGGCGCGTCCTGCACAATGGCCGCCGTGCCCATGCCGTCGTAAATTGCTACCATGGGACGCTTCCTAGCGACTGAACAGGGGCGACCATGGGCCTTCGTGAAATCGCCTTCGGCGGGATCTACCTCTCCCCCATGCTGCTTTACGCCCTGCTCGGGCTGGTCTTCGCATTGCTGATTCGCGCCGTCCTGCACCGCCTGGTCGGCTCGACACGATTATGGTTCGAAGCCTGGTTCGACACCGCTCTGTTTGTCATCTGTACCGCTACCATCGCCTTCCTGGCCTCCGCGTCCGCAGGGATTCTCTGAAATGATGCGCACCCTTCTACGCAGCCTCGTCACCCTGGTCATCGTGGCCCTTGCCATCGCCGCCGGTCTCTGGCTCTGGCACTACTACCTCCATACCCCCTGGACCCGGGACGGCCGGGTCCGGGCCGATGTCGTCACCATCGCCCCGGACGTTTCGGGGCGCGTCGTTGCCCTGCCGATTACCGACAATCAAGGCGTCGCCAAGGGCGAGACCCTGTTCCGCATCGACGACACTCGCTATCAGGCCGCCCGGGAAAAGGCTCAGGCCGTGGTTCAGCAACGCCAGGCCGAGCTGGAGCTGAGTCAGCACGAGGCCTCGCGGCGCAACCGCCTGAGCCGTCAGGCGATCAGCGCCGAGAATCAGGAAACGGCGCAGATCAACAGCCAGGTCGCCGCCGCCCAGCTGGGACAGGCGCAAAGCGCGTTGACCAGCGCGCGAATCGATCTGGAGCGCACCACCGTCCAGGCTCCCGCTACCGGCCACGTCCTCAATCTGCAGCTGGCCGAGGGCAATTACGTCAACGCCGGCACGCCGGTGATGGCACTGGTCAAGGCGGATTCCTTCTACGTCACCGGTTACTTCGAGGAAACCAAGACACCGCACATCCAGGTCGGCGACCCGGCCCGGGTCATCCTGATGAGCGGCGATACCGAGCTGGAGGGTCATGTCGCCAGCATCGGGCGCGGCATTGCCGACAGCAACACCTCGACCGACAGCCAGTTGCTGCCGCAAGTACAGCCCACCTTCAGTTGGGTCAGGCTCGCCCAGCGTATCCCGGTGCGCATCGCGCTCGACGAGATACCCGACGATGTCACCCTCAGTGCCGGCATGACGGCTACCGTACGCATCCTCGACAACGCGGAGTAACGGCGCATGTCGCCCTGGCTGCAAGCCTACCTGACGCCCAGCACCCAGGCCGTGCAGTTCGCCATCAAGGCGACCCTGGCGATGCTGCTGGCGCTATACGTGGCCCTGTGGTGCGACCTGGAGCGTCCCTATTGGGCGTTGATCTCGGCGGCCTTCCTGCAGATTCGCCCGATGAGCGGCATGGTGGTCGAGAAGGGCTTGAGCCAGATCGCCGGCACGGTCGTCGGCTGCGTCGCCGGCATTGCCATCATGGGGCTGTTCGTCCAGGCCCCGGTGCCTGCCCTGGCTGTCCTGACGCTATGGATCATGCTGTGTACCTACGGCAGTTCCCTGCTGCGCAACAATGCCTCCTACGGCTGTATCATGGGTGCCGTCACGGCCATGCTGATCGTGGTCATCGGGGCCTCCCAGCCTGACGGCATCTTCGCTATCGCCGTGGCGAGGCTCTCCGAGCTGGCGCTGGGCGCCATCTGTGCCACCCTGGTCAGTTCACTGCTGTGGCCGATAAAGGTTCGCGATCACCTCGGCCAGCAGGCCGACGAGGTCGTCAACCAGGCTTTCCAGCACGCCACTCGTCGACTGACGGACTCCACCGATCTCGGTGAATTGCAGGCCACCCTAACCGGCAGCCTGGAGCCGCTCACGCAGCTCGAGATCGACAGCCAGGCGGCACGCTACGAGGGTCCCGAAGGGGCGGGGCGCATTCGCGCCAGTCACGTACTGACGCGACACACCTTGCGCCTGATGGCGACCCTGCACGCCCTCCAGCAGCTCCTGCACCACCATGGCAATCGGCTCGACCCCGCCATCCACGATCTGGCCGATGAGATCGCCGAGGGGTTTCGTCTGTCCGCGGAAACCCGCGGCACAGGGCAAGCCCACCGCCGCCTGCATGACCAGCGTCATCGGGTCCTGGGGTGTCCCGACGAAAACGCCTCGCCGCTGCAGTTGCGGGTCATCATCGGGCTACGCGAGGCACTCGGCCACGCCCTGGTCATGCTCGACGCCCGCGACGCCATTTCACGCCCGGGGCGAAAGCGCCTGCGCGGTGTGGCCCTGGCCTGGCACCGCGATCACCTGGCCGCGGGATTGAATGCCGTCCGCGCCGGGATCATCTTCGCCACCCTCGCCAGCTTCTGGATCGCCACCGCCTGGAACAGCGGCCAGGTGGCCATGCTGCTGGGCACCTTGTTCTCGGCCTTCTTCGCCAGTCGCGACAACCCCGCCATGATCTGCATGATGTTCGCCAAGGGCATGCTGGCGGCGATCCCCAGCGCCTTCCTGTTCGGTCATGTACTGCTCGCCCAGGCCAACAGTTTTCCGATGCTGGCGATGATCTTCCTGCCTCCCCTGTTCCTCGGCCTGCTGGGAGCCGCCAATCCACGCCTGATGGGCTACTGCCTGGCCTTCACCATCGGCAACATCCTGCTGACCATGCCCGGCAACGGCATGGATTTCTCCTTCGACAGCTTCATCAACCGGGCCATCGCCGTGATGATCGGACTCGCCACCGTGGTGACGGGCTTCCGGTTGATTCCCGGTTTCGGCCCCACCCTGCGCAAACGGCGCCTGGTCGGGGCCATCGTCCGCGATCTTCGTCACTTGCCGAACCGCCCCATTCATGAGGCGGAAACCCGATTCATCGGCGGCATGGCCGACCGACTGCTGCATCTGGCCAAGCACGACGACATGCTGCCCGAGGATCAACGACATCTCTTCACCCTGGGGCTGACCGGCCTGGACATCGGCTATGCCTGCCTGCAGCTGCGTCGCCGGCTCGACGACCTGCCCGGAACAGCCCTTCGCCATGCGCAACGGGACTTCTTCGCGGCGCTGGCCCGGGCCTATGCCGAAAGCGCCAGGGGGCATGCTGCCGACGAGGTCCGCCGAACGGGCGATGCGCTGATCGAGGCACTGCATGATCAACCCTCGCTCGATGACCGGCGTCGCGCCCTGCTCGCCGGGCTGGTGGAACGGCTGGATCTGTCGCTGCGGCGACAGGCCGAGAGAGCCCGAGATTCGCACGCGCCGAGTTCGTTGCAGGCCGGCCCCGCCTGACAGCGGCCCCGGGGCCAGACACCAGCACTGTCACTCGACATTCCGCTTCATGAAGGATTGCCATGTTCGCTCAACTCTTCGCCGTAATGGCCCCCGTACTGGCCGGCGCCGGCCTCGGCTTCACCTGGATCCGGCTCGGTCACGACTATCCTGTCGCCTTCGTGACCCGGCTGGTCTTCAACATCGGCACGCCGGCCCTAGTGCTCGCCTCGCTTTCCGGCGCCGAGATCGACGCCGGCAGCTTCGGTCGCACCATGCTGGCTGCTGCCCTGGTGATCACCACCATGGCCGGCGCCTCTTTCGTGCTGGCGCGCCTGCTGCGCAAGGACTGGCGCGTCATGCTGGCGCCATCGATGTATCCCAACACCGGCAACATGGGGCTGCCGGTGGTGCTCTACGCCTTCGGCGAAGCGGGTTTCGCCTTCGGCATCACCGTGATGGTGACCGTGTCGTTATTCCAGTTCACCCTCGGCACGATGCTCGCCAGCCGCGGCAACCCGTTGAAATCCCTGGCCAAGACGCCGACGGTCTATGCCATTCTGATCTCCCTGAGCCTGCTGCTGACCGACACGGAGCTACCGCTCTGGGTAGCCAACAGCGTCGATCTGATTTCCGGTTTCACCGTCCCCTTGATGCTGATCACCCTTGGCGTCTCGCTGGCCAGCATTCAGGTTCGCAGCCTGCGCTCGGGCATCGGCTTCAGCCTGCTGCGCATCCCGTTGGCCGCCCTGGCCGCCTGGGGCATCGGCAGCCTGTTGGCGCTGCCGCCCATGGCTCACGGCATCCTGATCCTGCAGATGAGCATGCCGGTGGCGGTGTTCAACTACCTGTTCGCCCAACGCGCCCAGCGTGAACCGGAGTATGTGGCCAGCCTGGTGTTCTGTTCGACCCTGCTGTCGCTGATCTATCTACCCATACTGCTCGCGATATTGATGTAGGAGGGAACACGGGGCCTTCTCGACAGTCTCTATGCCGAGCGAGCCCTCATGCCAAGGAGGATCGGATGCGCCGCACACCCTGGTTACCCGCCATGCTGTTGGGTACGACGACATTGGCTCTCGGTCCGGCCCAAGCCGACGATGCCCGCACTGACCGGCTGACGACCGAACACCACGAGCTACGCCTGGAACGCCTCGCCACGGGCCTGGAGCATCCCTGGGCACTGACCGAGCTGCCGGACGGTCGTTATCTGGTCAGCGAGCGCGACGGCCAGTTGGCACTGATTGGCGCCGACGGCGACATCTCGCGGCTCGAGGGACTTCCCGACGTCTCGACCCGAGGCCAGGGCGGCCTGCTCGATATCGTGCTGCACCCCCGGTCCGGCAGCGAAGTGTCCGGCGACGGCGAGCACGACTGGCTCTACTTCACCTGGAGCCGAGCCGGCGATGGCGGCACCGCCACCGCGCTTTCCCGAGCCCGATTGGCGGATGGGCGTCTCGAGGATCTCGAGCATCTTTTCACCCAGGACCGTTTCTCCGAACCAGGACGCCACTACGGCTCGCGACTGGCCTGGCTCGACGACGGCACCCTGCTGATGAGTGTCGGGGATCGCGGCGTCGACGCCGAGCGCGCCCAGAACGGCAACGACCATGCCGGCAGCTTCCTGCGCCTCACGGCCCGGGGGACGATTCCCGATGACAACCCCTTCGTCGGCGATCCCGATGTCGATGACGCCATCTTCAGCATGGGGCATCGCAACCCCCAGGGGCTCGTCGTGGCCGAGGATGGCACGCCCTGGTCGACGGAACATGGCCCACGCACCGGCGATGAGCTCAATCGGCTCGTCGCCGGCGAGAACTATGGCTGGCCAGAGGTCACCCGGGGCCGTGACTACGTCACCAACCTCCCCCTCGGCAAGGACAGCGCGCCGGGCATGCGCGACCCGATACATGTCTTCGAGGGACGTTTCGCCCCCTCCGGGCTGACCGACATCACCGGCGATGCCTTCCCCGGCTGGACCGGCGACCTGCTGGCCGGCGGGCTCGCCAGCGAGCAGCTGGTTCGACTCTCGCTGGAAAACGATACCGTCGTGGAGCGCGAGGTGATTCTCGACGGCGAGATCGGTCGAATCCGCGATGTGCGACAGGGATCCGACGGTGCCCTGTACTTGCTCAACGACGCCTCCGACGCCGGTCTTTATCGGTTGACGCGCAACGACTAGCCACACCTCCCCCTTTGCTGACGATATGGCCCCGGATACAGGATGCGCTTACGTAACCTGATACTCATCACCGTCATCGTGCCGTTGTTCGCCATCCTGATGGTATTCAGCCTGGTCGCGATCCACTCCCTTGAAGACAACCTGCGTTCCAAGCTGGAAACCGAGGTACAGATCATCACTCAGGCAACCGGGGCTTCTCTCGGTTATGCCATCGATCGTGCCGAGCCCAATGCCCTGGAGGATGCCTTGCAGTCAGCCTTCTCCTTCCATCGCATCTACGGCGCCCATGTCTTCGATACCGAGGGCCAGTCACTCTATGGCCTGGGGCTCGGTGAGGCCCTGTTCTCCAACGAAGACATCCGCGAGGTCGCAGAAAATGGACAATTACAGACCGCCTACCGGAGCGATGGCGACTGGAATTACTTCTCGGCCCTCAAGCCATTGACCACCCCGTCCGGTGAGATCGTCGGTGTACTTCAGGTCAATCGCCTCAACACCGGCATCGAGAACTACGCCGACTTCATCGGCCTGGTTGCGCTGGGCATCTTCGCGGTCGGCGTGGGCGGCATCGTGCTGAGTATCTGGTGGGGGTTCCGACGTCATATCGAGCGCCCCCTGGAAAGAGTCCTGACGGTCATGGAGCGCGTCGCCGCCGGTGATCGGCACCAACGCGTCGCGGTTCATGGCTCCGATGAATACCAGCGCCTCGGCCTGGCCCTCAACGACATGCTCGATGCCATGGCAGAGAAGGATGCCGACATCGAATCGCGACGCCACAAGGAGATCGAGCTGGAAAAACGTCTTCGCAAGTCGCGCAAGCTCGCCGAGCTGGGGGTCCTGGCTGCCGGGGTCGCCCACGAGATCGGTACGCCACTCACTGTGATCGAGGGTCAGGCCCAGCGCCTGTCTCGTCGCGAGAGTCTCGGTGCGCAAGAGCATGATCGGATCGAACGCATTCGCGACGAAGTCTCGCGTATCGTGGTCATCGTTCGCCAGTTGATGGACCTGGGCCGTCGCCACAACGTCGAGAAAGAGATCGTCGCACTGAACGAGACGTTCGAGGAAGCCCAGGCATTGACCGAGGAAGAACTCGCCGCCCGTCATATCCACCTGGATATCAACCTTCCTTCACCGGCGCCCACGCTGCTGGCCAATGGACAGCAATTGGTCCAGGTCTTCACCAACCTGCTGTGTAATGCCGCCCAGGCCGAAGGTGTATCCCGAGTCTGCCTGAACGTCGGCGCCGGGGAGAAGGAACTCACGCTATGGATAGAGGATGATGGCAACGGCATCACCGAGGCGGACAAGACCCGCGTATTCGATCCATTCTTCACGACCAAGCCGGTAGGCCAGGGAAGCGGCCTGGGGCTCTCCATGGTGCACCGTATCGTCAATGATCACGGTGGCACCATCGGGGCCTATGATAGTCCGCTCGGTGGCGCCGGTTTCGAAATCACCCTGCCGCGCGAGGATACCGCTACATGAACCAATACGATGCCGAGGGACTGACCGACGACGCACGACCCATCATGGTCGTCGAGGATGACACCGCCATTCTGGAACTGCTGTGCGAAGAGCTGCAGGATGCCGGCTATCCAACCCTGGGCGTCGACAGTGCCGAACAAGCCCTGGCCCAGCTCAGCCACAGCGATATCGCACTGATCATCTGTGATATTCGCCTGCCTGGCATGGATGGCATGTCCCTGCTCGAACAGTTGAGGCAGGATGACAATCCCATCGGTTTCATCGTGATCACGGCCTTTGGAACCATCGACCAGGCCGTGGATGCCTTGAAGCTCGGCGCCAATGACTTCCTGACCAAACCCCTGGACCTGGAAAATCTGCGTACTGCCGTCTTCCGGGTACTCGAACATCGACGTCTGGCCAATCGCTTGCGACAGGCCGCCCCTGCGGAGAATTTCCACGGCCTGACCGGGAACAGCGAGTCCATGCGCTTGCTGTTCCACAATGCCGCACGCCTTGCCGACAGCGACGCGCCCCTGCTGATTCTCGGAGAAAGTGGCACTGGCAAGGAATTGATGGCACGTGCCCTGCATGCCGAGAGCACGCGTCACGACGGTCCCTTCGTTGCGGTGAACTGCGCCAGCATTCCTGCCGAACTGATGGAGAGCGAGTGTTTCGGGCATGTCAAAGGTGCCTTCACCGGCGCACAGGAAGCCCGACAGGGACTCTTCCAGAGCGCCCGAAACGGCAGTCTTTTCCTCGATGAAATCGGTGAAATGCCAATGGCACTGCAGGCCAAGCTACTGCGTGCCCTTCAGGAGAGAAAGATCCGCCCGGTAGGCGCTGAACGGGAGGAACCCATCGATGTGCGCATCATTGCCGCCACGCATCGCGACCTCGAGCACGAGATTCAGACGGGAGGCTTTCGCAGCGACCTTTTCTATCGACTGGAAACCTTCTCCTTGCGCATTCCTCCACTACGCGAACGCCCAGGCGATGTCGAGAAACTGATCATGTCCCTGCTGGACAAGCACACCGAGCAGCAGGGAAAGTCGATTTCACATATCGAACCCATGGCGCTTCAGGCCCTGCTCGACTATGACTATCCGGGCAATGTACGGGAACTGGAAAACGCCATTATCCGGGCCGTCACACTGACCGAGGATGGCCAGCTCCATCATGACGACCTCCCCGAACGCATTCGCAGGCAGGCGGCGGAATCTTCCTCCGGAACGGCAGATACCGCCGACATGTCGACTCACGCCAACCGCAACAATTGGCCAAGCCTTGAAGAAGTGGAACGACGCTATATCCACAAGGTGCTTGACGCCACGGGCGGCAACAAGCGGCGCACTGCCGACCTGCTGGGCATAGCCCGCCGCACCCTTTATCGTCGCCTCGAGGAAACCAGCGACGACCCCCGATAAAGCAAGAAAAAAGGCTTCCACGAATCCGTGGAAGCCCTTCACATGCTTTCAGGGTCGGCGACGGCGACGATGCCATCGTGTCTGGAATATCTTGAACGAGATCACCGGCATTGGCCGGTGATCCCGCTGGACTTACCAGCCACCTTCTTCTGTCTCGCCCTGACCGTCTCCGCTCATGGTACCGGTGCCTTCCTGTCCTCCGTCCTGCTCGTATTGCTCGCCGGACGTTGGTTCACCACCGGCACTGCCGCTACCCGTCGTGCCATTGCCTGTGGCATAGGGGTCTTCCTGCTGAGCGGAACCTTGTTGGGTCGTGCCGGATGTCGCCGGATCGCTCCCCGACGTCGTGGCGCTGCCCGACTCCGCCGGCGCGCTATTCTCGGTTGCCGGATCGGCCGGCTCCTCATACCCATCGGCGACCACCAGGGGGCTGGCGACCAATCCGAATGTGATGCCGAGAATACCGAACTTCTTGATAAGATCCTGATTCAACATTTCATGTCTCCTTGAGAGAACCAAATCCCGTGATTGACTGCTGCACCGGTCTTCGCGACCAGGACGGACAAAGGGTGTGTCAGAAACCGCTCTGTTCCTGATCACCGTTCATCTGGTCCTGGTTACCGGTGTTGCCGGACTCCTGTTCCATGGATGGCGGCTCTTCCGCTGGCGCATTTCCGCCATCGCTGCACCCGGTCATTGTCAAGGTGCCGAGGGTCAATGCCACCAGGGTGGCCAGCGCGGTCAGGCGGCGTGATCGCCTGGTGTTCCGCTGTTCATGGAAATTGAATGTCATCGATGCGGCTCCTCGTTGATGGATGCGCACCCAAACCCAAGCGACGCACATGCCAATCACGGCCAATAAATAAAATAAACGATTAAAATCAATAATATAAAAAAACAGAACCAGGCATGAACAATGCTTTCAAGTCGACCGTGGAGTGGTTAATTCCGGCACATGGGTCAACCTGACCCTCCCTTTCACGTCATCGACTATCCTTTTCCGGGTTGCCACCTCCTCGATGCTCAGCAACCGATCAGGATTCGATCAATGAACGAGAACCACACCACAGAACGCCCCATGCCCCCTCGACATCACCGGCCACTGCAAGCCGTATCGTCCCGTGCGGGCCCTCACGGGCACCGAGACCACCCAGCCTCGATCTCTTTGCCTGTCGGACGGCCGATGGCGTCCCGTACTTGCTCAATGACGCCTCCAGCGGTAGCCTCTTTCGGCTGTTGCCGACGGCACAGGCAACGGAAGGCGCCGCATCCTGCGCTTTCCGGGCGTTCATGGCCACCCGGCGTGTTTGAATCACCATTCAACCAACGCTAGGGTATGCCGCCTCGTGCGCGTCAACACTGCCGCCCGGCATCCTGATGCGATCCCTCATCCCAACCAGGCACCGGTCAGGGCGTCCGCGCCACGACCAGGGGCCACTAAGGCACAGCAATGAGTGACAACCGAAACGTCAAGATTCGGGTCCGCAATCTCAGCAAGGTCTTCGGCAACCAGCCGAAGAAGGCGCTCGAGTTGCGCGACCAGGGCCTGAAACGGCCCGAGATCCTCGACAAGACCGGCCAGACCCTGGGCCTCTCCAACATCGACTTCGATGTTCACGAGGGTGAACTTCTGGTGATCATGGGGCTCTCCGGGTCGGGGAAGTCGACCCTGATCCGCTGCCTCAACCGACTGATCGAGCCCACCGAGGGCGACATCGTCATCGACGGCGAGAACATTCCCGATCTCAAGGAGAAGGAACTCCTGGAATGCCGCCGACGCCACTTCTCCATGGTGTTCCAGAACTTCGCCCTCTTCCCCAATCGTACCGTGCGCCAGAACGCTGAATTCGGCCTCGAAGTGCGGGGTATCGACGCGGCAACGCGGCGGGAAGCCGCGGACAACTCCCTCAAGCAGGTCGGTCTGGACGGCTGGGAGGACGCCTACCCCAATCAGCTCTCCGGCGGCATGCAACAGCGTGTCGGCCTGGCCCGTGCACTGGCCAACGACGCCACCGTGCTGCTGATGGACGAGGCCTTCTCGGCCCTCGACCCGTTGATCCGCGGCGACATGCAGCAGGAACTGCTGGCCCTGCAGCATCGCATGAAGAAGACCACCGTCTTCATCACCCACGATCTCGATGAGGCACTGACCATCGGTGATCGCATCGTGCTGCTCAAGGACGGTGAAGTGGTACAGATCGGCACGCCCGAAGAGATCCTCACCAAGCCGGCGGATGACTATGTACGGCGCTTCATCGAGGGGGTCGACAAAGCCCGCATCCTCACCGCCGAGAGTGCCATGCGCAAGGTGCGTTCCACGGTGCGTGACAGTGACGGACCGCGTACTGCACTGCGCAAGATGCGCGAGCACAGCCTCGACTCCATCTACATCCTCGACCGCGAACGCCGTCTGATCGGGCTGATCGACGCCGATGCCGCGAGCGAAGCACTGGAGCAGGGCAAGGAAAAGGTGACCGAGGCCATGACGCAGGACTTTCGCAGCGTGACGCGGGAAGAGCCGCTGCACAACCTGTTCGCCATGTTCAGCGAGAACCGTTTCCCCATCGCCGTCGTGGACGACGAAAAGGTGCTTCAGGGCGTGGTGATCAAAGGCGCCGTCCTGGATGAACTCGCACAGGCAGGAGAAGAATGATGGCTATCGACATTCCGCGCATTCCGCTGGGTGACTGGATCGAAGGTGGCCTGAACTGGCTGACCAGTGAATATTCCATCGTGACCCGCGGCATCTCCCGAGTGACACAGACCGGTATCGATGGCCTCAACGATGCACTGATGTGGCTACCCGACTGGTCACTGCTGGCGATCATCGTCGCTCTGTGCTGGTGGCTGGCCAATTCTCGCCTGGCCATCGGCGCCGCCATCGGCCTGGCGCTGATCTGGAACCTGGGCCTGTGGGACCCTATGATCGAGACCCTGACCCTGGTGGTGATCGCCACCCTGGTGGCAGTGGTCATCGCCCTGCCGGTGGGCATCGCCGCCGCGCTCTCCGAGCGACTCTACAAGACCATCATGCCGGTGCTGGACTTCATGCAGACCATGCCGGCCTTCGTCTACCTGATTCCGGCAATCCCGTTCTTCGGCATCGGCTCGGTATCGGCGATCTTCGCCACCGTGATCTTCTCCATGCCGCCCGCCATCCGTTTCACCACCCTGGGTATCCGACAGGTACCGGTGGAGCTGGTCGAAGCCGCCGACGCCTACGGCGCCACCCGCAGTCAGAAGCTGATCAAGGTCCAGTTGCCGATGTCGTTGCCCACGGTCATGGCCGGCATCAACCAGACGATCATGCTGGCCCTCTCCATGGTGGTGATCGCCGCCATGATCGGCGCCGATGGCCTGGGCAGCGAAGTCTGGCGCGCCATCCAGCGCCTTCGCCCGGGTGACGGCTTCGAAGCCGGTATCGCCGTGGTCATCCTGGCCATGATCCTCGACCGCGTCACCCAGTCGCTGCGCAAGCAACGCAAGTCCTGATGTCTCGGCGCCGTCGCGGGCACAAGGTTGCATACTTCTGCCCGCGTCTGCATCCTTTAGACACATCTTCAATAAAGGCAAACCAGATGACCAAGCAACCTATGCGCCATAGTCTTCGCATCGCTGGCATCGCCCTGGCCGCCGGCACCGCCCTCGCCGCCGGTACCGCCCAGGCTCAGGACAAGGGAACTGTCGAGCTGGGATATGTCGAGTGGTCTTCGGAAGTCGCCTCCACCAACGTGGTTCGCGCCGTGCTGGAGCAGGCCGGTTACGACGTCGAGCTGACCTCGTTGTCCGCCGCCGCCATGTGGCAGGCGGTGTCCACCGGCGACTCCGACGCCATCGTCGCCGCCTGGCTGCCCTCGACCCACGCCGACTATCTGGAACGTGTCGGCGACAAGATCGAGAACCTCGGCCCGAACCTGGAAGGCACCAAGCTCGGGCTGGTCGTGCCCGAATACACGGACGTCGACTCCATCGATGAGCTCAACGCCAACGCCGAAACCTTCGACAACGAGATCATCGGCATCGATCCGGGCGCCGGCCTGATGGGCCTGAGCGAGGACGTCGTCGACGAGTATGGCCTGGACCTCAGCCTGCGCAGCGGCAGCGGTGCCACCATGACCGCCGCCCTGCAATCGGCCATCCAGAACGAGCGCGACATCGTGGTGACCGGCTGGACGCCGCACTGGATGTTCGCCCGCTGGGACCTCAAGTACCTGGACGATCCCAAGAACGTCTATGGTGGCGCCGAGCACATCAACACCATCGCGCGTCAGGGGCTGGAAGAGGACATGCCGGAGGCCTACGCCATCCTCGACGCCTTCGAGTGGACGCCCGAGCAGATGGGCGAAGTCATGTTGATGAACCAGGAAGAAGGTTCCGACCCGTACGAGAATGCCAAGCAGTGGGTCGAGGACAACCAGGACGTCGTGCAGGAATGGCTGCCCGAGTCGTGAGTTCGAACCGGAGCCAGTAAGGGTTCCCGATAAGCGAGCTGGTACGCAATGGCTCGCATGTCGCAGAGGGGAGGCACCGGTCGGTGCTTCCCCTTTTCATGAGGGCGACATCAACGATGAAGAAATTCAATACATAGGAGCTCGAGAGCAGGATTTCTCATCAAAACAATCGTTCGGACGATCATGATCGCGACATGACATAGCCATTCCCGCCTGGATGTGTCGCCAAGCGCAGACGATTCACATGAGATGATGTACGGTATGCAACGATTCGTGGCGAAACAGGCCGTTGAAAGTGACGACCCGCACGATCATCGTCAAACGGCCACACTTGTCGTGTCATCAACATGCGAGATACCAGGGAGGAGCACGGAACATGTTCAAGCGGATCATGGTGCCCATGGATCCGGCATTTGTGGAACCCATCGACGAGGTCGGTACCGAGCGGGTGGCGAAGCCCTCCCACCATCGGGCCAATGCCGGCTTCTCGCCTGGCGGCAAGGTCGCCACACATGCCGAGGTGTCGGGAGTCCTCGCGCCTCTCTCGCGCGACTGACGCCTCGCTTCCCACCGTTCATCGACGTCAACAAGGAGAAGTCCCGTGACGAACGACGATAAAGCCCAAGAGGCCAAAGCGGGATCCGAGGGCATCCCCGCCCCGGATGGACCCGCCAACCTCATCGATACCGATTACGTGATCGGGCAGGACAACATCACCGCCTCCAAGTTCGGGGTGGACATGGACCTTCATGGTAAGGTCTTCACCATCTCGTCGCTGGTGATCCTGTTCTTCGTGATCATCACCCTGGCCATGCAGAACCAGATCGAACCGCTCTTCAACGCCATCTTCGGTGTGTTGACCGGCAACCTCTCCTGGTTCTTCCTGCTGGCCGCCAATATCTTCGTGATCCTCGCCGTGGTGCTGATCTTCACGCCCATGGGCAAGGTACGAATCGGTGGGGCCCACGCCACTCCGGACTTCAGCTACGCGGGCTGGTTCGCGATGCTGTTCGCCGCCGGGATGGGCATCGGCCTGATGTTCTACGGCGTCTCCGAGCCGATGACCCACTTCGGTACCGCCATGGGCGGCACCACGGTGGAGAACGGCGTACGGACCGACTGGGCCCCGTTGGGCGCCGCCGCCGGTGACCAGCAGGGCGCCATCACCCTGGGCATGGCCGCGACCATCTTCCACTGGGGCCTGCATCCCTGGGGGATCTACGCCGTCGTCGCCCTGGCGCTGGCGATCTTTTCCTACAACAAGGGCCTTCCGCTGACCATGCGCTCCATCTTCTACCCGATCCTGGGTGAGCGCGTCTGGGGCTGGGCCGGCCATGTCATCGACATCCTGGCGGTATTCGCGACCCTGTTCGGGCTGGCCACCTCGCTGGGGCTCGGTGCGTCCCAGGCGTCGGCGGGTCTCGGTTACCTGTTCGGGACACCCGATACGGATGCCACCATGGTACTGCTGATCATGGGTATCACGGTCGTGGCACTGGGTTCCGTCGTGCTGGGCGTCGACAAGGGCGTGCAGCGCCTCTCTCAGCTCAACATGGCATTGGCCTTCATCCTGCTGGTGTTCGTGATCGCCGTCGGGCCGACCCTGATGATCGCCACGGGCTTCTTCGAGAACCTGGTCGCCTACGTCGTCAACCTGCCGGCACTGTCCATGCCCTTCGGGCGCGAGGATGCCAACTTCAGCCAGGGCTGGACCGCCTTCTACTGGGCCTGGTGGATCTCCTGGTCGCCCTTCGTCGGCATGTTCATCGCGCGGGTCAGCCGTGGCCGCACCGTGCGTGAGTTCCTGATCGCCGTGCTGCTGGTGCCGTCCGTGGTCTCGGTGCTGTGGATGACCGCCTTCGGCGGCACCGCCATCGACCAGTACGTCACCGACGGCTTCGAGGGCGTACAGAACGCGGCACTGGAGCTGCAGTTGTTCGAAATGCTCGGCCAGTTGCCGCTGACCGCCATCACGTCCTTCGTCGGTATCGTGCTGGTCATGGTGTTCTTCATCACCTCCTCGGACTCCGGTTCGCTGGTGATCGACTCCATCACCGCCGGCGGCAAAGTCGACGCCCCCACCTCGCAGCGCGTGTTCTGGTGCGTCATCGAGGGTGCCATCGCCATCGCCCTGCTGCTGGGTGGCGGCCTGACGGCCCTGCAGACCGCGGTGATCACCACCGGCCTGCCCTTCACCCTGGTGCTTCTGGCGGCCTGCTACGCCATCATCAAGGGCCTGATGAGTGAGCCCAAGAGCGTCTGATCGATGCCGGGCCCTGGAGCCTGCTCGTCAAGACCCGAAATTGCCCCGCCTCGTGCGGGGCAATTTCATTCAGGCCCCCCAGCGCATTCAGGGCCCTCCACGCATCAGCGTCACCAACGAAAACGCCGCCCACCGGAAGGTTCCGATGGGCGGCGCGGTTGCGCAGCTCAGGTGGCCTGACTATCTCACTCGGCGAAAGGATTGCGCAGCACGATGGTCTCGTTACGGTCCGGCCCGGTCGAGATGATATCGATGGGCGTGCCCACCTGCTCCTCGAGGAAACGGATGTAGCCTCGAGCATTGGCGGGCAGGTCATCGACGCTTTTCACCCCGATGGTCGACTCGTTCCAGCCCGGCAGGTCCTCGTAGACCGGCTCGATGGCCTCATAACCCTCGGAATCCACCGGGGCATCGAGGACGTCGCCATCCTTGCTGCGATAGCCGACACAGACGCGGATGTTCTCCAGGCCGTCGAGCACATCCAGCTTGGTGAGACAGAGTCCCGATACCGAGTTGATCTGCACGGCGTGGCGCAAGGCCACGGCATCGAACCAGCCACAACGACGCGCACGACCGGTGGTGGCACCGAATTCGTGGCCTTTCTCGGCCAGGTGACGGCCATGCTCGTCGAACAGCTCGGTGGGGAAGGGACCGGAGCCGACCCGCGTCGTGTAGGCCTTGGTGATGCCCAGCACATAGTCGAGATACAGCGGCCCCACGCCGGAACCGGTCGCGGTACCGCCGGCAGTGGTGTTGGAACTGGTCACGAAGGGGTAGGTGCCGTGGTCGATATCCAGCAACGAGCCCTGGGCGCCCTCGAAGAGGATATTTTCGCCGGCCTTGCGTACATCGTGCACCAGGCTCACGGTATCGCAGACCATGTCGCGCAGGTCGTCGGCCATGCGCATGGCATCGTCGAGCACCTGCTGGAAGTCCACCGCCGGCTCGCCGTGATACTTGGTCAACACGAAGTTGTGGTAATCCAGTACCTCGCCGAGCTTGGAGGCAAAACGCTCGCGGTGCAGCATGTCGCCGAGGCGCAAGCCCCGACGTGCCACCTTGTCCTCGTAGGCCGGACCGATTCCCCGCCCGGTGGTGCCGATCTTGGCCACGCCACGCGCCTTCTCGCGTGCCTGGTCGAGACGCACATGGTAAGGCAGGATCAAGGGACAGGCCGGCGACAGACGCAGGCGATCGCGGACCGGCACGCCCTTGGCCTCCAGTTCGCGGATCTCCTCGATCAGCGCTTCCGGCGACAGCACCACGCCATTGCCGATCACGCACGTCTTGTCCTCTCGCAGGATGCCGGAGGGGATCAGGTGCAGCACCGTCTTCTCGCCATCGATGACCAGGGTATGACCGGCGTTGTGCCCGCCCTGGAAGCGCACCACGGCATCGGCGGATTCGGTCAGTAGATCGACCACCTTGCCCTTGCCCTCGTCACCCCACTGGGTGCCCAGTACGACTACGTTCTTGCCCATAGTGTCTCGTCTCTCGTTGCTGCGCACCGGCATCGGCCGGAGTCGAATAAAACGGTTCGCCTGGCATCAGGCCGGGTCATCGGAAGATGGCAGCGCTTCCACCCGCCAGCCGTCATCGGCCGGTACCAGGTGTCGCTGGCAATGATGTTGATCAGGACCGGTTCGTTGTCCCGGCAGTGCCTGGACGACTCGTTCCCCTCGCTGGCGCAGGTCCTTGACGGTCTCGGCCAGCCCCTCGCCTTCGGCCGGCGCCCAGATACCGTCACCCCGGGACTCTTTCGGCGTCAGGGTCGCCAACAGCTTGAGTTCCAGGGAAAAGCCGGTAGCCGGCCGGGCACGCCCGAAGGCGCGTCCGGTATCATCGTAGCGTCCGCCCTTGGCCAGGGCCTGGCCGTAACCGGGCACATAGGCAGAGAACATCATGCCGGTGTGGTACTGATACCCTCGCAGCTCGGCCAGATCGAAATAAAGCTCGACCTCCGGATGCTCGGCGGTCACGCCACGATGCAGTGCCCGCAACTGGTCGAGGGCGGCGCCCACCGCCTGGGGCGCTTCGGCAAACGCCTCCCGGGCCTCGTCGAGCACCTCGGGGCCGCCATGCAACGCCACCAGGGCACGGAACATCTCCGCCAGCACCGGATCGGCGACACATTCCTCGACTCGGCTCGACAGGGCGCCCGGCGACTTCAGCTCGAGGGCCTCGAACACCGCACGCTCCTGCTCCGATGAAAGCTCGGCGGCCTCCACCAGGCTACGATAGATGCCGATATGACCGAGCGCCAGGTGAACCTCGCCGGCACCGGCGACGGAAAGGCTCGTCAACGCCAGGCGCAGAATCTCGAGATCGGCCTCCAGACCGGCATGACCGAAGAGCTCCAGCCCCACCTGGACCGGGCTTCGTCCGCCTTGATACTGATCGGCCTTGGCACGCAGCACATTGGCGCAATAGCACAGCCGTACGGGTCCCTGCCGCTTGAGGGAGTGAGCGTCCATGCGTGCCACCTGCGGGGTGACATCGGCGCTGGCCCCCATCATACGGCCGGTCATCTGATCGGTAAGCTTGAAGGTCTGCAGATCCAGCTCGGTGCCGGTCCCGGTAAGCAGAGAGTCGAGGAATTCCACGGGAGGCGGCATGACCTGGTCATAGCCCCAGCCGTGGTAGAGATCGAGCAGCGCCCGGCGCAATTCCTCCATGCGGCTGGCCTGGGGCGGCAGCACTTCGTCCATGCCGTCGGGCAAGAGCCAGCGGTCAGCGATGGTCATGTCGTTCTTCCTGCAAGACAGTGGTTTGGCCTGCGCGAGCCTCGCGGCATGGCGGAACACAAGCATGGCGGGATGCCGGAGAAAGCTCGCCGGGAGTGGATAGGCCACAAAAAAACCGGGCCACGCCCGGTTTACCGATTCTATCACGTTTGGCGTCAGGATGAACCCTGGCGCCGATGCCGGCTCGGCACCGGCGCCTTCCCGGGTTCATGACTTCAACCGGCCAACCGGGTCATTCGTCGGTCGGCGTCGGGGTCTTGAGATACTGGAAGAAATCGCTGGACGGATCCAGTACCAGCATGTCGCCATCTCCCTGGAAGCTGTCGCGATAAGCCTCGAGACTGCGCCAGAAGGAGAAGAACTCCTCGTCCTTGCCGTAGGCCTGCGAGAAGATCGCCGCCGCTTCGGCATCGCCTTCACCACGCAGGGTCTCGGAACGCTCCTGGGCCTGGGCCAGCAGCACCTGACGGCGACGGTCGGCATTGGCACGAATGCGCTCGGCTTCCTCCTGCCCCTGGGCACGCCATTCACGGGCCTCACGCTCGCGTTCCGAGCGCATGCGATCGTATACCGCCGAGGAGACATCCTCGGGCAGGTCGATGCGCTTGACGCGAATGTCGAGGATGGCCACCCCCAGCTCGTCGCGCATCAGCTCGTCGAGATTCTGGGTGGGTCCGGTCATCAGCTCGTCGCGTTGCTCGGAAATGATCTGCTGTAGATTCAGGCGACCGAACTCGTTACGCAGGCTCTCGTCGACACGCGGATGAATCAGGCGCACGGCCTGCATCTCGTCACCGGCGGTAGCCTCGTAATAGCGGGTCGGATCGACCACCTGCCACTTGACGTAGGAGTCGACGATCACCGCCTTCTGTTCCAGCGTCAGATAACGGCTGGCATCGGTATCCAGGGTCAACACCCGGGTATCGAACTTGCGGATCGTCTGGGTGATCGGGACCTTGAAGTGCAGGCCCGGCTGAATGTTCTCCTCGACGATCTCACCGAAGCGAAGTTTGACCGCGCGCTCGGTTTCGTCGACCACATACAGGCTGCTGCTGGCCAGCCAGGCGGCGGCGGCCAGGCCACCGACGATGAGCAGGGAACGATTATTGATCATTTCAGCGACCCTCCCTGCGAATTCCGTTGCTGCTGGTGCTGCTGTTGCTCGAGCTGGATGAGGACTGGGAAGTACGCAAGCGTTCGAGCAGCTGCTGATCCACCTGGAGCTCGGCGTCGCCCGACTGGCTGCCGGTGCCACTGCGCTTGAGGCGATCCATCGGCAGGACCATCAGCGGACTCTGCTCGGTGACATCGACCATCACCTTCGGCGTACCGCTATAGACCTCGGACAGCGTATCCAGATAGAGGCGCTCACGCATGATGGCCGGGGCCCCCTGGTACTGAGTCAGGAGAGAATTGAAGCGGTTGGCCTGACCACGTGCCTCGGCCACCACCGATTCGCGATACCCCTGACCCTGCTCGACGACGCGCTGTGCCTGACCCTGAGCGGCGGGAATCACCGCGTTGGCATAGGCCATGGCCTCGTTGATGGTTCGCTGGCGATCCTCGCGGGCGCGAATGACGTCATCGAAGGCATCCTGCACGGCATCGGGCGGCGAGGTGGATTCGATGTTCAAGGTCTGCAGCATGATGCCGGTGCCATAGCTATCCAGGTAGGACTGCAGGCGACTGTTGACCGAGCTGCCGAGAATCTCGCGACCCGAGGTCAGGATATCGATCATGTCGGTGCCACCCACCACATGACGCAGGGCGGAGTTCAGGGCATTCTCCAGGCTGAGCTCGGGATCACGCACATTGAGCACGTAACCGCGCGGGTCGGCGACCTGGTACTGAGCCGATATCTCGACGGAGACGATGTTCTCGTCCTGGGTCAGCATCGACTGAGTCTGAGTAAGGGAGCGCACCCGGGTCACATTGACCATGCGCACGTCATCGATCAACGGCGGGTTCCACTGCAGGCCCGGCGTCACGGTTTCCTGGTACTTGCCGAAACGCAGTACCACGCCCCGCTCGGCCTGATCGACCAGATAGAACCCCGAGGCGGCCCAGATGGCCAATGCCACGATCAGCAGCAGGCCCGGCAACGCGAAGACATTGCGCGGCTTGCCGCCGCCACCCGAGCCGCCACCATTGCCGCCGCGCTTGCCGCGGCCACCCAACATGCTGTTGAGCTTGTTCTGAAATTTCTTCAGGGCCTCGTCGAGGTCCGGGGGGCCCTGATTGCCGCCCCCTTTACCTCCACCGCCGTTGCCACCTCGGCGGCCCCCACCACTCCAGGGGTCATGCTGGTTGCCGCCACCGGGCTCATTCCAGGCCATACGTCGTCTCCACTATGCGTTGCGTACCGCCGCGCACCGGAGTGTCGCGACGGGCATCGTTGCGATCCTTGTGGCGTCGACCGGCATTGGCGATACCGATCGACGCCCGAAGGCGACTCACTGCTCCCAAACGGGACCCTCCTGCAATTCCTCCGGCAGGTAATCGTTAGCGCTCTCGCCCAGACGCGCCATCAATTGCAGGAAGTCACGTCGCGGCAGCCGCACCTCGAGCAAGGTGCGCCCCTGCTCATCGAAGCGCTCTTCACGTACCGCTCCCAGGTCGTGCAGGCCCGCTCGCAGCTTGCCCTGAGCAGGTGCCAGGGTGATATCGAAGTCGATGATATCGTCGGCCAGGCATTCCGACAGCGCCTGTTCGAACAGCGCCAGCCCTCGTCCATCCTTGGCCGACAACCACACCGACTCGGGCCGCCCTTCGGCGTTGCGTTCGATGCGCGGCGCGCTGTCGAACAGGTCGACCTTGTTCATCACCTTGAGCGTCGGCACGTCCAGCGCACCGATCTCGTCCAGCACCTCGTCCACCTGGCTCACATTGAGGTCGCGGTCCGGATCCGCGGCATCGATCACATGAACCAGCAGGCTCGCCTCGGCGGCTTCCTGGAGCGTCGCCTGGAAAGCTTCCACCAGCTTGTGAGGCAGATGCCGTATGAATCCCACGGTATCGGCCAGCACGACCGGTCCCACGTCTTCGACCTCGAGACGCCTCAAGGTGGGGTCGAGGGTAGCGAACAGCTGGTCCGCCGCATAGACCCTCGACTCGGTCAGTGCGTTGAACAACGTCGACTTGCCGGCATTGGTATAGCCGACCAGCGACACACTGGGGATCTCGGCACGCGAGCGGGCACGGCGATTCTGGCCGCGCTGGCTGCGCACCTTGTCCAGGCGCTTGTGAATAGCCTTGATACGGCCGCGCAGCAAGCGGCGGTCGGTCTCCAGCTGGGTTTCCCCCGGCCCCCGCAGGCCGATGCCGCCCTTCTGCCGTTCCAGGTGGGTCCAGCCACGCACCAGCCGAGTCGACATGTACTCCAGCTGTGCCAGTTCCACCTGCAGCTTGCCCTCATGAGTCCGCGCCCGCTGCGCGAAGATGTCGAGAATCAGCCCGGTGCGATCCAGCACGCGGCACTTGAGCGATTGCTCGACATTGCGTTCCTGGGAGGGACTGAGGGCATGGTTGAAGATCACCAGCTCGGCCTTGTGGACCGCCAGGGCTTCGCGGACTTCCTCGACCTTGCCCGCTCCGATGAAGAAACGCGGGTCGGGCCGGCCTCGACTGCCGGTCAGCAGCGTGGCCGGCTCCGCGCCGGCCGAGCGTACGAGCTCGAGAAACTCCCCGGAGTCCTCACGCTCTCTTTCGTCCTGGAAGTCCACATGGACGAGTACCGCCGTCTCACCGGCGTCGGGACGTTCAAAAAACAATCAATACCTCACGCGTCGCTGTCCGGCTGCGCGGGCACATCGGCTGCCGGCAGACGCACATTGCGCGACGGCACCACCGTGGAGATGGCATGCTTGTAGACCATCTGGCTGACCGTATTGCGCAGCAGAATGACAAATTGGTCGAAGGACTCGATCTGGCCCTGCAGCTTGATGCCGTTGACCAGGAAGATCGACACCGGAATGCGCTCCTTGCGCAGTACGTTCAGGTATGGATCTTGAAGGGACTGTCCTTTGGACATGTTGCTCTCCCTAAATTATCTCTTATGGGGTTGATAGTGTTATTGGGTGCCCACCTCATTTCCCGAGGTGGCACTCTTGCCCGGTTAAGCCCGATCAGCCGGTCTCATGGAACGCTCATCTTACGCTAACTGCTGAATTCGCGCACCAATTTCAAGACACGATCGAGTGGTTCACCGGCCAGAATGTCGACCCAATGCAGTTCGGGCCAACCACGCATCCAGGTCAGTTGACGCTTGGCCAGCTGCCGCGTGGCGACGATCCCCCTGCGCCGTAGCGTCTCTCGGTCGCCCTGCCCTTCCAGGTACTCCCAAGCCTGACGATAGCCCACGCTCTTCATCGCCGGTAGTCTCGCATGCAGGTCGTCCCGCGCCTTCAGGCCGGCCACCTCATCGAGAAACCCTGCCTCGAGCATGGCATCGAATCGCGCCGCTATCCGTGAGTGCAGCACACTTCGATCGGCCGGAGCGAGCCCTATCGACAACGTACGCCAGGGGAAGGTTTCTGGTCGCTGCTCATCCCAGTGCTCGGTGAGCGAGCGCCCACTGATCCGATAGACCTCCAGCGCCCGTGTCAGGCGCTGGGGATCATTGGGATGAATGCGTCGGGCCGCACGCGGATCGATCCGCGCCAGTTCCTCATGCAGCTCGGTCAGCCCACGTTGGTCGACTTCCCGATCCAGTTCGGCCCGGATCGCCGGATCTCCCGATGGCAGGTTGGGCTCGCCCACCCAGAGCCGCTGGTAGTACATCATGGTCCCGCCGACCAGCAGGGGAACGCGACCGGCGTCGGTGATGCGGCGCATCTCGCGGCGCGCATCCTCGCGAAACGCCGCCGCCGAATAGGGATCGGCCGGATCACGGATATCGATCAGGCGATGCGGCGCCCTGGCCAGCTCCGTCGAGGTCGGCTTGGCACTGCCGATGTCCATGCCACGGTAGACCATCGCCGAATCGACGCTGATCAACTCGCACCCCAGTCGCTCATGCAGAGCGATGGCCATGTCGGTCTTGCCCACGGCAGTCGGCCCCATCAGGAAGATGGCCGGCGGGCGCGTGTCGCTCATGAAAACTCCGTAGGGTCATTGACCTCGCAGGAACAGTCGATCCAGTTCCTTGAGGCTCATCTCGGTCCAGGTGGGACGACCATGGTTGCACTGGCCGCTGCGCTCGGTGCGCTCCATGTCACGCAGCAGCGCGTTCATTTCCGCTGTCGTCAGTTGGCGGTTGGCCCGTACGCTACCATGACAGGCCATGGTCGACAGCAATTCATTGATATGGGCCTCGAGCCGATCGGAACGCCCGTAACGCTCGAGATCGCCGAGCATGTCGCGCACCAGCGGCTCGACATCGGCGTCGACCAGCAAGGCCGGCACCTGGCGCACCAGCAGCGTCTCCGGACCGGCCACGTCGAGCTCCACGCCCAGTCGAGAGAAAGCGTCGCGCTCGGCCTCGGCGGTCGCCACCTCGGCGGCGCTGGCCGCCAGGGACACCGGCACCAGCAACGGCTGGGCCTGCAGGCCTGTCCCGTCCCCGGCGTCGCCATGTACCTGCGATTTCATGCGTTCGTAGACGATACGTTCATGGGCGGCGTGCATATCCACCACCACCAGGCCACGCTCGGTCTGGGAGAGAATGTAGATGCCATGCAACTGCGCGATGGCATAGCCCAGGGGCGGCGCACGCGTGGCGTCTTCCTCCGGCATCGTCGGCGCCGCAGGCGGAGCGGATGTCGCGGCATCGGGAGAGGCCTCGCGCTCGGCGAGCGCCATCTCGGCGGCATTTCCGCCCGCCCCCGGCGCGGACGGCTGAGGCGTCAGCAGGCTCTCTTCGTGCTCCGGGTGAAGGGCACGATAGCCCTCCATGAAGGCGCGTACACGATCCGGAGTCACCTTCTGTCCGCTACTCTCGTCGCGCCCGTGCAGCGCCATGGGTTGCTGCTGCCAGCGTCCGGCGGACTCGGCCACGCCATTGGCCGCCGACGGCGCCTCTTCCGACGCCCCCTCCCCGGCAGGCGACGCTTCCGTCACCGTTCCTTCGCCCGGTTGACCGGCGCGTGCCTCACCGAGTGCCCGGTGCAGGCTGGAAAACAGGAAATCGTGGACCATGCGTCCATCGCGGAAGCGCACTTCATGCTTGGTCGGATGCACGTTGACATCCACCACCGTGGGATCGACCTCCAGATACAGGACGAACACGGGATGGCGACCATGAAAGAGCACGTCCCGATACGCCTGGCGGATGGCATGGGCCACCAGCCGGTCGCGCACCACCCGCCCATTGACGAAGAAATACTGCTGATCGGCCTGGGCCCGGGAATGGGTCGGCAGACCGACCCAGCCCCACAGGCGCAGCCCGCCGGTCTCGATATCCAGATGCAGGGCGTTTTCCAGGAAGGCCTTGCCAAGCAACGCCTGCAGGCGACGCTCGTGGCCGACCAGATCGCCGCCGGGGCTCAACTGATGGATGGTCTTCTGGTTGTGGCGTAATACCCAGCCGAGATCCAGACGCGACAGGGCCTGACGGCGAAAGGCTTCTTCCACGTGGCCGAACTCGGTCTTCTCGGTGCGCAGGAACTTGCGACGTGCCGGCGTGTTGAAGAACAGGTCGCGCACCGTCACCGAGGTGCCACGCGGGTGCGGCGAGGGGGTGACCCGAGGCTCCATTCGGCGCCCTTCCACTACCACGCGCCAGCCGCTCGTCGGGTCGTCCTCGACGTTGGACATCAATTCCAGGCGTGATACCGAACTGATCGAGGCCAGCGCCTCGCCACGAAACCCCAGGCTCGCCACGCCCTCGAGATCATCCAGGGAGGCGATCTTGCTGGTGGCATGACGCGACAGGGCCAGCGGCAGATCCCCTTCGCCGATGCCGACGCCGTCATCGCGCACCCGGATCAACCGCGCCCCGCCGGACTCCAGCTCCACCTCGATGCGCCGGCTACCCGCGTCGATGGCGTTCTCGACCAGCTCCTTGACCACCGAGGACGGCCGCTCGACCACCTCACCCGCGGCGATCTGGTTGGCCAACCGCGGATCGAGAACCTGGATATGCTGCCTGTCTGTCATGCCCCCCCCCTGAAGCTGGAAGTCGGAAGCCTGAAGCTGGAAGCCCCATAAATCGCAAAGGGAAACTTCCAGCTTCCAGGCGCCAGGCGCCAGGCGCCAAGCGCCGCTCTTCAAGCTTCCGGCTTAAGAACTCGGTATCCTCAGCACCTGCCCGACCCGGATGATGTCGCCGTTGAGCTCATTGGCCTGTCGGAGCTGGCCGACCGGCACATCATGGCGGGCGGCGATCTCGGACAGGGTATCACCGGGCTGAATCCGGTACTCGTCGCCGCTACCACCCCGGCCTTGATCTCGCTGCCAGGCCAGCAGGCTGGCCGGCGGCGGATTGCGTTCGAAATGCGAGCGGATGCCACCGAAGATCGCCTGTACCATGCGCTGCTGATAACTGCCGTCGCGCAGTCGCCGCTCCTCCTGCGGGTTGGAGATGAACCCGGTTTCCACCAGCAGCGAGGGAATATCCGGCGACTTGAGCACCACGAAGCCGGCCTGCTCGACCCGGGACTTGTGCAGGTCATTGACGCGTCCCATGCGATCCAGCACCCGGCCCCCGATGGTCAGGGAATCGTTGAGCGTCGCGGTCATGGTCAGGTCGAGCAACACACCGCGCAGTACCTCGTCCTTGTCATCCAGCGACAGGTTGCCGTCCACGCCGCCGACCAGGTCCGAACGGTTCTCCGAGGCGGCAAGCCACTTGGCGGTCTCCGAGGTCGCGCCACTCTGGGACAGGGCGAACACCGAACTGCCATGCGGTCGAGGGCTGTTGAAGGCGTCGGCGTGGATCGAGACGAAGAAGTCGGCTTTCTGCTCCCTGGCGATGCGTGTGCGCTGACGCAACCCGACATAATAGTCGCCATCACGGATCATCACTGCCTTGAAGCCTTCGGTGGCATTGATCAACCTCGACAGGCGCTTGGCCATTTCCAGCACCACATCCTTCTCACGGGTACCACTCGGCCCGGTGGCACCTGGATCCTCGCCACCATGGCCGGCATCCACGGCGACGATGATATCGCGCCTGGGGTGCGGCTGTGCCTGCTTGACCGCCGGCGTCACGGTGTCCGGGTCGCGCCCCTCGGCCACCGCTTCGGTCTGGGCGCGTTCGACAGCGATTTCCTGTTCACGGATCTTGGCCTCGATGGGATCGATGGGATCCTCCACGGCGCTCTCGCCGGGGTACTCCAGATCCACCACCAGGCGATGGCCATACTGCTCGTTGGGCTGCAGGGTGAAATGGCGCGGCTCGATCGCCCGTGACAACTCCAGCACCACCCTCAGGTCATCGCCATTACGCACCCCGGTACGCACTTCGCTGATGGCACTGCCGGACAAGTCCAGGCGATCGACATCGGCGTTGAAGCGACTGTCCTGGAGATCGATGACCAGCCGGCGGGGGTCCTCCAGTGTGAACACCTCCGCCGAAGCCGGCGACGACAGATCGAAGACCAGTCGCGAGTGGTCGGGCGCCGCCCATAGACGCAGGTTGTCGACGCTGGCGGCCTCGGCACAGAATGGCACCAACAGCGCCAACGGCAACAACCAGCGAGCCATGTTACGGCGCAATATCCTTTTCCTCATGAAACGTCTTCGTCCGTGCTGGCGAGATAACCATCCATCCGGGCCACATCCGCGGCCAGTCGCTCAAGAACACCGCGGCCCCGCTCGGTCTCGGCCGACAGGGTGACCAGGCGTCCATCCCCCTCCAGCGTCAGGCGCACCCACAGGTCGGGCGCGGGTAGCCAGCCCTCTCCCCTGCCGGGCCACTCGATCACGCAAAGCGCGTCTTCGCCGAGCAGATCGCGCCCACCGATGAATTCCAGCTCCTCGGGGTCACCGAGACGATAGAGATCGAAGTGATGCACTCGCGCCTGCGCCAGTTCATAGGGCTCCACCAGCGTGTAGGTAGGACTCTTCACCGCTCCCTGGTGACCGTAGGCACGCAGGATCCCCCGGGTCAGTGTCGTCTTGCCGGCACCGAGTTCGCCTTCCAGGTAGACCCGCCCCCGGCCGGCCAGTGCCCGACCGAGGCATTCCCCCAGCGCGACCTGTCGGTCTTCATCAGCGAGTCGCAACCGCATCGTCATTCGTCCATCGTCGGATTGACCAAAATTCGCGCACAGGATGCCAGATCGCTGGCCAGCAAGCCACGCTCACCGCCCTGCCCGGCCGCCATGTCGGCGGCCAGGGCATGCACCATAACGCCGAGGCGAGCGGCGATCTCCAGCGACAACCCCTGGGCCACCAACGCCCCGAGCATCCCGGAGAGCGCATCGCCCATGCCGCCACTGGCCATGCCCGGATTTCCGTAGGGGCACACCGCCAGTCCATCCGGGCCGGCCACCAGGCTGCCGGCTCCCTTGAACACCACCACGCCACCGAAGCGCTGTTGCAGTGCCAGTGCCGCCGCCGGTCGATCCGCCTCCACCTCGGCGGCCGTGATACCCAGCAGGCGCGCCGCCTCGCCGGGATGCGGCGTGAGAATCCAGTCATCACGCCGATGTCCGACGAAGCGACCGGCAAGCAGGTTGAGGCCGTCGGCGTCCACGACCAGGGGCTTTTCGGCGGCCAGGGCACCCTGCAACATGGCCTGCCCCCAGCTGCCTCGCCCGAGCCCCGGGCCGACGACCAGAACCTCCGCCGCTTCCAGCAGATCGCCGAGATCGGCGAGGCCTCGCACGCCATGAGCCATCACCTCGGGCCGACGTATCAGACTGGCGGCGACGTGAGCGGGATCGGTAGCCAGGCTCACCTTGCCGGCGCCGAGCCGAGCGCAGGCCTCGGCGGCCAGCAGGCCGGCGCCGCCCATGCCCGGAGCGCCCCCCAGTATCAGCGCATGCCCCGCCGCTCCCTTGTGGGCATCGCGCTCGCGGGGCGGCAACAGCATCGCGATCAGCGACCGGTCAAGCCGCCACGCCGCCGGCACCATGTCGTCGAAGACCTCCCGGGGCGCCGACAGTTCCTCCACGGCAAGGGTGCCGACCCGGGCCGGCCCGCGCCCGGTGTGCAAGCCCAGCTTGTCGCCGATGAAGGTGACGGTACGGGTGGCGCGCACCGCCTCGCCCAGTTCGGTCCCGGTATCGGCATGCAGGCCGGAGGGGATGTCGATGGCCAGCACCGGCCGGCCACTGGCATTGATAGCCGCGATGGCCGACCGGGATGCCCCGCGTACCTCGCCGGAAAGTCCGGTACCGAGCAGGGCATCAACCACCAGCTCGCCGGTCAGCCTCATGCCGTCGTGCCAGGCTTCGCGCCCGACGCCGGCAGCATCGGCCATCTCGGCGGCCCGGCGCGCATCACCCTCGAGCGCCTCCACGGGCTTGACGAGAAGTCGCTGCACCGACAGCCCCTCGGCGGCTGCCAGGGCAGCCAGTACATGGCCATCGCCACCGTTGTTCCCGCCGCCGCACAGCACGCTCAGGTGACGCACCTCCGGCCAGGTGGCTCGCAGGTATCGCCAGGCCGACGCCGCGGCGCGCTGCATCAAGGCGAATCCTGCCACGCCGGAAGCGATGACGCGCCGGTCGAGCTCGCGCACCTGGTCGGCGCGATACAGTGCATGGCCCTTGTGATTCAGCGGTGGCGCTTGTGTCATTCGCTATTCCCCCAGCACACGATGCTTTACCATGTGGAGTGTGTCTTGTCCCCCGCCCGACGCCAAGCGTCGCGGCGCCATTCTGCGTGGTGTTTGCTCGATCATGACCCAGCCGTCTGCTCAAGGCGACGCATCCCCCGACCTCGAGGCCCTGGCCGACTCGATCAAGACCTGGGGCCGTGAACTCGGCTTCCAGCAAGTCGGGATCACCGATGTCGACCTGGCCGAGGACGAGGCCCGACTGCAGCGCTGGCTGGACAAGGGACACCACGGCGATATGCACTTCATGGCCAAGCACGGCACCAAGCGCACCCGCCCGGAAGAGCTGGTGCCCGGCACGGTGCGGGTGATCAGCGTGCGCCTCGACTATCTTCCCCCCGAGGTCGAGACCACCCGGATGCTGGCCCGACCGGAGAAGGCCTATATCTCGCGCTACGCCGTGGGACGCGACTATCACAAGCTGATGCGCAAGCGCCTGGCCACGCTGGCCAAGCAGATCCAGGACGAGATCGGCCCCTTCGGCTACCGCGCCTTCGTCGACTCGGCCCCGGTAATGGAACGCGCCCTGGCCCGCAAGGCGGGCCTCGGCTGGGTCGGCAAGAATGCCATGATTCTCAATCCCAGGGCGGGATCACTGTTCTTTCTCGGCGAACTCTACACCGACCTGCCCCTGCCGGTGGATCCCCCTTACGAAGGCGCCCATTGCGGCAGCTGCAGCGCCTGCCGGACGGGCTGCCCCACCGATGCCATCGTCGAGGACCGCGTCGTCGACTCGCGCCGCTGCATCTCCTATCTCACCATCGAGCTGCATGGGGCAATTCCCGAGGAGTTCCGCGTCGCCATGGGCAATCGCGTCTTCGGCTGCGACGACTGTCAGCTGGTATGCCCCTTCACTCGCTTTACCCGGGCCAGTCGCGAGCGGGACTTCGCCCCCCGACACGATCTCGATCGGGTCGACCTGGTCACCCTTTTCGCCTGGAGCGAGGAGGAGTTTCTCGACAAGACCGCCGGCAGCCCTATCCGGCGCATCGGCTACGAACGCTGGCTACGCAACCTGGCCGTGGGGCTGGGCAACGCGCCCTGGAGCGAGAGCGTCGAATCCGCCTTGCGGGCGCGCCTGCCCTATCCTTCCGACCTGGTTCGCGAGCATGTCCGCTGGGCGCTGGCGCAACAACGACAGCGGCGCGCCAGCATGATTGCCGTGGAGGCCTGACGCCTCAGGAAACGTTGATCGTTTCCATGCCGCCCATGTAGCCGCGCAGCGCTTCAGGCACGGTGATCGAGCCATCGGCATTCTGGTGGTTTTCCATCACCGCAATCAGGCAGCGCCCCACTGCCAGGCCGGAACCGTTCAGGGTGTGCAGCAACTGCGGTTTCTTCTCGTCCGGGTGACGATAACGTGCCTGCATGCGGCGAGCCTGGAAGTCTTCGCAGTTGGACACCGAGGAAATCTCCCGGTAGGTCTCCTGGCTCGGGAGCCAGACTTCCAGGTCATAGGTCTTGGCGGCACCGGCGCCCATGTCGCCGGTACACAGAGTGACGACGCGATACGGCAGATCGAGCGCCTGGAGGATCGCCTCGGCGTGGCCGCGCATCTCCTCGAGGGTGTCGTAGCTAGTCGACGGCTCGACCAGTTGCACCATCTCGACCTTGTCGAACTGGTGCTGGCGGATCATGCCCCGGGTGTCACGACCATGGGATCCCGCCTCGCTGCGGAAACACGGCGTGTGGGCGGTCAGGCGCACCGGCAGCGACTTGTGCTCGATGATCTCATCGCGCGCGAAGTTGGTCAGCGGCACCTCGGCGGTGGGAATGAGATAATAGCCGCGCTCATCCTCCAGCCGAAAAAGGTCCTCGCCGAACTTCGGCAACTGCCCGGTGCCGTAGAGCGAATCGCGATTGACCATATAGGGGACATAGCATTCCTCGTAGCCATGCTCGAGGGTCTGCTTGTCGAGCATGAACTGGACCAGCGCCCGGTGCAGCCGCGCAATGGCCCCGCGCATCACCGCGAAACGCGCCCCGGTGAGCTTGGCCGCCAGGTCGAAGTCCAGCCCCCCCTGCAGGGCGCCGAGATCGACATGGTCACGAGCCGTGAAATCGAGCGCGCGCGGCGTGCCCCAGCGATGCAGCTCGACGTTGTCGTCCTCGCTCTGCCCCTCCGGCACGCTCTCGTGGGGCAAGTTGGGCAGGCCGCTGACCTGTTCGTCCCACTCGGCCTGCACCTCGGCGAGACGGGCCTTGGCCGCGTCGAGGCGATCGCCGAGGTCACTCACCTCGTCAAGCAGCGGCTGAATATCCTCGCCATTGGCCTTGGCCTTGCCGATCGACTTCGAGCGCGTGTTGCGCTCGTTCTGCAGCCGTTCGGTCTCGGCCTGCAGTTCCCGGCGCCGGGACTCCAGCGCGGCCAGTCGTTCGGTATCGAGAGCGAAACCTCGCTTGGCCAGTCGTCGGGCGACGTCCTCGAGGTCGCTGCGCAGCAGTTTGGGATCGAGCATGGAATCCTGTCCGTCGATGAAGAAAGCGGCAAACGCAAGGCGCCCATTGTAGGCAAAAGCCCGGCCTCGCGCCACGGCCCTAGATGCGCGCCATGGCCCTGTCGCGGTACAGTAGAGATCACCTTATCTCCCGCCGGCCCTGCCGATACGTGAAACGACACGACAGGGTGGCGCCAATATCGATACCCACATCATGATCGCACGACTGGACACCAGTGATGCCTCTCTCGGTCAGCAGGCCGACCACTACCGGGCCTTTCTCGAGGCTTTGCGCGAGACCGGCTTCGCCGGCGAGATCGCCCCGGACTACGCCAACCGCACGGTACTGGCCACCGACAACTCGATCTATCAGCGCCTGCCCCAGGCAGTGCTCTATCCCCGCGAT
>NZ_JAJQTQ010000029.1 GCF_029081005.1 Halomonas elongata | reverse complement strand
TGGCGTCCCATAGGGGGTTCGAACCCCTGTTACCGCCGTGAAAGGGCGGTGTCCTGGACCACTAGACGAATGGGACGTCGCTCGCCTCGTCGAGGTGGCGCGTATATTACTCAGCGCCTTGAAAAGAGTCAACCCCGAACCCCATCCCGTTGATTATCAACCCAACGTTGGCGATGCTGACTGGAAAAAACGACCGACTTGAATGTCACAATGAAGTGCAGGCACGACGAGGAGACCGCCCATGCGCAAGAAGATCGAGAAGAGCGACGCCGAGTGGCGCGAAGAGCTGACGCCGGAGCAATACCACGTCACTCGCGAGAAGGGTACCGAGCGTCCCTTCACGGGTGACTACCAGGTCACCGAGGAGCACGGCATCTATCACTGCGTGTGTTGTCACGCGCCACTATTCGAGAACGAGCACAAGTTCGAGGCCGGCTGCGGCTGGCCCAGCTTCGACCGACCACTCTCCTCGGCATGCGTGGAAGAGCAGACCGACAGCAGCCACGGTATGCAACGCATCGAAGTGACCTGTGCACGCTGCAATGCCCACCTCGGCCACGTCTTCCCCGATGGCCCGCCGGAAACCACCGGACAGCGTTTCTGCATCAACTCGGTCGCCCTGGACTTCCACTCCGGTGAATGAGGGCGCACGCCCTGAAACGGCCGGCCATCTGCTATGATGGTCGGCCGTTTTCTTATTTCATCACTGAACGTCATCGCGACAAGACAAGCAGGAGGGGTCGATGCTCGGCTGGTACCCGGGACACATGAACAAGGCGCGCCGACAGATCCTCGAGGCGCTGCCGGAAATCGATGTCGTGATTGAAGTGCTCGACGCCCGCCTGCCCTACTCCAGCGCCAACCCCATGCTGGCGGAGCTGACCCGTCACAAGCCGGTGCTCAAGGTGCTCTCCCGGGCCGATCTCGCCGATCCCGAGCGGACTCGCGAATGGACGAACCACTTCGACGCCCAGCCCGATGTCCGCGCCCTGGCCGTGACCACGACCCAGGCTCGGGAGCTCAAGCGCGTTCCCAGGCTGTGCCATGAGCTGGCCGGCCAGGTCCGCGCCGATCGCGACGTGCGAGTCATGGTCATGGGCATTCCCAACGTCGGCAAGTCGACGCTGATCAATGGCCTGGCCGGACGGACCATCGCCAAGACCGGCAACGAGCCGGCCGTCACCAAGCGCCAGCAGAAGGTGCGCATCGCCGGCCAGGTGGCGCTCATCGACACCCCCGGGGTGCTGTGGCCGAAGATCGAGGATCAGGCCTGCGCCTATCGCCTGGCCGCCAGCGGCGCCATCCGCGACACCGCCATCGACTATGTGGATGTGGCGGTGGTGACCGCCGCCGAGCTCGCCAGACGCTATCCCGAGGCCCTCTCGGCCCGGTACAAGCTCAAGGAGCTGCCGCCCTACCGGTCGAATCCCGAGGCCGAGCGCATCGAGGCCGACGGCGATCCCGGCCCCGACCTGCTGGCACAGGCCGGCTTCGACGGTCACGCCATCCTGACCCGCATCGCCGGCAAGCGCGGCGGCCTGCGCGCCGGCGGCGAGGTGGACCTGCATCGCGGTGCCGAGGTGCTGCTCCACGAGCTTCGCGATGGCAAGCTGGGCCGCCTGACCCTCGAGACACCTGCCGATATCCCGGCACCCGAGGAAGACCAAGAAGAAGACGCCGCGACGGACTCGACCGGCGACTAGGCGACACGCAACGCCTCATCATCCCGGCCATACCTGGACACCCCTGGAAGCACGACATGGATACTGCCCCACTCGACAAATCGCACAAGCTCGACAGCGTCTGCTACGACATCCGCGGCCCGGTGCTCGAACACGCCAAGCGCCTGGAGGACGAAGGCCAGCGAATCCTCAAGCTGAATATCGGCAATCCCGCGCCGTTCGGCTTCGAAGCCCCCGAAGAAATCCTCCAGGACGTGATGCGCAACCTGCCCACGGCCCAGGGCTACTGCGACTCCAAGGGGCTGTACTCGGCCCGCAAGGCGATCATGCAGGAGTGCCAGCGCAAGGAAATCCCCGGCGTCGGCATCGAGGACATCTATATCGGCAACGGCGTCTCGGAGCTGATCGTGATGGCCCTGCAGGCGCTGCTCAACGATGGCGACGAGCTGCTGATCCCGGCCCCCGACTATCCGTTGTGGACGGCGGCGGCCAACCTCTCCGGTGGCCGTGCCGTACACTACCTGTGCGACGAGCAGTCCGACTGGGCACCGGACATGGCGGATATCCGTGCCAAGGTGACCAGCCATACCCGGGCCATCGTCATCATCAACCCCAACAACCCCACCGGCGCCGTCTATCCCCCGGAAGTGGTCAGCGAGCTGCTCGACATCGCCCGAGAGCACGACCTGGTGGTGTTCTCCGACGAGATCTACGACAAGATCCTCTATGACGGCGTCGAACATGTCGCCACCGGCTCCCTGGCCTCCGAGGACCAGCTGGTGGTGACCATGAACGGGCTCTCCAAGAGCTATCGGTGTGCCGGCTTCCGCAGTGGCTGGATGACGCTCTCGGGGACCCTGGCCAAGAAGCGCGCCAGCGACTTCATCCAGGGGCTGACCATGCTCGCCTCCATGCGTCTGTGCGCCAACGTGCCGGCCCAGCACGCCATCCAGACCGCACTGGGCGGCTATCAGTCGATCAACGACCTGATCCTGCCCGGCGGCCGGCTGCTCGCCCAGCGCGACATCACCCACGAAAAGCTCAATGCCATTCCCGGGGTCAGCTGCACCAAGCCCAAGGGGGCGCTCTACGCCTTCCCGCGCCTGGATCCCAAGGTCTTCAACATTCAGGACGACCAGCAAATGGTGCTCGACCTGCTGCTCCAGGAGAAGATCCTGCTGGTCCAGGGCAGCGCCTTCAACTGGCCGGAACCGGATCACGTACGCATCGTCACCCTCCCCTGGGTCGACCAGCTCGACGATGCCCTGGAGCGCTTTGCGCGCTTCTTGTCACGGTATCGCCAATAGATGAACACAGGCTTTCGCCACGCTTGAAACCCGCGGCGAAAGCCCGTATCTAATGCAAGGCTTTCCATCGCCGCGCCCGCCCGATCCCCGAACGGGCGCGACACTCTCGACGGGAGATATCCGGCAATGATGAGAATCCTGCTCTTTCTGGGCACCAACCTGGCCGTCATCCTGGTCGCCAGCATCACCCTGCGACTGCTCGGAGTGGAGTCCTATCTCTCCGAAAACGGCATGAACATGACCGGGTTGCTGATCTTCTGCTTCATCTTCGGCATGGCGGGCTCGCTGGTGTCGCTGTTCATCTCCAAGTGGATGGCCAAGCGCTCCACCGGCACCGTGGTCATCGAGTCGCCCTCCAACGCCACCGAGAAGTGGCTGGTCGACACCGTGGCGGAACTGGCACGCGACGCCGGCATCAAGACGCCCGAGGTCGGTATCTTCCCGGCCCAGCAGTCCAACGCCTTCGCGACCGGCTGGAAGAAGGACGATGCCCTGGTGGCGGTCTCCGCCGGTTTGCTCAACCGCATGAAGCCCGAAGAGATCCGCGCCGTTCTGGCCCACGAGATCGGCCACGTGGCCAACGGCGACATGGTCACCCTGGCGCTGATCCAGGGCGTGCTCAATACCTTCGTGATGTTCTTCGCGCGCGTCGTCGCCCAGCTGGTCGACAGCTTCCTGCGCAAGGATGACAACGGAGGGCTCGGCTTCTTCGGCTACTTCGCGGTGGTCATCGTCGCCGAGATCGTCTTCGGCCTGATCGCCTCGGCCATCGTCGCCTGGTTCTCGCGCTTCCGCGAGTACCGCGCCGACGCCGCCGGCGCCAGCCTGGCCGGCAGCGGCGCCATGATCAATGCCCTGGCGCGGCTCAAGGCCGAGACCCAGATGCCCGATCAGATGCCGGACACCATGACGGCCTTCGCCATCACCACCGGCCAGTCACGCCGCCTGATGGAGAAACTCTTCGCCAGCCACCCGCCGCTGGACGAGCGCATCCGCGCCCTGAAGGAAGCCGCCTATCGGCAGTAAAGGAACCCGGCGGCAGTAACAGCGGCGAGCCACGAGCGGCGAGATACGAAACGCGGAGGCGACACGCTCAAGCGTTGCACTCACCGCTCGAATCTCGTTGCTCGTGGCTCGTGATTTGGAACCCCGCCGCCGCCAGCGGCCCGGCCAGGTCGGCGGCGGCGTCTTCGAGCCCCACCTCGAGAGTCGAGAATTCCCGACGCAGCGGGTAGTTCGCTCGGCAGGCATCGAAACCCTCCGCCATTCCCGCGTTGCGTACCCGATGCCGGAGGGCGTCATGGTCGCGACGCGGATCATAGACGGCGCGCATGCACAGCCGCAGCGCCTCCTCGACCTCGAGCCCGGCATCCAGCACGAGGCGCGACACGGGAGGCGTCGGCATCAGCGCGTCCTCGCCCAAGCGGGCGGGCAGCCCGACATGGCGCGCCAGGGCACGATAGATCCGGTGCGTGCCACGCAGCTTGCCATCCAGGCTGTAGCCGGCGACATGCGGCGTAGCGAGTGTGGCCAGGTCACGCAGGGCCGCATCGATGCCGGGCTCGTTTTCCCAGACATCCAGTACCGCCGCAATATCGCCCCGCCCCGACAGTCGCGTTCTCAGGGCCTGGCCATCCACGCAGTCGCCCCGGCCGGCGTTGAGCACTATCGTATCGGGCGCCAGCTCGGCGATACGGCGGGCATCGAGCAAATGATGCGTCGCATGCGGACCGTCCGACACCAGCGGCGTATGCAGGCAGAGCACGTCACAGCGGTCGATCAGGGTGTCCAGGTCGACGAACCCCGTGTCACCATCCGCCTCGGCGCGTGGTGGATCACAGGCCAGGCAATCGATGCCCAGCGCCTGGAGTCGCGCCAGCAACCGCCCCCCGACATTGCCGACACCGATGATGCCGATGCGACGCTCGGTGAGCCGGAAACCGCCCCTCTCGGCCAGGGTCGACAGACTCGCCAGCACGTAATCGACCACCGCCTCGGCGTTGCATCCGGGCGCGCTGGCGAAGCCGATCCCGCGTTCGGACAGTGCCCGGGTATCGACATGATCGGTGCCGATGGTACAGGTCCCGACGAAGCGCAATCGCGAATCGGCCACCAGGTCCTCGTCGACCCGGGTGACCGAGCGCACCACCAGGGCATCGGCATCGCGTACCGTCGCGGCATCGATCTCGCGTCCGGGCACGCTGACCACCTGGCCCAGGGCACCGAAACAGCGCCGGGCTTCGGGAACATTGGCATCGACGATGATCCGCATGGTGGTATCCTCCCGCCCCGACCCGTCGGCTTTGAGCCCCGGACACAAGGCCTTACAATAGCGTTCATGTTACATGAGCGGTGCCGCCAGCGCCGCCGCCACACCACCAACACCGGAGCCATCGTGATCGTCCGCTGGGAAACCGACCATGACTATGTGCTGATACATGTCCATCAGGACATGTTCGGCGACTGGATATTCAGCCGCGCCTGGGGGCAGATCGGCACCCAGTTCGGCGGCCTGAAGCATCAGCTCGCCGACGACCACGCCCAGGCGATGATGTGGCTCGACGACGAGGCCACCATCCAGACCTCGCGAGGCTTCCACAAGGTTCTGGAAGCCGACGATCATAGCCCCGAGGGGCAGGATGCCGTGAGGCAGCTTTCCTTGCTCGACTCCGCCTAGTCACCAGTGGCGATGGACCTCGCCGGATCCCGAATCCACTCGCTCCAGGAGCCGACATAGAGCCTGGGTAGCGGCAGGCCCGCCACGGCGCAGGCCAGGATATTGTGGCAGGCGGTGACGCCGGAGCCACAGTAGCTGATGACCTCGCTCGCCTCCGGCAGTGCCTCGCGCAACGCCGCCGATGACTTGAAGCGCCCCCTCTCGTCCAGGTTGTCCGCGCTGGGCCGGCAGCGCGCCCCGGGAATATGCCCGGCCAGCGCATCCACCGGCTCGCTCTCGCCGCGAAAGCGCGCCCGGGAACGTGCATCGAGCTTCATCGCCCGGCTGGAGAAGACCTCGTCGGCCTCGACCCAGGTGCCATCATCGAAGGTGGGCGCCCAGTCGCTCGGCTCGATGCCCGCTTCCTCGCCCTCGACCAGCGAACCGCCCGCCTCTCGCCAGGCCGGCAGCCCGCCGTCGAGCACTCGTACCTGCGGGTGTCCTGCCCATTGGGCCAGCATCCACCAGGCGCGCGCCGCGGCGAGCTGCCCACCCATGTCGTCGTACACCACCACCGCGCGGCCGGGCCCGACCCCGAGCCGTCGCAGCGTCGCGGCGAAGGTACCGGGTTCGGGCAGCGGGTGCCGCCCCCGCACCCCGGCCGGCGACGCCAGGTCACGGTCGAGGTCGAGATGACGGCTGGCGGGCACATGACCGTGGTGCCACAGGCGGGCACCGGCCTCGGGATCCCCGAGTCGCGCCCGACAGTCCAGCACCACGGGGGCCTGCGGCCCCTGAAGCCAGTGGCGCAGCGCATCGGCACCGATCAGGACATCGCTCATGCGTGTTCTCCTTCCAGCAGTTCGATGGGGGCTCGACTGGCGATCAGGCGCCGCCGCCCGGCCTGGAGGAAGCGTACCTCGATCACCGGGTTGGCCGGGTCGCCCTCCACCACACTGATTTCCCCCTGGCCGAATACCGCGTGGTTCAGCCGCTGGCCGACCCGGTAGTCGGCACCGCGCTCGGCGATGCCCGGTGTAGTGGCGGCCTCGATCGGCAGGTCGATCAGGGAATCCGGCGACAGGGCCGACAGGTAGCGGCGCACCAGGTCGGGCCGGGTCACCGCGACGGACGTCGTCTCTTCGGAGGCCGCCAGGCGCTGCGCTACATGCTGGCCATCCTGCCAGGCGGTTTCGGCGAGGAAGCGACTTGGCCGGTGATCGCCGCCATCGTGCAGCATCACCAGGCGTTCCCGGGCCCGGGTGATCGCCACGTAGAACAGCCGTCGTTCTTCCTCGAGCCTCTGGGGACTCAGCGGGTTGTCCCGGGTATAGTGCGGAAAATCTTCCTCGTTGGCACCGGCCAGCACCACCAGCGGCCACTCCAGTCCCTTGGCGCCATGCACCGTGTTGATCAGGACACCATCGTCTCGATTCTCCACCGGCCGTCGCAACAGGTCGGTGAAGGCCGCCAGGTCACTGACCTCGTTGGCCTGTTCGATGAGGACATCCAGCAGGCGCACGTCCTCTTCGCCCTTGTCACGCCGCGCGGCGGCACGCTTGAGCACCTTCTCGGCCTCCACCGCCTCGATCACGTGCTCAAGCAGGCGAGCCGGCGACCACGCCGAACGCCCGGGCAACTCGCACAGCAGCGCCCAGCGGCGCTTGAGGGTACGCCGCTGGTGGGGCTTGATGCCGTCCAGCAGGGGGTCGTGGCGTTCGGGCCAGCGCTGGGTCTCGGCCAGGCGAGCCGCCAGTGCCGACAGGCGCTCCCGGGGAACAAAGGGCGTCGGCTGGGACAGCAACGTCAATAGGTGGCCGGGGTCCTGCAACAAGGAAGCATCCCGGGCCAGCATCAGATACCCCGCCAGCGCCTCGACCAGCGGCAGGCGAAAGACGAAGCGATCCTCCCGGGCCAGCCGGAAGGGTATGCCGGCACGCAGCAGCGCCAGTTGCAGGGGCACCGACAAGGCCCAGCTGCGTACCAGCAGACTGGCCTCCGCAAGCCCCCTGCCCTGGCGCTGCCAGTCGGCGAGTTCGTCGAGCAATGCCTGACTGCCCTGGTTCACCGACAGCGTGGTCGCCGGGTTGTCGGGGGCGGCCAGGCAAATCTGGTCGGGACGACGCCGGTTGGCATCGATGGCATGGTTGGCCACCAGGGCCAGGGCATGGCCATGCCGAAAGGTCGTCGACAAGGGGTAGTCATGGGCGTCGCCGAAGGTCGCGGTGAAGTTCTCGAGCATGGTATCGGGATGGGCACCGCGCCATTCGTAGATGCACTGGTTGGCGTCGCCCACCGCCATCACCGCCGCCTCGCGCCCCGCCAGCACGGCCAGCAGGCGTTGCTGGGCGACATTGATGTCCTGATATTCGTCGATGATGACGTGATCGAGAAAGCCCTGCACCCGGGCGCGCAGGTCGGCGTCTGCCTCCAGGGCCCGCAGCGGGCGATAGATCAGATCGGCATAGGTCATCAGACCGTGATCGGCGAGCAGGGTCTCGGCCTGCTCGAAGGCGCCCACGAAATGCTCGGTGCCATCGCCGAAATCGAGCCGCGCATAGAGCTCGGCGGGCTCGGCCATTTCCGCCTTCACCAATCCGCAGAAGTGCGCCAGGGCTTCCAGCTTGTCGGCGTCCAGGGCGGTCTCGCGCGCCTCTGGCGCGCCTTCCAGGGCATTCAGCGAGGCCTGGCGCAGCAGGCGCTCCAGTTGCCAGTCGGCGGTCAGCAGCTGACGCGACGCCAGCACGCCCCAGCGGGTCAAGCTCTGGCTGAGACGATGCCCCAGGGAATGGAAGGTCCGCACGTCGGGTAGCCGCTGCCCTGCCGGCGCCATGGCCGCCAGGCGCACCTGAAAGTCCTCGCGGGCGGAACGGTTGAACATCAAGACCAGCAGGCGCGACGGGGCGACACCGCGCTCGAGCAACGTCAGTACCCGCGCGACCATGGTGGTGGTCTTGCCGGCACCGGCGACCGCCGCGACCCGGGCATGCCCCTGGTCATGCGCCACGACGGCGCGCTGTTCCGACGTCAGCTTCATGGCGCCTCGCCGTCCAACCGCCCCAGGGGGTGCCAGGCGCCGCCACTGGTCAGCCCCAGCCAGGGCGTCCCCTGCTCGTCGGCACGCTCCTCGGCCTGCTCGATCAACCGATAGAAGAGATTACGCCCGAGCCGCGCGGCGAGCCCGAAGCGCACCGGCACTTCCGGGACCCACTCGCCACGTGGCGTGGCGGTGATGCTCAAGCGGTGAGTGTCGTCGAGCCGCACCCGATCGCCCAGATTGGTGACGACATGCCAGTCGCCCTGGTCGTCGCGCTCGGCATCGACGGCGATGAAGGCCAGATCCTCGACGCGAATGCGCTGCTTCTCGATGGGCGTCACCAGCCAATGCGAACCATCGTCCTCACGCCGCAGGATGGTGGAGAGCAGACGCACCAGGCGCGGCCGAGCGATGATGCCGCCCTCGTGGATCCAGCGCCCATCGGCGGCGATCAGCAGGTCCATCTCGCCGGCATGTTCGGGCGTCCAGCGATCCACCGGCGGAATCCCGCCCGAGACATCGATATCGGCCATGAGGGAATCCAGATGCATGTGCACTCCTGAGGACGGCGATGGGCGGACAAGGCACGCGAGTCCCGGCCTGTCTGCAAGGCAGACGAGCGCGGGTCAGACCAGGCCGGCCCTGGCCAGTGACTGACGCACCTCGTTCGAGGCCTCGGGCGCGGCCGCCTTGAACAGTCGATAGAAATTGGCGGCGGTCTGCATGGCGACCTCCTCGACGCTGATGCCGCGTTCGGCAGCGATGCACTCGGCCACTTCCACCACCCAGGCCGGTTCGTTGGGCTTGCCGCGATGAGGCACCGGCGCCAGGTAGGGGCTGTCGGTCTCGATCAGCAGGCGGTCGAGGGGCAGGCGTCGCGCCAGCTCGCGGACCGAGGCGGCATTGCGAAAGGTGACGATGCCCGACAACGAGATATGAAACCCCTGGCCGACGGCCTCGCGGGCCATGTCCAGGTCCTCGGTGAAGCAGTGCAGCACGCCGCCGACGGCCGGGTCGACATGCTCGCGTATCAGCGCCAGAGTGTCTTCCCGGGCCTCGCGGGTATGAATGATCACCGGCAGGCCCAGTTGGGTGGCCGCGATCAGGTGACGACGAAAGCGCTCGTACTGCACGTCGCGCGGCACGCCGTCGTAATGGTAGTCGAGCCCGGTCTCGCCGATGGCCACGGCGCCATGGCCGTCGGCAGATTCCATGATCGCCTCGACGCTCGGCTCCTCGGGCACCTCGTGCAGGGGGTGAACACCGGCGGAAATCACCACATCATCGTGCTCGCGAGCGAGCGCGGCGAGACCGGGCACCCCGTCGAGCGTGGTCGCGATGGCCAGGAACTGGCGCACGTCACGGGCACGGGCCGCGTTCAGGGCCGCCCCGACATCACCGTCATGGGTGCGGGGATCGAGGCGGTCGAGATGACAGTGGGAATCGACAAACATGCGCTAGCTTCACCGGTTTGAAAATGAAAGGAGCACCGTCCGGTGCCATGGCGTCGATCAAGACCTGAGCAACGCCGCCCAGCGCACCAGCCAGGCTTCGAGCACCAGTTGGGGATTGGGATTGTTTCCCTCGGCCAGCAGGCGTCGTTGTTCGCGAGCATAGTCCAACAGCCGGAACCAGTCCCGGACCCGGGCATTCTTGACCGCCTGGCGGTACAACGGCAGCAGGTCGGGATTGCGCAGCTCGGCGGCGACACCGGACAACCCGAGGCGAATCAGGTCCTCGAGCCAGGCGATACCGTACCACAGGATGGCGTCGACCGACTGCCGGTCCAGCCGCGCGGCCTCGGCGACCGGCTCGGCGCCGCGCACCAGGGCATCGAAGGTTTCGTGGAGCTGTTGTCGCAGGGCCCGGGATTCCGGATCGGCCAGCTCCAGGGCCCTCAACGGCAGCCCGCCCGAGGCACGCCACCAGAAACGCGCATCGTCCTCGCCGCCGAGCCGTTCGCCCAACCAGGCCAGGCTTTCCGTCTCGTCGGCCTGCGCCAGGCTCCATTGCTGACAGCGTGAGCGAATGGTCGGCAGCAGATGCGAGGGAATGTCCGACAACAGCACGAACAATGTCTTGCCGCCGGGTTCCTCCAGGCTCTTGAGCAGGGCGTTGGAGGCCGCCACGTTCATGGCTTCCGCCGGCGTGATGACGATCACCCGATAGCCGCCCTGCTGGGCGGTCTGGGCGACGAAGGTATTGATGTCGCGTACCGGGCCGATGCGAATCTGACGCTTGCCCTCCTCGGGTGACACTCGCATCAGGTCCGGATGGTAACCGGACGCCAGCATCCGGCAGGCGTGGCAATGGCCACAGGCGAATTCGCCGGGCGCGGCGCACAGGGTTCGGGCGATCAACGCCTCGGCCAGCGACTGCTTGCCGATACCCCGCGGCCCGGCAAACAACAGGGCGTGCGGCAGGCGACCGGCATCGGCGAGGCGCGTGATCTCCTTCCAGCGCTCCGCCAGCCAGGGATAGGGACGCACGATATCCGTCATGCCCACGCCTCCAGGCGGTCATCGAGCAGGGCTCTCAGCTCGTCCTGTACCGCGTCCAGTGGCTGATCGGCATTCACCACGCATACGCGTTCCGGTGCCGACTCCGCTCGTGCCAGATAGGCGCGGCGGACGGCCTCGAAGAACTCGACGCGCTCGCGCTCGAAGCGGTCTCGCTCGCCTCCATCGCGATCCAGGCGCCCTTCCAGGCGACGCTGGGCCGCTGCCATGGGCATATCCAGCAACAGCGTCAGGTCGGGCGTCAGACCACGTTGGACGAAGACCTCCAGCTCGGCGATGCGAGAGGCGTCAATGCCACGCCCACCGCCCTGATAGGCGAAGGTCGCATCCGTGAAGCGATCACAGACCACCCAGGCGCCCCGTTCGAGTGCCGGTCGCACCACTCGGGCCAGATGCTGGGCCCTGGCGGCGAACACCAGCAGCAGCTCGGCGTCATCGTCGAGCGGTTCGTTGCCGGCGGGGTCGAGCAGCAGGCCTCGAATGGCCTCGGCCCTCGGGGTTCCCCCCGGCTCTCGGGTGCGTACCACCTCAATGCCATGCGCCTCGAGATGATCGACCACCAGCGCGAGGTTGGTGGACTTGCCCACGCCTTCGCCGCCTTCCAGGGTGATGAAGCGTCCTCGGTGTTGCATGGTAGCGCCTCCTGGCACTCAGAGGGTGTTTACAAACTACTGCGCTCGCCCATGCGGCGTTGAAATCAGCCTCAAAATGCTCATTTACCAACTCGTAAACTCCGCTGTCTCGGCTGATTTCGCCTGGCCTGGCCGTCGCTCGTGACTTTTGTAAACACCCTCTCAGCGGTTGCGAATGTAGCGATTGACGGCGTTGTTGTGCTCGCGCAGGGTGCGCGAGAAATGATGCGTGCCATCGCCGCGGGAAACGAAATACAGCGCTTCGCCCTCGGCAGGCTGCACGGCCGCCTCCAGGGCGGCGCGTCCCGGCAGGGCGATCGGCGTCGGCGGCAGGCCCTCGATCACATAGGTGTTGTAGGGCGTGGCCTCGCGCAGGTCGGCACGAGTGATGTTGCCCTCGTAACGATCCCCCATGCCATAGATCACGGTGGGGTCGGTCTGCAGACGCATGCCCCGCTCCAGGCGACGGACGAATACCCCGGCGATGCGCTCCCGCTCCTCCGGAGCCCCGGTTTCGCGCTCTACCAGCGAGGCCATGATCAAGGCCTCATAGGGCGACTCAAGCGGCAGGTCCTCGGCTCGCTCGGCCCAGGCCGTCTCGAGCTCCTCGTCCATGCGGGTCATGGCCTGACGCAGGATCTCCAGGTCGCTGACCCCCTTGCGGTACCGATAGGTATCCGGGAAGAAGCGCCCCTCGGGGTGTTCGCCTTCGCGTCCCAGCCGCGCCATGATCTCGGCATCGCTCAACGCTCGTGTCTCGTGCTCGAGCTTGTCGGCCGCATTCAGGGCATCGCGCATCTGCCCGAAGGTCCAGCCCTCGGGGACGGTCAGACCGTAACTGACCATCTCGTGGCGACGCAGGCGCTCGAGCAACGCTCGCCCGTCCATGCCTGGCTCGAGCCGGTACTCGCCCGGCCTGAGCCCCGGCACGGCATCGGGCTCGAGACGCGTCAGCAACCGGAAGGCCCAGCCATCCTCGAGCATGTCCTGCTCTTCGAGCTCGGCGATGACCCGATGATAGCCCGCCCCTTCCGGCACCTCGTAGATGAGCGGTTCGTCGATCGGCAGCGGCGCCTCGAGACGCGTTTCCCAGTAACGATATCCACCACCGGCGACCAGGGCGATCAGGATCACCAGTAACGGCAGGAACTTCAGCGCACGCTTCATGCTTCTTCCTCGTCTCGCTCGCCCGACTCACCCTCGTGGCGCGGGTAGCCCAGGAGCGCATGGGCCTCCGCCTGCAACTCGCGATGCGCCCTGCCGACTCTCCAGCACGCCAGCGGCTGTCCCCGTTCGTCATCGAGACGCCGCACCGGCCAGAGGCCTTGCACGGCATTGCCGAGCCAGACGGCCTCGGCACCCTCCAGAACCCCGGGGGCGGCATCCACCTCCTGGATGCCGAGACGCCGACACAGGCCATCTCGCAAGGTACCTGCCACGCCACAGCGCGACAGCCCCGGCGTTTCCAGGCGCCCTTCCCGCCGCCAGAAGAGGTTCATGCAGGTCGCCTCGACCAGATGCCCCTCGCTGTCACACAGCAGGCCTTCGGCGATATCCGGGTCCTGCCACTCGGCACGGGCCATGACATTTTCCAGACGGTTGAGATGCTTGAGACCAGCCAGCTGCGGTTGAATTCCCAGTGCCAACCGACAATGACGCACGCGGACCCCTCGCCACCAACGCTCGGAGGATGGCGAGAAAGGAGTAACGCGCCAACGCAGACGCGGCGAGGGTGTATCGGGGCGCAGGTAACCCCGCCCACCGCTGCCGCGAGTCAGGACCAGCTTGAGCACCCGGAGTCCCTCGCCCGCGCGAGCCGGCAGGGCATCTAGGGTCGAGCGCGACGGCATGGGGATGCCCAGTCGCTCACAGCCCCGCGCGAGACGCGCCATGTGCAGTTCCCACAGCGTCGCGACGCCATCCCGGACCAGGACGGTCTCGAACAGACCATCGCCGTAAGCCAGGCCACGGTCGTCGAAGGGCACGCCTTCTCCGTTTCCGATGTCCTCCGGCGACAGACTCACACCTTCGAGAAAAGCAGAGTGCCGTTGGTGCCGCCGAAGCCGAAGGAGTTCGACAGGCTCACGTCGATCTTCATCTCGCGAGCGCTGTGCGGCACGTAATCCAGCGTGCAGCCATCCTGGAGGTTGTCCAGGTTGATGGTCGGCGGTGCCACCTGGTCGCGAATCGCCAGCACGCTGAACACCGCCTCGACGGCACCGGCGGCACCGAGCAGGTGGCCGATCATCGACTTGGTGGAACTGACGGCCACGTCCCGGGAAGCCGCCCCCAGCACCTTCTCCACTGCACGACTCTCGGCGAGGTCGCCGGCCTGGGTCGAAGTACCATGGGCATTGATATAGTCGACGGCCGACGGCTCGATGCCGGCGTCGTGAATGGCGTTGCTCATCGACATCGCCGCACCGCTGCCATCTTCGGGGGGCGCGGTCATGTGGTGGGCATCGTCGCTCATGCCGAAGCCACTCAGCTCGGCATAGATGGTCGCGCCTCGGGCGACGGCATGCTCGTACTCTTCCAGCACCATGACGCCGGCGCCGTCGGACAGCACGAAGCCATCCCGGTCGCGGTCCCAGGGCCGGCTCGCCGCTTCGGGATCGTCATTGCGGGTGGACAGCGCCCTCGCCGCCGAGAAGCCGCCCAGCCCCAGGGGCGTGGTCGCCATTTCGGCGCCACCGCAGACCATCACGTCGGCATCGCCATAGGCGATGGTCCGGGCGCTGTAGCCGATGTTGTGGGTACCGGTCGTACAGGCGGTGGTGATGGCGATGTTGGGACCACGGAAGCCATGCTGGATGGCCAGGTTGCCGGAGATCATGTTGATGATCGAGCCCGGTACGAAGAACGGGGAAATGCGCCGCGCACCGCCCTTCTGCAGGGCGTTGTGGTTGTGCTCGATCATCGGCAGGCCGCCGATGCCCGACCCGATGGCGACCCCGATCCGATGAGCATTGTCGTCGGTGCACTCGATCCCGGCATCCTCGATCGCCTGGCCGCCAGCCGCCACCCCGTACTGGATGAACAGGTCCATCTTCCTGGCATCCTTGGGATTGAGATAGGGACTGATATCGAAATCCTTCACCGAGCCGCCGAAGCGCGTATTGAAGCCGCTGGCATCGAAGTGCTCGATCGGGGCAATACCGCTCTTGCCGGCGACGATGTTCCGCCAGCTCTCATCGACGGTGTTTCCCACCGGCGTGACCAAGCCCAGCCCGGTCACCACAACCCTTCTGCGAGCCATCAGCTTTCCTCCAGACATCTCAAGATAGTGCAGCCCATCCAGGGGCGTTCATTGCCGGGCATTATACCCGACTCATCGCGCGCTGTACGCCATGCGGCAACCCACGGAAAACGAAGAATATCGAGATATGGCGCGAGCAACGCCAGCATCGGTGTCATGGCCCCATAGCATAAGAGCCGCCCTGCATGGCAGGACGGCTCTCTCCGGGCAATACCCGGACCTTTCAGCAAGCGGGGTCGACCGCGCCCTTACTGGTGGGCGTTAACGTAGTCGATGGCTTCCTGAACGGTGGTGATCTTCTCGGCTTCCTCGTCGGGAATCTCGGTGTCGAATTCCTCTTCGAGCGCCATCACCAGCTCGACGGTATCCAGGGAATCGGCGCCGAGATCCTCGGTGAAGGAAGAAGAGCTCTGGATGTCCTCTTCCTTGACGTTCAGGCGCTCGGCCACAACCTTCTTCACGCGCTCTTCGATGGTGCTCATTATGACGTACTCCAGTCGTTCACGTTAGCCGTTCTGATGACCAGCCGGTTCAAATCCGCAAGCATAAGCTGCGGGGTAGTTTATAGACCGCTCTGGGTCGACGCAACCGCCGCATGCCGCGGCATCAACGCATGTTCATGCCGCCATTGACGTGCAGGGTTTCGCCGGTGATATAGCTTGCCGTCTCGCCGGTCAAAAAGCCCACCGCGGCGGCGATTTCTTCCGGACGACCAAGCCGCGACAGCGGAATCTGGCCGAGCAGCGCTTCCTGCTGGGCCTCGGGCAGCGACTCGGTCATGTCGGTGGCGATGAAGCCCGGCGCCACGGCGTTGACCGTGATGTCACGCGCTGCCACTTCACGCGCCAGCGCCCGGGTAAAGCCTTCCATGCCGGCCTTGGCCGCCGCATAGTTGACCTGCCCCAGGTTACCCATGGTAGCGACCACCGAACTGATGGAAACGATGCGGCCGAAGCGTGCCCGGGTCATGCCGCGCAGGCAGGCCTTGCTGACGCGATATACCGACTTCAGGTTGGCGTCCAGGACCGCGTCCCAGTCGTCTTCCTTCATGCGCATCAGCAGATTGTCACGCGTAATCCCGGCATTATTGACCAGGATGGTCGGCGCACCGAATTCCTCACCGATGGACTTGATCAGGGCATCGACGCTCTGCTGATCGGTGACGTCCAGGCAACGCCCGGCACCTTCGATCCCCTGCTCCTTGAGGTCGGCATCGATACGCTCGGCGCCAGCATCGCTGGTCGCCGTGCCGATCACGATGCGTCCCTGGCGCCCCAGTTCGTGGGCGATGGCGCGGCCGATGCCGCGACTGGCCCCGGTGATCAGGGCGACTCTACGCTCGGTTGTCATGCTCTCTTCCATTCTCGTCCGGGAGAGGGAGTCAGCCGTTGGCCGACGGTGACTGGCCCGCCGCTTCGCGGGCCAGCTCCAGGGCAGTGGCGAGACTGTCCGGATCGTTGACGGACAAGCCCCGACTACCCCGGGCAATTCGCTTGTTGAGGCCGGTCAGCACCTTGCCGGGCCCGCACTCGACGAACACCTCGGCGCCCAGCCCCGACAGGGCCTCGACGCAGGAGGTCCAGCGCACCGGCTGATAGAGCTGTTCGATCAGGCGAGTCCGCAGCGTCTCCACATCGGCATGCGCCTCGGCATCGACATTCTGGATCACGGTGTAGCGTGGCGCACGAAATTCGATCGATGCCATCGCCTCGGCCAGCCGGTCGGCTGCCGGCCGCATCAGGTCACAGTGCGAAGGCACCGACACCGGCAGCGGCATGGCACGCTTGGCACCGGCCTCCTGACAGGCCGAGATGGCGCGATCGACGGCCGCCTTGCTGCCGGCGATGACCACCTGTCCCGGCGCATTGTAGTTGACCGCCGCCACGACGTCGCCCTCGGCGGCCTTCGCGCAAGCCGCCTCGACAGCCTCGTCATCGAGGCCGAGCACGGCGGCCATGGCGCCCTCGCCCATGGGGACGGCGTCCTGCATCGCCTCGCCACGCAGCTTGACCAGACGCACGCCTTCGGCAAAGGGCAGCGCGCCGGCACACACCATGGCGCTGTATTCCCCTAGGCTGTGGCCGGCCATCGCCGCGGGACGCGGCCCTTCCAGCTCCTGCCAGACCCGCCATATCGACACGCTGGCCGTCAGCAGTGCCGGCTGGGTACGAGCAGTGGCGTTGAGCGCCTCGGCGGGCCCTTCCTGGACCACTTGCCAGAGATCATAGCCCAGCGCATCGGACGCTTCCTCGAAGGTGGTGCCCACCACGCTGTAGCGTTCCGCCAGCTCGCGCAGCATGCCGATCTGCTGGGAGCCCTGCCCGGGGAAGATGAGGGCAAGGGGTTGAGTCATGTCGATCACCTTTGCTCTTGTTGACTTGCCTCGCCATCCGCCGCATCCGTGACGGTGGCAGCGAGTGTCCTGGATCCGCTAGCGTCTCGACCGTCATCGACGACGGAGACGCTAGCGGACCGGCGCTGGCCAAGCTCTTCGTCCAGGCAGCCCGGCAGGTCGTGGGCCACTTCTCTGGCCGCACGCGCCACGGCGTAATGGAAGCCGGCGGCATCGGCTCCGCCGTGACTCTTGATGACGATACCATCGAGCCCCAGCAGACTGGCACCGTTGTAGCGCACCGGATCGAGCTCACCACGCAGCCTCGCCAGCGCGGGGCGCGCCAGCCACCCCACCAGCCGGCTGGACCAGTGCGCCTCGAAGGTCGCCTGGACCCGGCGCACCAGCATGCGCGCCAATCCTTCGCTGGCCTTCAGCACGGCGTTGCCGACGAAGCCATCGCACACCACCACGTCGACCTCGCCGGAAAAGATGGCATCTCCCTCGACGAACCCGAGGTAGTGCAGACCCGGCTCTTGCCTGAGCAGTTCATCGGCGCGCTGCACGCTGGCCGTACCCTTGGTGCCCTCGACGCCGACGTTGAGCAGGCCGACCCGAGGGTGCGCCAGGTCATCGACGCGACGCGCCATGACCTGGCCCATCAGGGCAAAGTCCCTGAGCCGTTCGGCCTCGACATCGACATTGGCGCCCAGGTCGAGCAGATAGCAGCGACCCTCGCGCCGCGTCGGTATCGCGGTGCTGATCGCTGGGCGAGGCATGCCAGCCACCATGCCGAGCGCTCGACGAGCAAGCGCCATCAAGGCACCGGTATTGCCGGCACTGACGCCAGCCTCGGCTTCGCCTCGCGCCAGACACCCCAGCATCCCCGCCATGCTGGTGTCATCATGACCACGCAGCACCTGGGCAGGCCGTTGATCCTGGCTGATGACACCGGGCGCATCCACGACGCGTAAACGCGACGACGCCGCGGCGAGAGGCCGCGGCAGCCGGGAGAGCTCGTCGTCCAGGTATCGGGCGGGACCAAACAGCTGGATATCGAGGCCGGAGTCGGCCATGACGGCACTAGCGGCACCCGCCACGGCAGCGCGGGGACCCAGATCCCCTCCCATGGCGTCAACGGCAATCCGCATCTCAGTAATCAGGCGTCATGGCGTAGAGGTCGCCGTCTTCAGGCGTCGACGACCTTGCGACCACGGTAGTAGCCATCCGGCGCAACATGGTGGCGCAGATGGGTGGTACCGGTTTCCTTGTCCTGGGACAGCGCCTTGCCGGTCAGGGCGTCGTGGCTGCGACGCATGCCGCGCTTGGAACGGGTCTTGCGGTTCTGTTGAACTGCCATGAGATATCACTCCAGAGTGAATCGATGAAATATCAGTGTTTGCCCTTGAGGTGCTTGAGCACGTCGAAGGGGCTCTTGGCGGGCGTGTCCGAACCGACGGAACCCGCCCCGCTGCTCAGCTGGTCGCGCGAGACCTGGCAATCGGCCTCGTCGTGGTAAACCACCTGGGGCAGGCTGAGGATCAACTCATCCTCCACCACGGCCAGGAGGTTCAGCTGTTCGTTTTCCACCAGCACCGGTTCATGGGTGCTCGGCAGATCCGCCGCCAGGGAGTCGCTGGTCACCAGCCCCAGCAGGAAGTCGCTCTCGACCTCGCTCGCCATGGGCGACAGGCAGCGTCGGCACGGCAACTGCAACCCGGCCTCGAGATGGCCTTCGATCCCCCGCCGCCCCTGGGCGTCGATGGTGAAGTTCAGCCATACTCGCGCATCACCGTGCTGCTCGCCGACGGCCTCGGCAAGCCTGGGCATATCGGCCAGCGCCACCAGGCCCTCGAGGTGTTCGCCATGGGCAGCGAGCTTGTAGGGCTCGACCCGGCTTGGAAGTCGTGAGGTCAACATAGGCGCGCAATGATAGGCACTCCCCCAGTCCCTGTCAAAGCCGCCATCGTCTCGGGTTACAATGCGCCGCGAGTGCTTCGCCACCCCGTCCCATTCCGCCTGGAGACCCCATGTCACGACTGGTCCTCGCTTCCGGCTCACGCTTCCGCCGCCAACTGCTCGATCGCCTGGACATCCCCTACGCCTGGGCAAGTCCGGACATCGACGAGACGCCGCGCGATGGCGAATCCCCCCAAACGCTGGTGCACCGCCTGTCATTGTCCAAGGCCGAACGACTGGCAACGGACTGGCCGGACCACCTGATCATCGGCTCCGACCAGGTCGCGGTGTTCGACGGCCACCCCCTGGGCAAGCCCGCCGATGAAGCCGAGGCACGCGCCCAGCTGACCGCCTTCTCGGGGCACCGAGTGAGTTTCTTGACCGGCCTGGCCCTGATCGATACCCGACATGCCAGCCACCGAGTCTGTCACGAACGCTACGACGTCGTTTTCCGCCACCTGACCGAGGGGGAGATTGCCCGCTACGTCGATCGGGAACGCCCCCTGGACAGTGCCGGCAGCTTCCGCATGGAAGGCCTCGGCATCACGCTGTTCGAACGCCTCGAAGGCGACGACCCCAACACCTTGATCGGCCTGCCGCTCATCCGCCTCTGTGAAATGCTCCGCGACGCCGGGCTCGATCCCCTGACGAGCCGTAAGCCGTAAGCTGGAAGCTGGAAGCTGGAAGCTGGAAGCTGGAAGCTGGAAGCTGGAAGCTGGAAGGCAGCGTGAACCCCAATGGGATGGGGTCAAGTTTTTTCTTCAAGCTTAAAGCTTACGGCTTATAGCTCCGGGCGAAGCCCGGCAGGTTTTTCTTCCAGCTTCAAGCTTATGACTTCAAGCTCCCGGCGCAGCCGGGGACTTCCAGCTTCAAGCTTACGGCCGCGAAGCGGACGATCTTCCAGCTCTCGCTCCCTTTAGGGAGCGAGTTGATAACGCACCGGTGCCTCGTCGCTCGAGAGCCCCAGCACCGAGGCCATGACGTTGCCGAAGCGTCGCGACAGCCGTTCGAAGGGGTCGAGACGCGGCGTGTAATCCCGGGTGCGGGCCTCGTCCAGGTGACGCCGGGCCACGCCGTCGAGGCTGTCCAGCCGATCCACCAGCCCGAGCCCCAGCGCCTGCTCGCCGGTCCAGATCAGCCCGCTGAACAGGCGTTCGTCTTCGGCCAGGCGATCGCCACGCCCGGCCTTGACGTCATCGATGAACTGCTGATGCGTGGTGGCCAGCACCTCTTGCCAGAAGCGCCGCTGAGTCGGCTCGACGTCCGCGAAGGGGTCGAGGAAGTCCTTGTTCTCGCCGGCCGTGAACACCCGACGCTCGATGCCCAGCCGCTGGATGGCCTGTTCGAAGCCGAAGCCGGCGTGAATCACCCCGATGGACCCCACCAGGCTCGCCGGCGCAGCGATGATCTCGTCCGCGGCCGAGGCAATATAGTAGGCACCACTGGCGCCGATATCCTCGACGACCGCGATGATCGGCTTGTCACCGCTCTCGCGAAGCCGCATCACTTCGTCATAGATCCGCTGTGACTGCACCGGGCTGCCACCCGGGCTATCGATATGCAGCACCACCGCCTTCGCATCGGGCGCCTTCCAGGCACGCTCGATACCCTCGATGACGCGCGAGGCACTCGCCGGTGATTCGCGATCGATCACGCCTTCCACCTCGACCACGCCGAGATGCGGCCCGTCGGTCTCCATCGCGCCCTGAGCGGCGAAGAGGCCATAGAAGGTCAGCGCCAGGGACGACAGGATCAGCAACGCAAAGACGAAACGAAAGAACAGCTTCCAGCGCCGCGTACGTCGCTGCTCGACGAGTACACCGTCGATCCAGCGGTCGAGCATGGCCTGCTCGGCAAGGCGGCGCCGCTCGCGCAGCGTCTCGGCATCGTCACCGTCGACAGACGCGCTCTCGGCCTCGTCTTGCGACCGGGCCTGCCGACGCCGTCGTGCTTCCTCCGCCGACAGCTCCGGCCCCTCGGTCCAGTCGTCATTGTTGTCGCTCATTCTGACCTCGTCTCCCAGACGCTTGCGCAAACTTGCCTATTAACCTGGCAATCAAATAGATCGTCCTGATCGATTTGATTGTCGCCCGCACCACGCTGGCGCAGATGCGTGGATCTCCTGGTGTGGCACGGGCTCGCGCCGGCCTGACGGCCGGCGGCGGCACGTCCCTGTGCCGCGATTAACCCGACATAAAAACTTGCCGGGTTAATAACCGTGAAGCCAGTCGATCAGCTCGGGAAAACTCCCGGCCGTGAACGTCGGCCGACTGGCGGCCAGGCGCTCGGGCTCGTGTACACCGTAAGTCACCGCGATGCGATCCATGCCCAGCGCCCGGGCCATTTCCATGTCATATTCGGTATCGCCGACCATCACCGCCTCATCGACCGCGACGCCGAGCTCATCGAGCAACTCCTCGAGCATCTGCGGATGCGGCTTGGAACGTGTCTCGTCGGCCGTGCGACTGGCATGGAACCAGGCACCACTACCGCTCTCGCGAAAGACGCGATCCAGCCCCCGCCGGCTCTTGCCGGTTGCCACCGCCAGGCGCGAACGATCGCTGGCCCGCAAGCGAGCCACCCCTTCGCTCACCCCGGGATAGAAAGGCATCGGCGTCGTGTCGCCTTCGACAAAGTAATGGGCGTAGCGCTGCTTGAGGGCCTCGGCGCGCTCCGCGTCGATGCCGGGACACAGCTTGGCGATGGCCTCGGGCAGGCCCAGCCCGATGATGTCCCGCACCCGCTCGTCCGGCAACTCACCCCAGCCGATATCGCGTCCGGCAGCCTGCATGCTGGCGACAATCCGGCCCACGGAGTCCATCAGGGTGCCATCCCAGTCGAAGATCATCAGTCGGTAACGCATGGTGTCTCCACGTCATTGAGCCTGGCGGGCACGCGCAAGCACGGCATCGAGCGATTCGCCGAGCGGCGCGCGAATCTGCACCGGCTTGCCGCTGGTCGGTTCGGGAAAGGTCAGCGAGGAGGCGTGCAGGAAGAGCCTGGACAGGTCCCACCGGGCGGCGAGCCGCTGCCCTTCGCGAGAGCCGTACTTGTCGTCGCCCAGCAACGGATGTCCGGCATGGGCCGCATGCACACGAATCTGGTGGGTACGCCCGGTAACCGGCTCCGCCTCCATCAGGGTCGCGCCGGCGAAAGCCTCGCGCACGGCGAAGCGTGTGCGTGCCACCTTGCCGCCGGTGTCGACCCGCACGCGCCGCTCCCCGTTGCCGGCATCGAAGCGATCCAGGCGGGCACTGACGAAGTCGCGACGTGCCGGCCAGCGGCCGGCGACCAGCGCCAGATAGCGCTTGGTCATTTCATGGCGCTTGAGGGCGGTATTGAGCGTCAACAACGCCGATCGCGACTTGGCCAGCAGCAGGCACCCCGAGGTGTCACGGTCCAGGCGGTGTACCAGCTCGAGAAAGTCCAGATCCTCGCGGACCTGGCGCAACGCCTCGATCAGGCCGATCTTGACACCACTACCGCCGTGCACGGCAAGGCCCGAGGGCTTGTTGATCACCAGCCAGTCACGCCCCTCGAGCAGCACGCTGCCGGCCAGCAGGTTACGCAGGTTGTCGCTGACCTCGCGGACCGCCTCGCGAGGCGCCAGCTTGAGCGGCGGAATACGCACCATGTCTCCCGTCGCCAACCGCGAGTCGGCCTTGACCCGCTTCTTGTTCACCCGCACCTCACCCTTGCGAACGATGCGATAGATCAGCGAACGCGGTGCGCCCTTGAGACGCGTCATCAGAAAATTGTCGACCCGTTGGCCAGCCTGGCCTTCGGTCACTTCTACCCATTGTACGTCGCGGCCATCGGCCATGCCGGCTCACTCCACTGAATACCTGCGGAAAGGGAAATACTGAATAAATCGCCGAGCATAGTGAAGCGCGAGGCGCACGGAGCACAGAAAGCGAGACATAACGAGGGGTTAGGCGAGCTTTCGAGCACCGCGTAACGACGCGATTTGCATGCGCAGGCATTTAAGCAGTGTTTCCAAAGGGCGCATTCTATCGCAGTGAGCCCCATCCTGCGCCAATTGCTGGGCACCCCCTTTACTGTTATATTGCCGACTCGTTCCAATGGGTTGAAATGCCCGTGAAGCGCGCCTGCACGACGCACACGCAGGCCGGGACGAAAAGATCAGGCCGCGACGACTCTCGCCAATCCGAGGTCCCGCCGCCGAAGTGAAAGCGATACAACGCCACGCCCGCCCGATCACGTCCGAGATGACGCGATACGAGATCACGGGATACGTACAACATCGTGCCGGAGGCCGGCGTTGGCGAATCGATGAATGCCAGGTGTTGGCGGTGACCGCAGGGCCGGATGGGCGAAGTCCCGCCGAGACATGTCCTGCCTCCGCCCCGTACTCAACATGATCATGCCGTGCCGGCCAGGCCAACCAATCGCCACCGACACGGCCGGGCGCAGTTCCGCATCCGCGACATGCGCTGAGCACAAGCACGCAGCACCCAGCGGTTCGCCTTCGTCGATGCATGGAAGCCCAAGGGCTTGATGATCGTCGCGAGAGGCACGGGTTTCGAGACATGGTTGGCGATCCAGCACGCCGCCCAGGCGGCGCCAGCACGGGATCCCCGCACCTGGCCGGAATACCGAGCCCGACGCCGCCCGACATCAGGTTCATGGAGCTGTCTGGGCGCCCACCGGCGCGTCCATTTTGCGAGACGCCATGAAACGGATGCTCATCAATGCGACCCAGCCCGAAGAGCTGCGCGTCGCTCTGGTCGATGGACAACGCCTCTACGACCTGGACATCGAATCCGGTGCCCGGGAACAGAAAAAAGCCAACATCTATCGCGGCAAGATCACCCGCGTCGAACCCTCACTGGAAGCCGCCTTCGTCGACTTCGGTGCCGAACGTCACGGTTTTCTTCCCCTCAAGGAAGTCTCTCGCGACTACTTCATCAAGGAACCCTCGGGACGCCCCAGCATCAAGGAGGTCCTCAAGGAGGGGCAGGAAGTCATCGTCCAGGTCGACAAGGAAGAACGTGGCAACAAGGGCGCGGCCCTGACCACCTTCATCAGCCTGGCCGGCCGCTTCCTGGTACTGATGCCCAACAATCCCCGCGCCGGCGGTATCTCCCGCCGTATCGAGGGTGAGGAACGCGCCCAGCTCAAGGACGCCATGGGCCAGTTGACCGTGCCCGACAAGATGGGCCTGATCGTGCGCACCGCCGGCATCGGCCGTTCCCCCGAAGAGCTGCAGTGGGACCTGGACTATCTGGTACAGGTCTGGGAGTCGATCACCGGCGAGGCCGGCAAGCGCCCTGCTCCCTTCCTCATCTATCGCGAGTCCAACGTCATCATTCGCGCCATGCGCGACTATCTCCGCCAGGACATCGGCGAGGTACTGATCGACAGCGAGGAAGTGCACCAGGAGGCGCTCACCTTCATTCGCCAGGTGATGCCTTCCTATCAGCAGAAGATCAAGCGCTATGCCGACGAGGTGCCGCTGTTCTCGCGCTTCCAGATCGAATCGCAGATCGAGACCGCCTACGAGCGCGAGGTCAAGCTGCCCTCCGGCGGCTCCATCGTCATCGACCATACCGAGGCCCTGGTCTCGATCGACATCAACTCGGCACGCGCCACCCGCGGCAGCGATATCGAGGAAACCGCGCTGCAAACCAACCTCGAAGCCGCCGACGAGATCGCCCGACAGTTGCGTCTGCGCGATATCGGCGGCCTGGTGGTCATCGACTTCATCGACATGAGCCCGGCCCGCAATCAGCGCGACGTCGAGAACCGGGTGCGCGATGCGCTCAAGATCGACCGCGCCCGAGTGCAGATCGGTCGCATCTCGCGCTTCGGTCTGATGGAAATGTCCCGCCAGCGCCTGCGGCCTTCACTCGGCGAGACCAGCGGCGTGGTCTGCCCGCGCTGTGACGGTCAGGGCACCATCCGCGACGTTCGCTCCATCTCGCTGTCGATCATGCGCCTGATCGAGGAAGAGGCCATGAAGGAGCGCAGTGCCCAGATCCGGGCCATTCTGCCCGTTCCCGTGGCCACTTACCTGCTCAACGAGAAACGCAGCGTGCTGGCCGACATCGAACAGCGCCAGGACGTGCGCGTGGTGTTGCTGCCCCATCCCGACATGGACACGCCGCACTACGACGTGCAGCGCCTGCGTGACGACCACGTCGACGAGGAAGGCGGCATCCAGTCCAGCTTCGAGCTCTCCACCGACACCGAGGTCGGTCGCGAACCCGAGGCGGCCTTCGGCAAGCCCGTCAAACGTGACGAGGCCGCGGTCAAGACCGTCGTGCACCATGAGCCGGCCCCAGCGTCCCTGCAGCAGGACACCCCGAGCCAGCCCGTCGCCAAACCGGCTGCCGCCCCCGTGCCGACCCAACGCGAGGGCGTGCTGGGTCGACTGGTCAAGGGCTTCACCCGCCTGTTGAACGGCGAAGAGGACGCTACCGGCGGCCAGGCCGACGCCCGCACCACCCAGTCGCGTAACGAAGCACCGACGCGCGACACCAGCACCGATCGACGCCAAGGCAAGAACGACCAGAGCGGCACCTCCTCCTCTTCCGGCGGTGGAAGTGGTCGCCAACGCAATCGTCGCCAGCGCTCGGACCGGCCCGACAGCGCCCGCAATGATAACCGCGGCACCAGCAATGCCAAGGGGCAGTCTCAGGGAGACGACAAGTCGTCCACGTCCGACAGCCAGGGTCGCGGCAACCGCGGCGGTCGTGGTCGTCGTCAGGACGATGGTCGTGGCAACGCCCAGGAAACGCGCGGCTCCTCCTCCAAGGACACGCGCAAGAACCAGGACAGCCAGGGCAAGGGTCAGGATAACCAGGGCAAGAACCCGGATAGCCGCGCCAAGTCCCAGGACAACCGCAAGTCCAGCGACAACGAGCGCCAGAAGGGCAACACCGAGCCCGCCAAGACCGAGCGCAAGAGCGACGACGCCAAGTCGGCGGCCTCCGACAAGCCCAAGCGCACTCGCAACAACCCGCGCCAGCGCAGCCGTCAGCATGCCTTGAACCCCAAGGCCGAGGCCGAGCAGAAACGCCTGCAGGAAGAGGCTGCCCGGGAAGCATCCCAGGCCGACGCCAACGGCACGGCAGGCCAGGACGCCGCCCCCAAGGCCGAGGTGCCGACGTCCGAAACGCCGAAGCCGGAGAAGGCTCAGGCCAGGACCGAGGACAAGACCGCCGATAGCCAGCCGGCCGACGCTGCCAAGGTCGAGACCACCGCACCCAAGGCCGCCGAGCCCAGGGTGGAAACGTCACCGGCCGAGACCTCGAAGCCCGAACCGGCCAAACAGCCGGAGAAGACTCAGGCCAGGACCGAGGACAAGGCGGCCACTAGCCAGCCGGCCGACGCTGCCAAGACCGAGGCGACCACACCCAAGGCCGCCGAGCCCGGGGCGGACGCGTCAACGGCCGAGACCTCGAAGCCCGAACCGGCCAATCAGCCGGAGAAGGCTCAGGAGCCGACCGAGGCCAAGGCGACCGCTGATCAGCCTGCCGAGACCGCCACGTCAGAGGCAACCGCGCCCAAGGCTGAGGCCAAGGCCGAAGCGAGTGCCGAGCCCAAGGCCAAAGCTCCTCAGGAAAAGGCACCTCAGGCCAAGGCGCCTCAAACCGAGTCGACCAGGCAGCCGGAGAAGGCTCAAGCCAGGACCGAGGACAAGGCGACCGTTAGCCAGCCGGCCGACGCTGCCAAGACCGAGGCCACCTCGCCCAAGGCCACCGAGCCCGGGGCGGACGCGTCACCGGCCGAAACACCGAAGTCCGAACCGGCCAATCAGCCGGAGAAGGCTCAGGAGCCGACCGAGGCCAAGGCTGCCGCTGATCAGCCTGCCGAGACCGCCAAGTCAGAGGCAACCGCGCCCAAGGCTGAGACCAAGGCCGAAGAGAGCGCCGAGCCCAAGGCCAAAGCTCCTCAGGAAAAGGCACCTCAGGCCAAGGCGCCGACCAATCAGCCGGAGAAGACCCAGGCCGGGACCGAGGACAAGGCCGCCGATAGCCAGCCGGCCGAACCGACCCAGCTCGACGGTCAGGACGAGACGGACGGTGCATCGCCGTCCCGGCGTCGCCGCCGCCGGGCGCATAACGATCCTCGGGAAATCCGTCGACGCGAAAAGGAAGCCAAGCGTCAGGAAGGTGGCCAGGGCTGACCCCCGGCTTCCATGACGAAAAACGCCCGTGGCCACCTGGTCACGGGCGTTTTTCATTCAAGGGACTTCCGAAACGGGACACCAGGATCTGCGCTCGGCGGCTGAAAATCCACTCGGCATGCTCATTGACTCTCTGCTAGCCATGCGAGTGAGAAACGGCACATGACGGCCAACGAGCACGACTCACCGAAACATCCATTTCGCCACGAGACGAACGACCCGAGGCATCACGACATAGACGACAAGGCCTACGATCGTGGCCGCGAACAGTCCGTTGCGAACTCCCCAGATGTCGAGTTGCGGGATGAGTGACAGGACGGGCTGCCAGAGGATCGGCACGATCATGGTGAGCGGCCAGATCACCGCCGTGGTGACCACCCACTGCTTCCAGCGCACGGGCTGCTGGCGATTCGCCGCAGGAACCGTGAACCAGTAATCGATGCCACTATGAATCTCGATGGCTTCCTCCTGCTGCAAGGCAGGCCGGATCTCCTCGATGAGCCGGCGTCGATCCTCGGAATGGCGCCAGCGATCGGCTTCGTCTTCCGTGGCAAAACGCAGTGCGATCTCGTAATCCTGACTGCCTGCCGGCGGTCGCATCACATGTACGCCTTGATGGCCGCAATAACGGCCGGCCACTTCGATGATACGGCGTAGCCAGTCTTCATAGCGCTCGCTGGCATCGGGATTCACCCGATGCTGGATACGAATGGTGATACTGCTCCCCGAGGGGGAGGAGATGGAAGATGACGTCATGGACATGATGGTCACTCGATGAAGAGCCGTGGCATAGCGGGATCATCACTTCCAGGGCAACGGCGGCGGCATCAGTCGCTCGCCATCGTATCCCTCGATGGTTCCGAAACGTTCATGCCCCGCTTCCCAGTCACGCTGGGCCTGGATGATCTCCGCCCTGCTGTGACCGACGAAGTTCCACCAGATCAATATCTCCTCGCCGAGCGGCTCTCCCCCTACCAGGATGGCATGTCCCCCGGCGGGAAGAGACAGGGTGACGGATGAGCGACCACGCCCCAGGTAGGCCATTTCATTCGCCGAGAAGACATCCCCCTCGATATCCAGGGAACCTTCCAGGGGAAGGACGCCATACTCGAAGTCCTCTCGCAGCGACAACGACAGCGTGGTGCCTTCACGGCAGGCCAGATCGACGCCGACCAGCTCCGAAAAAGCGAGAGTCGGCGCACGCCGGCCCTCGAACTCCCCGGTCAGCAAGGTATGATCGACACCTTGCGACGTCCAGCCGGGTAGATCGGGGTAATGATCGAAACGCGGCTCGGTCCGCCGATGCGCATCGGGCAAGGCGATCCACAACTGGGCGGCATGCAGGTGCGTCTCGCCGGCAATCGATTCCTCGGTATGGCTGATACCCCGCCCTGCCGTCATCAGATTGACCTGGCCGGGACGGATGACCTGCTCGTTGCCCAGGCTGTCACGGTGCAGCACCTTGCCTTCGATCATCCAGGTAAAGGTCTGAAGACCGATGTGCGGATGCGGACCGACACGCAAGCCGCCGGCGTCTCCCTTGAAGACGGCGGGACCCGCATGATCCAGAAAGCACCAGGCCCCCACCAGGCGCCGGTGGCGGGAAGGCAGCACCCGGTTCACCTCGATGCCACCGACATCGGCGGTGCGGGGCGACACATGCTGTACCTGGCGCTTGCCCTCGATGACCGGGCAATCCATCGAGGATGCCACCTCACGATCGTCCACCTGTGTGCTCATGATGCTGTCCCCCTTTCGTTCGGTAATCGGGAAAGACTCGACCCCGAAGGGCCGAGCCTGACACGTCAGGATCTCGCCTGTTGAGCATAGCTCTGCATGAGGTTGGAATAGGCCGGCAGATGACCGGCCAGCAGCCCCCCGAATCCTTCGATGTCGTTGCGCCAGTCACGGTGCAGCTCGCCACCGACAGCGAACCAGGTCATCAACTGGGCACCGGCCTGGGACATGCGATTCCAGGCCGCATCCCGTGTTGTCTGGTTGAAGGTGCCCGAGGCATCGGTGACCACGAACACCTCATAGCCTTCCTCCAGTGCCGAGAGCACCGGAAAGGCCACACAGACCTCGGTCACGACCCCGGCAATGAGCAGTTGCTTCTTGCCGGTGGCCTTGATGGCATCGACGAAATCCTGATTGTCCCAGGCATTGATCTGTCCCGGGCGCGCAATATAAGGCGCGTTCGGGAATGCCTCCTTGAGCTCCGGCACCATGGGACCATTGGGACCATCCTCGAAGCTCGTGGTAAGAATGGTCGGAATCTCGAAGAACTTGGCAATGTCGGCCAGTGCCAGCACATTGTTCTTGAAATCATTCGGGCTGAAGTCACGCGCCAGGGACAGAAGCCCTGCCTGGTGATCGACCATCAACAGTGCCACATCGTCCTTGTTCAATCGCTGATAGGTAAAGGACATGCTCATTCTCCTCTTGCGGCTGGAAATCCCGGTAACCCCATCGGCTACCGGGCAACACACCAGCGGCCGAGCCGCTAGTCGCTCAGGACGCCATACCGACCGTCCTGAAATTCTCTGAAGGCCCGATGAATTTCCTCCGCGGAGGTCATGACGAAGGGGCCGTGTCCCACGACGGGCTCGTCGATGGGTTCACCGCTCAGCAGCAGCAACCTGGCATCGTTGTTGGCCTCGAGGTGCAACGCCTCGCCACGCCGCTCAAAGACCGCCACGGCCTCATCGCGCACGACCGTGTCGCCGTTGACGAGCACGGTACCGTCCAGCACGACCAGCAGGGTCGTGTGGCCATCGGGCACGGACATTGCCGCATCCCCGCCGGCAACAAGCCGAATGTCCCACATGTTGATCGCCGTGAACGTCCTGGCCGGTCCCTGATGCCCAGCATAGTCGCCGGCCACGACACGCACCTCTCCGCTCTTCCCCTCCAGCGGCACGCGAGGAATATCCGCCTCGAGAAGGGTTTGATAAGCTGGAGGCGCATCCTTGTGGCGGGCTGGCAGGTTGACCCATAACTGCACCATCTCGAGCAGACCGCCGCTTTCGGTAAAGGCCTGCGAGTGGAACTCCTCGTGGACGATTCCGGCACCGGCCGTCATCCATTGGACATCCCCCTTGCCGATGCGACCGCCGCCGCCCGAAGAATCCCGATGCTCGAGTTCCCCTTCGTAGACGAGCGTAACGGTTTCAAATCCACGGTGGGGATGCGCCCCCACACCCCGCGGCGTCGTGCCTGGCTGAAACGTATGGGGCCCCGCATGGTCGAGCAGCAGAAATGGACTGAGATGCTGTGCTCCCATGCGGTCATAGGTGAACAAGGAGCGCACGGGAAAGCCGTCTCCGACCCAGTGTCCTCGGGGAGCGCCGTATACACCCTGGATCTTCTTCATCGTCGGACTCCTGTTTGGTGAAGGAGGCATGGAGCCTCGATGACCAGAAGGCTATTTCAAGAACGAAGATCCATCTAGACGGCTTTTTCGGGAATGACCGTCCCAATTATAGGACGACAAGATGCAAGACCTCAACGATCTCTATTACTTTGTCCAGGTCGTGGATCACGGCGGTTTCGCCCCTGCCGGCCGGGCGCTCGGAATTCCAAAGTCGAAGCTCAGCCGTCGCATCATCCAGCTCGAGGAGCGCCTGTCGACGCGGCTGATCAACCGTTCGACACGACGCTTCTCCGTCACCGATCTGGGACAGGCCTATTACCGGCACTGTGTCGCGATGCTGGTGGAGGCCGAGGCCGCCGAGGAACTGATCGAGCGCAACCATGCACAACCACGGGGCACAGTGAAGCTCAGTTGCTCACCGAGCGTATTGCACTATCTGATTACCCCGTTGCTGGTCCGCTTCATGAGCCATTGCCCGCACGTCAATGTGCAGGTGGAGGCTACCAGCCGGCGAGTCGATGTGATCAAGGAAGGCTTCGATCTGGCAATCAGGATACGCTTCCCTCCCCTGGAGGATAGCGACCTGACCATGAAAGTGCTGGCCAGAAGCCCTCAACGACTGATGGCGGCCCCGAGTCTCATCGAACGCTACCCCGTTCCCGAAACGCCGGCCGATCTCCGGGCTCTACCCAGCCTGGATTTTGCGCAATACGACAAGCAGCATGTCTGGGACCTGGTCGGTCCGGAGGGCGCCACGGCCCAGATTCACCATCACCCACGCCTGGTCACGGACAGCGCCGAGACGCTGCACCAGGCCGCCCTGGCAGGACACGGCGTCGTCAAGCTGGCCATGTTGGTCGGCCACCGCGACCTGGCCAGGCATGACCTGATCGACGTCCTGCCCGGCTGGGAACCCCGAGGCGGCATCCTGCATGCGGTATTTCCCTCGCGCCGAGGCCTGCTGCCCGCCGTGCGTGCCTTCCTGGATTTTCTGGACGAACACATCGAGGAGGAGGACTTCTTGACCCTCCAGCATGGGGAGACGGGAGAGCGACGGTAGAAGAGATAGGCATGGCCGCGGGGGGCTCGAGCCGGCAAGCGACGGCCATGAGTGGGTCCTGGCCCGAGTACCCGGTCACGATCGATGTTCCGTACCTGAGCCGGGCGACGGCTGCCGGGACATGCCGTCATTTTCCCGTGTCCGCTTCTCCCAGCAGACGTGGCTCTCGTTCGAGGGAAACGCCAAAGGTGCTCTGTACCCGTTCGGCCACCTCGGCGGCCACCTCCAGCAGCTCCTCGGCGGTCCCCCCGCCATGGTGCACCAGCACCAGGGCCTGTCGGTCATGGACACCGAAATGCCCATGCCGCCATCCTTTCAGACCGCATCGATCGATCAACCAGCCCGCCGCCAGCTTGACCCCGACGGCCTGGGGGAATTGCGGCATGTCCGGATACTCGGCATGCAGCGACGAGGCGTGTTCGGGCGAAACGACGGGGTTCTTGAAGAAGCTCCCGGCATTGCCGAGCCGGGCCGGATTCGGCAGTTTCTCGCGTCGCACGGCGCTGACGGCCTCGGCGACCTCGAGTGATGAAGGCGTCGCGGAGACGCGTTGCGATAGGTCCCCGTAATCCAGGCGCGGCGCCGCATGGCGTGACAGCCGCAGGACCAGCCCGGTGATCGCCACTCGCCCGGCCAGTTCACGCTTGAAGATGCTGTCGCGATAGCCGAAGGCGCACTCATCGGGCGTCATCGTCGTCTCGCGTCCATCCTCAAGCGATACCACGCGAACACTTTCCAGCACCTCGTGGAGTTCCACGCCATAGGCCCCGATGTTCTGGATCGGCGCCGCCCCGCAGTGGCCGGGAATCAACGCCAGATTCTCGACGCCCCACAGGCCGCGGCGTGCCAGCGCCATCACCAGGTCATGCCACACCACACCGGCCTCGACATGCACCAGTACCTCCCGCTCACGCTCTTCCAGCCACCAGTCCGCCATCGCCGGCTGGATGACCAGGCCCGACAGGGTCGCCGGCAGGATCACGTTGCTTCCGCCACCAAGCAGCAGCGGCCGGCATTGCTGCCGCTCGGCCAGCGCCAGTACCTCCGCCAGTTGTTCCGGCGACGCAGGGGCAACGAAGCGCTCGACACGACACGGCAGCCCCAGGGTATTGAGGCGGGAAAGGTCGTGATCGCGCCTGACATCCAGGCTCAAGATGACGTCTCCAGGCGCTCTCGTATACTGTCCAGCAGGCCCCGAGAGGCGGTTTCCAGCAGGTCCATCATGTCCTCGAATCCTCGCTCCCCGCCGAAGTAGGGGTCGGGGACCGGCGTGTCGGGTAGGCCGGCAAACGCCAGGAACAGCCCGATATGCGCCCGGCAGTCCGCTGGGCACCGAGCCTGCAGGGCGGCGAGATTGTCCTCGTCCATGGCCAGCAGATAGTCGAAGCGTTCGAAATCGGCCGCCTCGAGCTGCCGCCCGCGTAGCCCACCGATATCCAGGCCACGACGCGACGCCGCCTTGCGGGCACGCGGATCGGGCGCCTCCCCGACATGCCAGGGGCCGACCCCGCAGGAATCGATCTCGACGCGATCGGCCAGGCCGGCCTCGTCGAGCATCCGACGAAACATGCCTTCGGCAGTGGGCGAGCGGCAGATATTGCCGAGGCAGACGAAGAGTACCCGGATCATGCTTCCCCTCCCTGGCCACGCAGCCACTCACGTACTCGCTCGAGGTCCTCGGCCGTATCCACACCGGGCGGATGAGGTTCCCGGGCCAAGCCGACCTGAATGGCATGGCCATGATGCAGGGCCCTCAACTGCTCGAGCTGTTCGAGCTGTTCCAGGGGCGACGGCGCCCAGTCACGGTATTCGGCGAGAAAGCTCGCGCGATAGGCATAGATGCCGATATGCCTCAGCCAGGCATCGGTCCGGAGCAGTTCGGGAGGCTCGGCGAAGGCGTCTCTATCCCAGGCCTCTCTATTCCAAGGGATGGGCGCCCGCGAGAAGTAGAGCGCCCTCCCCGAGCCTCCGCGCACCACCTTCACGGCATTGGGGTTGAACAGCGTCTCGACATCGGTGATCGGCTCGGCAAGCGTGGCGATGGAGGCGCCGGGATCGTCGAACAGCCGCATGGCCACCTGGTCGATCAGGGCCGGCGGAATCAGGGGTTCGTCGCCCTGAACATTCACCAGCACGGCATCGTCGGGCAGTGCCAGCCGCTCGGCGACCTCGGCCAGTCGATCGGTTCCCGAAGGGTGATCGTCCCGAGTCATCACTACCTCGGCATCCCGCCCGTCGAACGCGCCACGGATGCGCTCGTCATCGGTGGCCACCACCACCCGGGCGGCGGCACTGTCCCGCGCCCGACGCCAGACATGAGCGACCATCGGCTCCCCGGCGATATCCAGCAACGGCTTGCCCGGCAGGCGCGTGGAGGCGAAGCGCGACGGAATCACGGCAATGAAATCCTGCATGCTTCCCCCTCAGGCCCCACCATCGCGTCCGGGAGACGCCGGCAGTTTCTCGTCGACATCCATCTGTCTGGCCTCATCGGGCAGCATGACAGGAATATCGTCGCGCACGGGGTACGCCAGGCCGTCGTAACGGCACAGCAGTTCGCCGGCCTCGCGGTCGTATTTCAGCTTGCCCTTGCACAGCGGGCATACCAGCATCGCCAGCAGTTCCTTGTCCATGTCGTCGCCTCCATGAGCGATTTCGTCGGCCATTTCAGAGCATGGCACGGGGGTTCATGACCTCGCCAGGCGCGTGTCCAGCCAGTCGACGAAGGCCGGTTCGGGCGCCGCTTCCACATCCAGGCTCCAGGCCTCGGTGATCAGTCCCCGGCACTTGACCGCATCCTTGGCGGTCATCACCACCGGCCGGTCGTCGTCGAAAGCCAGATCGGCGGCGCTGAAACGGTGGTGATCGCCGAAGGCATGCGCCTCGAACTCGACACCGAGCTCACGCAGGGTCTCGAAGAAGCGCGCCGGCCGACCGATCCCGGCCAGAGCGTGCACCGGCCCGGCGAAGGGGGGCGGCGACAGGCTCCGTCGACGCCCATCCTCCAGGGCACGCCAGGCGACGGGCGCCAGGTACATGGCATGGCCGGACGCCAGCGTCTGCCGATGCATCCGACCGTTGATCATCACCGCATCCACGGTGGAGAGACGCTCGACGGGCTCGCGCAAGGGACCGGCCGGCAGGCAGTGCCCGTTGCCCAGGCCACGGTGGCCATCGACCACGACGATTTCCAGGTCACGGCCCAGCGCCAGATGCTGAAGGCCGTCGTCGCTGATCAGGATGTCGCATCCCGCCTCCAGCAAACGACGCCCGCCCCGGGGACGATCCGGGTCGACCACCACGGGACAACCGGTCTGATCGGCCAGCATGCGCGGCTCGTCACCGCTCTCCGCGACCGGGGTGTCCGCCTCGAGATACAGGGGATACCGGTCGGACCGGCCGCCATAGCCCCGCGACAGGATCCCCGGCGTCCATCCCGCCTCGCCGAGATGGCGCGCCAGCCAGGCCACCAGCGGCGACTTGCCGGTTCCCCCGAGAGTAATGTTGCCCACCACGATCACCGGCACCGGCGCACGCCATACCGCTCGCCGCCCATCGGCATAGGCTTGCGCCCGGCGGCGCATCACGCGGCGATAGAGCATTTCCAGCGGACGCAGCACCATGAGCCAGCGTTCGCTGCCATAGGCCGCTTCCAGCCAGCGCTCGGCGAACGAGGTCATGCCGGCTCGCTCTCCCGAAACTGCAGACGATGCAGGGCCGCGTAGGCGCCGTCCCGGGACAGCAGCTCGGCATGACTGCCCTGCTCGACGATCTCGCCGGCTTCCATCACCAGGATGCGGTCGGCACGCTCGATGGTCGACAGGCGATGCGCGATGACGAAGGTGGTGCGATCGCGACATACCTCTTCCAGGGCTGCCTGGATGTAGCGCTCCGACTCGCTATCCAATGCCGAGGTGGCCTCATCAAGGACCAGCAGCGGCGCATCCTTGTAGATCGCCCGGGCAATGGCCAGGCGTTGGCGCTGACCGCCCGACAACATGACACCATTCTCCCCCACCACGGTGTCATAGCCTTCCGTCAGGTCCTCGATGAACTCGTGGGCATGGGCGGCGCGGGCGGCGGCCTCGATGGCATCTGGGTCGGCACGCTCAACGCCATAGGCGATATTGTCGGCGATACTCGCGTTGAACAGCGTGACCTGCTGGGATACCAGGGCGATACACCGTCGCAACGGCGCCAGTCGATAGGTATCGAGGGGGATGTCATCGATCAGGATACGCCCCGCCGTGGGACGGTAGAAGCGTGGCAACAGGCCCATCAGGGTCGACTTGCCGCTGCCCGACCGACCGACGATGGCGACCATCTCGCCCGCTGACACCTCCAGATCGATGCCCTTGAGCACCTCGGGCTGATCATCGCCATAGGCGAAACGCACGCCCTCGAAACGAACGTGCCCTTCCAGGCGTCCCGGTTCCCGATCGCCCGAGTCCTCCTCGGGTTCCTCCTCGAGCAGGCCGAACAGCTCACCGGCCGCGGCGATCCCCTTCTGAACGGTGGCATTGATCTCGGTGAGCTGGCGTACCGGCTTGGCCATCAGGGAAGCGGCGGTGATGAAGGCCACGAACTCGCCGGGGGTCATGTCCGCCATCAACGCCGGCGACATGGCCAACCACACCAGTGCCGCCAGGGCGAAGGCCACCAGCAGCTGGATGATCGGCGTGCTGGTGGCCTTGGTCAGGGCCTCCTTCATGCTCTGGCGACGGTTGACCTCGCTGGCCTCGGCGAAGCGCGCCTTCTCGTAGGACTCGGCACCGTGGGTGCGTACCACCCGATAACCGGACAGCGCCTCGGACGCCACATGGGTCACATCCCCCATGGAGCGCTGGATACGCTGCGAGATGCGCCGAAAACGCTTGCTGGCGTAACTGACCACACCGCCGATGATCGGTGTCACGGCGAGGAACAGCAGCGTCAGCATCCAGTTGGTCCACAACAGATAGGCGATCAGGCCGAGCACGAAGAGCCCTTCGCGCAGCAGAATGGTGATCGCCTTGGTCGCGGCGCCGGTCACCTGCTCCACATGGTAGGTGACCCGCGAGATCAGATGGCCTGAGGAATGCGCATCGAAGAAACGCCCGGGCAGGTGCAGCATGTGATTGAAGACGTCGCAGCGCAGCGCATGCACCAGGTTGCGTGCCACATGGCTCATGAAATAGGTGCCGAGGAAGGTTCCCAGCCCACGAAAGGCGAACATGCCCACCACGAACAGGGGGAGCCATAGCCGAAAGGCGGCATCCGGATCCTGGATACCGTCGATCAGCCGTTTCATCATTTCGGCCAGCGCCGTGCTCGAGGCTGCGTAAAGCAGATAGCCCACGATGGCCAGGGCGAAGGCTCGCCAGTGCGGCCTGACGTAACCCAGCAGACGCTTGTAGAGAGCCCAGCCGGAATGTTCGATCACGGTGTCTCCGCTTCGGTGGATGGCGGTGCGGGCAAGCCCGGCAGCGTTGCAGGGGATTCTAACGCAAGGCAGCCCCGGCCGACACCGCCGGACCGCCAGGACAAGGGGCGCTCGGTGACGATGTGCGGGTCGTCACGCCCGCCCAGTGTCAATGTCAGAGCGCCGTCATGGGCGGTACTCCACAGGCAGGTACCGGCATTCCGGAAACGCCGCACCACCTCGGAGGCAGGATGACCGAAGCGACTGTCGCGTGCGGCACTGAAGATGACCGCTTCGGGCATCAGCCGACGCACCAGATAAGGCCCGGAACTGGTACGGCTGCCATGGTGCCCCGCCACCAGTACCGTGACCGATCCCGCCAGGTCCCCCATGAAGCTGCGCTCCACCCGTCGCCCGACGTCACCGGGTATCAACAACCGATGGGCCCCGGCGGTGGCCAGCAGGACGCAGGAACGGTCATTGTCGGACAATCCCTCGGCCCCTGGCGGCGGCCAGAGGAAACGGAACTCGACGCCATCGCGTTCCCAGGTCCGCCCCGCTCGGCAAGGGTCAGCCGTGATCGGCAAGGCCTCGCCCGATGGCGCCAGGTAACGATCGACGATGTGCTCGGCGTCGAGGGCCGCCAGGCCACCGGCATGGTCCTGGTCGCCATGACTGACGATGACCTCGTCGAAAGCCTGACCGGGTGCCCAGAGCGTCTCGAGCGGCATGAAGCCGGAGCCGAAACGCGGCCCGGTATCCACCAGGACGCGATAATCGGCGGTGCGCAGCTCCACCAGCTGTCCCTGACCGACATCGTACACCCGCGCCCAGAGCGTGCCCCGAGCGGGCTCGGCGACCGATAGCCCGACGCCACCGATCGCCAGCAACAGGGTTCCGACCACTCGCCAGCATCGGTCCAGGCCCGGCAAGGCCCAGAGTGCACCGACAAGCCCCAGGCCGATGGCCAGAGGCCAGCGCTGTTCAGGTGCCGGTTGCCAGAGGGGCAAGATCGTCACGGCGGTTTCCAGAGTGGCGGCCAGGCCTCGGGTCAAGACGGCAAACAGGCTCCAGCAGGCCATCGAGAGCGCCGGCACCCAGGCCAGCAACCAGCCTGCCAGTCCCAGGGGCACCATCAGACCACTGACCAGCGGCACGGCGACCAGGTTGACCAGTGGCGCGGCCGGCGCGAGCCGTCCGAACGCCAGCAGCACGGCCGCCGCCATGACCGGTGCCAGCAGCCACTGGGTACGTACCAGGGCCAGACACCAGCCTCGTACGCCTCGAGGCCTCGCCCTTCCCTGCCAGATCAGGATCAACAACGCCACGGCGAGAAAGGAAAGCCACAATCCCGGCCGCCAGGCGGACAGGGGGTCGAGCAGCAGGACCAGTGCCAGTGCCAGCCACCAGGCCTGCCAGGTCCCCGGTGCGTGACGACCGCTGGCGACCCAGAGCCCGACCAGCGTCATGACCAGGGCGCGCAATGCCGGCGCCTCGAGGCCCGCCAGGACGGCATAGCCGGTGGCCGTCATGCCGGCGAGCCACCAGGGCCAGATCGCCATGCGCCAGCGCCCCGGTGCCAGGCCACGGGCCAGCAGGCGCGACATTCCCAGTGCGAAGGTGGCCACCAGGCCGATATGCAGGCCGGAGATCACCACCAGGTGCGTGGTGCCGCTGGCATTGAGCAGTTCCCAGTCCGACGTCTCGAGTCGCCGTTCCGCCCCCAGGGTCAAGGCCGCCAGCCAACGTGCAGCCCGTGGCGCCAGCGCTTGAGCATCGAGATGTGTCAGGGCCAGCCCGCGCACCGAGGCATCGGCCTCGGACAGTCGTCGTGCCGCTGGCGACTGACGCAGATAGCCGGTGGCCTGGATGCCCTCGCGCCAGAGCCAACCGCGATAGTCGAAGGTCCCCGGGTTGGCGAACCCCGAAGGCGGCCGCAGGCGGGCCGTCAATCGCCAGCGCTCCCCCGCCTGGATATCAGGCCCCTGGTAGACGCTCAGTCGTGCTCGGGAAAGATGATCACAAGGAGGCAGCCCGGCTGCCAGCGGCCGGCAAGCGTCGACCGACAGATCGAGACGTGCCACCCCCGCCTGGCGCGAAACATCGAGCACTCGCGCGTCGAGACGCACATCCTGGCGGCTCAGGCCCGGCGCCAGTTCACCGCCGGCCACCAGCAGTACGCGCACGACAACGAGCATCATCACCGCCACCAGCAGGCTCTCACGCCGGCGACGCCACACCAGGCACCAGAGGCCGATGGCCCCCAGCCCCTGCAGCAACGCCGTCGTGGCGAAGGCCCCCATCGATACGCCCGCCAGGGTAGCGAGCGCCAGGGGGATGGCCCATCCCTGTCTCATCCCGTCATCCCTGATAGGCCCACGACATCCACATGAATCGCATCGTCCACCAGAGTGGCGTGGCGAGACACATGGCTTGTATGGATAATAGCCCTTGTTTCGAAGCCGCGAGCCTATCTCATGCCGCGCCGACTCCTGCAGCGCTACCTGCCACATCCCGATACGCTCAGGCGCCAACGCTCGCTGCGCTTCATGGGCCAATTGATCGGCAATCCCTCACTATGGGTGCTATCCCGGCGCAGCGTGGCCAATGCCTTCTTCGTGGGGCTGTTCTGCGCCCTGCTGCCGATCCCCTTCCAGATGGCCCTGGCGGCACTGGGTGCCTGGCTGATGCGCGCCAACCTGCCGCTATCCGTGGGTCTGGTCTGGATCACCAATCCGCTGACCATGCCGCTGATCTTCTACGGCAACTACCGAATCGGCGCCTGGCTGCTGGACGGCCCGGTACGGGCAGCGCCGGATCGCCTGTCGACGCGCTGGATCGCCGAGCAGATGCTCGACATCCTGCCGGCCCTGGCGCTCGGCTCACTGGCGGCAGCGATGGTCTGCGGCATCGCCGGCAGCCTGATCATTCGACTGCTGTGGCGTTGGCAGGTGGTGCGCAGCTGGAAGCGCCGCGCCGCACGGCAGCGGCACCTCCGGCGGATGGAGCGGCCGACGGACGGGCCGCTCCTGAAGGACAGGATCAGTCGGGGGAGGCGTCGTCGGTCAGACGACCGCCATCCAGACGCAGGACACGATCCTGGTGCGCGGCCAGGCCCGGATCATGGGTCACGATGACGAAGGCACACGCCGCCGTCTCGGACAGTTCGTCCATCAGCGCCAGGATGCTCGCCGCCGTCGATTGATCGAGATTGCCGGTGGGCTCATCCATCAGCACCAGGCTCGGATCGGTCACCAGGGCTCTGGCGATGGCCACCCGCTGACGTTCCCCGCCGGACAGTTCCCCGGGTTTATGGGCGGCCCGCTCGCGCATGCCGACCCGCGCCAGGATCTCCATGGCCCGTTTCTCGGCCTCACGCTTGCGCTGACCGCGAACGATCAGCGGCAAGGCGGCATTCTCCAGGGCCGTGAATTCGGCAAGCAGGTGGTGGAACTGATAGACGAAGCCGATATGGCGGTTGCGGAAGCGACCGAGGGTCGCATCGCCCATGGTGTGCAGCACCTCGCCGGCAACACGTACCTCGCCATGGCTGGGCCGATCCAGCCCGCCCAGCAGGTTGAGCAGGGTCGTCTTGCCCGACCCCGAACTGCCCACCACGGCGACGCGCTCGCCGGCCCGCACATCGAGTTCCAGTGCATCCAGTACGGTGAGGTCTCGCGGCCCCTCGCGATAGGTGCGCGTCAGTTCGCGGCATGCCAGCATCACCTCGCCCGCCACCGTGTCTCGAGTCATGGCCATATCACTCATAGCGCAGCACCTCCGCGGGTTGGACCTTGGCGGCGCGCCAGGCCGGATAAAGCGTCGACAGGAAGGTCAGGACGAAGGCCGCCAGCACGATGTTGCCGACATCGGACCACAGCAGTTGCGAGGGCAGCTCACTGATGAAATAGACCCCGGCGTCGAGAAAGTGAACGCCGAAGGTCGATTCGACGAAGGCGATGATGTCGGACACGGTCAGGGCCAGCAGAACGCCCAGCCCCACCCCGATCAGGATACCGATCACGCCGATCGCCATCCCCTGGACCATGAAGATACCCATGATCGAGCGTGGCGTGGCGCCGATGGTGCGCAGTATAGCGATATCGGCATGCTTGTCGGTGACCACCATCACCAGGGTGGAGACGATATTGAAGGCCGCGACCGCGATGATCACGGTGAGCAGCAGCGCGATCATGCGCTTCTCCATCTGGATGGCCTGGAAGAGGTTGCCTCGGGTATAGGTCCAGTCGAGGCCCCGATATCCCGACCCCAGGTCATCGATGATCGACTGGGTCACGCTGCCGGCCATGAACAGATCATCGAGCTCCAGACGCAGCCCCCCGACGGCATTCCCCATCCGCGCCAGGGTCTGCATGTCCTCGATATTGGCGTAAGCCAGGTTGGCATCCAGGTCGGCACCGACACTGAAGGTGCCGCTGACCGTGAAGCGCTTGAGCCTGGGGAAGACGCCGGCCGGCGTGATCGAGGCCTCGGGTACCAGCAGCGTCACGTTGTCACCCACGCCGACCCCGAGCTGACGCGCCAGCGTCGAGCCCAGCACGACGTTCCACTCCCCCGGGACCAGATCGTCGAGGCTCCCCTGTGTCATGTGCTCGTCGACGATCGACACGCGACGTTCCCAGTCGGGCTTGATACCGTTGACCATGGCACCGTGGTTACGCCCGTCCACCGAGAACATGCCTTGCTGCTCGATATAGGGCGCCGCCCCGATGACATGCTCGCGCTGGGTCAAACGCTCGGCGAGTGACTCCCACTCGGTCATGCCCGAGGGCTTCTCGATCTGGGTGTGGGGCACCATGCCCAGTATGCGAGTCCGCAGCTCCCGGTCGAAGCCGTTCATCACGGAAAGCACCAGGATCAACACTGCCACGCCCAGTGTCAGGCCCAGCATGGAGGTCAGGGAAATGAAGGAGATGAAGTGGTTACGCCGCTTGGCGCGAACATAGCGCAACCCGATCAGTAGTGGCAGACGATCCAGCATATCAGCGTTCCTTGTCGGCGGGCGCTCATGGTAAGGCTTTTTGGACCCGGCTGCATCGACCCGACCATGCATTTGCGCGATCCTTGCATCATCGGTGTCGCCGGCCTACATTCGCGCATTTCCACACCTCATGAGGCCCGCCCCATGGCCAACCGCCTGTTGCCCGAATGGGCGCCCCAGGACGCCGTGCAACTGACCTGGCCCGGTCCCGGCAGCGACTGGGCACCCTTGCTGGAACGTCTCGAAGCGACTCTCGAGCGTCTGGTGACGGCCATTGCCCGCTATCAGGCGGTGCTGATCGCCGTGCCCGACACCATCGCCCGGGACCGGCTGGCCGACCGTTTCGCCCGGCTCGGCATCCCCGACGATCGCCTGTACCTGATGGTCGCCGAGGCCGATGACACCTGGACCCGCGACCATGGTCCCTTGACCGTCGAGCGAGATGGCGCCCCTCTGTTGCTGGATCATGTGTTCACCGGCTGGGGCGGCAAGTTCGAGGCCTCTCGCGACGACGGACTGACTCGATGCCTCCATGCCCTCGGCGCCTATGCCTGCCCGCTGCAATCTCGCCAGCTGGTCCTGGAAGGCGGCGCCATCGACACCGATGGCGAAGGCGGCCTGTTGACCACCGAGGCCTGCCTGCTCAACGACAATCGCAATCCGGGCCTCGGACGCCGGGACATCGAGGCGCACCTGTCCGAGAATCTCGGCATCGACCGGGTGCTCTGGCTACGTCATGGCCACCTGGAAGGCGACGATACCGACAGTCACGTGGATACCCTGGCACGCTTCTGCGACCCTGCCACCATCGCCTATGTGCACTGCGATGACCCGAGCGATCCCCATTACCCCGAGCTCACGGCCATGGAAAACGAGCTTCGCGCCTTGCGTCGCGCCGACGGCTCGCCCTACCGGCTGATCGCGCTCCCCTGGCCGGCGCCGTGCCTCGACCCCGAAGACGGCCATCGACTGCCCGCCACCTACGCCAACTTCCTGATCATCAATGGCGCGGTACTGGTGCCGATCTACGGCGATGCCGCCGACACGACCGCCCTGACGGCACTCGCCGAGGCGTTTCCGGACCGCGACATCCTGCCCATCGACGCTTCCACGCTGATCCGCCAACATGGCAGCCTGCACTGCCTTGCCATGCAACTGCCACGCGGCACCCTCAACCGTCACCGCGCAGGAGAAGGCTCATGACACGCACCCTCAAGGTCGGCCTGGTTCAGCAGCCCGCCTGGCCCGACAAGTCCCGGAGCCTCGACGAAAGCGAAACCGGCATACGCGAGCTCGCCGCGGCCGGCGCCGAACTGGTGGTGCTCCAGGAGCTGCATGCCACCCATTACTTCTGCCAGTACGAGGACCCCGAGCTGTTCGACCTGGCCGAGCCCTTGGATGGCCCCACCGGGCAACGCCTGGCGGCAGTGGCAGCGGAGCTCGACATCGTGCTGATGGGGTCCGTGTTCGAACGTCGCGCGCCGGGGGTCTACCACAACACCGCCGTGGTCTATGACGGCCAGCGTGGCCGAGTAGGGCACTACCGCAAGATGCATATCCCCGATGACCCGGGCTTCCACGAAAAATTCTATTTCACGCCCGGGGACCACGACGCGGATCGAGGCCAGGGGTTTACCCCCATCGACACCTCGGTGGGACGACTCGGTGTGCTGGTATGCTGGGATCAGTGGTATCCGGAGGCCGCCCGCCTGATGGCCATGGCCGGCGCCGAATTGCTGCTCTACCCCACCGCCATCGGCTGGCACCCACCGGACGATGATGACGAAAAGGCCCGCCAGAAGGACGCCTGGACACTGATCCAGCGCAGCCATGCCGTGGCCAATGGCCTGCCGGTGATCGTGGCCAACCGGGTCGGCCACGAAGCCGATCCTTCCGGCGTCGGTCCAGGCATCGACTTCTGGGGCGGCAGCTTCATCTGCGGCCCCCAGGGAGAACTCCTGGCCCATGGCGGCGAGCAGTCCGAGCGCCTGCTGGTGACCCTGGACCTGGCGCGTGGCGAGCAGACACGACGCATCTGGCCCTTCTTCCGCGACCGGCGTATCGACGCCTATGGTGATCTGGCCCGACGCTACCGGGACTAGCTACGTTACGCGCTGCGCGCGTAGCCGTAAGCCATAAGCTGGAAGCTGGAAGCTGGAAGCTGGAAGCTGGAAGCTGGAAGCTGGAAGCTGGAAGTCAGCATGTGCCCTCCAGCCCCTGAGTCAAAGTGGTTTGCTTCCAGCTTCAAGCTTACGGCCGCGAAGCGGACGATCTTCCAGCTCCGGGCGAAGCCCGGCCGGGTTTTCTTAAAGCTTACAGCTTAACGCTTACAGCTCCCGGCGAAGCCGGGCCGGGCGAAGCCCGGTTGCCGGTCACTTCCAGAAATCGCGGATCGAGGCGATGCCCTGGGCCCCGACGGCCCGGGCGTGATTGGCATCGTGGCGTGTCATGCCGCCCAGCGCGAAGACCGGCATGCCGGCATGCTCGACGAGCTGCTGAAAATCGTGCCAGCCGATCGGCGCCACCTGGGGGTGCGATGGCGTCGTGCGCAACGGCGAGAGCGTGACGAAATCGCAGCCGATCCGACGCGCCTGGGCCAGTTGCTCGTGGTCATGCGTGGACGCCGCAAGCCACTTCTCCTCGCTGATCGGACGACGCTCCAGGCTCATCAGCCGCTCGCTGGTCAGATGGATGCCATCGGCGTCCACTCGCTCGAGCAGGCCAGGTTCACCGTTGAGCATCAGGCGTGCCTCGAAGCGTCGGCACAAGGCCAATGCCTTCTCGGCCCTGGCCACATAGGCGTCTTCATCCAGCGTCTTGGCGCGCAATTGCACCAGTCGCACATCGTCCTCGCGCATGGCGCGCTCCAGACGCTCCAGGAAAACGTCCTCGTCCTCCTCCTCGTCGCTGATCAGATACTCAGTGGGCAGCATCACCGCGCGCAGGATCGGCAGGTTGGCGGCGGGGAACGGATAGCCATGCAACTCCTCCATGGGCACCCAACGCACCGCCTGCCCTTCGCGCCCGAAAGGTTCGCCTGCAAAATCATGCACCTGCCATACATCGAGCAGCACATGCTTGTCGGCGTACTCATGATGGATACGGATCAGCGGCTGGGCACGACGGATCTCCACGCCCAGTTCCTCGTGCAGCTCGCGCTTCAGCGCTTCCAGGCCGGTCTCGTAGGGTGCCAGCTTGCCACCGGGAAACTCCCAGAGGCCGCCTTGATCCACATTGGACGGACGCCGAGCGAGCAATACCTCACGGCCGTCGGCGCTGATGATGGCGGCAGCCGCCACATGCACCCTTCTTTTCACCATTGCGTTCATTTACCTTTCCAACGTTCCCGCCGCATGCGACGGGGATTGCTATGGGGCTATCGACTCGCGGACGCTGTCGCCCGCCTGCTCAGCTTCGGTAGTCGGCGTTGATGGCGACGTATTCCCGCGTCAGGTCCGTGGTCCACACGGTGGCACCGCGATCCCCGCGTCCCAGATCGATGCGAATACCAATTTCCTCCCGGGCCATGGCCTCGCTGCCGGCCTCTTCGGTATAACCCGGAGCGCGACCGCCCTGTTCGACCAGACGTACACCACCGAGGTCGATGGTCACCCGGGATACATCGAAATCCGCCACCGGGGCCCGCCCGACGGCGGCGAGAATCCGTCCCCAATTGGCATCACTGGCGGCCAGCGCCGTCTTGACCAGCGGCGAGTGCGCCACCGTGAAGGCGACATCCAGTGCCTCGTCGCGGGTCACGGCACCATCCACCTGGAGGGTGACGAACTTGGTCGCGCCCTCGCCATCGCGCACGATGGCCTGGGCCAGTTCGTTCATCACCTGCTGCAGGCCATCGCGGAACGCGGCCAGGCGATGCGCATCGTTCACCGCCGCACCACGGCCCGTCGCGATCAGCATGCAGGCATCATTGGTGGAAGTATCACCATCCACGGTGATGCAATTGAAGGAGTGCGCCACCGCCTCGCGCAGCACCTCATCCAGCACGGCCGGCGGAATGGCGGCATCGGTGGCCACGAAGCCCAGCATGGTCGCCATATTGGGCTTGATCATGCCCGAGCCCTTGCTGATGCCGTTGATGGTGACGGTCTCGTCACCCAGAGACACCGTGACACTGGCTCCCTTGGAGCGGGTATCAGTGGTGAGGATCCCCTCTCCTGCCGCACTCCAGCCCTCGGGGCCATCATCCAGGGCCCGCAACGCCTCGGGAAGCCCCGCCAGCAGCCGCTCCATGGGCAGCGTCTCGCCGATGACGCCGGTGGAAAACGGCAGTACCGACGTCGACTCCACATCGACCAGACCGGCCAGCTCCGAGCAGGTGGTCCGGGCATCGCGCAGACCGATCTCCCCGGTGCCGGCATTGGCATTGCCGGTGTTGATCACTAGATAACGCGGCGCCGCCCCGCGAGTGGCGCAGGCCGCCAGGTGATCACGCGCCACCGTCACCGGCGCCGCACAAAAGGCGTTGCGCGTGAAGGTGCCGGATACCGAGGCACCTTCCGGCACCTCGATCACCACCAGATCACGGCGATTCGCCGTCTTGATGCCGGACATCGCCGTGCCCAGCCGCAGCCCTTCGATCCGGGGCATTGCCGGGAAATGCGCCTCGCCCACCGCCATGCTGAGTTCTCCTGTGTTCAGTTGCGCTTCGAGCTTCGAGCTTCGAGCTTCGAGCTTCGAGCTTCGAGCTTCGAGCTTCGAGCTTCGAGCTTCGAGCTTCGA
>NZ_JAJQTQ010000028.1 GCF_029081005.1 Halomonas elongata | reverse complement strand
TTTTTATGCCTGAATGGAGGAACTGCGTCCTTGCCATGTGCTCCGTGCGTCGGGCGCCAACGGGAACCGCTCTGGCGAGCCCGAGATCGAGGCCACGCAGGGGCCGCAGAGGCGTCAGGCACTGATACCGAGAAGCTTCCGGGCCCTGAAAGCTCGGGGTTTTTTCATGGGAGAACGTTGCCCGGGTATGGCGCGCTGGTCAGACAAGGGCGTTCCCCTGGAAAGTCGCGGAGAGCCGCCCTCCGGAGCGCCGGCCGGAACCTCGTCAGGCATTTACATCAAAAAATCCCCCGGGAAAGCCCGGGGGATTTTTTGATGTGCAGCACAACGAGTGATAAAGAGCCATCATTCGAGTCATCGTCATGCTTAGGCCACCGGTATCGCTGCGTGTTCGTCGGCTGAAAGGTGGCGCTCAGCCTTACTGGGCACCCACAACGAAGGGTGCGGAACTCCTGCCGAGGCGGTAGCTCCACAGCAGCACCGCGACGAAGATGGCCAGGCCGAGCAGATCCAGGGTCAGGTGGCCGTGGGGCCACAGCATCAGCGCGCCGATCGGGAACATGCCGAGGCGCAGCCACCAGGGCAGCTCGTGCTCCAGGTAGCCCTCGAGCCCGGCGATGATGGCGTAGATCCCGAACGCGGCGAATACGAACACCGTCACCATGTCGAGCGCCGAGCCGGTGATCAGCGGCGACCACACGAACAGCAGGGGGATGATGTACAGCCCCTTGGCGATCTTCCAGGCGGTGAAGCCGGTGCGCATCTGCGGCGTTTCGGCGATGGCCGCCGCGGCGAAGGCGGTCAGACACACCGGTGGAGTGACGTTCGAGTCCTGGGACAGCCAGAAGATCACCATATGGGCCGCGACCAGCAGCATGGTCAGGGTGTGCGGGGAAAGTGCCTGCTCGTAGAGCTGGCTGCGGAAGTTGTCCGGCACCACCGACAGCAGCTCCCTGGCCGCGCCGGCATCCATCGGTGCGTTCAGGGCGGCCAACTGGTCAGGGGCGGCCAGCATGAAGATGGCCTTGGCCTGCTCGGGTAGCTGGCCGCTCACCAGCAGGTCGATCAACTGGCCCTGTGCCATCAGGCCGTAGAGCGCCGGCGCCGACAGGGTGCCCAGCACGATGTAGGCCGCGGTGACCGGCAGCCCCATGCCCAGCACCAGGGAGGCCACGGCGATCAACACCAGGGTGATCAACAGGCTGCCGCCGGCCCAGTCGGCGATCATCAGCGAGAAGACGTTGCCGATACCGGTGGTGGAGACCACGTTGACGATCAGCCCGACCGTCATCAGCAGGATGGCGGTGGTGATCATGTTGCGGGTGCCGAGCGACAGGGCCTCGAGGATGGCCCTGACGGTCATCGGCGTCTTCGACAGCCAGGAGGCGGCCACCACCGAAAGGATGGCGATGCCCGCGGCGTAGGTGGGGGTGAAGCCGTAGATCAGGGCGGCCACCAGCACCACCAGGGGCAGCAGGTAATGCCAGCCGCCCTTGAGCACGCTCGCGAAGCTCGGAGCGTCCTCGTCGGCCAGTTGGTGGGCATGGCTGCGCTTGGCCTCGATGCGCACGAACATGGCGACGGAAAGGAAGTACAGCAGCGCCGGCAGGGCCGCGATGCCGATGATGGAGAGGTAGGAGACCTGGGTGTAGGACGCCATGATGAAGGCGCCCGCGCCCATCACCGGAGGCATCAGCTGGCCACCGGTGGAGGCGGCGGCCTCCACGCCGGCGGCGAAGCGCGCCGGGAAGCCGGCCTTGCGCATCATCGGGATGGTGATGACGCCGGTGGAAACGGTGTTGGCGACGCTGGAGCCGGAGACCGAGCCCATCAGGCCGGAGGCGAAGACGGCGACGAAGCCGGGGCCACCCACGAAGCGCCCGGCGGCGCAGCGCGCCAGCTCGATGATGAAGTCCCCGGCCCCCGAGCGCACCAGGAAGGCGCCGAACAGGATGAACATGAACACGTATGACCAGGAAATGCGGGCGATGGAGCCCAGCATGCCCTCGCCGCCCATATAGCTCCTGAACAGCACGGTCTCCCAGCTCAGCCCGGGGAAGTTGAACACCCCGCCGACGTACTGGCCCCACCAGGCCACATAGGTCAGGGCGACCAGGCACAGCGCCGGGATGAACCAGCCGGTGGTGCGCCGGGCGAATTCCAGCACCAGCCCCAGGGCGACGATGGAAACAATCCAGTCGGCGATCGAGAAACGCACGCCGCGGTCGTACAGCGCATCCTCGAAGGCGATCAGGTACAGCGCGCAGCCCACCGCGGCGAGGCCCAGCAGGATATCGATCAGCAGCACCAGCCGCCGATGCGACGGCTTTGCCGCGTGGCGCATCGGCACGGCCAGGGCGCACAGCAGGCCGAACAGCCCGAAGTGCAGCGCACTGGTCCAGATCTCTGACAGGGTGCTGAAGGTATTGAAGTAGAGGTGGCTCAGGGCGATGACGAGGGTCAGGCCGAACAGCAGACGACCCAGCCAGGGGTGCTCGAGGCGCTCCGGGGCCTCGCTGGCCGACTCGTCACGCACCTCGCTTGCGGGTGTGGTGTTCATGGGGAAGTTCTCCTGGAGCGGACGGCCGCGGTCGGGTGTCAGGGGCGCGGCCGTCGGCGATGCCTCGGATGGTCGTCGTGCTCCGAATGAATCGGGGCGCGATGACGGGGCGCGGGAAGGCCGTCAGTCGGCGATCAGGGCGTCCGGTATCTCCAGCCCCTGTTCCTCGAAGAAGCGGGCCGCGCCGGGGTGCAGGGGCATCGGCAGGCCGTCGAGGGCCTTCTCCAGCGCCATGGCGCGAGTGGCGGGGTGAATGTTGTTGAGAAACGGCAGGTTCTCGTACATCGCCTTGGTGATCTGGTAGACGTCCTCGTCGGGCACGTCGGCATTGACCACCAGGATGTTGGGCTGGGCGATGGTGTGGACGGCCTCGTCCTGGCCCGGATAGGTGTCGGCGTCGATCTCGTAGGGGCTCCATACCGGGAACTCCTGATTGATGCGGGCCAACTGGTCCTCGGTGACGTTCAGCACGTGGATATCGTCGCCCATGTTGGCGAAGGCGCTGGTGACCGCGGAGGCCGGAGCGCCGGCCGGGATGTTCATGCCGTCGATGTTGCCGTTCTGCATGGCCTCGGCACTGGCGCTGTAGCCCAGGTAGGCCAGGTCCATCCGCTCGGGATCGATGTCGAGACCGGCAAGAATCTGCCGACCGGAGCCCTCGGTGCCGGAGTTGCGCGCGCCGATGGAGAAACCGTGATCGTAGAGGCCGGTCAGGTCGTCGATGGTGCCGGTGTCCACCAGGTCGTTGCGCACCACGAAGTGCTCGACGTTCTGCCACAGCATGGACACCGAACGGATGTCCTTGTAGGCCTTGGGCACCGGGCCGCTGCCGTTCCAGGCCCAGGCGCCGTACAGGGCCTGAATGATGCCGAACTGGGCCTCGTCGACATCCATCAGGCGCAGGTTTTCCGCCGAGCCGGCCGAGCTGATGGCCGAGACCGAGAGGTCATGGGTGGGCTCGAGCTTGACCCGCACCAGGGTCGACAGGGCGACGCCGACCGGGTAGAAGGTACCGCCGGTGGTGGCCGTGCCCATGATGTACTGGCCGCCGTCTTCCCCGGACTGGGCGGATGCCGCGGATGCGCCCAGTCCGAGGGCCGTGGCGGTGGAGAGGGTCAGGGCGAGTTTCAGGAACTGGCGTTTTTGCATACGAGCCTCCGTCGCAAGCGAGTTATTTTGATGACTGGCTCGCTGCTATAGCGACAAGCTTGCCAAGGGGAGGCTTTTGCTTTTCCTTCAGTGGGTTGGCGTGATAATGCGCGGGGCGACGGGGCCTTGGCGCCCTGGCGTCGGCCATTTTCTGCCGACATCCGTCGGCGCCATCGGCAAGAAATGGCCGACGCTCGTCAGTCCTCGTCCGAGCCTGCGGACTCGCGGTCCTCGGGGGCGAGGAAGGCCTCCCGGCGCAGCCCGTGGCGGAGCATCTTCTGGTTCAGGGTGCGCCGGGGCAGCTCCAGCTCTTCCATCACTGCCTGGATGTTGCCGCCGTGGCGGCCCAGGGCGGCCCGCAGCAGGGCGCCCTCGAAGGCGGCGACCTGGGCATTCAGCGAGCCTGGCTCGGCCTCCCCGCCGTCCGCGAGGCCGGGAATCTCGAGCCCCAGCACGAAGCGGGTGGCGGCATTGCGCAGCTGGCGCAGGTTGCCCGGCCAGGCCTGCCCCTCGAGGGCCTGGAGCAGGGCGGGAGATGCCTCGGGGACGTCGCGCTCGTGGACCGCGGCGGCCTGCCGGCAGAAGTGGCCGAACAGCGTCGCGATGTCCTCGCGGCGTTCGCGCAGCGGCGGCAGGCACAGCTCGGTGATGGCCAGACGGTAATAGAGGTCCTCCCGGAACCGGTCCTCCCGCGCCATGGCCGGCAGGTCGGCCTTGGCGGCCGCCACCACGCGCAGGTCCACCGGGCGCACCGCGTTGCTGCCGAGCGGCGTGATCTCCCCCTCCTGCAGGGCCCGCAGCAGCTTGACCTGGGCGCTCAACGGCAGGGACTCCACCTCGTCGAGGAACAGGGTGCCGCCGCTAGCGTGCTCCAGCTTGCCGATGCGTCGGCCGTGGGCCCCGGTGAAGGCCCCCTTCTCGTGGCCGAACAGCTCCGACTCGATCAGTTCGGGGGCCAGGGCGCCGCAGTTCAGGGCCACGAAGGGGGCGCTGCTGCCGGGGCCGAAATCATGCAGGCAGCGGGCGACCACCTCCTTGCCGCTGCCGGTCTCGCCCTGGATAAGCACGTTGGCCCGCACCGGGGCCAGGGTCTCGAGCTGCCGACGCAGGGCCACCATGGCCGGCGCCTGTCCCAGCAGGCGGCCCGCCAGGTCGCCCTCGCGCAGGGCACGCCGGAGGCGGTCGTTCTCCAGCGCCAGGCGACGCTGCTGGAGGGCGCGCCGCACGCATTCCTCGAGGCGTTCCGGCGCGAAGGGCTTCTCCACGAAGTCCCAGCAGCCGGCCTGCATGGCCGCGACCGCCATGGGCACGTCGCCATGGCCGGTGATGAGCACCACGGGGGGCGGTATCTCGAGCGCCTGCACGGCGTCGAGCAGCGCCAGGCCATCCATGCCCGGCATCTTGACGTCACTGACCAGCACACCGCAGGGGGCGTCGTGGCGCAGGGCCTCGAGGGCCGGCATCGCGGCATCGAAGGTACGCACCGCCAGGTCCGAGACCTCCAGCCATTGGCTCAGCGATTCCCGCACGTCCGGGTCGTCGTCCACCAGCCATACGGGGAGGGTGTCGTCAGTCGGCATCCGGGGGGGCTCCTTCGGCTAGGCGGCGGTCCACGGCGAGGGGCAGGGTGACCTCGAAGCAGGCGCCGCCCTGCTCGAGGTTGGTGGCGCTGATGCGGCCTTCCAGGTCCTGCACGATGCCGAAGCAGATGAACAGGCCGAGCCCCAGGCCGTCGCCCACCGCCTTGGTGGTGAAGAAGGGGTCGAAGAGCCGGCTCAGGATGGCCGCATCGATGCCGGGGCCGTTGTCGGCGATCCGCAGCACCACGCTCTCCTCGGCGGTCGCCAGGGCGATGGCGAGCCGCGGTCGCGCGACCGTCTCCAGGGCATCCAGGGCGTTGCGCCGCAGGTTGGTCAGCAGCTGCTCGATGCGCAGCGTGTCGCCGAGGACCCGTGGGTTCGGCGCCTCGCCGCGGTCGAACGCCACCTCGACCCCCTGGCGGCGAATTCGCTCGTCGAGCAGCTCCAGCACGAAGGCCAGGCGGTCCTCGAGGTCGATCGGTTCGCGTCTGCCGCCCCGGCGGGCAAACAGGCGGAGCTGGCGGATCAGGGCATCCTGGCGGTCGCACAGCGACTGGATGCGCGTGAAGTTGCTCTCGGCCGCGTCCTGGCGACCCCTGGCCAGCAGGCGAGCGCCGTTGGCGGCATAGGTGCGAATGCCCGAGAGGGGCTGGTTCAGCTCGTGGGCGATGCCCGCCGCCATGGTGCCGAGCGAGGCCAGCTTGCCGGCCTGCACCAGCTCCTCCTGGGCCTCCTGCAGCGCCCGGGTGCGCTCGACGACCCGCGACTCGAGGCGCTCGTTGGCCTCGCGGATGATCCGCGCCTCGCGGTCCCGCAGGCGATGGCGCTTCTGGCGTTCGCGCAGCCACAGGCCCAGCAGCACCAGCACCAGGGTGGCGCCCGCCGCCGCCAGGAAGGCGTTGCGGGCGTCCAGGTACAGCGGCCGCATCGGCACCAGGTAGTGCATGGTCCAGCCCAGCCGCCGTTGCTCCCGCGACAGGTCCAGGTAGCGCTCGCTGACAGAGCCGCCGCCGATCGCCAGGGAACCGTCGGCCAGCCCCTGGCCTAGGCGCTCGAGGGGCCGATCGAGGAACTGGCGCTGCTGGCGGATCTCGTCCATGGCCGCGGGGGCGATCGGGGCGAGCGTCCGATACCGCCAGCCGGGGCGGCTGGAGAGGATCACCACGCCGTTGGCGTCGGAGAGCAGCACCGTCTCCCCGGCCCGCCGCCAGCTCGCTTGCAGGGATTCCAGTGCCACCTTGATGGCCACCACGCCCAGCGGTTGGCCGTCGGCGGCCGAGATCACCGGCGCCGAGACGAAGTAGCCTGCGCGCTTGGTGGTGCTGCCGATGGCGAAGAACTCGCCCTCGCCCCGGTCCATGGCATCCTGGAAGTAGGGGCGGAAGCCGTAGTGGTGGCCGATGAAGCTGTCCACGGTGGCATGGTTGCTGCTGGCCACGGTTTGGCCGTGTCGGTCGAGCAGGAAGATGGCCTCGGCCCCGGCGTCCGCGGCGACCCGCTCGAGGTAGCGGTTGGCGCGCTCGACGTCGTCCCCGGCCGTGTTGTCGTCCACCGCCGCGCGGACCCGCGACTGGCCGGCCAGCAGCCTAGGCAGGTAGGCGAAGCGCGCCAGGGCGCCCTCCAGGGTGGTGGAATACAGCGACAACCGGTTATCGGCATGCTGGCGGGCGACGTCCAGCGACTGCTGGAACTGCCACTGCCAGACGCCCCACCACAGGGCAGCCGCCAGCAGGCCGGCGGCGCTCAGCAGGGCGATGCGCCAGGGGCGCGTCACGGCAGCGGGTCCGATCACGATGCGGTTTCGTATAGCTCGATGGGCGTGCCGTCCGGATCGCTGAAGAAGGTGAAGCGGGCGCCGGTAATCTCATCGATGCGGATCGGTTCGGGATCGGCTCCCCGCGCCTCGAGCAGGGCCACGCAGGCATCGAGATCCGGTGTGGCCAGCGCCAGGTGACGCAGCCCGCAGGCCTCGGGGTAGCTGGGCCGTGGCGGCGGCGAGGGAAAGGAGAACAGTTCTAGGCGGATGCCGCCGGGCAGGCGCAGGTCGAGCTTGTGGCTGTCGCGCGGCTCGCGATAGGTCTCGTGGAGGATCTCGGCGTCCAGCACCTCCAGGTAGAAGCGCCTGGCGCGCGGATAGTCGGCGGTGATCAGGGCCACGTGGTGCACACCGCCCAGTGGCAATCGTTCCTCGCTCATGGGATGACTCGTCGATGGGACAGGAGAACGGGCGGGGCAAGCGGCCCCGTCCGCAAGGCTTGGCTAGGGGGTGAGCCCTTCCAGGACTTCGATCAAGCTATCCATCTCGTCCTCGGTGCCGATGGAGATGCGCAGCCAGCCGCTCAACGCCTCGGTATTGAAGTGGCGCACCAGGATGCCGCGCTCGCGCAGGCCGACGAACAGCTGGGCGGCGTCCTGCTCCGGGTGACTGACCAGCAGGAAGTTGCTCTGCGACGGCAGCACCCGGAAGCCGAGACCCTCCAGGCGGGTGCGGGTGCGCTCGCGAGTGGTGATCACCGCTTCGCGGCAAGCGTCGAAGTGCTCGTGGTCTTTCAGGGCGGCGATGCCGATGGCGCTGGCCAGGCTGTCGATCGGATAGGAGTTGAAGGAATCCTTGACCCGTTCGAGCCCTTCGATCAATTCCCGAGAGCCCACCGCATAGCCGAGCCGCAGGCCGGCCAGGCTGCGCGACTTGGAGAAGGTGCCGGTGACCAGCAGGTTGGGATAGTGATCGATCAGTGGCACGGCGCTTTCGCCGCCGAAATCGACATAGGCTTCGTCGACCAGCACGACCGATTCGGTGACCCGTTCGAGCAAGCCGGCGATCGCCTCGCGGCCGTGTCCGTGTCCAGTCGGCGCATTGGGGTTGGCGAAGATCGCGCCGCCGGCTTGCGGCGAGAAGGCCTCGAGGTCGACCCGCCACTCGGTATCCAGTGGCAGGGTGCGGCGCTCCACGTCGTAGAGTCGGCAATACACCGGATAGAAGCTGTAGGTGATGGCCGGCATCTCCAGCGGGCGGTCATGATAGAAGAACGCCTGGAAGGCCAGAGCCAGCACCTCGTCGGAGCCGTTGCCGACGAACACCTGCTCTACCTCGACCTTGAACTCCCGGGCGAGGGTCTCGCGCAGGGCGCGAGACTCGGGGTCGGGATAGCGACGCAAATGATCCACCGGGAACTCGCGCAATGCGGTCTCCACACCGGGCGCGGGTGGATAGGGGTTCTCGTTGGTATTCAGCTTGATCAGTCGCTCTCGGGGTTGCTCGCCGGGGATATAAGGCGTCAGCCCCCGCAACTTGGGGCTCCAGAACTTGCTCATCGTCACTCGCTCGGGGTGGAAACACTTTGGCCATGGTGACTCGACCGCCCGAACCGCGCAAGCCGGTGTCGTGCTAGGCTCGTCGTTCCCGTGAACGATGAGTCCGCCATGGATGAGGCCGAATGCTTGCCCAGATTCTTTCCACCCTGTTGCCGGTATTCCTGATCGCGGGATGCGGCACTCTCTATGGACGCTATCGACGTCCGGATATCCGGGGGCTGAACACGCTGAACATGGAGCTGTTCGTGCCCATGCTGGTGTTCGCCGCGCTGGCGGATCGGCAAGCGCCGTTGACGGATTACGTCCGACTGGCCCTGGCCGCTGCCGTGGTCGTGCTGGGCTCCGGTGTGTTGCTGTGGCCGGTGGTACGCTGGTTGAAACTGGAGGTGCGGACCTTTCTGCCGCCGATGATGTTCAACAATGCCGGCAACATGGGGCTGCCGTTGATCGTGCTGGCGTTTGGCGAGGCGGCACTGCCGGCGGCGGTGGTGGTGTTCATCGTCGAGATGCTGTTGCACTTCTCGGTGGGGCTCTGGATGCTCGATCCCCGCACGCCGCTATGGCGTTTGCTGCGAATGCCCATCGTGCTGGCCAGTCTCGCGGGGCTCGGGGCCAACCTGAGTGGGGCGACGCTGCCGGTCTGGTTGCTCGAGACGTTGAATATGCTGGGGGGTGTCAGTATTCCGTTGATGCTGTTCGCCCTGGGCGTCCGGATGCTCGACATCGACTTCGATCACTGGCGCATGGGGCTGCTTGGTGCCGTATTATGTCCGCTTTCGGGGCTGGTGATAGCGGCGCCGATGGTGGCCTTGCTGGGCCTCTCGGGCATCACGGCAGCGGCGCTGTGGGTATTCGCCGCCCTGCCGCCGGCGGTGCTGAACTACCTGGTGGCCGAGCAGTATCGGCAACAACCCCATCAGGTGGCCTCGTTGGTGCTGATCGGCAATCTGGGCAGCCTGGTGGTGATGCCGTTGCTATTATGGGTGGTGTTCGAGCATGTCCGTCCGATGGCATCATGAACAATGGAACCTGGCGTCGTCCAGGCTGTCCGCTGTTGGCGCGAGAGGTTATGCTATCGAGCAGGTTGCCGTGCATCACGGCGCCATGCCCATTGGTTAGGAGAACGAATATGCAAATCAGGACGTTGCTGGCGGGCTCGGCCATGCTCGCCTTGTTGGCGGGTTGTGCGGCGGGCCCCACCGATCAGGGAACCGCCGAGCCGGGGATGACGAGTACCGAGCAGACGTATCAGGGTACCCTGCCGTGCCGCAACTGCGAGGGGATCGACCTGAACGTCACCATGACGGGTGAAGAGCAGGGCGAAGCCGCCGACCGCACCTTCGATCTGGAAGCGGCCTATCGCGGCCATCCGGAAAATCCGCCCAACGAGACGTATTCGGGCAACTGGGAAGTGCTCGACGGAACGGCCGACAACCCGGAAGCCACTGTCTACGAGCTCACCCCGAGCGGTGAAGGCCAGGTCTATTACTTCCTGCGAGTGGATCCGCAGACCCTGGAGCTGATCGACCCACAGCGTCGCCGCTTCCAGAACAACGAAGTGCTGCGCCTGAAGCGCATGTGACGCGACAGGCATGTGTTGATGAGGGGCGGCCATCGGGCCGCCCCTTGTGCATGGTGCTACCGCAAGTCTTCCTCCTTCGACGAGACATCCATGGCCAAAGCCAAGAGCGCCTTCGTCTGCACCGAGTGCGGCGCCGAATATCGAAAGTGGCAGGGGCAATGCTCCAGTTGCCAGGAATGGAATACCCTGAGCGAGGTGAGGCTCTCCGCAGCCCGGCCCGGGGCCGCCAGCGGCGGTACCGCTGGTCGAGGGGGGTATGCCGGTGCCGTGTCGCGCGAGGTCGTCGAGCTGTCCAACGTCGATCTGAGCGAAGTGCCCAGGCTGACCTCCACCTTCGAGGAGTTCGATCGGGTACTGGGGGGCGGCCTGGTGCCTGGCTCCGCCGTGCTGCTGGGCGGACATCCCGGCGCCGGCAAGTCGACTCTCTTGTTGCAGACGGCCTGCAAGCTGGCTCAGCAGCGTCGCGTGCTCTATGTCACCGGCGAGGAGTCGCTGAGCCAGGTGGCGATGCGTGCCCACCGCCTGCAGCTACCTACCCAGGGCTTGAAGATGCTCGCCGAGACCAGCATCGAGACGATCCTCGGCGTCGCCGAGCGAGAGCGCCCCGAAGTGTTGATCATCGACTCCATCCAGACCACCCATCTGGAAGATATTGCCTCGGCGCCCGGGGGCGTGGCCCAGGTGCGAGAATCGGCCGCCGCCCTGACGCGTTTCGCCAAGCAGTCCAGCACGGTGCTCATGCTGGTGGGGCACGTGACCAAGGATGGCACTCTGGCCGGACCCAAGGTGCTCGAGCACATGATCGACGCCTCGCTGTTGCTGGAAGGCGGCGCCGACTCGCGCTTCCGTACGTTGCGGGGCCAGAAGAATCGCTTCGGCGCGGTCAATGAACTGGGTGTCTTCGCCATGCTCGAGCATGGTCTCAAGGAGGTGAAGAACCCCAGTGCGATCTTCCTGTCGCGCAGCGAGGAACAGGCGCCGGGCAGTCTGGTGATGGTGGTCTGGGAAGGTACTCGGCCGATCCTGGTGGAGGTACAGGCGCTGCTCGATGACTCGGCGCTGGGCAATCCTCGACGCGTGGCGGTGGGCCTCGACCAGAATCGCCTGGCCATGCTGCTGGCGGTGCTGCACCGCCACGGCGGGCTGTTCACCGGCGATCAGGATGTCTTCCTCAACGTGGTGGGCGGGGTCAAGGTGCTCGAGACCAGTGCCGATCTGGCGGTGTTGCTGGCGGTGGTATCGAGCCTGCAGAGTCGGCCGCTGGCCCGCGAGCTGGTGGTGTTCGGCGAGGTGGGGCTGTCCGGCGAGATCCGTCCGGTGCCGAGCGGCCAGGAGCGCATCGTCGAGGCTGCCAAGCATGGCTTCCGCCGTGCCATCGTGCCGCGTGCCAATGCGCCCAAGCAGGCCCCGGAGGGCATGGAGGTGGTGGCGGTGGATAAGCTGGCCGATGCCCTAGAAGCACTCTAGACGTTGTAGAATGCCGGTAACGATTGCCAAGGAGAACCAGATGAGCGCCATCCGCCTGACTCAGTACAGTCACGGTGCCGGTTGTGGCTGCAAGATCGCCCCCGACGTCCTGGACGGTATCCTGGCCAAGGCCGGGCCGGGAGCTTCCCACTCCCGGTTGATCGTCGGCAACCAGGGGCGCGAGGACGCCGCCGTCTATGACCTGGGGGACGGCCGCGGCATGATCGCTACCACCGACTTCTTCATGCCGATCGTCGATGATCCCTTCGATTTCGGCCGGATCGCCGCCACCAACGCCATCAGCGATGTCTTCGCCATGGGCGGTTCGCCCGTCATGGCGCTGGGTATCCTCGGCTGGCCGATCGACAAGCTCGGTCCCGATATCGCCGGTGACGTGGTGGCCGGCGCCCAGGCGGTGTGCCGTGAGCTGGGCCTGGCGCTGGCCGGAGGGCACTCCATCGACTCGCTGGAGCCGATCTTCGGGCTGGCGGTCAATGGCCTGGTCGATCTCGAACACCTCAAGCTCAACAAGGGCGCTCAGGTTGGTGACCTGCTCTACCTCACCAAGCCGCTCGGCGTGGGGATGCTGACCACCGCGGAGAAACAGGGGCGTCTGGAGCCGGGCCATCAGGGGCTTGCTCGACGAACGATGCTCGAGACCAATCGCATCGGCATGGAGCTGGCGAGGATTCAGGGTGTGCATGCGATGACCGATGTCACGGGCTTCGGTCTCGCCGGCCACCTGACCGAGATGTGCGACGCCAGCGGTGTCGCGGCACGGATCGATTTTCGACGCCTGCCGCGACTGGCCGAAGCAGAGGCCTATCGGCGCCAGGGTGCTGTGCCGGGCGGGAGCGGCCGCAACCGCGACGCCCTGGGCAAGGCGTTGCCGGCCATGGATGACGCCCACTGGCAGTGGCTGTGCGACCCCCAGACCTCTGGCGGCCTGTTGCTTTCGGTTCACCCCTCCTGGGAGGACGATATCGAGCGTGTCGGGCGGTCGCACGGCCTCGAGCTTCAGCCCTTCGGCGAAATCGTCGCCGCTCGGGGGGAGGCACGCATCGAGGTTCGAGGATGACGCCGACGCTGATCGAACCCGATCTCGAGTTGTTGCGTGAAGGTCGTGTCCTGATCGACGTGCGCGCCCCGGTGGAGTTTCGTCAGGGGGCACTGCCCGGTTCGATCAACTTGCCGTTGATGGATGACGAAGAGCGCCATCGAGTCGGCATCGAGTACAAGCGTGCCGGCCAGGATGCCGCCATCGCCCTGGGTGAGCACCTGGTCGCCGGGGATGTGCGGGCTGCACGCGTCGATGCCTGGCAGCGTCTGCTGGCTCGCCATCCCGATGCATTGATCTACTGCTTCCGAGGAGGCCAGCGTTCCAGGATCGCCCAGCAGTGGCTCGCCGAGGCCGGGATCGAACGACCGCGTATCCGGGGCGGCTGGAAGGCCATGCGTCAGGCGCTGTGTTCGCGAATCGATGCGGCGGCGGAGCAGCCGCTTCTGGTGGTCGGTGGCCTCACCGGCTGTGCCAAGACGAGCCTGATCCAGGCGCTCTCATGCGGACTGGACCTCGAGGCCTGCGCTCGCCACAAGGGATCCGCCTTCGGTCGCCACCCGCTGGCGGCACCCTCCCAGATCGATTTCGAGCATGACATGGGTCGACGTCTGCTGGAACTGGCGGGGCCGGTGGTGCTCGAGGACGAGTCTCGTCATATCGGCACGGCCAACATCCCCCTGACCTTCTGGCGGGGGATGGAACGAGCGCCGCGCATCCGCGTCGAGATGCCGCTGGACTGGCGCCTTCAGCAGATTCACAAGGATTACATCGAAGACCTCTGGGCAATCTATCGCCATCAGTTCGGCGAATGGCTGGGCTGGACGCTGATGCGCAAGCAGCTTTCCGGTGCCCTGCAGCGCCTGAGGAAACGGCTGGGCGGCGCCCGGCTGGCTCGCCTGCAGCGTCTGCAGGCACTGGCCTTTCGTGAGCATGAACGGGGTAATAGCCTGGCCCACGAGGCCTGGCTGGCGCCACTGCTTACCGAGTATTACGACCCCATGTATCGCTATCAGCTGGAGAAGCACGACGAGCAGCATTTCCTGCACGTGGGCGACTGGGACAGTTGTCTGGCGGCGGCACGAGACTGGGCCGATGAAGCATCCGGCGGTGATCGGGAGTTGCCCCCGACCTCAGCGTCGGGGGCTGGCCAGCCATTGGGATAGCAGCCGATCCAGCAAGGGAGCCTGGCGGTCGAAGCGTCGGGCGTCGGCCAGCATCGTCTGGCGATCCTGGAGATAGGGGCCGGTGCCGAGAGAGGGCAAGTGGTCCAGCATGTCGGCCACGCTGGCGGGGGTGGCCTCCAGGTGGCAAAGCAGGCCGACCACGCGGTGGCCGTCCCAGCTGAAACCCTGCATGGGGCTCGCCTCGCTGCTGCCGAGTGGCAGGGCTTCTTCGGGCAGGGCGAAGATATCGCGGTGCCACATGAAGGCCTCGAAGCGCTCGGGAAGATCGAAGGGGCTGTCGGGGGCCAGGTCGATGGCGTGCCAGCCGCTTTCGGCATAGGTGCCTCGGGATACCATGGCACCGAGCGCCTCGGCGATGCGTCGAGCGCCGTGACCGAGACCGAGCAGGGGTTTCTGGCCATTCAGCGCCTGCTCGATCAGCTTGCGTTCCCGGCGTGGCCAGGCTGCGTTCGGGGCGATCTGGCCTTCGTCCGGGCCATCGAGGATGATCAGGGCATCGCCGTCGGCGAGTCGCGGTGGCAGCTCGCCCTCGTGCAGATGGAAAACGGTATGGCTGTGTCCCATGCTGTCGAGCCAGTCGGCGATCCGGGCCGGGCCTCGATGCGGGTCGTGCTGAAGGAGATGCAGGTGCATGGGGACCTCGCAATGGGCGTGAGCAAAGGACGGGGAGCGAAGGGTACATGAAGCCGGCACTAAAGGAACAGATCCTGACGATCCTGGCCGAGATCCCGCCCGGGCGGGTGACCACCTACGGTCGCATCGCCGCCATGACCGAAGGCGCCACTCCACGCCTGGTGGCCAGGGCATTGCGTGAACTGCCTTCGGGGCACGACCTTCCCTGGTTCCGGGTGATCACCGCTTCGCGGCGGCTGGCCGACCACGGTGGAGCGGATGAACAGCGTCGACTGCTTATCGATGAGGGCGTGGCGTTCGACAGTCGGGGGCGGGTGGCCAAGGAGCGCCTCTGGCCTTGAGCGACCCCATCACACAAGGAGATTTCATGAGTCAGTCACCCGGTGGTTTTTTCGAGCGGCTCCAGGCGCTGTCGCCACGTGCTCAGCAGGCGTTCATGGCGGCGCTCTGCGAGCGCCTGGTACCCAATTATGCCCTGTATGCCGATACGACCGGTCATGGTGATGTTCAGGCGCTGCGTGCCGTACTGGCCTTGGTCTGGGAGCGGCTTTCGGTCAAGGACGCGCGTATCGACTTCGATCGACAGGCGGAAAAGCTGGCCGAGCTGGAGCCGCCGGAGGAGGATGACAGCTTCGGGGCTCGTCGAGCCCTGGAGGCGGTCGTCGCGGTTTCCGCGTTGCTCGATACCTTGCGTGGCGAGTCTCCGGACTCGATTCTGGACGTCAGCCGCACCTCGCGTGGTGGTGTGCGGGCTTTCATCGAGTTGACCGAAGGCGAGGAGGATGCCGGCAAGCTTGCCGCCCTGGCGCGCGAGCATCCGCTGATGTGCGAGGAAAACGACTTTCAGGATGCGGTGCTCGAGGCGGCGCAAGGCCATCTGGATCGCGACGCTCTCAAGGCGTTGCGCCGGCTCGGGCGTAACGAAGGGGTCAGCAATCTGGGGCTGACGACGGACTGAGCTGTCAGAAGCGAAGCCCCGCCGTGATCATCATGCCGGCGCCGCCGAACAGTATCAGGTCGCCTTCGACACGTCCCCATCGTATGCCAATGCTGGGGAGTGCGGCGGGGGCGATGCCCAGATGGTTGAGGGGGATCTTGTCCTGATACTCGCCCCTGTACCCATGCAGCAATCCTGCCGTCAGCTTGGCGCGCAGGCTGATGTCATGAGTGAAGTGCCAGAGGGGAAACTCCCTGCCAACGTACAGGTAGATGGATTCCTGAGCGAAGGAGTTCTGGAATCGGGCTCCGCCTGCCAGCCAGTCATCCGGGGTGTGGAACTCGAGGCTGATCAGCTTCTGGTGGTTGTTGTGCTCGGGGTCAGGGTCGAAGTGCCGAGTGTAAAGGCTGGTTTGCACGAGGGTGTGATCCAGCTCCAGCGTGGGTGGCCAGTCGAGTGGCGAGGCCGGAGGGCTGGAATGGGCCTGGCTGGCCAGCAACGCCGACGAGATGATGAGGATCTTTCCGAGCGGGCGATGCGTCATGATGAGTCCAACGGAGTATAGGATACATCATGACCGCCATGGCTCGGGGCGGCAACCGAGTCCTGAACCAAAGGCGCGAGCAACCGGCCCGGGATGCGCCCGGGCCGGTTTTCCCCACGGTGATCTACCGCGCATCTGTTACGGCCCGATTCCCGTATTCGACGGGCAGCCAGTCATAGCCTTCGCGAGCCTTGCGAATATGGCCGATACCCGGGAAGGGCATATGAGGTGCCGCGACGAGCTCAGCATCCTCGGCAAAAGCCGAAAAGGCTTGTGAGCGCACGCTAGCAGCTCTTTCGGGATTGACATCATAAGCAATGGTCACCGACGGCTCCGGGAGCTGTACGGCTGCCACGTGAAGAATGTCGCCGATGAAGGTGAGCCTCTGCCCCTGGCTTTCCAGTGTGTAGAAGGCACTGCCTGGCGTGTGGCCAGGATGGAGTGACGCCGTCAAGCCCGGGAGTATTTCCGTGGCCCGGTCGAAGGAAGTGACCTTGCCGGCATCGATATAGGGCGTCAGGACCGTGATCGCCTGGTCAAAATAGTGTCTGTCATAGTCGGTATGCGCCGCGTTCTGGCGATCCAGGAAGAAGTCGACATCCGGTTTGCCGACGTGGATCGTGGCGTTGGGGAAGACCATCTGTCCGTCTTGGGTAAGTCCGCCCATATGGTCGGAATGCACATGGGTGAGCAGGACGTCGGTGATCTGTTCGGGCTCAACGCCTGCGGTATGCAGGCTAGCGATCAGCTTGTTGCCCAATCCCGGCCCGAAAAGTTCGCCCACGCCCGTATCCACAAGGACGAGCCGGTTGCCCATCTCGAGCAGAAACGCATTGATCGAAGCTTCGACAGGGTTGGCCAGATAGGCCTGCTCCAGCATGGCATCGATTCTTTCGTTGGAAATGTCGTGCAGGAGCTTATGGAGGTCTTGCGGCACTGTGCCGTCGGAGAGCGCCGTGACCCGGATGTCCCCGATCATGACGGTATAGGTATCGGCGCCCTGCTGGGCAATACCCGGCGAATCGTCCGAAGCGGAAGGCTCGGTTGCGAGGACGGGGCCCGATGTGACCAGGCCCAGCAATACAGCGGCAAGCATAAGGAATCGTAGAGCCATTGGTCTGTCTCCCTGTTCAAGTGAATGTCAGGGCCAGATCATAGAGGGCGAGAAGATTGCCGAGAAAACGATAGCCGTTATACCTTGCATAACCCGCGCCGATACCACCTGTATCGGCCTGTCCCGAGTGGGAGTGAAACCAGGGAGCTCCAATGCCCGATCGGTTGAGTGACATTGATATCGGATTGTTGACGGCGTTCGAAGCCCTGTTCGAGGAGTGCAACGTCAGTCGTGCGGCGGACCGGTTGGGGATTACCCAGCCAGCCCTCTCGGGACGACTGACGCGTCTGCGAACGGTCTTTGGCGATCAGCTCTTTGTCCCGATCGCCGGCCGGGGCATGGCACCAACGCCTCGCGCCAACGAACTGGGGACGACATTGCCTCGACTGCTGGGCCAGCTGCGCGAGTTCATCGGGCCATCTCCCGCGTTTGACCCGGCGGAAAGCGATCGTGAGTTTGTCGTGGCGGCCTATGACAACCCTGCCATCATGCTGGGGCCGGACATCGTTCCCGCGCTCAAGCGGGCGGCGCCCCATGTCAGAGTCACTTTCGTACTGCCGGATCCCGAGACGATCACGCAGGCCCTTGATCATGGGGATATCGACATGGTCATCGGTCTACCCCGGTCGGAGGATGAGGGCTTGATTGGCCGGACGCTGTTTACCGACGATTTCGTCACCGCGCAACGACGTGGCCATCCGAGAGGAGACCACCCCGTCACGCTGGATGAATTCTGCGCCGCCGAGCATGTGCTGGTGTCGACCAGCGGAGGGGGATATGAGGGGGCGGTGGATCGTGCGCTCGACAAGCTGGGTCGGACGCGTCATGTCAGTCTTTCTGTACAGAGCTATGCCCTGGCACCGATCATTCTCGATAGCAGTGATCACCTCTGCACGCTGCCCGGCCGATTCCTTCGGCGCTTCGAGACCATGCTGGATCTGTTTGCTCCGCCGCTGGATGTTGGCACCGTCGAGCTGTATGCCCTCTGGCATCCGCGCATGAAGGATGACCCGGCTCACCGCTGGTTTCGCAATCTGGTGTTTGAAGTGACGCGGGGACCGCAGGCCTGAAGCGCCGAGGTCTGCTCATCGAAGACCTTGCTTGAGAGCCCGCCATCCAGGTCGTCGAGTGCGGAATATCGAGCGGCGGCCGCCTTCAGGGGCGAGGAGTCGCACCGCTTGCCGAGCAGCGACATCATGCACAAACAAAAAAACCGCCTTGGTGGCGGTTTTTGTCGTTCTGCAAGATAGCGATTTTAAAGGAGATTTCCGATGGTGCCGACACCAGGAGTCGAACCCGGGACCTACTGATTACAAGTCAATTGCGGGTTTCTGGGCGGCTGGAATAGCGCAGTCGCCATGCGCTATGAAAATTGTCATTCCCCAAGCGTGCAAGGAGGGCCTATTCCGGCCTATTTGCTCTATTGCACTACATTGGCGCTTAGAAGCATGGCCAACACCGACAGGGATGTCAACCCACCAATCATAGGTTGTGGCTAGGTGAGGAGGGGACTCCCTCCTCACCTCTCACCGTCCCTGTTCAGCTAAACTGGCACACGCTTGTTCAACGCACGTCGCATCGCTTCAACGTCTGGATGTATGTACTCCATCGTGGTGCGTATGTCGGAGTGGTTCAGTATGTTCTGCGTGATATGGATATTCCTTTCGGGGCTATCCATGAGGTCTGTTCCCAGGAAGTGACGAAAACGGTGCGGTGACATCTTGTACCCCGTGAGCTCCGATAATACTTGGAAGAATCGCTCAACTTGCCATGTATCCATCGTCGTACGTTTATGCCGTTGGCTGAAACGATTCACATTAAAGAGCTGATCCTCTCTTTTGAAGCCAGAGTTATGAGCTGCGACAATCAGCTGACGCATATATGGATACAGCCCATCAGGTATGGGCATTATACTTTCAGAATGGGTCTTCGATCCCACAGCTGACGTGCGAAATACACGCTTTTTCAAATTTATATCCCCTGCCTCAATATGTAATAACTGGTTGAGACGTATCCCTGTGTAAAAGAATGCCTCCATCAAGGTCTGCCAGAACCAGGCTGGGTGGATTTTTGAGCGTTCATCGTAGCAATGCTCGTACCGTCGACAGACCTCGAGCACCTCCCTGGCGTAACGTATCTGCAAGGGTTGCAAGGATTTTTTGGGTACCTTCGGCTGCTTAACCGAAACATCTATGAATGGGTTTTGGCTGCAGGCTATCAATCCATGCTTGATGCCGAAGCTATAGAGCGCCTTGAGATGCCTCACGTAGTTATTCCAGCTTGATTCAGTGATGCCATCAGGCTTGTCCTTGGTGCGTATGATCGATACCCGCCAGTCAATCACCATCTGTCGTGTCACCATGCTCGGATAAGCCTCATGGCCTAAATAGCGCCGAAACAATCGGACGACAGCCGTGTAGGTGCTTACGCTTTTAGGGCGTAGATGTTTGTCGGCGGCATAGCGGCTCAACAATTCCAAGAACGACACATCATTCATCTGAAACTCCTTTTTCTCCCTTGGTGGTTACAAGAGTCAAAACCCAGTTATCAGGTGGGATTTTCTGACTCACAAGCACCGGGTCCTTGATTAAGTAGCCCATCAGGGTTCCGGTTTTGTTCTGTCCTTCGACAGAAACTTTATGAATATTCTGTCCCTGGGTTCTGACGTGTAAACCCAGCTTTTGGAACCGCTTCTGAACTGCCTGCCATTGGTTTTTGTCATTCAGCACGCTATTACAGAAACGCTTAAAAATGCCGGGGCTGACAAGGAAGTAGGTACCATTAACAGTATGAACCGGGGCCTTTGTGTCATTAATGACAATGGAATGGTCCGCTAGACCCGCCTTCAGCCACTGCCAGAACCGCTCTCCAAGGTCTGCTGGATCGTTGGAATTGTTGGCATCCTCACTAGACTTTTGTATAAGAGGTGCCGTTTTAGCAGATTCTGATGCTTCTTGCAGTTGTGTTTCAGGTTCGCTACTCGATCTTTCTTTCGTAACATCTTGTTTATCCTCGCCATTTGCTTCCGGGAAAAGTGCTATGATGTCGTCATCTATTGATCCAGACTCTGCCTCAGACGCTATTGATGAGGTTGCCGCTACCTCTGCAGAGGCCGGGTCGGGGGTAGGCGTATCGGTCTGATCCTGCGTTGATTGTTCTACTGCAGAAGTCGGCTCTGTAGATTTTTCCAGAGGAGCCGTAGCCGTAGCTGTAGGTGGCTGCTGCTCCTCGACTGTCCCTGCTCCCTGGACCGTCAAATGACCGCTGAATGAACTCGGTCGATCGTCGACACCCCAAATCAGGGTGGGGGGCACTTTGATCATGTTGAAGGTCTGCTGCCAGTCACCATCCGTGATATTGCATTTCCAGACGTGCTTGCCTTCCTCAACTTCCTCGATGATGCCGTGAGCATGCATTTCACCCTGCAGCCTGTTCAGGTCGGCAGGAATGCTTTTTATCCCTTGTGCATAGATGTGCGCTTTGAGCTCGTTGATGGCACGAGGTGATACCAGCCATAGTGCTTCATCGGTCAACCAGGCTTGTCCCCCTCGTTTGTTTAGCTTGAACTGTTCCTTGACCAGGAACCTCAGGCCTTCGGCCAGCTTGCGCTGGATGGATTCGATGGGTGCGGAAAGCGCTTGAACAGGATTTCCACCAAGAGCCTTGGCGACACTGGCGCGGTCAGCCTGATGGATCAGTTCGGCAATGATGCCGCCTCGCTCGGTATGCCCCGAGATGGTGTACATGAAAAGAGAGAAAAGCTTGGGCTGGCTCATCAGCCAGTCCATGACCTTCCCGCCAAGGATCTGTTGACCTAGCAGGGTGTTGACGGCGCTGTGAAGGTGATACTCCCGGTTTGCGCGATACCTCACGCGGTAGGGTTTCGGGATCACACCGTGCCATACACGCCATTCACTGCCGTCCTGGAGGTGGATCTCGATGTCGACCAACACTTTGGCGACGTCGTGCATCAGCGCGCCATAGATGATGGCAGCACTCCACAACTCACCGGTTGAGCTCTGGTCCTCTGGTTTCGCACCAGGAGGGAGAAGATGGCGTTGCCGGAGACGCAATCCATAACAGGCCATCTCGAGTGCGTGATCCAGCATGCCGCCGGCGTAGGCATGGTGGTGGGACTCCGACGCGGGAAGCAGCTGCACCAGTTCGGCGTACCGCTCTATCGGGGCCAGCAAATACTCGTTGAAGACAGACTGCGTCAGGGACGTTGTGTCCCACAGCATTTTGACCATGGACTGACGACGTGGTGTCGCCAAGAGCTCCTTACCTGAACGCGGCGTATGGAACCCCTCTGCTGCTTGCGAGGTGGTCGTGGAGCGCGAGAATAGGCGTCGGAGCATCGGTTGTTCCCTGCAGCTATCAAACAATCGACAGGTGTGACAGGGAAAGGAGGTCAGGAGAAGCCAAAACGTTAAGCTCAAGAGCTAGGTTTTTTTCACTCTGACGACCACTGTCGGCGTGGAGGGACTTAGAGGTCAGCCTGGATACCCTCAGGTGGTGCCTGAACATAGTTGGAAAAGACCTGCCGGGACATGGAGCACATGTCCCAGAGCGCCCCGATCAGTTGTTGCCGGTAGGAGGACTGCAGCAGTTGCCCGCCGGGTTGAGGGCTGAGCCAGCCCGCCTCCTCGTTGCGTTGCCGCGTTTTCCTGTCTGTACGAAACCAGCCGAGCATTCTCAGTACCTTGGTGGAGATGTCCGTTGGTATCTGAGCGGCTAATCGGTGCGTTGGCACAGAGGAGGTTCTTGGATTCTGCAACCGGGATGCCGGCTAAGCATGCCCCCCGACAAGCATCGGCCCGTAACCCCGTAACGAGAATGGGGCATGGAATTTTTTTGTAAGGAATACTGCAAGCAGGGCGACGAAGGCTAGAAGGGATCAAGCTCATTGATCCTCATGCTGAAATGCGCTTTTGCCGAAGAGAGGAGACAGTATGAGTCGTTATACCAGTGCCATGATCGCCGGCTTCGCCGCGACTGTCGTGCTATCGATACTTATGGTGGTCAAGGCCAGTATGGGCCTGATGCCGAGGCTTGATGTCATCCATATGCTCACTCAGATGATGAGTACGCGGCTAGGTCTGCCAGCCACACCTATAGTTGGCTGGGGTGCCCACTTTGTCATCGGTACGGTGATATGGGGTGTCCTCTTTGCTTCACTGGTCAATATCATTCCAGGCAAGACAGCGGTGACCAAGGGAATGGTATTTGGCGCGGGTGCCTGGGTGTTAATGATGCTGATACCTTTACCCATGGCCGGTGCCGGTCTCTTTGGTCTTTCTCTTGGCCCAATGGCGCCCGTTATGACGCTGATCCTCCATCTGATCTGGGGAAGTGTGCTCGGGGGGATCTTCCAGCGACTGGTGAGTCGTGCCCGCACGAACTGATAAAGGTATCTCTGTCGAGATGCTTGAACATGGCGACGTGGTGTTGCCATGTTCAAAAGATGTGGTGACGACTGGCGTGATCGATTTCTTACCGACCGTTTTTGGCTATCAATCAGGCTTGATGTCTTTGCAAGATGGCCCCATGGCGGTATTGAGTTGCTGTATTCCTCCATGCAATGACGAAATCAGCGGACAAGTGATATCGCCTTCGTGTGCATGGCAGCGATTGATCACGTCGCTCAGCGCCGACTCGATACGCTGCAGTCTGTCTATCTTCTCGCGTACGTCCCGCAACTTGTGCTCGGCGAGAGCACTGGCTTCCTGACAGTGAGTGCCATCGTCCAGCCGAAGCAGGTCGCCGATCTCGTCGAGACTGAAGCCCAACTGCTGGGCCGTTTTGATGAACGTCAATCTGCCTATCTCGACGGGGCCATAGCGCCGGATGCCACCGGGAGGGCGTTCGGGTTCTGGTAACAGGCTGCGTCGCTGGTAATAGCGAATCGTCTCGACGCCGACCCCAGCCGCCTTGGCCAGGCCGCCGATGGTCAGTGAATTTGCATTATCCTCCATGTCCTTGACTCCGTAGCTGACTACGGAAGTAACCTTATATCAATGATCAGGGCCGTGAAAGGGGCGCGCGCAATGGTGAGAGCGAAATCAGGGCGAGGTCCGTTGGCCATCGGAGGCGTCGCCGGGATCTTGGCCTCGGCCTGCTGCCTCGGGCCACTGATCCTGATCACGCTGGGCGTCTCCGGCGCCTGGATTGGCAACCTGACGGCTCTGGAACCCTACCGCCCACTCTTCATTGGTGTGGCGTTGGTGGCCATGTTCTTCGCCTGGCGTCGGATCTTCCGGCCTGTGAATAAGTGCCAGCCGGGTGAGGTGTGCGCCCTTCCCCGAGTTCGTGTGGCCTTCAAGGTGCTCTTCTGGGGGGTGGTGGTGCTGGTATTGATCGCCTTGGTGTTCCCCTACGTCCTGCCACTGCTCTATTGAAAGGAGGTTCCATGATAAGGCGTCTCGTCCTGACATCATTCATCGTTCTACTCAGCGTGCCTGCTTGGGGCGCCATGCAGACCGTGACGCTCTTGGTGCCGGACATGACCTGTGCTGCATGCCTGGTCACCATCAGGACGGCACTCAACAAGGTGGAAGGTGTTTCGCGAGTGGCGGTGAACTACCCGGATCGTGAGGCCGTGGTCACCTTTGACGATTCCCGAACGACTGTGAAGGCATTGACCGAGGCCACCACCAACGCAGGATATCCGTCCACCTTGGAAGCCAATCGCGAGTGACCATGAAGAACCCAAAGATCCTGCTACGAGTAAGCGTGATCGGTACCGTTCTGGTGGCACTGTGCTGCTTCACGCCGATTCTGGTGGTCTTGTTGGGCAGCGTAGGCTTGGCGGCCCTGACAGGGTATCTAGACGTTGTGCTGCTTCCTGCCCTGGCTTTGTTCATCGGCCTGACCCTCTATGCGCTATGGCGCAAGAAACGATACGACAGTCGCCGGTGACAGTGCTCCCTATATCAAGGAATCCTCCGCATGAGTAATGACAAGAATCTGCATATCGCCGTGATCGGGAGTGGTGGCGCGGCCATGGCAGCGGCCCTGAAGGCAGCCGAGCGCGGCGCCCGTATCACCTTGATCGAGCGAGGTACCGTTGGTGGCACCTGCGTGAATGTTGGCTGTGTGCCCTCGAAGATCATGATTCGAGCCGCAAATGTTGCTCATCTGCGCAAGGAGAGCCCCTTTGACGGGGGCGTGAGTACCCAGGCGCCGGTAATCGATCGCTCGAGGTTGCTTCAGCAGCAGCAAGCCCGCGTTGAGGAACTGCGCGATACAAAGTACGCAGGTATATTGCGCGACCATCCGGCGATCACGGTATTGCAGGGGGAAGCGCGATTTACCAACCCGCGCACCTTGAGCGTTCAGCTTGGAGACGGTGGCGCAGAAAGGGTTCGCTTCGATCGTGCCTTTATCGGCACCGGGGCTCGTCCGTCGGAACCGCCAATACCGGGACTGGCCGATACGCCATACTTGACCTCCACCAGTGCGCTGACCCTGGCGTCAGTTCCAGAACGGCTGATCGTGATCGGCGCCGGCTTTGTTGCCTTGGAACTGGCGCAGGCCTTCGCTCGGCTAGGCAGCCGGGTCACGGTGCTGGCCCGCAGCCGCCTCCTCTCCCAAGAAGATCCGTTGGTGGGCGAGGCGGTGGAGGCGGCGTTTCGCCGTGAGGGCATCGAGGTGCTCAGGCAAACCCAGGCAAGTCGCGTGGGCTACACCGACAATGAATTCATTCTCGACACCAACGCGGGCACCTTACGGGCGGATCAACTGCTGGTGGCCACCGGACGGACACCCAACACCGACCCCCTGAATCTGGTGGAGCTGGGCATGGAAACCGCGCATGGCGCGATTCTTGTGGATAAACATCTGCAGACCTCCGTGCCGGGCATCTATGCAGCTGGTGACTGTACCGATCTGCCGGCGTTCGTCTATGTTGCTGCCGCCGGGGGTAGCCGGGCTGCCGTCAACATGACGGGGGGCCAAGACATCTTGAATCTCAGCGTCATGCCAGGCGTGATGTTTACTGAGCCGCAAGTGGCTACCGTTGGTTTGACAGAGGCCGAAGCCATCAGACAAGGCGTCAGCGTGGCGTCCCGAATGCTCGATCTGGAGTACGTTCCGCGTGCGCTGGTGAATTTCGATACCAGTGGCTTCATCAAGATGGTGGCCGAACGTGACTCGGGGCGTTTGCTGGGCGTACAGGCCGTCGCCGGGGAAGCGGGTGAACTGATCCAGACGGCAGCACTGGCGCTGCGGGCGGGAATGACCGTACATGACATCTCCGATGAGCTCTTTCCCTACTTGACCATGGTGGAAGGCCTCAAGCTCTGCGCCCAGACCTTCACCAAGGATGTGAGGCGGTTATCGTGCTGCGCGGCATGATGGGTTATTCGCTTGACTCCGTAGTCTGGTACGGGGGCTATTCTTGGGATATGGCCTTATCAGATTTTGGGGGCGAACTTGGGTTTGGCAGTGCAGCACGTAATCGCTGAGAAGATCCTGCTCTCGCCTTATAGCGTGAGACTCCCACCTGTATCAATTCACGCTACAACGTTCGAGGCCGTGGCCAGTGTGCTCGCTCCAGGATAGCGAGCCTGAGTGCTATCAAAAGCGCTCCAGAGCGCCCCTTACCGCAGACATCATGAGGTAATCACCATGACAACTCCCAGGCTTCATGCCGCCCTATTAGCACTGGTCGTCAGTCTTATCTCAACCATCGCCATGGCCACCGGCCCGAGTTATCAGGTCAAGGTCGATGGCCTTGCCTGCCCTTTCTGTGCCTATGGGATCGAGAAACAGCTCAACAAGATCGCCGGCGTGGAGGTGCTCGAAACGGATATCGAAGGCGGCAGGGTCATCGTCACCATGGACGACGGACAGACACTCGATGAGTCCCAGGTAGAGCAAGCCGTTGACAGGGCAGGTTTCACCATGAAGGGCTTCGAACCTCTCGATACGGCGGATAGCCAATAAATGAGAGAGGGCATGCCATGTCCGTGGTGAAACGCAAGACACGTTGGGCCTCTCGACTAGGGGGCATACTGGCGGCGATAACGCCGAGCGTGGTACTGGCCGCACCTCAGACGTTCAATACGGCGCTGCCCATTGCGGAGGACAGTTTCGTTCTGCGCGAGCAGCTCCTGTATCGCCACGCGACTTCGGCACAGCGGGATCTGGACGTCACCGGGGCCATCACCGTGCTTGGCTATGGCCTAACCAGCGATATCGCCCTGTTTGGCGCTATTCCCTATCTCGACAAGACCCTCGACGGCGGACGACGCGAGCGTAGTGGTCAAGGATTTGGCGATGTACGTCTGTTTGCTCGCTACACGGCATTCAAGGACAACGCGCCGGGTCGCACCTTCCGCATTGCGCCATTCTTCGGTGTGGAAACGCCGACCGGTGACGATGATGAACGGGACCGTTTCGGACGACTGCCGCAGCCGCTACAGTCGGGTTCCGGTTCCTGGGATCCCTTCGGTGGTGTCATTCTGACGTACCAGACTCTCGCCTATCAGCTCGATGCTCAGGTTGCCTATCAGGCCAACACCGAGGCCAATGGTTTCGAGTTCGGTGACAAGGTACGTCTCGATGGAGCCTTCCAGTATCGACTTTGGCCACGCGAACTGGGCGGTGGGCTCCCTGCCTTCCTGTACGGAGCACTGGAGGCCAATCTGATTCATCACGGGAAGAACGAGGTGAATGGGATCAAGGATGATCACTCGGGCGGGACGCAGCTTTTCCTTTCACCTGGCCTACAGTACGTGACGTCTCGTTGGGTCATCGAAGGTACCGTCCAGCTGCCGGTGGCACAGGATCTGAATGGCACGGCGCTGGAAGATGACGTTGTCACGCGGATTGGTTTTCGTATCAACTTTTAGAGGGCGTGATGACAACCAGAAAACTTCTCAAGATCAGTGCCATGGCCGTCAGTCTGGTAGTGCTCCTGGCTTTGGTGGCGTGGGTGATGTTCGTGCCCCAGGCGACAGGCAACGGTTATGTGTTCATTGAGGCATGGGGGAGCCATGGCAGCGAGCCGGGTCAATTCGATGACCCGACCGGCATCGCCGTCACGGAAGATGAGGTGTTTGTCGCAGACTCCCGTAATGGGCGCATACAGGTCTTTGATCATGAGGGACAGTTCAAACGAGCCTTCGGTACTCCGGGCAAGGCTATCGGCGAACTCGGGCGACCGATGAACCTGACGGTCCATGACGGAGAGCTCTATGTGCCTGAGTACATGAACGATCGCATTCAGATCTTTAGCTTGGAGGGGGAGCCCCGGCGCATGATAGGGACTCCCGGCGATGGACCCGGTGAGTTCAACGCCCCTGGCGGCGTGGCGGTTGCAGCGAACGGTGAGGTGTTCGTGGCCGATTTCTACAATCACCGTGTTCAGCAGTTGAGCGCCGATGGTGAATTCGTTTGCCAGTGGGGTAAGACCGGCGAGACGGGCCACCAGGCAGGCGAGTTTACTTATCCTACCGATGTCATGCTCGCCGAAAACGAAACGCTCTACGTGGCGGACGGCTATGGGAATCGTATACAGGCTTTCAACCGTAGAGGCGAATTTTTGTACAAGTGGGGCGGTCCCCTCGCGTTGGGCATCTATGGTCCCTTCAATGGTTGGTTTTCGACGGTCACGGGGCTTACCGTGGGGCCGGCCAACAATATCCTGGCAGCCGACTTTCATAATGACCGGATACAGGTATTTACGCCTCAAGGGGCCTTCCTGAATACCTTTGGTGAAACGGGCGATAAGCCTGGTCAGTTCAACAATCCCATTGCGATGGATGTCGCACCGAACGGTACGGTATTCGTCGCTGACTTTCAGAATGATCGTATTGAAAAATGGCGTCCATCCGTAGAGCCGGTTCGATAGATGCCCCATCCGTTCCGGCTTGAGGCCTCAGAGGGCTATATCCCGACAGGGGCCTCTCTAGGGGGTCAGATGGACACCTGAAGGCCGTGCCGAGGCTCGAAGGTCCTGGGAGGTTTCGCAATACCTGTACACACGAGTGTTTCTTTCTCAGTACCTACCCAACCTGTAAGGAATTGGGCCCCCTCACCGACAAAAGACTGTAGCACCAAAAAAGCAACGTGGAGGGTGCCGTCATGAAACGCTACATCCTTATTGGTACAGCGCTATTCTTTGCTTCTCTGATGTTAGCAACTCCTCTGTTGGCAATGGACAGTGTTGTCATAGAGCGTGGGCAACAGGAAATCAGCGAGCCGTTGAATACTGGAGAGGCATTGAAAGCGAATGAAGAAATGGAATCTTCGCTGGAGCTGGCAAGACAAGCTACCAAATAGCAGGGTGGAGACCTTGAAAGTATGCCCATCCCCAACCCTGGGGGTGGGCATGCTGTGTTGGTGAGTAAAGGGGCGATAACATCAAACATCCACCTGCGAAGTACATAACTGGTAGCCCGGTCGTTCCATCAGGGTGTAAGGAATGGCCTGGTTCGGCGACTCAAGAGTGATGGCAGGCAGTCTGCGGTCAGTTCAACGTCATGGAGATGCGCTTTTGAAATATCTACGCCCCCTGCTTGCCGTGTTGTTGCTGGCAGTGATTGCCGGGATTGTTGCCAGCGGTGTGCTGGACTTTCTCAGTCTGGACTATCTGAAGGCCGAGCAAGCGAGCTTTCAAGCCTGGTTCGCTGCCGAGCCCGTCGTCGTCGCCGGTGGATTCTTCCTTCTCTATACCGTCATGGCCGCGCTGTCGCTGCCTGGGGCGACTCTGCTGACGGTATTGGGCGGCGCGTTGTTTGGTCTGGGGTGGGGGCTCTTGATCATTTCCTTCGCCAGTGCGCTCGGGGCAACCCTGGCGGCGTTGCTCGCGCGAACCCTGGCGCGCTCCTTTCTGGAAAAGCGCTTCTCTTCCCAGCTTGAGCGGGTCAATACCGGCATTCGTCGTGAGGGCGCTTTCTACCTGTTCACGTTGCGGTTGATACCGTTATTTCCCTTCTTCGTGATCAATCTGGTGCTGGGGCTGACACGGATGCGCCTGCGCACCTTCTATTGGGTCAGTCAACTGGGCATGCTGCCGGGTACGGCGGTGTTCGTGAATGCCGGGCGAGAGCTCGGTAACCTGGAGTCCCTCTCCGGCATCCTGTCGCCGTCGCTGATCGCTTCCTTTGCGCTGATCGGGCTCTTTCCCTGGCTGGCGCGTGCTCTGGTCGCCCTGGGCAAGCGGCGCCGGCTGGCCAGGCGGTTCCGGCGACCGCGTCGCTTCGATCACGATATCGTGGTGATCGGTGGTGGCTCGGCGGGTCTGGTGGCCAGCTATATCGCCGCGGCCGTCAAGGCCGATGTCGCTCTGGTGGAGCGTGACCGCATGGGCGGGGATTGCCTCAATACGGGCTGCGTTCCCTCCAAGGCCCTGATCCGGGCGGCCCGCTCGGCCAAGGAAGTTCGCCAGGCGTCGGCCTTCGGCGTTCACGCCGGCGAGCCCCGTGTGGATTTTGCCGCCGTCATGGCGCATGTGCGGCGTGCCATCGATGAAGTGGCGCCCCACGACAGTCGCAGCCGCTACGAGGGCTTGGGCGTCGAGGTGATGGAGGGGCAAGCGCGACTGGATGATCCGTGGCGTGTCGTTGTCACCACCGCGAATGGCGAGTGCGTATTGACGACCCGCCACGTCATCATTGCCAGCGGTGCCCGGCCCCGGGTGCCGGACCTTCCCGGTCTCGAGCAGGTGGAGGTGTTGACCTCGGACTCGCTCTGGACGCTCGAGGCATTGCCCGAACGCCTCCTGGTGCTGGGCGGAGGGCCTATCGGCTGTGAGCTTGGCCAGAGCTTCGCGCGGCTGGGCAGCCGGGTCGACCTGGTCGAGATGGGCCCGCAACTGCTGCCCCGAGAGGATCCCGAGGTTGCCGACGAGGTCGCCTCTAGCCTTCGTAGTGAGGGCCTGCACCTGTATCTGGGGTATCGGGCATTGCGGGTGGTGGCCTCCGATGAGGGCCATGCCTTGGAGATTCAGGGGGACGGGGAAGTAGTCGAGCGTCTGGGCTTTAGCCATCTGCTGGTCGCGGTGGGGCGGCAGGCCAACTTCGAGGGTATGGGGCTCGAGGCCCTCGGCGTCGAAACCTGCGAGGATGGCACGCTCCGCGTGGATGAAACGCTGCAAAGCGTGCTGCCCAACGTCTGGGCGTGTGGCGACGTGACGGGCCCCTATCAGCTTACCCATGCCAGCGCGCATCAGGCGTGGCATGCCACGGTCAATGCGCTGTTCGGCGAGTTCAAGCGGTTCAAGGTCAGTTATCGGGCAATGCCGGCGGTGACCTTCACGGACCCCGAGATAGCCCGGGTCGGGCTCAATGAGCGCGAGGCCAGGGAACGGCACATAGCGTATGAGGTCACCCGCTATGCATTGCATGATCTGGACCGGGCTTTGGCGGAGGGAGACGCGACGGGGTTCGTCAAGGTGCTGACGGTGCCCGGGCGTGACCGAATCCTGGGGGCGACGATCGTCGGCACCGGGGCAGGCGAGATGCTGGCCGAATTCACCCTGGCGATCACACGCGGCATCGGGCTCAACAAGTTGTTGGGCACCATCCACCCGTATCCCACGCGCAGCGAGGCGGTGAAGGCGACGGCCGGCGTATGGAAGAACGACCACAAGCCAGAGCGCCTGCTGGGATGGCTCGAGCTTTACTTCCGCTGGCGACGTGGCAGAGAGCGCTCAAGAGAGGAGGCCTGATGCTGGATCGGTGGACGATGCCAATGACCCAGAGGCCCTTGGTCGGGCTGGCCAGGTGGCTACATCAAACGGGCTGCCAGCCGCATCATGTCACGTTGGTCGCCTTCGGCATTGGAATGTTGGCGTTGCCGCTTCTGGCGTTGGAAGCGTATGTGGCCGCTTTGGTGGCCATTCTGCTGAACCGTCTGGGGGACGGTGTGGATGGTACATTGGCGCGCTACTCGGGGACAACAAGTGACGCTGGCGGCTTTCTCGATATCGGCCTGGATTTCGTTTTCTATGCCGCCGTGGTACTGGGTTTTGCCCTGGCCGACCCCGAGGCTAATGCCCTGGCTGCTGCCTTTCTGCTCTTTGCCTTCATTGGCACGGGGACTTCGTTCCTGGCATTCGCCATTATGGCGGCTCGTCATGGCTTGGAACGTCCTCGCTTCCCGCAAAAAGCCTTCTACTATCTTCATGGCCTCACGGAAGGTACCGAAACCCTGTTGGCCTTCGTAGCTTTCTGCGTGTTTCCTTCCCTGTTCGCCTGGTTGGCGCTGGTGTTCGGGGTGGCGTGTTTGGTGACGACGGCGACCCGCCTATGGGGTGGCTATCGGGCGCTCCGCCATACTGAGGATCGCTAAAGGAAGGGCCAACCCGGAAGGTTGGCCCTGAGTCTGCCTAACCCGCTTGGCGATCATCCTTGCCAGGCGTGTCCGGAAAAGGCCTCGTCGAGTTCGGGATGGTTGACGTGGTTGGCGTAGTTGGAAAGTGTCTTGACTGCCAGGGCCAGCACGATCTGCAAGACGTGCTGCTCCTCGAAGCCGGCAGCCAGGAAAGCCTTGACGTCCGCCTCGGTGGGCATGCCTCGGGTTTCGAACATCACGCGAGTGAAGTCGCTGAGTGCCGCGAGGCGTTCATCGGGAATGGGCTGGCCGTCACGGATCGCTTGCACGGTTTCTGCTGGCACTTGGGAGACTTTGTCGGCCAGCATGCTGTGAGCTGACATGCAGTAGTCGCAACCATTGAGTCGGCTGATGGTCAGGAAGACGACTTCTTGCTCCGGGGCAGAGAATCCGGAGTCCTCACGGAAGAGTTGATAGCCGTGTAGATAGGTATCCAGAACCCCCGGCGCCTTGGCCATGCCTGCATACATGTTGGGCACAAATCCCAGCGTCTCCTGGGCCTGTTGTAGAAGTGGGCGGGCCTTCTCATTGGCACTGTCCAGTGTCTGAGGGGCGAGTTGCATTTGATAGTCGGCTGCCATGGGACTTCTCCTGTTCGCGAGTCTATCGCGGGTTTCGATGAAATTTGGATCAATTGGTCCAAATATGGCGTAGCAGGATCTTGCGGTCTCCGTGTCGGGTGACTAAGGGGTGATATTGCCTGTGGTATCCAGCACCAGCCTGGCGGCGGCCTGAGCCTGATGCCCGTCGCCTCCTGTTTTCAGCAGGGTACGTAACCCCGCCATGCTCAGGGTTAGATAGTGGGCGAGAGTGTCGGCATCGTGTGCCGCTGTGATACTGCCGTCGGCTTGGCCTTGCAGGACCGCTTCGCGAAATAGATCGGTGATGGCGGCCATGCTGTCGCGAGCTGCCACGGAACTTGCAGGGTCTAACTGATTGATTTCGCCCACTGAGTTGAAGATGAGACACCCCAGGGATGCACGGTCGCTGCTAGCTTCCCCGGCGGTATCGAGGAAGAGTGTCTCCAGGAAAGATTGAGCCGACGGGGCGATCGCCAGTCGGCGCCTCAATCGTTCGATCAGCGTTGCGCGATAGCGCTCAAGGGCTTCGAGGAACAACTGTTCCTTGCTCCCGAAGACCTGGTAGAAGCTGCTTCGTGAGATCTGCATGGCCTTGAGCAGGCCCCGGGTGGACGTCTGGCCGTACCCGTGAGTCCAGAAAACCTGCATGGCGGTACTGGTGGCTTCATCTGGATTGAAAGCGAGTGGGCGTCCGCGTGTCATGCCTGACAATTTAGGATCGACTGGTCCAGAAATCAAGTCGACGACAATTTCTGCATTGGATGCTATCGCTAGTGTAAGGAAGCGCGGTATCGGACGACTGAATCTACAGGCGCCGGTTCTCTACAACGATAATCTCGAGCGGTGAGGGGCAGGATGACAGAGCAGACTACTTCGATACGACGCTTCTGGCTCGGCGGAAAGCGCGAGGCTGAACAAGACACGTTCTTTCGCGAAGCCCTGGAATCGCTGGGCTGGGAGCAAGGTGACGAGCAGCATTGGGATGCCGGTTGGGTGACGGGGATGCCTGGGGCCGCGCAGTTTCGCCGGGCGTCCCCGCGGCGAAAGTTGAATCATATTCCGGGGAATGCGGCGCTGACGGTGAAGAGTCGGCTGGCCGATGGCCTGATGGCTCTGCGAGAACGCATACGGGAGAGCGGTGGCGACGTTCAGCGCCTGGATTTCTTTCCTCGCTCCTACTCGATGCCACGCGACTATCATGCGTTGCAAGACGCGGCGGCAGAGAGCGGTGGGCGCTGGATCCTCAAGCCCACCAACGCGTCCAAGGGCAAGGGAATAAGGGTGCTGCGCGAGGCAACCGATGTCCCCCTGGCCCCGAACTGGCTGGTGCAGGAGTACCTGGACCACCCTCACACGATACGCGGGCATAAGTATGTGCTCAGGCTTTATGTCCTGATTGCTGGTCTGGAGCCTTTGCGCGTCTATCTCTATCGACAGGGCTTTGCCAAGCTGGCCTCCGAACCCTGGGATCCCGAGGATGCGGACAACCCCTTCAGTCAGTTGACCAACCCGGACATCAATGCGCTGAACGACCGAGCAGAAGTGCCGGTGGAGTTCATCGACCTGGAGCGCTATCGAGCCGGGTTACGGGAGCAGGGGCATGACGATACGGCGCTCTTTTCCCGGATAGAGGACCTCGTGACACTGACCGTGCTGTCGGCCGTCGGTGCCATGCGCCGGCAGACTGCCAGAGTCGGGGGGGATCCTCGGGGCTGCTATGAGCTACTGGGGCTGGACTGTCTGGTGGACGATACGCTCAAGCCCTGGATCCTGGAGTGCAACCTCAGCCCGTCGTTGGGCATCTGCGCGGCGCCGGACAATGGCGGGCGTATTGAGGCAGCCGTGAAGGGAGACTTGGTCCGTGACCTGATCTCATTGGTCGATATTCCCGGAAGCCACGAGACCGTATCGGCTGATGTCGAATCCGTGCTGGCCGACGTGCAAGCCGAACAATCCCGGGCCGGTCTTTTCACGCCCTTGTGGCCTTCGCGAGAGCCGGAACGCTACCTGCCGTTCTTTGCCCTGCCAAGCCCGGCCGACTTTCAACTGGCCGAGGGCATGGCAGGGCGGCCTATCGACAAGCCGACGCTGAAGCGTCGACGTGTGGCGGAACTGGTCGAAGGTGACCAACTGGCCCTTTATGCCACGGATACGGGCGACATCTACCGACCCAACGAGACGGCCGCCATGATCTGGCTGCTGGCGACCGAGGGGCTGGACCTGGATGCCATCGCCGACACCCTGGTACAGGCCTTTCGGGGGGAAGAGGTTCCCGACGACTCGACGGTGCGACGCGACGTGTGGACGACGCTGGAGGAATGGTGTCAAGCGGGGCTTCTCTGCCAGGCCTGCGGGGCCGATTCAATCCCTCCCGCTGCTGAGGAAGTGCCTACGACATCAACCTCGATGCCTCTTCACCAGTCTGGTAGCGCCATGCGGCTCGACATTGATGGCAAGCATTGGATCCTGGAGGCCGGAAGCGATGCCGCCATGGAGCGACTGTCAGCGGACTGGGCGGCGTATCTGTCGCCGCTTGAAGGTGATGAACCGGGGAGGGGGCAACGCCTGTCGGTACTGAGCGAGCCGCACGGCGGGTATGCCTTGGCAACCGACCAGGCACTGGTCGCCACCCGGCTAACCCTCGACCAGGTAATGCCGGCGCTGATTTCCTATTTGTTGCGCCAGGCGGCTGAGGTCGGCCGCCCATCGGTGGATGTCGATGTGTTGATGACTGGTGCGGGAGAGGGAGTCCTCTGCCTGTTTTCTGAGGAGAAATATGGCGACGACGTACTGCGTGCGCTGCATGGCGTGGTCGGGGCACCCTCTTGCCGGGGTGCTCGCCTGGTGTTGTCGATGCCAGGCCAGGTCGAGCCCTTGGCACTGCCTATTCCCAACAACATCGAGACCGAGTCGACCTCCTGCCTCGCGGCGGTCACGCTGCGTGGATTGTTGGTGATCGAGGATGAAACGACCAACGAGCCAACCTCCCTACTGTCAAGTCTCGACGTTCTGACCACCTTGTTGCCACGGCTGTGCACGCATGATGAAAGCCCCTTGGATGGGACGGGTGTGCAGGCATTGGCCGCTTGGCTGACTGCTGTACCTTGTTATCGCCTGGCAGGAGAAAGCTCGCTTGAGAGCCTGAGCGATTGGCTCGAGTCACTATCAACACGCCGTGTCGAAAACGGGAGGGCTGCCCGCCCTGCCCTGAATGAGGGGATGACAGCAACTCCCTCCGAGCAGAGTACGGATGCTCGACTATGAGCCGTCCGTACAGGCGCCGCCCGGTGGAAGGGCGCCACTGCACTCGGCATGCGAGGGCATGCCGTTCATGCCAATAGAGTGGAAAGGAGCAACCCATGACACAACAAAACGAGAATCGACGCAGCCTGCTGAGTCGCCTCAGTCGTCAACTGGGTTACACGGCCCCGGCGCTGGTGCTGGTGGCTAGCGGTGCGGCCGTGCAGGCCGTGGCCAGCGAGACGCCCGGGGAGTCGATGTATTCCAGCGGACAGGAGGCGCCCTTGATGCTTGCCGAAGCCCAAAGTGAGAAAGCCGAGGCAGAAGCCGAAGCTGAAGGCGAGGCTGAAGCTGAGGGAGAGGCTGAAGCCGAAGGTGAAGCTGAGGCTGAGGGAGAGGCTGAAGCAGAAGCTGAGGCAGAAGCAGAAGAGTAAGAAACGTGGCACGACCCAGCAGCGGGTCGAGCGAATGCTGGCCCGCTGTCTCTTATTCTGCTGTGTGCACGACCCTGACCGAGAAGGGGACTCACCATGATGCAAGACGATGACAGGCCCATGGCGCCACTGGCTGGCTTGGTCGTGGAGAACCGGCTGGCGTTGTCGCAACTACGCGAATTCATCGAAGACCTGACACCCACCGACTATTGCTGCTCCCTGGGAAGTGGTGGACGCCACAGTATTGGTCGGCATCTGCGCCATATCATCGATCATTATGACGCGTTGTTGAGTGGGGCCATGGGAGGACGTGTCGACTATGAGCGGAGGCGTCGTGAGGTGACATTAGAGCAGTGGCCTGCTGAGGCACGCGCGCGTCTGGAGGATATCGATATGTGCCTGGCCCGACTGGGTGGGGCGCCACCGTCAGAGGAACTGAGCATCGACTATCCTGTTGACGGCAGTGATTGCCAGGTATTGGCCAGCAGCCTGGCGCGCGAACTCGCGTTCCTGACCAGCCATACGATCCATCACATGGCCATCCTGGGGCTATTGGCAGAGTCACTGGATATCGGCCTACCCGCCACGTTCGGGGTACACCCTTCGACACTGAGGCACTGGGAGCAGTCGGCACGCCCCCAAGCGGATAAGAGGAGTGAGATAGCATGAAATGGATACAGCGTTGCATGGCCTTTGGACTGGTTGTGGTACTGACGTCTCCCGTGGCGGCCGATACACATTGGCCGAAAGAAGGCTGGGAAGTGACGCATACGTCCCTGGGTTATGAGGCATTACTGACATCCCTCAAGGAGGCGGTTGATGCTGAAGGAATGGCTGTCGTCACCGAGGCTGGCCCTACAGAAGCAGCGGCTCAACGTGATGTGACGATTCCGGGGAACCGTGTGGTCGGTGTCTTTCGCAATGATTATGCAGTGCGACTGTTGCGATTCAGCGTACCTGCCATGATCGAGGCGCCGATGCGCTTCTATGTCACTGAGAACAAGGATGGTAGTGCGACGCTTTCCTGGAAGGAGCCGAGTTACGTGCTTTCCCCTTACGAAGCGGCAACAGAGGAAGGCGCCATTGAGAAGATTGGCCAGGAGCTGGATGCGATTTTCTCCGCGATTGCAGAGCGGGCTGTCTCGGAGACGGAGTAAACGATTGTGCCTGGAGACGTTTCCGGTATCGATGAGAGTGGCTTGTAGCCAGCGTCATTCAGGCTATCCAGCCTGAGCGGGCAAGCCACCTTTTACGAAGAAGGACACTCGGGTAGTGAAGCACTGGAAGAGAAGGCAATATGTGTGAACCAGGCTGTGGCATTGACGCTGGCATTGTCACCATCACTCATTAAAGCCACTCCATCGATATGGTCAACTTTCTTGCCAAACAATTTGGCATAGTCTGCACTGACGTCATGTGCTTCGGCAACCCACTCGCCGACTTTACTCCCACCACTTTGCAGGGCGAGAAGGTGGGCGCGATCGGTAAAAGCGTTGATCCAGTCTGCCCCTATGGGCTGGCTGGAGGCCCATACGTAGTTCACTGACTCGATTTGCCAAGGTAATAGCCCTGTTTTCCTGGCGACATAAACGCGGGCGGGATAGTCGTCACCTTGTTTTGTTGTTTCATCAAGTCCTGGGTACACGTTACTGACTTTCCAGCACCACTGGATATAGGGGGTATTGGTCAGGTTGATTTCCTGTTCCAGGTATAGGGCCGAGGCGTTACCTCTAGATTGTGCTTGAAGGACTTTGTATCCATTCTGCTCAATGAGTTGATAGTCGGTTTCCCCGCTGAAGCTACGGGAGGACCATGTCATGATCTCGTCAGCACTAAAATGTGGATTTCCCGAGGCCGTTACGGTAAAGCCACTGGTCAGTAGCAAAACCGCCATCCTTGATAATGAAGGTATCATGATGAGTCTCCATATGGACCATGCATTATGAGCGATTCTGGTTCTCTTGAACTATTGCGGAAATTACAGCTTGTAAATATGTAAGGAGCATGATCAGTGGGGTAGGTCATTGTCGTCATCATCCGGTTCAAAGCGAGGAGGCTGGATTTTCCGCCTAACGTAATGTTGACTCATTTGGTGCATCAGGGTGAACTGACGATCACATTGACGGCATGGGGCGCACACTAGAAGATGTAAGCGAAGCAAGAGTCGCTCACTAAACATCAGACGACGCTCGAGTTTCAGTGACATCAGGCGTGTGGCGGCTTTGCAGCTGCGGCGTAGGAACATCAAGGGTCCTCACATGGATAGTCTCGATTCGAAGGGAGGAGATACTTTGTCGTATCGAGATGGAGGACCTTACAGTATGCTGTCAGTTATCTAGTCATGGCTGTCCCGCTCGCTACCTCGAGTGGTTTCAGGTGGTCGTTCCAGCGCTGCCTCGAAACGTTCACCGAGCTGATGCATCAAGGCGAACTGATGGTGGCACTGTCGGCAGGGATCGCACATCATCAGATGGATACGAAGCGACAGACGCTCTGACAACGTAAGGCGACGATCTTGTTTCAGGGACATGAGGCGAGTTGCCTCTCGGCACATCATCATGAGTTGTTCTCCTCTAGCCAGCCCTTTTCCAGGCATGAGCGAAGGCGCAGGCGAGCTCGATGGAGGATGACCCAGCAATTGTTTTCCTTGATGCCGACTTCCTGGCAGATCTGCTCAGTAGACAGCCCCATGAGCTCGCGCAGCGAGAAAACGCGGGCGATATTGTCAGGCAGGCTAATCATGCATGCATCGAAGACTTGCCAGAAGCGTTCATTTTCGAACAGGGTGTCAGGTTCTCCCCATGATGCTGGCCGTGCGGTCTCCTGCCATCTGCCATTCTGCTGGAAGAGTCTATCGATTGACTCGTCATCGCCCTCTGTCTCCAAGGGTTGCCAGGTGCCACGGCGTTTCTGCTCGCGTAGTGCGTCGAGTATCTTGTATTTAAGGATGCCAAAGACCCAGGTTTCATACCCTGAAAGACCGGCAAAGCTCTCACTTTTTTCGAGGGCCGTCATCAGGGCCTCTTGAACGGTATCCTCGGCCAGCGCATTGTCTCGAAGGTGAAGACGGGAAAAGGATATGAGACGGGGTCTCAAGGCTGTGAGGCGTTCCGTTCGCGTCAGTGGCTCCGAAGGCTCTCCGGCCTTGAGAGTCGAGTCTTGAGACATATAAGCGTTCCCTATAGATAAAAGGAGGCATGATATCGCGTCTTGTTATGAGACAGTGGATCATCCTCCAGGGACAGATACTATTCCGTAACCTGAGGACAGGTCTTTCCGTCACTATGGTCTTTTTCTAAAGGCGATGTTTTTCCCCTCATGATGCGTCGGTTGCCGTTCAGTGCATTGGCTTGCCCATCGGGAGAGATCCTCGGGGCGGTCGATATCCCATACTGTGGCAGGACAGGCAATGCGCCATCCGAGCGCTGCGGCGCGTTCGCGTGTAGTGCCCATTACTCGACTGGTTCCCCAGGGTACATCGTGAAATAGTCGAATGTCGGGGGATTGAACGCCCACGAGACCATAACCTCCATCCTCGGCTGGCAGGAAGACCGCGTCGGCATTGGCCAAGGCATGGTAGCAGCGTAGCAAAAGTGCTGGCGTCAGTGTGGGACAGTCGGTGCCGATCAAGAGTCCCGGTCCGGGCAGCCGGGAGAGGGCTTGGTAGATACGTATCCCTAGGTCGCCAGGGGGCTGAGGGCTCAGTGCAATGTCGTGCTCATGGGCGAGCTCAAGAAATAGAGGATGAAAAGGAGCCAGGGCCGTCCAAAGCGTGATGCGATGGGAAGGGGTAGCGCCACAAGCGACCGTCAGCGTGTGGCGAACCAGATCTTCATGGAACTCAGCGGCGCCTCGTGCACCGAGACTGGGAATCAGTCGTGTCTTGGCCTTTCCAGGTATTGGGGCCTTGGCCAGGATGGCGAGTGGAAAGTCGCCAAGAGGGATGTCAGCGGACATGAGAATATGCAGTCGCCAGTCGTTCCGCTGGGACGCCCCGCCAGTAGCGATAGCGAAGCCTCCACATCAGCCAGACCGTGGACCAGACGCCATTGCGTTCCCAGCGGCGACCGCTTGTGACGACGCGTTTCTTCAGACAGGCAGGACGACTTAGTTGTCTCAACCGTTTTGACATCTCGATGTCTTCCAGTAGCGGTTGTTCCGGAAATCCACCGACTTTCTCGAAGACCTCACGTATCATGAAGATTCCCTGATCGCCAGTGGCGATGCCAGTGAGGCGAGAACGTCGATTCATGGCAGTGGCAATCACTGGCAGGAGCGGGTGCTGGCCATCGATACGGACATCGAAGCGGCCCCAGTACCGTCCAGAGGTGAGAGCTGTATGAATCGATGCAAGCGCGTCATTTGGCAATCGCGTATCGGCATGCAGGAAGAGCAAATAATCTCCTGCTGACTGTCGGGCACCATGATTCATCTGTTGAGCCCGGCCTGGGGCGCTCGAGAGTACTCTGACGCCCCATTGCTGCGCCTTGACTCGCGTAGCATCTCGGCTGCCACCGTCCACGATCACGACATCCCGTGCACCTTGCTGTGTCAGGGAGTCCAACAAGGTGTCGATCGTGCTGGCTTCGTCGAGCACCGGAATGATGAGGCTGACAGGAGAGCAGTTGGGCATGATGGGTTGTAAGATCCATGGCTGATACCCATTGTGTCGTGCCGTACCCTGGAACCTTACAGTGTCCTACAAAAAAAATGTGGGCAAGAATGTCTGGAGGATCTGCCACTGGTGTGGCGGGCAAGGCTCGAGCTCAGTGGGTCAACGCCGGCTAAGATTGAAAGAAGGGAGTGCCTGTGACACTCCCGTCCTTGAGAGGCTTCAGAGGGTGATTGCCCAGTCCGGCAGCCATGTCAGTGCCCAGGCCTCAAGAAGCTTGTCAATTCCTGTTAGTACAAAAAAACCAAGGAACAACAGCATCCATCCCAGAAATACCTTGCCTTGTCCTGCACGCTGCATCATCTGTGGCCGCCACTTTGACAATGCCTTGCTTGATAGTAGTCCCGAGATCAGCAAGATACTCCCTGTCCCCAGACCGAAGGACAGCATGACCAGGAATGACGTCACCATGTCCTGCCCCATCGAGGCAAGCGCAATGGCAGCTCCCAGTGTTGGGCCAACACAGGGCAACCACACCAGTCCCAGAAGTAAACCAATACCTAGCTGGCCTTTCCAGCCACCTTCTCCACTCATGTTGATATCAAAGCGAGAGGTGAGGGTTGAGAGTTTTAGTGACAGCCACTCGCCCAGGGACTTGATAATTAGTGGCAATGACACTGCAAGCAGCAGCACAGCGGCGAAATATCGGAACAGCTCAGGATCCAGGCCCAGGCTGACAAGAATAAAGCTGAGCAGGGTTCCCGCCAGAGCGAAGGAAAGGCTCAGACCAAGCGCGAGGGCATATGGGCCAAATCGACCGCTACTGACGGCAGAACCCATCACAACAGGCACAAGAGGCCATACGCAAGGGGAAAGGACACTCAGTATCCCTGCTAATAGCGCCAATGGAAGGACTGTTAGCTCCAAGGTCATCCTTCTTCCACCTTCACGTTATCGAGCGCTTCGAAGATCTTCTCCTGGCGAGTTTCCGCAACCGAGAACCAGACTTGGTTCGTCCCCTTGTACAGGATGAGCGTGGATTGACGAGGTGCCTTGAAGTGCTTGACCCACTCTTTTTGATTGTCAAAGTCCACGGTCAGCATGGTAATGCCCGAATTTGGATTTTCTTCTCTGTATTTATCCAGTATCTCATGCTGTCGCTGACAGGTAGGGCACCATGTAGCACTGACATCTACAAGAATGGTGGAGCCTTGCTCCTGCAATTTATCGAAGCGTTCCTTGGTAAAAGGTTCCTTTTCCAGGGCCAACGTCCAAGTGGACATGAACAAGCCTGCCAGTAGGGCAAGGATTGTCGTTGCAGACTTGAGGCTCATGATTCTCATAGGTCCCTCTCTTTTGCCAGTTAGATAAAAGGGGCTGAAAGCAAGGTCGCCCTGCTTCTTTCTGACAGCCGCCTCACCCTTGGTCGTGGATGCTCCCGAATCCTTACAGCCAACCCATGCCTCACACAGAAAATATGGGAAGAGGCGTAAGGAAGGGCACCTCGCCGAGGACAAAAATATATAGAGAGATGCCTTTGCGACCGGTAGGACCGTTCGTTCCGGATGATGGAGTGCGCCATGATGAGCCTGCACGGTTGTGGATATGTTTTGAGCTGCTGGCTGTCCTGCCCGAGGCCATGGCTGCGGGAGAGACTACCGGATGAAGGGGATGTACAAGCTTGCCTGATGCCGGGTGATGTACTGCTGGTGGATGGATCCTCGCGGATCAGCACGGTGATTAAGTACCTTACCCAGTCAACGTGGTCACATGCGGCGCTCTACGTCGGCGAGGCTGCCTGCCGGCAACGGTTTGGGGTAACACGGGGGGAATGTTTCGTCGAGGCGGATCTTTCCGAGGGTGTCAGGCTCGTGGGTACCGAGACATATGCCAGAGATGCGGTACGTATCTGCCGCCCGGTGGGGTTAAGGCCGGGAGAGATAGAGCAACTGGTCGAGTATGTGTGTCAGCGGGTCGGTCAACGCTATGATCTTCGTAACCTCTTCGACCTGGCGCGTTATCTGTTGCCGCTTCCCCCGGTGCCCTCTGGGTGGCGACGTTACATGCTTGGTCTCGGCAGTGGGGATCCCACGCGCGCGATCTGTTCCACCTTGATTGCTCAAGCATTCCAGGCGGTGAACTACCCGATTCTGCCATTACCCGTAGGGCAAACACCGGCGGGAACGCTCTGGCGTCGCCGTCACTATTCGCTGTTCACGCCCAAGGACTTCGATATCTCACCGTATTTTGCCATCATCAAGCCGAAGCTGGTCCATGGGTTTGACGCTCATACGCTGCACTGGCAAAGGTCGTCAGCGACGATAGCCGCGAAGTGTTCAATTCGTTAGTTCGATCACACGGCCAGCAGCATCGGCAGCATCCTCCCGATCATGGGTCACCAGCAGGCTCGGTAGCTTCGCTCTGTGCAGATGTCCAAAAACCAGTTGGCGCATCTCGTGGCGCAGATGAGCATCGAGCTTGGAGAAGGGCTCGTCGAGCAAAACCGCACAAGGGTCGGAAAGCAGTAACCGCATCAAGGCCACTCGGGCCTGCTGGCCGCCCGACAGGGTGGCCGGGTCGCGATCGCCAAAGCCGGGCAGTCCGATCTCCTCGAGGGCCGTCTGGATGCGTGCCGCCTTATCGGGCGTATGGCGTGGCATGCCGAAGCGCAGATTGCCCTCCACGGATAGATGCGGGAAGAGCATGGCATCCTGAAACAAGAGCCCGATGCGGCGCTGCTCGGCGGGGAGTCGCGTGATGTCGCACCCATCCAGTCGCACTCGCCCGCTGACCGTGAAGACAGGGTTGAGAAAGCCCGCTACCCAGGCTAGCAGCGAGGACTTGCCCGAGCCTGACGGGCCCATGATGGTCAGGACTTCACCGGGGCCAATGGTCGCATCAAGTTCGACCAGCGCTCGGTGCTGTAGGGAGAGACGTACCTGTTCCAGAGTGAGTCGATGCGTCATAGTGTTCCTTTCATGCCTTGGCGCCTCGCCCAGAGTAACCGAGGTAGGCCCAGGGCAAGGATGAAGCCCAGCAAGGGGAGGCAGGCCTGCGTCAGTGCCCAGACGCCGATGATCCGGCGACTGCCTCCGGCGGCCAGTGCTACCGCCTCGGTGGTGACCGTGGGGAGTCGACCGGCACCCAGCAGCTGGGTTGGTAGGTACAGGCCGATGCTAATGGCCAGTCCGACGGCGATGGCGGTCAGGATCGGCCCTAGCAGCATGGGGAAACGTATGCGCCAGAAGGCCGCGTTCTGGCTTGTGCCCAGCGAAGCGGCGAGGTGCAGCCAGCGTGGGTCGAAGCGTCGGTAGGCTTCGGACAGTGCTAGAAAGACATAGGGCAACACGAAGAGCAGGTGACCGAAGACGACCATCACCGAGGGGATGCGAATACCTAGCGATTCCAGTACCACCGCCAGGCCGAACAGGAAGGCGATCTGGGGCACGATCAGTGGCAGATAGAGTAAGCCTTGGGCTGACTGAAGACGAGCCTCGGAAGGGCGACGACCGGTACGTTGCTCGTTCTCCAGTGCCGCCAGCACGAGAATCAGCGCCGCGAGTGTCGAGATGATGGCGACCACGAGCGTCGTGATGAGCGAAACGCTCAGTTCAGGCAGGGCATGCTGCCAATGCCGAGGCGTGAAGCCCTGGGGCAAGAGATCGGGAAAGTGCCAGAAACCTGCTGCCGAGTTGAGGGCGAGGCTTCCTAGGCCGATGAAGGCGGTGAGTGTCGCCAGCAGAATCAGGATCTTGCCCGTGTTGCGCAGCATGGCATCGCCGCGGCGTCGATGACCGTTCATGACCCAGCGATAGCCCAGATATCGGATCCCCCGTTCCAGCATCCACCATGTCAGCAGGGCCATGGCGGTGACGCCCAATTGCAACAAGGCGCCGGCCGAGGCCATGAAGCGTCGTGACAAGTCGGGATCGTGGAACCAGCTCAGAATCGAGACCGCCAACGTTGGTGGCATTGTGGGCCCCAGGATCATGGCCACGTCCACGACGGAGGAGGCATAGGCAATAACCGCGAAAATCGGCAGTCGGATCAGTGGATAGAGGGCTGGGGTGACGACCTTGAGCCATGCCAGGGTTGGGTGATAGCCCAAGGAACGTGCCATCTGGGTACGTCGCACTGGATCGAGCTGGGGCAGCATGGCCAGGCTCATCAGCAGCAGAAAGGGCAATTCCTTGAGAATCAGGCCGGCCATCAGCGAAATGCCCCAGGGATCCTGCACGATCTGCCAGTCCGGTGGGCGTTCCCACCCTGTCAGGCCCGGTGAAACGAACCTGGCGATCAGGCCGGATGGGGCGATAAGGAAGGCCAGGCCGAACGCTGCGGCGGCATGCGGTACCGAGAGCAAGGGCGAAACCAGGCGCTGTATCCAGCGATCCAGGCGAGTCCCGGCGACGCCCGCCAGGAACAGCAGGACCACGACAACGGATACCGCCGTGGTGACCAGTCCTGTGGTGAAGCTCAGGATGACCGAGCGGGCGAGTCCCGGCTGGGCCAGCAAGTCCTGCCAGGGCGTCAGGCTTAATGCCTGTCCGCCCAGGGCCGGCAAATAACCGAACGCAGGGAGCACGGCCATTCCCAAGCCTGCCACGATAGGACCGACCAGAAGCACGATGATGAATGATGGCGTGAGTCTGAGGATCACGAGGGCAGGCCCCTACTCTCTTATATAGCGCTTGCGCCATTCTTCCTGCAGAGCCGTCATCCAACTGGGATGCGGTTCGGGGAGCGTCGTTTGCAAGGCGCCCCGAGGTGGCAACGCTGGATTGTCCGACGTCGCGGCGAAGGCTTTCCTGGCCGGGTCGTCGAGCCGCGTGACATCCAACACGGTCCTGTCCCCCCAGACGGTGATATCCTGCTTGTGAGCCTGGGCGCGAGGGGAAAGCAGAAAGTTGGCGACGACCATGGCGCCTGCCTTGTGGGGCGAGTTGGCGGGGATGGCCACGAAGTGCACATTGCCCAGCGTGCCGCCATCGAGGACATAGCTGCGGGTCATGGGTGGGAGCTCGAAGTCGTCGACGGCGGCGGCCGGCTCGGAGGGATTGAAGGTGAAGGCCAGATCCAGCTCGCCATCGGCCATCAAGCGGCGCATGGCGGGGCCGTTGGCCGGGAACTGGCGCCCGTCGCGCCACAGGTGCGGATGCAACGCCTCGAGGTAGTCCCATAGCGGCGCTGTCACGCTCTCGAAGTCACTCTCCTCGACGGGAGCATAGAGCGGCTCCGGATTCGCGGTCAGGGAGAGCAGGGCCTGCTTGAGGAAGGTACTGCCCGTGAAGTCGGGTATCCGAGGATAGGTAAAGCGCCCGGGATGGTGACGCGCCCAGTCAAGGATCGCCTCGATGCTGCGAGGCGGGGATGCGATCCGGGCGCTATCGTAATAGAAGGTGATCTGTGCCTTTCCCCAAGGTGACTCGTATCCGTCGGTGGGAAGTGTGAAGTCGGTCACCACCTCGGGGTTGTGCTCCGGGTAAGTGAGGGAAAAGTTCGGCAGGTGTCGGGCAAAGGGGCCGAAGAGCAGGTCGTGCTCGCGCATCGCAGCGAAATTTTCCCCGTTGAGCCAGATGAGGTCCACGCTACCGTCCCGGCGGTTGCCGGCCGTCTGCTCGGCCAGCACCCGCGAGACCGCCACCCCGGTATCGTCCACCTTGACGTGAACGACGTCCACGCCGTATTTCGCTTGCACTTGCCGATTGACCCAGTCGATGTAGTCGTTGGTCCGGACGTCGCCTCCCCAGGCATTCCAGTACACGGTCTGGCCGCGGGCTTCTGACAGGACGGTCTTCCAGTCGTCGGGTGCCGGGGCGGCCATCGAGGGGCCGGCAAGCAGGGTGGCCACCATCAGTGTGGCAAGCGTGAAGATCGATCGCATAACGGCATTCCTTGTGGTGCAGGTTCAGTGGTTCAGGATGTCGCGTAATGTCGGGAATTCATCTCGGATGCGTCGGATTACCTGTGGGTCGAGATAGTGTGCGGCCCGATCTCGGACATGAGTTACGAGCGAGTCCGCACTGAGCTCGGCAGACCAATCCTCGCCTTGGGCTTCCCTGTCTTGGGGCATGTCATGCTGGGTTTGCCACTTGGCACACCAGGTCAGAGACCAGAGCCACATGGCTTTGCGGCAGGCGAGTAGTGTCTGGGGGTGGCAAGCACGACCAAACCATTGCTGCCAATGTCGGTAGAACGCGGCAATCTGGTCGATATCGAGCTCGGTTTGATGGTGAATATCCCAAGTAGTCGAGGTATAGAGGCTGGCATGTGCTAAATCGAAACCTGGTAACCCATAGCGGCATTTTTCTAGATCCACCAGTACCGCGTGCCCTGAGTCGGTGATCAAGAAATTGCCTGGATGGGCGTCAAAACTGATCAAACTGCGGACCTCGTCGGGGAGACGGACGGGGAGGTCCCGGAGTAGCTGCTGGATGAGCTGGAAGGCGCCATCGTCAAGATCAGCCTCTGACAGCCATAGGGCTTGGCGCTCTATCTCCTCTCGCATGGTCCCCCAAGCATCTGCTGGAGAGGCAATAGGTGGGCGTGATTCCATCGAGGGGAGATCGAGACGATGTAAGGCTGCCAGCGCCTCGGCAATGGCCGGCAGGTCCTCGGGAAGGCGAGCGGGACGTCCATGAATGGCGCTGACCAACAAGCCGCCTCGCGGGAGTTCCTGCGATGGGGGAAGCACTTTCTGAAGCTCTGGGGTATGTCCACTCTTGGCCGCCCGGGCAAAGCACGCCGCCTGGTGATGAAGGTTGTCGCGAGTGGAAAGCCCGAGTTGGCTCTGCTTGGGCAGGCGGGCTACCCAATCGATATCATCCCTCTCTAGCCAGATATGGTGATGGGCCAGGCCTGTGTCGGCCATGAGGGACATGTTGCGTATCCCCAGTTCTCCCTCGGGAGCGTTCAGGACCTTCATCAGTCCTTCTACCGTGGGGAGGCTTGTTGTACCGGATGCAGTATGTTCGGACATCGGGTTCCCAAAGGCAGCAAGTCTTCTCTGTAGTCGAATGTCGGCCCTATTCCTTACATGATTTGTCGGCTTATGGATCGAAACAGCTAAACATGGCAGGGCTGTCGCCGATGGGAGCAGGAACTCCTGTGGAAGGTGGTGAGCATGGGGGAGAAGGCCGCTGCGGCTTGTTAGGGCAGCACAATGCAGATGACGAGATGAAAGGGGCACGCGTTGCGGAGTAGTGATGAAGCCGTGTAAGGATCCTCATCGGTGAGCGACCAAACCCTATAGGCCGTAAGCTGGCCGTATGGGGGAAGAAGTCCTGGTAAGTGCTCAAGAGGGCTTCACTCCCAAGGTTCGACAACATCGTTGCCAAGTCCAGGGCATGAATGGACAGCTATAGTGAGGAGACCGACTTGTGACTGGCTGTCTTTCGAGAGAGGAGAATCTGCGCATGAATCAGTTCAGCAACGATCAACAGTACACCGCCACCACATTACCCGCGGCGCACTGGCTGCTGCGGGCGGCGGTGGCAAGCGTCTTCCTCTATACCGGCATCGATAAGTTCATGGGCACTGGCATCGAGGGTTTTGCCCAGATCATGAATCTCCCTGTCGTGATCGGAGGAGCTGTAGCACTAGGAGAGCTGGCCGCCGGTTTACTGGTACTGGTGGGTGGCTGGATCGCCGGTCCCCTGGGCGATCTGGTTACGCGGCTTGGCGCTTTGTTCACCGTGCCGATCCTGCTGGGGGCCATCTTCATGGAGCATTGGGGGCAATGGCACTTCATGGCGACGCCGGAGCACCCGTTGGGCGGAATGATGTTCCAGGTCACTCTATTGCTATTGGCGCTGTATTTGATGGCCAAGGGCAATCGTGCATGAGGCAGCCAGACGCCCGCTGGCGTCGACATCCAACATGGAACGAATGGCTCTGCTGTACGCAGGCGAGGTCATCGAGGAGGCATGATGATGGATAATGATAAACGACACTCATTGCTCGAGAAGTTATCACGCGGCATTGCCTATAGTGTGCCGGTGATTGCACTCGTTGTGGCTGGCACAGGAGCGTATGGCGTTTATTCAGATGTAGCGAAAACGGACGGCTATTATATGCTTGCCTCAGCCGAGGGAGAGGCTGAAGCCGAAGCCGAAGCCGAAGCCGAAGCCGAAGCCGAAGCCGAACAATAACTCCTGAGTGTAGATGTGCTGTCAAGCTAGGGGGAGCAGAGGTGTTCCGACATACTTGGTTAATGGATGATCTTCCATGAATCACGGATCAGCCTAACGACTTGACCAAGTAGAGGGGAGGGGCTTATTTGGCGAGATGGAGCTGGCCGTCGTATATATTGTTGGATGGCTTTAAACAGGCATGGGGACTCGAGTGACCCCATGCCTGTTCATTATGCTGATCTGGAAGGGGCAGCAAAGTGATTAGTGATTCGAGAAAAGATTCAACCCTGTGGGAAGTCAGATTCAGAGCTGGATGCCTCAGCAATCAGCTCAAGGTGATCATAAAGTGTCTTAGGTTTTGTCTGAAAAGTCAGCACGCAGGCAACGGTCTATGCAAGCCAGACATACCATGGCACTAAAGCTACTGGCGAGCTTGTCGTATCGGGTGGCGATGCGCCGTAGTTCCTTAACCCAGCCGAAGCCACGTTCGATCACGTTTCGCTCCCGGTACTT
>NZ_JAJQTQ010000027.1 GCF_029081005.1 Halomonas elongata | reverse complement strand
GCCATAACCCCAGCGTAATTGGCTACCCCGAGGCAATTCGCCATAACCCCAGCGTAATTGGCTACCCCGAGGCAATTCGCCATAACCCCAGCGTAATTGGCTACCCCGAGGCAATTGGGCATCTCCAGCGTAATTGGCTGATGCGAAAAGCCCCGCCGGTGAGGGCGAGGCTTTGAAGGAGGGGATAGCAAGGTTCTCCGCGACCAAACTTTGATCCTTGCTTCCCCTGTCAGCAACCCGCCAGCAACACGTATGAAGGTGGCGAGGTGACACATCTTCCCAGCCATGGGAGGCTGATTGACGCGATCTGGTGAACGAAGTTCGCGCCATTATGGGAAATTTAACCCAATATCTTGCCATGTGCAATAGCGCTCGACACTAAATAAGCAAATCACCCCGCCTTTTGCCATTCGCGCATTTCGCCGACGCAGCGCTCTACAGCATCCTGTCCCGCCGCATCCTGCTCATAGATCGCGGTCAGCAGCATCCTCCATGCATCACCCCAGTCGCGATTCCAGTGCTCGGCCTTGATCGGCTGCCCCAACTTGCCTCGAATGTACTTCTGCACCTTCCACGGCTTGTCGAGCGTGCGCCCTTCGGGATTGCCTTTACTATCCAGCGCCTCGGGAATCGCGTACAACTCGACCCAAGCCCGTTCCATCGCCGCCAGCGCCACGTAGTAGAGCATGCGCTGCTTCTCCGGCTTCCATCGGGGATAGCCTGGCATGCGCCTGCCAACCATCTGAGCGGCGGACAACGCCCCGAGTGACTGGGCCTGCTCGAGCGCCTGGGCATTGATGACACCCCGCGCGTTGAGAGCATCTCCCACCGCCCTGGCCGGGATCGGCAATGCTTCGATGCAGTGCAGGATGCGGGCATACTCGGCGCCCACAGCAGCGCCCTGCCCGCCCCTGACTGACGTATCGACCGTGCACCCCAGCTCCTGCTGCTCTCGCGTGACCTCGGACTGGCTGCGGAGACCGTCATCTCGAGCCAGCGCCCATGCCTGTCGTGCGTCGTTCGTGATCACCGCAGTTCCTCCGCTGCCTTCTTCGCCTTGCTGGCATCCCGATACCAGCCCACTGTCGTGTCCCCATCGCTCAGCAGGTACCACGGCTCGCCACTGCATACCCACTTCGCGATCTTGAATCGCCCGTCCTCGGAGCGAATGCAGTAGTTGCTCAACTTTCGCCACTCCATCAGGTCGAGACCTCCAGCTTGAGTTGCTGGCCATGCCTGACCCACGCACATAGGCCGTCGATGTCCACCTCGGCGGGCTCGGCCACGGCGCCGCCCCAGTCGATGGGACGGATGACAAATCTCCACTGCTGCAAATCCGCCCGATAGGCCAAGACAGGAGTCTCGCTGCCGGCACACTGTTCCAGTGTCTGCTGCCACCAGGTGGCCACATCTCCCTGAGTGGCTCGTTTATGCCGTTTCACCTCAACGCAAACGCCGTCCCAGCCGTCCAGGTCATGACCGCCAGCCTGGTACTGGCCAAGCCGCCGCTTGAGCATCAGCCCCAAGTGCTCGCTCAGCAGGCGAGCCACTTCGCCTTCAGCCTTGCGGCCCTTCTCCCGGCTTGCCTTGGCCATCAGTCCTTGCCCTCCTTGCTTAACACGAAGTCCCGCGCCTCAATTAGCGCGTCATGGATCGACCCCTCTGGGAATGCGTCGAGGCCGGTATTGATCGTGTCGATCAAAAAGATCGGCTGCTGCCAGCGCAGGCAAGCCTCGTTATGGATGCGTCTGTGACAGGTATCCCCGGGGCCATCGCAGACTGGCATGGCCAGGCTGTCAGCCGCCTTGAGCCCCATCCCGCTGGCCTGATACATGCCGATCAGGTGATGGGCGGCGTTGGCCGGGGCTCCGCAGACGCAGCAGGCCAGCGAGCGCACGAACGTCAGATACCGCTCGCTTCGAAACCGGCTTTCTGCATTCTTTCTGCATTCTTTCTGCATTCTTTCTGCGAGCTTTCTGCACGGGCTGCCGCTTCTCCCGCTTGCGGTTCATTGGCGCCTTGGCGCGGAGCGGGGTGCGGCGTTCGAGTGCTGTGCGCTTCATTGTCCCCGCCCTCTGAAAAACTGGTGAATGAAGAACACGACAAACCCGGCTTGCAGTGGCGCGAGAAACAGCCACAGAACCCATATCACCGGAATCAGGCCGGTCGAAAAGCTCTCCCATGCGGACCAGGTGAAGAACCCGAGACTCACCGCCGAGATATACGCTGCTACCAAGTTGATCAGCTCGCCTTTCATTTCCCCACCTTCAAAGCCCGACGGATATTCATCCCGGCCCACAACCAGGCAGGCACCGCAAACGAAACGACTACGAACATCACCAAAAAGGCCGACTGCGGGCTTCCGTCTACCCAAGCCTTGTGCGCGATAAATGCCCACACGACTGTGAGCACCACCCACAGCCAGGCAATAAATGCGTAGAGGAAAATGGAGTATTTCATGCCGCCACCTCACGATACTGGTCCGGGCCGATGCCCTTGAGCTCTGGATCTGTCAGCCGTATGCCTCGCCCCGTCAGGTCGGTGTAGACCTTGTTCAGGTACTCGGTCTTCTGCGCTTTGGTCATCAACCTTGTGATCGGGAAGTCGAACGGCTCCTGCATGAACTCCAGCTTCTCCTCATAGGCGCGCCACTTGACGAGCCGGCCGTACTTCTCGGCGAATTCCGGGCAGTCGCGTCGCAGGATGGGAACGCCATGGTGGAGCTTCATCTGGCCGCGATACTCCTCGGCGGCCATATCCCCTTGCTGGCCTGCCTCTTTGCACCACAGCCGCTGCAATCTGTTCTGATCGAGGCTGCGTCGCTCCGGTTCCTCCTCGATCACCATCCGCACACGCTTCCAGCGTCGGAATGCCTGGTTGAGCATCCCTGGGAACTTAGCGATGGCGGCCAGGGCTTCCTCGACAGTGCCGGCGGTGGCCACGTAGCGTTTCGGATCGCTCATGTCACCACCTCGCTCGGCTGCTCGACGGTGCGCGGCGTCCAACCCGTGACCTCGGTGACGTTGGCCCAGTTGGCGTCGTCGTTGTCGTCAATTTTCCGAAGCTTCGAAGGAGGTGCGCACCCAAGGCGACCGGAGGGGGTTCTGAGCTCAACAGCCCCCGGGTATTCTCTCTGGTTCGGCTCTTTGCGGGTGATGACGTGCTGACCGTGACCCCAGTCTCGGACCCTCTCTGGAGGGAGGGCAGGCTCTACAAGATCACCTGCGCGTAGCGGCTTCCCCTGGCAGTCCCGGCCCAGCACGCCCGTCAGGCGGTCATGAATTCGCTGGATGATGCTCATGCCACGCCCTCCATCGCTGCGTTGCCTTCCAACAGATCGGCCAGCGGCTTGAGCCACCGATCCGGAACCGTGCGAACGCCGTGCAGCCAGCGGTTTACCTGGACGATGCTGATCCCGAGGTAATTGGCCAGATCGACCTGGCGAATGCCTGCCGCCTCCATCGCCTCGCGGACCAGCGTTACGCGCCACAGCACGTCATCGATGTTGTTCCGGCAATCGCGCGTCATGGATTCGCGCTCGGCTTGAGTGGTGCGTGCCTGCCTGAGTTCGTGCGCCATCAGCTTCATTACGCGGCACCTCCCGGCTGCACCAGCTCATACCGCACGCCGTCCGGGTCGTCGTGCTCGATGATCGTGTAGCCCATCCGGCGCAGACGGTTGATCGCTGCCGCAAAATGCGCGCTATCGATGCGCTGGCCGCTGTATCGCTCGATCTCGGCGGCGATCTCGTGACAGGTCATGGCCTCGCCGCAGCACAGGACGCCATAGACCTCGTTGCGGAGGTTGAGGCCAGGGTGAAGTGGATGAATTCGGGTGACGTTGGTCATGCGGCACCTCCTGCCATGCGTTGCTCAGCCTGTGCGATCAGCTCTGCGCGCCGCCGCTCTGTCTCGACCTCTTCCTGACGGCGCTGCTCGGCGGCCTGTTCGTTGCTCGCATTGAGCGTGTCGCGGAGCTGCTGGAGCATCGCCTGGACGTTCTCCGGGTTGCTGCCCGCCTCGTCCTCGGGCTTTTCAGGGGCCGGCAACAAGTGCTCGACCTTGGGGGCGGGCAGGCGACCGTCCTTCACTCCTTGCTCGATGGCCTCGCGGCGCTGCTCCTTGCTGTCGCCCAACGATGGCCACCAGCGAACCTCGCGGCCCTCGGCCTTGGATGCGGCAACCTCGCGCTCGTAGGCGGCGATGAAGGCCATGCGGGCGCCCACCTTGTCGCCAGCCTCCAGGATCGGGTTGGCGACGCCGGCAGCTTTGGCGATCTCTTCGGTCCAGATGATCGTCGCATTCTCGTCCTGCGACTCCAGGACGATGGACCACGCCTCATTGGCGGTCAGGTGAGCATTGGCGGTCGGCATGCGCTCAAGGATCGCGGCCAAAGTCAGTCGGCCACTGATCTCGGAGCGGCAGCGGGCCAGGGCCTGCTCGATCTCATCGCGTTGGTATTGGCGCAGGTCGCGGATCATCAGCGACGCGGCGGCGGGCTTGATCTCGCTACCCAGTACCTCGGCGGTGGCGTAGAGCTGCTCGACCAGCCCCTCGGCGTCTTGGCGTGTCAGCGGCATGGCTCAGTCCTCCCATCCGGATGCCGCCAGCAGGCGCTTGGCCTCGTCGGCAGCACTGGCGTTGGCTTGCGTGCCGTCCATCTGCCGGGCACGGGTGGCGGTCATCTGCTGGCCGGTTTGCATCTGCACCGCGATGGTTTCGCAGTCTTGGAGCATCAGGCCGACCGGGTGGCCCTTGGCGACGTAGAACTGGTTATTCATTCGCAGGTAGTACGCCGCGACGCCCGGGGCATTGGCAGCGCCCACGCGGTCCACGAGCTGGCCTATCTGCCCAGCCACTCGGGCATTCCAGATTGGATACACGCCGTAGCGCTGCCGGTAAGTCACGGCGTAGTTCGCCCAGGGCTTGAAGGTCTTGGCGGAAGGATCTTTCGGGCCGGGCATGTCTGGCGGGATGGCTGCCCGAGGGGTGTCGGAGTCACGATCCAGATCGTCACCCAGGTCCAGCTCACCCTCAATCGGCGCGTCGGCGGGCTCAGCCCCCGGCGCAACTGGTTCATTGGATGGTTCAAGGGACGGTTCAAGGGACGGTTCGGGTGACACGGTGTCACCCCGTTCTTGCATAGATGTCACCCCGTTCTCGTCAGAATGACACCCCGTTGCTGCATCAGTGTCACCCCGCTTCTTACGGGATGACTTCCTGTCACCCCGTTTTTCGGGCAGGTCGGTCATCACGATGTCGTAGACGACAGGGCGCTGATCGGCGCGCTCAATATGGGCCGCAGCGATGGCCTGATTGCCCATCTTGATGATGCCCGCCGACAGCAGGTCATTGATCTTGCGCGTGACGGTGCGGCCCGTCAGGCCGGTGTATTCGGCCAGCGTGGCATTCGACGGGAAAGCGTGACGGCCATGCTTGTCGGCATGATTGGCCAGTCCTACGAGCACGAATCGCGCGCCAGAATCGGTAACGGTTTGCTGGTTCATCGCCCAGCTCATTGCTTCTACGCTCATGCTGCGGGCTCCATACCGGCCACAGCCAGTAGGTCTTGTATATGAGATTCCATCCATTCCGGGTCTTGGATAAGGCTGGGCGACTCAAGCAGGTCAAAGAGCCACCCGGACGCAATGCCATGGCGCTCGGCTACCTGGATCAGTGCAACAAGATTCTGGGAGTCGTCCCATCGCATGATCCGAGAGGCTTTTTGGATGGCGTCGATGTCTTCCAGGATGGGCCTAAGGGACGGCGGAACTCTGGCCTCTTGCATGAGCATCAGCGTCTCAGCCAGGCTTTCATGGCGCTTGTCGCTTGCCGCCCTGGCGCTGCAAGCGGCTTCGCATTCTGGATTGATCCCGTACTCAGCGATGAGCTCCACCACTTCCGCGACAGATCCGCCCAGGAACCACTCGCGCGATCTTTGCTCGTAGACTTTGGAGAGCTCATCAACAAGCAGTTTTTCCAACCAGTTGGCAGCCGCGACCTTTCGGGAGACGACAGAGTTAATTCGACATGCACCGACAACGGACATGGCTGCATCGTGGGCCTGTACGCGTGATTCAGGCCGGCTCCTAGAAAAACCGACCTTCAGCAAGCCATTACTGTAAGCGCAGGCGTACACATAGCCAGTTGACCCAAGGCCGACAATGCCGCCGTCTTTGCCATACGAAACCGGTTGCCCATGGAAGTTGAACGGTTGGATGGATTGCATTACGCTTACCTCATCACGTTGTTGATACATGAAGCCCCGGGGATTGGTTGGTAGCCTCCCGGGGCTTCGTCGTGTCAGTCGCCCACGACGTGCAGCGACGGCTTCATCACTCGCTGCTTGATCAGCTCGCGAGTGCCCATCAACGCCGCGATGGCGTTGTCGATGTCCTTCATCACCTCCGGCGCCGCCTCAGCGTCTTTCTCGTCCAGAACGCCGTCTTCCAGCAGGCCGGTATATGAGCCCATCATCTCGCCCGTCTCGCGGCTGACAGCGCCCAGGGCGGCGAAGGCGCAGGCCGGTGTCTCACCCTGGCGAGGACGGCGAACACCCAGGAAGCCATGCCGACGGGCCAGCTCGACGCGATTCTCGGTGTCGCCAAGCTCCTCGAGCGCCGCCATCCACGGCTCTTCCAGCCAGGCCGGAAACTCCACCGCGCCGCTCGCCCAGCGCTGAACGCGCTTGTTCCAGCTCATGACCGCGTGGTCGTACTCCTCGCTGACCTCGGTGAATGAGGCCAGGCAGGGCATGTCTTCGGTCTTGGCCGGGCACATGGCGTGTGCCAGAGAATTCAGCGTGCGAGCGAAGCGCTCGACCGATACGCCGCGCTGTTCCTTGAGCTGGCCGAGCGCGTCGCGGAGGAGGGCGTCTCGGCTGGGATGTCTTGTGCTAGACGTGGGCATCTTCATGTCCTGTCGATAAGCTGGAATCGTGGTTAGGCGGAGCGCGGTAGCGCGTACTGGCCGCGACCCGGAACATCCGCCAGCAAGGCGCCGCCAGTCAGAATCTCGATCTGCGCCTGGCGGTCGATAGGCAGGTTCTCCGGCCACTGCCACACCGCCCCATGGGTGATCCCCAGGGCGTCGGCCACGGCCTGGATGCTGCCGAAGTGTTTGATCGCTTCGCTCTTAGTCACGGCTATAGTCCGACTCTGCAAATTCACAGAAAACTATAAGTCATGTTCACAGGAAAGTACAGCGCCTCAATGTTAGTTTTCTATAACCGCTTACTGGTTAGGACGAGGCAATGAGCCAAGAGATCGGCAAGCGCCTGCGCGCAGCCCGGAAGGCCGTCGGCCTCACGCAGAAGGACGTGGCCCACAAGATTGGCGTCACCTTCGGTGCGGTGTCGCAGTGGGAGTTGGGCGGCACGACCCCGAAGGGCGGCAACCTCATGAAGCTGGCTCAGCTCTACAATGTGACGCCTGAGTCGCTGGTAGGCGATGGCAAGGTGACGCAGCACCCCAGCATGTCTCAGTCCAACGTCGAAGGCGCCCCATTCCCAGTACGGCAGGGCAGGGTGCCGGTGAAGGGTAATGCGCAGCTCGGTCCCGAAGGCTACTTCGAGGCTATGAGCTATCCCGTTGAGATGGGTGACGGGTACATAATGATCGAAAGTAGCGATGTCGATGCCTACGGGCTGCGCGTGGTCGGCAATAGCATGACGCCCCGCATAAAGCACAACGAATACGTGGTCATTGAGCCCAACCATCCCTACGTCGCTGGCGACGAGGTGCTGATCTGCACAACCGATGGCCAGTGCATGATCAAGACGTTCATCTGGCTGCGGGACGGCCAGTACCGATTCGATAGCATCAACGACGACTTCGACCCGCTATATCTGTTCGAGGAAGATGTCGAGCGTATCCACTACGTGGGCGCCATCGCGAAGCCATCGCGTTACTCGCCTTGATCGGCTCGCTGTGGCTCAGGAAGCCCAGGGTGTAGGGCGCCCGTTTCACTCAAAAGCAAAAATAGGTGTTATATGTCAAGCAGAGAGCAGGAACTGGAGCAGCAAGTACGGATTCTTCGTGATGCGCTCGTGCATGCCAAGGCAGCCAGTCTGGATTCTCAAGATGTGCTAATATCAGTGACGACAAAGCTTGTTCAGTCTGGCCAGGTGTTTACCGACCCCGAAGCCCAGCAGATTCAGCAAACCCTGCGAAAGGCGAATGAGCACCACCAGAAGGCACACGACTTAGTGAGCAGCCTTATTGACGAGGGTGAGGAAAATGGAGTGCAGCGAGATCCTTGAAGAGATGAACCAGCGGATGCAGAGCATTGATCAGCAGATGACGAAGCTCGATGAGGCGGTAGCCAATACAAGCCGCTCGTCGCGCGAAAACATCCTTATCCAGGCTCGTTACCATGCCCAGCAGGTGAATATCTTGCTCGACCAGGCGTATATTGCTCACGTCGACGCGACCCAGGGTAAAGCCGCCTGACGCAATACCGCCCCGCCAGTCTCCCCAACCCGCCCACGAGGCGGGTTTTTCATGCCCGCCTGACTGATCCCGCCGCCGCAACAGCCATATCCATTAGCCAAACCTCCAGAAATCAGATCCTTATGTATAGCGACGGCAGAAAATTATAGTTTTCTGCATTTTTCTATTGCATCGGCCTCTATAGTTTTCTATAGTTCAAACCGTCGAAGGGCAAAACGCCCACGGCCCGGAAAAGCCGGCGCTCTTTAACAACGAATCGAAAGACCCGTGACGCCATCCGGTAGCAGGCGGCAATCACCCAGCAGGTGAACCGTTCCGGGCGCCCCTAAGAGAGGTGGGGCGTAGGCCAGGGCAGGGGACGGCAAACCTTGTCTTGAGTCGGCGCCAGTCCAGCGTCACGGGAGAGAAATGGATTCCGACGCCCTGCACAGCGGGGCGTCATCCACCAGCTCATTCACCGAGTGGGCTGATGGATGATCAACAGGAGGAATCGCCATGAGCAAGAAAAGTTCTTCAGGAACCCCAATCAAAACATCCCCGACATGTACTCACGGGCATATCAATAACTGCGTCGTGGCCGCTATGAAGGATGGTCGGCTTGTCGTCACTTTTGCTCAGGACCAGGTCCATGTCAGAGACGGGGCGACCAGCCAAGATGACGAGATCCTTCAGAACGTGAAGTCGGCAATCGCCTCGCTCACGATGAGCCGCGATACGGCGAGGGCGCTTTCGGACACCATTCGCGTGAGCCTGGATCGACAGTCAGACACCAACAAATCGGAGTAGTGACGCCATGAGTGATATCGGAACGACAGCCCGTCTCGCAGAGCTTCACGGGTTGCAAACGAAAATCCTTGCCCTGCGGGAAAAAGAAGAGGAGCTGAAGCAACGCTCTGACGACGTTTTCCTTCTCAGGACCGAGTTTGAGCGCATCTTGTGGAACAAGCTGGCCGACCTGAATGGCGTGGACGGCCAGCTTGAGGCTGGGGAGCCAGGGCCCTCCTTTACTCTTCACTGTTCTCAATTTGAGTGATTCGCTGGTCTTGGCGCTCAACGGCATCCGCCAGGCTTTCTATCGCGCTGGCTATCGACTTGACGTCAAGGCGATTGCCTTGAGCGGCCCTAGAGCGAATGTCTGCCGCGAGCTGCCTCGCTTTGCTGGCCTTGACGCTGGCTCCGCCATCCCTGGGCTCGCCGCTGACTCTGCGCTGACCAATTCTTCGTTCCATTAGTTAACACCTCTTTCGCTACGCGATGTGTGGAAACTTCAGCGTAGCGCGAAGCGCGTCACCTGCGGAAGTGGTGAGGCAGCCGGGGCAGACCGGTACGCGGCAGCTGCGACAGTGGCGCCAAGCGCCCCGCCCCGGGCTGAGAATACGGGGCCATCGGGGAGCGTCCTTGCCGTTGGAAGCGGCACTCACACCGAGGGCGTTCCGCCGATGCATCTGCATCCCGGCGAGAGCCGGTCATCGATTCCCCTGCTTGCCGCCTCCGGGCGGCTTTTTTGATTCCAAATCCAGGAGGCGGCCATGAAGCCGATGAAACCCGAGGATATTGAGGCGGCATTGGCCGCCCATAAGCAGTGGCTGCAAGGCAGCGAAGACGGTGAGCGCGCCAACCTGGAGGACGCCAACCTGTGGGGCGCCAACCTGTGGCGTGCCAACCTGCAGGGCGCCAACCTGTGGGGCGCCAACCTGTGGGGCGCCAACCTGCGGGGCGCCGACCTGGAGCGCGCCAACCTGGAGGACGCCAACCTGTGGGGCGCCAACCTGTGGCGTGCCAACCTGCAGGGCGCCAACCTGCGGGGCGCCAACCTGCAGGGCGCCAACCTGTGGGGCGCCAACCTGGAGGACGCCAACCTGCGGGGCGCCGACCTGTGGCTTGCCAACCTGCAGGGCGCCAACCTGCGGGGCGCCAACCTGTGGCGTGCCAACCTGCAGGACGCCAACCTGCGGGGCGCCAACCTGTGGCGTGCCAACCTGCAGGGCGCCAACCTGCAGGGCGCCGACCTGCGGGGCGCCAACCTGTGGGGCGCCAACCTGTGGGGCGCCGACCTGCAGGGCGCCAACCTGCGGGGCGCCGACCTGGAGCGCGCCAACCTGGAGGACGCCAACCTGCGGGGCGCCAACCTGTGGCGTGCCAACCTGCAGGGCGCCAACCTGTGGGGCGCCGACCTGCAGGGCGCCGACCTGCGGGGCGCCAACCTGTGGGGCGCCAACCTGGAGGACGCCAACCTGCGGGGCGCCGACCTGTGGCGTGCCAACCTGCAGGGCGCCGACCTGGAGCGCGCCAACCTGGAGGACGCCGACCTGTGGGGGCTTGTTGGAAACCTGAATCACGTCAAGAGCCTGCAGGCCGACGGCTACATGGTCACCTACACCGCCGACATGATGCAGATCGACTGCCAGCGCCACTCTATCGAGAGCTGGTGGGCGTTCGACGACCGGAAAATCATCGAGATGGATGGCAAGCAAGCTCTCGACTGGTGGCGTCGCTGGAAGCCGCTACTACAGCAGATCATCGAGATGTCGCCCGCCGAGCCGACAAAAACCAACGAAAACGACGCCGCTGCATAGCGGCTTTTTTACGCCCATAGGAGGCCAGTATGCCCGCTACCACCATCACCGCTACCGCTATTGCATCCGCTCTGCTGGTCGCCAGCCCATTCACGGCTGAGGCGGCGGAGACGCAAGACCACCTCGAATACTGCAACGCCATCGGCAGCCTCGCCGAGCAGATCATGACCACCCGGCAGTCCGGCGTCCCCATGCAAGAGATGATCGCTGTCGACCCGAGCCATGACCTGGGCGTCGAGATGATCCGCGATGCGTTCGACACCAACCGCTACAACACCGCCGAGGTTCAGCAGCAGGTCATCACCGAGTTCTCCAACGACTGGTTCGCCGCCTGCCTGGACGCGACGGAGAGCGCATGAAGCCGCTCACCAAGCGCGACATCAACGACCGCAACGACCAAAAAGCCAACGACCGCTATGCACGGCGCCTCGACATCGACCGATGGTTCGAGCAGCGCCGGCTGGAGGAATCGTTGAAGGAGTCATGGGATGAACCCACTACGCGACGCCGCCGTCTGGGCGGTCGGGCTACTGCCCACGTCAGCGCCTGAGTGGCTGGTCGGGACGACGGTATTCATCGCCCTGATCGGCGCTTTGGCTGCGCTCACCGTGCCGCCATGCCTGGTGGTCGGCTACTGGATCAGCAAGAGGGATAGGTCATGAGCAACGAACAGATCATCGACGACATTCGCGGCCTGGTGCGTTCTATCCCGCGAGACATAGGCATGTACGCCAGCCTCAGCGAAGGCCGCGAGGCCAGCGGCGAAATCTTGCTGAGCGCCTACCTCGATGAGTCAAAGGGGCCGCGCATTATCCAGGCAGGTACGGCGCCGCAGAACGGCGAGCTCACCCTAGAGGAGATGCGCGAGGAGCTGCTGGCGTGGATCACCGACCGGAGGAAGGCGGCATGAACAGCATTGCACGAATCGGCACTGACACCATCGCTCCACGATTCCCCCATCTCCACCCGGACGCACTCGACGAGCGTGATCGCGAGGATGCGGCCATGAAGGCGTGGATCGAACGTTATGTAGACGACTGGGGTGACAGCGACCTTGTCGACGAGGGAACGACGTACAGCGGCCCGCAAGAGGCGTTCATCGAGCGCTATCCAGCCGCTCTGGCTGAGCTGATGCAGGCATTCCGCTCCGGCGATGACGAGCAGATACGGCACGCCGGCAAGCGGGCGGGGCGGGCGATGGAGCAGATCGTCAGAGAGCAGGCAGAAGCGAAAGCAAAGGAGGCGGCATGAGTGACCAGTCCAGCCGGGTCTACCCGGAATATCACAAGGAAGGCGTGCGCTTTCAGCTCTACAGCGACGGCACGGTCATGGTTTGGACCAAGGATCTGGAGCCGCGAGAGCTCGGAAAGCTATCCGTCAGCGGTGAAGACCGGCCTTGGATTCCGAAACACAAGAACTTCAACAGCCTGTGCCGCCAGTGGTTCAGGGAAGGCGACGTGGACGATCTGGTGTCCGAACAGCGCCGCATCTCGGACGCTCGGGGCATGAAGCGGAAGGCTGGCGAGGATCTGTACGAGGCGCTCAACGATTTACTCGCAGCAGTAGAGCGGAGTGTATGCGAAGGCAGCGGCCCAGCACAGGACAAAGCCCGCGCCGCACTAGCCAAGGCCCGAGGCGAATAAAGAAGCCGGCTCACCAGTGGCTGCTAGTGGCCGGCAGATGATCCATGGAACTGAATCCCGGAGAGCATACCCCATGACGCAGGATACTGACCACCTGTCGCTATGGCGGCAGGTCGAGAAGACCCCAACAACGGCGATCAAGCCCGCCGATGTCGATGGCCAGAATATCATGACGCTGGACCAGATCTATGTGATCCAGCTGGCCACCGATCTCTTCGGCCCCGCGGGCATCGGCTGGGGGTATCGCATCGAAGACGAGCGCTACGACCAGGGTGCGCCAGTCCTCGACGCAAAGACAGGCGGGCTGATCGCCCACGAGCAGACCCACACCGTCCGCTTAGTGCTCTGGTACCGCTGGCAGGGGGAGAAGGGAGAGGTCACCCAGTTCGGCCACACCCGCGCTGTATATCGCACGAGAAATGGACTCTGGAAGACCGACGGCGAGGCGCCGAAGAAGTCGGTCACCGACGCCATCAAGAAATGCCTGAGCCTGCTCGGCTTCGCCGCCGACGTCTACGGCGGGAAATTCGACAACCAGGGCTACCTGCAGGAGCGCCAGGCCGAGACCGAGCTTGAAATGGCCGAGGACTACGACGCCGCCCTCCAGGAGAAGCGCGACGAGTTCAAGGCTTGGCTCGAAAAGCAGTGCGAAGGCTTCGGCATGATCCCCCACCCCGCCAGTGTTCAGAAGGTGCTGGCTATCCAGGTCGAGCAGCTGCCACGCCGTGCCAGCGTCGCACGCCTCGACGAGGAAGCTGAGCGAGTCGCCCGTGAGCGTCTGAACAAAGCCGCCCAGGAAGCGATCGAGCAGCTCCGCCAGGCCAAAGCCGCGGAAAAGGCCGCCCACCAGAATCCCGAGGAGCCCAAGGAGACAACCCATGAGTAACGCTGCCGAGAAACTCGACACCCCTCAGCCCTACGCCGCCGAGTTGGTCGAGCTCAACGACGCCGAGAAGCAGCTGGCCGAGCTAAAAAAACGATATGGCCCAGTGCCTGATTACACGACCAAGCACGGATACGAGTCTGGTAAGAAGGCCATACAGGCGCTGACGAGAATGCGCACGGGCACCGATAAAGCCCGCCTCGCGATCACCAAGCCCCACCGCGATTTCATCGACATGGTGAATCAGCGTGCGAAGGGACTGATCGGCGAAGTCGAGCAACTGGAAGCCCCGCATCGGGAGGCCAAACGCGAGGTGGACGAGGCCGAACAACGTGCCAAAGAGGCGCGCATCGCCCAACTGCGCGAGCGCCTCGAGAAAGAAGTCACCAGCTACCTCGATACCGCCGAAGGGCTCGACTCCACCGGCCTGGCCGGCCTGATCGACGAAGCCGAGGCCATCGACACCGAGGGCTATTTCGACATCACCAAAGAGGCTGAGGACGAGAAGGCCCGGGTGCTGGCCACCCTGCGCGAACGGCACGCCGCTGCCCTAGAGCGTGAGCGCTTGGCCGCCGAACGCGAGGAGATCGAGTGGGAGCGTGCGGAACTTGAGCGCCTGCGCGCAGCCCAGCCCCCTACCGAGCCCGCACAGCCCACTGAGCCGTCCAATCCCGCAGAGCCTTCTGAACCAGCCGATCTCGACGACTGGGCGGGACTGGGTAGCGCTCTGCAGGACGTGCCGGCCGCCGATCCGTTCGGCGAGGCCTTGGAGGATCTGCAGGCGGTCACCGGGCTCGATGCCAGCCAGGCCGTCGACGTGCTGTCGGCCATCCAGCGCGGCGACATCCGTCACATCAGCCTGCAGCAGTAATCCACCCGGGGCCGGCAGGGCCCCGCCAGGAGATAGATCATGCGGTTCCGCAACCTACACTTGTACCGCCTGCACGACGCGCCCGGGTTGGACGACGCCTACCTCGAGGGGGTGCTGACCGCCCAGGCCTGCCGTCCGCTCGGCGGCAGCGAAGCCCGACGCATTGGCTGGTGTCCACCCGCTGGCCGGGCCGGCACCCAGCTCTGCCACGAGGCCCACGCCCAGCGGCTGCTGACTGCTGTGCGACAGGAGCGCCTGCTACCCGCCGGCGTGGTGCGCGAAGAAGTCGAGGAACGCGCCGAAGCCCTCGAGGCCGACGAAGGCCGCAAACTGCGCCGCCAGGAAAGGCTCTCCCTCAAGGAGCAAGTCTACGAGGAGCTGCTGCCCCAGGCCTTCGTGCGTAGCACGAGGATCGACCTGTGGTGGGACACCCGCCGCGGACTGATCGGCATCAACACCAGCAGCCGGAAGCGTGCCGAGGAAGTGCTCGACTTGCTGCGCGAGACGTTGGGCAGTCTGCGCGTCACCCCGCTGGCCACCAACACCCTACCCATGCGGGCCATGACCAGTTGGCTCAGCGACCCGGGCACACGGCCCGCCGAGATGGAGATCGGCGACACGGTGGAGCTCAAGGCCAAGGGCGATGATGGCGTGATCCGAGGCCGGCAACTCGACCTGGATAGCGACGAGATCCATAGCCACCTGGAATGCGGTCGTCAGGCCAGCAAGCTTGCCTTGGGCATCGAGAGCATGATCCGGTTCGTGCTCCACGACGACCTGACCATCAAATCAATCCGGTTCGACGACGCGGTGATTGACGAGGCTGCCCAGCAGGACGATGGCGACGACCCCATTGCTCGCCTCGAGGCCGACTTCTCGATCATGGCTCATGTGCTGGGCATCACCGCCGTTACCCTGCTCCAGTGGCTGGGTGGCGAGGCCCAGGCTGGTGCCGACTTCCCCTCAGCAGCTTAGGAGGCCCCATGGCCCGTGGCATCAACAAGGTCATCCTGATCGGCAATGTCGGCCAGGACCCCGAGGTTCGTTTCACCCAAGGAGGAACGCCAGTAGCCAATATCGGCCTGGCAACGTCAGAGACCTGGACCGACAAGAACAGTGGCCAGAAGCAGGAAAAGACCGAATGGCATCGACTGATCCTGTTCCGAAAACTGGCCGAGATCGCCCAGCAGTACGTCCGCAAGGGATCGAAGCTCTACGTCGAGGGGCGACTGCAGACACGGAAGTGGCAAGACCAGAGCGGTCAGGATCGTTACGTCACGGAGATCATTGTCAACGATCTGCAGATGCTCGACTCCCGGCAAGGGCAGCCACAGGGCAGCGCCCAGCCCCAGCAGCAGCACTCACAGAGCGGCTATTTCGACCAGCAACGGCAGTACCAGCAACAACAGGCCGCGCCTCCGAATCCTCCAGGAGGGGGCGACTTCGACGACGAGATCCCATTCGCCCCCATGCACCCGCTGATGGGCGGCTGACACCACCGACATCCTCCCCCGGCCGCTAACCGAGGCTGCTCGCCAGGACGGGCCGGCCGGGACAGCAACACCCAATATCCACGGGCAGCGGCGATACCGCGAACTCCCCGCTCTACCTTCGCCACCAGTCCGGCAGATCGGTCGGAGTGGCGCTGGCGGGCGGACCACGTGCGTGGCAGCGGTAGGCAATGTCGTGCGCCGCGACGAGATAGCGGCTTCAGAACAGCAACGAGCCTCGGCAATGCCGGGGCTTTTTCATGCGCGGAGATCTTCATGAACATCGAGTATCTCGATTTCGTTATGAGCAAGACCAAGCACGACCAGCCGAGCGGCTTCGAGTGCGCCGACGTTGGTTTCGGCGGCCTGCCGCTCAAGGGTTTCCAGGAGCACATCATTCGCTGGGCTCTGCGTCGTGGCCGGGCGGCCATCTTCGCCAACACTGGCATGGGCAAGACCGCTATGCAGGTGACATGGGCGGGGCATGTGGCCGAATACACCGGCCTGCCGGTGCTGATCGCCGCCCCGCTGTGCGTGGCTCGCCAGACCCAGCAGGAGGCGAGCAAGTTTGGCGTCCATGTCGAGTACGTGCGGGACATGCCCGCTGCGCCGGACGGTGTCTACGTCACCAACTACGAGATGCTCGACAACTTCGATCCTGAGGCCTTCGCCGGCATCGTCCTGGATGAATCAAGCATCCTCAAGAACCGCGACGGCAATACCCGGCGCAAGATCATCGACGACTGGAAGCTCTGCCCCTACCGGCTGTCATGCACGGCCACGCCATCGCCCAACGATCACATGGAGCTCGGCAACCAAGCCGAATTCCTGGGGGTCATGGGGATGGACGAGATGCTGGCCATGTTCTTCACCCATGACGGCGGCGACACCAGTAAGTGGCGCCTCAAGGGCCACGGACGCAAGAAGTTCTGGCAGTGGCTGGCGTCCTGGGCAGTGACCATCCGGCTGCCGTCGGACATTGGTTTCGAGGACGACGGCTACATTCTGCCGACCCTGCACACCCACGAGCACCTGGTGGCCAGCGAGTACGGCGACGACATGTTCACCAGCATCGCGCAGAGCCTCAGCGAGCGGCGCCAGGCGAAGAAAGAGACGCTCGAGCAACGGGTGGCCAAGGTCGCCGAGATCGTCGCGCAAGAGCCGGACGAGCCATGGTTGGTGTGGTGCCACACCAACGACGAATCGGAGTCTCTGGCCAAGGCGATCCCGAGCGCCATCGAGGTGCGCGGCAGCGACAGCCTCGAGAGGAAGGAGCGGGCCATCAATGGATTTCTCGACGGAAGTGTCAGAGTGCTGGTCACCAAGCCCAGCATCGCCGGCATGGGCCTGAACCTGCAGCACTGCGCCCGCATGGCCTTCGTCGGCCTAGATGACTCGTTCGAGCAGATGTACCAGGCCGTGCGCCGTTGCTGGCGATTCGGCCAGGATCGGGAAGTGCACAGCCATATCGTTAGCGCCGAGAGCCTGGGCGCCATCAAACACAACGTCGAGCGCAAAGAGCGCCAGATGGAAGACATGCAGGCCGCCATGGTCGAGCACATGCGCGACGCCATGGACGCCGGCCAGGCTGCCGCCATCGAGAAGACCGACTATCACCCCACTGTTGATATGGAGCTACCCGACTGGGTGGCATAAGGAGCCGACCATGCAAGGCAAGGTCTTGAATCAGGAACTGGGCGCCGACTGGGCGATGTACCACGGTGACTGCGTGCACGTCATCGGGAACATGCCGGACGAGAGCATCGATTACAGCATCTTCAGCCCGCCCTTTGCGTCGCTCTACACCTACAGCAACAGCGACTTCGATATGGGCAACGTCCAGGACGATGACGAATTCAGCGCGCAGTTCCAGTACCTGGTGCGTGAGCTTTATCGAGTTACTAAGCCAGGAAGACTCCTTTCGTTTCATGTAATGAACCTGCCGGCTTCGAAGGTTCGGGACGGCTACATCGGTCTCAAGGATTTTCGGGGTGACCTGATCAAGGCCTTCGTCGCTGAAGGATGGATCTTCCACTCGGAGGTCTGCATCTGGAAAGACCCGGTGACCGCCATGCAGCGCACCAAGGCACTGGGGCTGCTGCACAAGCAGATCAAGAAAGATTCGGCGATGAGTCGCCAGGGCATCCCCGACTACCTGGTCACCATGCGCAAGCCGGGCGAGAACCCCGAGCCAGTCAGCCACACCAACGAGAGCTTCCCGGTCGAGCGCTGGCAGCGCTACGCCTCGCCAGTGTGGATGGACATCAATCCCAGTCGCACCATGCAGTACCGAGAGGGTCGCGACCCGGACGATGAGCGCCACATTGCGCCGCTGCAACTCGACGTGATCGAGCGCGCCATCGACCTTTGGACCAACCCCGGCGACACCGTGCTGAGCCCATTCGGCGGCATCGGCAGCGAGCCAGTGAGCGCCGTAAAGATGGGGCGCAAGGCCGTGGCCGTCGAGCTCAAGGAAAGCTACTGGAATCTGGCCGTCAAGAACCTACGCGACGCCGACCAGGAGCCCGCCGACCTGTTTTCAGCGGGGTGACGCATGACCACATCATTCAAGCCGAGCCTCGCCCCGGTCCAGCCACCGGGCTGCCGCGCCCGGCTCAATACGAGCTATCAGCTCGAGATGCTGCGCTGGCGACTGCCGATGCCGTTCACGATGCCGGACCTGAGCCGCTGCATTGCCAGCCGAGGCGGTCGAGCCGAGCGTCACGCGGCCACGCTGGCCGAGGCGACGATTCGGGACTGGCTGCGCCGTGGATATATCGAATCAGCCGGCATGCTGGCCGGGCTTCCGAGCTACAGGAGGACCCCATGACACGACTCTATACGCCAGACCTCGCCGGCAGCGGCCAGTTCGGCATCTGCGCTCACTGCGGACTGGACCCAACACCCGAGGGCCGCGATGGCTGCATCGGCACACTGCCCGAGCACATCGTCATGAATGCCTGCTGTGGCCACGGGAATCGCCGGCAGGCCTATCTCCAATACTGGACCGGCGCAGTCATCCGTGGCGAGGACGCCATCGAGAAGATGCAGCGCCTGGGAGTCGAGCCATGCTCATCTACATCGCCATCGGCATCCCCATCGGCGTCGTGCTGACGCTGGGGATTGAGGCGCTGCTGTTCTGCATCGGCGCGCGGAAGATGAATTCGAGAGGGGAGGAGGAGTGATGCCGAGAGTGACGTTTATTCCGCGCCATGTAGCGGAATCCATGAGCCCGCCGCACGACACGCGTCACCTGCTGATCAGCATTGCGCAACCCGGCGGCAAGCCCGCCATCAACCACTGGGCGAATCGCGAGCGTTTCCGGTTCGATGATGTGGAGACGCCGGTTCCCGGTGCGGTGATGTTCACCGTCGACGACGCCAAGCCGCTGCTCTGGGTACTGTCGTGCGTGCGCCCGGACGACCTGTACGTCCACTGCGACGCCGGCATGAGCCGGTCTGCAGCGGTGGCCAAGTGGATGGCGGATCGGCGCGGCTACGGCATGTGGCTGCACCCCGAGGGAATCGGCACCGTCGAGCACTACAACCGGCACGTTTATCGCACGCTGGACGCGGCAGATGGCCGGGATATGGCGGCGTATTACGCCGACATGGAGCGGCAGGACAGGATGATGGGGGGGGGTGGTGGTGAGTGATTTCGAGTTAACGCGACGTGCGTTCAAAAGCGCTTTCCACGGCGCCGAGCTGATGGATGACAAGGACATGCTGCACAAGTGGTCCCCGCTAACAGACGACGGCGACGCTTTCCGGCTGATGGCCGCGTTGAATCTCAATCTGGGATTTGATGGAACGGAGCAAGGCGTCGAAGTCGCGGTGATGGCCGTCTGGGATGGTGGGCCAGATGCAGTGAGCGAGGTATTCGAGGGCAACGATGCTGCGCCTGCAATGCGTCGCGCCATCGTCCGGGCCGCTGCAGCTATGGGAGAAGCACATGACTGACCTGATAATGCGCGCAGCCATCTACAGCCGGGCGGCGCACCAGGCTGTGGGGCAACGCCGCAAGTACACCGGCGAGCCTTATCATCTACATCCAAAGGCAGTCGCCAAGACAGTGGAGAGCATTGGTGGCACGCCCGAGATGGTCGCTGCCGCTTATCTGCACGACGTCGTGGAGGATACGCATGTCACGTTCAGGGCTCTCGTGCACGAATTCGGGCCGACCGTGGCCGGCTACGTATTCGATCTGACGGATCAATTCATCGATCCCGACTGGGGCAACCGGGCGCAGCGTAAAGCAATGGAGCGCGATCGGTTGGCCCGGATCAGCGCCGAGGCTCAGACCATCAAGCTGGCCGACCTGATCGACAACACGCAAAGCATCGTTGAACGCGACCCCGGATTCGCCCGAGTCTACATGGCCGAGAAGCGAGAGCTGCTGAAAGTGATGCGGGCCGGCGACTCCCATTTGCTCGAGCTGGCCTGGGGGGTCGTCGACACTTACTTCGGGAGGCGAGATGCAGAAACGCACGGATGCGTAAGCAGCGCAGCGATACTCGATAACAGCCGCCACCAGGGCGGCATTTTTGTATCTGGAGGTAGGGATGGAGATTCCAGACGAAGCCGTGGAGCGCTTCCATACCAAGTACCAACGGAATCCCGCGACGGGCTGCTGGGAATGGACCGATGCGCTCAGTTCGCGCGGCGGGTACGGGCGGCTCAAGGTCGGCAGGGTGGCAGTCCGGGCTCATCGGGCATCGTATCTGATCCATAAAGGCCCGATCCCCGAGGGCCTGGTGGTCTGCCACACCTGCGATAACCCGGCTTGCGTCAACCCTGACCACCTCTGGCTGGGCACCCACATGGACAACACGCAGGACATGATCAGCAAAGGTCGCGAGCGTTACCCAGGATTGCCAGGGGAGCGGAATCCGAGGTCAGTACTGAGCCGGCGCAAGGTCGAGCAGATCATCCAGCGGATCACAAAAGGGCAGACCAACAAGCGGATTGCCATCGAGTTTGGTGTGACGCACGCCACGGTTAGCTTGATCCGGCGCGGGAAAATATGGACCGACGTGCCACGACCCGACGATCCAACGTTTGCCCACTACGCAGCACTCAAGGCCGCCAACAAGGCGGCCTCTTAGTTTCCGGGAGGTCGATATGGAGCTGGTACTATCACGCAAGGAGGTGAGGGAGCTGACAGGCTGCGCCCAGCGTGCCAGGCAGCGACAGCACCTCGACGCCATGGGAATCCCTTACGTGGTGAGGGCGGACGGCTGGCCGGTCATTGATCGGCAGGCCTACCATCAAGCAATGGGCTACGAGGCAGCGAACGATGCCGGACACCCGAAAGCAGTATTGAACCTGGAGGCCTTGGACGGATGAGCAAGCTCCCCTCGCGCTGGGCGTGGAAGCATGGCGCGTACTATTACCGCCCGCGTCAGCACGAGCGGGCCGCCTTCGACAACAAAAGCTGGTTCCGCCTGGGCGAGAGCTACACCGAGGCCCTGCGCGCCTTCGCGGATCGCATGGACATCCAGACGGGTGACAAGCTGGAAGAATTGATCGATCGCTACACGGTCGAGGTGTTGCCGACGCTGAGCTATAGCGCCCAGAACAACTACCGGCAGAGCCTGAGAAGGCTGCGCCCGACCATGGGGTCTAACCCCGTGGCAGTGATCGTGCCGCGACTGGTTTATCAGTACATGGACGAAGTGCAGCGCCGTAAGTCGATGCACTTGGCGAACCAGGACTTGAAGGTGCTGAATCGCGTGCTTGATTTCGCTGTCAGGTGGGGCGTCATCGACCGCCACCCCATTAAGGGGCTGGTGAAAGCCTATGGGAAGCGAGATGGCCTTCGGAGAGGGCGGGATAGATACGTTGAGGACTGGGAGCTGGCGGCGTGGCAGACTGTAGCGACACGCCAGCAGCGGGCGTTCGCGGCCATCATCCTGCTGACTGGCATTCGTAAGTCGGACTGCCTGCGGCTGATGGAGAACCATGTCGGCGAGAAAACGCTGACGGTGCAGGTGGCCAAGACAGGCAACAGCATCGACTTCGTCCTGACCGACGCACTGCATGCCGCCATCGCTGAGGCACGATCCTGCAAGCCCAAGCTGTCGCTTTACCTGCTGCCGAACCGGCGAGGCCGCTGCTACGTCAATGAAGACGGGCTGACCCAGACTTGGGACGGCAGGTGGCGGGCCATTATGGAAAAGGCGTTGGAATCGACGGATCTCGAGCAGGCCTTTACGCAGCATGACCTGCGGGCGAAAGTGGGATCGGATGCCGAAAATGATGCTCGGGCGCAGGAATTGCTCGATCATACGAGCGTGGCCGTCACCCGTCAGCACTACCGTCGGAAACGCCAGGCGATCAAGCCGGTGAAGTAGGGATTGTGAGACACCTCGCATATCGTGAGACAAGGGAAGGTGCAAGTGTCAGAGTTTAAAGGATTATTTGGAGGCAAGGGGTTCCATGTGTGAATTGCTCGGCATGAGTGCCAATGTGCCCACCGATATCTGTTTCAGCTTCTCCGGGTTTCTGCACCGTGGCGGCGGCACCGGGCCGCATCGGGACGGCTGGGGCATTGCCTTCTACGAGGCCGGCGGTTATCGCGATTTCCGCGATCCCCATCCGTCGGTCGACTCGCCGATCGCTCGTTTGATCTGCGACTACCCGATCAAGTCCCATGTCGTCATCAGTCACATCCGCCAGGCCAATGTCGGGGAAGTGCGGCTGGCCAATACCCATCCCTTCACCCGGGAAATGTGGGGGCGTCCCTGGTGCTATGCCCATAATGGGCAGCTCAGCCGCGAATGGGCGGACCTGCCCTTGTCGTTCTATCGACCGGTAGGGAATACCGACAGCGAGCATGCCTTCTGCTGGTTGATGGGCGAACTGCGCCGAGCCTTTCCCGAGCCGCCGGACGACCCCGAGGCACTCTGGCGCTACCTGCATCGGCTCTGCGAGCGACTCCGGACCTATGGCGTCTTCAATCTGCTGCTCGCCGACGGCGAATACCTCTACACCTACTGCTCGACCAAGCTGGCGCACATCACCCGGCGGGCGCCTTTCGGCCGGGCGAGTCTTTCCGATGCGGAGCTGGCGGTGAACTTCGCCGAGCACACCACGCCCGACGATGTGGTGTCGGTCATCGCCACCGAACCGCTCACCGACAACGAGGACTGGGTGTGCATGGCCCCCGGCGAGCTGCTGGTCTGGCGCGATGGCGACATCCAGGGTCGCTATCAAACGTAAGTTTCAATCATCTGTTTTACTGCAAGGTCTTGCTGGTATAGGGTAGTCCCAGAATAACAATGGCCGACCCTGGGTCGGCGCGAATCGTGGAGAACGCCATGAACGAGCACGCCAACCCGGCCATTCTCAATGGCCCCGATATGGAAGGCGCCGGCGACTACGCCTCGGTGCTGGATGTCTTTCACGCCAGCGTCGAGCGCTTCGCCGACAACAGCGCCTTCAGTTGCATGGGCCAGACCCTCAGCTATGGCGAACTGGACCGCCTCTCCGGCGATTTCGCCGCCTGGTTGCAGCACGAGACGAGCCTCGAACCCGGCGACCGCATCGCCATCCAGCTCCCGAACACATTGCAGTTCCCGGTGGCGGTGTTTGGCGCCCTGCGGGCCGGATTGGTGGTGGTCAACACCAATCCCCTGTACACCGAACGGGAAATGGCCCACCAGTTCAAGGACTCGGGGGCACGGGCCATCGTCATCCTGGCCAATATGGCCGACAAGCTGGAGCGAGTGCTGGAGCGTACCGATATCGAGCACCTGGTGGTGACCGAGCTTGGTGATCTGCACGGGTTTCCCAAGCGCCAGTTGATCAATAGCGTCGTCAAGTACGTCAAGAAGATGGTGCCGGCCTATGGTCTGCCGCAGGCCGTTCCCTTGCGGCGTGCCTTGCGACTCGGTGCCGGCCTGGAGCATCGCGAGGCGAGCCGTGGCGCCGACGATATCGCGGCCCTGCAGTACACCGGCGGTACCACGGGACTTGCCAAGGGGACCATGCTGACCCATGGCAATCTGGTGGCCAACATGCTTCAGGCTCGCCAGGCCATCGGCAAGGGGCTACGCGAGGGAGGCGAGACTATCATCGCCCCTTTGCCCGTCTACCATATCTACACCTTCACGGTGAACTGCCTGTTCATGCTGGAAACGGGCAACCATTCGGTGCTGATCACCAACCCCCGTGACCTGAAGGCTTTCGTCAAGGAGCTGAAGTCACTCGACTTCTCCGGGTTCATCGGCCTCAACACCCTGTTCAATGCCCTGTGCAACCGCGAGGACTTTCGTGCCCTGGACTTTTCGTCGTTGCGGCTGACCATCTCCGGTGGCATGGCCTTGACCAAAGCGGCGGCTAAGCGCTGGGAGGAAGTGACCGGCTGTGCCGTCGCGGAAGGGTATGGCCTGACCGAGACCTCGCCCATCGTCAGCTTCAATCCGGTCGATGCCATTCAGCTCGGGACCATCGGCAAGCCGGTGGCCGGTACCTCGGTGAAGGTGGTGGATCTCGACGGCAATGATCTGCCCCTCGGCGAGGCCGGCGAGCTGTGCGTTCGAGGCCCCCAGGTGATGAAGGGCTACTGGAACCGCGACGAGGAGACCGCGAAGGCGATCGATGCCGAGGGCTGGTTTCACACCGGCGATATCGCCGTGCTGCAGGACGATGGCTATATTCGCATCGTCGATCGCAAGAAGGACATGATCCTGGTGTCCGGTTTCAACGTGTATCCCAACGAGGTCGAGGACGTGGTGGCCATGCATCCCGGCGTGGTGGAATCCGCTGCCGTGGGCGTGCCGGACGAGGATAGCGGTGAGGCGATCAAGCTGTTCGTGGTGGCCAAGGATCCGCAACTCGATGCCGAGACCCTGCGTAGCTGGTGCAAGCAGGAACTCGCCGCCTACAAGGTGCCGCGTCAGGTCGTGTTCCGCGACGAGCTGCCGAAGACCAATGTCGGCAAGGTGCTGCGTCGTCAGTTGCGCGACGAGGATAGCGAAAGCCCGTGACCAATTGGCGCCTGGCCTCGGGGCTGATCCGTTGACGTGCTGGCGCCCCTCGTCAGCGTCAACGGCGATAGCTCCGGGACTGGTCCGGCTCGATTAGGCGGCGTACCCGGGGTGGCGTTACAATCTCGCCAGCGCCAACGATCACCGGAGTCATCGAGCCATCGTGAGTAGTAGCCCCCAGACCGACCAAGCCAACGACGCTTCCCGAACCGACCTCGATGCCTTGAAGGCCCTGCAGCGTGAGCTCGATGGCGTTCAACTGCGAGACGCCCACCGTTTGGGCAAGCGTCTCGCCGGATTGACCAGGCGTTTTCGACAAGGCAAGCCCGTGGATCGCGGGCTGGTCGAGGTGCGCCGCGAGATAGAACGATCGCGAAACCGGGTCGAGGCGCGCGCCGCGCGTCCGGTGCACCTGGACTACCCTGAACAACTGCCGGTTTCCGAGCGGCGTGAGGATATCCTCGAGGCCCTGCGTGACCACCAGGTCGTGGTGGTGGCCGGCGAGACCGGTTCGGGCAAGACCACCCAGTTGCCCAAGCTGTGCCTGGAGCTCGGCCTTGGCCGGCGGGGACTCATCGGCCATACCCAGCCAAGGCGTCTGGCGGCGCGTTCCGTGGCGACCCGTCTGGCGGAGGAAATGCAGGTGCCGCTCGGCGAGCAGGTCGGCTACCAGGTGCGTTTCACCGACCAGACGGCGGAGGCCACCCGGGTCAAGTTGATGACCGATGGCATCCTGTTGGCCGAGACGCGCCATGATCCCGATCTTTCCCGCTACGAGGCGATCATCATCGACGAGGCGCATGAGCGCAGCCTCAATATCGATTTCCTGCTCGGCTATCTCAAGCGGCTGCTGTCGCGCCGCCCGGATCTCAAGGTGATCATTACCTCGGCGACGATCGATGTGGAGCGCTTCGCCGCGCATTTCGCCATCGAAGATACCGACGGAAAGGCTCGGCCGGCGCCGGTGGTGGAAGTCTCCGGGCGCGCCCACCCGGTGGAGGTACGTTATCGTCCGCTGATTCGCGACGAGGCAGATGAGGAGGACCGTACCCTCCAGGAAGGCATCCTGCACGCGGTGGAGGAAATCGAGACCATCGAGCGCGAGAAGCGCTGGTTCCATGGCCCTCGGGACATCCTGGTGTTCCTGCCCGGCGAGCGCGAGATTCGCGAGACCGCCGACACCCTGCGGCGCGCCGACCTGCGCGACACCGAGATCCTGCCGCTCTACGCGCGGTTGTCCAATGCCGAGCAGAATCGCGTCTTCGCTCCTCACAAGGGGCGGCGCATCGTGCTGTCGACCAATGTCGCCGAGACCTCGCTCACTGTGCCGGGCATCCGTTACGTGATCGATCCGGGCCTGGTGCGCATCAGTCGCTACAGTTACCGCGCCAAGATCCAGCGCCTGCCCGTGGAGCCGATCAGCCAGGCCAGCGCCAACCAGCGCAAGGGCCGCTGTGGACGCATCGCGGAGGGGGTGTGCATTCGTCTCTACGACGAGGAAGACTTCCTGGGACGTCCGGAATTCACCGATCCGGAGATCCGGCGCACCAACCTGGCCTCGGTGATCCTCTCGATGCTGTCGCTCAAGCTCGGCGACATCTCGGCCTTTCCCTTCGTCGACCCGCCGGACTCGCGTTTCGTCACCGATGGCTTTCGCTTGCTGTTCGAGCTCGGGGCGGTGGATGACGGGCAACGCCTCACGCCGATGGGCAAGCGCCTGGCACGCTTGCCCATCGACCCCCGCCTGGCACGCATGCTGCTGGCCGGCGCCGAACAGGGCGGCCTGCGCGAGGTGCTGATCGTGGTCTCGGCGCTGGCTACCCAGGACCCTCGTGAGCGGCCGGCCGACAAGCGCGAGGCCGCCGACCAGGCGCATCGGCGCTGGCAGGATCCGGATTCCGACTTCATGGCCTTGCTCAATCTCTGGAATGGCTTCGAGGTGGCCCGCGAAGCGCTTTCCGGCAATCGCCTGCGTCGCTGGTGCCGCGAGCACTACCTGAACTATCTGCGGCTGCGCGAATGGCACGATACCTTCCGCCAGCTGCGCCAGTTGCTGCGCGACATGGATATCGAGGTACCGGCGAAGCCCGATCGACCGGCCGCCAGTGCCGATGACAAGGCCGATGAGGAGGCTCGTCGGGAGAGTGCTGCACAACTGCACAAGGCGCTGTTGCCGGGGCTGTTGTCGCACCTGGGCCAGTTTCTCGAGAATCGCGAGTATCTGGGAGCGCGCAATCGCAAGTTCATGATCCATCCGGGCTCGGGTCTGGCGAAGAAGACGCCCAAGTGGCTGATGGCCTTCGAACTGGTCGAGACGTCTCGGCTGTTCGCCCGCACCGTGGCACGCATCGATCCGAAATGGATCGAGCCCGAGGCCAAGCATCTGGTCAAGCGCAGCTACAGCGAGCCGCACTGGGAAATGAAACGCGCCCAGGTGGTGGCCTTCGAGCAGGTGACCCTGTTCGGCCTGCCCATCGTCGCCCGCCGGCGTGTCCATTACGGCCCCATTGCACCGCAGGAATCCAGGGAACTGTTCATACGCCGGGCGCTGGTCGAAGGCGAGTTCAAGACGCGCGGTGAGTTCTTCGCCCACAACCGGGCACTGGTGGAGGAGGTCGAAGACCTCGAGGATCGTGCCCGCAAGCGTGACATCCTGGTCGATGAAGAGGCGTTGTTCGATTTCTACGATGCTCGCATTCCCGAGGATGTCGTCAACGGCAAGGGGTTCGAGGCTTGGCGCAAGAAAGTCGAGCGCGATGACCCCGATATCCTCAAGTTCGATCGTCAGGCGCTGTTCGCGCGTCAGGCCGAGGAGGTCACCGAGTCGGACTACCCCGACGAGCTTTCGCTGGGGGGCGTGCGCTATCCGCTGGCCTATCACTTCGCCCTCGGTGCAAAGGACGATGGCGTGACACTGACGGTACCGGCGGCCATGTTGCCGCAGTTGCCTGCGGGGCGTCTGGAGTGGCTGGTGCCGGGGTTGCTGCGCGAGAAATGCATCAGCCTGCTCAAGTCATTGCCCAAGTCCATACGCCGCCAGGTGGTACCGATCCCGGACTGGGTGGATGCCGCTCTGCAGGCCATGACGCCGGACGACACGCCGCTCACCGACGCACTGGGGGAGTTCCTGCGTCGCAAGACTGGTGCCCGCCCGCATCCCGACGACTGGCGACTCGATCAGCTCGAACCCCACTTGATCATGAACCTGCGGGTGGTCGATCACGAAGGCCGAGAGCTCGGGCAGGGGCGCGATGTCCGCGAGCTCGAGAGACGCTTCGAGGAAGCGGCGGGGCAGGGTGCCCAGGCACTGGCCGAGCAGACCAGCGAAGGGCGATCGCTCGACAGCCTGCCGGAGACGGCGCTGCCCGAATCCCGGGTCACCACCCAGGCGGGCATTCGCGTCGAGGCCTTCCCGGCGGTGGTCCCACGAGGCGATGCCCTGGACGTCGAACTCTTCGATCATCCCGACAAGGCTCGGGAGGCGCATCGTCGGGGGGTGGTGCGGGCTGCCATGACGCGTCTGCCCGATCAGGCCAGGGCCATCGAGCGACTGGACGGCATGAAACCCTGCGCCCTGCTGTTCACCAAGGTCGGCAGCAAGCGACAGCTCAGCGACGATGTCGTGGCGGCGGCCTTCCGTCAGGTCGTGGCAGTGGATCCCTTGCCTCGTTCGGCAGACGAGCTCGAGCAACGCCTGTCGGCATGTCGCGCGGACCTGGTGCCCAGGGCGGAGGCACTGCTGGCCACCCTGGAGAAGGCCCTCGAGGGGCACCTGGCGGTGACCAAGGCGTTGAAGGGCAATCTGAACCTGTCCCTGGCCCTGGTATACAGTGATCTCAAGGCCCAGATGCAGCGCCTGGTGTATCCCGGCTTCGTCAGTGAAGCGGGTGAATGGCTGGAGGAGTATCCTCGCTATATGGAAGCCGCCCGCATTCGCCTCGAGAAGGCGCCGAGGGAGCGCATGCGCGATCAGATGCACATGCAGGAAGTACAGGATTTCGAGGCGCGCCTTGCCACGCGACGCGAAAGCGAGCGACGCGGCGAGGTGGAAGACCCGGCACTGGTCGAATTCGGCTGGTGGATCGAGGAGTTACGGGTCTCGCTGTTTGCCCAGCAATTGGGGACCAGGATGCCGGTATCGGCCAAGCGCCTGGAGAAGCGTTGGGCGGAAATCACCGGACGCCACTGAGGCGCGCGGCTCACGAGCCGCAGAGAAGGAGAATCGCATGACCCAAGTGGTAATCACCGGTACGGGGCTCTTCACGCCGGAACACGCCATCGACAATGCCGCCCTGGTGAAGACCTTCAATGCCTGGGTGGAAGCCGAGAATGCCCGTCAGGCCGAGGCCATTGCCGCGGGCGAGCGGGCACCGCTTCAGCCATCCAGTGAAGCCTTCATCGTCAAGGCGTCGGGGATTCATAGCCGCTATGTACTGGACGCCGAGGGGATCCTCGATCCCGAACGGATGCGGCCGAGGTTGCCGGCGCGCGACGACGATGCGCTCTCCCTCCAGGGCGAGATGGGGGTTGCTGCCGCCACCGAGGCCCTTGAGGCCGCCGGCGTGACGGCCGGCGATATCGACCTGGTGATCGTTGCCTGTTCCAACCTGGAGCGCGCCTATCCGGCCGTGGCCGTGGAGCTGCAGGCGGCGCTGGGCGCCGGAGGCCATGCCTACGACATGAACGTCGCCTGCTCGTCCGCCACTTTTGCCATCGACGCCGCGACCAACGCCATTCGCGCTGGCTCGGCCAGCCGCGTACTGGTGGTCAGTCCCGAGATCTGTTCGGCGCACCTCAATTTCCGCGATCGTGACAGCCACTTCATCTTCGGTGATGCCTGTACGGCCATCGTACTGGAAGACGAGGCCGTGGCCACGGCCGAATCCCGCTTCGAGGTGCTGGGCACGCGTCTGGTGACGCGTTTTTCCAATGCCATTCGCAATAATGCCGGGTTCCTCAACCGTGTTACCGACAGTGATCCCCTGGCTGCCGACAAGCTGTTCATCCAGGAAGGGCGCCGGGTGTTCAAGGAGGTCTGTCCGCTGGTTGCCGGCTTGATCGATGAGCACCTGGAAAGCCTCTCGCTGAGCAGCGGCGACCTGTCGCGCCTGTGGTTGCATCAGGCCAACCGCCACATGAACGACCTGATCGCCCGACGCGTGCTGGGCCGGGACCCGTCACCGGAAGAGGCGCCGGTCATTCTCGACCGTTATGCCAATACCAGCTCCGCCGGGTCGATCATTGCCTTTCACCTGCATCGCGCCGATCTGGCGCCGGGTGCCCTGGGGGTGGTGTGTTCCTTCGGCGCGGGCTACAGTGCCGGCAATGTCGTGGTGCGTCGCCGCTGACGGCAAGGAATAGACATGATCATGATGTGCAGGGAGACCGCCGAGTCAATGAATCGACCATCCACGCAATTTGTTCCGGGCCTTGGGCGCGCCCTGCTGACCGGGATGGCCATCGTCGCGCTTTCCGGTTGCGCGACCACCTCGAACAGCACCGAAGCGCATCCCGATGATCCCTGGGAGGGCTTCAACCGTGGTGTCTTCGCCTTCAATGACACCCTCGACCGTTATGCCCTGAAGCCAGTGGCCCAGGGGTATCGTTTCGTGACGCCGGACCCGGTGGAAACCGGCGTGGGCAATTTCTTCTCGAATCTCGGCGAGATTCGTACCACGCTCAACAGCCTGTTGCAGGGCAAGGGCGCCAATGCCGGGGCCTCCACGGGACGCTTCCTGATCAACTCCACCGTGGGAGTGCTCGGGGTCTTCGATGTGGCCTCGCACATGGACCTGATGGCCCGGGAAGAGGATTTCGGACAGACGCTGGCCGTCTGGGGCGTGGACTCGGGGCCCTATCTGGTATTGCCTCTGCTCGGACCGAGCACGGTGCGCGATACCGGTGGCCTGCCGGTGGACATGTATACCTATCCGGTGACCTATGTCGAGGATGATGCGTTGCGCTATTCGCTGACCGGGTTGCGGATCGTCGACACCCGGGCGGGACTTCTCGATCAGGAGGACCTGATTCGCGGTGATCGCTATAGCTTCATCCGCGATAGTTGGCTGCAGCGCCGACGCTTCGAAGTCAGTGACGGAGAGCTGGGGGAGGATCCCTTCGCCAGCGACGATTTCGATCTGGAAGGCACCGACTTCGACGATGCCTTCGCCGAGTGAGGCGATAACGGGATGCCGAGCGACAATCAGTTGATCGGCGTGGTCGACACGCCGGGCGAGGAACGCGATGCCCTGGCCGAAACCATCGCCAGGGACGGCCTGGCGGTGTTTGCGGTGGCGAGTATCGAGCAACTGCCCGACGAGACCGCGCTGGTGGTGGCCCACTCGCGTGCGGTGCCGCCGGCGGCATGGCCCGAACTGTGCCGACGACTGCCGACGCTGGTGGTCAGCGATGATCGCCAGGACGACGAGTTGATCTCGGCGGTGGATGCCGGCCTGGTGGATTATGTCATCGACCCGCTGCGGCATGGTCATCTGCTGCGACGGATGATTCGCCGGGTCATCGAGGTCAATCGGCTGGCCGGGGAACGGGAACGCGACCGTCGGCGGCTGGCCGAGCTCAACGAGCATCTCGAAACCCATCTGGCCATGTTACGACTCGACCAGCAGGCCGGTGGGCAGATCCAGCGCAAGTTGCTGCCGCCGCATCCGCAGCGTTCGGGAAGCGTCAACTGCGACTACTGGCTTGCTCCTTCGCTGTATCTCTCCGGGGATTTCCTGGATTTTCAGCACTACGATGATCGCTACACGCTGTTCTATTTCGCCGATGTTTCGGGACACGGGGCTTCGTCGGCCTTCGTGACCGTGCTGCTCAAGTACCTGTTCAATCGCTGGCAGGGTGAATGGGACGGTCACGATCCTCAGGATCTCGGTCCGCGCTGGCTGGCGGCGCTCAACCGAGAACTGCTCGATACCGGCATCGGCAAGCATGCGACCCTGTTTGTCGGGGTGATTGACCACGAGCGTCGCTATCTGCACTATTCGCTGGGCGCGCAGCTCCCCATGCCCGTGCTGGTCGCCGGTGGCGATGCTTCGCCGCTAGCGGGCGAAGGCATGCCGGTGGGCCTTTTCCCGGATGTCGAATATCCCCGCCTGGGGTGTCCTTTACCCGAACGCTTCAAGCTCTGGTTATGCTCCGACGGCATCCTGGAGTGTCTGCCGGGCGAGACGCTCGATGAAAGGCTGGGCGAGCTCGAGCGCCGTGTATTGGCCAACGACACGCTGAAAGGGCTCAAGGAGGGGCTTGCGTTGGGCAAGGTGGCGGAGGACGATGGAGGTATCGCCGCGGATGCGCCCGAACACGACGAGCTGCCCGACGACCTGACGATCATGATGTTGAGCGGATTTGGCGATGATGATTCATGAAGGCCGCCTCAAGGCGGCGTTCGATTCCGGTGTCTTCGTGCTCAAGCTGTGTGGCGATGTGCGCCTGACGCTGTGTGCGACCCTCGATCAACAAGCCCAGCAATTGGCCGATACCCCCGGACTCGAGACGGTGATGGTCGATCTGCGTGAGGCCACCAATGTGGATTCCACCGCCCTTGGCTTTCTGGCCAAGGTCGCCATGGCGCTGCGCGGACGTCTCGAGCAGGCGCCGACCATCGTCGTCGACAACCCCGATGTGCGACGCATGCTCGATGTCATGGGTTTTGCCAGCTATTACACCCTGGTGGAGTCGCCGATCACCGAGCCCCATGAGCTGCGTGAACTGAGCGAAGTCCCCGCCGACGAAGCGGATACGCGTCAGCGTGTACTTGAGGCGCATCGTATCCTGATGCGCATGAACGCGCATAATCGCGAGCAGTTCCAGCCCCTGGTGGAGATGCTGGAAGCCCAGGGCGCCGCCACCGGACATCACTGACATGTCGCGGGCGCTTGTTGCGGGGCTGCCCCCGATGGATGGCGCGTGCCCGGCGTTATCCACGGGGCACGCGACGCGTCAGTCTCAGGACTGGCGGAGTTCCCCCAGCAGGCTTTCCAGCTTGCGCTGATCGCCCATGAACTTGCGGATGCCTTCGGCCAGCTTCTCGGTGGCCATGGGATCCTCGTTCAATGCCCATCGGAATTCGGCCTCGTCCTGAGGTTCGGGGGCCCGGGTTTCGGCGTCCAGTGATGTCAACTGGCGTTCCAGAGGTGCCTGGGTCTCGGCCAGCTCGCCGAGCAGGGCAGGGGAGATGGTCAGCCGATCGCAGCCGGCCAGGGCCAGGATCTCGCCACTGTTGCGGAAGCTGGCGCCCATCACCACGGTGTCGTAGCCGTGGCCCTTGAAATGTTCGAAGATGCGTCGAACGGACTGGACGCCGGGATCGCGCTCGCCGCTGAAATCGGCGTCGGGCTCTTGCGCCCTGTGCCAGTCGAGGATTCGGCCGACGAAGGGTGACACCAGGGTAACGCCGGCGTCGGCGCAAGCCCGGGCCTGGGCGAAATTGAACAGCAGGGTCAGGTTGGTGTGGATGCCTTCGCGTTCGAGTACTCGGGCGGCTTCGATGCCTTCCCAGGTGGCGGCGACCTTGATCAGGATGCGTTCGGGTGCGATGCCTCGGCGGCCGTAGCGCTCGATCAGCGAACGGGCCCGGGCGAGGGTGGCGTCGGTGTCAAAGGACAGGCGGGCGCTGACCTCGGTGGACACGTAGCCGGGCACCAGCTCACTGATTTCTCCGCCGATTTCCACTGCCACGGCATCCAGAGCGTCGTCGATATCGGTGGCGCCTCGGGCGATTTCCGCCAGCCGTGCGCGACGATCCGGCTGTTGGGCTGCCTGCAGGATCAGTGAGGGGTTGGTGGTGGCATCGGTGGGCTGGAAGCGACGAATCGCGTCCAGGTCGCCGGTGTCGGCCACCACGGTGGTCATGGTCTTGAGTTGTGAAAGCAGGTCATCTGCCATGGAGCGTCCCTTGTGTGGATCAGTCGAACCGATCCTTCACTCTAACAAGGCCGAATGAGCGAATATACCGGGCGATCGTCATGGGCGAGCATCGACGCGGCCGGCACGGTGCCCGAATTGACGTTATCATGATTGGCTTGTCACGGAAGATTGCGGAGGCTCCTTGATCCTCGATGCTAGACGCACCGCCTTGCTGGTCGCGGCCAATACTGCCCTCGCTCCTTTCGCCATCGATGCCTATCTGCCGGCGATGCCGGCGCTGGCCGAGGCAGTGGGAGCGAGCATCCACCACACCGAACTGTCGATCAGCGTTTTCCTGGCGGGGTTCGCCATAGGGCAGCTGACGGGCGGTCCCATGTCCGATCGTCTGGGGCGACGCCCAGTGCTGTTGACGGGACTGGTGGTGTTCCTGCTGGCCAGCCTGATGATCACCCGGGTCGACTCGCTTGGCGAATTGCTCGGGCTGCGCTTCGTTCAGGCCCTGGGAGGCGGCGCCTGCGTGGTCAACTCTGCGGCCATCGTGCGCGACTGCTTCAGCGGGCGAGAGGCCGCCAAGGTCATGTCGACCATGGCGATGATCATGATGCTGGCGCCCCTGGCGGCACCGGCGGTGGGCAGTGGCCTGCTGTACCTGGCCGACTGGTGGCTGATCTTCGTCTTCCTGGCCGCCTATGCCGCCTTTCTGTTGTGGCTGATGGGAACCCGTCTGCCGGAGACTCGGGCGCCGGATACGCCCAGTGCCTCGCCGCGCCAGGTGTTGCGCAACTATGCCAGTGTGCTGCGCCATCGCGAGGCCATGGGATATGTACTGTCGGTGGCCTCGACCTTTGCCGGCATGTTCGCCTTCGTGACGGCCTCACCGTTTCTCTACATGACCCACTATGGGCTGTCGCCGGCGATCTACCCGCTGGTCTTCGGTGCCAACGTGGTGGTGATGGCCGGCTCCAACCGCCTGAATATCCGTTTGTTGCGCCGACGTTCGCCGCAGCAGAACATGCGGCTGGGCATGGGAGTGCAACTGGCCGTGGCACTGTGCCTGGTCCTGCTGGTGGCCACCGGGCTCGATTCGCTCTTCAGCGTGGTGCCCCTGATCATGCTATTCATGGGCATGGTGGGCTTGATCACCCCCAATGCCATTTCCTCGACTCTCGAGCACTTCAGCCACATGAGTGCCACGGCGACAGCACTGCTGGGCAGCATCCAGTTCACCTGTGGTGCCCTGGCCGGCGTGATCGTGAGTGCCTTCGAGATCGACAGCGCCTGGCCGATGGTGCTGACCATGCTGTGTGTCTCCCTGGCCGGCAATCTCGCGCTGCGCGTGCTGGCCGGCCACGCCGGTCGACCGGAGCCTGCACGCCAGGAGGGGTGAGGAGGAACCTGCAGGGTTTTTCGTATCGGACGAGCGCCTGTCATGAAGCTGTCATTTTCGTGGGGCATCTTGTGTCTCGCGCAGGATGAACACTTCCATGAACAGGAGCTCTACTCCATGAACCGCATCCTCAATAGCCGCACATTCAAGACCACCGTTATCGCCGCCGCCGTCGGCATGGCTGGTGCCGCCCAGGCCCAAGAGCAAGAGCAACTGCGTATCGTGGGCTCCAGCACCGTCTATCCGTTTGCCAGCTATGTGGTCGAAGAGTTCGGTGCCACCACCGAGTATCCGACGCCGGTCATCGAATCCACCGGTTCCGGTGGCGGTCTGCGCCTGTTCTGCAACGGGGTGGGGGCTGACACGCCGGATATCACCAACGCTTCTCGCCGGATCAAGGTCTCCGAGTTCGAGCGTTGCCAGGAAAATGGGGTGACGGATATCACCGAAGCCATGGTCGGCTATGACGGCATCGCCTTCGCTCAGTCCAGCGAAAACGATGCCATGCCGGTAACCCGCGAGCAGATGTTCCTGGCCTTGGCCGCTCAGGTGCCGGTCGACGGCGAGCTGGTCGACAACCCGTACCAGCAGTGGAGCGATATCGACGACTCTCTGCCGGATCGCGAGATCGCCGTCTATGGCCCGCCCACGACGTCCGGCACCCGTGATGCCTTCGAGGAGCTGGTCATGGAAGCTGCTTCAGAGGACATGGAAGCCTATGGCGAGGCTTATACCGACATCCGTTCCGACGGTGCCTACATCGATTCCGGCGAGAACGATAACCTGATTGTGCAGCGTCTCTCCGAGAACACCGATGCCTTCGGCATCTTCGGCTACTCCTTCCTGGAAGAGAACGCCGATACGCTGGTCGGTTCCAGCATCGATGGCGTCAAGCCCACTCCGGAAGCGATCGGTAGCGGTGAATACCCGGTGTCTCGCTCGCTGTTCTTCTACACCAAGAACCAGCATGCCGAAGACGTCCCGGCGATGATGGAGTATGCCAACCTGTTCATGAGCGAGAAGATGATCGGCGACATGGGATATCTGAAGGGCATCGGCCTGATCCCGGCTCCGGAAGAGCTGCGTGAAGAGCAGCGCAATGCCATCGAGAACCAGGAGCAGCTGGAACTGGCTGACCTGAAGTAAGTCGACCGGGGCTTGCCCTGAACCGGCCGACAGCCAGGGCTGTCGGCCGGCTCACGTTAAGACGGATGATCCGTCGAAACTCCTTCGAGAGAATCCTATGCAGACCAATCAACTCTTCGCCATCTTCTGCGGCACTCTCTTGGTGCTGGGTCTGATAGCCTTCTTCCTGGGACGGTCCAAGGCTTCCAGGGTGCGTGCGGCAGGTACCTCCATGCACGCTCAACCCGACCAGTATGGCTGGTTCACCGTGCTGTCCACCGCGGGTCCGGCGATCACGGTGGGGGCGGTCGGTGCCTTCGTGATGCTGTTGCTGGGCGGGGACATCCCGACCTTCTATCTGTTGGCCGGCAGTCTGACCGTTGCCTGCGTCGGGCTGATGGCCGGCATCTATCTGGTCAAGCCCAACTTTCATGCCCGCAAGGCCATCGAAGCCGTGGTGCGCTTCCTGCTGGCCGGTGCGGCAATGGTGTCGATTTTCACCACCTTCGGCATCCTGATATCGATCATCGGGGAAGCGATCCGCTTCTTCCAGATGCAAAGCTTCTGGGATTTCATCACCGGAACGACCTGGAACCCCGGCGCCAGTTTCCTGGAAGCCGCGGGGCGCGGTGATGAGTCGTCGAGTGCCGCTCAGTTCGGCTCGGTGCCGCTGTTCGCCGGTACCTTCATGATCACCCTGATCGCGATGCTGGTGGCCATTCCGGTGGGCCTGCTCTCGGCGATCTACATGGCCGAGTTTGCACCCGAGAAAGTGCGCACCGTGGCCAAGCCGGTTCTCGAAGTGCTGGCCGGCATCCCGACGGTGGTCTACGGCTTTTTCGCGGCCATTACCGTGGCCCCCATCATCGTGGCGGTCGCGGCCTTCTTCGGCATCGATGCTTCCTTCAGCAATGCCATGGCGCCCGGTATCGTCATGGGCATCATGATCATTCCTTTCATCTCCTCGCTGTCCGATGATGTCATCAGTTCCGTTCCCGGCAGCATGCGCGAGGGGGCCATGGCACTCGGCATGACCCGGAGCGAAATGATCCGCGACGTTGTCGTTCCTGCGGCCATGCCCGGGATCATCTCCGCGTCGTTGCTGGCCGTCTCGCGAGCGCTGGGCGAGACCATGATCGTGGTGATGGCCGCCGGCATGCGTCCCAACCTGACCGCCAACCCCTTCGAGGACATGACCACGGTCACGGTCCGGATCGTCTCGGCATTGACAGGCGATCTGGAGTTCGGCAGTGCCGAAACCCTGTCGGCCTTTGCCCTGGGGCTGGTGCTGTTCGCGGTAACCCTTTCCCTGAATTTCGTATCGGTGATCATGATCCGCCGGTTCCGCGAAAAGTACCGCATCAACAATCTCTAAGCTGGGAGTCGTGACCGATGAACCAATCTTTCGATGAGATCAGTGCCCAGCTCAAGAGCCGTCACCGCAAGTCGGCCCGCTTGAAATGGATGTCCATGGGCGCCCTTGGCCTGGCCGGCCTGTTTCTGGTGCTGTTCTTCGCCGACATGCTGGTCAAGGGACTGCCGGCCTTTCAGCAAGCGCAGGTTCAAGTGGAAGTCGATTACAGCGAGCAGGCCAGCCAGATCCCGCTGGCGGCGCTCAGTGAAGAAATGCGCCCGCTGGTCAGCCGTGGCTATCTGCGCCTGATACCTCAACGCATGGAAGCCAACCCGGATCTGCAGGGTACGACGCGTACCGAATGGGTGCTGGCGGATAGTTCGGTGGACCAGTATCTCAAGGGCCATCACACCAACCTGGGAGCCGATGAGCAATCGACGGTGGATCGCCTCGAATCCCGGGGGCGAGCCGAACTCAAGTTCAACACCACCTTCTTCACCAAGGGCGACTCCAAGATGGCCGAGTTCGCCGGCATTGCCTCGGCGGCGTTCGGCACGGTGATGACGTTGCTGGTGACGCTGGCGGTGGCCTTTCCCATCGGCGTGATGACCGCGGTTTATCTGGAAGAGTTTGCGCCGGACAATCGCTTTACCCGACTGATCGAGATCAACATCAATAACCTGGCGGCGATTCCGTCGATTCTGTTCGGTCTGCTCGGCCTGGCAATCTTTATCGGCTTCTTCGGCGTACCGCGTTCATCACCCGTCGTGGGTGGCTTGACGCTGGCGCTGATGACCCTGCCGGTGATCATCATCTCGACACGTTCGGCGTTACGCAGTGTGCCGGATGCCATTCGTCATGCGGCATTCGGGGTGGGATGTTCGCGCTGGCAGATGGTCAGGGACCATGTGCTGCCGGTGGCCTTTCCGGGGATCATGACGGGCTCGATCATCGGGCTGGCCCAGGCAATGGGCGAGACGGCGCCGCTGATCATCGTCGGCATGGTGGCCTTCATACCGGATATCACGGGCTCCTTCACCGAGGCTGCCACGGTACTGCCGGCACAGATCTTCACCTGGGCCGGCGAGCCGGAGCGAGCCTTCATCGAGAAGACATCCGGCGGCATTCTGGTATTGCTGGCGGTATTGATCTTCATGAATGCGACTGCCGTGGTGCTGCGCAAGAAATTCGAACGTCGCTGGTAATCCCGCGGCCTAATACAGGTAATGCAATGATGAATATGCAAGTTGCCCAGCGGAGTACATTATCCATGACCGGTCATACCGCCGGAGAGCCGGTGACAAGAAACGAAGATGCCAACCATGAGCTGAGCATCCGCGTGCGCGATCTGAATCTCTGGTACGGCAAGAACCAGGCTCTCAGTGATATCGACATCGATATCTATCAGAAGAATATCACGGCGCTGATCGGCCCTTCGGGTTGCGGCAAGTCGACCTTTCTGCGTTGCCTCAATCGCATGAACGACCTGATTCCCAGCGTGCGCATTCAGGGACTGGTCGAGATGGATGGTCGCGACGTCAACGACGCCAAGATGGATGAAGTGGCGCTGCGTCGTCGGGTCGGCATGGTCTTCCAGAAACCCAATCCCTTCCCCAAGTCGATCTATGAAAATGTCGCCTATGCGCCGCGCATGCACGATCTGGTCAGCCGCAAGGCCGACTCCGATGAGCTGGTCGAGCGAGCCCTGCGTGATGCCGGGCTCTGGGAAGAGGTCAAGGACAAGCTGCAGGAGCCCGGTACGTCGCTGTCCGGGGGGCAGCAGCAGCGCCTGTGCATCGCCCGGGCCATCGCCGTGCGTCCCGATGTCATCCTGATGGACGAGCCGACATCGGCACTGGATCCGATTTCCACGGCGACCATCGAGGACCTGATGGACAAGCTGAAGAAGCAGTTCACCATCATCACCGTGACCCACAACATGCAGCAGGCTGCCCGAGTGGCCGACTACACGGCCTTCTTCCATCTGGGCGAGATCGTCGAGTACAACGACACCAAGACGATGTTCTCCAATCCGGCCACCAAGAAGGCCGAGGACTACATCACCGGTCGTTACGGCTAAGCTGCAAGGTCGAAGAGGGAACCGCAACGGGGAGGCGTAACATCGTCTCCCCGTTGTCGTGTTCGAGCGTCATGACGTTGACATCCGGAGAGGGTATATATGGAATTCCATATATTCATGCAGCCTGACGGGAGAGCATCATGACACGACGCATCGGGATCAACGGCTTCGGCCGTATCGGCCGCCTGACGCTGCGCAGTCTCTGGGCAAGGGTCGAGGCCGGCGACATCGAGATCGCCCGGATCAACGATCCGGGCGGTGACGTCGTCACCTTCGCCCACCTGCTGGAGTTCGACTCGGTGCATGGCCATTGGGCGCCGGGGCAGGGCATACAGGCCGAGGATGAGGTCCTGGTGGTAGATGGTCGACGTATCGCCTTCAGCGGAGCGCGCGGCTATGGTGACAGCGACTGGTCGCGGTGCGAGGTGGTGATCGAGGCCTCGGGCACTGCCAAGAAAAGCGAACAATTGGCGCCGTATTTCGAGCAGGGCGTGTCACGTGTCGTCGTCAGCGCGCCGCTCAAGGATGACGAGGTGCTCAATGTGGTGATGGGCGTCAACGATGATCGATATGATGCGGACGCCCATCGCATCGTCACGGCGGCCAGCTGCACCACCAACTGCCTGGCGCCGGTGGTCAAGGTGATCCAGGAAGCCTTCGGCATCCGTCATGGTTCGATGACCACGGTGCACGATATCACCAATACCCAGACCATCCTCGATGCCCCTCACAAGGATCTTCGTCGGGCGCGTGCCTGCGGCATGAGCCTGATTCCCACCACGACCGGCTCGGCCAAGGCGATCACCGCGATCTTCCCGGAGCTGACCGGCAAGCTGAATGGCCATGCCGTGCGCGTGCCGCTGGCCAATGCCTCGCTCACCGACATGGTCTTCGAACTCGAGCGCGAGGTGACGGTGGAGGAGGTCAATGCCGCCCTGCAACAGGCGGCGGAAGGCGAGCTGGCCGGCATCCTCGGCTACGAGGAGCGTCCGCTGGTGTCCATCGACTATCGTACCGACCCGCGCAGTTCGATCATCGACGCGCCCTCCACCATGGTGGTGAATGGCACCCAGCTCAAGCTCTACGCCTGGTATGACAATGAATGGGGCTATGCCAACCGCACCGCCGAACTGGCCTTGAAGGTAGGGAAGGCGCGGGGGGAACGTGGCTGAATCGCTTGGCGCGCGTCTCGGGGCGCTGCCCTTCGAGATTCGGCAATACCTGCTGATTACCGGCAATTACTGGGCCTTTACCTTGACCGACGGGGCCCTGCGCATGCTGGTGGTCCTGCATTTCCACCAGTTGGGCTATACGCCCCTGGAAGTGGCCCTGCTGTTCCTCTTTTACGAGGCCTTCGGCGTGGTCACGAACCTGGTGGGGGGCTGGCTGGGAGCGCGCCTCGGGCTCAACCGCACCATGAACCTCGGGCTCGGCCTGCAGATCGTGGCCCTGACCATGCTGATGGTGCCATCTGCCGCCTTGACCGTGCCCTGGGTGATGGCGGCTCAGGCGCTTTCGGGGATCGCCAAGGATCTCAACAAGATGAGTGCCAAGAGCGCCGTCAAGGTGCTGGTGCCCAGGGACAGTGCCGGTGCCGGCAGCGCTCTCTATCGATGGGTGGCGATCCTCACGGGGTCCAAGAACGCGCTCAAGGGCGTCGGGTTCTTCCTGGGCGGGGCCTTGCTCACCTGGCTCGGCTTTCGCGGTGCCATCATCGCCATGGCGGTGATGTTGGTCGCCGTGCTGGGATTGTCGCTGGTCAGGCTCACGGCCGACCTGGGCCGTGGCAGGCGCAAGCCGAAGTTCACCGAGGTGTTTTCCAAGTCTCGCGCCATCAATGTGCTGTCGGCAGCCAGGTTCTGCCTGTTTGCCGCGCGCGATGTGTGGTTCGTGGTGGCGTTGCCGGTGTTCCTGTACGACCAGCACGGCTGGAGTCACTGGACGGTAGGTGGCCTGCTGGCGATCTGGGTGATCGGCTATGGTGGCGTCCAGACCCAGGCGCCGCGCCTGACCGGGCTGGTGAAGGGTGGCCCGCGAACCGTCACGGTATTCTGGGCCTCGATGTTGGCCGGCTTGCCGGCATTGCTGGCCCTGCTGCCGCTGTCCGAGGTGGGCTGGCTGGTGGCGGGCCTGCTGGCCTTCGGCGTGCTCTTCGCCATCAATTCCAGCTGGCACAGTTACCTGATCGTTCACTTCGCGCGCGCCGATGGCGTCTCCATGGACGTGGGCTTCTACTACATGGCCAATGCCATGGGCCGGCTCGTGGGAACCATGCTGTCGGGCTGGCTTTACCAGGTGCATGGCCTTTCCGCCTGCCTGTGGGTGTCGGCGGCGCTGGTGGCGGCCAGCGCCCTGATGGCTCTGGCGCTGCCGGGCCGCCAGCAGGCGACGTGATATCGGGCCGTGAGCGGCGGCATCGCATGCGAGTATTCACGGAGACCACGATCTTGATCCATCTGGAACCGCTACGCGTCTTCAAGTGCCTGGCCGACGAGACTCGCCTGATGCTGACGCTGCTCATTCAGCGTGAAGGCGACTTGTGCGTCTGCGAGTTGACCCATGCCCTGGAAACGTCGCAGCCCAAGGTGTCGCGCCATCTGGCCCAGCTGCGTCAGTGTAGACTGTTGGCGGATCGGCGTGACGGCCAGTGGGTCTACTATGGCATTGCCCCCGATCTGCCCGGCTGGGCATCGGATATCCTGGCGGCCGGGGCGGAAGGCGAGGCCGCACGCCTCGAAGCGCTCCAGGCGCGTCTCGAGCGCATGGGTGACCGCCCAGAACGTCGTGCCGCCTTGTGCTGATTCTTGTCCGATTCGCCGAGCCCGAGGCAATCAGATCAGGGCCTGGCGCATCCGTGCCGAGATCGCTTCGCTGACCACCACCGTCGCCAGTATGACGAGCAGGATGGTGGCGACCTGGGACCAGGCCAGGGTGTCGATGGACGATTGCAGCTTCATGCCGATACCGCCGGCGCCGACCAGGCCCAGGATGGTGCTCTCGCGAATGTTGATGTCCCATCGGAACACCGATATCCCCCAGAAGGCGGGCAGCACCTGGGGGACGATACCGTAATGGATGACCTGGGCGGGGCGGGCGCCGGTGGCGGCCACGGCCTCGATCTGCCGGTCGTCGGTCTCCTCGATGGCCTCGTACAGCAGTTTGCCGACGAAGCCGATGGAACGCAGGGCGATGGCGATGATGCCGGCCAGCAGGCCCGGGCCGATGATCGCGACCAGCAGCAAGGCCCAGATCAAGGAGTTGATCGAGCGCGATGTCACGATCACCAGGAGTGCCACGGGGCGGATCAGCGTGGCCGAGGGTGTGGTATTGCGGGCCGCCAGGAAGGCCACCGGGACCGCCAGCATGACGCCGCCCAGGGTCCCCAGGGTGGCGATATTGAGGGTATCCCATAGCGGGGCCAGCAACTCCGGCAGGTAGCCCGGCGCGGGGGGGAACAACCGGCTGCCGATATCGGCGGCCTGGCGTGGCGCGTCGGCGACGAACATCCACATGGTGTCTTCGTTCATCAGTTGCCAGCACCACACGAACAAGGCCACCAGTGCCAGCCATCCGGACCACAAGGCGAGGCGCGTTCGAGGCGTACGGAACGTCCAGGTTTGCGAGTAGTGGGATGGCTCGCCGGACTTGGCGTCGAGCTCGTTCATTGCAGGGTTTTCCTCAGATGGCTGGAGGCGTATTCCGCCAGCATGACGATGGCGATGACGATCAGCAGAATGGCCCCGGCACTGTCGTACTCGTAACGGTCGATGGCGGTATTGAGCGTGGCACCGATACCACCGGCTCCGACGATTCCGATCACCGCGCTTTCGCGAAAGTTGATGTCCAGGCGATAGAGCGACAGGCCGAGCAGGCGCGGCATCACCTGGGGCTGGACGGCGTAGTGGACCAGTTGCCACCAGCTGGCGCCGGTGGCGCGTATGGCCTCGGCCTGGCTGGCGTCGATCTCCTCGATGTCATCGGCAAGCAGTTTGGCCAGAAAGCCGATGGAGGCGAAGGCCAGGGTGACGAAGCCGGCGAAGGGGCCGAAACCGAACATGGCTACCAGGAAAATGGCGATGATGATTTCCTGCAGCGAGCGACTCACCGCAATGATCGAACGACATGCCAGATAGACCGGACGCGGCACCAGGTTGCGGGCCGCGCCGATGCCGATAGGCACCGAGATCAGAATGCCCACCACGGTAGCGGTGAGCGTCATCGTCAGACTCTCGATCAGCCCCTGGCGGATGTCGTCCCAGCGGCTGCTGAAGTCCGGTTGCAAGAACCCCCGGGCGAAACGGGCGCCGCGTTCCAGGCCTTCGAGCAGGCGTGCCGCGTCGACTTCCAGCGAGCCGACGGCCAGTAACAGGTAGACGAGGATCGCCAGCGGCAGGATGAGCCGCCAGCGGCGATCAGTGAGAATCTGCGGTGGGCGTCGCCAATGACGTGGATAGTGCCGGGCGTGATTCATCCGGCGACCTCCGGGAGCGGCCATTGGCTGTCCCGTTCGGCGGCCTGGTCGTCTGCGTGTTCCTGGCGCATGAGGGTCCAGTCCTCGGCTCCGTAGATCTCGGTGAGCGTGGCCTCGTCGAGATCGAGGGGCGTGCCATCGAAGACCATCGCGCCACCGTGCAGGCCGACGATACGGTGCATGAACTGCTTGGCCAGGGGGACGTCATGAATATTGACGATGGCCGGCAGGTTGCGTTCGGCGCAGATCTCGGTGATCAGACGCATGATCTGTCGGCTGGTCCGTGGGTCGAGGCTTGCCGTGGGCTCGTCCACCAGCAGCAGCTCCGGCTCCTGCGCCAGGGCGCGAGCGATGCCCACGCGCTGTCGTTGACCGCCGGAGAGGGCATCGGCGCGCTTGTCGGCGTGATCGAACAGGCCCACCCGGTCGAGCAGACGATAGGCGTTCTCGATGTCGCGGCCCGGAAAGCGTCGGGTGAAGCTGCGCCAGAAGGGCACATAGCCCAGTCGTCCGGAGAGCACGTTCTCCATCACGGTGAGGCGCTCCACGAGGGCGTATTCCTGGAAGATCATGCCGATTCGCCGGCGTGCCCGGCGCAGGTCGCGGCCGCGCAGGCCGGCCAGGTTCGTCTCGCCCAGCCGGATGACGCCGGCAGAGGGCTCCACCAGTCGGTTGATGCAGCGGATCAGGGTAGACTTCCCGGCGCCGGAAGGGCCGATCAGCCCCAGCACCTGGCCGCGTGGCACCTGGAAGGTGACCTCGTGCAATGCCTTGTCGCCCGAGGCCCCGGCGCCGTATGTCTTGGATAAGTGATCGATGGTCAGCATTGGCACCTTTCATCATGCTACGAAGAAGCAGGCGGCAAGCCGCCTGCTTCTTGAGGGTCGGCCGACTCAGTCGCAGTTGTATTCGACGCCGTTGGCTTCGTCGATCTGACGGATGACCGCCCAATGCTTCTGGAAGGTGATGGGAATGAATTGCTCCTCGCCATTGCGGCCGAACTCCTCGGCTAGCTGGCTGCCTTCCCAATCGAAGCTGAAGAAGGCCTCCTTGATGGATTCCTGCAGCTCGGGGGCGAGGTTGTAGACGGTGCCATAGCCCGTGGTGGGGAAGGTGTCGGACTGGTAGATCACCTCGAGCTGGTCGGCGTCGATGACGCCTCGGTCGATCATGCGGTTCTTCACCGAGTTGGCGACGGTGGCGACCTCATAGTCCTCATTGGCCACGCCGAGCACCGAGTTGTCGTGCTTGCCGGAGAAATCGACCTCATAATCTTCGCCAGAGGTCATGTCGAACTCCGAGGCCATCAGAGCGGTGGGCGCCTTGAAGCCCGAGTTGGACGTCTCGGAAGTGTGCGTCAGGGTCTTTCCGCGAATGTCTTCCACCTCATCGATGCCGGAATCCGGGTAGGTGATGATCTCCATCTCGTAACCGAAAGCGCCATCCTCGGCGGCCATCATGGCGAAGGGACGGAAGCCCGCACAGGCGACGGCCAGGGGATTGGAACCGGTATTGAAGCCGGCCACGTGCAGGCGTCCGGCACGCATGGCCTCGATCTGGGCGGCGTTGGATTGTACCGGGAAGAATTGCACGTCCTTGCCGGTGACGTCTTCCATGTGCTCCAGGAAACCGGACCATACATCGGCATAGACGGCGGGATCCTCGACCGGCGTATAGGCGAACACCAGGGTGTCCGGGTTCAGCCATCGGGATTCATCTTCGGGAATATCGGCGACCAGGTCACCGTCGCTATCGGTGAAGCGCTCGCTGAGCTGGAAGTCGGCCTGGGCCTGGGAGACGCCGGCGGTCAGGGCGGCGGCCACACCGCCGACGATCAGGGAACGGGTCAGGATGTGCACGGAGAATCACCTGTGTCGGGAAATGGGAACACAGGCGATAGTCTGTGCCAGGTGTCATGACATCCTTGTGTCTGAAGCATGTCGATCGGGTGTCAAAGGCATGACACTCGCCGGTTCGGGGCTCGTCGGGATTCGGGAGTCGAACCCGCATCTCAGTCGATCAGCTCCACGGCCACCGCCGTGGCCTCGCCGCCGCCGATGCACAGGCTGGCGATGCCGCGCTTGCCGCCTCGGGTGCGCAGGGCGTGGATCAGGGTGGCGATGATCCGTGACCCGGTGGAACCGATGGGGTGGCCCTGGGCACAGGCGCCGCCGAAGACGTTGACCTTGTCATGGGGCAGGCCCAGGTCATCCATGGCCATCAGGGTGACCACGGCGAAGGCCTCGTTGATCTCGAACAGGTCCACATCGTCGACCCCCCAGCCGAGCTGGCTCATCAACTTGTCGATGGCGCCCACCGGGGCGATGGTGAACTCGCTCGGATGACGCGAATGGGTGCTGTGACCCAGCATACGGGCGATGGGGCGAGCACCGACGCGCTGGGCGGCCGCGCCGCTGGCGAGGATCAACGCCGAGGCGCCGTCGGAGATCGAGCTCGAGTTGGCGGCGGTGATGGTGCCGTCCCTGGTGAAGGCCGGGCGAAGTTCGCGAATCTTGTCGAGCCGGGCCTGGAAGGGCTGCTCGTCGTGATCGACCCGGGTCTCGCCCTTGCGATCCTTGACCGTGACGGGCGCCATCTCGGCGTCGAGATGACCGGCATTGGTCGCCTCCATGGCGCGTTCGAGCGAGGCGATGGCGAAGTCATCGAGGCGCTCGCGGGAATAGCCACGTTCGCTGGCGATCTGCTGGGCGAAGCCGCCCATCAGTTGGCCGGTCTCGGCGTCCTCCAGACCATCGAAAAACATGTGGTCCTTCAGCTCGCCATGCCCCAGGCGGTAACCGGTGCGTGCCCGGGTCAACAGGTGAGGGGCGTTGGACATGGATTCCATGCCGCCGGCGAGCAGGATCTCGCCACTGCCGGCACGGATCAGGTCATGGGCCAGCATGGAAGCCTTCATGCCGGAACCGCACAGCTTGTTGATGGTAGTGGCCCCGATGGTGTCCGGAATGCCGGCCTGACGCATGGCTTGCCGGGCCGGCCCTTGCCTGACCCCGGCGGGCAGCACGCAGCCCATGATGCCTTCGTCGATGGCCGAGGCGTCGATGCCTGCGCGCTCGATGGCGGCGCGGATCGCCGTGGCGGCGAGCTCCGGCGCGGTGAGGGACGAGAGGCTGCCGAGCATGCCCCCCATGGGCGTCCGGGTCGCGGAGAGAAATACGATGTCGTCGGCATGGCTCATGAGGTGTCTCCCGATCATTGATCGTTGTGGTTGTGAGGGCGCGTTGGTCAGGTGCGTTGACCCGTCGGCGGGGCTATGGTCTTCTCAGGGTCAACCAAGCAAGCGCTAGTGTAAATGTCGATGAATGTAATGAATGACTCGCCGCGCCGCAAGGAACTGACGCGCCAGGCCGCCCAGCTCTTCGTCCAGGAAGGCTTCGATCGCACCACGGTGCGCATGCTGGCCCAGGAGATGGGCATCAAGTCCGGCAGCCTGTTCCACCATTTCCGCGACAAGCAGGAAATCCTGGCCGCGGTGATCGAGGAAGGCACCGAAAATGCCCTCGGTATCGCACGGGCGGCCCTCGATGATTGCGACAGCGACCCCGGCTCGAGGTTGCACGCCATGGCCCGGGCCCATCTTGAGACGCTGCTCACCGACCGCAACGCCCATGTGGTGGCGCTCTACGAATGGCGGCGCCTGGACGCGCCGGCGCGATCTCATCTCAGCCACCTGCGCGATGCCTACGAGGCCCTCTGGGAAGAGGTGATCGACGAGGCCCTGGCCGCGGGCCTGATTCGAGGAGATCGTTTTCTGGTTTCGCGTTTCGTGATGGGCGCGCTCAACTGGACCGTTCGCTGGTATGACCCCGACGGGGAACGGACCCCGGACGAGCTTGCCCGGGAACTCGTCGCCATGCTGACCCATCCTGCCGACTGACGGTGCCTGACGACCGACCATGGCGTCGACCATGGTCTAGTCCCTTCGCAGCTCTCGGCGCTTGCCCTGCCGAGTCGAAGCCTCTAGCTTGACCCTAGCGCTTGATAGGTTGACGCTTACGTCAACGAAAAGTCGATTCCGACAACAACCACAAGATGCGGCGTCGCCGTGGGCGGCGGGCAGACGAGCACAAGAGGGCAGTTCATGAGCACCACCACGACCCTTTCCGACTATCATGCCTATCTCGACACCTTCTCCGTCGATGACGTCATTGCCCGTCTCGACGATCATCGCGATGGCCGGCTGAATGCCTTCGAGGCCTGTTGCGGACGCCACCGGCGCGAGGGACGAGCCGAGGTGACGGCCCTGGTCCACGAGGATACCCGAGGACAGGTCAGCACGCTGAGCTACGGCGAACTGGCCGCCGAGAGCGAGAAGCTCGCCGGCTGGTTCGCCGAGCGCGGCCTGGGCGAGGGCGATCGCATCGCCTGCATGTTGCCCCGTTCACCACAGCTGCTGATCGCGATCCTGGCCAGCTGGCGCATCGGCGCAGTCTACCAGCCGCTGTTCACCGCCTTCGGACCCGATTCGGTGGCGTACCGACTGGAGCGCGCCGACACTCGCCTGGTGATCACCGACGGCGACAATCGCTTCAAGTTCGAGGGGCTGGCCCAGTGTCCGCCGGTGCTTGCCGTGGGCGGGCCCGACACCGAACATGGCGATGATCTGGACTGGGCTGCCGCCCTGGCGCATTCTCCCATCGAGGCCAGGGCGCCGCGGCAGGCGCCCGACGCCCCTTTCCTGCAGATGTTTACCTCCGGCACCGTGGGCAAGCCCAAGGGGGTTGCCGTGCCGCTCGCCGCCATGCCGGCCTTCGCGCTCTACATGGAACTGGCCATCGGGCTCGATGACAGCGATCGCTTCTGGAACATGGCCGACCCCGGCTGGGCCTATGGTCTCTACTACGCCATCACCGGCCCGTTGCTGCTGGGTGTGACGACCTACTTCTGCGAGGCCGGTTTCAGTGCCGAAGGCGCCCTGGACTTCATGACCCGTCACGGCATCACCAACTTCGCCGCCGCGCCCACGGCCTACCGGCTGATGAAGGCCTCGGGGCTTTTCGACGATGCCCATGAGCGACTCACGTTGCGGCGTGCCAGTTCCGCCGGCGAACCGCTCAATACCGAGGTGGTCAACTGGGTGGAGACGGCGCTGGGCTGTTCGGTAATGGATCACTACGGACAGACCGAAACCGGCATGACCTGCTGTAATCACCATGTCCTGGCACATCCCAAGCATGTCGGTGGCATGGGCGTGCCGATGCCCGGCTACCGCCTGGCGATCCTGGATGCCGAGTACAATGAGCTGCCGCCGGGTGAGCCCGGCGTGCTGGCGGTCGATATCGCCCGTTCCCCGGCCCATTTCTTTACCGGTTACACCTGGCAGGAGAAGGATCCCTTCGTCGAAGGCTATTACTTGACCGGTGACGTCGTTCAACGCAACGAGGATGGCAGCTTCCAGTTCGCCGGTCGGGACGATGACATCATCACCACGGCCGGCTATCGGGTCGGGCCCACCGATGTGGAGAACTCGGTGCTCATGCATCCGGCCGTGGCGGAGTCCGCCGCGGTGGGGCAGCCCGACGAGATACGCGGCGCGATCATCAAGTCCTATGTGGTCCTGCGAGAGGGCTTCGAGGCCAGCGAGTCGCTCGCCGACGAGATTCGCCAGCAGGTGCGCGAGCGCCTCTCGACCCATGCCTTTCCCAGGGTGATCGAATTCGTCGATGCCCTTCCCAAGACACCCAGCGGCAAGATCCAGCGCTTCAAGCTGCGCTCGGACGCCGCCGACAAGGCGGAGACGACCGCGCAATGACCATGGAGAACGTTCGATGCAGTTGAAGGACAACGCCTTTCTGATCACTGGTGCCGCGTCCGGGCTGGGCGCCGCCACCGCGGAGCGTATCGTCGGGGCCGGCGGCCGTGTGGTGTTGTGTGATCTCAGCGAGGCAGTCGAGTCGCACGCCGAGCGGCTCGGCGAGGCGGCCCGGGCCATACGCGGGGACGTCACTCGCGAGGAGGACATGCAAGCCGCCGTGGAGGCGGCCGTGGCCCTGGGGGAAAAGGGGGGAAGCCAGCAGGGCCTGGCCGGAGTGATTCACTGCGCCGGTGTAGTCAGCGTGGCCAAGCTCCTGGATCGAGAGGGCAATCCCGCCGATCTCGATGCCTATGCGCGTACCGTGCAGATCAACCTGGTCGGCACCTTCAACGTGATGCGCCTCGCCGCGGCGGCGATGTCGAAGAATGACCCCTTCGAGGATGGCGAACGGGGCGTGATCATCAACACCGCCTCGGTCGCCGCCTTCGACGGCCAGGTGGGTCAGTGCGCTTACAGCGCCTCCAAGGCCGGCGTGGTGGGCATGAGCCTGCCGGCAGCCCGTGAGCTTTCGCGGCACGGCATTCGTGTCATGGCCATCGCCCCCGGTGTGTTCGAGACACCGATGATGAGCGACATCCCGGAAGACGCCGTGGCCGCGTTATCCGCCTCCGTTCCCTTCCCCAAACGGCTCGGCAAGCCCGACGAGTACGCCCGCCTGGCCGAGCAGATCGTCACCAACCCGATGCTCAATGGCGAGGTGATCCGACTGGACGGCGGGATCAGGATGCAATGACCCGGCTTCGCCGGGAGCTATAAGCCGTAAGCTATAAGCTGGAAGAAAACCCGACCGGACTTCGTCCGGAGCCTGAAGTCATAAGCTTGAAGCTGGAAGTCCCCGGCTTTGCCGGGAGCTTGAAGTCGTAAGCTTGAAGCTGGAAGTCCCCGGCTTTGCCGGGAGCTTGAAGTCGTAAGCTTGAAGCTGGAAGAAAAAACCTTGACCCCATGCTGTCGGGATTCATGCTTTCTTCCAGCTTCCAGCTTCCAGCTTCCAGCTTCCAGCTTCCAGCTTCCAGCTTCCAGCTTCCAGCTTCCAGCTTCCA
>NZ_JAJQTQ010000026.1 GCF_029081005.1 Halomonas elongata | reverse complement strand
TAAGCCGTAAGCCGTAAGCCGTAAGCCGTAAGCCGTAAGCCGTAAGCCGTAAGCCGTAAGCCGTAAGCCGTAAGCCGCGAGCATCGAGCCACGAGATTCGAAGGGCAACCCCAAGGCAGCGTAGTTCGTCGCTCGTCGCCAGCTAGTCATCCCGCTTCGACGCGGACAACCCCCGCAAATAAAGCGCGTGCCTGACCAGCACCAGCAGGGTGAAGACGATCACCACCTCGGTATAGGCCGGCGCCAGCCAGAGCGCGAACAACGGCGCCAGAGCCGCGCTGGCCAGGGAAGCGAGTGCCGCGGTCCGACCACTCCAGGCCAGCAGGCACCATAGCAGTGCGCAGCACAGTGCCACCCGGGGTGTCAGCAAGAGCATCACGCCGAAGGCGCTGGCCACCGCCCGGCCGCCTCGAAAGCGATACCAGACGGGATAGCTGTGACCCAGCATGACGCCGAGCCCCACCAGCCCTTGCGCCCAGGGTGGCAGGTCCCCGAGCAACGCCAGCCCCAGCACCGGCATGCCCTTGACGGTATCCACCAGCAGCGTCGCCAGCGCCAGACGCATCCCGTGCAGGCGCAGCACATTGGAAAAGCCGGGATTGCAGGAGCCGGCCAGACGGGGATCGCGCACGCCGGCCAGGCGGCACACCGTCAGGGCGCCGAGCCAGGTTCCGCTGAGATAACCCAGTGCCATCAACGGCAGGGTCGTTTCAAGTGTCGTCAGCACGACCGCGCCTCGAAGCAGGGTACGAAGAGGCATTCTGCCAGCCACGCTCCGTCGAGAACAGCACCCCGCTGTCGTCAGCGACCGGGCTCGCGTACAATCGGCCGCGCCTTCACCGCCAAACGCAAACGCGCCAGGAATCCTGATGGACCTCGTACTGATCGAAGCCCTCAACGTCGATACCGTGATCGGCGTCTATGACTGGGAACGCACCATGACCCAGACACTGGTGCTGGACCTGGAGATGGCCACCGACATCCGTCCCGCCGCCACCCGCGACGCCGTCGACGAGACCCTCGACTATGCCGCGATCAGTGAGCGCATCGCCGATTTCGGCGCGACCTACCGGTTCGAGCTCGTCGAGACCTTCGCCGAGCGCCTCGCCGAGACACTGCGCCACGAGTACGCCATTCCCTGGCTACGCCTGACGCTGCGCAAGCCCGGCGCGGTACCGGCGGCCAGAGCGGTAGGAGTGCGTATCGAACGCGGCACGCGAGAGGTAGCGAACTGATGGCCCGAGTCAGCGTCAGCATCGGCAGCAACATCGAGCGCGAGCGTCACGTTTGCGCCTGTCTGGATGCCCTCGCGGACACCTTCGACAGCCTGCAGGTTTCGAGGGTCTACGAGAGTGAACCGGTGGGCTTCGAGGACGGTCGCAACTTCTATAACCTGGTGGCGCTGTTCGATTGCGACTGGACGGTGGGAGAACTGCAGGCCTGGTGCAAGCGCCTGGAAGTCGCCAACGGCCGGCTTCCCGACAGCCCCAAGTTCAGTCCGCGCACTCTGGACGTGGACCTGCTCGACGTGGGGGGACTCAATGGCGAGCACGACGGCGTCAGCCTGCCCCGTGCGGAGATATTGCATCACGCCTTCGTGCTCAAGCCCCTGGCAGAACTCCTGCCCGACACCCCCCATCCGGTGAACGGCAAGCGGTATCGTGACCTGTGGAATGCCCTGGACAGCCGGGACCAGCACCTTTGGCCGGTGAGCTTCATCTGGCGGGGACGCGACCTGTCGGATTGACCGACACTGACATGCTCATCGGGCCGCCCCCATCACCTCATCGATCGCCTCGCGACGCCGCCGCGCCAGTTCCTCGCCCAATGCCCGCCCCTTGTAGCCTTCATCGACCAGGGCTCGCGGCAGGATCTGCATCGCCAGCCGCCAGGCCAGGGCCAGGTCCTCGGCCAGGGCGGCATCGTCCAGGCTGACCAGGGCGATCAGCGGCGGCACCCGCTCGCTGCGTCGCCAGGCATCGATACCCTCGAGCCAGGCCATGACCCGCTGGCCATCGACCGCACCATCATCGTGGACCAGACGGTGCGTGTGTGCCGCCTGATCGGCCAGACGACTCACCGCCTTGGGAAGGCGCAGCCGTTCAGCCAGTCGATGCCGCGCCTCCGCTGCAAGATGCTCCACCAGGCGTGCCCAACGCCAGGGAGCCGCCTCATGGGAGGCGATATCTTCGGGCAAGCGCTGCAGTCGCCCCATGGCCTCGTCCAGTTGCCCCTCGTTCGCCACCAACTCCGGCATCAGCACCGCCAGGGCACCACAGTCATCGAGCGTCTGGAAGTAGACATCGGGCCAGGGCTCCCCCAGCGCCTTTTCGGTTTCCGTCCAGACCCGCTCGGCGACCAGATGACCGATCTCGCCACTCGTCACCAGCCGACGCATCAGCGTCAGGGTCTCGTCGGCGATGACGAAGCCGAGACCGGCATAGCGTGCCAGGAAACGCGCGACCCTCAGCACCCGCAGTGGATCCTCGATGAAGGCCGGCGAGACATGACGCAACACCCGCGCTTCAAGGTCATCGCGGCCGCCAAAGGGGTCGACCAACTCGCCCGACGGGGTCTCGGCCATGGCATTGATGGTCAGGTCTCGCCGCGCCAGGTCCTCCTCGAGAGTGACCGACGGGCTGGCGTGGATCTCGAAGCCGGTGTAGCCATGCCCTGACTTGCGCTCCGTGCGCGCCAGGGCGAACTCCTCATGACTGTCGGGGTGCAGGAAGACCGGAAAGTCACGCCCTACCGGCTTGAAACCGCGTTGCCGCATGGCCTCGGGGGTGGCGCCAACCACCACCCAGTCGACGTCGGTGACCGGCCAGCCCAGCCGGGCATCGCGCACGGCACCCCCGACTCGATAGACATCGAGGCCATCGAGACGACGATCAGGTGCCGTCGACATCGCCCGAGGCCACCCGTTCGGGATGTTGCGTTCGCCAGTCGGTGAAGCCGCCATCCAGGCTGTAGACGTCGTCGAAGCCTTGACCCGCCAGCCAGGCGGCGGCCTGCTGGCTGGAGTTGCCGTGATAACAGACCACCACCAGGGGCGTCTCGCGATCGGCCTCGGCCAGCAGCGCCGGCACTCCGTCGTTGTCCAGATGCCGGCTGCCGGGCAGATGGCCGGCAGCGAAGCTTGCCGGATCACGAATGTCGACCAGGGTCAACGGACGTGCCGCGTCCAGCCAGCCGGCCAGGGTCGCGACGTCCAGGTGTTGAAAGGATGAGGATGTCATGCAGGCCTCCGTCGTCGGCAGAAAGGGTCAGCGCCAGCCGGGCACGCTGATGCGTTCACCGGTCTCGAGATTCAGGGCGGTCAACTCGCCGCCCCAGACACAACCGGTATCCAGGGCTTCGGCACGCACTCGACTGCCCGGCGTGCGCCCCTCCAGGGCTGCCCAGTGACCGAACAGCAGGCGCGACTGATCGTCACGGGCAAACTGGAACCAGGGTGCAAAGCCTTCAGGTGCGCTGTCGAGTCCTTCCTTGGCGGCGAAGTCGAGGCACCCCTCGACATCGATGAAGCGCATCCGCGTCAAGGTATTGACGATCACTCGCTGGCGCTCGATGCCATCGAGGTCATCCCGCCAGCATGATGGCTCATTACCGTACATGCGCTCGAGGAAATGCCCGGCACGTTCTCCGCGCAAGCAGGCCTCGACCTCACCGGCCAGCCGCTCGGCCTGATCGGCTTCCCACTGCGGCGGGACACCGGCATGCGTCATCAGCGTATCGGCCCGACGCACCAGTAGCGGACGACTCTGCAACCAGTCGAGCAGTGCCTCGCGATCGGGCGCCTCGAGAATGGCCGCCAGGGTGTCCTTGCGCTTGAGCCCGGCGCCGCCCCGCGCCACGGCCAGCAAGTGCAGATCATGATTGCCGAGCACCACCTCGGCACGCTCGCCCAGCGCCATGACCTCGCGCAGGCAGTCGAGCGAGCCCGGACCTCGATTGACCAGATCGCCGGCCAGCCAGAGACGGTCGCGGCGCGGGTCGAACGACAGGCGTTCGAGCAGGGCAACGAATTCGGCATGGCAACCCTGGAGGTCACCGATGGCGTAGGTAGGCATGCTCTCTCCCGTTACGGTGAAGGCGTGACATCAATGCACCTGGTTGGGTCCGGCCAGCCGAAAGGGTGCGATGGACACCTCGAAGGGGCGCTGCGTGGCGGTGTCGACGCAGGTGAAGGCGCCTTCCATGACGCCTACCGGGCCATCGAGAATCGCCCGGCTGGTATAGCGAAAGGTCTGACCGGGACCGATCAACGGCTGCTGGCCGACCACGCCCTTGCCTCTGACTTCCTGTACCTGGCCGCTCCCCTGTGTGATCGTCCAGTGCCGCGCCATCAGTTGCATGCTGTGCCGGGAGTGATTGTGCACGGTGATGGTATAGCTGAACACATAACGCCGCTCCGCCGGCGCCGATTCGTCGGCGCAGAAGGCCGGCTCGACATCGACATGTACCTGCTCGCTCTGGGGTGCGGCATTCATCGGCTCCCCTCCTTCGTCAGGTAATCGGCGATACGCACGAATTCCGCCACCGAAAGGGTCTGGGGACGGCGCCCCGGATCGATGTCCAACGCTGCCAGCGCCTCCCCCGACAGGCGAGACTTGAGATTGTTGCGCAACGTCTTGCGCCGCTGGGCGAAGGCCTCGCGCACTACCTCGAACATCAAGGCCTCGTCCCGGGCGCGAGCCGGCGGCGTCTCGTGCGGTGTGAGGCGCACGATGGCCGATTCCACCCTGGGGCGAGGCACGAAGGCCTCGGGCGGCACGGTGAACAACGATTCGACACGACAGTGATACTGGGCCAGCACCGAAAGACGGCCGCGCTCGGCACCACCGGGTTCGGCCGAGAGACGCTCGACGACCTCCTTCTGCAGCATGAAGTGCATGTCCGCCACGGCATCGCCGGCCGACAGGAGATGCGAGATCAACGGCGTGGAAATATTGTAGGGCAAGTTCCCCACCACACGCAGCGCGGGGCCATCGCCGCGCAGCTCACGGAAATCGAACTTGAGGGCATCGCCCTCGTGGATGACGAACCCCGGCTTGTCGAAGAACTGCACGCGCAGCCCCGGTATCAGATCGCGATCCAGTTCGATCACCTCGAGCCGCCCGTCCGCCGCGTCGAGCAAGGGTTCGGTCAACGCTCCCTGGCCGGGGCCGACTTCCACGATCCGTTGATCGGCTCCGGGGCCGATGGCACGAACCAGCCGGGAAATGATGCCGGGGTCACGCAGGAAATTCTGGCCGAAGCGCTTGCGTGCGCGATGACCCGTTGGGCGGGATGACATTCGGGGGAGTCCTTCTATCGCTATGGTCTTCTCTGCCTCAATCGCCGCGCCGAACCATTTCGATGGCCAGCCTCACGGCGGTGGACAAGCTTCCCGGATCGGCCTCGCCGCGACCGGCGAGATCCAGCGCCGTGCCATGATCCACCGAGGTGCGCACCAGCGGCAGCCCCAGGGTGATATTGGCGGCGCGCCCGAAACCGGCATACTTGAGCACGGGCAGGCCCTGATCATGATACATCGCCAGGACGGCGTCGGCCCGGGCCAGATGGTGCGGGGTGAACAGGGTATCCGCCGGCAGCGGACCGTCGAGCGTCAACCCTTCGCCACGCAGCGCCTCGAGGGTCGGGATGATGACATCGAGTTCCTCGCGCCCCAGGTGTCCCGCCTCGCCGGCATGGGGATTGAGCCCGCAGACCAGGAGGCGTGGCGACGGGATGCCGAAACGGTGCCGCAACTCGGCGTCGAGGATACGCAGGATACGCGTCAGCCGCGGCCCGGTCACGGCGTCGCTCACCTCGCGCAATGGCAGATGGGTAGTGGCCAGGGCGACACGCAGCGCCGTCTCGCCATGCCATGAGGGCGACGTGGCGTGCAGGGCAGGGTCGGTGGCAAGCATCATCACCACCTCGTCGACCCCGCAGGCGTCACGCAGGTATTCGGTATGGCCCTGAAAACCGGCGTGACCGGCCTCGATGATCACCCCCTTGTGCAGAGGGGCCGTGACCATGCCCGCCGCCTCGCCGGCCCGGCAGGCAGCAACCGCCCGGGTCAGGGTCTCCAGCACATAAGCCGCATTGCGCGTGTCCAGTGTCCCCGGCCGGCACGGAGCCCGCAGTGACACCGGCCATACCGGCAGCACACCGGCGCGAGGTGCCGGTGGCGACTCGCCCGGCGAGAGGGCATGAACCGTGACGGAACGACCGATGGCACGGGCACGTTCCTCGAGCAGCGCCGGATCGCCCACCGCCACCACCCTGGCGGGAGGCGGCGACTCGCTCGCCATCATCACGGCGAGCTCGGGGCCGATACCGGCTGGCTCGCCGGTGGTCAGGGCAAGAACGGGTAAGTCGGTGTCGCTCACGACTCCGATCCGAGACGCTCTTCGACGAAGGCCTGGGAGCGAATTTCCTGCATCCAGGCTTCCATCTCGTCGCTGGCCTTGCGCTGGAACAGCGCCCGACGCGCCCGCTCGGCCGTCATGCCACCGCCCTGCTGTTCGATGAAGCGATTGACCTCGGCCTCGGAGATGCTGACCCGGCTGCCGACGCGGCGCTGCTGGATCTGGCGCATCAGGAGTTCACGACGCACCTGGTCACGCACCACGCCGAGCGACAGGCCATCGGCCTCCAGGGCATCGGCGAACTGCTCCAGGTTCATCTCGTTATTCTGGGCGATGGCCCGCACCTGACGATTGAGCTCGGTATCGTCCACGCTGAGATTGGCGTCCCGTGCCATCTGCAGCTGGATCTCCTCGACAATCAACCGATCGAGCACTTGTTGGCGCAGCGCATCGTTCGGCGGCATCTCCATGCCCTGGGCTTCCATCTGGGCACGCGTGCGCGCGACCCGATCTTCCAGTTGAGTGTTCATGATCGCGCCCTCGTTGACCACCGCCACGATGCGGTCCAGGGGCTGACGTACATCCTGGGCCATGGCGCCCACCGGCGCCAGGCCGAGGCACAGGGCCAGTGTCAGGGTGGCGAGTTGTCGGCTGCGCATGTCTATCCTTCCTTTCGTCATGAATGTTGCGAGACGTCTGCAGATGGCTGCCTTGCGAGCTTGCAGGCGACTCTCAGGGCCGGCCGAGGTCGGTGCCGCGATAGCCGGGAACCGCCGATTCGAAAAAGTGACCGGCCTCTCCGCCGACGCCACCCAGCCCCTTGAACACGAAACGTAAAAAGAGCCCGCGATCGGTGGTGTCGTCCTCGATGGTGTTGGCGGTGTCCTCGTCGTCGATCCACTCACGCCACACCAGCTGCAGACCATAGCAGCAGTCGTTCCACTGCACACCCGCCAGTTGCTCGAGCATCCGGTCGTTGGTGTTGTCGTAACGCACTCCGCCGATCAGGTCCAGGCGATTCATCGCCTTGTAGGCGAAGGAAGCGGAGAACTCTTCCCGATCGTAGGTACGCGTGTCCTCGATATCCTCGGTGGGCTCGAAGCCTTCGAGTTGCCAGCGATAGCCGAGGTTCACCACATGCCCGGCATCCGCCCGGTATTGCACATCGACCCCCGTGCTCTCGGTACGGCTCTTGCGGTCGTCGTAGAGCCACTCCCAGCGGGTACGCCAGTGATCGTCGATCCGCCAGTCGAGCTGCGTCACCCAGGGCGAACGTTGACGGGTGGCGCGATAGCGCTCGTCCGGGTCGGACGGCAGGGTGTCGGCATCCCCCTGCATGTCGATGTGGCGATCCTCGAAATAGGCCGCCTGTCCCAGACCGAAGGAAAGCCGTTCACGCCCGCTACGGTCCTCGAGGAAGCGACTGCGCACCCCGTAGGAGAGTCGGTTGAGATCGCCGACGCGATCACCGCCGCTGAAGCGATAGGGCGACCACAGCTGGTTCCAGGAGAAGGCCAGCTCCGAGGTGTCGAAGTCGGGAAACTCGCTCTGGTCCCGAGCCGGCACATAGGCATAGTTGAGCCGAGGCTCGAGGGTCTGACGGTAGGCATCCCCAGCGACATCGAGATCCCGCTCGAAGACCAGGCCTGCATCCAGGGAGGCCACCGGCAACGTACGGGTCAAGCTCTCGTCACGCTCGGTGAGGCGGTCGCCATAATCCAGCTCATAGCTGGTGTGATGCAGCTGCAGTCGCGGCTCGAGAAAGCCCCAGGTGGTATCGCCCCGCCAACCGACGGCCGGCGTCAATTGCAACCGGGCCCCGTTGGCCGCCTCGCGCAGCGGCACCTGCCGCTGCTGGTCCTTGTAATCGTAGAAACCCTGCTCGTCACCCTCGATATCGCGCCAAAAGTAGGTGGCGTTGGCATTCCACTCCTCGTAGAAACCGACATCCTGTTCCCAGCGTGCCGCAGCAGTCAGGCTCGGCAACCGATAGAAGGGCTTGTCGTTCTCGTTCAGGGGATCGTCCAGTACCTGGTAGCCCTGGGCCTTGCCCTCCAGGCGCCAGGTGTCGCCGCGGTACTCGAGCTGGGCCAGGCGTTTCATGCTCTGGGTATCGGTCTCGCCGAACGTCTGGCCGAAGTCGTCGAAATAGCGGCCATCGCTGGCGGCGCCATAGCGCAGCCGATAGCGGGTACGCTCATCGACATGGCCGGCGTGGCGGTAATCGAGATACCAGCGGGCGTCGCCGTTTTCCAGCGCCGAATACCTCGAGGCATCATCGCCGGCGCGCCGGTCGTCGGCAATGTAGGCCCCCTCGATGGCGCCGGCATCGGAGGGCAGCAAGTAGCGGTACTCCCCCCCGAGCAACAGGCCCCGGTCGCTGATCACACGCGGCGTGATGGTGGCATCCTGGTTCGGCGCGATATTCCAGTAGAACGGCTGGGCATAGTCGAGACCATCGCCGGAGACGCCGAGCGTCGGCCACAGGAAGCCGGTCTGGCGGCGCTCGTCGATGGGGAAGCGTACCCAGGGCCAGTAGAAGACGGGCACCTTGCCGACCTCGAGGCGGGCATGTCGAGCGGTGCCGAAACCGCTCTGCCGATCCAGGACGATGTCATTGCCGACCAGGCGCCACAGGTCGTTACCCGGCTCGCAGGTCGTGAAGCTGGCCTCGGTCAACTGGTAGCGTCCTTCCGCGACACGCGCCAGCTGCACGGCATCGCCACGCAACCGCTCCTCGTGGGCCACATAGTGGGCCTGGTCGATGCTTGCCGCCTCGCTGTCCAGCGAGAAGGAGGCGGCATCGCCACGCACCAGCAGATTGCGATCACGCAGCGCCAACGGGCCCTCGGCCAGCACGCGTTCGCGGGAGGCAGGCACACGCACCTGCGGCGCTTCCAGTTGAGTATCGCCACGACGCAACAGCACTTCACCGCTGAGGGTCGTCTCGCCGTCCTCACCGTACTGGCCATCATCGGCCTCGCTGGCGACCTTGCCTTCGGACGGCGCCGGCAGCCGATATGCCGGCATCCGGTAGTACCCCCGACACACGGCACCTTCGGGGCGATCCTCGCCCCAGGGCTGCCAGTCCAGCTGCTCGGCCGGCAACGACTCGGGAGGCGCCGCCCATAGCGGGGCGGTCACCATGCTCGAGGTCACGAGGCCGGCCAGGGCCGTCCAGGAGGATCGATTGCCCATGTTCAACGATGTCCTTGGCGGAGTGAATCGGTATTATACAGTCACTGTTCAAACTGTCCCGCCGACGAGCCCCTCTCATCGCCGACGACATCGGGCCTCAGCATGCGGCGACGCCCCGGGGGCGTCAACCGAAGGACGCCCCGAACTCAGACGAAACATTGAGGTGAAGATGCCAGAGGCCGACACGACCTCGCGCCAATCCGCCCTCCGCCATTGGGCTGCCGAACGTCACGGGGTCGCACCCGACGCTCTCGACCTGCACCTGGCCGCCGACGACGCCAGCTTCCGTCGCTACTTTCGGCTGGTCCTCGCCGACGGCACCCGTCGTATCCTGATGGACGCGCCCCCGGACAAGGAGGACAGCGCCCCCTTCGTGGCCATCGCACGTCGCTGGGCGGACGCCGACCTGCCGGTCCCCCGTCTCCATGCGGTGGATCTGGACACCGGCTTCCTGGAGCTCGAGGACCTCGGCGACACCCCCCTCCAGCTCTGTTTCGGGGCCTCGGAAGCGCCGGCCACCCTGGCCTGGCACGACAGGGCCCTGACGTTGCTCGACGCGCTGCAGAATCGTGCCGAACCGGTGGGGCTGCCGGCCTACGACGCCGACCTGCTGGGACGAGAGCTGGATCTCTTCCCGGTCTGGTGCCTCGACCACTGGCTGACGCTGACACCACCGCCGAGCTGGCCCACGCTGCGTCAACAACTGATCGATAACGCCCTGGCCCAGCCGGTCGTCACCGTGCACCGCGATTTCGACGCCATGAATCTGATGGTCGCCGACGACGATCTGCACCTGATCGATTTCCAGGACGCCGTGGCCGGCCCGCTGAGCTACGACCTGATCTCGCTGCTGCACGGTCGCTATTGCCGTTTCCCGGCGAGCCGGCGCCACGCCTGGATCGAAGCGTTCCGCCAGCGAGCCATGGCCGATGGCCGCCTGGACGATATCGACGCATCGTCCTTCCAGCGTTGGGCCGCCGGCATGGCCGTGCAACGCGCCCTCAAGGTCATCGGCATCTTCTGCCGCCTGACCCTGCGCGACGGACGTCAGGGCTATCTGGCTCGCGTGCCTCATTTCCTCGATCACCTTGAGGATGCACTGGCGGAACAGGACGAGTTCGCCGACTTCCGCGACTGGGTCGCCTACACCCTCCGCCCTGCCCTGCTGGCGAAACTGGAAGCCCAGGGCATCGCCTGGGAGCGCGTGGCATGAAGGCGATGATCCTGGCCGCAGGACTCGGCACGCGCATGCGCCCGCTGACCGACCACTGCCCCAAGCCGCTGCTGGACGTGGGCGGCAAGCCGCTGATCGTCCACCACCTGGAGCGGCTCGCCCATGCCGGCATTCGGGACCTGGTGATCAATGTCAGCTACCGCGCCGAACAGATCGTCGACGCCCTGGGTGACGGCAGCGCCTACGGGGTTTCCATCGCCTGGAGCCATGAAACGACGCCCCTGGAGACCGGTGGCGGTATCCGCCAGGCCCTGCCATTGCTGGGCGATATGCCCTTCCTGCTCGTCAACGGCGATGTCTGGTGCGACCTCGATCCCGCCACGCTACCGTCGTCGCTGGGCAGCGACCTGGCGCGGCTGGTACTGGTCGACAACCCGGCCCATCATCCCGAGGGCGATTTCCTCCTCGATGCCAACAGTCGCGTTCGAGAAGGACCGGGCCCCCGACTGACCTATGCCGGCATCGCCCAGATCGCTCCGGCACTGGTGGCCGACCGTGCCGAGGGCGCCTTCGCCCTGGCACCCCTGCTCCGCGCGGCCATCGCCGACGGTCGAATTGCCGGCCATCACCATCAGGGGCACTGGGTCGACGTGGGCACCCCGGAACGACTCGCCACCCTGGACCAGGCCTTGCGGGGCTGAGTTGGAAGCGGGCAACTGCTATGCTGCTCCTCCCCTACTCCTCCTCTGAACAAGGATACCTTGCCCCATGAAAGCCAGCGTCAAGTGGACAGACGGTCGCCAGTTCGTCACCGAATCCGGCAGTGGCCATAGCGTGGTCATCGATGGCCCGCCCGATCACGGCGGTCGCAATACCGGTCCGCGTCCGATGGAGATGCTGCTGATGGGACTCGGCGCCTGCACCTCCTTCGACGTGCTGGAAATCCTCGAGAAGTCCCGTGCTCCGGTATCGGACTGCGTGGCCAGCATCGAGGCCGAACGCGCCGACAGCGTGCCCAGCGTCTTCACCAGGATCCATGTGCACTTTACCGTCAGCGGCCAGGGCCTCAAGGAGAAACAGGTCAAGCGCGCGGTGGAACTCTCCGCCGACAAGTATTGCAGCGCCTCGATCATGCTGGCCAACGGCGGGGTCGAGGTGACGCACTCCTTCACCATCGTCGAGCAATGAGACACCTCGCCCAGGCCCGGCGGGAAAAAACATGGCTTGTCGGGTGCGCGCCCACCGCCGGCTGTGCATAATACGCGCCTTTCCATCGCCACGCGGGTTCCGGCGCCGCTCGTCGGGATGAACACCATCAGCCATATCGAAGGAGGCTCGGACGTGACCGGCAATCTCCGACTCCACGGGTTCAACAACCTGACCAGCTCCCTGAGCTTCAACATCTACGACATCTGCTACGCCAAGACCGAGGAACAGCGGCGCGCCTACATCGATTACATCGACGAGCTCTACAATGCCGAGCGTCTCACCCAGATCCTCAAGGATGTCACCAACATCATCGGCGCCCAGGTGCTCAACATCTCTCGCCAGGACTACGAGCCCCATGGTGCCAGCGTGACCATCCTGATCGCCGAGCACGAGCTGGAAGAGACGGACCCCGAGCAGATGGAACCTGGCCCCGGCCCCCTGCCGGAGACCGTCGTGGCGCATCTGGACAAGAGCCACGTCACGGTGCACAGCTATCCCGAATCCCACCCGGACAACGGCATCAGCACCTTTCGCCTGGACATCGACGTCTCCACCTGCGGCCAGATCAGCCCGCTGAAGGCGCTCAACTACCTGATCCACAGCTTCGACTCCGACATCGTGACCATGGACTACCGGGTGCGCGGCTTCACCCGGGACGTGGACGGCAAGAAGTTGTTCATCGATCACGACATCACCTCCATCCAGGACTACCTGGCCGAGGACACCAAGCGCGCCTACCAGATGATCGACGTCAACGTGTATCAGGAGAACATGTTCCACACCAAGATGCTGCTCAAGGACTTCGCGCTGGACAACTACCTGTTCGGCACGTCGCGTCGCGATATCTCCTTCGAGGAAGCCCGCGACATCGAGGGACGACTGCGCAAGGAAATGCTCGAGATCTTCTACTCGCGCAACATGGACTAGCCCGCGCGGAGCGCGGGAGCCTTAAGCGGTAAGCTTGAAGCTGGAAGAAAAAGCGCCCCCCACCCCGGCAAGATCGGGGTGGGGGGCGCTTTTTGGGGTTTCTTCCAGCTTACGGCTTCAAGCTTCCAGCTTAGAGCCTGTAGACCGATTTGGTCATCACCCTCGACATCAGCGTCATGCCCGCCTTGACCGGAGCCGGGAAACGGGCCCCGCCCGCCTCCAGCGCCTGCTGGGCATGATGCGCCTCGTCGATGGCCATCTGGCGAAGGACCGCCCTGGAACGACGGTCGCCGGACGGCAGCTTTTCCATGTGCTCGTCGAGATGGCGGCCCACCTGCTCTTCGGTGGCAGCCACGAAACCCAGACTGACACGATCACCCACGGCCCCCGCCACGGCACCGATGCCGAAGGAGGCCGCATAGAACAGTGGATTCAGCAGGCTGGTACGGCCATCGAGCTCCTGCAGGCGGGCATCGCACCAGGCCAGATGATCGACCTCCTCCTGGGCGGCCTCCTCCATCTGGCCACGGATCTCGGGCAGCTTGGCGGTCAGCCCCTGGCCCTGATACAGCGCCTGGGCACAGACCTCACCGGTATGATTGATTCGCATCAGCCCAGCAGCATGGTGGCGCTGCTCCTCGTCGAGCGCCTCGTCCTCCACCTCGTCGGTGGCGGGTGAAGGACGCGAGGGCTGAGCCGCCCTGGGCACCAGGGTGCGCAATACGGTATCGAACTGGTGGATCAGGTCGTCGGCGCGGGAATATTGGCGAGTCATGGCACCCCCTTGTGCGGTCGGTGACGCCATTGTAACCGAGCGCCTCGCCAGGCACAGCGCCCGCGAAGCAAAACGCCGCCTCACGGGCGGCGCAGATGCACCCGATGCGTCGAGCGCTTTCGGTAGCACGGCCTGGCGCCGCGCGGGTTCCGGCTATCCAGCCGGCCAAGTGAAGCGACGACCGCCCATCAGGTGCATATGAATATGATAGACCGTCTGGCCGCCCTGGTCATTGCAGTTCATCACCACGCGATAACCATCGTCGGCGAATCCCTGCTCCCTGGCCAGGTGTGCGGCGGTGTACTGGAGGCGTCCCACCAGGGCCAGATCGCCCTCTTCGATATCGTTCAGGGTCGCGATGTGCTTCTTCGGCACCACCAGCATATGGGTCGGCGCCTTGGGGTCGATATCGTTGAAGGCCAGGACATCATCGTCCTCATAGACGATATCGGAGGGAATCTCGCGATTGATGATCTTGCAGAACAGGCAATCCATGTCGGGCTCCGATCGGGTTGAATACTGGATGAGGCTGTCAGGTCATGAGGTTACCCCGCGTTCTCTCTCCTGTCAGTCATCATGGATGACTTAGAGGAAACACTGCACAAATGCCTGCGCGGGCAAATCACTGCGCTATAGCCGCCATCCATGGCGGCTACCCTGCGGGCCCGTCTAAAGACGGTTCAAATTCGCTCCTGGCGAATTTGTGCGCGGTGCTCGGAATCCTCACCTATACCCCATAGGCTCCGGTTGACTCGAAACCTCCGGTTTCTCGCCCCTTCGGGGCCATCCTTCGGATGTTTGTCGCTCCGCTCGGTGCTGTGCTCCGTGCGCCTTGCAATTCGCACCGCTCGTCGATTTGTTCAGCGCTTCCTTAGACATTGGTCTTGTCTCTATTGCCCTCGAGGGAATGGCTGCCTAGCCTCTTTATGTTGACGTTAACATTAAATCCCGAATTGTCGCGCCGGGGCTCGCGACGCCTGACCCGAAGGCCCAGGCGATACCTCGCTCGGCGAAACACCATGAACAGGAGACAGCGAAATGACGAATGAATTGACCGGCAAGGTGGCCGCGGTGACCGGCGCGGCATCAGGCATTGGACTGGCCAGTGTCGAGGCAATAATTGCCTCGGGCGCCCGAGTGGTCATGATCGACCGTGACGAAGCGGCCCTGAGGAAAGTCCGCGAGACGCTGGGCGAAGCCGCGATTCCACTGGTCATCGACCTGCTCGACCCGAGAGACTGCGCGACGCTGTTGTCGCAGGTCCTGGAAAAGACCGGACAGCTCGACATCTTCCACGCCAATGCCGGCAGCTACATCGGCGGTGACCTGCTCGATACCGACCCGGACGCCATCGACCGGATGATCAGCCTGAACGTCAGCGTGGTGATGAAGAATGTCCATAATATCCTGCCGCACATGATCGAGCGCGGTACGGGAGACATCATGGTGACAAGCTCGGTGGCGGGGCACTTCCCCGTTCCCTGGGAGCCTGTCTATGCCTCGTCCAAGTGGGCCATGACCAACTTTGTACAGACGGTCCGGCGTCAGGTCCTGAAACACGGTATCCGAGTCGCTTCCGTCTCGCCGGGCCCCGTCAACAGCGCCCTGCTGGCCGACTGGCCCGAAGAGAACCTGCGCAAGGCGAAGGAATCCGGCAGCATCATCGAGCCCGCCGAGGTGGCCGATGCCATCATGTACATGCTGACCCGTCCTCGACATGTGACCATTCGGGACATGGTGGTCCTGCCGAGCAACTTCGATCTTTGAGCCAACGTCCGACGGCATGATCCCTGGAGCAGCCTGTCGGCTGAAAGTCGCGCCATCATCGCCGGCCCGACAGTGCCCCATGGCGATGGCCCGAAGGCGTATCGAGCCCTCCCGGCACCCCAGCGCATGGTTCGACAGACACTAGACATTGGTCGCAAGTCCATTGACCCGCTCGACAGGGCTTTCTAGCCTTCAAAATGTTGACGTTAACATTACATCGACACTGCACTATCCCTAACGAGACAAGAACAAATCTGGAGCCCAACATGAAGATCAGCGAGATCGCAGCACGCTGCCGCAAGACCGCCCTCATTACCGCCTGTGCGCTCCCTCTTGGCGCAGGCGCAGGCACCGCCTCGGCCGACGAGTCGGACCTGACCATCGGCATGTCCTTCCAGGAGCTCAACAACGAATACTTCGTGACCATGCAGGAGGCGCTCGAAAGCGCCGCCGACAGCCTCGGCGCCGAGGTGATCACGACCGATGCCCGCCATGACGTCGCCAAGCAGGTCAGCGATGTCGAAGACATGATTCAGCGCGGCATCGATATTCTTCTGCTCAACCCGGCCGACTCGGTCGGTGTCGAGACAGCGGTTCTGGCCGCCGAGGAAGCTGGCGTCACCACGATCGCCATCGATGCCCAGGCCAACGGCCCGGTGGATGGTTTCGTGGGTTCCAGGAACTACGACGCCGGCTACAAGGCCTGCGATTACCTGGCAAAGCAGCTCGATGGCGAAGGTCAGGTAGCCTTGCTTGACGGTATTCCGGTCGTGCCGATCCTGCAGCGCATCGAAGGCTGCACCGCGGCACTCGATGAGTATGCCGGAATCGAAGTGGTCGACAAGCAGAACGGTCGCCAGGAGCGCACCCACGCCATGACGGTGACCGAGAACATCATCCAGGCCAACCCGGAGCTCGATGGCCTGTTCAGCGTCAACGACATCGGTGCCCTGGGTTCGCTGATCGCCATCAACGCCAGCGGTCAGGATATCAAGCTGGTCAGCGTCGACGGTCACCCCGAGGCCGTTGCCGAGATCCAGAAGCCCGATTCCTCCTTCATTGCCACCTCCGCCCAGTATCCTCGCGACATGGTGCGCCTGGGGCTCGGCCTGGGACTGGCCAAGCACTGGGGCGCCAGCACGGCTCCCGCCGAGATCCCCATCGATGTGGAATTGATCGATCACGAGAAGGCTGCCGATTTCAGCTGGTAACCCTCGCTCCCAGACGCTGACAAGGTGTGCCGCCTCGGGCGGCACACGAGGATACCCCCATGACGCCACTACTCTCCCTGCGACACATCTCGAAGTCGTTCCCCGGGGTGAAGGCCTTGCAGGATGTATCGCTCGATGTCCACGCCGGAGAGGTGCATGCCCTGCTCGGCGAGAACGGGGCCGGCAAGTCGACCCTGATGAAGGTCCTCTGCGGCATCTACCGACAGGACGAGGGCGACATCGTCGTCGATGGCCAGGCTCGCGACTTCCATGGTTACCAGGACGCCCTCGACGCCGGGATCGGCATCATCTTCCAGGAGTTCAGCCTGATTCCCGACCTGGATGCCGTGGACAACATCTTCCTCGGCCGCGAGAAACGCAACCGTCTCGGACTGCGCGACCGGGCCGGCATGATCCGTGAGGCCCGGCGCCTGTTCGACCGCCTCAATGTCTCGATCCCCCTCGACCTTCCCATCGCCGAGCTGAGCATTGCCGACCAGCAGTTCATCGAGATCGCCAAGGCCCTGTCGCTGGATGCCCGCCTGCTGGTCCTTGACGAGCCGACCGCGACCCTGACGCCCAGCGAAGCCGACCACTTGTTCACCATCATGCGCGAGTTACGTCAGCAGGGTGTCGGGATGGTGTTCATTTCGCATCACATGGAGGAGATCTTCACCATCTGCGATCGCGTCACCGTGATGCGCGATGGCGAGAAGGTCGACGACTGCGATACCCACGCGACCACGCCTGACGACCTGATCGAGAAGATGGTCGGCCGGCGCGTCGAGAACATTTTCCCCGACTACCGTTGCGATGCCGACCATGACGACATCGTGCTGGATATTCAGGCCCTGCGACTCGAGGCAGACGGCCCCGACCACTCATTGAAGCTCCGCCGCGGCGAAATACTGGGCTTCGCCGGCCTGGTGGGCTCGGGGCGCACCGAACTGGCCAGAGGGCTGATCGGCGCGACTCGCCCCGTCCATGCCAGCGTTCGTATCGAGGGCCAGCCGGTCAAGCTTCGTCACCCCGCCGCCGCCCTCAAGCACGGCATAGGTCTGCTGCCGGAAAGTCGCAAGACACAGGGCCTGATCCTGCCGTTCTCATGCCGTGACAACATTTCATTGAACAACCTGACCCAGTTCCAGGGAAGCCTGCCACTGCTTCGCCGCCGCCAGGAATCGCGTACCACCGCTGACTTGATGGCAGCGGTACGCGTCAAGGCCCCCGGTCCCGAAACCCCCGTCGGCGACCTCAGCGGTGGCAACCAGCAGAAGGTCGTCATTGCACGCTGGCTGGGCCACCAATGCAAAGTACTGATCTTCGATGAGCCGACACGAGGAATCGACGTCGGTGCCAAGGCGGAGATCTACGCCCTGATGAAGGAGCTTACCGCTCAGGGAGTATCCATCATCATGATTTCCTCGGAACTTCCCGAAGTGCTCGGCCTGTGTGACCGCGCCGCGGTCTTCTATCAAGGGCGAATCGCCGCCGAACTCGAAGGCAGTGCACTCGACTCGCAATCCATCATGCATCATGCCACGGGGGGACTCAGCTCATGAGCCAGCTCGCCTCAACACCCGGTACGGCCCGTCAGCCCCTCACCGCACGACTGGCCCGCTGGCGCCGCACCCCGGTCTTCTATCCGCTGATCGGTTTCATCGTCGTCTTTTTCGCCATGGCGATGATCAACGACAACTTCCTGACCTCGAGCAACCTCGCCAACCTGGCGCGTCAGGCATCCATCATCGCCATCATCGCGGTAGGCATGAGCCTGGCCATTCTCACCGGCGGCATCGACCTGTCGGTCGGTCCGGTAATGGCCCTGTCGGGTACCATCATGGCCGGCCTGATGGTCGCCGGCGTGCCTCCGGTACTGGCCATCATCCTTGGCCTGCTGGTCGGCGCCGCCTTCGGTGCCTTCAATGGCGTCTTCGTGGCCTTCGCCGGCATGCCACCGATCATCGTCACCCTCGCCACCATGGGTATCGCCCGCGGGCTCGGTCTGATCTATACCGGCGGCTACCCGATTTCCGGCCTGCCGCCGGAATTCGCGTTTTTCGGACGCGGTACGCTGGCGGGCATCGAGATGCCGATCCTGATCATGATCGCCGTCTATGCGCTCGGGTATGTGCTGCTCGGCCATACCGCGACCGGGCGCTACCTGTATGCCATCGGCGGCAACGAAGAAGCGACCCGGCTATCCGGTATTCGCGTCTCGCGCTACAAACTGCTGGTCTACACCCTGAGCGGAACGACCGCCGCCATCGCCGGCCTGATCCTGACATCGCGCCTGATGAGCGGCCAGCCCAACGCCGGCGTCGGTTTCGAGCTGGATGCCATCGCCGCCGTGGTACTTGGCGGGGCCGCCATCACCGGCGGGCGAGGCATGATCCTCGGCACCCTGGTCGGCGCCATGCTGCTCGGCGTGCTCAACAACGGCCTCAACCTGATGGGGGTCTCGCCCTACCTCCAGAATGTCATCAAGGGCCTGATCATCCTCCTGGCGATCTACATCAGCCGCAAACGCGCCCTCTGACCGACGGCACGAACGGGATCAGCCCTGGCCGCAAGCAGGAGAATCGTATGGACACCGTCATCGGTATCGACATCGGTACCCAGAGTACCAAGGCGCTGGTGATCGACCATCATGGCCGAATCCTGGCCGAGCACAGCCAGGGTTACCGCGTCGACACTCCCCGCCCTCTCTGGGCCGAGCAATGGCCGGACGTATGGTGGGACGCCGTGCTTGCCTGCCTCCGCGCCTGCCTCGATGCCCCGGAGGTGGATCCCCGGGGCGTTCGGGGACTATGCGTAAGCAGCCTTTATGGCGGATCCGGCGTCCCGGTCGACGCCGATATACGCCCCGTGCATCCTTGCCTGATCTGGATGGACCGTCGGGCCGAACCCCAGGTCCAGTGGATAAGGGAAAACCTCGACATGGCCCGCCTGGAGGCCATCACCGGCAATGGCGTGGACAGCTATTACGGTTTCACCAAGATGATGTGGCTCAAGGCCGAACGCCCCGATGTCTGGCATCAGACGCGTTACCTGCTACCCCCCAACAGCTACATCAACTATCGCCTGAGCGGCGAAATCGCCATCGATCACAGTTCGGCCGGGAACATCGGCGGCATCTACGACCTGGCGGCACGCCGCTGGTCGACGGAAATGCTCGATGCCCTGGACCTCGACCAGGACAAGCTTCCGACCCGGCTGGTGGCCTCGGGAGATGCGATCGGCGGCCTGCTGCCGTCGCTGGCCGACTCGCTTGGCCTGGAAGCCGATATCCCCGTAGTCGCCGGCGGCGTCGATGCGGTAATGGCCACGCTGGCCGCCGGCGCGACCCGCCCCGGCAATCACGTCGCCATGCTCGGCACCAGCATGTGCTGGGGCGTGATCAACCAGAGCGTCGATGCCAGCCAGGGGCTGATCAGCATGCCCCACGTGCTGAACAGCGACCGTGACCTCTATACCTTCGGCGGCGCCCTGACCGCCGGTGCCTCGGTCAGCTGGTTCGTTGACCTGCTGGGTAGCGACGGTTCGACCGCCGATGAACATGGCAGCGTCCACGACCGGCTCGAGCCCCCCGCCCGAGCACTTCCCCCCGGTGCCGAAGGCCTGCTGTTCCTGCCCTACCTGATGGGGGAGCGCAGCCCGGTATGGGATGCCCGGGCCAGCGCCGGCTTCATCGGTCTCAGCCTCTATCATCGTCGACATCATCTGTATCGCGCCGTACTGGAAGGCGTGACCTTCGCCCTGCGTCACAACATGGAAGCCGGCAAGCGCCAGGGCGGCGCCCTCGACTCCCGCTTGATCGTGGTCGGCGGGGCCACCCGCTCTGACCTGTGGATGCAGATCATCGCCGATGTGACCCGAATGCCGGTCTACACCTACCGCGAAAACGTGGAGGCGGCCCTGGGGGCCGCCCTGCTGGCCGGACAGGCAACCGGCGTGATCGACCTCGACCAGCCGATGCGACATAGCACCCTGCTCGAGCGCGCCGTGCCATCCGAAGCGGCGGCACGCCAATACGACAAGCTGTTCTCTCTTTACTGCCAGCTCTATCCAGCGCTCAAGCCCATCATGCACCGGCTCAACATCAATGATGCCCTCACGGACGATGCCACACCATGAACTTCGAACTCCAGAATCAACGCATTCTCGTCACCGGAGCGACCAGCGGCATCGGCCTCGATATCGCCCGGACCCTCGCCGAACTCGGCGCCGATCTGGTGCTGTTCGGCCGAAACCGGGACAAGCTCGACGAACTCCAGCATGAACTGGGGGCCAGCACCCTGATCGTCGATATTACCGATGAGACTGCGGTCTCGAAGGCCTTTATCGAGATGCCCGCCCTGGATGGTCTGGTCAACTGTGCCGGGATCTCGATTCTCGACAGTGTCCTGGACGTCGGGGCCGAGGATCTCGAGCGAATCATGGCCACCAACGTCACCGCCAGTGCCGTGATGGCGCGGGAAACGGCACGCAACATGCTGGAACACGGCCGCCAGGGCAGCATCGTCAACGTCTCCAGCCAGGCCGCCATGGCGGCTCTGCCCGACCACCTCGGCTACTGCGCCTCCAAGGCGGCGATGGATGCCATGACCCGAGTGTTGTGTCTCGAACTCGGTCCCAAGGGGATCCGCGTCAACAGCGTCAACCCGACGGTGACCCTGACGCCCATGGCCGAACGCGCCTGGGCGGATCCCGCCAAGCGCGACCCGATGCTGGCCGCCATCCCGCTGGGCCGCTTCGCCACCCCGCGGGAAGTCGCCCTGCCGGTGGCTTTCCTGTTGAGCCAGGCAGCATCGATGGTCAGTGGCACCTGCCTGCCGGTCGATGGCGGTTTCACGTCGCACTAGATCCACCATTCACTCGAGAGAAGCCCCCTCCATGACCCATCGACTCGACGCACTTCGTCAACACTCCCTGGTAGTCGCCGACACTGGCGACCTGGATGCCATCCGGCGCTATCGGCCCCATGATGCCACCACCAATCCCTCGCTGATCCTCAAGGCCTTCGAGCTGCCGGGGTATCAGGCACTAATCGATCGCGAGCTGGCCGACGTCAAGGCCGAAGCCGGCAATCGTCGGGAAGAACATGCCGTAGACCGCCTCGCCGTGGCCATGGGAAGTGAAATCGCCAGGATCGTGCCCGGCCGCGTGTCCACCGAAGTCGCCGCCAGGCTCTCCTTCGACACCCAGGCCAGCATCCGCAAGGCCTTTGAACTGATTGCACTCTACGAGCGACATGGCGTGTCCAGGGACCGGGTGCTGATCAAGCTGGCCTCGACCTGGGAAGGCATCCGCGCTGCCGAGATCCTGGAACGAGAAGGCATCAACTGCAACCTGACCCTGTTGTTCAGCGACGCCCAGGCCCAGGCCTGCTTCGATGCCGGCGTCTTCCTGATCTCGCCCTTCGTCGGCCGCGTCACGGACTGGTACAAGAAGGAAACCGGCCAGGACTTCACGCCCGATACCGACCCCGGGGTACAGTTCGTGCGTGGCGTCTGCCAACGGGTTGGCCAGGGCGGCTACGACACCGTGGTGATGGGCGCCAGCTTCCGCAACATCGGCCAGGTATTGGCGCTGGCCGGGTGCCCGCGGTTGACCATATCACCGCAGCTGCTCGAGGAGCTCGCCACCACGACGGGCGATGTCAGGCCCAGGATGCTCCTGGCACACGGTGGCGGGCCCCGGCCGTCTCCGCTCAGCGAGCCTGCCTTTCGCTGGAACCATAATCACGATGCCATGGCCAACGATAAGCTCGCCGAAGGCATCCGACGCTTCGCCGAGGATCAGGAACACCTGGAGGCGCGGATCGCCGATCGTCTGGCATCCCTCTGAAACGACGCGCGCCCCATCGCGAATTCGGCACGACGTCATGAAGTCGGCCCTGGTGCGGGTCGGCAGCCATGGCAAGAACAGGGGCAGGCATTCGCCCGGTGGCGAATGACGGATCAATGCATCAGGGCGGCGGAGACGACGACCTCGCGGCCGGCCACCGAAGGGTCCTCGATCTGCTCGAAAAGCAGACGAAAAGCCTCATGCCCTGCCCGATATGTGTCGTGCACCGCGCAGGGCACCGACACCTCGAAGATATCGGCGTAGGGCAAACGATCGACCCCTGCCACGAAGACATCGTCGCGGGACACATGGGCATCGTGCAGGGCTCGCATGGCCCCCAGCGTGATCAACTGATTGAAGCCGAACACGGCCTCCGGGGGCCTGCGCTGGCGCAGGAAATCGGCCATGTCGCGATAGGCCGGTTGCAGGGTATAGTCGCCCGGTCGCTGTTCCAGGTTCAATGAGATGCCTGCGGTGCCATAGGCTTCCTTGAGCCCCGCCAATCGATGCTGCGTGATTCGGGACCCCTTCGGTCCCGTGAGTGCCAGCACCTGGCGGATACCCGCCTTTGCCAACGCTTCCCCCACCAGTCGGCCGGCAAGATGGTTATCCAGTACCACTCGACTGAAATCCGCCACGTCCAGGGTCCGGTCGAGCATGACGACCGGCAGCCTGGCGGCGCGCAGCCGATCGAGGTAGGCAGGCTGATAGGTGGTGTCGTCGGAGACCGGGGAGAGAATGACACCGGCCACCTGATAGCTGAGCAGGGTCTCGATCGCCACTTCTTCACGCGCCGGCGACCCGTCGGTATCGATCAGCATGATGGTGTAGTCATGCTGATCGGCGGCGCGGGAAATCGCCTTGATGACTTCACTGTAGAAGGGGTTGTCGACACTGGCCGTCACCAGGCCGATCAGGCGATTCTTGCGGCTCCTGAGATGACTGGCAAAGGCATTGGGGACGTAGCCCAGCTCCTGTGCCGCGGCCAGAATCTTCTCGCGTGTCTGCGATTTGACCTTGTCGGGATCCTGGAAGGCGCGCGACACCGTCATGTTGGTCATGCCCACATGTCGGGCGATGTCGTTGATGGTTACCTTGCTACGTCTGGCCATGTTGCTTACCCGGCTTCGGAGATTCGACGCCGCTCAACGAAAACGCCGCTGGGCCAGCAGGTGACGTACCAGAGGGCCAAGGATCAATTCCATGGCCAGCGACAGGCGTGACCCTGGCACCACCAGAGTATGAGGGCGGCTCATGAAGGAATCCTGAATCATCGCCAGCAGATACGGGAAGTCCACGGTGGCGGGGTCACGAAAGCGAATCACCACGAAGGACTCGGCATCGGTGGGGATATCCTGCACCTCGAAGGGATTGGAAGTGTCCACCGTGGGGACGCGCTGGAAATTGATATGGGTGCGCGAAAACTGGGGCAGGATATAGCGGACATAGTCATCCATGCGCCCCAGAATGGTGTCGATCACCGCTTCCTGAGTGTAGCCCCGGGCCTGGATGTCACGGTCGATCTTCTGGATCCATTCCAGGTTCATGGTCGGTGCCACGCCCACCAGCAGGTCGACGTGCCGGGCGATATCGTGCTCGGCGGTGACCAGCCCTCCGTGCAGGCCTTCGTAGAACAGCAGGTCGGTGCCCGAGGGCAGCGACTGCCATTCGGTGAAGGTACCGACCTGGTAACCGGCCTCGATCATCGACTTGTCCTCGGCATGGATGTAATGCCGATAGGTGCCGATGCCGTTGTCGCCATATTCCAGGAACAGCTCTTCGAGCTTGTCGAGCAGATTGGCTTCCACCGCAAAGTGCGAGAGCTCGTCCTTGCGTTCGGGTTCCTCGCGGAACATGCGCGCCAGCTCCTGCCGGGTATAGCGATGGAAGGCATCGCCATCGACGAAGGCCGCATGCACGTCCTCCCGAGCGAACATGCGCTCGAAGGTGCGCTTCACGGTGGTCGTGCCCGCCCCGGATGAACCGGTGACGGCGATGATCGGATATTCCCGGGACATCAGCCTCCCTCCATCAGACGATCTGCCAGGGCGACGGGGACCGGCACGGGACGACCGGCATCGGGATCGACCAGCATCAGATTGAGGCGTGCGGTCGCCACGGTGCGACCATCCGACTCACGGCGGAGGCGATGGTAGACAGTGATCGCCTTGCGCGATGGCGCCGGAATGGCGGTATCGACCACCAGGGCATCCGGCCACCGCGATTCGGCCTGATACTGCACGGCGAGATCCGCCGCCACGCAGGGATATCCCCCCATGTCGCCCTCGGAGAGCCCCAGGCTGGCCAACGCCTGAACGCGGGCTTCGTGCATCAAGGACACCACCGCGTCGTGGCCGAGATGACGCCCATAGTTCATGTCGGTGATACGCACCGACAGGGGATGACGATGGCAGATATCCGTCTCGGGAAACTCGAGCCTGACGCGTTCCATGTTGCGGGCCTCCTGGATGTTCTCGCGAACGGAATGTCACGCGCGATGGGCGGGGATCTCAACCGTCGCCGCGGGCGATGGCACGATGGGCGATATCACGACGATAGGCGACATCGGGCCAGGTGATCTCGGCCAGGCCTCGATAGGCCAGATCCCTGGCCGCCGAGACCCCTTCGCCCAACGCCGTCACGCACAATACCCGACCGCCGGCGGTGACGACCTCATCGCCCTCGCCGAACCGGGTGCCGGCATGAAACACCTTGCAGCCGGTGGCTTCGGCGGCCTCCAGGCCGGTAATGGCATCGCCCTTGCGGTAGTCGCCGGGGTAACCGCCGGCGGCCATCACCACCCCCACGGCGTCGCGCTCATCCCAGTCACAGGCGAGTCCTTCGAGTGCTCCCCGGGCGCCGGCCAGGCACAGCTCGGCGAGATCCGAGGTCAGGCGCATCATGATCGGCTGGGTCTCGGGATCCCCAAAACGGCAGTTGTACTCGATCACCCTGGGATTGCCTTCGGCGTCGATCATCAGCCCCGCATAGAGAAAACCGGTATAGGGGTGGCCCTCCTCGGTCATGCCCCGCACCGTGGGCTCGATGACCCGGGCCATGATCCGTTCATGAATCTCGCGGGTCACCACCGGTGCCGGCGAATAGGCCCCCATGCCGCCGGTGTTGGGACCGGTATCGCCGTCGAGGGCGCGCTTATGATCCTGGCTGGTGGCCATGGGCAGCACCGTGTCGCCATCGACCATGACGATGAAGCTGGCCTCCTCGCCCTCGAGGAACTCCTCGATCACGACACGGGCCCCGGCATCCCCGAAGGCGTTGTCCTCGAGCATGTCACGGATCGCCGCCTCGGCCTCGGCCTCGGTCATGGCCACGATGACGCCCTTGCCGGCGGCCAGGCCATCGGCCTTGATGACGATCGGCGCCCCTTTCTCGGCGAGATAGTCGAGCGCCGGTTCCACCGCAACGAAGGTGCGATACTCGGCGGAGGGGATCGCATGGCGCGCCAGGAAGTCCTTGGTGAAGGCCTTGGACCCCTCGAGCTGGGCCGCACCGGCGGTAGGGCCGAAGATCGTCAGGCCGGCCTCGCGGAAGCGATCCACGACACCGTCGACGAGCGGCGCCTCGGGACCGACGATCGTCAATTCGATACCCTCGTCGCGCGCGAAGGCCACCAGGCCTTCCAGGTCGTCGACGCCGATCGCCACGTTCTCGAGCCCTGGTTCACGGGCGGTGCCGGCATTACCCGGCGCCACATGGACCGTCTCGACCCGGGGTGACTGGGCGACCTTCCAGGCCAGGGCATGTTCGCGGCCACCGCCGCCGATGATCAGAACCTTCATCCGGTGCTCTACCTCAATACCTCGGGAAAACGTCGCGGCATTATGTCAGAAACTTGCCTCGACCGCCGCCCGATCAGGACTTGTCGTTGTCGTCATCGTCCTGCTTGTTGTGACCGCCTCCACCGAGATTCTGCTGCCAGAAGCGCATGTTCTCCTCGGCCAGCTCACGCATCAGTTCCATGGGAGTGTGTCGCATGGCCTGCTGCCACTGATCCTGCATGTGCTTCTGCTGCTCCATCATCAGGCGGGTACCCTGCTCCAGGTAACGCGCCAGAGGCAGCGGCTTGGCCATGTCGTAGACCCGGATGAACTGGGCCAGCAGGTCGTTGGAGAAGACCTCGGCCTCGCCATCGGCCTGCTCCTGTTCGATGATGATCGACAACAGGATGGTACGGGTCAGGTCCTCCCCGGACTTGGCGTCCTCGACCCGGAAGGGCACCTCGTCGAGCACCAGGCTGCGCAGGTCCTCGAGGGTTACATAACGGCTCTGTTCGGTATCATAGAGCCGACGATTGGCATACTTGCGTATCACGCGCACGGCGCTGCTCCTTGTCATTGTCGACTGGGCGATCGCCCTTCATCCACGTATTGTGCACCGCGCCACCCACCATGCAAGACAACCGGGGAAATCGGCGCTCGGCCGACGACCCGATGGCCCTTCCATCTTCCACAAGGTATCACGAGACACCATGAACCTGATCCTGCTCTCGCCCCGGGACCTCGAGAACGGACACCTGGCCCGGGTCCGAGATCCCCGCCGCCTGGCACACCTCAAGGACGTCCATCGGGCACGCGCCGGCGACACCATGACACTGGGGCTCGAGAACGGTCTCCTGGGGCGCGGCACCCTGCTCGAATACCGCGACGACGAAGCGCTGTTCGACATCAGCGGTCTCGAGGAGGCGCCGCCACCGGCATTGCCGGTTCACCTGGTCCTGGCACTGCCGCGCCCGCGCATGCTGGCACGCAGCCTCGAGCACGCCACGGCCCTGGGCGTGAAGTCCCTGACCCTGCTCAATACCCGTCGGGTGGAGAAGAGTTACTGGCAATCACCGGAACTCGGACCAGACAGGATCCGCCGCCACTTGGTCCTCGGCCTCGAACAGGCCCGGGACACCCGGCTCCCCGAGGTGACGCTGGCCAAGGGCTTCCGCCCCTTCGTCGAGGACCACTTGCCGGCGCTGCTGGCCACCAGCCGCGGGCTGCTGGCACACCCCGGCATGCCGGAGGCCTGTCCACGCGGCGTCGACGAGCCGATCACCCTGGTGATCGGACCCGAGGGGGGCTTCATTCCCTGGGAGGTCGACAAGCTGCTCGAGGCGGGTTGCCGAGGCGTGCACCTGGGACCGCGCATTCTGCGGGTGGAGACCGCCGTTACTGCCCTGCTGGCACGCCTCGCCTGAGGGGCGTCGAGGCCTCACTCCTCGTCGGGGTCGAAGGACACCAGCGGCGAGTCGGCATCGCAATCCGGCTCGGTGGTGAAAGTCTCGCGCACGTCCAGCACGCCAAGATGGCCGATGGAACGCCGCCCCAGCAGCATCGGATAGTTCATCTCCTCGCGATTGCGCAGGCTGAACTGCTCCTCGTAACGCGTATCTCCCACGCAAACCTCGAGCAGCACTACCGGCCGCTCGTCTCGGCCGCCCGCACCTCGTACCGTCAGGTCGCGGTAGAGCGGGCGCTCAAGGCGTTCGGAGAAACGCTCGCCATTGGCCTCGTTCTTGAGCTTGAGCCGGAAGCCCACCCACTCCTCGTCGTCCTTCTCGAAGATCTCGATGTCACGGGCATCCAGCGACGAGGTCAGGGCGCCGCTGTCCAGCTTGGCCTTGATCTCCACATTCCCGGGCTCGAGCGTGACCTTCTCCACCCAGCCGAGCGGCCGCTTCGACGCGACATCGTCGTCGGCCAGCGCCCACGATGAACACAGCACCAGGCTCAACAACAGTGGACGAAAAATGGCATCCATGAAGGGCTCTCCTTGATCATGACGGCAGCGTAGGCAACCAAGTGGATCATCCCGATCTTTTCGATTGTCGGCGGCATGTCCCTGTACCGCGCTCGACCCGGCATGAAGGCTTGCCGCGTCAATATCGATGCGTGCTTCCCTTGCTCAGGGACGCAGGCGCTCGAGCAGTCCCCTGGTGGCGAAACCATCGGGCGTCACGCCAATCTCGCGCTGGAAGGCACGTAACCCACGACGGGTATTCGGCCCCAGAATGCCATCGGGAGTTCCCGTATCGAAGCCTCGCTCGTTCAGGCGCTGCTGCATCTCCCGTACGTCGCTGCGCTTCAGGGGCGGCTGTTCGCGCGGCCAGTCGCCCTGGATACCCTCGCGTCCGGCGATGACATCGCTCAGCGTCGCCACCGCGAGGGCATAGCTGGTGGCATTGTTGTAGCGCAGGATGACTCGGAAATTGGGACCGACCAGGAAGGCCGGCCCCCGAGCGCCGGCCGGGGTGATCACCGACGCGGAGGTGAAGTCGGGCAGTGCCCGGCTGTCCCGAGAGCGCACACCGTCCGCCGCCCACTCGGCACTGGAGCGACGGATATCGGGCTCGGTCAGGGTATAATCGAAGTCTTCCGGCAGGCGGACCTCGGTTCCCCAGGGCTCGCCTTCGCGCCAGCCGGCGTCATCGAGATAGTTCGCGGTGGAAGCCAGCACGTCGGCAATGCTGTTCCAGATGTCCCGACGCCCGTCACCATCGCCGTCCACGGCGTGGGCCAGAAAGCTCGAGGGAATGAACTGGGTATGCCCCATGGCGCCGGCCCAGGAACCTTTCATGCGCGCCGGGGAAATATCGCCGGCCTCGATGATACGCAGCGCGGCAATCAGCTCGCCGCGGGCGAAGTCGCGGCGGCGACCGTCATGGGCCAGCGTGGCCAGCGCCTCCAGCGTCGAGAAGTCGCCGAGATAGTCGCCATAGCTGCTCTCGATGCCCCAGATGGCCACCAGCACCTCGCTGGGCACCCCATATCGCTCGGCCATCTGCCGGGCCGTATCACGATATTCGGCCAGGCGCTCGCGTCCCTTGCGGACGCGCGAGGCCGACACGGCACTGTCGAGATATTCCCAGACCGGTCTCACGAATTCCGGTTGGGCACCATCCAGCTCGATGACCCGAGGCCGATAGCGCAGCCCGTCAAGGGCTCGCTCGAGGGTCGCCTCGGCGATGCCTTCGGCACGGGCCCGGCGCCGAAAGCTCGCCAGCCAGGTCCCGAAGGAGGCCTCCTCGGCCTCGGAAACGGGCGCCTCTTCGGTCGGCGCGGCGGTATCTGCCGTCGAGGGGGACTCGGCCCGGGCATCCCGGGGCTGGGCGCTCTGGCAGCCGACCAGGGCGGCACACAGGATGGCGAGAGGGAGCAGCTTGAGTGTCATGGCATCGCATTCCTTGGCGGTGTCGGCCCCGATCATCGCCTACAACGGCAGCGGGTGCCAGCCCATTCCATCACGCGTCGCGGTCACGCTCATCGACCTTGTCGCACCGCTCGCTTTCCAGCCCGCTGTCCAGACGGTGACTCAACGGGTCATAATGCGGTTTGAGTTCATCCTTCACGGTTCCATCCCATAGTCGGGCGCCGACGAAATAACCGGCACGCCCGATGATATGTGCCGCCACCGGCGCCGTCATCATGATGAACAGGATGATCCCGAAGGCCCTGGCTACCACCGCCTCCTCGGCGAAGTGAATGGCCACTCCCAGCATGACCAGGGAAATACCCAGGGTCGCCGCCTTGGTCGTGGCGTGCATGCGCGTCAACAGATCGGGCAGTCGCAGTACGCCGAGGGCCGCCAGACACATGAAGACCGCCCCCACCAGGACCAGTCCCGCAACGAGCCATTCAGTCATCGCGAGGCCCTCCGCGCTCGAGGAAGCGTGCGAAGCCGATCGTGGCCATGAACCCCATCAGTGCCACGACGATGGCAACATCCAGCAACAGGGCCACATCGGTGGCGATGGCCACCACCCCGATGATGCCGACGAGGATCGACGAGAACAGTTCCATGGCCACCACCCGATCGGGCAGGCTGGGGCCGCGAAACAGGCGAATGAAGGTCAGGCACAACGCCAGCGCCATCACCGCCAGACTGATCAGGAATATGGTCGACATGACGACCCTCCTCGCTAAGGAAACACGGTACAAATGCCTATGCGGACAAATTGCTGCGTTACGCGGTGCTGGTGCGCCAGCCCGGTCAGAATCCTCACCTATACCTCATAGGCTCCGGTTCTTGCGCTCCGGGCGCCTTGCATGACCCACAAGGAAGTGGGAAATGCGATGGCCCGTCAGGAACGGGCCTAGTCTTTGCTCCGCTCGTCGATTTGTTCAGCGCTTCGCTAATGAAACAGCGCCAGTGCTCGACGCTCCAGCTCGGCCAGGCTGCGTCGGAGCGCCGGCTCGTCATCGAGAAACATGGCGTGGATGTACAGCACCCGGCGGTCATCCGACACGTCCAGGCTCAGGGTCCCCGGCGTCAAGGAAATCAAGTTGGCCACGAAGGCGATCTCGAACTCCGTCCGGGCCTCCAGGGGCATGGCGATGACCCCCGGTTTCATGTACCAGGGCGGGGTGACGATGTCGTATGACACCTTGAAGTTGGCCACCACAAGCTCCTTGAGAAAGAAGCCGACAAAACGCACCAGGCGAGGCAACCGCTGAGCATAGCCCGCCAATGCCGGCACCTGGGGCTGAATCAACGCCAGCACCAGGTAGCCGAACACCAGCCCCGCCAGCAGGTTGCCGCCACTGAAGTCTCCGGTCAGCACGACCCAGGCGAGTCCCAGCAGCAGATTCCAGGCCGCTCCGATCATCGTGCTCCCCCTTCGGCGTCGCCGAGCACGGCTTCGATGTAACGCTCCGGTGCCAGCAGTTGGCCGGCCGATGTCTCGGCGAGGGCATACAGCGGCCCGGCATTGAGTCCAATGAACAGGGTGCAGAGCGCGAGCCCGGCCACCGGGGTCACCATCAGCCAGAGCTCACCTCGCCTGATCGCGGGACGCGGCGCATCATCGTCCTCGCCGGGATCGGCCTTCCAGAAGACCTCGGACCAGAGCTTGATCATCGAATACAGCGTCAACAGCCCCACCAGCAGGGCAATGAAGGTCACGCCATAGGCTTCAGCCTCGAGCCCGGCGCGAATCACGACGAACTTGGCGAAAAAGCCCGACAAGGGGGGCATCCCGGCCAGGGAAAGCGCCGAGATCAGGAACAATACCGCCAACCAGGGATGCTGGCGATACACGCCTCCCAGGGCCTCGAGCCGATAGCTCCCGTACAGCCGATGCACGATACCGCTGATCAGAAACAGGTTGGCCTTCACGATGATGTGGTGCGCGATATAGAAGACGCCGCCGATGATCGCCAGGGGCGTGAACAGCGCCAGTCCCAGGATCATGTAGCCGATCTGGCTGACGATATGAAACGACAGGACTCGCCGAAACTCGAACTGTGCCGCGGCCCCCAGTACGCCGGAGAGCATGGTCAAGCCGGCGCCCCACAACAGGACCTCATGGGTATACCCCGGACTGTGATGAAAGATCAGCGTGAAGACACGATAGAGCGCATAGACCCCTACCTTGGTGAGCAGGCCGGCGAACAGTGCCGATACCGCCACCGGCGGCGTGTGATAGGACGCCGGCAACCAGAAGAACAGGGGGAACGCCGCCGCCTTGATACCGAAGGCGACCAGGAACATCATCGCCAGCGCATCGACCATGCCGTTGTCGTCCAGCCGGGGCAGGCGCTGGGCAATATCGGCCATGCTGAGGGTTCCGACCATGCTGTACAGCAACCCCACCGCGATCAGGAAGATCACCGACGACACCAGGTTGAGCGTGACGTACTTGATCGCCCCTTCCATCTGCGGCTTCTCGCTGCCCAGGATCAGCAGCGCGAAGGACGCCACCAGCATGACCTCGAACCAGACATAGAGGTTGAAGATATCGCCGGTGAGAAAGGCGCCCGCCACCCCGGCCAGCAACAGGTGCATCAGCGGGAAATAGCCGAAGGCCTCATGGCCACGCCCCGTGGTGGCCAGCGAGTACAACGCCACCGCGAAACCGATGATCCCGGTCAACACCACCATGATGGCGCCCAGCACGTCGGCCACCAGGCTGATGCCGAAGGGTGCCGGCCAGCCGCCCATCTGCATCACCAGGATGCCGTCGCGATTCACCGTGGCCAACAGCCATATACTGGTAGCCAGCAACCCGGCGGTACCGAGCACGGCGATGAGGCGCTGCATGCCCCTGGAACGCCAGAACACCAGCGACACGGCGCCGGCCAGCAATGGAATCAAGATGGGTAGCGCAATCTGAGGGTTCACGTATCGGTATCCTTCATCCGATCAAGATCATCGGCACGCACGACTTCCCAGGCTCGACGCACCAGCACCACGGCAAAGGACAAGACACCGAAGGCAATGACGATAGCGGTGAGGACCAATGCCTGTGGCAACGGATCGGCCACCACATCCGGTGGTGCCGATAGCCCTTCAGGCACCAGCGGAGGAGCCCCCCGCACCATCCCCGCCATGGAGAAGATCAACAGGTTGGCGGCATTGGAAAGCAGCATCAGGCCGATCACCAGCTTGACGATGGAGCGGCGCAGCATCATGTAGATCGCCGTGGCGAAGAGTACGCCGATCGTGACGGCCATCAACGATTCCATGATCCTCTCCTCAGTCTCGTGACTCGGTGGCGTGATCCGTATCGACCAGGGCGGTGATTGCCGTCAGCACCGAGCCGACGACGGCCAGATAGACCCCGATATCGAAGACCAGCGGAGTGGATGCCTTGAAGCCGATCACCGGGATCGTCCACCACTGGGCAGTAAGGAAGGGCTCGCCGAACCACCAGGCCGGCAGGGTCGAGAGCACACCGAACAGCAGTCCCATGGCCACCAGATCGCGAGGTGACACCTTGAGCATCTCGCTCAAGGCACTGCGGCCATAGGCGAAGAAGTAGAGCGTGAAGGCACCGGAGGCCACCAGGCCGGCGATGAAGCCGCCCCCCGGCTCGTCATGACCACGCAGCAGCAGGAACACGGAAAACAACAGCTGCAGGGGCAACAGCAAGCGTGCCGCCACATTGAGGATCAGGGTGCCCGATCTAACCATTGTCGTCCCTCCCCCCGGCCAGGTCGTAGCCGGCATCATATTCGGCGGCGTGAAAACGCAGCATCGCGTGAACACCGACCGCGGCCAGCGCCAGCACGAATATCTCGCCCAGCGTATCGAGCGCCCGGAAATCCACCAGGATGACATTGACGATATTGTGGCCATGGCCCAATGGCTGGCTATTGGCCACCATGTAATCGGAGATGCGCGGCAGGCGCTGCCCATTCAGCACCGACAGCATCAACAGCGTCATCAGCGTGCCGAAGCTGCCCGCCACCGCCAGATCGCGCCAGCGCTCAAGCGGAGTGGACAGCGTCGCGAAACGCGGCAGTCGGAAGAGCACCAGCACCAGCAGCACCACGGTCAGGGTTTCCACCAGCAGTTGCGTGATCGCCAGATCCGGGGCACTGAACAGCACGAAGATCAGGGCGATGGAAAACCCCATGATGCCGACAGCCGCCACGGCGGCCAGACGCGAACGCATCACGCAGGCCGTCAAGGCGCCGGCGACCATCAGCCCCGCCACCACCATTTCATGGAAATAGGCATCGACCGAAAAGTCGATCTCCAGGGGATGTCGAATCAGCAATGCATGTCCCACCAATCCCAGCAGGACCAGCAGTGTCATCACCAGATAATTGCGGACATGACCGTTCTGCAGGATGCGGGTCTGCCACTCGGCGACGTACACCATACCGGCCATCAGCATCTCGTAGCCACGTTCGGGGCCGTGGCGGATGACCGGATCGAGATAGGCGAGCCGATGCCGAACCGCGTCCCAGTGTCGAAAGACCAGCGCACCGAGTACCAGGCTCGCCACCGACAGTAACAATGGCAGATTGATGCCATGCCAGAGCGTCAGATGCACATCCGGATCGACGGCACCCAGGCCATTCACGGTGGCCTCCACCAGTGCGTCGAGCGTCCCGGGTGCCAGACCGAACAGCAAGGACAGCGCGGCCAGCAGTGCCGGACCGACGAGCATGCCGACAGGTGCTTCGTGGGGCGTTTCGGGGGTATCACGCCGCTGCCCGAAGAACGGTCTCAGCGACACGACGGCCGCCACCGCCAACGTCAGAAAAGCCCCGGTGAAGGCCAGCAGCAGCATCAACCCGCCATGGTGATCGGCGGCAAGAACCGACTTCAGCATCAGTTCCTTGCCGAGAAACCCCAGCAGCGGCGGCATGCCAGCCAGCGAAAGCGACGCGATACAGGCTACCACCGCGGTTTTCGGCATCACGCGACGCAGGCCCCCCATGGCGGAGACATCCTTGGTACCGGTCGCGTGATCGAGGATACCGGCCACCATGAACAACGCGCCCTTGTACAGCGAATGGGCCAGAAGAAAGGTCACGAAGGCGACCAGGGCCCCTTCGGTGCCGATGCCCAGCAGCATGGTCAGGGTACCCAACGCCATCACCGTCGAATAGGCGAGGAGTTTCTTGATATTGGTATGACGAATGGCCAGGAAGGCGCCCGTCGCCATGGTCAGTGCCCCCACCAGCGAAAGCGTCGTCTCCCAGAGCCCGGTCCCCCCCAGGGCCGGGTGCAGGCGCGCCATCAGGTAGATCCCGGCCTTGACCATGGTGGCGGAATGCAGATAGGCCGAGACCGGCGTGGGCGCGGCCATGGCATTGGGTAGCCAGAAATGGAAGGGAAACTGGGCCGACTTGGTAAAGGCACCGATAAGGACGCAGACCAGCAGCGGCGTATAGAGGTCGTGCCCGACGAGTTGCGCGCCCCGTTCATTGAGCACGGACAGTGACCAGCTATCGCCTGCCTGAGCCAGCATGACGAAGCCCGCCAACAGCGCCAGCCCGCCCCCGACGGTAACAAAGAGCCCCTGCTGTGCCGATTTCCGGGCCACGGGGTCGGTATGATGAAAACCGATCAAGAGGTAGGAGGTGATACTGGTGAGCTCCCAGAAGACGAACAACGCCACCAGGTTATCGGCCAGCACCAGGCCCAGCATCGACATCATGAAGGCGATGATCACCACCAGGAAGCGAGGGAGGTCGCGCTCCCCCTTCAGATACTCTCCCGTGTAGACCAGAATCAACGCACCGATCACGGTAATCAGCATGGCAAACAGCCAGGCCAGGCCATCGATCAGGAAGGTCAGGGTGATATCCAGTCCCGGCACCCAGGCCCACTCCAGCAGCAGAGTGTCACCCGCCGCAATGACCGGCCATTGGGCAAGCAGCCAAGCCGCAATACCCGCTGGCAGCATGGCCATCACGAGCGGTGTCCGCGCACCAAGCCAGTGATGAAACAACGGCGCCAGCCCCGCCAGTATAAATCCTGCCAGTATTGCGAGCTGCATGAGATGCCCTACTCCTGCCGACCGGGATTAGCCCCACGGACCGGCCCGACTCTAAAGAGTTTCATCACTTGAAGGCAAGAGAGGGGGCGAGACGCGTCCATTTTGCGTTAGAGTAGAAAACAAATGCCATTGATGGGCCTGTTCACCCCAGGGACGGACGCGCAGCCCAGCGCTTGTCGTCGATAGCTCCCATGGCGGGACAGCACCCTTGGCCACACGCACACGCGAAGGATGACCGGTCGATGACATTGCTCTGGATAGCGTTGCTACCCCTTGTCGGGGTGCTGGTGCCGGCACTCGGCGCGCGCCTCGAGCGCCCCACCTGTTCACTGATCACGGCACTGTTGCCGGCTGTGGCCCTGCTGCTGACACTGGCGCAGGTACCCGCCCTCGTCGAAGGCGAGTCATTGCGCTTCGCTGTCGACTGGGTGCCGTCGCTCGGACTCGAGCTTGCCTTCCGGCTGGATGGCCTGTCGGTGCTCTTCAACCTGCTGATCCTGGGCATCGGCCTGCTGATCCTGCTCTATGCCCATTACTACCTGGCGCCCGAGGAACCCTACGGGCGTTTCTATGCCTATCTGATCCTGTTCATGTCATCCATGGTCGGCATCGCCATGGCCGACAACCTGCTGTTGTTGTGGATGTTCTGGGAACTCACCAGCCTGTCGTCCTTCCTGCTGATCGGGTTCTGGTCGCATCGCAGCGACGCCCGCAAGGGGGCGCGCATGGCACTGGCGGTCACCGGCGCCGGTGGCCTCGCCCTGCTGGCCGGAATGCTGCTGCTCGGCGACATCGTCGGCAGCTTCGACATGAACCGGGTACTGGCCAGTGGCGATGCCATCCTGGCCGATGACCGCTACCCCTTGGCACTGGGCCTGGTTCTGCTTGGCGCCTTCGCCAAATCGGCCCAGTTTCCCTTCCATTTCTGGCTGCCCCATGCCATGGCCGCGCCCACGCCGGTCTCGGCCTATCTGCACTCCGCCACCATGGTCAAGGCGGGAATCCTGTTGATGGCTCGTCTTCACCCGGCCATCGCCGGCAGCGAGCTGTGGACCCTGGTGGTCACCCTCGTCGGCATGACGACCCTGCTCTACGGCGCCTGGTTCGCGCTGATGAAGACCGACCTCAAGGGCATCCTGGCCTTTTCCACGATCAGCCACCTGGGCCTGATCACTGCCCTGCTGGGGATCGGCACCCCCATGGCGGTGCTGGCCGCGCTATTTCACATTCTCAATCACGCCACCTTCAAGGCGGCGCTGTTCATGAGCGCGGGGATCATCGATCACGAAACCGGCACCCGCGACCTCTCGCGCCTCGGCGGCCTGCGCCGGGCCATGCCGGTCACCGCCCTGCTGACGTCGATCGTCGCGGCGGCCATGGCCGGGGTTCCCTTGCTCAACGGCTTCATCTCCAAGGAGATGTTCTTCACCAGTGCCACCGAGGCCGACATGCTCGGCGGCATCAGCTGGCTATTGCCGGTGCTGGCCACGCTGGGCGGCATCCTGTCGGTCGCATACTCGCTGCGCCTGGTACATGCCGTCTTCTTCAAGCCCGCCCGGGAAGCCCCGCCCAAGCCGCCTCACGAACCACCTCGCCTGATGCGGGCGCCGGTCGAACTGCTGGCAGTGCTCTGCATCCTGGTCGGGCTGCTCCCCTCCCCGCTGGCCGGCGGGCTGCTCGACCTGGCCACCCAGGCGGTGCTCGGCGAACCCATGGAATTTCATCTGGCTATCTGGCATGGCGTCAACCTGCCACTGCTGATGAGCCTGATCGCCCTGGTCGCCGGGATCGGCACCTATCTGGGACATCGTTACCTGCGACGCTTCCTCAAGGGCTTCAAGCCGGTGGATGCACGTCAGGTGTTCGAAAGCGCGGTACAGTGCATCGGTCGCCATGCCGAGACACTGCTCGGACGCTTCGACAATGCCTCCCTGCAACGCTACATGAGCCTGTTGCTGCTCACCGCACTGGTACTGGCCGGTCTGGGCCTGTTCATGATGCCGAACCTGGCCGGCGACCAGCCGACCAGCGATATCGACGGCATACTGCTGACCGGCGCCATCCTGTTGATGTTCAGCGGTATCGCCACGGTGGCCACCCATCGCTACCGCCTGATTTCGTTGTTGATGCTGTCAATGGTGGGGTTGCTCGTCTCGCTGACCTTCGCCCGCTTCTCCGCCCCCGACCTGGCCCTGACCCAGCTCTCGGTGGAAGTGGTGACCATGATCCTGTTGATGCTGGCACTGTTCTTCCTGCCCCAGAAGACGCCCCGCGAGTCCTCGATGCCACGCAACCTGCGCGATGTCGTGCTGGCCTCCGCACTCGGCATGGTCATCGCCAGCCTCAACTACGCCGTCCTGACCCGCGACAATGCCAGCATCTCCGGCTTCTTCATCGACAACAGCGTGCCCGGCGGGGGTGGCCACAACGTGGTCAACGTCATTCTGGTCGACTTCCGTGGCTTCGATACCCTGGGCGAGATCACCGTGCTGGCGATCGCCGGCCTGGCGATCTTCAAGCTGCTCAACCGCCTGCGCCTGTTCATGCCGCACAGCGATGTCGAGGGCCGACTCTGGTCACCGGATCGTTATCCGATGATCCTGACCACCATTTCCCAGGCATTGCTGCCCCTGGCCCTTCTGGTCTCCGTCTTCATCTTCCTGCGTGGTCACAACCTGCCCGGCGGAGGCTTCATCGCCGGCCTGATCACCGCCGTGGCCCTGATACTGCTCTACATGGCCCGAGGCGTGGAATGGGCCCAGTCCCGCCTGGACTTCCAGTATCAGCCCGTGGCCATCGCCGGGGTCGGCCTGGCCACGCTGACCGGCATCGGCAGTTGGCTGTTCGGCCATCCCTTCCTGACATCGTCCTTCGGCCACTTCCACCTTCCGGTGATCGGCGACTTCGAGCTGGCCACCGCCATGATCTTCGACCTCGGCGTCTACCTGGCCGTGGTCGGCGCAACGCTGATGATCCTGGCCAACCTCGGCAAGCTGACCACGCCCCACCGGCCGAGCAAGGAAAGCGACACCGCGACCCCCAGCGAGGAGACGAGCTGATGGAAAGCCTGTATGCCATCACCACCGGCGTGCTCAGTGCCTGTGGTCTCTACCTGACACTACGGGGCAGGACCTTCCCGGTAGTGGTCGGCCTGACGCTGTTGTCCTATGCGGTCAACCTCTTCCTGTTCTCCATGGGCGGTCTGACCACCGATGGCGCGGTCGTCGTCAACGGTGATGGTGATTACGCCGACCCACTGCCCCAGGCCCTGGTGCTGACCGCCATCGTCATTGGCTTCGCCATGACCGCCTTCGCGGTCATCCTGGCCATGCGTGCCCGGGGCGACATGGGCAACGACCATGTCGATGGCCGGAAACACGAGGATCGAGAGGAGTCGCGTCGGTGATACAGCATCTGATCGTCCTGCCCATTGTCCTGCCACTCGTCATGGGTGTCATCCTGCTGCGCTCGCGGTTCGGCAGCACGCGTTTCAAGCGCATTGCAAGCGTGGCCGCCACCCTGATACTGACCGCCATCTCCCTGGCGCTGCTGCTGCGGGCCGCCGATGGCGAAATCGCCTATTACGCTCTCGGAGGCTGGCAGCCCCCCTTCGGCATCGTGCTAGTGCTGGACCGGCTCTCGGCCCTGATGGTGATGCTCACCTCGATTCTGGCGATCGGCTGCGTGATCTTCGCCTGCGGCGGCGACGACGAGAGAGGCAGCAACTTCCATGGACTCTTCCAGCTCCAGTTGATGGGCATCAACGGCGCCTTCCTGACCGGCGACCTGTTCAACCTCTTCGTCTTCTTCGAAGTGCTGCTGCTGGCCTCCTATGCCCTGCTGCTGCATGGTGGCGGCAAGTCACGCATCCAGTCGGCCGTTCACTATGTAGTGCTCAACCTGGCCGGCTCGGCATTGTTCCTGATTGCCGTGGGGGTCCTCTATGGCGCCACCGGCACCCTCAACATGGCCGACATGGCGGCACGGCTCGGTGAACTGCCCGCCGAGCGCAGCGGCCTGGTCACCGCCGGCGCCCTGCTGCTGCTGGTGGTCTTCGGCCTCAAGGCCGCCATCCTGCCGCTCTACTTCTGGCTGCCACGTGCCTATGCCGCCGCGCCGGCCCCGGTAGCGGCGCTGTTCGCCATCATGACCAAGGTCGGCGTCTACGCCATCCTGCGCGTCTATTCCCTGGTCTTCGGCCAGAATGCCGGCGAACTCACCTCCCTCGAGCAGCCCTGGGTGTGGTGGATGGCGCTCGCCACCCTGGTCGCCGCGACCATCGGCGTGCTGGCAGCACGGGATCTGCGCCTGCTGGTCGCCTATCTCGTTCTGGTATCCGCCGGCACGCTGCTCGCCGGGGTCGGCATGGATACGCCGGAGGCCACCGCCTCGCTACTCTATTATCTGGTGCATACCACCCTGGTAACCGGTGGCCTCTTCCTGCTGGCGGACATGATCGGCCAGCAGCGCGGCAAGGCCGGCACCCGCATCGTCAAGGGTCGCCCGTTGACCCAAGGGGGCGCCCTGGCGGGGCTGTTTTTCCTTGGCGCGGCAGCCGTCGCCGGCTTGCCTCCCCTCTCCGGCGCCATCGGCAAGGCGCTGTTGCTGCACGCCGCCGACGCCGGGCAACGCCCCTGGCTCTGGCCCATTCTGCTGATCAGTGGCCTGTGCGCCATCATCGCGCTGTCCCGAGCGGGATCGACGCTGTTCTGGCGCAGCCATGAAGGCGAACGAGGCGGCGAGCGCCTGCCTCGTCAACAATGGGTCGGCGTGAGCCTGCTGCTCGCCACCTCGCCACTGCTGGTGGCACTGGCCGGGCCGGTCAACGACTATACGCGAGCCACCGCCGACCAGTTGGCCAATCCCGATGCCCTGGTGAGCGCGTTACTGACCGATAACGGAGGCGCCCCATGATCAAGCCCCGACGCTGGCTTCCCATTCCCCTGCTGTCGTTGCTGCTGCTGGCGGTCTGGTTGCTGATGGTGCGCAGCCTGTCGCCGGGTCATATCCTGCTGGGCGGTGTCCTGGCGGTGGTCATTCCGCTGTATACCTACCGCTTCTGGGATGTCCAGCCGAGGGTCCGCCGTCCAGGCCTGCTGCTGCGCTTCGTGCTCCGCGTGCTGGGCGACATCATCGTCGCCAACTTCGAGGTCGCCTGGTTGATCGTCAATCCCTGGCGACGCACGCGCCCCCACTTCGTGGAATATCCGCTGATGCTGCAGGAGCGCTTCACCATCACCCTGCTGGCCAACACCATCAGCCTGACGCCAGGCACGGTATCGGCCAACCTGCGCATGGACGGCGACACCCTGCTGATCCACGCCCTGGACGTGGAGGATGACGACGCGCTCATCGAACAGATCCACGAGCGCTATGAGCGGCCGCTCAAGGAGATCTACGAATGCTAGATATCGCGCTGAAGATCAGCCTGGCCCTGGTGCTGATCGCCATTGTGCTCAACACCTACCGCCTGTCGGTCGGCCCCGACATGCCGGATCGCATCCTGGCGCTGGACACCATGTACGTGAATTCCATCGCGCTGATCGTGCTGATGGGCCTGTGGCTCAATACCAAGACATACTTCGAGGCCGCATTGCTGATCGCCATGCTCGGTTTCATCAGCACCGTGGCCGTGTGCAAGTACCTGTTGCGCGGCGACATCATCGAATAGCGGGAGCAAGCCACCATGTCGATCTATGTACTCCTGGAAGGCGTGATTTCATTCTTCCTGATCGCCGGCGGCGCCTTCATCTTCATCGGCTCGCTGGGCATGACCCACCTGCGGGACTTCTACATGCGCCTGCACGGCCCCACCAAGGCCACCACCATGGGTATCGGCTGCATCCTGGTCGCCTCGATGCTCTACTTCGGCATCATCGACAACTACCCCGTGATTCAGGAACTGCTGATCGCCCTGTTCCTGTTCATCACCGCCCCCGTCAGTGCCCACCTGCTGGCCAAGACGGGGCTGCACCAGCAGCTCAAGCGCGTGGACAAGACCCAGGGGCAGCCGGCCGAGCTACGGGACGAAGAAGTCGGGAAAACGCCGGTGCCCCACCACTCCGAGGCCGGACACGACTAAGAGGGTGTCTACAACGTACTGTGCTCGACCATACAGCGTCGAAATTCGGCTCGTGCGCAAACCCGGTCGAAGTGCTCAGTGAGAGTGGCCGGCGTAGAAGACGTGCCGCCGACTTATAGCCAGCCGGCGAGTTCTCGTTCGACGATGGCCGTCAGCGCCCGGATGTGATCGTCACGGGCATTGAGGCAGGGCACATAGGTGAAGGTCTCGCCACCGGCATCGAGAAAGGCGCCGCGGATTTCCTCCTCGATCTCCTCCAGGGTTTCCACGCAGTCGGCGGAAAAGGCAGGGGACACCACGGCGATGTGCCGGGTGCCCTGCCGGGCAAGCTCGGCAACATGCTCCACGGTAGCCGGTCCCACCCACTGCTCGGGTCCGAACTTCGACTGGAAGGTGGTGACGATGGCATCGTCATCCAGGCCCAGCTGTTCCTGCAGCAACCGTGTCGTCTTGCGGCAGTGGCAATAGTAGGGGTCCCCCTCGTCGAGAAAGCGCTTGGGGACGCCGTGGTAGGAGGCCACCAGCACCTCGGGTCGAGTGCCGGCGGCGGCATAGGCCTCGCGTACCGAGGTACTCAAGGCCTCGAGATAGGCCGGATGCTCGAAATAGGCCGGCACGGTCCGGATCGCCGGCTGCCACTTGAGCGTCATCAGGGTCCGGAAAGCCTGATCGTTGGCCGTCGCGGTCGTCGGCGAGCCGTACTGCGGGTACAGCGGAAAGAACAGAATTCGCTCACAACCGTTGGCCTGCAGTCGCTTCAGGACACTCTCGATCGACGGGTTGCCGTAGCGCATGCAGAACGCCACCTCGAGCCGATCTCCATAGGTACGTTCGAGTTGCGTCGCGAGCTTGTCGGTCTGTTCGCGCGTGATGGTCAACAGAGGGCTTTCGTCCCTTTCTCGATTCCAGATGCCACGATAGGCCTTTCCGGAAGCGAAGGGACGGCGACTGAGGATCACCAGTTGCAAGAGTGGCTGCCACAGCCAGGGAGAATAGTCGACGACACGACGGTCGGAGAGGAATTCGCTGAGATAACGCCGTACCGACCAGTAGTCGGTCGCGTCCGGAGTCCCCAGGTTGGCCAGGACCACGCCAACCTTGCCCCCCACAGGCTCGGGATGCCCGTCAGGCGTCTGCGGCGAGGGTGCCATGTCCTCGGGGTATGCCATGTCGAAGTCTCCTGTGGTACGGGGCGTGAGCGTGGCACAAGGATATCATCGACGGTGCGGACGGCAGAATAGACTTATACTATCAACTTGATTTGTACAAGAATTGATCAAGAAGAAACATGGATCGATTGCCCATGGATCGGCCTCCAGTCAGCGCAAGGTTCCGCCGTAGCCCGCATGAGGAAGGCCCGACGGTCGACGCAGCTATTCGTGAAGGCAGTCGAAGAAGACCATATCGGCTCGCCAGCATCGGAGCCGAATGTCGTGATCGTGGTATCAGTGGGAAGGGGTAATACAGGGGTCGCTGCGCCGTTCAGAAGACCAGCGGCATGCGCGCGTTCAGTGGGTCATGATAACGAGCCCGGTGGCCGATCATCTCGTCCTCGGGCACCTGTTCCACCAGGTAGGCGCGGTGTATTCCGGCACGCTTGAGCTCCAGGTAGACATCGTCCAGGGAACGGAACAGTACCGGCTTGCCGGCACGGGCCAGCATGTGACGCTGGCCTTCCACGTCCTCGAGTTCCACCTGGTAGAACCGATTGCCCGCATGGCCGATCACGCGGATTTCGAAATTGTCGTGTCGGGCCACGAAGGCCTTGAGGTCATTGAGGTCCATGAATCCCTCCATCAGGGAGTCGACTTGGGTGGATCGGCTCCAGATTGGGGATATCGCATGACATCCGGATGACCGATCCGTGTCGCCTCTATGACTGATAGCGGGACCGGGGGTTCCCTACTGGTATTCCGAGGGATCGATGGCCTTGCCCAGGGAGTTGCGATCGACCCAGTTGCCGGCCTTGGTTTCCTTGTAGCGCAGCACCACCCGATCGCCAATCTCGACGGGCAGCTCGGCATCCTCGGTCTGATAGCTGTAGTGCTCGCCATCCACGACCAGTTGGTAGCGATACAGGTCGGGCATGCCCAGCCATTCCTTGAACGGCCCTTCCCGCTCGACCGATTGCAGTTCGCCGCGCGCCTCGAGTTTCGGGGCGCGGCGACGATTGCCGCGCCGGAATCCGCCTGCCATGGTCTTCCTCCAGTATGCTGTTGGGGAATCGGATTATACGGGGCTCGTCCGTCGGCTCAAGCGTCGCGGCTCACTCGCCGAAACCTCCCCCATAGCTGTCGGGCGCGAGATCCTCGAAACGCGTGTACTTGCCGATGAAAGCCATGTGCACCGTGCCGATGGGGCCATTACGTTGCTTGCCGATGATGACCTCGGCCAGCCCCTGATTGTCCAGGTTATCCGGATTGTAGACTTCATCACGATAGACGAAGCCGATGATATCGGCATCCTGCTCGATGGCGCCGGACTCGCGCAGGTCCGACATGACCGGGCGCTTGTTGGGCCGCTGCTCCAGGGAACGGTTGAGCTGGGAGAGCGCCACCACCGGACAACCGAACTCCTTGGCCAGGCCCTTCAGCGAACGCGATATTTCCGAGATCTCACCGGTACGGTTCTCGGAGAAACCGGGGATCTGCATCAATTGCAGATAGTCGATCATGATCAACGACAGGTTGCCATGTTCACGCACCACCCGCCGGATGCGCGAACGCATCTCGTTGGGCGACAGGGCCGCCGTATCGTCGATGAACAACTGCTTGTCCTTGAGCAGATTCACCGCCGAAGTGAGCCGCGGCCAGTCTTCATCCTCGAGCTGGCCGGTGCGCACCCGCGTCTGATCGATGCGGCCGAGCGACGACAGCATCCTCAGCATCAAGGCCTCCGCCGGCATCTCCATGGAAAACACCATCACCGGCTTGTCGCTGGAAATCACCGCATGCTCGACCAGGTTCATGGCGAAGGTGGTCTTGCCCATCGAGGGTCGTCCGGCAATGATCACCAGGTCGGAAGGCTGCAGGCCGGACGTCATGTCGTCGAGATCCCGGAAACCGGTGGAGAGCCCGGTCATCTCGCCCTGCATGTTGAACAGTTCATCGATGCGATCCACGGCCTTGGCCAGCAGATCGCTCATGCCGATGGGACCACCGGACTTGGGTCTCTCCTCGCTGATCTGGAAGACCAGCCGCTCAGCTTCATTGACGAGTTCGTCGGCAGGTCGCCCCTGGGGCGCGAAGGCACTTTCCGCCACCTGGTTGGCGGCACGGATCAGCTTGCGCAGCGTGGCGCGCTCACGGACGATATCGGCGTAGGCACGAATATTGCTCGCCGACGGCGTGTTGCGTGCCAGTTCCGCCAGATAGGCCAGGCCGCCCACGGTGTCCAGTTGATCGCGACCTTCCAGTGCCTCCGACATCGTCACCACGTCCATGGGACGAGCCTCCTCGGCAAGCTGGCCCATGACGTTGAAGATCAGGCGATGCTCATAGCGGTAGAAATCATCCGCCACCAACCGGTCGGCCACATTGTCCCAGGCCGGGTTGTCGAGCATCAGGCCGCCGAGTACCGATTGTTCGGCCTCCAGCGAGTGAGGGGGCACCTTGAGCGCCGCGGTTTCCTTGTCGATCTCGAGGGGTTCATTCATGACGGCGGGGCCTTTGGCGACATCGGCGCCACCATTCTACCCGAAGGGGAAAGATGACCCCATGCCTCGGTGGTGGCTCTCGAGCAAGCAAAAAAGGGCGCGAGGATAGCCCTCGCGCCCCTGGACATCAACGTGGACGTCGTTGGTCGGGCTTACTCGCCCACGACCACCACGCGCACGGTGGCGTCGACTTCGGCATGCAGGTGCAGGTCGATGTCGTACTCGCCGGTCTGGCGAATCGGCCCCTGCGGCATGCGAACCTCGCTCTTGGCCACCTCGATGCCGGCAGAGGAGATCGCCTCGGCCAGATCACGCGGACCAATGGAACCGAACAGCTTGCCTTCATCGCCGCTCTTGGCGACCAGCGACAGTTCGATGTCGTTGAGCTGTTCCGCGCGAGCCTCGGCCTCGGCCTTGCGCTCGGCCGCTTCGGCCTCGAGCTCGGCGCGCTGGGCCTCGAAAGCCTCGATGTTGTCCTTGGTGGCCGGCACGGCGAGGCCGTAAGGCACCAGGTAGTTGCGGCCATAACCGGGCTTGACGTTGACCTGGTCACCCAGACCGCCCAGCTTGCCAATCTTGTCGAGCAGAATGACTTCCATCTCGTTAACCTCTTGTCAGTGGCCGCGGCCGAGTCGTGCACGGAAGTCCGCGAACGAATCCAGCAGGGCCACGAGCAGCACGATGAGAATCATGGGCCAGGTGAAGATCAGCAGGACATAGAAGATGCCCAGCCACACCCCATGCATTCCCTTCAATCCAATAAAACCGTGTACCAGCGCGATGCCGGCCACCAGCAGCGGAACCCAGACCAGCATGCCCAGCCCGGGCAGGTCGAGCACCACGCCGGCAAGGCCAACCCCCAACAGCACCAGCAGTTCACGAGGCGCCAGCCGCAGGGCATGAAACTCCTCGCGAAAACCGCCGGGGTTATAGAGCCCGGCCTGCCAGCCCCTGGCCAGCGCCAGGCACCCCACCGACACCAGCAGCACCACCAGGCCGGTGACTCCGCCGATCAACAGATTGGCGAGTTGCCTGGTATCCATGCCTTGACTGGCCAGATCGTCGAGCATCGTCGCGATCTCCGGCGCGCCCTGGCGTAGTTGCTCCAGTAGAGGCTCGACGCCGCCAGGCGGCAGGAAGATCCCCGACTGGATCATCAGCGCCCCTCCCAGGGCACCGACGACCAAGGCTTCGCTCCAGCGCATCCGGGAGCGCAGCACTACCGCCATCAGGGTCACCAGCAGGACACTGGCCAGGGGAATGACATCCCCCTGGCTCCACCACCATCCCGCCGGCAAGGCGGCGGCGACGATCACCGGCAGGGCCGGCGACAGTCCTCTTCGCAACGTGACCAACGCTGCGATGGCTGCCCCTAGCCAGAACAGCCAGGGCACCAGGGTGCTGATGGCTGCCCCGATTGTCGCCTGGGGCAGCCCCTGCATCAGCCATCGAGCGACAGGCAGCATCGGCTCGCCAGCTTACTGGTGGCTATCGGTGTAAGGCAGCAGCGCCAGGTAGCGTGCCCGCTTGATGGCGGTGGACAGCTGACGCTGGTAGCGAGCCTTGGTACCGGTGATACGGCTGGGAACGATCTTGCCGGTCTCGGTGACGTAGGCCTTGAGCGTGTCCAGATCCTTGTAGTCGATCTGCTTCACGCCTTCGGCGGTGAAACGGCAAAACTTGCGGCGACGGAAAAAACGTGCCATGTGAAGACTCCTTCAAACGTGCGACGGTTGGGCTCAGGCGGACTCGGCGGCGCGCGGCTTTTCGTCGCGACGCGCACGCTTGTCCTCGGCCGGCTTCATCATCGGTGAAGCTTCGGTGATGGCTTCCTTGCAGCGCACCACCAGGCTGCGAATGATGGCGTCGTTGAAACGGAAGATGTTCTCGATTTCATCGAGAGTCTCGCCGCTGCACTCGACGTTCATCAGCACGTAGTGAGCCTTGTGGATCTTGTTGATCGGGTAGGCCATGTGACGGCGCCCCCAATCCTCGAGACGATGCACGGTTCCGCCGTTCTCGGTGACGATGCCGGTATAACGCTCGACCATCGCCGGGACCTGCTCGCTCTGGTCCGGGTGGACCATGAAGACGATCTCGTAATGACGCATGGATTCTCCTTGCGGTTTGGCAGCTTCCGGTGGAGGCGTTGTGCACCCCAGGGGAAGCAAGGAGGTGGTTCTCGGAATATACGACGCCCGCTCGCTGGACGAACGGGCGCAAGTATTCTATAGACTACGCGGAATGCACGCAAGCCAAAGGCTCGCAACTCAAGGGGTATCGCAGTTGGATCTGGCGAGGGGCGCCGGGGACAGGCCGAAGAGGGGGTCCGATGCCATGGATGGCATCGGTAGCCTCCAGGGAAGGATTCACAGCGCCTCCTCGCAGGCCTGTCGACGGATCAGCCCGAGCGACAACGCTTAACTGCGATAGCCCGGCTCGCCGCTCGAATCTCGTAGCTCGTCGCTAAGCCGGTACGAAGGTCAGCGCCAGCCCATTGTTGCACCAACGCAAGCCGGTGGGCTCGGGTCCATCATCGAACACATGGCCCTGGTGGCCACCACAGCGGGCACAGTGGTACTCGGTACGCGGTATCAGCAGCACCAGATCTCGCTCGGTGAGCAGATGCCCCTCGATATGGGTGAAGAAACTCGGCCAGCCAGTGCCGGAATCATACTTCATGCCGCTCTCGAACAGCGGCAGATCACAACCGGCGCAATGATAGACCCCTTCACGGGTCTCCTTGTCCAGCGGGCTGGAAAAGGCCGGCTCGGTGCCCGCTTCCCGGAGTATCTCGAACTGTTCCTCGCTGAGCCTTTCCCGCCATTCGACCTCGCTGAGCTCGAGCGTCTCGAGGCCTGGCGCCGGGGACAGATCCGGTTTGGGGCGGGCACCGGCCAGGCTCGGGACCAGGCCGGCCAGGCCACCGAGACCCAACAGGCCGAGAAAGTGACGACGCTGCATGGCACGACTCCTCTTCCAGCAAGTGGCCCACCGATTCGTGACAGGCCGCCGACACCAGCCTGCACGAAAAAGCGGAGAGGGTCTCCCCTCTCCGCCTTCGACCCTCCGGAGGCGCCGCCGTTCGACGGCGCCCATGCACGCAATCTCAGTCGAGACGGGGACCGGCCTTGACGATCGCCTCGCTGACCCCTTCAAACTTCTTGAAGTTATCGACGAACTTGGCGGCCAGTTCCTCGAGGTGGCGGTCATAGGCCGCCTGGTCGGCCCAGGTCTCGCGCGGATCGAGCAGACGGGAGTCGACGCCCGGCACGGCCGTCGGCACGTCCAGATTGAGGCCCTCGATGCGCCTGGTTTCCACATCGCGCAGCACGCCGGACTGGATGGCATGGATGATGGCGCGAGTGGTAGGGATGGAAAAGCGCGCCCCGCCCTCACCATAGGCGCCACCGGTCCAGCCGGTATTGACCAGATAGACCTGGGCATCCTTCTCGGCCACGCGCTTGATCAGCAGGTCGGCATACTCCCGGGCCGGACGCGGGAAGAAGGGAGCACCGAAGCAGGTGGAGAAGGTAGCCGCCAACCCCTCTGAGGACCCCATCTCGGTGGACCCGACCTTGGCGGTATAGCCGGACAGGAAATGATAGGCGGCCGCTTCCTTGGAGAGCACGGAAACCGGCGGCAGAACGCCGCTCATGTCGCAAGTCAGGAAGACAATGGCATTCGGTTCGCCGGCACGATTCTCGACCACGCGCTTCTCGACATGCTCGAGAGGATAGGCGGCACGCGAGTTCTGGGTCAGGCTGTCATCGGCATAATCCGGCTGGCGACGGTCGTCGAGCACCACGTTCTCGAGCACGGTGCCGAACTGGATGGCGTTCCAGATCACCGGTTCGTTCTTCTCGGAGAGATCGATGCACTTGGCGTAGCATCCCCCCTCGACGTTGAAGACGGTCCCCACGCCCCAGCCATGCTCGTCGTCACCGATCAGAAAGCGCGACGGGTCGGCGGACAGGGTGGTCTTGCCGGTCCCTGAAAGGCCGAAGAACAGGGTCGTCTCGCCATCTTCACCGACGTTGGCGCTGCAATGCATGGGCAGCACGTCGGACGCCGGCAACAGGAAGTTTTGCACCGAGAACATGGCCTTCTTCATCTCGCCGGCATAGCGCATGCCGGCAATCAGCACCTTCTTCTGGGCGAAGTTGATGATCACGGTGCCATCGGAGTTGGTGCCATCACGCGCCGGATCGCACTCGAAGAAGGGAGCGTTGAGGATGGCCCATTCATCCTTGGCCGACGGATTATAGGGCTCGGGGCGCACGAACATGGTGCGACCGAACAGGTTGTGCCAGGCCGTTTCGGTGGTCACGCGAACCGGCAGGTAGTGGACCGGATCGCTGCCCACGTGCAGTTCGGACACATAGCGCTCACCAGCGCTCAGATAGGCCTCGACGCGCCCCCACAGGGCATCGAACTTGTCGGCGTCGAACGGGCGGTTGACACTGCCCCAGTCGATCTGGCCGCTGGTGGACGGCTCTTCGACGATGAAACGATCCGTGGGCGAGCGGCCGGTGCGTTGACCGGTATTCACCACCAGTGCGCCATTGGCCGCCAGACGGCCTTCGCCATTGGCCACGGCACGCTCGATCAACTCGGCGCTGCTGAGGTTGACGTGGGCGGTGGCGGACTGCGCACTGGCAGCCTGTGGAACGGCTTGAGTCGTGGTCATGTCGGTTCCTGGGCCTTACGGCCGATTCTCTCTCGTTTGCCGGGCGTCCTGGACGCGTGTCTGCCCATCCCTCGAACGCCGCATGCGGTTACCCGTCTCGTGTTCGGCGACGTCCGCGTGAGGATGAGTGGCGCGCATTATGGCAAAAACCCGGCCGCCGGGAAACGCCGACGTTGCCCGACGTTCTTGTAGTTTTACTACTACATCATGACCGATCACTTCACGATTCAACCAGACGACCTTTCTTCCCGGCTCAGTGGACCGTCGGCGGCGGCCCCTCCGGATCGTCGAGCATCGCCTCCACCTCGGCGACGGTGAACTGGTAGCGGGTATGGCAGAAATGGCACTGGGTGGCGATTCCTCCCTGCTCGGCCAGGATGTCGCGCAATTCCTCGTCGCCCAGGCTCAGCAGGGCGCCGGCAATGCGCTCACGGGAACAGCTGCAACCGAAATACAGTGCCTTGGGATCGAACACCCGCACCTGTTCCTCATGGAAGAGACGATGCAGCAGGTCATGCTGCTCCAGCGACAGGAGTTCGTCGGCGGTAAGCGTGGCGGCCAGGTGGACCATGCGCTCCCAGGCATCCTCATCCTGATCCAGGGATTCGTCAGGCAAGCGCTGCAGCAGCAAACCGGCACAACGCTGTTGATCGGCGGCCAGCCAGAGTCGCGTGGGCAGTTGCTCGGAGCGACTGAAGTAATCTTCCAGACATCCGGCCAGGCTGTCCTGCTCCAGCGTGACGATTCCCTGGTAACGACGCCCTTCCCGAGGGTCCAGGGTGATGGTGATCTGGCCCTCACCGAGCAATTCGGCAAAACCGGCATCATCATCAGGAATCGCCGCGTTCTCGTCCAGTTGGGCGATGGCGCGCAGCTCGCCCCCGGGATTCGATTCGGCCATCAACAACGACAGGGCCCCCTTGCCCCTGACCTCGATGCTCATGGTGCCATCGAGCTTGACGGTCTCGGTGAGCAGCGCCACGGCGGCCAGCAGCTCGCCGAGTTGGCGAGTGACCGCCGGGGGATAGTCGTGCCGCTCGAGGACCTCGGCATGGGCCTGCTCGAGGGAAACGACTTCACCACGGACATTGGTGTTGTCAAAAAGGAAACGTTGTATCTGGTCGGTCATGAATACTGCCTGGTATGTATATCTGGACTTCGAGCTTCGAGATTCGAGATTCGAGCTTCGAGCTTCGAGCTTCGAGATTCGAGATTCGAGATTCGAGATTCGAGATTCGAGATTCGAGATTCGAGATTCGAGATTCGAGATTCGAGA
>NZ_JAJQTQ010000025.1 GCF_029081005.1 Halomonas elongata | reverse complement strand
GTAAGCCGTAAGCCGTAAGCCGTAAGCCGTAAGCCGTAAGCCGTAAGCCGTAAGCCGTAAGCCGTAAGCCGTAAGCCAGGATAATACCGCCGACCGCTCAAGTGACGATGGTTTTTCTTACAGCTTACAGCTCTTAACTTACAGCTCCGGGCGCAGCCCGGCCGGTTTTTCTTAAAGCTTGCAGCTTATAGCTTACGGCTACCGGCGAAGCCGGGTAAGGCGAAGCCCGGGCGAGGGTTTAAAGCCGCCCCACAATTGTCGATAATATGCGACCAATTGCCCAAAGACGGGCGAGCGCCAGAATGGCACTGCCTGCAACGCCTACCACGGGCGATGCATTCCGTGCCCCGCTGACTGCCCGCGCCACAGGACATCGAAGACTTTCCATGAAAGACACCATCATTTCGCTTCTGGAGCGCGCCCTGGAAGACCTCCAGCGCCAGGCGGTACTGCCCGCCGAGCTCGCCCCGACCATCAAGGTCGACCCCGCCAAGGACAAGGCCCACGGCGACTACGCCACCAACCTGGCGTTGATGCTGGCCAAGCCGACCGGCTTGAAGCCCCGCGAACTGGCCGAGAAGCTGGTGGCGGCGCTGCCCGCCAGCGAGGCCGTCAGCAAGGTCGAGATCGCCGGCCCCGGCTTCATCAATTTCTTCGCCGCTACCGATGCCGCCGCCCAGGTGGTGCGGGAGGTCCTCGATGGCGGCGATGCCTTCGGGCGTAGCCTGGTGGGCCAGGGGCAGAAGGTCCAGGTGGAATTCGTCTCCGCCAACCCCACGGGACCGCTGCACGTCGGTCACGGTCGCGGCGCCGCGATCGGCGACTGCCTGAGCCGGCTGCTGGAAGCCTCGGGCTTCGATGTGACTCGCGAGTTCTACTACAACGACGCCGGCGCTCAGATAAGCAACCTGGCCCTCTCCGTTCAGGCCCGGGCCAAGGGCGTCACGCCCGAGGACGATGCCTGGCCTGCCGACGGCTACCGGGGCGGCTACATCACCGACGTGGCCAATGCCTACCTGGCCGGCGAAACCGTTCATGCCGATGACCGCCACGTCACCGCCGAGGGCGACCTGGACGATCTGGACGCCATCCGCGACTTCGCCGTGGCCTACCTGCGCCGCGAGCAGGACCTGGACCTGCGCGCCTTCGGCGTCGAGTTCGATGTCTACTTCCTCGAATCCTCGCTGTACCGCGATGGCAAGGTCGCGGCCGCTGCCGAGCGCCTGGCCGAAAAGGGTCACACCTACGAGCACGAAGGCGCCACCTGGCTGCGCACCACCGATTTCGGTGATGACAAGGACCGGGTGATGCGCAAGCGTGACGGCGACTACACCTATTTCCTGCCCGACGTCGCCTACCACCTGGACAAGTGGCAACGTGGTTTCACCACCGTGATCAACGAGCAGGGCGCCGATCATCACTCCACGGTGACCCGGGTGCGTGCCGGCCTGCAGGCGCTGGAGGCCGACATCCCCGAAGGCTGGCCCGACTATGTGCTGCACCAGATGGTGCTGGTCACCCGTTCCGGCGTCGAGGTGAAGCTCTCCAAGCGTGCTGGCAGCTACGTCACCCTGCGTGACCTGATCGATGAAGTGGGGCGCGATGCCACGCGTTTCTTCCTGGCCGCACGCCGTGCCGACTCTCAGTTGACCTTCGACATCGACCTGGCACGCTCCCAGTCCAACGACAACCCCGTCTATTACGTCCAGTACGCTCACGCACGCGTCTGCAGCATGCTGCGTAAGGCCCGGGCCGATGAACGCCCCTTCGACCACGACCTGGCCCTGGACAACCTGGCCCTGCTCGATGCCGAACAGGAAAAGACCCTGCTCAACCGCCTGGCACGCTATCCCGAGGTCGTCGAACGTGCCGCCCTCGCCCGCGAACCCCAGCAGATCGCCCAGTACCTGCAGGATCTCGCCGCCGAGTTCCACACCTGCTATAACGCCGTGAAGGTGATGGTCGAGGACGACGCTCAACGCAATGCCCGCCTGGCGCTGGGCCTGGCGGCCCGGCAGGTGCTGCGCAACGGCCTCGACTTGCTGGGTGTCGGTGCCCCGGAGGAGATGTAACGCATGGCGACCCGCAAGAAGGCCCCACCCCGCAAGCGCGGCGCCACCAGTCAGCGTCGCTCCTCCAGGAGCCAGACGCCACGCCGTGGCCTGCCGGGGTGGCTATGGGGGCTGGCCGGCCTGGTGGCCGGCTTCCTGATTTCTCAGCATCAGCATGGTACCGCGCCCTGGCAGGAGGCACCGGAGGCGCCCCTGGCCACGGTAGAGTCTCCGTCGTCCGACGCGCCGTCGCAGAATGACGCGTCCGCCGAACAGGAAACGGAGCCGGACGCGTCACCCATGCCGACCTTCGAGTTCTATACTCTGCTGCCGGAATCCGAGGTCGTCGCTCCCGGCGGCCAGATGCCCGACTCGACGGCCTCGCCGCCGTCACGCCCGGAACGGGAAGCCTCGGCGTCGCAGGACGATGAGACCTCCGATTCCCAGGCACCGGTGGATGACCCCATTGCCCAGGTCATCGCCGCCAACACCACCCAGGCCTCGGAGGCATCGGCCGACGAGCCGGAGGTCGAGGCGGATGGACGTTACATGCTGCAGGCCGCCTCCTTCCGTTCGACCGCCGACGCAGAACAACTCGCCGGGCGTCTCGAGGACTTCGGCCTGCTGGCCAATATCACCGAGGTCAAGACCGGGGACGGCGCGACCTGGCATCGCGTCCAGGCCGGCCCCTATACGGACCGCAACGAACTATCCAGGGCCCAGGACCTGATGGTCACCCAGGGTATCGAGCCCTTGCTGATCCAGTTGCAGAACTGAGTGGCGGCGGCCTCGCCGCCCATCCCAGGCGGTTGAATTTCCTCCCCCCCGCCCGCACCTAACCGAACAACGCATTCTCACGGCGCCAGCTAGGCGGCGCCGCAAAAGGGATCGCTGCACGAGCCGGCGAGCGGAAGGGACGGCGGCCATTGCGTTACGACGCCCCCCGCGCAGCATTCGTGGAGCCTTTCCAAAGTCATCGGGAGCCCCGCTCCCTCAAGGAGTCCCCTCCATGACCACGATCGTTTCCGTGCGTCGCGGCGACCAGGTGGCCCTGGCCGGCGATGGCCAGGTATCTCTGGGCAATACCGTGATGAAGGGCAACGCCAGCAAGGTGCGTCGCCTCTACCGTGGCCAGGTCCTGGCCGGCTTCGCCGGTGGTACCGCCGATGCCTTTACGCTGTTCGAACGCTTCGAGGCTCAACTCGAGAAGTATCAGGGCAACCTGGTCAAGTCCGCCGTCGAGCTGGCCAAGGACTGGCGAACCGACCGCGCCCTGCGCCGCCTCGAGGCACTGCTGGCGGTGGCCGACCAGCACGCCTCGTTGATCATTACCGGCAATGGCGATGTGGTCGAGCCCGAACGCGGCATCATCGCCATCGGTTCGGGCGGCAACTACGCTCTCGCCTCGGCTCGCGCCTTGCTCGACAACACCGATCTCCCGGCCCGCGAGATCACCGAGAAGTCGCTGGAGATCGCCGGCGACATCTGCGTGTTCACCAATCACCACGTCACGCTGGAAGAGCTCTGATCATGACCCGGATGACACCCCGCGAAATCGTCCACGCCCTGGACCAGTACATCATCGGCCAGCAGGACGCCAAGCGTGCCGTGGCCAGTGCCCTGCGCAACCGCTGGCGTCGCATGCAGCTCGATGAAGAGCTCCGTCAGGAGGTCACGCCCAAGAACATCCTGATGATCGGCCCCACCGGGGTGGGCAAGACCGAGATCGCCCGCCGACTGGCCAAGCTCTCCGGAGCGCCCTTCATCAAGATCGAGGCGACCAAGTTTACCGAGGTGGGTTATGTGGGTCGCGACGTTGAATCGATCATTCGCGACCTCACCGAAGCCGCCATCAAGCTGGTCCGCGAGCAGGCCAAGGACGAAGTGCGCCACCGGGCCGAGGATGCCGCCGAAGATCGCATCCTCGATGCTCTGCTGCCGCCACCGCGCGGCCAGGAAGATCAGCCGCGCACCGACAACGCGACCCGTCAGACCTTCCGCAAGAAACTCCGCGAAGGCCAGCTCGACGACAAGGAAATCGATATCGAGGTCACGCCCCAGGGCCAGGGGGTCGATATCATGACGCCGCCGGGCATGGAAGAGATGACCAGCCAGCTGCAGAGCCTGTTCTCCAACATGGGCAAGCAGAAGACAGAGACCCGCCGGGTAGCGGTCAAGGATGCCTTCTCGCTGCTGCGTGACGAAGAGGCCGCCAAGCTGGTCAACGAAGACGACATCAAGCAACGCGCCATCGACGCAGTGGAACAGCACGGCATCGTCTTCCTCGACGAGCTCGACAAGGTTGCCAAGGGCAGCGGCCAGTCCAGCGGCGGCGAGGTCTCCCGCGAGGGCGTGCAGCGCGACCTGCTGCCGCTGATCGAAGGCTCCAGCGTGTCCACCAAGCACGGCATGGTGAAGACCGACCATATCCTGTTCATCGCCTCCGGCGCCTTCCACCTCTCGCGCCCCTCGGACCTGATTCCCGAACTCCAGGGCCGGCTGCCGATCCGCGTCGAGCTCAACGCCCTGACGCCGAACGACTTCAAGCGCATCCTGACCGAGCCCTCGGCGGCCCTGACCCGCCAGTACGAAGCCCTGCTCGCCACCGAGGATCTCAAGGTGGAATTCACCGACGACGGCATCGAGCGCATCGCCGAGATCGCCTGGAAGGTCAACGAAGGCACCGAGAACATCGGCGCCCGCCGCCTTCACACGGTGATGGAGCGACTCCTCGAGGACGCCTCTTTCAAGGGCTCCGACCTCGGTGAGACACTGACCATCGACGCCGCCTACGTCGACTCCCAGCTCGGCGAACTCGCCGTCGACGAAGACCTGTCGCGTTACATCCTGTAAACGAGCTATAAGCTGTAAGCTTGAAGCTGGAAGAACACCGCTTCGCGGCGAAAGTTGGAAGACTCGGACTCACTTTGGGGTTCACTTCCAGCTTATAGCTTCAGGCTTACAGCTCACCGAAGGTGCCCCCATGTCCGCTCCGATTCCCACCAAGGTGCACTACCACAAGCAGGCCCGCGAGCTGGAGCTGACCTATGAAGATGACGTCAGTTTCCGGTTGTCGGTGGAGTACCTGCGAGTCTTCTCGCCTTCCGCCGAGGTGCGAGGCCATGGCGGCCCCGAGTCCGCCACCCTGCAGGTCGGCAAGAAGGACGTCGGTCTGGCCAACATCTCGCCGGTCGGGCGCTACGCGATCAAGCTGCACTTCGACGACGGCCACGACAGCGGGCTCTACAGCTGGGACTACCTGTACGAGCTGATACAGCACCGCGAGGCCAACTGGGCCGATTACCTGAAGCGCCTGGAGGAGGCCGGTGCGTCGCGGGAAGCGTTGAGCATCGAGATCAAGCAACTCTAGGAAAGCCGATGATTTCCTGTTGCGCTCGGCAGGCCGGTCGTCGGCGGTACTCGGCATCCTCATTTACTGGCGTGTAAACTCCGGTCCCTACGTTCCGGCGACGACCGACCCGCCTTCGCTCACGACGAAAATCATCGGCTTACCCTGCGGAACAAGCATAGCTGCCGTCAAGACAAGCGCCCCCGGGGGGCGCTACAATGCGCCCCATCGAGCGAGGCCCGGCCTCGCCTCCTTTGGTGCAGCTGACTCGGGAGCCCCTCGCATGACCAGCGACAAGCACACCACGCATTTCGGCTACCAGGAAGTTCCGGTCACGGAGAAGGCCTCCCGCGTGGCGGATGTCTTTCACTCGGTGGCCTCCCGCTACGATGTCATGAACGATCTGATGTCCTTCGGCATCCATCGAGTCTGGAAGCGCCTGACCATCGAACGTGCCGGCGTACGCCCAGGCCACAGCGTGCTCGACATCGCCGGCGGCACCGGTGATCTGACCTTCAAGTTCTCGCGACTGGTCGGCCCACGCGGCCGCGTGGTACTGGCCGACATCAACGAATCCATGCTGCGGGTCGGTCGCGACAAGCTGCTCGATCGTGGCGTGGGCGGCAATATCGAGTACGTTCAGGCCAACGCCGAGACCCTGCCTTTTCCCGACAACAGCTTCGATTGCATCACCATCGCCTTCGGCCTGCGCAACGTCACCGACCAGGACGCCGCCTTGCGTTCCATGGCACGCGTGCTCAAACCCGGCGGCCGCCTGCTGGTCCTCGAGTTTTCCAAGCCTCGCAGCGCCCTGCTCAACCGCGCCTACGACGAGTACTCTTTCCGACTGCTGCCCCGCATGGGCGAATGCGTCGCCGGCGACGCCGACAGTTACCGCTATCTGGCCGAATCGATTCGCATGCATCCCGATCAGGAAACCCTCAAGGGCATGATGGAAACCGCCGGCCTGGAGCGCGTCGAGTACACCAACCTCACCGGCGGCATCGTCGCCCTGCATCGCGGCATCAAACTGTGAGGCCGAGATGACATCGACCCTGTTGCTGGCCGGCCTCGAACGCACCCTCAATGCCTTGCTCGCCCGCGATCCCGCCGCACCGTCACGCCTCTCGCGCCTGGCCGGGAAGCGCATCCTGCTGCGCCTGGAACACCCCTCCCTGGCACTGAGCGCCCACTTCCATCCCGGCGGCATCGATCTGCTGCGCCCGGACGATCTCGATGAAGCGTCCTTCGACGCCACTGTCGAGCTCGATACCGAGACCCTCGGCGAATTGCTGGGCGGCGCCGCCATCGAGCGCCTGATGTTCCAGGGCAGGCTGGCCGTCAGGGGGCGCGTCCATCTGCTGGAGGACGTCCGCGACCTGCTGCTGGACCTCGACCTGGACTGGGAAGGCGAACTGGCACGCTGGCTCGGCGACGTGCCCGCCCATAGCCTGGCCGAGGGCATGCGCAGCGTCGGTCGCTGGGGCCTTCGCACCCAACGCGAGCTACGCGCCGACGTGGCCGAGTATGTCTTCGAGGAAGCCCGACTGCTGCCGGGGCAACATCAATTCGAGATGATGCGCGACCACCTCACCGACCTCGAGCTCGCCACCGATCGCCTGGAGGCGCGTCTCGAACGGTTGCGTCGACGGCTGACCGCGCCGGAGGCTTCGGCATGATCCCGCGCCTGCTGCGCATCACCTGGGTCATCAGCCGCTATCGGCTGGATACCCTGTTGCCGTTGACGCGCATGCCCTGGTGGCTCAGGGCGCTCTTCCTGCTGTCACCGCTACGCCTGATTCCCACCGGCCCGCGCTGCCGCGGCGAGCGGTTGCGCCTGGCTCTGGAGACTCTCGGGCCGATCTTCGTCAAGTTCGGCCAGGTACTGTCGACGCGACGCGATCTCTTGCCACCGGATATCGCCGATGAGCTTCGGCGTCTTCAGGACCAGGTCCCTCCCTTCCCCGGCGAACAAGCTCGCTCGCTGGTGGAAGAGGAACTCGACATGTCGATCGACGAGGCCTTTGCCCGCTTCGCCGCAGAGCCGCTGGCATCGGCCTCCATCGCCCAGGTTCACGCCGCTACCCTGCACGGTGGCGAGGACGTGGTCGTCAAGATCATCCGCCCCGGCATCGAACGGGTCATGCGGCAGGACATGGCGCTGCTTTACCGACTCGCCGCGATCCTGGCGCGGGTTCCCGAGGCTCGCCGCCTGCGGCCGGTGGAAGTGGTACGCGACTACGAATCGACGCTGTTCGACGAGCTCGACCTGACCAAGGAAGCCGCCAACACCTCCCAGCTCAAGCGCAACTTCCATCTCTCGCCGCTGCTGTACGTGCCGTCAACCTACTGGGACCTGACTCGCCACCGGGTCATGGTCCAGGAGCGCATCCACGGCGTCCCGGTGGCCGATACCGCCGCCCTCGAGGCCCAGGGCACCGATCTGAAGAAACTCGCCGAGCGCGGGGTGGAAATCTTCTTCACCCAGGTCTTCCGCGACAACTTCTTTCATGCCGACATGCACCCGGGCAACATCTTCGTGGCTCGCGAGACGCCCGCTGACCCGCAATACATCGCCATCGACTGCGGCATCGTCGGCAGCCTGACCCGCGAGGATCAGGACTACCTGGCCCGCAACCTGCTGGCCTTCTTCCACCAGGACTACTACGAGGTCGCCGCCCTGCACATCGAATCCGGCTGGGTCGGCGAGGATACTCGCGCCAACGAATTCGCCGCCGCGGTCCGCACGGTCTGCGAGCCGATCCTCGAAAAGCCTCTCAAGGACATCTCCTTCGGTCAGGTATTGCTGGGCCTGTTCCAGACCGCACGTCGCTTCAACATGGAAGTTCAACCGCAACTGGTGCTGTTGCAGAAGACGCTGCTCAATATCGAGGGCCTCGGACGCCAGCTCTATCCGGACCTGGATCTGTGGGCCACGGCCAAACCCTTCCTGGAACAGTGGATGCGCGAACGCGCCGGCGCCCGCGGACTCTGGGAATCCCTCAAGCGCCAAGCCCCGGAGCTCTCCCGCCAGTTGCCGGAACTTCCCGTGCTGGCTCATCAAGCGCTGTCGAGAGCCGAACACGGTCACCAGTATCAACGTCGCCAGGCCCGGGCAGTGGATGATATCCGGCGCCGCCTCGACCGCCAGACTCGACGCCATCGGCGGTTACGCCTGGGCGTGCTGCTGGTGGCCGTGGCCCTGGCCTGGCAGCCGCTGGCCGAGTGGGCCGACGGACAACCCTGGCCGGTGCTCGGTGCCGCCCTGGTGGGTGCCCTGCTATTGGCGTGGAACTGACAACTCTGCAATGGAACCTTAACCCATGAGCGATATCCTCGAACGCCTTCACGACGTGCTCGAACAGCGTCGTCACGCGGATCCGGAAGACTCCTACGTGGCTGCCTTGCATCACAAGGGCTTGAACAAGATACTCGAGAAAGTCGGCGAGGAAGCTACCGAGACCCTGCTGGCGGCCAAGGACGCCGAAGGCGGCGGGGACGACCAGCGCCAGGCGCTGGTCGCCGAGACCGCCGACCTGTGGTTTCATAGTCTGGTGATGCTGTCGCACCTGGATCTGGATCACCGCCAGGTGCTCGACGAGCTGGCCCGACGCCTCGGCGTCTCCGGACACGACGAGAAGGCCGCACGATAGCGCCAGCGGGTGCCATCGTGCTCGATTCGCACCTTCGCTTCGGCTCACCCCGAAGCCAAAACCTGAGGAAGTCTCCATGTTAGGTGGTATCAGTATCTGGCAACTGCTGATCGTGCTCGGCATCATCATCCTGATCTTCGGCACCAAGAAGCTGCGCAATGTCGGCGGCGACCTGGGCGGAGCCGTGAAGGGTTTCAAGAAGGCCATGGACGAGGACGAGAAAGGCGACGACAAGGCCAAGGACGATCCTCAGGCGCAAGTCCGCCATGACGACGAGGGCACGACCTACGACGTCAAGGCCGAGCGCAAGGCCGAGGAACCGGATGAGCGCAAGTAAGCCGCCATGTTCGACATCGGCTTTCTCGAACTCCTGATCCTCGGCGTCGTCGGCCTGCTGGTGCTGGGGCCCGAGCGCCTGCCCAGGGCAGCTCGCACCGCCGGACTATGGATCGGGCGCGTCAAGCGCACCGTGTCCGACATGCAGCGGGAGATCAACAGCCAGCTCGAGGCGGAGGAGCTTCGCCGCAAGCTCGACGAGCAACAGAAAAGGCTCGATGAGGGCGTCGATCGCGTCAAACGCGATGTCGAGGGTCTCGCCGAGACAGAGACTCGTGCCAGCGATGATGCCTCGACCGCCCACCGCGAGCCTTCGACCGGCGCGCCATCATCGGAACGCGCCGATACCCAGCCCCACCCCGTCGAGTCACCCCCTCAAGACGCCGACAAGGACGCCACTTCCCGATGAACCAACAGGAGCCCAAGCAAGCCCCGCTGATCGAACATCTGATCGAGCTGCGCTCGCGGCTGATGCGCGCCGTGGTCGTCATCCTGGTGATCTTCCTCGGGCTTTATGCCTTCGCCAACGACATCTACACCTTCGTTGCCGATCCCCTGATGGCTCTGCTGCCGGAAGGCTCGCAGATGATCGCCACCGAAGTGGCGTCTCCCTTCCTGGCCCCCTTCAAGCTGACCCTGATGGTGTCAGTGTTCATTGCCGTCCCTTTCGTGCTCCACCAGGCCTGGGCCTTCATCGCGCCCGGCCTGTACGACAACGAAAAGAAACTGGCATTTCCCCTGCTGGCCTCGAGCATCGCGCTTTTCTATGCCGGCGCCGCCTTTGCCTACTACGTGGTCTTCCCGCTGCTGTTCCAGTTCTTCACCCAGGCCGGGCCCGAGAACGTGGCAGTGATGACCGACATCCAGCAGTACCTCAACTTCGTTCTCAAGCTGTTCTTCGCCTTCGGCGTGGCCTTCGAGATTCCCATCGCCACCTTCCTGCTGATCCTCTCCGGCGCCACCACCGTGGAAAGCCTGTCCCGCAAGCGACCCTACGTCGTGCTCGGCTGCTTCGTCATCGGCATGCTGCTGACCCCGCCCGACGTCGTCTCCCAGAGCCTGCTGGCGGTACCCATGTACCTGCTCTACGAAGTCGGGCTGCTGTTCGGACGGCTGGTCAAGCGGAAGCGCGACGCGGATGCGGCCGACGAGCCGTAGGCTCGAAGCTCGAAGCTCGAAGCTCGAAGCTCGAAGCTCGAAGCTCGAAGCTCGAAGCTCGAAGCTCGAAGGCAACATGCCCCCCGATGGCATGGGGTCAAGGTTTATTCTTCCAACTTCAAGCTGCCAGGCGCGAAGCGCCGCTCTTCCAGCTTAAAGATCCATCAGCTCGTCGACACGATCGACCAGCTTGAAGATGCCGGTGGCGGCTTCGCCGATGCGCGTCGCCAGCATGTAGGCCGGTGTGGTGACGACGCGGTTCTCGAAGTCCACGACGATATCCTCGACACCGCAGCTGCGATGCAGACCGCCCATGGCACTGATCGCGCCGGCGACGCTCGGGTCATGACCGATGGTCACGGCGATGCCCGGCCCCAGGAGTCGCGGCACCATCACCGGCGCGATGCACATCAGGCCGATCGGCTTGCGGTCCTCGTAGAAGTCCGCCAGCGCTTCCTGCAGTCCGGCCTGGATGACCAGGTCGGCACCATCCTCGGCAAAGGTGGAGAGGTTCTTGGCCACTCCGAAGCCCCCCGGCAGGATCACGGCATCGAACTCGTCGGCCTCGAGCTCCTCGAGGGGCAGGCCATCCCCCCGGGCCAGACGCGCCGACTCGACGAGCACGTTGCGACGCTCCTCGCCCCGTGCCTCTCCATTGCGATGGTCGATCACATCATGCTGATCGATGTCCGGGGCGAAGCAGCGATAGCCGATGCCCAGTTGGTCCAGGCGCAACAGGGTCAGGGTGGTCTCGTAGATTTCCGAACCGTCCTGTACCCCGCACCCCGACAGAATCACCGCTACCTGCTTGCTCATGCTCGTCTCCTTGAACGCGTGCTCCCACCGGCCTCGCCGGACGGGGTCGGTCAATATGAACCCTTCACTGTAGAGAGTCGCCAGGGGTGCGACAAGGCGCATCTTTCGACACCGTGCCACGCTGATATACTCGAGGCACTGTCATCACAATGTCATCTCGGACCGCCAGACTTTGTCCTGGCGGCCAAGGTCACCAGTCGGAGAAGAAACCTTGAGTCTCATGACCTCACGCCAGTTTCCCGCCACGCGCATGCGACGCATGCGCCGTGACGATTTCTCGCGCCGCATGATGCGCGAGAACACCCTGACACCGGCCGACCTGATCTGGCCGGTGTTCGTGCTCGACGGCGAAGGCCAGCGTGAGGCGGTGCCTTCCATGCCAGACGTGGAGCGACTTTCCCTGGATCTGCTGATCGAGGAGGCGCGGGAGGCTCGCGACCTGGGGATCCCCGTACTGGCACTCTTCCCGGTGGTGGAGCCATCGCTGAAGAGCGAGCTGGCCGAGGAATCGTACAGCGCCGGTGGGCTGATCCAGCGTAGCGTACGCGAACTCAAGCGAGCCGTCCCGGAACTCGGCATCATGACCGACGTGGCCCTGGATCCCTACACCAGTCACGGACAGGACGGCATCCTCGACGCCGACGGCTACGTGCTCAACGACCGTACCGTGGAGACCCTGCTCAAGCAGGCCTTGTCCCACGCCGAGGCGGGCGCCGACATCATCGCCCCATCCGACATGATGGACGGACGTATCGGCACCATCCGCCAGGTGCTGGAGAAGGAGCGACTGCACAACACCCGGATCATGGCCTACAGCGCCAAATATGCATCGAGTTACTACGGTCCCTTCCGCGACGCCGTGGGTTCGGCAAGCAACCTGGGGCGCGCCGACAAGGCCACCTACCAGATGGACTCCGCCAACGGCGACGAGGCCCTCCACGAGGTGGCTCTGGACCTCGCCGAGGGCGCCGACATGGTGATGGTCAAGCCCGGCATGCCCTACCTGGACGTGGTCCGCCGCGTGAAGGACGAATTCCGGGTGCCGACCTTCGCTTATCAGGTCAGCGGCGAGTACGCCATGCACATGGCCGCCTTCGACAATGGCTGGCTGGACGTCGACGCGGTCATGCTGGAATCGCTGATGTGTTTCAAGCGTGCCGGTGCCGACGGCGTCCTGACGTATTTCGCCAAGCGAGCGGCTCGCCTGCTCGCCGGCGGGTCCGACGAAACCTGAGCGCCGGATGGGAGCCCCTCCCGACGGCCGACGACAGCAGGGAACTCCCATGGAAGAATCGCACAGCCCCAATGCCAAGCCCGATCTGGACATCACCTCGAGCGGCGAGGCACCGGTGCCTCGACTCAACCAGACACGCACCGGCATCAAGCCCAAGGCGATGCCCGATCCGGAGGCGGATCTCACCGACCCGGGCCTGTACTTCAACCGTGAGCTGTCCCATCTGCAGTTCAACGTGCGAGTCCTCGAGCAGGCGCTGGACGAAGCGCATCCGCTCCTCAATCGGCTGATGTTCCTGCTGATCTTCTCGTCCAACATGGACGAGTTCTTCGAGATCCGGGTGGCGGGACTCAAGAACCAGGTGGCACTGGGCGACGAGACGACCGGCGCCGATGGTCGCTCGCCACGTTCGGTGCTGACCGAGATCGCCCAGATCGCCCACGAGCAGGTCGAGCGCCAGTACCGAATCCTCAACGAGCGGCTGATTCCGGCCCTGGAACAGCAGGGCCTGCGATTCCGGCGCCGTGGCGACTGGAGCGACGCACAACGCGGCTGGGTGCGTGACTACTTCGAATCCGAAATCATGCCGGTGATCAGTCCCATCGGGCTGGATCCCTCGCATCCCTTCCCTCGACTGGTCAACAAGAGCCTGAACTTCATCGTCGAACTGGAGGGCAAGGATGCCTTCGGTCGCGAGGGAGGCATGGCGATCCTCCCGGCGCCGCGTTCACTGCCCCGGGTGATCGCCTTGCCGAACGAGCTTTGCGAGGATGGTTTCACCGAATATGTCTTCTTGTCGTCGATGATTCACGCCCATGCCGAAGAGGTCTTCCCCGGCATGTCGGTGCGCGGCTGTTACCAGTTCCGGCTGACCCGCAATGCCGATCTCTCGGTAGATCCGGAGGATGTCTCCGACCTGGCCTCGGCGCTGCGCGGCGAGTTGCTTTCACGTCGTTACGGCAGCGGCGTGCGACTCGAGGTGGCCGACAACTGCCCCGACGAGCTCGTCGACTTCCTCCTCAAACAGTTCGAACTGGACGAGGCGGACCTCTACCGGGTCAACGGCCCGGTGAACCTGACCCGCATGATGTCGGTGCTCGGCGATGTGGATCGCCCCGAGCTGCTCTATCGCACCTTCATTCCCGGGCAGACCAAGGCGCTCAACAAGCGCGACAGCGTGCTCCATGCCATGGCCGAGGGCGATATCCTGTTGCACCACCCCTTCCAGTCCTTCGCTCCCGTCGAGGAGTTGCTGCGCGAGGCGGCACGGGACCAGGATGTGCTGGCCATCAAGCAGACCCTCTACCGCACCGGCGCCGACTCGCCGATCGTCAACGCCCTGGTGGAGGCCGCCGGCAACGGCAAGGAAGTGACCGTGGTGATCGAGCTGAGGGCGCGCTTCGACGAGGCCGACAACCTGGCCCTCGCCTCGCGGCTGCAGGAAGCCGGGGCCATCGTCATCTACGGCGTGATGGCCTACAAGACCCACGCCAAGATGATGCACATCGTGCGCCGCGAACGGGGCCAGCTACGACACTATGCGCATCTCGGCACCGGTAACTACCACTCCAAGACCGCCAAGCTGTACACCGATTACAGTCTGCTCACCGCCAATCCCGTGTTGTGCGCCGATGTTCACAAGGTCTTCCAGCAACTCTCCGGCATGGGCCGGGCGCGCAAGATCGAGAAGCTCCTGCATGCGCCCTTCACTCTGCACGAACGACTCGTGGAGATGATCGACCGTGAAGCCGCACACGCCCGCAAGGGCAAGCGTGCCCACCTGATCATCAAGTGCAATTCACTCACCGAACCCAAGCTGATCCAGGCCCTCTACCGCGCCTCCCAGGCCGGTGTGGAGTGCGACCTGATCATCCGCGGCATGTGCTGCCTGCGCCCCGGCCTGCCCGGCATCTCCGAATCCATCCGGGTACGCTCGATCATCGGCCGTTTCCTGGAACACACCCGGGTCTTTCATTTCCACAACGACGGCAAGCCGGAAACCTGGGGCTCGAGCGCCGACTTCATGGCACGCAACATGTTTCACCGCGTGGAAACCTGCTTCCCGCTGCTCGACAAGAAACTGGCGGCACGGGTTCGCAAGGATCTCGAGACCTACCTCGTGGACAACTGCCAGAGCTGGCTGCTGCAGGGTGACGGCACCTACGTCAAGCAGACGCCCGGCGACGCCGCCCCGATCAGCGCACAGGAAACGCTGCTCTACGCCTACGCCGCCCGGGCCTAGGCTCGAAGCTCGAAGCTCGAAGCTCGAAGCTCGAAGCTCGAAGCTCGAAGCTCGAAGCTCGAAGGCAGTATCCTGCCCCACTGCTCTAAAACGTCAAACCCTCCGAGGCATCACCTCGGAGGGTTTTTCTTACCACTTGAAGCTTACAGCTTATAGCTCCCGGCGCAGGCGCTCCGCCGCTGTCAGCAGCAGGTGCTCGGTCGTCTCCCAGCCGATACAGGCGTCGGTCACCGAAACGCCGTAGCGCAGTGGACCCGGCTCGAGAGACTGCTTGCCTTCGTGGATGTGGCTTTCGAGCATCAGGCCGATCAAGGCATCGTCGCCTGCCAGTCGCTGCCCCAGTACATCGAGCATCACTTCGCTCTGGCGCCGATGGTCCTTGCGGGCATTGGCGTGGCTGCAATCCACCATCAGACGCGGCAGGAACCCCGCATCCGCCAGGGCCCGGCGACTCGCCGCCACCCGGGGCGCCCGGTAATTGGGCTCGCCGTGTCCACCGCGCAATACCACATGGGTATGGGAGTTGCCGGCCGTCTCGCGCACCACCGGACTCCCGTCCGGCGCCATGGCGAAATGTTGATGGGGATGCCGCGCGGCGTGCATGGCATCCAGGGCAACCCCGAGATCCCCATTGGTGGCGTTCTTGAAGCCGACCACCGCCTCCAGACCACTGGCCAGTTCACGATGCAGCTGGGATTCCGTGGTCCGGGCCCCGATGGCGACCCAGGACAGCAGGTCGTCCAGGTAGGCGGCCAGCATCGGCTGCAGCAGTTCGGTGGCCACCGGCAGTCCCAGTTCGGCGATGTCGCGCATCAGCCGACGCGACATGGCCAGGCCCCTGGCCATGTCGCCGCGACCATCCAGGTCGGGGTCATAGGCCAATCCCTTCCAGCCCACGGTAGTGCGGGGCTTCTCCACATAGACGCGCATCACCGGCAGGATACGGTCGTCGATGCGCGGCGCCAGTTCCGCCAGGCGACGGGCATAGTCGAGGGCCGCGTCGGGATCATGAATCGAGCAGGGGCCAACGACCACCAGCAACCGATCGTCCCGGCCGGCGAGGATGTCGCGAATGGCCTGGCGCTGTTGCCGAATACGGCCGGCGAGCGGCGAGGCGAGCGAGACGTCGTGACGAAGCGCTTCAGGGGTGGGCAGAGCAGCCTCGTCGGTTCGATCCTGCAGGGCTGCGCGCTGGGAAAGCGAGGAAACGGGGGCATTCATGGGTTTCAACTCCGTGAGCGTGAACATCGATTGGCTGTCGTCGTGCCGCCGGAAAGCTCACGGTCGGAGGCAGCGTCCAGGCCCGACCGCGCAACGCTAAATCGCCAGCCATAACCGTAATAGTCCCGTCCCGGGGTACGGCGATCGGCGTAAAAGCGATGGTTGACGGTCATGGTCGTTCTCCTCGATGAATGCAAGGGGACAAAACGCGAAACCCCCGGGCGGGGTTGCCGTCCGGGGGTTTCGCTGATGGAGGCAACCCTTGGTGGGGCGTGCCTCGCGGTGATGTCCTTCGCTGAAAGTGGCGTCAGGACACGACCGCCGGCACGCCGTCGCTAAACCAATAGCGGTAACCGGGCCAACGGCCCTCGAATCCTTGCCCACGACCGAACGCCGCCTGCAGGGCGGTGCTTGAGTCTTGGGGGCAACGGTTCGCGTGCATGGTCGTCTCCTGAAATCTCCCCATCATCCTGCCGTGTCGTGGCACCGATGACAAGCACTCGATGGGCCAGGCGCCAACGATGGCCTCCGCTAGGGCAACCGCATGAGGCGCGCGGGCGTTCATGCAGCGTTGCCCTAGCGCAGGTGTCGGCCACCATCCACCGGCAGTGTTATTCCGGTCACATAGCGGTTGTCGAGCAGGTAGCGCAGGCTTTCGTAGATCACCCCGGGGCCGGGGATCGTGCCCAGCGCCGACTTGGCCCTGGCCTTCTCGGCATAGGCCTCGTCGTCGTTCTCGCCCAGCATGATCATGGCCGGCGCGATGGCGTTGACCTGGATCGAGGGGGCGTAACGGGCGGCGAAGGACAATGTCAGGTTATCCAGGCCCGCCTTGGAGGCCGCATAGGCGATATGCTTGCGCGACCCTCGAGTCGCCACGTAGTCGGTCATGTGCACGATGTCGCGCAACGGCTCGCCACAGGCCTCGAGGAGATCCTGCGCCTCGAGGTTGATCAGATAGGGCGCCAGCATGTGCACCCGGAACAGGTGCTCGAAGTTGGCGCCGGCCTCGTCGCCTTCGACGTCGGGTAGCCAGTCGCTGGCATTGTGGACGACGGCCCGCAGCGACGAGGTGGTCTCCCTGAGCCGCGCGATGAAATCGCGAATTCCCGCCTCGTCGCCGAAATCGGCCTGCAGGGTCTCGATGCCACGCTCGCGCAGGGCGTCCAGCGCCGGGCGTTCGCGGCGATAGCTGACGATCACCGGATGCCCGTCATCGCACAACCGTTCGGCACAATGCCGACCGAGACGCTGTGCGCCCCCGGTAATCAGGATCGGCGCCGCACTCATGCCCGCGTCTCTCGAACCAGGCTGCCCACGGTCGGCACCAGCGGGTCCCGAGGCGCATAGGCGAAGACATCGGAGAACACTCGGGACGGCACCAGCCCGAACGAGGCCAGGACATCGACACAGGCATAGACCATGCCCGGCGAGCCGGACAGGTAGACATCATGGGCGGAGACATCGGAGAGCTCGCGGGCCAGCACCTCGTCCACGCGACCATGGTGCCCGTTCACACGCTCGGCCTCGAAATCCTCTGCCACACCGGCTTCGCTGACGCCGTGAAAGTGGACGTTGGGATGCCGACCGGCCCACTCTCGGGGCAAGCGCTCCAGGTAGAAATCGCGTCGCTCCTTGGCGGCCCACCACAGCTCGACATGGCGCTCGGCGTCCTCGGCCAGGGCCGCTTCCACGATGGCCTTCATCTGCGCGAAGCCGGTGCCGGCGGCCACCAGCAGCAGCGGGCGCCGACTGTCGGGGTCGAGCACACAATCGCCGCCAGGCAGGCGCAGCGTCAGTTGCTGCGCCTCCACCAGCAGTTCACGCAGCTTGGCGGAGTTGCTGCGCTCCGGCCAGTGCTGGATGTGCAGTTCGATGCGACCATCGCCGCCATGGGCGTTGGCAATGGAGAAAGGCACCCACTCCCCGTCGCCGATATCGAGCTCGAGATACTGTCCGGCCGCGTGGGCCACGGCCTCGGCGCGGCCTTCCAGGTAAACGCGAAAGACGTCGGGGGTGAGGTCTTCGACCTCGATCACCCGGCAGGTCAGGGTCCTGGCTGTCATGCATGCCTCTTGTCGGTGTCGGGGAATTCGATGCCAAGTTCCGCCCAGCGCTCGCTGACCCTGGCCTTCACGGCCTCGTCCATGACGATGGGTCTGCCCCACTCGCGCTCGGTTTCGCCCGGCCACTTGCTGGTGGCGTCCAGCCCCATCTTGGAACCAAGCCCCGCCACCGGGGAGGCGAAATCCAGATAGTCGATGGGCGTGTTCTCGACCATCACGGTATCCCGCGCCGGATCCATGCGCGTGGTGATGGCCCAGATGACGTCCCGCCAGTCGCGAGCATCCACATCGTCGTCCAGCACGACCACGAACTTGGTATACATGAACTGGCGCAGGAAGCTCCATACGCCCATCATCACCCGCTTGGCATGGCCCGGATACTGTTTCTTCATGGTCACCACCGCCATGCGGTAGGAGCAACCCTCGGGCGGCAGATAGAAGTCGACGATCTCGGGAAACTGCTTGCGCAGGATGGGCACGAACACCTCGTTGAGGGCCAGCCCGAGTACCGCCGGCTCGTCGGGGGGACGCCCGGTATAGGTGGAGTGGTAGATAGCGTTGCGCCGCATGGTCATGCGCGTCACGGTGAAGACCGGGAACTCCTCCACCTCGTTGTAGTAGCCGGTATGGTCGCCGTAGGGACCTTCCGGTGCCGTGTCGTCGGGGTAGATGACGCCTTCGAGGATGATCTCCGCCGAGGCGGGCACCTCGAGATCGGAATGACCACACTTGACCAGCTCGGTGCGCGACCCGCGCAGCAGGCCGGCGAAGGCATACTCGGACAGGGTATCGGGCACCGGCGTCACGGCACCGAGGATGGTCGCCGGATCGGCACCCAGCGCCACCGCCACCGGAAAGGGCTCATCAGGATGCGCCTCGCGCCACTCCTGGTAGTCCAGGGCACCGCCTCGATGGGACAGCCAGCGCATGATCAGGCGGTTGCGCGAGAGCTTCTGCTGCCGATAGATCCCCAGGTTCTGACGGGACTTGTTCGGCCCGCGGGTCACCACCAACGGCCAGGTGATCAGCGGCGCGGCGTCGCCCGGCCAGCAATGCTGGATGGGAAGACGGTCGAGATCGACCTCGTCGCCTTCATGGACCACCTCCTGCACCGGCGCCTTGCGCACCGTCCTGGGCCCCATGCTCATGACCTGCTTGAAGACCGGAAGCTTGTCCAGGGCATCGCGGAACCCCTTGGGCGGTTCGGGCTCCTTGAGGAAGGCCAGCAACTCGCCCACCTCCCCGAGCGCCGCCACCGACTCCTGCCCCATGCCCATGGCGACCCGCTTCGGCGTACCGAAGAGGTTGCCGAGCAGCGGCATGTCGTGGCCCTTGACGTTCTCGAACAGCAATGCCGGGCCCCCGGCCCGCAGAGTGCGATCACAGATCTCGGTAACCTCGAGATAGGGATCCACCTCGGCGGTGACCCGCGTGAGCTCCCCCTGAGCCTCCAGCGCCGCGATGAACTCGCGCAGATCCTTGTACTTCATGCGACCTTCCCGTTTCCCGAACGACACACAGCAAAAGGGGCAGCATATCATGCCGCCCCTTCGCGATGCTGCGCCTGGCAACCCAGCATCGGCGCATCGGATTGCCGACGACAGGCCTAGGAGGAAGCATGCTCCTTACCCCTGGCGCAGGACCTCCTCTGCGACCTGCCCCCGGCGCCACTTGCCTTGATCTAGCCGCCGAAGCGTCGAGAACTGGGCATCAGGAGCGTCATGAGCGCAGCGGAGACAAGGCGAATCCGAGCGAGGCCGCGGAGTGTACGAGTCGTACATGAGCAGGCCGAGTGAGGATTCAACGCGGTATACGCAAGCGCAATAGCTCCTATCAGCGCCGCTTCATGGCCTCGAAGAATTCCAGGTTAGTCTTGGTATCCTTCAAGCGGTCGATCAGGAACTCGGTGGCCGCCACGTCTTCCATGGGATTGAGCAGCTTGCGGAGGATCCACATGCGCTGCATCTCCTCCTCGGAGGCGATGAGGTCCTCGCGGCGCGTACCGGAGCGGCGGATATTGAGCGCCGGGTAGACGCGCTTCTCGGCCAGCTTGCGGTCCAGGTGGGCTTCCATGTTGCCGGTGCCCTTGAACTCCTCGAAGATCACCTCGTCCATCTTGGAGCCGGTATCGACCAGCGCCGTGGCGATGATGGTCAGGCTGCCGCCCTCCTCGATGTTGCGCGCCGCACCGAAGAAGCGCTTGGGCTTCTCCAGGGCATGGGCGTCGACACCACCGGTCAGCACCTTGCCCGAGGACGGCACCACGGTGTTGTAGGCCCGAGCCAGACGCGTGATGGAATCGAGCAGGACCACCACATCGCGTTTGTGCTCGACCAGCCGCTTGGCCTTCTCGATGACCATCTCGGCGACCTGGACGTGGCGTGCCGGCGGCTCGTCGAAGGTCGAGGCCACCACCTCGCCACGCACCGTGCGCGACATCTCGGTGACCTCCTCGGGCCGCTCGTCAATCAGCAGCACGATCAGGTGGCACTCGGGGTTGTTGCGGGTGATGGACGTGGCAATGTTCTGCAGCATCAGGGTCTTGCCCGCCTTGGGCGGGGACACCAGCAAGCCACGTTGCCCCTTGCCGATGGGCGCGGTCAGGTCGATCACGCGCGCCGTCAGATCCTCGGTGGAGCCGTTGCCGATCTCCATGTGCAGCCGCTCCTGAGGAAACAGCGGCGTGAGGTTCTCGAAGAGGATCTTGTGCTTGGCATTCTCCGGCTTGTCGAAGTTGATCTGGCTGACCTTCAACAGCGCGAAGTAACGCTCCCCTTCCTTGGGCGGACGAATCTTGCCGGAAATGGAGTCGCCCTTGCGCAGATTGAAACGCCGAATCTGGGAAGGCGATACGTAGATGTCATCGGGGCCGGCCAGATAGGAACTGTCGGCACTACGCAGGAAGCCGAACCCGTCCTGCAGGATTTCCAGCACACCATCCCCGTAGATGGCCTCGCCACTCTTGGCGTGCTTCTTGAGAATGGCAAAGATGATGTCCTGCTTACGGGAGCGCGCCAGATTGTCGATGCCCATTTCGCGGGCAATCTCCAGGAGTTCCGGCACGGGCTTTTGCTTGAGTTCGGTAAGATTCATCGGTGTGTTCAGACGTTGCTCTTGAAAGCCGGGCGGTATGCGCCGTGATGGACAGGAGGCGAGACGTAAACGCCATAATTGGGTGCGTTCAGAACCCGGACAGGCTGCTCTCGTTTGCGTGAACCCTATGGCCATGGAGGGACAACCGCCGCGTATGGGGATGTCTGCCATGAACGTGATATCGAGGGAGCAGGTTAGTTTCGCCTGAATCAGCGGATCTGGGCTGAAAGCCAGAATCACGGACTGATGCAGTGGGCTATCTGACGACTTGGAGTTTGACCGCGGCGCAGTCGCCATTGAGCGGTCGGGAAGCATTCGGAACAGGCGAACGCCCCGATACTAGTCAACGCCGAGACGAAACGCAAGCCCCGTGCGTTTGACGATTGACAAGCTCCGAAGGGGCCCGCAACCTTTGGCCAGTCACCCTGAAGGACCCGTCATGACAGCGCTCAAGGACAGCCCGGACGCCGCCCCCGGCGGCGCAGCAACGCCCACGCAGGACGAGCCGCGACGCCTCGCCGCCATCGACCTCGGCTCCAACAGCTTTCACCTGCTGGTGGCCAACTATCAGCACGACCGGCTACAGGTGGTCGCCCGCAAGGGGGAAAAAGTCCAGCTGGCCGATGGCGTCGGCGACGACGGCCTGCTCGACGAAGACGCCATGACCCGGGCCCTGGACTGCCTGGCACGCTTCGCCCCCTTCCTGGAAGACATCACGCCACGCAGCCTGCGCGTGGTCGGTACCAACGCCCTGCGCAGCGCCGACAACAGTCAGGATTTCATCGACCGGGCCGAAGCCCTGCTGGGCACCCGCATCGAAATCATCGCCGGCCGCGAGGAAGCGCGCCTCATCTACCTGGGTGCGGCGCATGCCCTGGCCGAGGATGGTCGACGCCTGATCGTCGATATCGGAGGAGGGTCCACCGAGCTCATCATCGGCGAGCACTTCGAGCCACTGGCCCTGGAAAGCCTCAGCATGGGCTGCGTGACCTTCACCCGGCGCTTCTTCACCAACGGCGAACTCAGCGAGAAACGCATGCGCCGCGCCGAACTGGCCGCGCTTTCGGAGCTCGCCAACATCCGTCGTCCCTACCAGAAGATCGGCTGGCTGGACCCGGTCGGTTCCAGCGGCACCATCAAGGCCGCCGCCGCCGTGATTGCCGCTACCGGCAAGTCACCGGAAGGCGTGATCACCCGCCAGGGGCTGCTCGATCTGCGCAAGCGATTGATCAAGACCAAGCGCCTGGACAAGGTCTCCCTGAATGGACTCAAGGCCGACCGCGCACGCGTCTTCCCCGCCGGGGTCGCGATTCTCGTGGCCATCTTCGAAGCCTTCGACCTGGAAGAGATGCGCTACGCCGATGGCGCCCTGCGCGAAGGCGTGCTCTACGACCTCGTCGGCCGCAACAGCCCGGAGGATCCACGCCTCAAGACCCTGGATGCCCTGACGCATCGTTATGACGTCGACATCCGGCAGGCCGACAACGTCGCCGCCACCGCCCTGGGATTGCTGGAACAGGTTCGCGAGGCCTGGGCGCTGGACGACGACCAGGCACGTTTCCTGGAGTGGGCGAGCCGACTGCATGAGATCGGTCTGGCTATCTCGCACAGCCAGTTCCATCGCCACGGCGCCTACCTGCTGGAGCACTCCGACCTGTCGGGATTCTCGCGTCCCGAACAGCGCCTGCTCGCCTTCCTCGTCCGCGCCCACCGACGCAAGTTCCCGATCAAGGAGTGGCAGGCCCTGCCCGCCTCCGAACAGGCCCCTCACGGTCGCCTGGCGCGTCTGCTGCGCCTGGCGGTGCTGCTCAACCACTCGCGTCCCGAACAGCCGCCCGCCCGACCCGAGCTGCGCGTTTCGGGCGAGGCGCTGGCACTGCACTGCGACGAAAGCGAAGACCCCAACCTGCTGCTGGCCGACCTGGAGCAGGAAGTCGCCTACCAGAACGCGGCCGGGATGACGCTGACGCTGACCTGAAGCGCTCAGGGCGCTCGCCATCCCTCGGCGAGTGCCAGCCATCCCTCGGGGCTACCCACCGCCACCACATGGTCGCCATGCCAGACCACCCATGACCGATCACGCTCCCAGGGGGGCAGGCCCAGTTCCTGCAACAGGCGCTTGAGATCGCGCCGACCCCGCCCCGGCAGTGGCAGGCGCTCACCGCCCAGGCGAGGCGCCAGCGTCAGGCAAACGGCGGCACCATCCTCGCGCACGAGGCCCATGCGAAACTCGCCCAAGGGCGTCGCCAGTGGCGACCGACCATCCCACTCGGTCCGCCAGGCAAGTGGCAGCGGCGCGGGGGTCGCCAGCAAGTACAGCATCTTGCGCCAGACCCGCGCCTCGGTTTCTTCCCAGGCGACCCGAACCTCGGCATCGTGTCGAGCATCGAGCTGGTCGAGCAGGCTGGTCAGACGCCTGGCCGGCGGCGGCGACAACCCCAGGCGACGCAGGCAATGTCGAATCAGCAGGCGGCAACGCGGCGCCGAGAGCTCCCTCAGGGGCGCGATGGCCAGACAGCCGGGATCGCCCCCCATCCGAGCCAGGTCCTCGGCGGCGAACTCCTCGAGCAGGCCATCGGTCTCGCCGACCAGCCCGGCACTGCATGCCAAGGATGCCCCGGCGTCGGGCCAGCGCTGCTCCAGCAACGGCATCACGCGATGACGCAGAAAGTTACGGTCGTGCAGGACCTCGGCGTTGCTCGGATCCTCGACCCAGGCGAGTTCCCGACGCGTCGCCTCGGCCTCCAGAGCCGCGCGCGACACCCCGAGCCAGGGCCTTGCCAACCGCCCCCCGGCCTGCTCACGCTCGACGGGCATGGCTGCCAGTCCTCGCGGGCCGGCACCACGCAACGCCGCCAGCAGGAAAGTCTCGGCCTGATCGTCACGGTGCTGGGCCAACCAGAGCGTCTCGCCCACCCCAACCCGGTTTCGAAAGGCCGCATAACGGGCTCGCCGTGCCGCACCTTCCACCCCTTCGCCACTCGACACATCGACATTGACCCGCTCGACGTAAAGCGGCACGCCAAGGCGTGAGCACAAGGCTCGACAATGGTGCTCGAAGTCATCGGCCGCCACCTGCAGACCATGATGAACATGCAAGGCACGCAGCGGCCGCGGATGACGACGGCTCGCCTCCGCCGCCAGCGTCAACAGAAGGGAAGAATCGAGCCCCCCGGACAGCGCCACCCAGACAGCACGCCCCGGCGGCGTCGCCGCCAGGGCCTCATCGAGCAAGGTCTGCAGGGAGGAGGACTCGAGACTCATGGGCAGGGATACCGCTCGGGCTCTCTGATGGAAACGTCATCGCTGTTCCAGCCAACGCATTTCCCACAGCCCTGTGGGCCACAAGGCAAAAACCGGCGAGAAAGCAGAGTTTACATGTGGGTAAATGAGCATTTCGACCGGGCTGGCGCACCAGCCGGTTTTTAACGCCGCATGGCCGAGAACAGAAAGGACCTTACACCGGGGCGCCGATGCTCATCAGTTTCTCGTAACGCCGCTCCAGCAGCGCGTCGGTGTCCATGGCCTCGAGACGGTCCAGGCTCTCCAGCAGGGAGGTCTTGATCCGCTCGGCGGTGACCGACGGCTGGCGATGGGCGCCGCCCAGGGGTTCGGGGATCAGGGTATCGACGAACCCCAGCTCCTTGAGGCGCTCGGCGGTAATGCCCATGGCCTGGGCCGCCTCGGAGGCCTTGTCGGCGCTCTTCCACAGGATGGAGGCGCAGCCTTCCGGCGAGATCACCGAATAGGTCGAATACTGCAACATGGCCAGCTCGTCGCACACCCCGATGGCCAGGGCGCCGCCGGAGCCGCCCTCGCCCACCACGGTGGCGATGATCGGGGTCTTGAGGCGCGACATCACGCCCAGGTTATAGGCAATGGCTTCGCTTTGTCCGCGCTCCTCGGCGTCGATGCCGGGATAGGCGCCGGGCGTGTCGATGAAGGTCAGTACCGGCATGCGGAAACGCTCGGCCATCTCCATCAGGCGACATGCCTTGCGGTATCCCTCGGGGCGCGGCATGCCGAAGTTGCGGCGGACCTTCTCATGCACGTCGCGGCCCTTCTGGTGACCGATGACCATGACCGGTTTGTCATCCAGGCGCGCCACGCCGCCGACGATGGCAGCGTCGTCGGCGAAGCGGCGATCGCCGTGAAGCTCATCGAAGTCGGTGAAGACGTGTTCCAGGTAATCCAGGGTATAGGGGCGTTGCGGATGCCGGGACAACTGAGAGACCTGCCAGGCACTCAGGTCCTTGAAGATCGACTCGGTGAGCTTGCGGCTCTTGTCCTCGAGCCGACCGATCTCGTCATTCAGATTGACCTGGCTGTCGTTGCCGACCATGCGCAGTTCTTCGATCTTGGCCTGGAGCTCGGCGATGGGCTGTTCAAAATCTAGGTAGTTAGGATTCATGGGCTAGCCTTGTCTCGTCGGCCGCGGGATGACCGGGGAAAAATCGTCGAATGCCGGGCATTATCGCACCCTGACAATCCCACGCAAGGCGAGTCCCGTACACGACACGCAGACCCGCCGCCCGATTATCGATACTTGAGGCGCACACCATCCTGCCCCTGCACGTCGCGCAGGGCGATCAACAACTCATCGGTGGGCTGGACCCGCCATTGCTCGGCCAGTTCCAGCCATCCGGAGGCCTCGGCATTGCGATAGCGCAACCGCACCGGAAGCCCGCCGTCATCGCGATACGGCGCAAGGCTGTCGCGCAGGCTGTCCACCAGGCGACCGTTGACCCCGCCCCCATCGAGCGACAACTCCACGGCCTGGCCATAACGGGTCCGGGCATCGACCATCGGGGTGACGTCCTTGCCACGCAGCCGGAGTCCGCCGGAATAGTCATCGGTGGAGACCTCGCCCTCGATGATCAGCACCTGGTCGGTATCGATGCGACCGCGCAGGGAATCGAACAATTCACCGAACAGGGAGGCCTCGATGCGACTGGTGCGATCATCCAGCGTCACGAACGCCATGGTGTCGCCGCGCTTGGATTTCATGGTACGCACGTTCACCACCAGCCCGGCCACACGCTGCGGCTCCCGGGATGGTTTCAGGTCGACGATCCGGGTCGAGACGAAACGCGCCAGCTCATGCTCGTACTCGTCGATCGGGTGCCCGGTGAGGTAGAGCCCGAGGGTATCCTTTTCGCCGGCCAGACGCTCCTTGTCGGACCAGTCGCGGACACGGCGGTAATCCGCGTAGGCATCAGCACCGTCATCGCCCGATTCGTCGGCAAAGGCTTCACCGAACATATCCATCATGCCGAGGTTCTGGTTGGCCTGATTCTGGGCGGCGGCCTTGAGGGCATCATCCAGCGACGCGGCGAGCACCGCGCGGCTGGGCCCCAGATTGTCCAGCGCGCCCGCGCGAATCAACGCCTCGAGGGTACGCTTGTTCATGCGCTGGGGATCGACGCGTCGACAGAAATCGAACAGATCGCGAAAGCTGCCTTCCGAGTCTCGCGCTTCGACGATGGCCCCGATGGGGCCCTCGCCCACGCCACGGATCGCCCCCAGGCCGTAGATCACGCGCCCCTCGGCATCGACGGTGAACTTGTAGCCGCCGACATTGACGTCAGGAGGGGTCACGGTGAGCCCAAGATGCCGGCATTCCTCGATCAGCGGCACCACCTTGTCGAGGTTGTCCATCTCAGTGGACAGTACCGCCGCCATGAAGGGGCCGGGATAATGCGCCTTCAACCAGGCGGTCTGGTAGGACACCAGCGCATAGGCCGCCGAGTGCGACTTGTTGAAGCCGTAGCCGGCGAACTTCTCCACCAGGTCGAACAGGTTGCCGGCCAGGTCCGGATCGATGCCGTTGGCCTCGCACCCCTCAAGGAAGCCGGTGCGTTGCTTGGCCATCTCCTCGGGCTTCTTCTTGCCCATGGCACGGCGCAGCAAATCCGCCTGGCCCAGGCTGTAGCCGGCCATCACCTGGGCGATCTGCATCACCTGCTCCTGATAGAGGATGATGCCATAGGTCGGGCCGAGCACCGGCTCGAGCAGCTCATGCTGGTAATCGGGATGGGGGTAGGCGACCTCGGCCCGGCCGTGCTTGCGGTTGATGAAGTCGTCGACCATGCCCGACTGCAGGGGGCCGGGACGGAACAAGGCGACCAGCGCGATCATGTCCTCCAGCGAGTCGGGCAGCAGGCGCTTGATCAACTCCTTCATGCCCCGGGACTCGAGCTGGAAGACCGCCGTGGTCTCGGCCTTCTTGAGCATGTCGAAGGTCGGCACGTCATCGAGCGGGATAGCGTCGATGTTCAGCGGGCCTTCTCCCCCGGCGGCGCGTACCTTGTCGACCATCTCCAGTGCCCAATCGATGATGGTCAGGGTACGCAGGCCCAGGAAGTCGAACTTGACCAGACCGGCATCCTCGATGTCGTTCTTGTCGTACTGGACCCGGAGGCCGCTGCCATCCTCGTCGCACAGCAACGGCGAGAAATCGGTCAACTTGGTCGGCGCGATCACCACGCCGCCGGCGTGCTTGCCGGTACCCCGGGTGATGCCTTCGAGCTTGAGCGCCATGTCCCAGATTTCCTGGGCTTCCTCGTCGGCCTCGAGGAATTCCTGCAGCTGAGGCTCGTCCCCGATGGCCTTCTCGAGTGTCATGCCGACCTCGAAGGGAATCAGCTTGGAAAGCTTGTCGCCCAGCGAGTAGGGCTTGCCCTGGGCCCTGGCCACATCGCGCACTACCGCCTTGGCAGCCATGGTGCCGAAGGTCACGATCTGCGAGACCGCGTTGCGCCCATATCGCTCGGCCACGTACTCGATCACCCGGTCGCGCTTCTCCATGCAGAAGTCGACATCGAAGTCGGGCATCGAGACACGCTCCGGGTTGAGGAAGCGCTCGAACAGCAGATCGTACTCGAGCGGGTCCAGATCGGTGATCTTCTGCGCATAGGCCACCAGCGAGCCGGCACCGGAGCCCCGTCCGGGCCCGACCGGGACGTCGTTGTCCTTGGCCCATTGGATGAAGTCCATCACGATCAGGAAGTAGCCGGGAAACCCCATCTGCAGGATGATGTTGAGCTCGAAATCGAGTCGCTCACGATAGCGGGCATCGATCTCGGCATACTCGGCGCCATCCCGGGGGTAACGTTCGGCCGGATAGAGGAAGTTCAGGCGCTCGGTGAGGCCATCATGAGAGACCTTGCGGAAGAATTCCTCCTGGGTCATGCCCTCGGGAATCCCGTATTCGGGCAGGAATATCTCGCCCAGGCGCACATCGACGTTGCAGCGTGCCGCGATCATCACGCTGTTCTCGAGTGCCTCGGGGATGTCGGAGAACAGCTCGGCCATCTCTTCGGGCGTCTTGAGATATTGCTCCTCGGTGTAATGGCGCTCGCGCCTCGCGTCGTCCAGCGCCTTGCCTTCACCGATCGCCACTCGCGTCTCGTGAGCCCAGAAATCCTCGCGCTCGAGGAAACGCACGTCATTGGTAGCCACCACCGGCGTCTCCGTCTCGACGGCGAGATCCACCGAGAGGTGCACGCATTCCTCTTCCAGGGCGCGGCCGGTACGCGTCAACTCAAGGTAATAGCGCCCCGGGAAGGCCGCGTTCCATTCATCGAGCAGGGCGCGTGCCTCGGCATGATGATCGGAAAGCAGGTGGCGGCCGATATCCCCCTCCCGGCCACCGGACAGCGCGATCAGCCCCTCGCTCTGAGCCATCACCCAGGAACGTTCGAGCAGTGCCCTGCCCTGCCGTTGGCCTTCCACCCAACCGCGCGAAATCAGCTCGGTGAGGTTTCGGTAACCGGTCTGGTTCATCGCCAGCAGCGTCAGGCGATACGGATGTTCCTCGTCATGCGGGTTGACCAGCCACAGATCGCTGCCGATGAGCGGCTTGAGACCGGCGCCCTGGGCGCCGGTGTAGTACTTGACCAGGGCGAAGAGGTTGGCTTCATCGGTCAGCGCCAACGCCGGCGTCCCTTGATCCACCGCCGCCTTGATCAGCGGCTTGAGGCGTATCAGGCCGTCGACCAGGGAGAATTCACTGTGCACGCGCAGATGAACGAAGGGTGTGGTCATGGTGAACTCGGGGCTTGGTGGATCAGGATAGCGCCAGCTGACGTTTCACCGGCGCGAAAGAGCGCCGATGCTCGGGCAGTGGCCCCAGGCGCTCCAGGGCGGCCAGATGCTCGCGAGTCGGGTAGCCCTTGTGTCGGGCAAAACCATAATCGGGGTGTCGGGCATCCAGGGTCTGCATGCCGGCATCACGCGCCACCTTGGCCAGGATCGAGGCGGCGGCAATCGATGCATGACGCGCATCGCCCTTGACCACCGCTTGTCCCGGCACATGATGCCCGGGCAGGCGATTACCGTCCACCAGCAGATACTCGGCGGCGGGACTCAAGGCATCGATGGCCCGCCGCATGGCCAGGTGTGTGGCGTGGTAGATGTTCAGCGTATCGATTTCATCGGCCGACGCCTCGGCCACCGACCAGGCCAGCGCCCGCTCGCGGATCTCGGCATCGAGCGCCTCGCGCCGCCTGGCGGTCAGCTTCTTGGAGTCGGTGAGCCCTGCGATGGGATCGGTCGGCTCGAGAATCACCGCCGCCGCCACCACCGGGCCCACCAGCGGGCCACGCCCCACCTCATCGACACCGGCCAGCCGCTCGCCTCGGTAATCGATGATCAGGGGTGGCAATGCCTTGGCGTCGTTCATGAGCCGATTTCCTCTCTCTGGCCGTTCTCGGGCGCCACCGAGGCCGGCAGAGCCTGTCCTTCCACCAGCGCCTCGATGGCATCGCAGGCGCGCCGACTGGCATCCCGGCGCAGCTCGGCATGCATGCCGGCAAAGCGTGTTTCCAGGGCCGTGCGCCCTGCATCATCGTCGAGAAACCCTGCCAGCCGCGAGGCAATGCCATCGACGCTGGCCGCGTCCTGGATCAACTCGGGCACCAATGTCTCGCGAGCGATCAGGTTGGGCAGCGAGATCCACTCGGTCTTGACCAGGCGCTTGGCCAGGAAATGCGTCATGGGCGCCATGCGATAGGCAACCAGCATGGCGCGATGGCAGAGCATCGCCTCCAGCGCCGCGGTGCCCGAGGTCAGCAGCACCAGGTCGCTGGCGACCATGGCCTCCCGCGCACGTCCCTCGACCAGGGTCACTCGCCCGTGCAGGGCGTCACGCTCCGCCAGGAGGCTTTCCAGCTCCTCCCGGCGCGCCGCCGTGGCAGCGGGAATGACGACGTTCAAGTCGGGGCGATCGGCGCATAGCCGTTCGGCGGCATCCAGGAAGGTCGCGCCCAGAAAGCGCACCTCATTGGACCGCGACCCCGGCAGTACCGCCAGGATCGAGCCGCGGGACGGAAGCCCCAGCGACTCGCGAGCGGCGGCCCTATCGTTGGTCAATGGCAACTCATCGGCCAGGGGATGGCCGACATAGGCCACCGGCACCCGGTGGTGGACATAGAACGCCGCCTCGAAGGGCAGGAAGGTCAGCATGGCGTCCACGGCACGCGCGATGCCCTTGACCCGCCCCTGGCGCCAGGCCCAGACGGAGGGACTGACATAATGGGCGGTGATCAGACCGGCATCGCGCAATTGTCGCTCCAGTCCCAGATTGAAGTCGGGCGCATCGATGCCAATCATGATGTCCGGCTGCCAGTCGAGCGCATCCCGACGCAGGGCTCGGCGAACCCCCAGGAGCCTCGGCAGATGCTTGATCACCTCGACCAGCCCCATCACCGACAGCGTCTCCAGCGGGAAGCGGCTGTCGAGACCCTCGGCGATCATCCGCGGCCCACCGATGCCACGAAACTGCGCTTCGGGGTGGCGCGTCTTGAGTTCGCGTACCAGTCCGGCACCGAGGATGTCGCCGGAGAGCTCTCCGGCCACCACATAGATGCGTTGCATGCCCATGGCACCGCCTCGCTCAGCGAATGATGCCCCGGGACGATACCTCGATGGAGGCCGCAAAGGTCTCGGTCTCCGGCAGGGAGTAGCGAGAACGAATGCTGGTCAGCGCCTGCTCGACGGTCAGCCCCTGGCGGTAGACCAGGCGATAGGCGTCTCCCAGGGCCTTGAGCGACTCGTTGCTGAAGCCACGGCGCCGCATCCCGATCAGATTGAGCCCATGCACCTGGGCGGGATTGCCATTGATCATCACATAGGCCGGGGTGTCCTTGGTGATGATCGAGCCACCTCCCGCCATGGCATGTTCGCCGAAATGGCAGAACTGATGCACGGCCGACAGGCCGCCGAGAATCGAGAAATTGCCCAGTGTCACATGGCCGGCCAGGGTCACCTGGTTGGCCAGGATGCAGTCGTCACCGATCACGCAATCGTGCCCGACATGGGCATAGGCCATGAACAGGTTGCGCGAGCCGATGGTCGTCTCGCCACGGTCCTGAATGGTACCGCGATGCAGGGTCGCGCCTTCACGCACCACGTTGTCATCGCCCATCACCAGGCGAGTCGGTTCTCCCGCATACTTCTTGTCCTGGCAGTCCTCGCCAACCGAGGCGAATTGAAAGATACGTGTGCGCTCGCCGAGTCGCGTGGGACCCTTGACCACGACATGGGGACCGATACGGGAACCGGCACCGATCTCGACATCCGGGCCGATCACCGAGAAGGGACCGACCTCGACGTCATCGGCCAGACATGCTCCGGGATCGACGATGGCAGTGGGATGAATCAAGCGACCTTCCTCTCGGCACAGATGATCTCGGCCTCGCAGGCCACGTCGTCGTCCACGGTGGCCTTGCAGGCAAACTTCCAGATACCCCGCTTCTCGCGCACCACCAGCGCTTCCAGGCGCAACTGATCGCCGGGCATCACCGGGCGCTTGAAACGGACATTGTCGCTGCCGACCAGGTAATAGACATAGCCATCGGCGGGCAGTTTGTTCACGGTCTTGAACCCGAGGATACCGCACGCCTGGGCCAGTGCCTCGATCACCAGCACACCCGGCATGATCGGATGATGCGGGAAATGACCATTGAAGAACGGTTCATTGATACTGACATTCTTGTAGGCAACGATGGATTCGCCAAGGGCAAGTTCCGTCACCCTGTCCACCAGCAGAAAGGGGTAGCGGTGGGGCAGATATTCACGAATTTCATTGATGTCCATTACCATCGTAGCGACCTCTGACATGACAGGGGGCCCGCCCCACGCGACGGGCATGACCGTCGGCTCCAGGCCGACGGGCGGGCGGGGATTATACCGCCCGGCGACGCTACCTCAAGCGTCGCGCCCGGCTTTTTCCAGACGGCTGAGGCGACGCGCGATCTCGTCCAGCTGCTTGAAGCGCACCGCGTTGCGTCGCCACTGGGCGTTGTCCATGGCACCGGTTCCCGAGGAGTAGATGCCCGGCTCATGAATGGAGTTGGTGACCAGGCTCATGCCGGTGACCTGGACGCCGTCGCAGATCGTCAGATGGCCCGAGAGCCCCACACCACCGCCCAGCATGCAGTGGCGCCCGACCCGTGTAGAACCGGCGATCCCGACACAGCCGGCCAGGGCACTGTGCTCGCCAATCTGCACGTTGTGCGCGATCTGCACCTGGCTGTCGATCTTGACGTCATCGCCGATCAGCGTGTCACCGAGCGCACCGCGATCGATGCTCGAACAGCTGCCGACCTCGACGTCATCGCCAAGCACCACGCCCCCCAGCTGGGCGATCTTGTGCCACTCCCGGCCATCGTGGGCGAAACCGAAGCCATCGCCACCGATCACGCAACCACTGTGCAGAATGGCCCTGGCCCCGATGATCACCCCATGGTAGATCGTGACATTGGCGTGCAACCGGGAGTTGTCGCCGACCCGGGTGTCGGCGCCGACCACGCAACCGGGTCCGACAATCACGCCCTCGCCCAGGGTCGCTCCAGACTCGATGACTGCCTGGGGACCGACGCTCACCCCTTCGCCCAACCGAGCGTCTGCGGCGACTACCGCCGAGGGATGTACGCCGCCCGATTCACGGTTGGCCAGCGGGTCGAACAAGCGCGACAGTTCGGCATAGCCCAGATAGGGATTATCCAGCGTCAGGCTGGTCACCGGACAGGTCGCGGCGTGGCTGGGATGCAACAGCACAGCGGCGGCGCGGGTATCTGCCAGGTCCTTGAGATAGGCCCGATTGGCCAGGAAGGTGATGTGCTCCGGCCCGGCATCGCGTAGCGTCGCCAGGCCACTCACTCGCTGCGCGCCGTCGCCCCGGAGCTCGGCTCCCAGGCGAGTGGCGATCTCGGTGAGTGTCAGGGAGTGGGCGTCTTGGTTCATGGAATTCCGGTTCTGGAAGGCTGAGCCCGGTCAGTTGAGCGAGTTGAGAATCTCGGTCACCTCACCGGTCAGGTCGGGGAGGTCACCCTCGGCATGCACCACCCCCTGTGGAGCCACCAGCACTTGGACGTCATGACGATCGATGACCCGCTGCACGGCCTGATCGAGCCTGGGCTTGGCGTCCTCCAGGAAGCGTTGCTCCGCCTCCTGGCGTGCCTGCAGGATCTCCTGGCGCAATTGTTCGAAACGCTGTCGCTTGGCACGAAAGTCCTGTTGCTCTGCCTGGCTCGGCTGCCCGCCATTCTGAAACCGCTGCTGCGTCGCCTGCAGAGACTGCCCCAGTGACTCGGCCTCCTGCTGCTTGGCATGGGTGCGGTTGCGAAACTGGTTCATCGAACGCTGGGCGACGTCGGTATCCAGCAACGCCTTCTGCCAGTCGAGCATGGCGACATCGGCCGCCTGGGCGTGAAGGGGCCAGGCAAAGGCCCCCATCAGGCCGAGGCACAGAACGGCGGTCAACTTGCGCATGTCATCGACTCCTTGTGCTGTGCCTCGGGGTCAGAAGGTCTGTCCCAGCGAGAACTGGAAAAACTGGGTATCGTCGTTGCTCTTGGCATTGATCGGTTCGGCAAAGCTGAAGGTCAGCGGCCCCACCGGGGTCAGCCAGGAAAAACCGACGCCGACGCTGTAGCGCAGCTCGCCCAGATCGACACCGGATTCGCACTGAGAGCTGTCCCCTTCCAGTACCGGATAGCACTCGGTGAGGAAGGTATTGCCGGCGTCGACGAAGACCGAGGGCTGCACAGAGCGCTTGTCATCGACGAAGGGCATGGGGAAGATGAGCTCGGCACTCCCCTCGACCAGGACGTTCCCGCCGAGTGTACGGTCCTCGCCGCGGTTACGCGGTGTGGTGGCCGTCCCCAGCGTGTTGGTCGTGAAACCGCGTACCGATCCCAGGCCACCGGACAGATAGTTCTCGTAGAAGGGGTAGGGATCGTTGCCCCCCAGGGTGTCGGCGTAACCGACTTCGCCACGGAACTTGAGTGACCAGGTCTGCTCCTCGTTGAACGGGAAGAAATGACGAGCCTGGGCACGCGCCTTGTAGTACTCGGCGTCACTGCCCGGCGCCGACGTTTCCAGAGACAGACGCTGATAGTTGCCTGCCGTGGGCATGATGCCCCGATTGAGCTCGTTGCGTGTCCAATTCGCGGTGAGCTTCAGCGTCTGCGCATGGTCACCCTCGTCCTGGACATAACGCTCGATCTCGGACGGCGTGTCCCGGTAGGTCTTGACCGTGAGGTCCTCGACGGTGGCCCCGAAGTTGAGGCGGCTCAGTTCATTGATCGGATAGCCGAAGTTGATGCCGGCACCCAGGGCATCCGTCGAATAGGTCGAGATATCGGAGTCTTCGTAATCGGTCTTGCGATAGTACAGGTTGTAGCCACGCGAGATACCGTCGAGCGTCCAGTAGGGATCGGTGTAGCCGAAATCGATATTGGTGTAGGTATCACTCTTCTGGGCACCGATATTCACGCGGTTGCCGGTCCCCAGAAAGTTGTTCTGCGACAGGGAGGCGCCGTAGATCACCCCGGCACTCTGGGAGAAACCGAGACTCGCGGAGACCGAGCCGGACGGTTGTTCCTCGACATTGTAGGTGACATCCAGCTGGTCATTGGCCCCGGGCACCGGCTCGGTCTCCACCTCGACCTGCTTGAAGAAGCCAAGGCGTTCCAGACGCTGGCGGGACTGGCTGATCGACTCGGTGGACGCCGGCGCGCCCTCCATCTGGATCATTTCCCGGCGCAGCACCTCATCCTGGGTGGTGGTGTTGCCGACGAACTCGATGCGCCGCACATAGGCACGGCGTCCCGGCTCCACCTGGAAGGTCAGGTTCAGTGTCTCGCCATCGTTGCGCACTTCGGGGATACCGTCGACCTCGGCGAAGGCAAAGCCCTCGGCGCCCAGTCGCGAGCGAATCGCCTCGGAGGAGGCAATGACGTCACTGCGGGAGAAGATCTCGCCTTCCTGGATCTCGAGAAGCTCGCGCGCCTCATCCTCCGATATACGCAGATCGCCAGCGAAACGGATGTCGCCCAGGCGGTAGCGTTCACCCTCGTTGACGTTGATGGTGATGAAGATCCGCGACTTGTCCGGCGCCACGGACACCTGGGTGGAGTCGATGTCGAAGTTGACGTAGCCACGGTCCATGTAGAAGGAACGCAGACGCTCCAGGTCGCCGGCCAAGGCCTCGCGGGAATAGGAGTCGTTGGTGAACCAGCCGAAGAACCAGCCGGGCCGGTCCTCGAGCTCGAAAACATCGCGCAGCGTCTCGTCGTCGAAGGCTTCATTGCCGACGATGTTGATCTGGCGGATCTTGGTCACCTGACCTTCATCGATGTCGATATTGACCTGCACCTGCCCCGCGCCGACCTGCTCGACCTCGGCATCGATGGTCGCGTTGTAGCGACCCTGGGACTGGTAGAGTCCGGCCAGTTCCCGCTGGATTTCCTCGAGTGTGGAAAGCTGCAGCACCTGCCCTTCGACCAGTCCGGCCTGGCTCAAGCCATTCCGCAGATCCTCGTCCTGGATCTGCTGGTTGCCTTCGATGTTGAGGCGAGAGATCGTCGGTCGTTCCTCCACCTGGACGATCAGCACATCGCCTTCGCGCGCCAGCTGGATGTCGTCGAAGAGCCCCGTCGCGAACAGGTCGCGCGCCGCCGCCGCCAATTCACGGTCATCGACCCGCTCCTGAGTACTGACAGGAAAGGCATTGAACACCGAAGCGGCCGAGACCCGCTGCAGGCCTTCCACTCGGATGTCGGAAACTTCGAAGGATTCGGCCTGTGCCGTATTGGCACCGGCAAGCAGCAGCGCCGCCATTCCGATGGTCTTGATCTTCATGCAGTCATTCGCTCGCGTTGATCTGCCTACCTGTCCAGACAGGCACCTTATACATTTGTACGGGCAACTGACAAGCCGCAGCGCGGTTTTACCAGAGCCGCATCAGGTCGAAATACAGCGCCATCAACATCAAGGTCCCGACCAGAGCCAGTCCGATCCGCAGACCGAAGGCCTGGGCACGTTCGGATACCGGTCGGCCACGTACCACCTCGACGACGTAATAAAGCAGATGCCCACCGTCGAGCACCGGAATGGGCAGCAGGTTGAGCACCCCCAAGCTGATCGACAGATAGGCCAGGAAACTGACGAAACTCTCCAATCCGGAACGCGCCGAGTCGCCGGCGATACGTGCGATGGTGATGGGGCCGGAAAGATTGGAAGGAGAAATGAGCCCCACCAGCATCTTGCGAATGGCGTCGAAGGTCAACAGCGTCATGTCGCCGGTGCGGTTCACGGCCTGCCCCAATGCCGCCAGAGGACCGTAGCGGATCTCGCGACGATATTCCTCGGGCCAGGACACCGGCGCCACGCCGGCACCGATATACCCGACACGGGCCCCATCCTCGCGCTCCCGGGCACGCGGTGTCAGCGACAGCACCAATGTCTCGCCATCGCGGGTCACCTCGACATCGAGGCGTTCACCGGGACGGGCCTGTACCTGCTCGACGAAATGCGACCAGGACGCTACCGGTTGGCCATCAACCGACAGTATCTCGTCGCCGCTCGTCAGACCGGCCTCCGCAGCCGGCTCGCCATCGGCAACGCGATCGATCACCGCCGCCACCTCGGGGCGCCAGGGCATGACCCCCAGGGTCGCCAGCGGACGAGGCGGATCCTGGCGTACCAGCCAGTCCTCCACGGGCAGGCGATGCTCGCGCGCGACACTGTCACCTTCATCACGAGCGGCGATGGTCAACTCACCACTGACGCCGATGACGGAGACCAGCTCGAGATTGATCTCCTCCCAGGAACGCACCGCCTGGCCCTCGATCGCCGTAATCTCCTGACCATTCGCGAGGCCGCCCTCTGCGGCCGGTGAGCCGGGCGCTACCTCGCCGACCACCGGCACCACGGTCGTGGTGCCGGCGACGAACAGAGCCCAGTAGGCGACCAGCGCCAGCAGGAAATTGGCCAAGGGGCCGGCCGCCACGATGGCGATACGCTGCCAGACCGTCTTGTGATTGAAGGCGAGGTGCCGCTCCTCGGGTGGTACCGACACCTCGCGTTCGTCGAGCATCTTGACGTAGCCGCCCAGGGGAATCGCCGCCAGGACGAACTCGGTGCCATGACGGTCACGACGCGACCACAACGGCTTGCCGAACCCCACCGAGAAGCGCAGTACCTTGACACCACAGCGGCGCGCGACCCAGAAATGGCCGAACTCATGGAAGGTGATCAACAGGCCGAGCACCACGATCACGGCCAGCACGTTCTGGATCAGGCCCACGGCAATCTCCTGTCAACCAAGCCACCCAGAAGATCATCCCGATCTCCTGGCGTGTCACCGGCAGCACGCCCTGGTACCGCGACCGACCCGGCATCGAGGCAGGCCGGGGCACGCATCGAGTGACCAAGCGAAATCAACGACATTCGAGCCTCATCCGCGCTTCGCGACGAGCCCTTTCGTCGGCTTCGAGGATTCCCCCCAGGTCATTGGCCGACTCCACCGGGCAGGCATCTCGCACCCGCGCCACCAGCTCACCGATCCCGGCGAACCCCAGCCGTCCCTCGAGAAAGGCCTCGACGGCCATTTCATTGGCGGCATTGAGCACTGCCGGCGCCGTCCCGCCGGCGGCGATGGCCTCCCGAGCCAGACGCAGGCAGGGGAAGGCCGTTTCATCGGGCGGCTCGAAGTCGAGGCGAGCCACCTCGAACAGGTCCAGCGCCTGCACCCCGGACTCGATACGATCCGGCCAGGCCAGCCCGTGAGCGATCGGCGTACGCATGTCGGGGTTGCCCAACTGGGCAATCACCGAGCCGTCGTTGTAGGCGGCCATGGAATGAATCACGCTCTGCGGGTGCACCACCACCTGAATCTGGTCGGGCCTGGCATCGAACAACCAGCACGCCTCGATCAGCTCGAGCCCCTTGTTCATCAGGGTGGCGCTGTCGACCGAAATCTTGCGCCCCATCGACCAGTTGGGATGGGCGCAGGCCTGCTCCGGCGTCACCTCCGCCAGCCGCGCCGCCTTCCAGCCACGGAAAGGGCCACCCGATGCCGTCAGCAGCAGTTGCGTGACGCCATGTTGCGCCAGCCCACCGCGGTGCTCGGTGGGTAGACACTGATAAATGGCATTATGTTCGGAATCGATGGGCAACAGGGTGGCGCCGGAGCAAGTCACCGCCTCCATGAACAGCCCCCCCGACATCACCAGGGCTTCCTTGTTGGCCAGCAGGACCCGCTTGCCGGCCCGCACCGCGGCCAGGGTCGGCAGCAGGCCGGCGGCCCCGACGATGGCGGCCATCACCACATCGACCTCGCTCGCCTCGCCGATCTCGATCAACGCCTCGGCCCCGGCTCGAACCTCGGTATCCAGTCCCGCTTCGGTGAGTTGCTCGCGCAACCAGGCGGCATCCTCCTCGCGCTCCAGCACGGCCAGCCTCGGTCGGTGGGTCCTGCACTGGGCCAGCAACCGGCGCCGGGCACGGTTCGCCGAGAGGGCATGCACCCGATAACGGGCCGGGTGACGCGCGATGACATCGAGCGTGCTGGTCCCGATGGAACCGGTGGCCCCGAGCACGGTCACGGCAAGCGGCGAGGTGGTGGACATGGTCAAGAGACTCCCAGGTGCAGCAGGGCAAACAAGGGGACAGCCGCGGTCAGGCTATCGATGCGATCCAGGACACCACCATGACCGGGGAGCAGTTGACTGGAATCCTTCAGGCCCCGATGGCGCTTGAGCATGCTCTCCAGCAAGTCGCCCAGCACCGACGCCAGGGTCACGATGACCGTCACGACGAACAGGCTCAGACCACCGACCACCCCCAGCCCCTGCCAGACGGCAAACAGCACCGCCAGCAGCGAACTGATCAGCACGCCGCCCGCCACGCCTTCCCAGGATTTCCCGGGACTGACACTCGGTGCCAGCTTCCGGCGCCCCAAGGCTCGCCCGACGAAATAGGCACCGATATCGGCGCCCCAGACCAGGAGCAGCACGAACAATAGCCAGACCGCCCCGCTCTCGCGCAGCACATTGAAACCTGTCCAGGTCGGCAGAAGCACCCAGGCGCCCATGGCCAATCGCACCCCGGTGGAACGCCACTGCGCCAGGCGGGCCGGATAGCGGGTGACCCAATAGAAATTGAGCAGCCACCCCAGGGCCCCGAGCCACAAGGGCCAGACAGCCTGCGTGGCGCCTAGCAGCCCGAGCAGCAACATGGCGCCTCCCAGGCCGGCAACCGCCACGCCACGGCAACGGGCGCTTTCAAGGCCGGCCAGGCGGGTCCACTCCCAACCGGCCAGCAGCACCACGAACGCCGTGAACAGCGCAAAGGCGATGCCGTCGAGGCCGAACAGTCCGGCCAGGGTCAGCGGTGCCAGCCAGGCAGCGGTGATGACGCGCTGCCTAAGCACCTTGCGCCTCGAGCTGCTCGTCGGTCATGCCGAAGCGTCGTTGCCGACCGGCAAAATCAGCCAAGGCGTCATCGAAGGCGTCGGCACCGAAATCCGGCCAGAGCACCGGCGTGAAATAGAGTTCCGCGTAGGCCATCTGCCACAGCAGGAAGTTGGAGATACGGCACTCACCACTGGTGCGAATGCACAGATCCACCGGCGGGGTATCGCCGAGGCACAGCTCGGTTTCCATGGTTCGTTCATCGATACTGGCCGGATCCAGCTCTCCCGCGCCGACACGCTCGCCGAGCCGGCGGGCGGCCCGGGCGATATCCCAGCGACCGCCATAGTTGGCGGCGACCACCAGATGCAGGCCGGTATTGTCGGCGGTCAGGGTTTCCGCCGCTTCGATATGCTTCTGGATCGCCGACGAGAACCCCTCGCGAGCGCCAACGACCGACAACCGGATGTCATGCTCGTGAAGCTTCTTGACCTCACGCTTGAGCGCCATGAGGAACAGCTCCATCAAGGCCTGGACCTCGGCAGCCGGCCGTTTCCAGTTCTCGCTGGAGAAAGCGAAGAGCGTCAGGGTGCCGACACCGCGTTCGGCGGCCCGGCGAATGACCGCGCGCACGGCCTCGACGCCAGCGTGATGCCCTCGCACTCCGGACAGCCCATGGGCCTTGGCCCAACGGTTATTGCCGTCCATGATGATGGCCACGTGACGCGGACGGGGGGTATCCCCGGAAGGCGGGAAGTGAAGGGACTGCGGTGACGTCATGATGTCTCGCATGGCGAATGGAACACAAGCGTGTCGGTGTCGGCAACGCCCCGGGCGCTGTCCGAGAAGTCGACGAGCGCGGACACTTCCCGGACGATGCCTGGCGGCAGAACTGCCCCGACCTCAGACCTGCATCAGATCGTGCTCCTTGGACTCCAGCGCCTTGTCGATCTCGCCGACGATCTTGTCGGTGATCTTCTGAATGTCGTCCTCACCCTGACGCTGATCGTCCTCGGTGATCTCCTTGTCCTTGAGCAGTGCCTTGATCTCGTGGTTGGCATCGCGACGCACGTTGCGTACCGCCACCCGCGTATTCTCGGCTTCCTGGCGCGCCTGCTTGATATACCCCTTGCGCGTCTCCTCGGTGAGCATCGGCATCGGCACCCGGATGACAGCACCGGCGCTGGCCGGATTGAGGCCCAGTTCGGCCGTCATGATGGCCTTCTCCACCTTCGGCACCATGCTCTGCTCCCAGGGCACCACGGTCAGGGTCCGGGCATCCTCGACGTTGACCGAAGCGACCTGGTTGAGCGGCATCTGACTGCCGTAGTACTCCACGGTCACCGCATCCAGTATGCTCGGGTGCGCCCGGCCGGTGCGGATCTTGTTGAAGTTGCTGTGAAGTGCCTCGAGGCTCTTCTTCATGCGGGTTTCCGCATCCTTCTTGATGTCGTCAATCACGATTTCACCCTCTGTCAATCAGCGTGCCTTCCCTGCCGCCCACTACCAGGTTCAGCAGCGCCCCGGACTTGTTCATGTTGAACACGCGAACCGGCATGTCATGGTCCCGCACCAGGCAGATGGCGGTCAAATCCATGACCCCGAGCTTCTGATCGAGCGCGTCGTCGTAGGAGAGTTGCTCGTACTTGACCGCATCAGCGTGCTGGACCGGATCCTTGTCATAGACGCCATCCACCTTGGTGGCCTTGACCACGACATCGGCATCGATCTCGATACCACGCAGGCAGGCGGCGGAATCGGTAGTAAAGAAAGGGTTGCCGGTGCCCGCCGAGAATATCACCACATCGCCGGATGTCAGGTAGCGGATGGCGGTGCGTCGATCATAGTGCTCCACGACCCCGCTCATGGGAATCGCCGACATCACCCGCGAACGAATATTGGAACGCTCAAGGGCATCCCTCATGGCCAGGGCGTTCATGACCGTAGCCAGCATGCCCATGTGATCACCGGTCACGCGCTCCATGCCCGCCTCGTGCAAGGCGGCGCCACGGAAAAGGTTACCGCCGCCGACGACGATACCGACCTGCACACCGATACCGACCAACTGGCCGATCTCCAGAGCCATGCGATCCAGTACCTTGGGATCGATGCCGAACTCGGCATCGCCGGTCAGGGCTTCACCGGACAGCTTGAGCAGGATGCGCTTGTACTTCGAGACATCGGCGCGGGGCTTTTCGGACTTGGCTGGAGCGGCTTGCTCGGCACTGCTCATGCGTGGATCTCCCGGAACTCGGCGAATGGACGTGAGTGGCCGGAATACACCGACCGGATACGCGATGGCGTGCGCCATTGCGCACGCCATCGCCATGCTGGAACCTATGACCTCAGCTACGCTTGGCCTGTTCCATCACTTCCTGGGCAAAATCGACTTCTTCCTTCTCGATGCCCTCGCCCACCTCGAAACGGGTGAAGCCGACCACTTCGCCACCGGCAGCCTTGACGTACTCGGCGACGCTCTGGTTCGGATCCTTGACGAAGGCCTGCTCGGTCAGGCTGTTCTCGGCCAGATACTTCTTCAGGCGGCCCTGGACCATCTTCTCGGCGATCTGCTCCGGCTTGCCGGCCATGTCCGGCTGAGCCAGGATGATCGCCTTTTCGGCGTCCAGCTTTTCCTGGGGCATGTTCTCGGGAAGCGCGACGGCCGGGTTGAGCGCGGCGACGTGCATGGCGACGTCCTTGGCGGCCTCGTCGTTGCCACCGTTCAGCACGGTCAGCACGCCGATACGACCGCCATGGACATAGGCGCCGACCAGGCTGCCGCCCTGAGAGGCGGCCTCGACGACCACACTGCGGCGCACGCCGATGTTCTCGCCGATCTTCTGCACCAGCTGCTCGCGACCGGCTTCCAGCTCGCCTTCCATGATGGCGGCAACGTCTTCGCTCTTGGCCGCGAAGAAGGCATCGGCCACCTTGTTGGCGAATGCGACAAAGTTGTCGTCACGCGCCACGAAATCGGTCTCGGAGTTGATCTCGACCATCACGCCGTAGCTGCCATCTTCCGCGACGCGGGTGACGATGGCGCCTTCGGCGGCGGTACGGCCGGCCTTCTTGGCGGCCTTGAGACCGGAGTTCTTGCGCAGATTCTCGATGGCGGTGTCGATGTCGCCACCGGCTTCGGTGAGTGCCTTCTTGCACTCCATCATGCCGAGCCCGGTACGCTCGCGCAGTTCCTTGACCTGAGAGGCGCTGATAGCTGCCATGGTAGTGTCCTCTGAATGGTTCGACCTGGAAGATGGGGGCCGGGCAAACCCGGCGGAACCCGTTTCCGCCCCGGGGCGCAAGCAAGGGGGCCGGAGCCCCCTTGTGCCGTCACGGCGACGGATCGCCGACAAGCGGCGCGATATTCACGGCCCTGCCGGGCGCTCGATCACTCGGCAGCGGTGGCGGCGTCGTCGTCGCCAGCGCTTTCCTCGGTGACCTCGACGAATTCGTCGGGACGGCCTTCCTTCGCACGGGCGCAGGCATCGGCGACGGCCTTGACGTAGATCTGAATGGCGCGGATGGAGTCATCGTTGCCCGGGATCACGTAGTCGACGCCATCCGGATCGGAGTTGGTATCCACCACACCGATGACCGGAATGCCCAACTTGTTCGCCTCGTTGATGGCGATCCGCTCATGATCGACGTCGACCACGAACAGCGCATCGGGCAGGCCACCCATGTTCTTGATACCACCGATGGAACGCTCGAGCTTGTCCTGCTCGCGAGTCGCCATCAGCACTTCCTTCTTGGTCAGCTTCTCGAAAGTGCCGTCCTCGTGCATGGTCTCGAGTTCGCGCAGGCGCTTGATGGACTGACGAATCGTCTTGAAGTTGGTCAGCATGCCGCCCAGCCAGCGATGGTTGACGAACGACTGGCCGACGCGGTTGGCTTCTTCCTTGACGATCTTGCTGGCGCTGCGCTTGGTGCCCACGAACAGGATCTTGTTGTTCGCGGCCGCCATTTTCTCGACCACATCGATAGCCTCGTTCAGAGCCGGAAGCGTATGCTCGAGGTTGATGATGTGAATCTTGTTACGTGCGCCGAAGATGTACTTGCCCATCTTCGGGTTCCAGTAACGGGTCTGGTGACCGAAGTGAGCGCCTGCCTTCAGCAGGTCACGCATGTTGACATGTGCCATGGATGACTCCTGGAAAATCGGGTTAGGCCTCCATGCACCCCATGGATCCGACCGCCGGTCGCGCCGACGGCACCCGGGACCATGTGCCGGTGCATGTGTGTTTTCAAGGCGTTGCGTGTGTATTGACGCCCTCCGACCGTATGGCCACTCGACACCTTGGGGACGAGCAGGATCGGCGATTGCAGGAAGGCGCGCAGCTTTATACCATGGATTACCTTCGAGATGAAGTCGCCCGACGTCCCTCCACCGTGACCGGCACGTTGTTGGCGGCGATGCCACCCCTGAATCCGAGCTTCCATGAACGTACCCATCAAGACGCCCGACGAGATCGAGAAGATGCGCGAGGCGGGCCGACAGGCCGCCAGTGTGCTGGAAATGATCACTCCCCATGTGCAGGCCGGCGTCAGCACCGGTGAGCTCGACCGGCGCTGCCACGACTATATCGTCGACGAGCTGGGCTCCACCCCCGCCCCGCTGAACTACCACGGCTTTCCCAAGTCGATCTGCACCTCGATCAATCACGTGGTCTGCCACGGCATCCCCGATGACGCCAAGAAGCTGAAGAAAGGCGACATCATGAACATCGACATCACGGTGAAGACCGCCGCCGGCTATCACGGCGACTCCAGCATGATGTTCATCGTCGGCGAGACCATCCAGGGCGAGCGACTGTGCCGTGTCACCCAGGAGTGCCTATACCATAGCATCGCCGCAGTGCGGCCTGGGGTGCGGCTCTCCGACCTGGCCCGCGTCATCCAGCAGCATGCCGAGACCAACGGCTACTCGGTGGTACGCGACTTCTGTGGACACGGCATCGGCGCCGGCTTCCACGAGGACCCGCAGATCCTGCACTACGATGGCTATGCCCCCGAGGCAGACATCACCCTCGCCGAAGGCATGTGCTTCACCATCGAGCCGATGATCAACGTCGGCGACCACCGCACCAAGGTGCTCCGGGATGGCTGGACCGCCGTGACCAAGGACAAGGGGCTCACCGCCCAGTGGGAGCATACCCTGCTGGTCACCGCCACCGGCGTGGAGGTCCTCACCGCGCGTCGCGACGAAGACCTCTCGTTCCTCGACCGCTGAGTCGGCCCATCATGCTGCTCCACCACTACCGTTTCGAGCCCGACGAGTCGCTGTTCGACATCGAGAAATTCCGTACCGAGCTCGGCGGCAGTCGCTCGCCCATCGCCCCCTTCAAGGCCGCGCTGGACGAGATCCAGGCAAGGCTCGACGAACGCTTCCGCGCCGGCGCCGACATCCGCGACCTGGTACATGGCCGCGCCCGCTGCCTGGATCACCTGCTGGCGATCGCCTGGGAGCAGCATGACTGGCCCGACGATGGCATCGCCCTGCTCGCCGTGGGTGGCTATGGTCGGGGCGAACTGCATCCGCATTCGGACATCGACCTGCTGCTGCTGCTCGAAGAAGACGATGACTCAGCCTACCGGGAACCATTGACGGCCTTCATCACCTTCCTCTGGGACATTGGCCTGGAGATCGGTCATAGCGTGCGCTCGCTCTCGGATTGCTCCCGCGAAGCGGCCGCCGACGTCACGGTGATCACCAATCTGATCGAGACCCGCACCCTGGCCGGCCCGGAACGGCTGCGCGAGGCCATGCAGCAACGGTTGTCGCCGGACCGGCTATGGCCGGCGGACCACTTCTTCGAGGCCAAGTGGCAGGAGCAGATCAGCCGCCACTATCGCTTCAACAATTCCGAGTACCACCTGGAGCCCAACATCAAGAGCTCGCCGGGCGGGCTGCGCGATATCCAGATGATCGGCTGGGTGGCCAAGCGACACTTCTCCACCCAGCGCTACGAAGATCTGGTCGCCCATGGCTTCATGAACGACGCCGAGCTGCACATCCTCAGCCAGGGCCAGGCCTTCCTGTGGCAGGTGCGCTATGCGTTGCACATGCTCAGCGGACGCGCCGAGGACCGTCTGCTGTTCGATCACCAGCGCACCATCGCCGAACTGTTCGGCTATCACGACACGCCGGAACGCCTGGCCGTCGAACAGTTCATGAAACGCTACTACCGACACGTCACCGCGCTCGCCAGGCTCAACGACATGCTGCTGCAGCACTTCGACGAAGCCATCCTGCACGGGGGGGAGTCGTTCGAGACCATCCCTCTCAACGATCGCTTCGAGATCAAGGGCGGCTATATCCAGGCGCGTTACCGGGCATTGTTCCAGGAGTCGCCCTCGGCACTGCTGGAACTCTTTCTGCTGATGGCCGAGCACCCCGAGATCGAGGGCGTGCGCGCCGATACCATTCGCCTGATTCGCGACCATCGCCATCTGATCGACGATCGTTATCGCGCCGACCCTCATCACCAACGCCTGTTCATGGCGCTGTTGCGTTCCAGCGGCAATGTCGCCCGCCAGCTCCGGCGCATGAACCGCTACGGTGTGCTCGGCAAGTACCTGCCGGTCTTTGGCCAGGCGGTGGGCCTGATGCAGCACGACCTCTTCCATATCTACACCGTGGATGCTCATACCCTGCGACTGCTGAAATGCATCCATGGCTTCCGCAAGCCCAATGCCCGCGAGAGCTTCCCCGTGGCGGCCGAGCTGGTGCAGCAACTGCCCCGGCTGGACCTGTTGTGGATCGCCGGTCTGTTTCACGACATCGGCAAGGGACGCGGCGGCGACCACTCCCTGATCGGCGCCCGGGATGTCGAGACCTTCGCCCGGGAGCATGATCTGCCGGAGCGCGATACCCGTCTGGTGAGCTGGCTGGTCGAACATCACCTGCTGATGTCCATGGTGGCCCAGAAGCGTGACATCACCGACCCCGAGGTGATCAGCGACTTCGCCCGCAGCGTCGGCGACGAGACCCATCTCGATTACCTCTATGTGCTGACGGTGGCCGACATCAACGCCACCAATCCGACGCTGTGGAACGGCTGGCGAGCCTCCCTGCTGCGCCAGCTCCACGGCGAGACCAAGCGCGCCCTGCGTCGTGGCCTGGAGAACCCCATGGAGCGCGACGACTCGGTCCGCGAGACACGGGACGAGGCTCACTCCCTGCTGAGCACGGTCGGTGCCGACATGACGCGCGTCGATCGACTCTGGGCATCGCTGGGCGAGGACTACTTCCTGCAGTACGCCCCCAGCGAGATCGCCTGGCAGACCCAGGGCATCCTCGCCCACGACGGCAGCGACCTGCCGCTGATCCTGGTCAGCGCCCCTACCGCCGACATGGCCGAAGGCGGCACCAAGGTATTCATCCATACCCGTTCGGTGGACGATCTTTTCGCCGCCACCTCGGCGGCCATGGAGCAATTGGGGCTGTCGATCCACGACGCCCGCATCGCCACCTCGAGCAACGACTGGACCCTCAATACCTTCATCGTCCTCGACGACCATGGCCACGCCATTCGCGAGCCCGGTCGACTGGAGGAAATCCGCCGCCACCTGGTCGAAGAGCTCGACGATCCCGACGACTACCCACAGATCGTCACGCGGCACACGCCGAGACAGCTCAAGCATTTTCGTGTGCCCACCGAGGTCATCATCCGCCAGGACCCGGCCAACGAGCGCACCCTGCTCGAGCTTACCGCGCCGGACCGCCCGGGGCTGCTGGCGCGCGTCGGTCGCATCTTCATGGAGCAGGACATCGCCCTCTCGGCGGCCAAGATCGCCACCCTGGGCGAACGTGTCGAAGACGTCTTCTTCATCACCGACAAGGCTGGTCGGCCGCTCACCGACGCCGAACGTCAGCGCCGACTGCGCGAGCGGCTGATCGAGGTGCTCAGCGTCAGCGGCTGAGCAGGACCATCGCAGTGGATACGGAGAGGGACGCCACAGGGCGTCGGCTGGAGGCACCGCGCCGCCTCGAAGGCCTGTCGACGGGGCAGCCCCGAGCGGCAAGACGAGCGCGATAGCTCGGCCCGGCTGAGTGCCTCGTTTGAGGCGTCCCCGGGGCTTCCCTATAATCGGCGTCCTGCCCGCGCGACGCGACACGACATAACACAACGCCGATCACGGCCCGACTGGACACCCATGAACCCCGACCTCGACGCGCTCCAACCCTATCCGTTCGAGCGACTCGCCGCCCTCAAGGCAGGCCTCACACCGCCCGAGTCGCTGGCCCATATCCCGCTGACCATCGGCGAACCCCGTCACGCGCCCTTCGATGGCGCGCTGCAGGCCCTCGCCGATCAGCGTCACGAAATGGCCTTCTACCCGGCCACCGGCGGGCTCGCCGAGCTGCGCGACGCCATCGCCGACTGGACGGTCCGACGCTTCGGTCTCCAGGCCCTCGATGCCGATCACCAGGTACTGCCGGTCAACGGTACGCGGGAAGCGATCTTCGCCTTCGTCCAGGCCGCCCTGGATCGGACCCGCCCCGCGCGGGTGGCCGTGCCCAACCCCTTCTATCAGATCTACGAGGGGGCGACCCTGCTGGCCGGCGGCACGACGCTCACCCTGGACTGCCGAGCCGAGCACGACTTCCGGCCCGACCTGGAGGCCGTGTCGGCCGAGACCTGGCGCGAGGTACAGATCGTCTTCGTCTGTTCGCCGGGCAACCCCACCGGCGCGGTGACCCCGCTCGAGGATCTCGAGCGCCTGATTCGACTGGCGGACGAGCATGATTTCATCGTTGCCGCCGACGAATGCTATTCGGAGCTCTATCTGGACGAGTCCGCCCCACCGCCTGGATTGCTGGAAGCCTGTGCGAGACTCGGTCGCCAGGACTACCGACGCTGCCTGGTCTTCCATTCGCTGTCCAAGCGCTCCAACCTGCCGGGACTACGCTCGGGCTTCGTGGCCGGCGATGCCGACCTGATCTCGGCCTTTCGCCGCTATCGCACCTATCATGGTTGCGCCATGTCGCTTCCCCTGCAACGCGCCTCCATCGTTGCCTGGCGCGACGAGGCGCACGTTCGCGCCAACCGCGACGCCTATCGGGAGAAGTTCGCGGCGGTGACCGATATCCTCGCCCCGGTGATGGATTTCCCCACCCCCGAGGCCAGTTTCTATCTCTGGCCCGCGGTGCCGGGCGGCGATGACGAGGCCTTCACCCGAGCGCTGTACGCCGAGCAGCACGTCAGCGTACTGCCGGGAAGCTACATGGGTCGGCCCGGCACCGGCGGTGACAACCCCGGCGCCGGCCGGATACGCCTGGCCCTGGTCGACGACCTGGACGCCACCACTCAAGCGGCGATGCGAATGCGCCACCTGATCGAGCAAACCGTCAGCCGGGAGACGACACCATGATGACGCTGATGATGATCAAGAACTGCGACACCTGCCGTCGCGCCCGCAAGGCACTGGAAGGCAAGGGCATTCCCTTTCAGACTCATGACCTGCGCGAAGACGGCCTTTCCGCGGCATTGCTCGAACACATTCTCGAGCACGTCCCGGTCATGACCCTGCTCAACCGGCGCAGCACCACCTGGCGACAGCTCGACGATGCCGACAAGGACGATATCGACGCCAACAAGGCGCGCGAGTTGATGCTGGCCAATCCCACCCTGCTCAAGCGCCCACTGCTGGACACTGGCGACGACATCCTCGTCGGCTTCCGCGATGGCGACTACGACAACCTGTGAGGCGCCCCGGCGCCTCTTCACTCGAGAGGATCCCACATGCTCAGCTTTGCACTCGGAATCGGCACCCAGAACACCCAGGGCGACTGGCTGGAAATCTACTATCCGGCGCCTCTGCTGAACCCCGAGGCCAGCCTGGTCGAGGCCGCCGCCAAGGTACTGGATGCTCCCGCCGGCAACGCCGCCGTCAGCTTCCTGCCGGAGCACTGCGCCAAGCTCGCCGAAGCGCTCAAGGCCGCCGGCCATGATGCCCAGGCCGAGCTCGCCGAGTCCCTGGCCGCGAGCCAGCGGCCCCTGGTCGCCACCTTCATCGCCGAAGACGACGCGCCCCAGAGCGCTCCCGAGGTCTACCTCAAGCTTCACCTGCTCTCCCACCGCCTGGTCAAGCCTCACGGCACCGACCTGACCGGCATGTTCGGGCTGCTGCGCAACACCGCCTGGACCAACGAGGGCGCCATCGACATCGAAGAGCTGCCGGCACGGCGACTCAAGGCCCGCCTCGAGGGTCGAACTCTCTCGGTGGACTGCGTCGACAAGTTCCCCAAGATGACCGACTACGTGGTGCCCGCCGGCGTGCGGATCGGCGATACCGCCCGGGTACGCCTCGGCGCCTACCTCGGCGAAGGCACCACGGTGATGCACGAAGGCTTTGTCAACTTCAACGCCGGCGCCGAGGGCCCGGGCATGATCGAGGGCCGGATCTCCGCCGGCGTGCTGGTGGGCAAGGGTTCCGACCTCGGTGGCGGCTGCTCCACCATGGGCACCCTGTCCGGCGGCGGCAACATCGTCATCAAGGTCGGCGAAGGCTGCCTGATCGGTGCCAATGCCGGCATCGGCATTCCGCTGGGGGATCGCTGCACCGTCGAGGCCGGTCTCTACATCACGGCCGGCGCCAAGGTCACCCTGCTCGACGATCAGGGCAAGGAAGTTCGCTCCGTGGCCGCGCGTGAACTGGCCGGCCAGGACGATCTACTGTTGCGTCGCAATTCCCTGAATGGCCGCATCGAGTGCCTGACCAACAAGAGCGCCATCGCCCTGAACGAAGCGCTGCACGCCCACAACTGAGTCGTTCCCGGGCGCTTCGGCGCCCGGGGCCGGCCTGCCGGAATCCCGCATGACCTCACCCGAGACCGCCAACACCTTGTCCCCTACGCTCGAGCTCGCCATGGAGCTCATGCGACGCCCCTCCGTCACACCCGACGATCAGGGCTGTCAGGAACTGATGATCGAGCGCCTCGCCCGACTCGGCTTCCAGATCGAGCGACTACCGTTCGGCGACGTCGAAAACTTCTGGGCCGTGCATGGGCATCACGGCCCGGTACTGGCATTCGCCGGCCACACCGACGTGGTGCCCAGCGGCCCCGAGGTTCACTGGCAATATCCGCCCTTCGAGCCACGCATCGACGATGACGGCATGCTGTGCGGACGCGGCGCGGCGGACATGAAGGGCAGCCTGGCCGCCATGCTCACCGCCGTGGAACGCTTCGTCACCGAACACCCGGACCATCCCGGCCGCATCGCCTTCCTGATCACCTCCGACGAAGAAGGGCCGGCGGTGGATGGCACCCGTGCGGTGGTCGAGCACCTGCGCGAATCGCACGACCGCCTGGATTACTGCATCGTCGGCGAGCCCTCCTCCACCGACCGGCTCGGCGACGTCATCAAGAACGGACGCCGTGGTTCGCTTGGCGGCGTCCTGCATGTCCGCGGCATCCAGGGCCACGTGGCCTATCCCCACCTGGCACGCAATCCCATCCACCAGGCCGCACCGGCACTGGACGCCCTGGTCCACGAGCACTGGGACGGCGGCAACGCCTTCTTCCCGGCCACCAGTTTCCAGATCTCCAACCTGCGTGCCGGCACCGGGGCCACCAACGTGATTCCCGGTGACGTGGAGGCGACCTTCAACTTTCGCTACTCCACCGAAGTCACCCACGAGGCACTACGGCAGCGCACCGAGGCCATCCTCGCGGCACACGACCTGGACTTCCACATCGACTGGACCCTCAACGGCGAGCCCTTCCTGACCGCCGAGGGCGAGCTGGTGGACGCCGCCCTGGCCAGCGTCGAGGACGTCCTGGCGCGACGCCCCGCACTATCCACCTCCGGCGGCACTTCGGACGGTCGTTTCATCGCCAGCCTCGGCAGCCAGGTGGTCGAACTGGGGCCTCTCAACGCCACCATCCACAAGGTCGACGAACGCGTCCTGGCCGCCGACCTCGATGATCTGAGCCGGATCTATGAGGCCGTTCTCGCCCGCCTGTTCATCAACGGTGCATCACGGCCCTGAGCCGAAACGAGCCGGAGAGAGTCATGGAAGCTTATCCCGACATCGAGATATACCTGGCCAAGGCCAAACTCGAGGCGCTGAACGCCTGGCTGGGCGAGACCCTCGACACCCCGCCACTGGCTTCGGCCGGCAAGCATCGTTGGCGCACGCAAGGCCAGCGCAACGGTCATGCCATCGCCATTCTGCTGGTGGCCAAGGCCGCCGACGGCTTCGCCAGCCTGTGGTTCGACAGCCCCGACACCCCCTGGACGACGGATACTGATTGCGCTCGCGAAGCCGCCAACCGGCTCGACTGCGAAGTCCGTTGCTCTCTTGGAGGCTGGCAGCCCGGCGACGACCCGGACGCCTTCCTGCAGGTTCTGCCGGACGGCAGCGAGGCAACCATCGACTGGCCGGATTCAGGGCAGTAAGGAAAGCTGGAAGCTGGAAGCTGGAAGCTGGAAGCTGGAAGCTGGAAGGCAGCATGAACCCCGACAGTGAACTGACCCCCAATCGTTGGACGGTTCATTCAGCCGGCGCTCAAGGCCTGAGTCCTGTACTTTACGGGGCTCAGG
>NZ_JAJQTQ010000024.1 GCF_029081005.1 Halomonas elongata | reverse complement strand
TGGAAGCTGGAAGCTGGAAGCTGGAAGCTGGAAGGCAGCATGAACCCCGACGGCATGGGGTCAAGGGTTTTTCTTCCAGCTTCAAGCTTATGACTTCTAGCTCCGGGCGAAGCCCGGCCGGGTTTTTCTTCCAGCTTAAAGCTTACGGCTTATAGCTCCGGGCGAAGCCCGGGTGGGTTTTCTTCCAGCTTCAAGCTTATGGCTTATCGCTCCGGGCGAAGCCCGGGCTTCCAAACCCCTCCCTCCGAAATATCGCCATGGCATCGTCGCTCTCCAGCCAGCGGCGCAGTGTCAGGGCTCCTTCCGAGGGATTCTCGCCGATCGCAGCGATCGGGTAGGTGATCGATTCGTGGGAGGACGACGGGAAGAGGCCCAGTTGCTGGACGGCGTCGCTGGCCTCGGCATCGGTGCGATAGACCACCCCCAGGGGCACTTCGCCCCGTTCGACCAGGGCCAGCGCCGCCCGCACGTTATCGGCACGCGCCAGACGCGGTGCCAGCACCTCCCACTCCCCCAACGATCCCAGCGCCTGCCTGGCGTAGATACCGGCCGGTACATGCGACGGGTCACCGACGGCCAGGCGTTCGTCCTCGCCAAGCCGCGCGGCGATTGTCTCCCCCGCGTCGGGAGTGAAAGGCTCTCGGCGCGCATCGGTCGGCGCCACCAGAGCCAGGCGATTGTGGACCAGGTCGGTGCGCTCGGTCAGCGTCACCCCCTGCTCGCCGAGCCAGTCCATCCACTCGACATTGGCGGAGATATACAGCTCGGCGGGTGCCCCATTGGCGATCTGGCGTGCGAGCGTGGAAGAGGCCGCATAGACCGGTACCACATCCACATCGTGCGACGCCTCGAAGCGTGCTACCGCCCGGTCGATGGCATCGGTCATCGAGGCTGCCGCGAACAGTTCGACCCGATCGTCCGCCGACGCCGGCGCCACCATCGCCAGCAACGTCAGAACCATGCCCCCCTGCCCACGCCGAATTCGTGTCCCCCGCATTGCTGCAGACCCCGTTATGTATAAATGGAAATAACGAAAATACTATAGCCCCGCGACACACCATGCGACAAGCATCCACCCAGCGCCACCGCCCATCTCGCGCACGACGTCGCAAGGCGGCGATTATCGATGGGGCATCGGCACCGGGATCCGGCAGCGACAAAGGGCGGCGTAGCGCCAGGGTCACGAGGTGGGGGAATCGGGGAGATCGGCAGGATCGAGCAGCTCGAGCAGGCGCTCGGCGGCAGGCGATGCGTCGGGATCGAGAAGCGCCTGCAAGGCGCGATAGCGCGTCAGTAGTTCATGGCCGGTGGTCGTCAGCCGCGCACCGCCTCGCTGCTGGCCCCCTGAGGCCGTATCCAGTACCGGCTCGGGCAGGTGACGATTCATGGTCGCCACCAGCTGCCAGGCCTTCTTGTAGCTCATGCCGAGTTCTCGGCTAGCCGAGGAAATCGACCCGGTGCGTTCGATGGCATCGAGCAGGTCGGCCTTGCCGGGACCGATCACCACGTCCTTGTCGGCGACCAGCCTGAGCTGCAGGCTCGGAATCTCATGTCGGGTACGGGTCATACCGTGGCCTCGTGGCTAAGGAGACGCTGAATAAGTCGCCGAGCATAGTGAAGCGCAAGGCGCATGGAGCACAGAAAACGAGACATAACGGGTTGTTAGGCGAGTTTTCGAGCACCACGCAACGACGCGATTTGCATGCACAGGCATTTATTCAGTGTCTCCCTAACCGTTGACGGGGAGAATCGCGATAACATGCTCCTCGAGTTCGTCCTCGGATATCCCTTCCGGCGGCACGGCGAAGCTTCGCACGCTGATCCCCTTGCGGTGGACCCGTTCAGTGTCACCGGAAATCAACGGATGCCAGCCGGCGAGCTTGCGCCCCTCGGCCAGACGACGATAGGCGCAGGAGCCCGGCAGCCAGCTGAACGCCTCGACGCGGTCGGGCGTCAACTGCCGACAGTCCGGCACGCGTTCGAAACGGTGCTCATAGTCACCGCACCGACAACTGCCGATATCCAGCAGCTCGCAGGCCACGTTGAGCACTGCCAGATCCCCGTCATCGTCCTGGAGCTTCATCAGGCAGCACTGGCCGCAACCATCGCACAGCGCCTCCCACTCCTCGTCGGTCAATTCCTCGAGGGAAAAGCGCTCCCAGAAACGTTCTCTCATGCCTCTCCCATCGACAGCTACGAGCCACGAGGTTCGCAACTTTTCACTCGTCGCTCGTCACTTCAATACTTTGCTTCCGTCGGCGTGCGATACAGATCCAGAAGGTAATCCTCCTTGGCCGGCGGCATCTGCAAGTAATAGCCCTTTTCCTCGATGGCCGCCATGATGGCGGCCCCGGTGGTTCGGGCCAGCACCTTCTCCTCGGTAAGCAGCAGGCTCATGGCCGGTATCGGTTTGCCAAAGCGCTCGAGCAAGGCGTCTGGTACCTCGGTCAGCCCCGCACGCTTGTCCACGAAGAGATACATCTCGTCCTTGTGCGAACTCTTGAAGACCTCGCAAAACAACTTGCCCTTGAGATACGTCATGATGCCTCCGATGCCTGGTGGAGAACATCCGCGAGGGCCTCGGCGAGACACTCGCCTCGCCAGCCTCCGGGCATGGGCAGTGGCTCATTCCGCAGCGAGGCACTCACCAGGGCCTCGAGATCTCGGCGACGCAACAATACCTCCGGCGCCACCCCCAAGGCCTCGGCCTCGCGACCGACCACCTTCTTCAGCGCCTTGTAGCGTTTCTTGAAGGCGGCTTCCATCGGCGACCAGGGAGGCGTCGGCAACTCCCCCTCCTCGACGTGGCGCGCCTCGCGCACCAGCGCCAGCAGGGTATCACCCTCACGCTTGACCAGAGGCGGTTTCATGCCCTCCACGCCGGCCAGCTCGAAGCGGTTCTCGGGCATGCGTTCGGCGATGCCGTAGAGCAACTTGTCGCTGGCCAGCCAGCCGCGCGGCAAGTCGCGACGGCGAACCTCCCCCTCACGCCAGATGGTGAGCCGCCGATACGCCTCGATCTGGCGAGGCGAGAGCCGCCATAGCTGGCGCTGTCGCAGGTACCATTGGCCATCGCTCTCTTCGTCGCGCGCCGTCTGCTCGACCAGCTTCCGACACTCTTCTTCCAGCCAGCCCAACCGCCCATGGCGCTCCAGCGACTCGCGCTGGCCCTGCCAGACCGACAGCAGGTAGATCACATCGAGGGCGGCATAGGTCTTCTGCGTCTCGCTCAAGGGACGTACCAGCCAGTTCGAACGCGTCTCGTCCTTGGGCAGGGTCTCGCCGACCCAGAACTCGACCAGCTTCTGATACCCCATCGCCGGTACCTCGCCGAGCAGCGACTGGGCAATCTGGGTGTCCACCAGCGGCGATATCGCCACGCCGGCCCAGTGGTTGAAGACCTCCAGATCTTCGCTGGACGCATGCAGCAGCTTCAGAGGCCCCTCGCCGAGCAGGCGGCGAAAGGCATCGGTGCAGGCCACCGTCGTCGGATCGACCAGATAGGCCGCGCCTCCGACGCAGAACTGGATCAGGGCGGGAACGGGATGAAAGGTCTTCTCGCGGAAGAACTCGGTGTCCAGGGCGATGACGTCGGCCTCGGTCACCTCGGCGCAGGCATCATCCTGGGCCTCGGGGGTATCGATCCAGCGAATCTCGGGAGTCAGGGGCATGCGGTATTCCGGTGAGGAAATGGGGTCACTCGCTCTCGAAGGGCAAGCGACCATTGAAGGCGCGGCTGAGGGTGCCACCATCGACGTACTCCAGCTCGCCCCCCATGGGCACCCCATAGGCGAGCCTCGACAGCTTCACGCCTCGCGGTCCCAGCTGGGAGGCGATGTAGTGGGCAGTGGCTTCGCCCTCCACAGTGGGATTGGTGGCGAGAATCACTTCCTCGACGCCCTCTTCGGCCACCCTGGCATCGAGCTGATCGAGCCCGATGTCCTCGGGACCGATGCCATCCAGCGGCGAGAGGTGGCCATGCAGGACAAAGTAACGCCCCCGATATCCCCTGGCCTCTTCGATGGCCAACAGATCGGCAGGAGACTCCACCACGCACAGCACGCTGTCGTCACGTCGATCGCTCTCGCACAATGCGCAGATCGTTTCTTCCGTCAGGGTACGGCAGCGCTGGCAATAGCCGACCTGCTCGAGGGCCACACCCAGCACCTCGGCCAGGCGCTGACCACCCTCGCGATCACGTTCGAGCAGGTGCATGGCCATGCGTTGAGCGGTCTTCGGGCCCACCCCGGGCAACACCCGGAAGGCCTCCATCAACCGATCGACCAGAGGGGAAAAGCTCATACGGTGCCTACATTCAAGGGGCAGCAGAAGCGGCTATTCATGAATCAGCCACTCAACACGATGCGCGATCTCGCAAGAGAACAACATGACGTGCAGACATCATGCTTGACGCGACATGAGAAACCACCGGTGCAAAGGAGACGAGCGTAGTCCTTTGCAGGCGCGGGAAATGCTGTTCAAATAGCCGAGCGCTGAAAAGCACAAGGCGCACGGAGCGCAGAAAACGAGACATAACAATAGTTAGGCGAGTTTTCGAGCACCGCGCAACGAAGTGATTTACGCGCGCAGGCATTTGTACTGTATTTCCTCAGAAGGGCATCTTGAAACCCGGCGGAAGATTCATCCCGGAGGTGGCTTCTTCCATCAGCTCCTTGGAACTGGCCTCGACCTTGCGCACGGCATCATTGACCGCGGCGGCGAGCAGGTCCTCGAGCAGCTCCTTGTCTTCTTCCATGATACTCGGGTCGATATCGACCGAGATCACGTCGTGGCGACCATTCATGGTCACCTTGACCATGCCGGCCCCGGCCTCGCCCTGAACTTCGGCCTTGGCGACCTCTTCCTGGGCCCGCTGCATCTTTTCCTGCATTTCCTGGGCCTGCTTCATCAGGCCATCCATTCCACCCTTCATCATGGCGGTATCCTCATCTCGTGATATGTCGACGCCGTCGGCAGTCTCTGCCACCGGCGCTTGTGTCCTGTCTACTGGGCCGAAACGGCCCCTTGTGCTCACCCCTGTGCGTGCTCGCCCGACGGCTTGACCGACGCCTCGATCAGGCGCGCTCCGAATGCCTGCTGCAACTGTTTAACATGGGGATCGGCCTTCAGGGCGTCAACCGCCTGGGCATGACGCTCGGCGGCGAGCCGGTCGGCACGCTGCCTGGGCGTTTCGATCGATCCAGGCAGCTCGCCATCGGTGATCACCAGGCGCCGATCGAAGCCCGCCCCGGCCAGGGCCTCCCGAATGCGCTCCACATGAACCTCGGCCTGCATCGCCGCCTGAGAGGGGTCCAGCCGCAGATGGAGGGCCTCGCCGTCATCATTTTCGACCATGCAATGAGCCGCCAGGTTGCGCGTGAGCCCGGACAATTTCAGGGCATCGAAGCGCAACAGCCAGACCTCATGGGTCAGGATACCATCGGACGCGACGGACTCGGCGGCCGGTGTCGCCGACGCGTCCCCGGTCGGCTCGGCAGGCACCGGTTCTGCTTCCTCGGGAGCGACCTCGGTCGGCGGCTCGCTGTCGACCTCGGAGGCCGGCGTGATGGTCGGTGCCGTGCCTGCCGCTTCGTCGGGCGCGACCGCCTCGGGTTCGACATTCCCCTCTGGCGCCGAGGCCGGCGCGGCGGCGTCATTCAGGTCGACGGGCGCCTCTTCCCAGGGCGGCGTCGACGTCTGCTGCGGCGGTTCGTCGGATGTCGGCCCGACGGAGGGCTCGGGAGCCGGCTCGGGTACCGTTTCCCGGGCAGGGCCAGGCGCGGCTTCGGGGGGCGGTGCACTCACCGCCTCTGCGGAAGGTGTCGACGGCTCGACAGCGGCGGGCGCTACGCCTCCCTGCTCACCGGCAGGCGAGCCACCCTGGCTTCCGCTGCCTCCGTTCTCGCCACCTCCACTCTCGCCACGCATCGGCAGCGGCGTCCTGGCAGGCTTGGGCACGCCCTGAGGGCGAAAGGCCAGCATGCGCAGCAGCGTCATCTCGAGCGCGGTGCGCAGGTCCGGTGCGTGGCTCATGTCGCCACGCCCCTGCACGCCTATCTGGTAATAGAGCTGGATATCCTCGGCAGTGAAGCGCGCCGCCAGCGCCAGCAGGTCATCCCGATCACCGTGTCCATTATCCAGGGCATCCGGCACCATCTGGGCGATCGCCAGCCGATGCAGGATGGCGGTGACATCATCGAGCACCGCGGCAAAATCGGGCCCCTGCTCGGCCAGCGAAGCGACTTCGGCCAGCAACCGGGCGGCATCCGCCTCGGCCAGCGCCTCGATCAGCGCCAGCACGTGCCGATGATCCAGGGTGCCGAGCATGGCCGCCACATCGGCGTGGTGGATTTCTCCCTGCCCGAAGGCGATGGCCTGGTCGGTCAGACTCATGGCATCGCGCATCGACCCCTCGGCCGCCTTGCCGAGCAGCCACAACGCGCTTTCCTCGAAGGGCACGGACTCAGCCTCGAGCACCATCGAGAGATGGCCGACGATACGCTCCGGCGGCATGTGCTTGAGCGTGAACTGCAGGCAACGCGACAGCACCGTGGGCGGCAGCTTCTGCGGGTCGGTGGTCGCCAGCAGGAACTTCACGTGCGGCGGCGGCTCTTCCAGGGTCTTGAGCAGCGCATTGAAACTGCTGGTCGACAGCATGTGCACCTCGTCGATGAGGTACACCTTGTAGCGCCCCTGGGTCGGCGCGTACTGCACGTTATCGAGCAGCTCCCGGGTATCCTCGACCTTGGTGCGCGAGGCGGCGTCGACCTCGAGCAGGTCGACGAAACGCCCCTGGTCGATGGCCTGGCAGTTCGAGCATTGTCCGCACGGCTGCGAGGTCACGCCCTCATCCCCCGCACCGGCCGCCGTGCAGTTCAGGCATTTGGCCAGAATCCGCGCCAGGGTCGTCTTGCCCACGCCCCGAGTCCCGGTGAACAGGTAGGCATGGTGCAACCGCCCCTGATCCAGGGCATTGACCAGCGCACGCTGGACATGCTCCTGACCGACCAGTTCATGGAAGGTGCGCGGCCGCCACTTGCGGGCCAGTACCTGATAGCTCATGCGGCTCGGAATCCTTGCAGCTGGGCCGGCTGGCAGCCGGAGACATCTGATCCGCCGGCCACGGCGAACCCTGTAAAAGTCGAATCATTCTACCGGGTGGTGGCCGGGGCGCAAAGTCGCGGCAAGTGCCTGCACTCCCCATGCCGATCACTCAAGCCGCCGCCCCGCTCTCGAAACCGGTCAGCACATTGACGACATTGATGCCGATTTCCTCCACCGCGTATCCCCCTTCGAGCAGGAAGGTCGTCGGCAGCCCCAGATCTGCCAGGCGGCGACCGACCTCGATGAAGTCGTCGCTGGTCAGCTTGAACTCGCTGATCGGGTCATGCTCGAAGGCGTCCACGCCGAGCGAAACGACGAGCAGTTCACAGCCGGCGGCGCGGATGCGTTCCAGGGCATCGTCCAGCGCCCTCGCCCAGGCCGCGAAGTCGGTGCCCGGCGGCAACGGGTAATTGGCATTGAAGCCCTCGCCCCGTCCACGACCGACCTCCTCGGCATGACCGAGAAAATACGGGAAGCATTGGCGCGGATCACCATGCAGCGACAGGAACAATACATCGTCGCGTTCATAGAAGATCTGTTGGGTGCCATTGCCATGGTGGAAGTCGACGTCCAGCACCGCCACCCGGCCGAGCCCGTGATCCAGCGCGTACTGGGCGGCCACCGCGGCGTTGTTGAAGAAGCAGTATCCACCGAACTGGTCGGTGGCGGCGTGATGGCCCGGCGGGCGGCACAGGCCGAAACTCGGCTCGCCGGTGGTCAGACTGTGGCGTACCGCGGACAGGGCGATGTCCTTGCTCGCCTGGGCCGCTTCGAAAGTGCCTTCGCAGATCGAGGTATCCGCCGAGAGCGCATAGTGGCCGAGCCGTCCATCGAGGTGATCGGGAATGACATCGCCCGGCATGGTCCGCGTCGGCCAGATCCAGGCGATCGCCTCGCCCTGGCGCCCCAGGGCTCGCCATTCCTCCCAGCATCCGGCGAGAAAGTTCACATAGTCACGGTCATGAATGGCGAGCACGGGGTCGAGCCCGAAATCATCGGGCTCACGTACCTCGCCGAGCGCGCTTTCCTGGACACGTTTCAGTACCAGATCGACCCGCTCGGGGCACTCGTACGGCGTCACCAGAACGCCGCCGTCCAGCTCGGTGCGGGCTCGGCGTTGCTGGGTGGCGGCGCTGTGAAAGGTCAACATCGGCATCGGATCCTTGGGCATCTCGGAAGCCTGACAGGATATCGCCGGATCCAAGCTTTGTCTGAAAAGTCGGCGAGCGATAGTCAGGGCTAAGCCCGCTCCCGGCGGGCCAGCGCATTTCCCACATCCATGTGGGTCACAAGGCAAAAATCGACGACAAATCGTCAGGATGGACGATTTGGGCCGCTCCGCTGCTCGGAGAGCGAGTGACAGGGATGTCACGAGTCAGAAGACGGAGTTTACGCCGTTTAAATGAGTATTTTGAGTCGATTTTTAACGCTGGGTGAGCAAGCGCAGCCAGTTTTCAGACAAAGCGTAGCATCCAGGAACAGGCATTTCAGGAAGATACCGCCTGCTGCTCCAGCTCGCGCTTGAGCGAATCATCGAGCCCCAGCGCGGATGCCAGTTGGTCGAGCCAGGCGCGCTCCATGGGGTTGTCGTCGTCGATCACCGCGACGCTGACCAGGTACATCTCCCGAGCCGCCTGGGGAGAGTCTGCCTGACGGGCCAGGGCCAGCGCATCGAGCGGCGCCTTGAGCTGACGCTCCACCCAGTCATGCAGCTCGTCATCGGCGCCCATCTCGTCGATCTGCTCGGCGAGCAAGGCGCGTTCTCGTTCGTCGATATGGCCATCGGCGCGGGCCGCCATGATCATCGCCTGGAGCAGTTCGAGGCTACGTTGTTCCTGCTGGTTGCCTTCGAGGTGATCCATGGGCCGACCCTCTCGCGTTTCTTCGCCTTCGACACTGCTGCCGGTATTACCTCGGGAATTCTGCCAGGCCTTCCAGGCCAGCATGCCGACACCGGCGATGGCGCCATACTTGAGCGCCTTGCCGCCCATCTTGCGCCCCCGCTTGGAGCCGACCAACATGCCCAGGGCGCCCCCGCCCAGCAGCTGTTTCGGATCCAGGCCGCCCTTCTGGCCACTGCCGCCACCCAACTGGGACGACAGGCTATCGACCATGCCCTTGAGGTCTGTACCGCCCGACCCGGAGCCGCTGCTGCCAGCTTGTTTCATCAACTGATCGAGAATGCGCTTGGCGTTCATCCTGGCCTCCTTATCGCGTTCGCCACTGCCTTGGATGATCGGCTCGACGCTTCGTTTCATCAAGCGAGCCATAGGCGAGCGACGATTGCCATCGAGAAAACGCGGTGGAGCGCTGACGACAGGGAAATACAGAGACAGGGAGATGAGGAGAAACGAGCGGAAGGAGAACCCGCATCGGGCCATCGAAACACAAGGCCGAAATGGAGGCGGCCCCGACAGCCACATCCCGGCACACGCGTCCATCACTACCGTTGCTCCCTTCCGGGCCTGGCGGGGTTTGCGATCTAGCGTTGCGGGAGGACCGACGGGGCCACCACAGACGACATGTTTTGATGCCGAACTCGACGTGCGATCAAGTGCTTATCGAGGGCGCGCACTATAACAAGCGTGATGGCCCCGAGCAAGCCTCGACGACCGAACGGGGGGTACCGTTGACGCCGGATACGCCCGGCCACCATGGAACTCGGCTATGCTGAACACCATGAGCGTGCGGTCATCCGAGTGCCGGCACGTCGTCGTTTACCCTGAGGAGGTACCTATGCAGAAAGACCCCGACAAGGGTTACATCGCCCTGCTGGGCTGGAGCCTGAATGCCATCGAGGCCGCCGAGAACTTCGACCGCCGCTATGTGGTCGTGGCGCCTGACTGGGCAGAGGAGTATTGCCAGAAGCACGACCTCCCCTACGTTTCCTGGAACTTCGAGCGCCTGAACGACCGCTCCATGGAGATCGCCGAAACGCTCAAGGAAATGGGCGTCGACGTCGCCATCCCGTTATACGAGGAAACGGTGGAATGGGCGGGTGCCATCAATTCGGTGCTGCTCGACAATCCGCGGCTCTATGGGCAATCGCTGTTGCTGCGCGACAAGGCCCTGATGAAGCGACGCGCACAGCTCGGCGGCATCCGCGTCGGCATCTTCGAAGAAGCCCACGACAAGGACGACGTCGTTCGCTTTCTCAAGCGGGTCAACCAGACGCTGCTCAAGCTCGACGGCGATCCCAACGACCCCATTCACCTCAAGGCATTCGACAAGGCCGGCTGCCTGGGCCATCGGGTGATTCGCACCCCCGACGAGGTCGATACCATTCCGGACGAGGAATTCCCGGTGCTGATGGAGTCCCACCTGGATGGCTGGGAGTTCGCCGTAGAGGCCTGGATCCACAACGGCAAGATCGCCTTTCTCAATATCTCCGAGTACGTGACCCTGGGCTATTCGGTGTTCGTGCCCGCCTCTCCCGAGCTCGAGCGCTACCGTCCGCAGATCACCGCCCAGATCGAGAAACTGATCAAGACCTTCGATATCGAGTTCGGCCTGATCCACCCGGAGTACTTCGTCACCAGCGACGGCGAGATGTATTTCGGCGAAGTCGCCTATCGCCCGCCCGGCTTCAAGGTCTTCGAGCTCCTCGAGCGTGTCTACGGCTTCAACGCCTACCAGGCCAGCATGCTGGTCTTCGATCCCAGGGCCACCCCCGAGGAAGTCGCCGCCTTCTTCCCGAAGGAAGTCGTCGATGCCGACGGTTACGCCGGCTGCTTCGGCGTCTATCCGCGCCTGCGCGTCGTCAGTCGCCTGGAAATTCCCGAGGAAGTGGAAGATCACCCCTACTTCGAATCTCACGAACTCACGCCCCCCTTGCAGGAAACCGTCACCAAGCGTACTGCCTTCGGGACTCACTGGGGCCTGACCTACTTCAAGGGCGACGATCCCCATCGCCTGCGCGACCTGCTCAAGACGCTGGAAGAACTTGATTTCTATGTCTGAACGGGGCGTCATGACGAAAAGTGATGATCGGGAGTCCGCGTGACGACGCAATCGAACCACCCCCAGAACGGCGAGTCGTCCGACGACGGCAGGCTCGCCGCCCTGCTGACCAGGCTGGATACCGCCATCCGCCAGTTGGCCGAGGCACCGGCCTTTGCCAAGCCCGGCAAGTTACCCCAGGTGCTGGACACGGCTCGTCGGGCCATGCTGCAGGACGGCGGATGCGCGGCAGTGGAATCCCGGGCCGCGGAAATGGAGATCGCGGGCATCTTCCAAGGCTCCGACTGGGAAACGCCCCAATTTCTGCTGCCCTCGTTGACCGTTCAGGCGCTGCATAGTCCCGACCCGAACACCGTCGTGATCGAGGCCCTGAGCGAGCTGCGCCTGCTGCCCGTCGCCAAGGGCGAGACACGCCATCCGCTGATCTCCACCGAGCAGGCGCACCATTACATGACCCAGGTCATGGCCTTGAACCTCTCGTTGCTGTTCGGTGCCCCCACCGAAGCGGAGCGGGCCACCCAAGGGCGGCTGGTCAACCTGCCTCGCCAGCTGTTCCAGCATCTGGCCACGCGCATCGGCTATGAATACATCATCGACCAGTTGATCGACGAGATCTGGCGCATCCTCAATCAGCGACCGATCCAGGTCGAGCCGGTCAAGCGCATGATCACGCAGATCGCGATCTGTCAGGCCGATCCGGCCATCGACCTGGGCGCCAGCGGGCAAGGGGCCGACCGCCTCGTCAGCTCGCTGTTCGGCCCGACCCAGGCCTGTCGAGAGGATCCCGGCGTCGATATCTATCGCGAGCGCCTGGAAAGCATGGATGCGACCGCCCTGCAGGCGGAGGCCACGGGCTTCGCACGGGCCATGCACGACACGGGCCTGGTATCGCCCTATCATCCCGTGCTGCTGCTGCACCTCACCGATCACAGCGATCATCTGCTTGCCGAGGCACTGGGTCTCTCCGCCACGGGACGTGATGGTCTGCTGTGCTACCGGGAACTGGTACGCGCCCTGATCCGTGATGCCATCCTGCCGGAAACGGCCCAGGCGGCCTATGGCCTGGCACTGCTGCTCGAACGTGGCATTCTCTATCAGCCGCCGGTGGCACCGGCCATGTGGCGCCAGCTTGGCCTGGTGATATCGGAGTGGTCCCGCTTGCGCCTCAACCTGGCCTACGGCGAGAGCGTTCCGCCCCGTGCCAGGCTGCTGGAAGGCGTGCTCTGCATGCTGGGACTGCCGCTGGGAATCGGCCAGGGCAACAATCCGACCTGCCAATCGGCGCGAGCCTTGTCGATGTGGGCCTACAACGATCCCGACTATCTGCTGCAGATGGTCGCCTGGGCGGCCCGGGACGACGAGATCATCATGCACTTCGAGGGCCAGCCGATCTCGTCAATGGCGAGCCTGTCAGGCGTGGCCAACGAATTGCCCATGGATCTCGACCCGGTCTCATTGATCGTGGTGCCCCACCTGGACCGGATCTATGCCGAAATGGGCCGTCGTTGCATCGGCCGGGAAGGCGATCCGCACCGTTGGGTCAACCCCGAGTTTCACGGTTGGTGGTCGGGACGCGGCTTTCGCATCAACGTCGATGTGGCCAGCGGCCAGCTGAGCGAACTGGACACCTTCCTGCGCCATTTCTATGCCAGCTACCATCCCGACTACAACGGCAACCAGCCATTGATCCACCCTCAGCCGGCGGGCATCGCCGTGACCGACAGCGCCGCCCGGTTCATCGGCTGGCACGCCATCACGATCCTGCGCGCCGGGATCGATCCCGAGGGCATCACCCGCGTCTACTTCTACAACCCCAACAACGACAGCGGACAGAACTGGGGCGATGGCGTCACGGTCAGCACCGCCGGTCGGGGCGAGCGCTTCGGCGAAGCCTCGCTGCCCTTCGACCAGTTCGCTTCCCGTCTCTACATCTTCCACCACGACCCACTGGAACGCGGCGAACTGGCCGAGGTACCCCAGGAGGAGCTCGACCGCGTCATCGGCTTTATCGAGCGCAGCTGGGGAGCCGATCGCCTTCCGCCGGCAGGGCTGCAAGCCTCCAGGGGCGCCCCTCCGCGTTCCTGATACCCACGGGGCCGGCGCACCGGATCCGCGGTGCGCCGGCCCCATCATTCGTTATGACATAATGGCGCTTTTCGCTGCCGGAACCGCTCATCATGCCACGCCTCGATCAACTCCTGCTCGGCCAGGGCCTGGCCCGCTCACGCACCCGCGCCCAGCGACTGATTCGTCATGGTCGGGTACGTCGGACAGACGACGGCAAGGTCCTGAGGCGCCCCGGCGAAAAACTCGCCGAGACGGTGGAGCTGATGGTCGATGAAGATCCCGAAGAACGCTATGTGTCCAGGGCCGGCCTCAAGCTCGAAGCCCTGCTGGAGACCCTGTCGCTCCCCCTGAGCGGCCGGGGCATCCTCGACGTGGGCCAGTCCACCGGCGGCTTCACGGACTGCGCATTGCGCCACGGCGCTCGCCACGTGGTAGGCGTGGAGGTAGGCCGCGGCCAGCTCGATGACCGCTTGCGCGAAGATGATCGCGTCCTCTGCCTGGAAGGCCTGAATGCCCGGGCCATGCGCGACGACGCCCGGCTGCTCGAGGCGCTGCGCTCGCATCCTGTGGACGTCGCCGTCATGGACGTTGCCTTTATCTCTCAGACCCTGATCCTGCCCGAACTGGCTGCCATCCTGCCCGCGGGCAGCGAACTGCTGTCACTGGTCAAGCCACAGTTCGAAGTCGGCCCCGAAGGGGTCAACGCTCAGGGGCTGGTCACCGAACCGCACCGCTACGCCGACGTGGAAGCGAAGTTGCGTGCCGCCTGCGAGACCACCGGTTTCGCGATTCACCACTGGCGCGAAAGTCCGATTCGCGGCGGCGACGGCAACCGCGAGTTTCTCCTGTACGCTCGACGACGCTGAGACACCCAAGAGAGTGTTTACAAACGTCACGAGCGACCGCCAGGCCAGGCGAAATCAGCCGAAAAAGCGGCGTTTGTCACCACCCTCTTAACGCCCACCATCGCCGCCACCATCCACATCACCGGGATCCCCCGCCGCGCCGGGTGGCGGATGACGTGGCGCTTCGCTCCCCGAAGACGGCGAGGACGACCGGGACGGCAGCTTGGTACGAGCCCCGTCGCGACGGTGCAGCCAGACGTCCATCTGGTTGAAGGCAATGCTCAAGTCGTGCGCGGCCAACAGCTCGCCGACCCGCCCGTTGAGTTCGTCGGTAGCGTATAGCCGATCGCCGAGACTGTTGACGTAGATGCGCAGCTCGTACTCCATGGCATTCTCGCTGTAGCGCATGAAGAAGATTTCCGGCGGCGGATCGTGCAGCACTCGCTCGTTCTCGTCGGCGGCCTGCTGCAACAGGCGCTGTACCAGGCGATGATCGGAGCCGAGTTCCACCCCGTAGGTCAGGATCACCCGCGTGATGTTATCCGACAACGACCAGTTGATGAGCTGGTCGGTGACGAATGTCTTGTTGGGAATGATGATTTCCTTGCGATCGAAATCGGTGACCGTGGTCGCTCGGATGCGGATACGGCTCACCGTGCCGGTCAAATGACCGAGCGTGATGGTGTCGCCGATGCGCACCGGGCGCTCGAAGAGGATGATCAACCCCGAGATGAAATTGGCGAAGATCTCCTGCAGCCCGAAGCCCAGCCCGACGCCCAGCGCCGCCACCAGCCACTGAAGCTTGCCCCAGGAGACGCCCAGCGTTCCCAGCGCCATGACCACGCCGGTGCCGACGATGGTGTAGGAGAGCAGCGAGCTGATGGCGTAGGCACTGCCCTGCTTGAGCTCCAGTCGCGACAGCACCATCACCTCGAGCAGTCCGGGCAGGTTACGCGCCAGCATCAGGGTCAAGGCAATGGTCAGCAAGGCCACGATGGTATCGGCCACCGACACCGCGCCGCCCACCAGCTCGGCCCCCTGCTGGCCCTCGCCACCCAGCAGCATGACCTGTTCCAGGTAACCGAACACGGTAAGCAGATCGGCCCAGACCAGGTAGAGCACGGCCAGGAAGCCGATCAACAACGCCAGCTTGGCCAGGCGCAAGGACTGCTGGTTGACCTGCTGCATGTCCAGTGGCGGCTCCTCGACGACATCCAGCCCGCTCTCGCCCTCATGCTCCTGCAGGGCGCGTCGACGCGCCAGGGCACGACGATAGGCCAGGCGACGGGCAGCCACGGCCAGGCCACGCACCACCGCCGCCTCGACGAGAATCCAGACACCCAGCACGTACAGGGTGATCACGAACCGGCTGACCAGGCTCAAGGCCGTATAGGCATAGCCGGACACCACCAGCCCCCCCAGCAGCAGTGGCACCGCCGCCATCGCCAACCCGAGTACCAGTCGAAAGAACTTGACGCCGAAGAAAGGCGTATGGGCCATGATCAGCTTGGCCAGCGACAGGCTCATCCCCGCAAACCCTGCCAGCAGCACGGCCATGGCCAGGGGACGGTGGTTGAGGTTGATGCCGGCATCGCGGGCGGGGGGCGCAACCAGCAGAACCGGAATCATCGCCGCGAGCAACCAGAACGACCAGTAGCGCAGCCTCGCCACATAGGCCGGCGGCCAGTAGAACTGGCGAACGGCGACGCCGTCGGCGACCAGCAAGCGGCGCGCCCAGGCCACCACCGCCCAGGCCAGGGCGACCTGCGCCAGCGACCCACCGATGTCCGGAGCGACTCCCTGCCCTCCCATCACCAGCACCACGCCGATACTCGCCAGGGTCAAAGGCAAGGGGATCGCCAACAGGGCATTGAACAACACCGCCTTGGGGGTATGGGCCTGGCTGTCACGCCGCAGATGGCCGATCTCATCGTGCAGGCGCAGCAGTCGGCGCTTGAGGTGCTGCCTGAGCATCAGCAGCCCTGCCGCCAGCAGCAGCAGCGGTACGGCCAGCAATGCCCCGGCATCTGGCATCGTCCAGCGATTCGGCAAGACATGACGCCATTCGCCTTCCCGCCACTCGGTCATCAGGTGATCCGGCAGCTTGAGCAACCAGGCAAGATCCAGAGGGCGCGCATTGGCCACCCAGAACAGTTGCTTGTCGATGGTGTCGCGCAGCGAACGGCTGGTGGACAGCAATTGTTGCTGATGGAGCTGCAGCTCGATGGCCGCGCTGAGCATCTCGCCATAGGTCGGCTCGAGCTGATCCATTAGATCGCGGCGCGCGCGAAACAACTGGGACAACGGCGCGACCAATGCCGTCGACACCTCGTCGCCCGTCGCATTCTCCATCCGTTCCCGCGCCAGCGCTTCGGCATTCTTGAGCGACTCGCGCTGCCGATCCAGCTCGAACTGGCGTAGTCGCCAGTCGGCGATCTCGTCCTTCAACCCGCCTCGCACCTCGACCTTGGGCAAGGCCTGGCGCTGTTCGCGCAGGATCTGTGACAGCAGGGTACTGCCGCGAATCGCTTCCACGTGCTCATCCATGCCCCGCTGGAGCTGACGTACCTGGTCGAGCTGCCGCCGTGCCTCGAGCCCCTGCCGCACCAGCTCGTTGGCACGACTGGTGATGCGCAACAGCTCCAGACTCATGTCTCGATTGACGCGCTGAGCCTCGCTGACCAACGGATGGCTCGCCACGTCATCGGGCTCGTCCTGCACGGCCTCGGCGATGGCCTGCTCGGAGCGCTCCCTGCGGCGCTGGTCGATCAGCCGCCGCAGGGTCAATACCTGGGCCTCCTGGCTGGTCACGCGACGCTCGAGCAAGTCGCGACGCTGCTGTGCCAGTTCCCGCAACCGGGAATTGGTCGCCAGTTCCCGCTGATGCAACGCCAGGCGCTGCTCGGCCAGGGCTCGCTGGACACGAGCCCGAATATGGCGTGGGTCGCTTGCGTCGACGTCGCGGGCCGCCAGGTCCTCGAGCGTACGGCGGCTCTCCTCCACGGTCTGGGTCGCGTCGGAAATGCCCTGCTGGGCGCGTTCGGGCAATGTCTGGGTGCCGAGCAGGCGCGTCTCGATTTCCGATAGACGATCCTGATCGCGACGCAACGCCTCGGCAGCCTCCTCCAGACGCTCCTCCAGCGTCCCCAGCTCCAGCGACTCCAACGCTTCCAGGGAGGCCGTGGGTGCCTCGTCCTGGTTCTCCGACAGGGCCTGCTGCAATTCCCTGAGTTCAGCGGGTGCACGTTCCACTCGCGCCTCGAGATCCTCGAGCCGCGTCTCGGCGGTTTTCTTCGCCGCCAGATCATCGAGTGCCGCCTGCAGGATATCGATCTTTTCCTGAGTGGCTGCATCGGGCTCCTGGCCCTCGGACGGACGCAATTCGTCCAGGCGCTGCTCGATCGTCTCGCGGGTCGGTGGCTCGACCGCCCAGGCCGTCGAGCCGACCAGGACCATCAACAGGCAAACAATGTGCAATACTTTCATGCCGGCACGGTGCGACACTACGCTCACGGACACCTCATCGTCGGTGACACCAAGGGGATTCCTGTGATTCTCGATGCATATCGCCGACAAGGCAATTCCAGACGTCGCCATGCCGCCACAGTTGACTTGCCTCACCGGCATGGTAGAAACGGCGTCCTATACCCCGGTAATTGCAGGCGGCGCATGAAGCCCTCACGACTCATTCTTTCCCTGATGCTGGTTGGCCTGGTTTCCGAGGGGGCGGCCGCCGAGTCGCTCACCGACGCCGAGCGGGAAGCCATCGAATCACGCATTCAGTCCCTGCAGTCGGAACTCCGGCAACTGCGCGGACGCCTGCGCGACGACACCGCTACGGTCCCTCGCACCGAGGTGCCCGCCGAGGACGGCCAGAATCAGGAACTGGAAGAGTCAGTGGCCAAGCGCCGCCTGCTCGAACAGGAATCCGAGCACAATCCCTTCGCCATCACCACGCACCGGCGCAACTACCTGCTGCCATTCAGCTATACCGCCCGTCCTGGCGACCGTACCCTCGATGGCATCGACGATGGGGCCGATGCTGATCGCATGGAGATGCAATTCCAGTTCAGCGCCAAATTCGAACTCGCCAAAGAACTGCTGCCCGCCGGCGGCGACCTCTATTTCGGCTATACCCAGCGCAGCTGGTGGCAGGCCTACAACACGGATGCCTCCTCACCGTTCCGCGAGACCAACTATGAACCCGAAATCTTCGCCGATTTCGACAACGACTGGGCATTCGCCGGCTGGACCAATATTCACAATCGGCTCTCGCTCAACCACCAATCCAACGGACGTTCCGGCGACATGTCACGCAGTTGGAACCGCGTCATCCTGACCAGCACCTTCGTCAACGATGATTGGGCCGTCTCATTGGCGCCCTTCTGGCGGGTACCGGAATCCGAGGAAGATGACGACAATCCCGACATCAAGGATTTCGTGGGTTATGGCGATGTCACCGTGGCACGGCGACTGTTCGACGGTCACGAAGCCAGCCTGATGTGGCGCGGCAACCCGGACAGCGGCCACATGGGTGCCCAGTTCGATTATTCCTGGCCGCTGTTCGGCAAGGTCCGCGGTCATGTCCAGTACTTCCATGGCTACGGGGACAGCCTGATCGACTATGACCGCAGCGTGCACCGACTCGGTATCGGGTTCAGCCTGAACCCCTTGTTTTCCTCGGGCGAATTCGAGCGCTGAGCGGACTCCAGAATGATTGCGCCGCAAACGGCGCCTGCTATGCTGGACCTGTCATGTACCGTCAGAGGAAGACCCGATGACCGATCGCACTCCACATAGCCGTGAAGCTTCCCAGCAGCTCAGGGAAGACCTGAACAACCTCACCCAGACCGTCGAGGAACTGGTGAACGCCACCGCCGACGACTCGCGCAACAACGTCAAGGAACTGCGCGAACGCGCCGAGAAGAGCCTCAAGGATACCCGCGCTCGCCTCGAGGCCCGCGGCGAGCGCGTCTACCACGAAGCTCGCGACAATGTGACGCGCCAGGCCGATGCCTGCGACCGTTACGTCCATGACAACCCCTGGACCAGCATCGGCATCGGTGCCGCCGTCGGGGTTGTCGTCGGCATGCTGCTCGGGCGGCGCTGATGTCGGCGAGCCAAGGACCGGCACAGCGTCTGTTCGACGCCGCCAAGCGCCTGCTGGGCAGCCTGCTGGCCACCGGCGAGACGCGCCTGCGTCTCGCCGTGCTCGAACTCGAGGAAGAACGCGCCCGGCTGATCACCCTGCTGATGCTGGCCGGGCTCAGCCTGATCCTGCTGCTGCTCGGCCTGGGCGCCTTGACCGCCCTGATCATCGTCGCCTTCTGGGACAGCCACCGCCTGACCGCGATTGCCGTCAGCGCCGGCGTCCTGCTGTTCGGCGGCGCGGGGCTGGCGGCCTGGGTCATGCACCTGGCACGTCGCCCCACCCTGCTGGCCAGCACCCTGAAGCACCTGGCCCTGGACCGCGAACTGGTGGAGTCGCAACGTGACGCGCAGGAATGAGCCGGACCGTCGTGAACGCAAGGCCGCGCTCGAGGCGACCATCGAGCAGCAACGCGTCGATATCCTGCTGGCCGCCGAGCGTTGGCACGATGCGGCCGGCCCGTTCGAGGCCGGCTGGCAACTGGCGAGGCGCTATCGCACGCCGGCCCTGACGGTGGGCGGCCTGTTACTCTGGCCCCTGCTGCGACGTCCAGGCAAGGCACTGAAGCTCGGGCGACACCTGGTTCTCGGTGCCCTGACCCTGAAGCGACTCCAGACACTGCTGCCCAGTCGTCACTGAACGTTCCCCTTCGCGCCGGCGCGCCCGAGCGGTTCGCCGCCATCTATTAACCTGGCAATCAAATAGATCGTCCTGATCTATTTGATTGTCGCCCGCACCACGCTGGCGCAGATACGTGGATCTTCTGGTGTGGCGCGGGCTCGCGCCAGCCTGACGGCCGGCGGCGGCACTTCCCTGTGCCGCGATTAACCCAACATAAAAGTTTGCCGGGTTAATATCATCGCGCCGTAACATTCTCGTGTGTCACTCCTGTTATGGTTATGTGTCAAGCCGATAACCGGATAATGACGATCAAGGAGTCCACCCCCCATGCGCATGCTGGCGCTCTACAGCATCAAGGGCGGCGTCGGCAAGACCGCCTCGGCCGTGAACCTGGCCGCCCAGGCCGCCCGCGCCGGGAACCGCGTGCTGCTCTGGGACCTCGATCCCCAGGCCGCTACCAGCTTTTACCTGCGCAGCAAGCCCAAGATACGAGGCGGCGTTGAAAAACTGGTCAAGGGCAAGGCGTCCTTCGACAAGGTGATCCGATCCACCCAGGTGGACGACCTCGACCTGCTTCCGGCGGCCCTGGCCTCGCGGGAAATGGACCGTCTGCTGGCCAAGCGCGGCAACAGCCACCTGCGTCAGATCCTCAAGCCGGTTCGCGACGACTACGACCTGGTGATCCTCGACTGCCCGCCGAGCCTCTCGCACCTCTCCGAAAACATCTTCTCGAGCGTCGACGCCCTGCTGGTGCCGGTCGTGCCGACCACCCTCTCGTTGCGCACCCTGGAACAGTTGCGAGACTTCCTCGACGACCGGGATCAGGACTGCACCTTCTGGCCCTTCATCACCCTGGCCGACCGACGTCGCAAGCTGCATTGCGAGGTCATCGACACCATGCAATCGCAGTGGCCGCTGATGCTCTCCACGGTGATTCCCTCGGCCAGCGTGGTCGAACGCATGGGACTCGAGCGCGCTCCGGTCCACACCTACGCGCCGCGCAGTGTCGCCGCCCGGAACTACCAGGCCCTGTGGCATGAACTGGACCAGCGCCTAGGATGACGCATCGCGCATGGCCGTGCCGGCCGACTCCAGGCGCGCCGACAGCGTCCCGATGTTGCCGACCCCCTCGGCGCCCATAGCAAGCTCGTAATGCGTCAGCAGGCGCCGCCGGTTCTCGCCGAGCAGGCCCATGAACCCTCGCAGGTGACGCGGTGCCGACGCTCGAGGCGCTGCACCTCGGGCCGCCTCGGCGAGCCTGGCATCGAGTTCCTCGGACGCCTGATCGAGGGCCATGGCACGGATCGCCATCCCTCGCACCAGGTCGTCATGCAGTACGCCGAAGGCGTCCTGGAAATCCTTCATCGCCCGCTCCGCGTGCCGACAACGCGGCGACACCTTGCGCCATGGCCGTAACAGATAGCGGATGCGCTTGCCGGTGATGCGCGGTCGATGCAGGGACTCGGCCTCATCCACGGATCCCGCCGCCTCGACCTCTGCGACCAGGCGTTGGCGCAGCGTCGACAATACCTCGGCGCTGGCCTCGCCAAAGCTCGGTGTCCGGCCTTTCTTGCGGGTTCGCAGGTTGTCGAGCCGTGATTGCAGACGGGCCTCCAGCCCGGAAAAGTGGGTCTCGATCGCCAGGTTCGCCGCGTCGTAGGCCTCCGACACCTCGTGCTCGAGGCGTTGCCGCCACCACTCGCCCGCGCCACGCTCGGCGACGGGCAGCATGGGTAGCGTCTGCTCCAGCCAGACCAGCATCACCTCGCCATCCCGAGCCCGATTGGTCGCCCGGGCCAGATCGCGCAGCTCGCGTCTCAAGGGTTTGGGAAAGGAAACACCGGGCTGATCCCGATAGGCCTGTAGCCACACCCGCAAGCGACGTACCGCCACGCGGAAATCATGCAGCCCCTCGGCATCCTCGGGATCCATGATGCGCGGCCTGGCTCGGCGCGCATCATTCAGCAGGTCCAGCCCGACCTCACCGACCACGCTCCCCAGGCGACGGCGTTGCAGCGACTTGCCCATGGCAGCCTCCCTTCGCGATGACACCCTCAGTATAGAAGGCAGGGAGCGGCGACTGGCCAGCCTGCCGCTACACCGCTTGCCCGCAGGCCACACCGGAGGCCCAAGCCCACTGGAAGTTGTAGCCGCCTAGCTCGCCGGTGACATCGAGCACCTCGCCGATGAAACGCAGCGGTGGCAGGCCCTGGACCTCGAAGGTCTTGGACGACAGATCACGGGTATCGATGCCGCCCAGGGTCACCTCGGCGGTCCGCCAGCCCTCGGTGCCGGCAGGCTTCAGATGCCAGTCGTTGAGATGACCGGCCCAGGCCGTCAACGTGGCATTGGAGCACTCGGCAAGGGGGGTATCCCCGCCATACCATTCCACCATCGCCTGAGCGAGGCGACGCGGCAGCCGCTCGGCGAGCCAGGTGGCAAGACGCCGCTTGGGTGTCTCCCGGCGTGCGGCCACCAGGGCGTCGAAGGCATCGGTATCGGGCAACAGGTCGATGGTCAGGGCATCGCCGGCCTGCCAGTAGCTGGAAATCTGCAGCATGGCAGGCCCGGAGAGGCCTCGATGGGTGAACAGCATCGGCTCGCGATACTCGCCGCCATTGCAGCGCACCACCACCTCGTGACTGAGGCCGGCCAGCGAGGCTGCACGCGCCTTCCAGTTCGACGTCAGCGTGAAGGGCACCAGGGCGGCCCGGGTCTCGGTGACGTCCAGGCCGAACTGGCGGGCGATGTCATAGCCGAACCCCGTGGCACCCATGGTCGGAATCGACAGGCCACCGGTCGCCACCACCACCGCCCCCGCGTCGATGCGCCCCAGGCTGGTCGACAGTCGCATGCCCTCGCCCAGTCGCTCCACCGTCTTCACCGAGGTCTTGAGACGCAGGTCGACGCCGGCCCAGTCGCATTCGGTGAGCAGCACATCCAGCAGTTCCTTCGCCGAACCGGCGCAGAACAGCTGCCCCGGCGCCTTTTCCACGTGCTCGACGCCGTGCCGCTCGACCAGCTCCACGAAATGCTCGGGACGATAGCGCTTGAGCGCCGAGATACAGAAATGCGGATTGCGCGAGAAGAAGTTCGCCGGCGTGGTCGCCATGTTGGTGAAGTTGCAGCGACCGCCCCCGGACATCAGGATCTTCTTGCCGGCCTTGTTGGCATGATCCACCACCAGCACGCGGCGTCCTGCGTACCCCGCCGTCAAGGCGCACATCAGGCCCGCGGCGCCCGCACCGATCACGACCACGTCGTATGTCATGCCCCTCTCCCCTGCAGAACGCACGCCGTCTCCCCATCATGCCCATGGCAACGCAAAACCGCGCATTCTAGCAGAGCACGCCGCCGATGGCGGATCAGAACTTGTGCATTCTTGCCACACTCTGGTTCTCGAAGCAGGGTAATCTGGGACATGCTGGGTCTTGTACGAAAAGCCGGCGAGCGAAGGTGAGACAAGGCGAAATCGGTCGAGAAAGCGCAGTTTACAAGGAGTAAATGAGCAGTTTGAGACCGATTTCAACACCGTATCACCGAGTGCAGGCACTTTTCGTACAGACCCTAGCCAGGGCTGGAGGCCCGATCTCACCACCCGCTGGACCCAACGAGCCCGTCATGATCTCGAGACCCGAAGCCGCCTGTTGGCGGAAACGCCTGTCGCTACTCTTGCTCGGCCTGAGCCTGGCGTCTCCCCTGTTCGCTCAGGACCCGTCTTCCCGGGAACCCACCGCGGTGATCGCCGCCCGCGCCGAGCTTGCCCGGTGGAGCGACCCGCTGGATGCTCTGGGCACCCTCAAGGCCGACGAGAGCGTGACCCTGTCGGCCACCGTGACCGAGACCATCACCGGTCTCGAGTTCGAGGGCGGCGAGCGAGTCGAGGCCGGCGACGTCCTGGTACGCCTCTCCGATGCCGAGGCTCGAGCCGACCTGCGCGCTGCCGAGGCCTTGCGTGACGAACGCCGGTCGGCGGTAAACCGCCTCACCCAGTTGCAGCAGCGCAACCTGGGAACCCGCGCCGACGCCGAAGACAGTCGCGCCCAGCTTCGCCAGGCACAGGCAGAAGTCGAGTCCCTGGAGGCCCAGCTCGACAATTACCAGGTTCAGGCACCGTTTTCGGGGGTGGTCGGTTTTCGCCAGATCAGCGTCGGCACCCTGGTCACGCCGGGCACCGAGCTGGCGACACTCGACAAGATCGACCGCATGAAGCTCGATTTCCAGGTCCCCGAGGTGGCGCTCGGCTCCCTGTCACCCGGCATGTCGCTCACCGCCACCAGCGCCGCCTTCCCGGAATCCGATTTCGAGGGAGAAATCGCCACCATCGGCACCCGCGTCGATCCCGTCAGTCGCAGCGTGTCGATTCGCGCCCTGATCGACAACCCGCAGCGCAAGCTGCGCCCCGGCATGCTGATGGAAGTCACCGTGCCTCTTCACCCTCGGCAGACCCTGGCGATACCCGAGGCGGCGCTGATTCCCGAAGGCGAGCGTCACTATGTACTGGTCATAGACGAAGGCAATGACGATCGTGTAACGCGCCGTCAGGTCCGAGTCGGCGAACGACGCCCCGGGGAAGCGGAGATCCTCGAGGGGCTCGCCGCCGGCGACCTGATCGTCAGCCACGGCGTGGAGCGCGCCCACGACGGGGCGCGGATTCGCCTGCTGGGCATCGCCGATGATGACACCTCGGTACGTGAACTGCTCGAGGCCAACCGCGATGCAGGAGATGCCTGATGCGCCTGTCCGACATTTCCGTTCAGCGTCCGGTACTGGCCACGGTACTGGCGGCATTGATCGTGGCCTTCGGCCTGCTCGCGCTCGATCGCCTGCCGTTGCAGGAATATCCCTCCATCGATCCACCCGTGGTCAGTATCGATACCGACTATCCCGGTGCATCGGCCAGCGTGGTGGAAACCCGCATCACCCAGGTGCTGGAAGATCGCATCAGCGGCGTGAGCGGCATCGAGGTGATCTCCTCGTCCAGCGAGGATGGCAGCTCCAGCATCAGCGTGGAGTTCGGCCTGGACAAGGATATCGACGCGGCGGCCAACGACATCCGTGACCGCATCGCCGGCGCTCGGGATAACCTGCCCGATGCCGCCGACGCCACCGAGGTGCGCAAGGAAGACTCGGGCTCCGATATCGTGATCTGGCTCTCCCTGTCGGGCAGCGACTACGACATCGGCGAGCTCACCGACTACGCCGAGCGTTATCTCACCGACCGCTTCTCGGTACAGGATGGCGCCTCTCAGGTCATCGTCGGCGGCGGCTACGAATACGCCATGCGCGTCTGGCTCGATGCCAACGCCCTGGCCGCCCGGGGCCTCACCGTGAGCGACGTCGAGGATACCCTGCGCGAGGAAAACGTCGAGTTGCCCGGCGGTTCCGTGGAGTCCCTGGACCGTCAGTTCATGGTGCGCCTGCCTCGCAACTTCGCCACCCCCGAGGACTTCCGGACCCTGGCATTGTCACGGGACGACAACGGTTATCTGGTCCGCCTGGGCGATGTGGCCCGCGTGGAAATCGGCGCGGTGGAGGAACGCTCGCTGTTCCGGGGCAATGGCGTGCCCATGGTCGGCCTGGGCATCCGCAAACAGTCCACCGCCAACGTCCTGGCCCTCTCCGAAGCGGTCAAGGCGGAGTTGGCCCGCGTCGCGCCGACCCTGCCGGACGGCATGGAACTCAAGCTCCACCATGACGCCTCCACCTTCGTCTCCAACGCCATTTTCGAAGTCGTGCGGACCCTGTTCATCGCCATGGCGCTGGTGGTGGTCGCGATCTTCGTCTTCCTCGGCAACCTTCGCACCACCCTGATCCCGGCAGTCACCGTGCCCATCGCCCTGGTCGGCACCTTCGCCGCCCTGGCGGCCATGGGCTTCACCATCAACCTGCTGACCCTGCTCGCCCTGGTGCTGGCCATCGGCCTGATCGTCGACGACGCCATCGTGGTGCTGGAGAACATCCACCGACGCATGCAAGAGCTCGGTGAAACGGCGCTGGTGGCCGCCTACCGGGGCAGTCGCCAGATCGCCTTCGCGGTGATTGCCACCACCCTGGTGTTGATCGCGGTGTTCGTTCCGCTGAGCTTTCTGCAAGGCGACATCGGCCGGCTGTTCTCGGAATTCGCCCTGACCCTGGCCGCCGCCGTTGCCATCTCCACATTGCTGGCACTGACCCTGACGCCGATGATGGCGTCCAAGGTCCTCAAGCGCGACATGCATGAAGGCCGCATTGCCCACGGCGTGCACCGCGCCCTGGACGCCAGCCGTGCCGTCTATCGTCGCATGCTCGAACGCGTGCTGCGCTGGCGCTGGCCGGTCATGGCGCTGTTTCTCGCCCTGATCGGGACCATGGTCTGGCTCAACGCTCAACTGCCCCGGGAGTACACTCCCCAGGAGGATCGCGGCACCTTCTTCGTGCTGATCAACGGGCCTCCCGGCGCCACCTACGACTACATGCTCGACTACATGGACGAGATCGAGGCACGGCTGCTGCCACTGCGCGAGCGTGGCGAGGTCGAGCGGATCCTGGTGCGTGCGCCACGCGGCTGGGGCACCATCGAGAACTTCAACGGTGGCTTTGTCATCGTCAACCTGAGCGACTGGGACAACCGGCGCGCGGCCTGGCCGATCATGGACGAGATCCGCTCACGCCTCGCCGACCTCCCCGGCGTTCAGGCATTCCCGATCATGCCCCAGGGCTTCGGCGGTGGCGGCAGCATGGACCAGTCGATGCAATTCGTCCTCGGCGGCGGCACCTACGAACAACTCGCCGAATGGCGCGACACCATGATCGAGCACATCCGGGAGGACAACCCCAACCTGCTCAATCTGGACAGCGACTACGAGGAGAATCAGCCGCAACTCAGGGTCGACATCGACTATACCCGCGCCGCCGATCTCGGCGTCACCGTCAGCGAGATCGGCAGCACCCTGGAAACCCTGCTCGGCGGACGCACCGTGACACGCTACGTGGACGACGGTCAGGAATACGACGTCATCCTCGAGGGCGAACGCGGCTCCCGGCCCAGCCCCCGCTCACTGGACAGCATCATGGTGCGCTCGTCACGTTCGGACGAGCTGGTCCCGCTGTCCAGCATGGTCACCCTCACCGACTTCGCCGGGCCCAGCACCCTGAATCGCTACAACCGCCTGCGCGCGATCACCCTCCAGGCCAATCTCGCCGACGGCTACTCCATGGGCGAGGCACTCGAGTACCTGGAAACCACGGCCAACGAGCTCCTGCCTCCCGAGGTACAGACCGACGTCAAGGGCGATGCACGGGACTACCAGGAGGCCAGCAGCGCCACCACCTTCCTGCTAGCCCTCGGCGTACTGGTGGTCTTCCTGGTGCTCGCCGGCCAGTTCGAGAGCTTCATCCATCCGCTGGTGATCATGTTCACGGTCCCGCTGGCGATGATCGGCGCCCTGCTGGGGCTGGGACTCAGTGGCCAGTCATTGAACACTTACAGCCAGGTAGGACTGGTGATGCTGGTGGGGCTGGCTGCCAAGAACGGTATCCTGATCGTCGAGTTCGCCAACCAGCTGCGCGATGCCGGCCACGCCTTCCACGAGGCACTGGTCGAGGCCGCGGTGACCCGGTTGCGCCCGGTCGTGATGACCGCCGTGACCACCATGGCCGGTGCGGTGCCCCTGATCGTCTCCAGTGGCGCCGGGGCCGAGACGCGCCTGGTGCTCGGCACGGTGATCCTCTGCGGGCTGGCCACCGCGACGCTGTTCACGTTGTTCGTGGTCCCCGTGGCCTATGATCTACTGGCCCGACGCACCGGTTCTCCCGGTGCCGTGGCTCAGCGACTGGATCGCGAGATGGCCGAGCACCCTCCCTCCCACTGATGCCATCCCCCACCCCGCCGGGTCGCCGAGCAGGTGGCCCAGCGCCTTTCCCGGGGAACGTTGACGCAACGACGAGCACGCGACCCTGCAAGACATGGTGGAGATGCAGTTCGTCCGACTAGGCTGTCTTGGTGGAGACCATCATGATGCAGCTCGTCGTGATGAAGACAGTGTCTGTCGTGTCGGCGCCTTCCTTGCCATGCGCAAATGCCGGAAGCTGAAACGACGACCGTTCAAGAACAATTCTACAAGGACCCCCTCCATGATCGATTCCCTGCACCACCGCATAGGCCTGCTTGCCCTCATCGCCGGCACCGCCGCCGGTGGACTGGCGCTGAACGCGCAAGCCGCCACTCAGATGGACTTTTCCAACGAGTACAATGCCAGTTCAATCCATGCCGAAGGCGACGCCTGGTTCATTCAGCGCGTCGAGGAACTGACCGACGACGAACTGGAGATCACCCTGCACACGGGGGCCTCTCTCGGTTTTCGCTCCGCCGACCATTTCTATGCGGTAGCCGACAACGCCGTGCAGATCGCCGATACCCTGTCCGGCACCCTCGGCGGTATCGATCCCATCTTCCTCCTGTCGTCACTGCCCTTTCTCGCCGACGACGTCGAATCGGCCAAGACGCTTTACGAGATTGCCCGCCCCGAGTACGAGAAGGTCTTCAGCGAGAACAACCAGGTGCTGCTCTACGCTTCCCCCTGGCCGGCCAGCGGCATCTGGTCGAAAGACCCCGTCACCGACATGGAGGGCCTGCAGGACCTCAAGATCCGCACCTACGACCGCAACGGGACCGAGATCCTGCGCAATGCCGGGGCTGCCCCGGTCAAGCTCTCCTGGGCGGACGTCGTGCCCCAGTTGGCCACCGGCGGCATCGAGGCCGTGCTGACCTCGGCGGAATCCGGCGCCAACGGCAGTTTCTGGGAACACCTGAACGACTTCAGCGCGATCAAGTACGCCATCCCGCTCAACATGGTGCACATGAACCGTGACGCCTTCGAATCGCTCGACGCGTCCGAGCAGGACGCCATCATGCAGGCCGCCCGGGAGACCGACGAGCACAACTGGGAGGTCGTGAAGGAGCGGGTCGCCCAGAATTACGAGACCCTCGAATCGCATGACATCGCCATCCACGACCCGATTCCCGACGCCTTCCGTGCCGGCCTCGAGGACGCCGCCACTCCGGTGGTCGACAACTGGCTCGACAACATCGGCGAGCGCGGCGAACGCATCCTCGAAGACTTCGACAACGCCCAGGCGCCGCAATAATGCCGACGACGCCCGCACGCCCCCGGGGCCTGCTCGAGACACTCGGCACCCGGCTTTGCCAGGTCTCCTCCGGACTGGCAAGGCTGGGGGCCTGGCTCGGCATGCTGCTGATCGTCTACATGCTCGGCCACATCCTGCTCGAGATCGTCCTGCGACTGTTCGGCCGCTCCACCTTCGTGCTCGATGAGTTCATCGGCTACAGCGTCGCAGCCATGACCTTTCTCAGCCTGCCCTACGCCCTCGAGCAGGGCGGCCTGATCCGCGTCTCGCTGGTGCTCGAGCGGTTTCCGAAACGCTGGCGCTGGCCGTTCGAACTTTTCGCCAGTCTCTCCACCCTGCTCGTCTTCGGTTGGCTGGCGCATTTCTGGACCATCGCCGTCGAGCGCAGCCACGCCCGCGGCATCGTCAGCGAGACGCTGGCCGAAACGCCGCTCTGGATTCCCCAGGGCGCCGTGCTGGTCGGGTTATACCTGCTGTGCCTGATACTCGTCGCCCGAACGCTCAGGATTCTGGTCGAGCGCGCCTCCTTCGACAGCGGAGTGCAATGAATGGATATGCTATTGATCGGGCTCGGTGTCCTGGCCCTGTTGCTCGGCGTGCTGGCGCTGGGCAGTTGGGTCTTCGCCGGTCTGGTAATCGTCGCGATGCTGTCGCTCTGGGGCCTGGGCGACTTCGGCTTCGACCGCATCGGGCTAATCCTGTCGAAGATCCTGTTTCGTGCCGCCAACAGTTGGGAGCTCTCGGCGATTCCACTGTTCATCCTGATGGGAGAACTCATCTTTCGCTCGGACATTTCCGAGCGCTTGTTCAGGGGATTGACGCCCCTCACCCGACGCCTGCCCGGCGGCATCCTGCACACCAACGTGCTGGGCTGCACCCTGTTCGCTGCCGTCAGCGGCTCCAGCGCCGCCACCACGGCGACCATCGGCAAGATCACCACCCGCGAGCTCGCCGACCGGGGCTATGACCGGAGCCTGTCGATCGGCTCGCTGGCCGGTGCCGGCAGCCTGGGGCTGCTGATCCCGCCATCGATCGTCATGATCGTCTATGGCGTCCAGGCCGAGGTCTCGATCAGCAAGCTGTTCATGGCCGGCGTCTTGCCCGGCCTGATCGTGGCGCTGCTCTACATCGGCTATGTCATGCTGCGCTGCCTGGCGCGTCCGTCCCTGGCTCCACGGCAGGTGGTCGACTCGACCACGCCCTGGCAGGCCCTGTGCCTGCTGGCCCCGGTACTGGGATTGGTCGTGGTGGTGCTCGGCGCGATCTACACGGGGATCGCCACCCCCTCGGAAGCCGCCGCCATCGGTTGCGGGGCTACCCTGATCCTGCTGGCCATGGAGCGCCAGCTGACCCTCGGCCTGTTTCTCTCCGCCTTGCGCGGCGCCTTGATCACCGCCGTCATGGTCTGCAGCCTGCTGGTCGCCGCTGCCCTGCTCTCGACGGCCATGGGCTATCTGCATCTCCCCAGCGAGCTCGCCGGCTGGATCGCCCGACAGGGCTTCTCGCCGATCGCCCTGTTGCTGGCCATGGCGCTCTTCTACATCCTGCTCGGACTCTTTCTGGACGGCATCTCGATCACCGTGATGAGCCTGCCGATCACCCTGCCCATCATCATCCAGGCCGGTTACGACCCGCTGTGGTTCGGCGTCTTCCTGGTGATCATGGTCGAGCTCGGGCAGATTACCCCGCCGGTGGGTTTCAATCTCTTCGTGCTCCAGGGGCTGACCGGCGAGAGCATCAGCCGCGTGGCCCTGGCGGCGGCGCCGTTCTTCGCGCTGATGTGCCTGGCCGCACTGATCATCAGCGTCTGGCCCGAGCTGGCGTTGTGGTTGCCCCAGGTACTCTCGGGATGAAAAGGCCTCACGAGTCTTCGGGGCCGATCCACACGAAGGGGTTATGGGCGACTTCCCAGAGATGGCCATCGGGGTCGGCGAAGTAACCGGAATAGCCACCCCAGAAGACCTTCTGGCCCGGCTTGACCAGGCTGGCCCCGGCGTCCACCGCCCGGGCCAGTACCGCGTCCACCTCGGCCGCGCTCGCCACGTTGTGGGCCAGCGCCACGCCGCCGAACGCCGGTTTTTCACCCGCGGGCACGCCGACATCCTCGGCCAGGGCCACGCGGCCATAGAGCCCCAGCCAGGTGCCGTTCAAGGTGAAGAAGGCCACTTCCGGCGGCGACTCGAGCCGCGGCCAGCCGAGCCCCTGCTCGTAGAAACGTACGGCCCGCTCGATATCATCGACCCCGAGCGTGATCATGCTGATCCTGGGCTGCATATCGGTTTGGCTCCTGTTGGGTACAGCCTCAACATAGGCAGCTCGCCGAAACCCGGCAACCGTCAATCTATCCACCACCAATCAGCCTGCGTCTCCGCCACCGCATCATGTGCGTGCAGGCTCTCGGCATGCGCCACCCGTACATGGAACCCTTCGATGCCCGGCGCCTCACTCAACGCCTGGTGCAATCGACGCGCCGCATCCTCGCAGAACATCGTGTTCTGACCATTGGCCAGGGCGAAGGCCTGCTCGTCGACACGCTTGACCGCTGTCTGCAGTGCCGTGCCCAACGCCTGTTCGATCCGCTCGATCAAGGCCAGCCAGGGCGGCGCATCGACCCCATGGGCAAGCCGCGCCGTGATCCGTGCCTCGCTGCGCTGACTGTGGGGCGTGGCCAGGATGCCATGCGATTCGCCAAGCCAGTCGCGCATTACCGCAGGCTCGGGGACCTCATCGCCGAAGTCCCGGTCGAATTGCTGCTGGATCAATTGGCGCGCCAGCGCCGCCGAACAGGGGCAGGTCGAGGAATAGCCCACCGTCAGTTCGATCTGCGTCTCGACGTTGTTGCCCTCGCGCCAGCCTCGAAGCGCGACGGGATAGGCCTTCCAGCCCGCCAAGGGGCTGACCAGCGCCGGCCGCCGCAACGTCAACTCGCCCGTCAGCGCGATCCGCGCCCGTCGGGAGAGGCCGGTGTGGCTCGCCAGAAAGGCCTCCAGTAGTCCGGCGAGTCGAGAGACACCGAGTTCGCGTTCCGCCAGTTCCCCCAGCAACAGGTAGAGCCGGGACATATGAATGCCCCGGGCACCGGGATCGTCGAGGCTGACCGATGCCGCCACCCGTGCGTCGACGGGGTGACCGGCCACGCGCACCGGCAGGGCAATTCCTTCCATGCCCACCCAGTTCAACGTGCCATGCCTCGCCGTGCGGCCCGCGGCCACGTCCTCGAGTGTCTCCGACATCATGACGCCTCCCGTTCATCGACGGTATTCCAGCTCGGAAACGGGTCGGGCAAGGCGAGCCAGGCATCGAGGCCTGCCTGCAGCAGCTCGTCGTCGAGCAGGCAATCGTCCAGGGCACGCCGGATGCCGGCCTCGTCCATGTCCTGGCCGATGAAGACCAGTTCCTGGCGCATGTCGCCGAACGGCTCTTGCCACTTTTCGAGAATGCGTTGCCGAAAGGCCGGCTCATCGGGCCAGTGCTCCTCGGGAATGGCCTTCCAGAACATCCCGGCCAACCCGTGGTGCGCAATACCGCCTGCCTGACTCCACTGGCCGGCATGGCGCGGCCGACTGGCCAGCCAGAAGAATCCCTTGGAACGCAGCAGGCGGTCGCCGAATCCACGCTCGTGCAGCTGGTCGAAAAACTTCCGAGGGTGGAAGGGACGCCGTGCCCGATAGACGAAGCTCGAGACACCGTACTCCTCCGTCTCCGGCTTATGCTCCCCACGCAGTTCCTTGAGCCAGCCGGGCGCCCGACTGGCGCGCTCGAAATTGAACAGGCCAGTATCCAGCACCTTGTACAGCGGCACCTCGCCATGGCGCATGGCGAGCAGTTCGGCCTGCGGGTTGAGGGCCCGCAGCACGGCCTCCAGCTCCGCCAGTTGCTCGGCTTCGAGCAGGTCGACCTTGCTGATCAACAGCACATCGCAGAACTCCACCTGATCGACCAGCAGATCGGCCAGGTTGCGCTCATCGTCCTCGCCGAGGCTCTGCCCCGCCTGCTCGAGCGAGTCGGCCTGGCGATACTGTTCGAGGAAGTTTACGCCATCGACCACCGTGACCAAGGTGTCCAGCCTCGCTACATCCGACAGGCTGCGTCCCAGTTCGTCCTCGAAGGTGAAGGTCTCGGCCACCGGCAGGGGCTCGGAAATGCCGGTGGATTCGATCACCAGTTGATCGAAACACCCTTCGCGGGCCAGGCGTCCCACTTCCTCCAGCAGATCCTCGCGCAAGGTGCAGCAGATGCAGCCATTGCTCATCTCGACCAGGCGCTCCTCGGCGCGGTTCAACGCCACATCGCCACGCCCGCCTCCATCGCCACGCACCAGGTCGGCATCGATGTTCACCTCGCTCATGTCATTGACGATCACGGCGATGCGTCGCCCCTCGCGATTGGCCAGGATGCGATTGAGCAAGGTGGTCTTGCCGGCACCCAGAAAGCCTGACAGCACGGTAACGGGCAGCGGCTCCCGGACATTTGTCATCGTCGTCTCTCCTCCATTCGGCATGTCCCGCATTCAACATGGCAGCACGGCAAATAATATACGTTATAACATAACAATAATACCACCCCATCGAGGCTTTCCATGCCGATAGGGACGACGTGCGCCAATGATGGAATACCTGTCGCTGTCGGCATCGAAGGTGAAGCGCACCGGCTGGAACCCGGCGTCGGCATGCCTGTCACCCGATCAGTGCCATACTGTGGGGAAGCACCGAATACATGGCGATTGATACGCGCCAGCCTGCCCACCGAGTGTGGCCCGTCAGCCGGCGCGTTCAAGCCCCTCCAAGGAGGATCGAACCATGCTGGAACTATTGCCCTCGGGCGCCGCTCACGTGGTCGCGATGCGCGTCAGCGGGCGCGTCGACGCCAATGACCTGCAGCGGGCCATCGACACCATCGAGTCCGCCAAGAAGGCCAACCCGCGTGTCAGTCTCTACGCCGAGATCGACGACATCCGCTGGATGACCTTCACGGCCTTCCTGCGCGATCTCGGCTACGGCCTGACCCAGATCGGTGACATGGGACGCTACTACCGGGCCGCCACGGTCAGTGACAAGCACTGGATCCGCCACCTGGTGAAGCTGGAGAACCACGTCTTCCGCTCCATGGAGATGCGAACCTTCCGCGTGCGCGACAAGCGGGCCGCCCTGGAATGGGTCAGCCAGCCGCCACCCGATCGTGACGGGCACGAAGGGGCCATGGCCTAGGCATCGCCTAGATCTTGTACGAAAAGCACTCAGGGGGCCGAGCAGGCGCCCCGCGCCACGCCATGCGACAGGCCGATGTGCTCGTCGAGCAACGCCCGGGCCTGTGAAATGCGTCGCGCCATCGCCAGTTGCACCAGTTCGCCATGCTGCCGGTCGAGCACCTCGCGAACCCCGGGGTCGGGCGGCGCCAGGCGCCGGTAACGATCAAACTGATCATGCAACTGCTCGATGAAACGCAACAGCCACGGCGAGCCACAGGGCGCCAGCAGCGTCCGATGAAAGCGCAGGTGCGCCTGCTCCCACTCCTCCACATGCTCCGGCCGTTCATCGGCACGCCGCAGCCGATGATGCGCCGCCAGCAGTTGCGACTCCCATTCGGCATCGCCGTACTGGAAGGCCTGGGTCAACGCCTTGCACTCGAGCTGACTGCGCAGGTCGGCGATGTCGTCCAGCTCATCGAGTCTCAGGGCCGGTACGCGAAAACCGCGCTGGTTGACCTGCTCCAGCAACCCATAGGCAGCCAGGCGGTTGAGCGCCTCGCGCAACGGGCTGAGCCCCACCCGATAGTGGGTTTTCAGGCTGCCGATGGCGAGCTTCTCCCCGGCCGCAAAACGTCCGCAAATCAGATCCTGCTTGAGGGCATCGAAGACCCGGCTGGCGGCGGTAGCGCCCGATGAAACCGAGTCGGCCCCGCTGGCGTCTGGTGTACTCATGACAGTGCTCATGATATCGCTCTGGCTGATCGCCCCCACGGGGCATGTCCTCGGTTGACGGTATCCAATTCTGACGCCATAGTCATTGCCATAAAATCGATTTTTTTATTATAAACGATTTAATTCAGCAGGAGATGGCATGCCAACACCCCTTTCCGCCTCCACCCCCTATGCCTCGCAGCGCAGCCTCACCTACGCACGTCACGGCATGGTGGCGGCGTCCCAGCCGCAGGCCAGCCAGGTGGGTCGCGATATCCTGGCCCAGGGCGGCAACGCCGTGGATGCTGCCATCGCCACGGCGGCGGCACTGACCGTCGTCGAGCCCACCGGCTGCGGCATCGGCGGCGACGCCTTCGCCCTGGTGTGGATCGCCAGCGACGATACCGGCAATGGCCATCTCCATGGTCTCAACGCCAGCGGCACCGCGCCGGCCGCCCTGACGCCGGAGGCCGTGGCCGCCGCCGGCCATGCCGAGATGCCCCTGCATGGCTGGACGCCGGTCACCGTGCCCGGCACGCCCGCCGCCTGGGCCGAGCTATCGCGACGCTTCGGCAGGCTCGACTTCGCCAGCCTGCTGGCACCCGCCATCCGCCTGGCCCGCGATGGGTTTCCCGTCTCGCCGGTGATCGCCAGCCTGTGGCAACGCGACGAGGCCACCTTCCGTCGCCACCTGGAGGGCGAAGCGACCCAGACCTGGTTCGAGACCTTTACCCCGAACGGCCGGGCACCCCGAGCCGGTGAGTGGCATCGTTGCGCCGATCAGGCCGCCACGCTCGAACGTATCGCCGAGACCGACGCCGAGAGCTTCTATCGCGGCGAGCTCGCCGAGCGCATCGACGCCTTCTCGCGCCGCACCGGCGGCTATCTGCGTGCCGAGGACCTGGCCGGTTACCGGCCGACATGGGTCTCGCCCATCTCGGCACGCTACCGCGACGTCGATGTTTGGGAGATTCCCCCCAACGGGCAAGGCCTGGTGGCTCTGATGGCCTTGCGTATCCTCGATGGGTTCGAGCCCGGCCACCGCGACGACCCCGACGTGCTGCACCGTCAACTCGAGGCCATGAAACTCGCCTTCGCCGACGGCCAGGCCTACATCACCCAGCCCGACCACATGAGCCAGTCCGTCGAGGCCCTGCTGAGCGATGCCTACACCGAGTCGCGACGCCGACTGATCGACGACCACGCCCTGACGCCCGCCCCCGGCACGCCGCCCGCCGGCGGCACGGTCTACCTGGCCACCGCCGATGCCGAGGGCAACATGGTGTCCTACATCCAGAGCAACTATCACGGCTTCGGCTCCGGCGTGGTGGTACCCGGTACCGGCATCGCCCTGCAGAATCGCGGTCACGACTTCAGCCTCGACCCGAACCACGACAATGCCCTGGCGCCCGGCAAGCAGACCTACCACACCATCATCCCCGGCTTTCTGACCCGAGGCGGCAAGGCGCTCGGCCCGTTCGGCGTGATGGGCGGCTACATGCAACCCCAGGGGCATGTGCAGGTGGTGATGAACCTGGTCGACTTCGGCCTCAACCCCCAGGCCGCCCTCGACGCGCCCCGCTGGCAGTGGCTGGGCGATCGACGCATCGGCATCGAGCGCGGCTATCCGGCGCATCTCGTCAAGGCGATGGCCGAGCGCGGCCACGACATGCGGATCGCTCATGACGAGCGCAGTTTCGGGCGTGGTCAGGTCATCCTGCGCGATCCCGACAGCGGCGTTTACAGCGGGGGCACCGAGCCACGCACCGACGCCAGCATCGCGGTGCTGTGACCATGTGGCAACGGCAGACTCGACTCTTCATGGCCTTCCTGCGCGTCGGCCTGTTCGGCTTCGGCGGCGGTCCCTCGATGATTCCGCTGGTTCGTCGGGAGGCCGTCCAACGCCACGCCTGGCTGGACGATGACGGCTTCTCCGACGTGCTGGCCATCGGCAACACCCTGCCCGGCCCCATCGCCACCAAGATGGCCGGCTACATCGGCTATCGGGTGGGCGGCCCGCTGGGCGCCGTCAACGCGGTCGTCGCCGTCACCGTGCCCTTGATCCTGGCGATGATCGCCCTGCTGGGCCTGTACGCCCGCCACGGCGACCAGCGTTGGGTCCAGGGCATGGGCCAGGGCGTGATTCCCGTGGTGATGGTCATGATGGCCCAGTTGACGTTCGACTTCTTCGCCAAGTCGCGAGCCGGCCTGGGCTGGCTGGCGACCGTGATGCTGGGGTTCGCCGCCGGCGGCCTGATCCATGGCCTGGGGCTGCATCCGGGCCTGGTGATCGGCGCCATCCTGATCGCCGCCCTGTTGCGTCCCATGCGCCGAACCTCGGCCGAGGAGCCCACCCGATGATCTACTGGCAACTGTTCCTGGCCTTCTTCGTGCCCAACATCGTCGGCTACGGCGGCGGCCCCGCCATCATCCCGCTGATCGAGAACGAGGTGGTCGGCCGCTATGGCTGGATGACCTCCCAGGGATTCGCCGAGACCCTGGCGCTGGGCAATGCCCTGCCCAGCCCCATCGCCACCAAGATGGCCGGCTACATCGGCCACGACGTGGCCGGCCTACCCGGCGCGCTGATCGCCGTGCTGGCCACTGTCGCCCCCTCGCTGCTGCTGATGCTGGTCGCCCTCGGCACACTCTACCGCTATCGGAACTCGCCCCGGGTCAGGGCCATGAGCCAGTGGGTCCGCCCGGTGGTGATGGTGCTGATGGCTTACCTGACCTGGTCTTTCCTGAACGAAGGCCTCGACACCCTCGGCTGGCTGCATACCGCCATCATCGGCGGAGTCGCCGCCCTCCTGCTCACGACGACCCGGGTCCACCCCGCCCTGGTCGTGTGCTTCGGCATCGGCTACGGCGCCCTGCTGCTGGGATGAGCCATATCCGGTCGCCGGCGGCAAGCAAACGACGGCCCATCAACAAGACGGCACCCCGGCCTGAATGGCCGGGGTGCCGAGAGCGTGACGCAGCAGGGGAACGCGAGCCGAGAAGGAGGGGCAGCACGCATGGCGGAATCTGCGTCACACCTTGAGCATGGCGCATCCCTTCCGACGGCTCCGCACGCCATTGGAGGCACATCCTGTAAGACATCCTCGATAGGCCATGAGAGCCTTAACCTCCACGAATGAAGCATTCTCCCCACAGGTCATCCAGCGCAAACGGACTTGCCTTGCCGCCACCTCCCGCCCGATACTATATATAAATACAGCATTCGGGTGCCGCATCATGCCTGACACCACCCCCCAGACGCCGCCGCAGCGCCCCGGTGCCTTCCCGTCGACCACCGCACGGGCGGGGCTCACCGGCTTCCCCTCTCCCGCGGAGAACTATGCCGAACGCACACTGGACCTCAACGAACGCCTGGTGAAACACCCTGCCGCGACCTTCTTCATGCGTGTCGAGGGGCACAGCATGCAGGCCCATGCCATTCACCACGGTGATATCCTGATCGTGGACCGCTCGGTGACGGCCCGCTTCGGAAACATCGTCATCGCCCTGGTCGACGGCGAGATCGTCGTGAAGCGCCTCGAACAGCGCCACGGCCGCGCCTTCCTCTGCTCCGGGCATCCCGAACACGCGCCCATCCCCGTCAATGAACAGAGCCTGCAGATATGGGGCGTGGTGCGCTCGGTCATTCATGAGTTCCCGATATGATCGGACTGGTCGACTGCAACAACTTCTACGTGAGCTGCGAGCGTGTCTTCCAGCCGCGCCTGGAGGGCCGGCCCGTAGGCGTGCTGTCCAACAACGATGGCTGTGTCATCGCTCGCTCCAGCGAGCTCAAGGCCATGGGCGTGGAAATGGGCACCCCGGCCTTCAGGCTGCAGTCCTGCCTGCAACGTGGCGAAATCCACCTGCAGTCTTCCAACTACGAACTCTACGGCGACATGTCGGCCCGCGTCAGGATGGTACTCGAGGACAGGGTCGACGAGGTGGAGCCCTACTCCATCGACGAGATGTTCGTGCGGCTCGAAGGCTTCGACGATGCCGCGCTGCGGCGCCTGGCTCGTTCGTTGTACGACGACGTGCGGCGCCATACCGGCCTGCCCGTGTGCGTCGGCGTCGGGCCCACCCACACCCTCGCCAAGCTCGCCAATCATGTCGCCAAGTCATCCGCCGCGTATCGGGGCGTCTGTGTCCTTGCCGCCGATGGCGACGAGACACGGCACCTGCTGCAGCGCACCCCGCTCGGCGATATCTGGGGACTGGGCCGTCGCATGGCCGAACGCCTGGCGCTGCTGGGCCTGCGCAACGCCTGGGACCTGCGAAACGCCGACGCCAAGACCCTGCGCCGCCATCACTCCGTGGTGCTGGAACGCACCCTCCTCGAGTTGCGTGGCATCGGCTGCATCACCATGCAGGACGACGAGGCTCGCCAGCGCATCATGGTCTCCCGCTCCTTCGGTCGTGCCACCGGCGAATGGCGGCATCTGCGCGAGGCCATCGGCCAGCATGCCCAGCACGCCGCCGAGAAACTGCGGCACCAGCGCGGTCTGGCCTGCGCCCTGTACGTCTTCCTCAGGACCAACCGACACCGCCACGACCAGCCCCAGCACACGCCCGGACTCGTCGTCGAGCTGCCCCATCCCACCAACGACAGCCGACCGATCATCGCCACCGCCCGCCGGGCACTGGCCCGCATCCATCGTCCCGGTTACCACTACATGAAGGCCGGCGTGATGCTGCTCGACCTGCTGGACATCGAGCACCAGCAGCTCTCGCTGCTGGACGCCCCCGACGACGCCGAACGCCAATGCGGCGAACGCCTGATGAATACGCTGGATACCCTGAACCGGCGCATGGGCCGCCACACCATCGGCTTCGGCCTCCCCGCCGCCAACGCCCCCTGGAAGCTGCGCTGCGGCAACCTCTCATCGCGCTATACCACTCGCTGGAGTGAGTTGCTCGAGGTCAAGGCATGATCCCACCGTGGAGACGGCTGGATGCCGAACCGCGCTGACGCGGCCGGTCGGCAGTGCGTGTAGATAGCCCCGCGGTCCGGCGCGTACAATGCGCCCTCCCCTTTGGTCCAAGCCGCTCCCGGTGTCGGCCGAAGTCTCTCATTCATGATCCTCCCGCGAGATTCTCCGCCGTGCTCTCTACTGCCAACATCACCATGCAGTTTGGCCCCAAGCCGCTGTTCGAAAACGTTTCCGTCAAATTCGGCCAGGGCCATCGCTACGGCCTGATCGGGGCCAACGGCTGCGGCAAATCGACCCTGATCAAGATTCTCGGGGGAGACCTGGAGCCTACCAGCGGTCAGGTGATGAAAGACGCCACCACGCGACTGGGCAAGTTGCGCCAGGATCAGTTTGCCTTCGAGAACGAGCGTGTCATCGATACGGTGATCATGGGCAACGAAGAACTCTGGAACGTCACCGCGGAGCGTGAGCGCATCTACTCGCAGGCCGAGATGAGTGAAGAAGATGGCATGGCGGTCGCCGATCTCGAAGTGCGCTTTGCCGAACTCGATGGCTATACCGCCGAGGCCCGTGCCGGCGAGCTGCTGCTGGGCCTGGGCATTCCCCTCGAGCAGCACGACCAGCCGATGAGCGTTGTCGCGCCGGGCTGGAAACTCCGCGTGCTGCTGGCCCAGGCGCTGTTCAGCGACCCCGACGTGCTGCTGCTCGATGAGCCGACCAACCACCTCGATATCAACACGATTCGCTGGCTGGAGGACATCCTCAAGGCACGCTCGTCGACCATGATCATCATCTCCCACGACCGCCACTTCCTGAATAGTGTCTGTACCCACATGGCGGATCTGGACTACGGCGAGCTACAGCTGTTTCCCGGCAATTACGATGAGTACATGACCGCCGCTACTCAGGCGCGGGAGCGCCTGCACGCCGAGAATGCCAGGAAGAAGGCGGAAATCGCCGAACTGCAGCAATTCGTCAGCCGCTTCTCGGCCAATGCCTCCAAGGCCAAGCAGGCGACGTCGCGTCAGCGCAAGATCGACAAGATTCAGCTCGAGGAGGTCAAGCCCTCCTCGCGCGTCAGCCCCTTCATTCGCTTCGAGCAGAACAGGAAGATTCACCGTCAGGCCCTGAACGTGGAAGACCTCTCCAAGGCCTGGGGCGACAACGTTCTGTTCGAGCGCCTCGGCCTGCGAGTCGAAGCGGGGGAACGCGTGGCCATCATCGGGCCCAATGGCATCGGCAAGACCACCCTGCTCAACTGCGTGATGGGCACGATGCCGCCCGATGCCGGTGAAGTGAAATGGACCGATGCCGCTGAAGTCGGTTATTTCGCACAGGACCACGCGGCAGATTTCGACGGCGGCGAGACGCTGTTCGAATGGATGCAGCAGTGGACGACCGGCGGCGAGCAGACCGTGCGCGGCGCCCTGGGGCGGATGCTGTTCTCCAACGATGAAATCGGCAAGTCGGTGAAGGTCATCTCGGGTGGCGAACAGGGGCGCATGCTCTTCGGCAAGCTCATCCTGCAACAGCCCAATGTGCTGATCATGGATGAGCCCACGAACCACCTGGACATGGAGTCCATCGAAGCGCTCAACCTGGCACTGGAACACTATGCCGGCACGCTGATCTTTGTCAGCCACGACCGGGAATTCGTCGGCTCGCTGGCCACGCGCATCATCGAGATGAAAGACGACGGCATCGTCGATTTCAGTGGCAGTTATGACGATTACCTGGGCAGCCAGGGCGTTCCCGGATAAGTCTCCGCTCACGCCGTCGTGATGGGCGGCGCCCGCCGCCCATTCACACCGCCTCCTGAGCGCCCCTTTTTCAGTGCGCTTCAGTCATACCAATGGTGGATTACGTTCCGCGAACTGACCGTTCCAATAAGGGTAATAGGGGTAAGGCGGGGTCACCGCACTCGCCGCATCCAGACGCGCGACCTGAGCGTCGTCGAGACACCAGCCGACGGCGCCGAGATTCTGCCGCAACTGGGTTTCGTCCCGGGCGCCAATCAGCACCGACGACACCGTCGGCCGTCGCAGCAACCAGTTGATCGCCACCTGCGGTACGGTCTTGTCGACTTCCTCGGCAATCTCGAACAACACATCCAATACCCGATACAATCGTTCGTCCGGTACCGGTGGCGCGAACCCCTCTGTCTCGTGAAGACGACTCCCCGCGGGTAGCGGCTGGCCACGACGAATCTTGCCGGTCAGACGCCCCCAGCCCAGCGGGCTCCACACCAAGGCACCCAGCCCCTGGTCCTGTCCCAGGGGCATCAGTTCCCACTCGTAATCCCGGCCCACCAACGAGTAGTACGTCTGGTTGGCCACGAAGCGCGCATACCCGTAGCGTTCGGCGACGCTCTGGGACTTCATCAACTGCCAACCGGAGAAATTGGAAGCGCCCAGGTAGCGCACCTTGCCGGCCCGCACCAGATCATCCAGCGCCGACATGACGTCTTCCACCGGCGTCATGGCGTCGAAATGATGCAGCTGCAGCACATCGATATAGTCGGTTTCCAGCCGTTTCAGCGCGCGCTCGGTAGCGCGGATCAGGTGGTGGCGGGAACTGCCGACGTCGTTGGCGTCCTCGCCGCTGCGCAGCGACAGCTTGGTGGATACGATCACTCGGTCGCGACGGCCTTTGATCGCCGCGCCGAGAATCGTTTCCGAGGCGCCGTCGGAATACACATCGGCGGAGTCGAACAGATTGACGCCGGCATCCAGGCATACATCGATAAGCCGTTTCGCTTGCGCTACGTCGGTATTGCCCCAGGCACTGAACAGCGGCCCCTTGCCGCCGAAGGTACCGGCCCCGAAACCCAATGCCGGCATCTTGAAACCGGACCGCCCCAGATAACGGTATTCCATCACACTCTCTCCTGTTCGCAGGAAATTGACGGGGCGGGCTGGATAGCCGTGCCCCGATCTCGCTTGATTGCCCAGGCGGCCACTGCCAGCCCGGCCAGAGACACCAGGGCGGCGGCGCCGGGCACGGCGGTAAAGCCGCCACCCTGCTCTATCACCACACCACCCAGTCCGGCGCCCAGGGCATTGCCCAGGTTGAACGCGCCGATGTTGAAGCTTGACGCCAGGCTGGCCGCGCCTTCCGCCCGGTTAAGCACCCATAGTTGCAAGGGCGCCACGGTGGCGAAGCCGGCCATACCCAGCAGGCCGACGAAGACCACCGCCGTCCATTGGTAATCGAGCGCAAAAGGAAACAGACCCAGTACGGCGACCAACACTGTCAGCGTGGTCAGCAGCGCCGACGCCAGTCCCCGGTCCGCCAGTCTTCCGCCGAGCAGGTTACCGACGATCATGCCGACGCCGAACACCAGCAGAATCAGCGACACCGCCTCCTGGGAGAAGCCGGCGATACCGGTCAGCATCGGCTGAATGTAGGTGAATACGGTGAACACCCCGGCGAAGCCGAGCACCGTCATCAGCAGCCCCAGCAACACCATTGGTCGGCCGATCGCCGCCAGACTCGCGCGCCAGCCAGATTCCTCGCCGTCGCCGCTGTCGCGGGGCACGACGAGCGCAATCACCAGAGTCGCCAGCATGCCCACGCCGGTGACTGCCCAGAAGGTGGTACGCCAGCCGTACTCATGTCCCAGCCAGGCGCCGGCGGGTACGCCCATCAGCGTCGCCACGGTCAGGCCGGTGAACATGATCGCGATGGCGCCGGCCCGCTTGTCCGGCGCCACCAGGCCGGTGGCGACCACCGAACCGACGCCGAAAAAGGTGCCGTGTGCCAGGGAAGTGACCACCCGGGCGACCATCAGCATGGGGTAACTCGGTGCCAGTGCGCAGGCAAGGTTGCCCAGGGTGAAAATAACCATCAGCACCACCAACACCGTCTTGCGCGGCCAGCGGGTACTGGCGATGGTGAGCAACGGCGCACCCACGAACACGCCCAGGGCATAGCCGGAAATCAGCAGGCCCGCGCGGCGAATGCTCACATCCAGATCCGCGGCCACCTGCTCCAGCACCCCCATGATCACGAATTCGGTGGTGCCGATGCCGAAGGCACCAATGGTCAAGGCGTAAAGCGCCCAGGAGACCGAGCGCGAAGAGCTTGCCGTCATCATTGAAACGTCCCTCAAGGAATGATGAGACGAATGCTAGATTCGAATTTTCTTCCTTGATACCTTTATTATCTTCAATCACTTTCAATATTTTATTGATAATGAGCCCGCCATGGATCGTCTGAGCGACATCGCCCTCTTTCTTCGCGTGATGGATCTGGGCACGATCAGCGCCGCCGCCCGTAGCCTTGATTTGTCGTCGGCGGTGGCCAGTCAGCGTCTGCAGCGGTTGGAGAAAGGCCTCAACGTGCGGCTGTTACATCGCACAACCCGACGCCTCCATCCCACCCCGGAGGGGCTGGCGCTGGCGGAACAAGGCCGCGACCTGGTGGAGGGACTGGAAGCACTCACCCAGGATCTACGCGGCAGCGCCGACAATGTCACCGGCACCCTGCGCGTCACCCTGCCCCACTCTTTCGGGCGCCAGTACATCTCGCCGCTGTTGCCGGAGTTCCTGAACCGCTATCCCCGGCTGGACCTGTGTGTCAGCCTGACCGACCAGATGACGGACCTGGTGGGCGAGGGCTACGACCTGGGCATTCGTATCGGCGTTCTGGAAGATTCCAGCTGGGTGGCCCGACGCTTGGCCGACGACCAACGGGTACTGTGCGCCACTCCCGGCTACCTCGACCGCTACGGCACCCCGCAACGCCCCGCCGATCTTGCCGACCACCAATGCCTGGTGCTTTCCAGCAGCCGGCAGAGACAGGATGTCTGGCACCTCACCGACAACCAGGGGCAAAGTGAGGCGATACAGGTCGGGGGTCGCATACGCAGTAATCAGGGAGAGATGCTCACCGAGGCGGTACTCGGCGGCCTGGGTATCGCCCGGCACTCGGTGTGGCATATCCACGAACATCTGTGCAGCGGCCGGCTGAAAGTGGTGTTGCCGGATTACCGACTACCGGAAACCGGTATTCACGCGGTGATGCCCCAGCGGCAACTAGTGCCGCCCCGAGTGCGGGCGTTCGTGGCATTCCTGGAAGATCGGCTTGCCGAGCACCCGGTCTGGGCATTACGACCGGAAGACCACTAACTAGCCACAAGCCCGGCTCATGGCTGTGACCAATCACTGCCACTGGTGACAGTGCCACAAATAAGTCTTCCCTCGCGCCGTCATGATGGGCGGCGCCCGCCGCCCATCACTCAGTGACCCGTCTCATCGACACAGCCCTGCCACGACTCGACCTGGATCGTCGAGTGCTCGACGGCGAAAGCGTCGCTCAGCATCGTCTTGATCTCGACCAGCACCCGCTCCTGGTCCGCCCCCTCGTCCAGAATCGCATGCAGCGACATCAGATGGTGCCCCGGCGTCAGTGACCAGGCATGCACATGATGAACATCGCGGACCTCCGGCAGCCGCTCGGCAAGCTCGCGCTTGACCTGCTCCACATCCAGGCCTTCCGGCGTGCCTTCCAGCAGGATATGCCCGGACTCCCGCGTCAGCTTCCAGGCGCTGCGCAGGATGAGCGCCGCCACCAGCAGCGACAACAAGGGATCGATCGGCGTCCAGCCAGTCAGCAGTATCACCACGGCGGCGACGATCGCGGCCACCGAGCCCAGCAAATCGCCCAGCACATGCAGGGCCGCACCGCGAATATTGAGGTTCTCGCGATCCCCCATGTGCAGAATGGCGAAGACCACCAGATTGACGACCAGCCCGAGCCCGGCGATCACCAGCATGGTGCTACCGGCCACGGAGATCGGCGTGAACAGCCGACGGATCGCCTCGATGGCAATCCAGACGACGATGGCGATCAACGTCAAGCCATTGACGAAGGCCGCCAGCACCTGAACGCGATGATACCCATAACTGCGTCGCGTATCGGCCGGACGCCGGCTGATCCAGGCGGCGAACAGGGCCAGCGCCAACGCCGCGGCATCGGTGAGCATGTGCCCCGCATCGGCGAGCAGCGCCAGCGATCCCGACAGCACACCGCCGACCAGCTCGGCCACCATGAAGCCACCCGTGAGCAGGATGGCCCAGCCCAGGCGACGCTGGCTGTCGTGCCCCCCATGGGTGCCATGATCATGTTGATGAGACATCAGACCTCCTCTGTCAGGGGATACCGCTCACCCCATTCTCGCCCCCTTCCAGCCACGGAGTCGACCGACGCCATGGCAATCGCTTGCCTACTCGACATTACCGATCGGTAATAATCTGAGTTAGAAGACGTCTGCCGACGACAAGAATTACCGATCGGTAAATTCATGGCTGTACGCGCAGGCGCATGACGCTATACTTACCGAACGGTAACTCAATTCTGGATCGTCCATGGCCGACTTCAAGCCGCCCAAGACGCTTGGCGAACACGTTCGTCACAGCGAAGACCTCGGCAAGCTGGTCCGCCAGGTCCGAGCCGAACAGGAACTGCTGCAAAGCGACCTGGCCGGACTGGCCGGCACCGGCAACCGTTTCATCGTGGACCTGGAACGCGGCAAACCCACGCTGCAATTGCAGAAAGTCCTGGACGTGCTGGATCTCATGGGCCTCGAAGTCATCGTGCAACGCAAGGGAAACGCCCCATATGGCGAATGACCAGGCGCTGGATGTCTACCATGACCACGACCTGGTGGGCAGGCTATACAACGCCCAACCACTTCGCTTCGAGTACGCGCCAACCTGGCAGGCCTCTCCACACGCGACCAGCCTCTCCCCATCGCTGCCCGTTACCCGCCGCACCCATGTCGGCGACGATGTCATCGCGTACTTCGAAAATCTCCTGCCGGAAGGCGACCTTCGTCACCACCTCGAAATCCGCCATCAAACCAACAGCCTCTTCGGCCTGTTGAAAGCCATCGGCGGTGATACCGCCAGCGGTTTCACCCTGTTACCGCAAGGCGAGGAACTGGCCTCTCCCCACTACCGCCCGCTCAGTTGGGAGGCCGTGGCCGAGCATCTTCATCATCCCGAGCAAGGCTCGCTACTTGCCTGGCACGGCGATGACACCCGGATCTCATTGGCCGGTGCTCAGGACAAGCTGTTGCTGATGGTCCAGGATAACGGCCTCCCCGCCATCCCGGAGGGATCGGCCCCATCCAGCCATATTCTCAAGCCGGACATTCGCCGCCTGAACGGTGTATGGGGATCTGCACTGAACGAGACCTTCTGCATGCAACTCGCGAACCGGCTTGGTCTCGATGCAGCGGAAACCAGCTATCAGCGGGAAACTCGCGCCTGCCTCGTTCGCCGCTACGACCGCATCCCCGACGGGCAAGGAGGATTACGAAGACTGCATCAACTGGATATCTGCCAGCTCGCCGGGACCCCATCGAGCATCAAGTACGAAAGCGATGGCGGCCCCGGATTTGTGAGATGCCGAGAGCTGCTACAGCATGCCGGCGTACCGGCCAGGGACCTGCAACGACTCATCGGCTGGTTCTTCTTCAACCTGTTGATCGGCAACAACGACAGCCACGCCAAGAACCTTTCCCTCCTGTACACCGAAGCAGGGCCACGGCTGGCACCCTTCTATGACCTGATGAGCACCACGCTCTACCGCGGCTTGTCACGGCATTTCGCTTTCCAGGTCAACGGGGAGAACCGGCCCGGCAGCATCGAGGCATCGCACCTCGAATCACTCGCCCGCTCGATGCGCTTCCAGCCACGCTATTTCATCAAACAAGGCACCGGGTTGGCCGAGCGAATGCTTGCCACCCTGGATGACACCCACGCCGACCTCGGGATGATCGCCCTCCCCGGCACGGAACAGACCCTGCTGGAGCGACTCCATCAACGGATAGCGAGCAACTGTCACAGACACCCCGCCCGCTGGTCGACCGGCTGAGATCGCTCAACCTCGCAGCGCTAACCGGCTCGGGCTTCTCGAGGTTCGGAGCCTCTGGGGACCAAGGGGGCAGGTTGAAACGACCTGGGATTCTCGAGGAACTCATCAAGTCGTACTGGGTATCCGGATTAACTGGTTGATGGACGGCTATGACAGCAAGGAGCTCATCAGCGGATACAGTTCATATCAAGAGTGGCTGACCTCAAAAATCAGGTCTGGTGAGAACAAGGGCGGATCGAACTCGTCGGGATAGCCAGCGGGGTTGGCGATGACACGTGTTCCGCTCACATTGAGATCCACTGGCTCGTGCACATGTCCATGAATCCAAAGATCCATGCGGCCCATCAGCTGCGGAAGATGGGAAGCAAAAGCCGGGGAGAGTGCATCACCGCGGTAGCGTGATGGGATACAGGCAGACAGGGGCGCATGGTGGCTTATCACTACTCTTGGACCACTGAATGGCCGTGATAGCTCCCTTTCCAACCAGGCCAACGCCTTGACATGCAAGCGTCGACTTTCCGCCGGGGTGAAAACTTCTCCGTCCGGCTGCTCGATGATTCGGAAGTCTGGCATCAGGTCCAGCGCCCTGGCCTCGGTGAGTGACGGATCGTAGTTGGGCTGCCCGGCATAGAGGGCAAAATCGGTCCACAGCGTGGTGCCATGAAAGCGTATACCGTTCAGGGTCAGCGTGCGATTGTCCAGCAGATGGATACCGAGCCGTGCAGCCTCATCCTCCAGTTGCCGCCGCAGAGCCGGCATGGCAGTGCCGTAGAATTCATGATTGCCGGGGACGTAGAGGATAGGCGTATCGGAAAAATGTTCCACTGCCCAGCTGAGGCCCTGGACGCCTGCGTGAATGTCACCGGCCAGAATGACGAGATCGGCATCGGACTGCGGCAGTGTTCGCGGTTCGTCGAAGCCTTCCAGATGCAGGTCCGACAGTATCCTCAAGCGCATCGTCAGTTCCCCTTTGCAGTGCCCCAGGCGTGCCAGTTTGCTCCACGTGGATAACGAAGGCTAGATCGTCAACCACTTAATCTGGATACCCGTCGTACTCACGGAAGGGACAGCTTTCGGCCAGAAGCGGTCTTTCGGAGAGTCCTCATATAACGCCAGCAATGCACGCGCTTGTCGCGTGCATTGCATTGTTATGCGTGATCTCGCTCTATCTGTGAAGCGCCGGCGATCTTTACAGTAAAGCCTCGCTGAGAAAGGTTTTCATAGACCCGTGTAAGATTCACCTTGCTGAAAAACGGCAAACTTTCTTTTAGGCTTTGTCCGTCAGCACCCAAGATCAAGAAGATAACTTCGTACTCGGAACTTCTAATTGAGTTTAATGGCACAAGATCTCTTGCTCGAGGATTGACGCGCCGGAGTACCGTTCTTGCTTTTTTTCGAAACTCCTTGTCTCCCAACATTACTTCAGCCGATACACTACCTTGCGAAAAGAGATGACTTAATCCTGCTGATCCTCCTTTCCGGTGCTTGACGTGAACAAGCTGCTTATCTTGAGTCAGCAAATCACACAATTCGATTGGTGAGGTCGTCTGTGTACACTTCACTAACTTTTTATCCAAAAGAAAAAATCCTTGCTCCACGGCGGCTCTTTCATTGTAGTCGCCCTCAGTCTCGATCTTGACTTTTCCACCTTCTTCCCAAACGTAGACTCCGGGAAACTCTAGATCACTTAAGGCGACCATAGCCAGTGTTGAGTCGACTCCATTCATAAATGACTTACCTATCTCATACCAATTGCCGCCAAATATGACATTTTTTGTATCTCCAGAATCTAGCTCCAAGTACAAACAAGAGTAAACTGAATGGCCGAACTCGTTTTCATGGACATCGGTTACAAACAGTCGGTCTCTTTTAATCGATTCAATTGATACAGAAGCTGTGTCCACGTTATTTAAATATTGGTCCGCATCAATAGTCGGAGTCATATCTTTCTTGGATCTAGTAAAGCTGAAGCCTAGAACCTTGTCCCATTCAATGACTTCCGAAAGCGTGATTATCAACCCTGGGTCCTTGTTCTTCACCGCATCCAGCAACAATCCGTCCAGCGCTGAGATAGTGTCACCATCCTTAATACGGCGAATATTGTCTACCCAGCCAAAAGAGCTTTTATATAAATCGAGTTCGTAAAAGTAAATTAGCTGTGAGGCTACACGAGGCATTTCTTCGACTAACATTTCCTGACTGAAAGAATAAATCGCATCACCACCAGAGATGTTATTGAACCCCACTCCAGAGCGTGGCGAACCAGTGACTGCCCGGAGAACATCGCGAAAGATATCGATACCGAAGACACTTGCTTCAGAGCCTCGTGCGGCTTGCGATCTTTTCTGGATAGGCTGGTCTTCAAGCGTATGCAGATCAACACTTCGAAGGCTTTGATGGTTAAGAGTATTTAAAGCTGTCTTTAAGCCGAAATCTTGCTGAAAGCACCCTAAATTGAGAAGGAATCGACCGTAACCGAACGTGAAGGCTAACACTTTTCTATCTACACGAATAAGAAACACGGCGGAGCTCGATCTATTTGAGAGTTGATCAACTTCTGTGCCAGCCAAGGTGTCAATCAACGGGGCCCAACGAGGTCTCTTTTCCTCTTGGTTCTTCACATATATAACGCCATCAAAGTCGTGAGCTTCCTCTATTGCCAGTTCGGATACTTTTGCATCGGGACTAAGGAGGTCGCGGTATTCGCTACCTGAGAACTCGTCCTTCGCCAAAAGTACGTTCAGGCGTCTGTATGGCTTTTTCTCAGGCATAATTCCTCCTGTAACGCATAACGGCACTGTTCAGGCGACCCGGGCTAGCAGCCGCGCTGCTTGCCCGGGTCGCCTAGAACCGTTTGTTATGCAAGTGCTTGATCAGTTCTTGCAACCGTTTTTACTGCACGTGATCCGTTCGGATGTATTTACCCAATGACTTGGATTCTCGCGCGTATTGAACCCGCAGCCAGTGGTGCCGCCTTTGGTTCCTTTGTGTACTTCGCCAGTGGGCGTGTGCTTTACAGCCATTTACTCTCTCCTTATGGGGCTGGTTGGTTGCCCCATTTTCCACACCGGACGCGTCAGCCGCGCCGTCATCGTCAGCGTCGCCGGAAATGCACTCCAACGCGCTGCAGTGCTACTCCCGGTCTTCGCTGATCTCTTGATACATATACATCCCCGTTTCATTCCATTTGCGGAACACGTGGCCGCATACACAACGGGCATCATCTTTATCTTTCAACGGAAGGCTTTGGTACCGCACGCGATATTGCCGCCCACATTCTGGGCAACTCTCGGTGCCCAGTTCCGTAATTTCAAAGCTTCCCATGTCTCCTCCGGGTGCCACTGACCATTGCATAACGAAAAAGGTAACCGGCGCGGAGCCGCAACGCGGCGGAGCGTCCGGTTTACCGCCAGGTTAGGCGATCTTCGGCGTTGCGCTTCAAAGTTGAAATCTCGCGCTCCGAGTTAAGAAAATCCTCACTTTTGCTTCTTCGCACCCATCACCTTCCGATGGAACGCCCCAGAGCTCCTACCGGGTGGACTGGCTGTTCCTGCGCCGTTGGACTTCTATTGCTCGACGTCCGGCCCCTTGGAGAGCCTCATGATAAGGCGTAACTGTGTCGTTATCGTCATGCGGAATCCAACTAGGCACGCCAAACAAGACTGCAAGAGGATGAAACATCAATAGTGATTGAACGAGCATCCTTGCAGTTTCGTTATCCATGTCAGAATGACGAGAGATCTCAACGTAGCTTTCAGGTCCGGTGCCTCGTGGCAAGTGTGCGACAGAGTCGAGGCACATTGGTGGCCCAAATTTATCGAACCTCTGAATAATTTCCTGCACATCAATAAATAGCATATTTCGCCAAGCGTTCAATACCTTCACCTTCAAGAAATAGCTTTCCTTCCATCCCGCAAGCTCGCACAATCGATCCTGTATTCCGGCTACGCCGATGAGGATGTTAAACAAATAGTTGAGATCAACCACCCTCAATGTACTCGTCGTATATTTACCAAGAACCCCCATGAAGTTCTCTGCATATTCGTAGCCGTTTAAGTCGATGCTTAGATTTTCTGGGCGATCACGCTGATAGAGCGGCAAAGGAATGATAACATCGCTTGTAAGGTCCCGTCGAAGCCGCCAAGTAAGCGTTAGATTTTGAGGATCGTTGCCTTTAAGCTGCCTAGCGATGAACCCGTCGGAGGAAGTATGAACGGTGTCAAATGGTATTGCGCTCACACCAGCAGGTTCACTAAGTAAGGCGCGGACTTCGTCTTCGCTTTCCTCGAGCCATACGTCTCGTTCTGCCCAGCGATCTGCGACAAGCATTAGTCGAACATAGGGCAGCTCCTCCTCACGTTCAGAGAACTCAGGATCTTGGTCGTACCACTCCTTGTGGTGACGCTTGATTGCGTCAGCGCGACGCCAGAGCTGGTCCAGAACAAATCGATCATTCTCCGGCCGCGGTTCGGAGGAATCGGCAACGCGGCGGTAGATATGGCCACTCTTGTGAACATGAGGCGCAGTAACGCTTTGCGGAATCCAGGCACATATGACCGCACGATCTTGTGCGAGGTCGATGCTTGCGTCCGGCCCCCACAGCACACAGGTTTCGAAGTGTGGTGTTGGATTAAGTGAGTCGGCAGCAGATTTGCGCATCCGCTGGAGTGCCGGGTCGACCTCATCTTTCGATATCCCCGGAAAAGAGCCAGCGACAGGGCTCTCTTTTGATTCCTCCTGAACCCCAAGAAAAAGCCATCCACCGTAGGTGTTGGCAAATGCTGAAAGTGCTTTAGCTAGGGCTGATGCATTAGGAACCTCTCGCTTGTACTCGATATACCAACCTTCGGAAGCTTGCTTGAGGTACTGCAGGTCTGCTGATTGCAGGTCGCGGAGAGCTTTTGAAAATGGAGAGTAAGATTGCATTGAACCATGGCCCTAGTCGTTAACTTTTGATGACGTTCAACAGGCGTGGCAGTGTTAAGCTGGCGTCGCTCATGCCTAACAGGTATTAGACGGAACACTCTGATATTGAATGAACGCTAAGGCACGTTCAACAATGTTATACAGCGCAGCGCACATCCCATAACCTACTGAAAAACATTATAATTAAGTATAGCTCGGCAGCATAACACCAATCATCGTGCATGCTGCATATCTCCAATGAACGTGCTCGCTGCCTTTGCCGGCATGTCTCCTTTGGGTCGAAAGCCGACATGAAAGACTCAACTCGATACGAACACATGATAAAGCCTTCTCAATTGCATAAAGCATGCCATTATAGGGACAAGATTTTCTCATACCGGCTTGCCGTTAGAGGACTCTTGGAATGACCGTAGCCTATCCGGCTGCCTGTGTCATCGCTGTATTAGCAGATACGCGACCATGGTGGCACCCAACGACAGCGTGGGAATGAGCCATGGGTTCGGAAAAGTAGCCCGGCAGCAACCTGAACGATTTGATCGATGCCTGACCCTGGGTGCGTTGTGTCATTTCGTGGCATCGGTGCAGGCGGGAAAGACCGGAATTCCGGCTTTATGGGAGGATTCCCTCCCATAGCTGGGAAATCCTCGGGATCATGGTGGTTTCAACAGAGCGGGCTGATGCCACTAGGTTTTGTCTGAAAAGTCAGCACGCAGGCAACGGTCTATGCAAGCCAGACATACCATGGCGCTAAAGCTACTGG
>NZ_JAJQTQ010000023.1 GCF_029081005.1 Halomonas elongata | reverse complement strand
GCTTCGAGCTTCGAGCTTCGAGCTTCGAGCTTCGAGCTTCGAGCTTCGAGCTTCGAGCTTCGAGCTTCGAGCTTAGAAGGGTATATGCACCGAGGCGGTGACGAGGTTGAGGTGCGAGAGCGTGGGGTCGTCGAAGCGTTCGTATTCGAGTTGGCTGATCAGGCGGGAGAACTGCCAGCGGGCGCCGAAGCCTTCGACGCGCGTGGTGCCACCGTCGGGGGCGGCGGCGTTGCCGGTGACCGCTTCGCCTTCCCAGCCCGCCAGGCCGGATTTGGCGTAGAGGCCGACATCGCCGAGGCGTATGCCGGCGATCAAGCTGCCGCCCAGGCTGGCGGTGTCGATGAGCATCTGCTGATCGCCGGTGAGGGGGACATCGTCGCTTTCGCGATAGCTGAGCTCGGCGCCGAGGTCCAGCGCGGGCAGGCCGGGGGGAGTGAAGCCGGCGGTGAGGCGGAAACCCGAAGTGTATCGGTCGGGGCTGTGAACGTCGCCACCCTGAATCAGCAGGCCATTGTCGAGCTGCGTGAGTTCGGTGGACTGGCCCGTATAGGAAGGCGCCGGGGAGTCGGACGCAACCGTCAATGAGGCATAGGCGCCGGCAATGAGCAATACCAGCGTTGTCGCTACCCCTCTGTCAGCGCGAAACGTCATGTCCCCTGATCCTGGTATGGCCGCGTTGCGACCGCGTTCTTGTCGAACTCTTTTCTCTTGTCAGTACAAACGTAGCACCTGGTGTCAGGCCTTGCCAGAGGGTTGCCGCGTGTCGAGCCGCCGATGAAGCGCCGACAGCTGCGGTGTCTCCAGTCCGTTCTCACGCGCCGCTCGCAGAAGGGGCAGCAGGATGGCGTCGTGTTCGGTGGGTCGACCGGCCAGGGTATCCTGCAGCATCGAGGCGCGGTTCTCGGCGGTGGCGGCGATGACCTCCCAGATCATCGTCGAGAACCCGTGTGGCGGTGGCGGGATGGCCTCGGCGGCCATGATGCTTGCCACCTCCTCGATGATGGCGTCGACCATGGGACGAAAACGCGGCTCGCGCAACTGGCCGTTTCGGAGGCGAAAGCGTGCCACCAGGGGGTTGATGGCCGCATTGACGGCCAGCTTGTGCCACAGGCGGACGCGAATGTCGTCGACCGCCAGGGCGGGGATGCCGGTGGCCGTCAGGGTGGCGGCGAGGCCGGCAGCCAGCTCGGGATGCCGGCCGTCGAGATGGCCGATCCAGGTCTGGCCGTGTCCGGCATGCACGACGCCTTCATCGCCGTAGGAATAGGCCCCCTCGGTCGTGGTGGCGCATAGGGTAGGGCCCTGCCGATGCCGGGTCAGGCGCGGTTGACTATCGAAGCCGTTCTGCCACAGGACCAGCGGGGTGTCGCTCGGCAGGCGCGGGGCGACCGTTGCCAGGGCCGCATCGGCGGCGTAGGCCTTGGTCACCAGGTGCACGGCGGCCAGGCGAGACGTATCGAGCCTCTCCAGTGAGTCTGGCGTCAGGCACTCGAGCGAGCGGTGACGACACTCGCCCTCGGGCGTCGTCAATGTCTGGCAGCGAGGCAGGGAACGGCGGCCGAGCAGTGTCACCGGGTGTCGCTCGGCCAGGTGAAGGGCCAACAGGCGGCCCATGGCGCCCGGTCCGACGATAAGGTGCTGCGTCATTGCCGCTTGCCTCCCGACGAGCGTCGCGTGCCCTTGCCTTGCCGACGCTGGCCGCCACGCTTCGTGCCTCGCCCTCGGGCGGGCTTGCGTGCCTTGGCCTCCGGCCCCCTGGCTTCGCCCAGGGCGTGTCGCATCCGCTCGGCGTCGGCGTGGCCCAGCAGGCCACGCAGGTCATCGATCAACCCGTCCAGGAAGGGGGCCGGCGCATCGTCCCGTTCGGCGATGTTCGCCAGACGCTGTTCCCATTGGGCGGTGCGTTCCGGCCGGCCCGCGGCGTCCGGCAGCGAGGCGATCAGGGCGCTGCCGAGCCGGGTGGCCTTGAGGCTCTTGCCTTCGCGCACCAGGTAGCCGCGTTCCAGCAGTGTCTCGATGATGCCGGCACGGGTCGCCTCGGTGCCGAGGCCATCGGAGTCACGCAGGGTGCGACGGATCGCCGGGTCATCCACGTAGCGAGCGATGTTCATCATCGCCTTGATCAGGCTGGCGTCGGTGAAGTGTTCGGGGGGCCGGGTTTCCTTGTCTTCCACGCCGGCCTGTTCGACACGACAGGATTCGCCCTCTGTGAGTGGCGGCAGGGGCGGTGCCTCGTCACGCGTGGTGAACAGGGGCTTCCAGCCGGGCTCGAGGATCTCCTGGCCCCGGGCGCGGAAACGTTCGCCGGCGATCAGGAACTCGGCCTTGACCTCTCGGGTCTGCAGGGCCGGATAGAACTGGGCCAGCACGTTTCGGGCGATCAGCCGGAAGACATCGGCTTCCTGGCGCGACAGCCGGCCGAGGTCGGCGGGTTTGCCGGTGGGGGCCAGGGCATGGTGGGCGCCGACCTTCTTGTCGTCCCAGGCCTTGGAGCGTCGGGAAAAATCGGCGCCGGCCAGCCAGCGGTTCAGGGTCTCGTCGCTGCGGCATGCACCGTTCAGGGTGCGTTGCGCGTTGGCGAAGTGTTCCTCGGGCAGGTAGCGGCAGTCCGATCGCGGGTAGGTGATCAACTGGTGGCGTTCGTAGAGGCGCTGGCAGACGTCCAGCACTGCCTTGGCCGAGAGGCCGTGGCGGCGCGCGGCATCGACCTGCAGGGCCGACAGCGAGTAGGGCAGCGGCGCCGCCTGGCGCTTGTCGCGACTGGCCAGGCTGTCCAGGCGGCCTTCGGCACCGGGCAGGCGGTCGGCCAGTTCGGCGGCGGGGGCACGGTCGAGCAGGCGCCCCTGGTCGTCCAGCCGGTGGGTCTCGCCCGGTACCCACCAGGCGCGCAGCTGCCCTCGGGATACCGCCAGGTCGGCCCAGAGCACGAAGAAGGGGCGTGGTTCGAAGTCACGGATCTCGGCATCGCGCCGGACCACCAGGCCGAGCACCGGCGTCTGCACCCGGCCCACCGACAGCACGCCGTCGTGGCCGGCCTGGCGTCCGATCAGCGTCCAGGCTCGAGTCAGGTTGATGCCATACAGCCAGTCCGCCCTGGCGCGCGCCTGGGCGGCACGATAGAGCGGCGCATAGCGGCGGTTGTCCTCGAGACGTTCCAGGGCCCGCTTGACTGCCGGCGGATTGAGGTCGCTGACCAGCAGGCGCGCCACGTCGCGCTTCCAGCCGAGGTGCTCGATCACCTCCTGGACCAGCAACTGTCCCTCGCGGTCCGGGTCGCCGGCATGAACCACCTGGTCGGCGCTCTTCAACAGGCGGCGGATCACCGCCAACTGGCCGCGTGCCTTGGGACGAGGCATGAGCTTCCAGTGATCCGGCAGGATCGGCAGGCTATCGAGCCGCCAGGTCTTGAGGGCCGGGTCGTAGGCATCCGGCGGCGCCTGCTCCAGCAGGTGGCCGAGGCACCAGGTGACGACGGTATCCCCGGCCACCAGGGCGCCTTCCTCCCGGCGCGGCGAGGTGGGCAGGGCGCTGGCGATGGCGCGGGCCAGGCTGGGCTTCTCGGCGATGATCAGGCGCATGGCATCTCGTGCGTCAATGAGAGAACATGGGGATTCTTACAGTATTTCTCGATATCCGCCAGAGGGCGGGCTGGTGGGCTTGTTATTAACCTGGCGATCAAATAGATCGTCCTGATCTATTTGATTGTCGCCCGCACCACACTGGCGCAGATGCGTGGCTCTTCTGGTGTGGCGCGGGCTCGCGCCGGCCTGACGGCCGGCGGCGGCACTTCCCTGTGCCGCGATTAACCCGACATAAAAGCTTGCCGGGTTAATACTAGGTATCGGGGGAAGCGCGAAAGGGGGATCATATGCGAGAACGGGGTCGCCGTCGGCGTCTGTTGGGGCTGGGATCGCGTACCGGCGGAGCGGTGCTCAAGCATCGGCTCGGGGGGCAGACCGACTGGCGGGCGCTCGGCGAGTCGCTGTTCGAGGGACTGTCGGAGCTCAAGGGGCCGGCCATGAAGCTGGCCCAGATCATGGCCCAGTGGGACGATCTGCTGCCCGCGGACCTGGCCGACGAGCTGGCCCGCTTGCAGCGCCAGGCCGAGCCCATGCCCTGGGAGGACATCCGGCGCACCCTGGACGCCTGCTACGGCGACACCTCGACGTACTTCACCTCCATCGAGCCCCGGCCCTTCGCCAGCGCCTCCATGGGGCAGGTGCACCGGGCCTGGACGCATACGGGCGAGACGGTGGTCCTCAAGGTGCAGTACCCGGGGCTTGCCGAGGTGCTCGAGGACGATCTGCGTCAGGTACGGCGCCTGATGCGCCTGGGCCGCTGGCTGCGCATGCCGCAGGCGCGTCTGGACGCGTTGTTCGAGGAACTGGCGGCCAGCCTGCGGGGAGAACTGGACTATCGCGCCGAAGCCGAGGCACTGGCTCGCTACCGGGCCCGTTACGCACAACGCGACGACCTGGTGATTCCCGAGCCCTTGCCGGCATTGTGCGGGCCCGGTGTGCTGGCCATGCGCCATGTGGCCGGTACGCCGCTGCGCGAGCTGGAAGGCGCCGATGACGCCACGCGACAGCGCCTCGGCACGACGCTGGCCGATTGGCTCACCGAGGAACTCTTCACTCACGGGGAGCTGCATGCCGACCCCCACGCCGGCAATTTCGCCGCCGATGCCGAGGGGCGGCTGGTGATCTACGACCTGGGCGCGGTGATCGAGGTGCCGGCGTCGCGGCTGAAAGCCATGATGCGCCTGCTCGAGGCGACACTCGCCGGCGACCCCATGGCCATGGACGAGGCCGTGATGGCGCTCGGCGGCCGGCAGGGGCAGGGAGCGCCCCTGGCGCTCTACCGCGAATCCGCCGAGGCGGTGGCGCCACTGTTCCAACCCGGCCCACAGGATTTCGGCGATGTTCGGGTGCACCGACGCCTGCGAGATCTGAGTCCCAGGGTATGGGCGGCCATGGATCGGCTCCAGCCACCGGCGGATACGCTGTTGCTGTCGCGTACCCTGAATGGCCACTACTGGAACCTGGTGCGTCTCGGCGCCCGCCTCGACATGGCGGAACGGGTACGGCCTCTTCTCTCGTGGGCATCACGGTGAGCGGCTGCCAGCCCGGCACTCTACTGATAGACTATGCGGTTTTCCGATAGCGGTGGAGACGTCGATGCTGGCGGTATGGGTGGAACAGTTGCTGGGGTTCGCGTCCGGAGCGCTCTCGGCGATTCGCGAGGATGAGCGCTATCCGACGCTGATGGCATGGGCGCGTCGCGAGGGACCCGAGCTGGTCGATGGCGACCTCTCGCTGGCCCAGGCGCTGGCGCCGGAACTATGGTCGCAGACGCCTCTGGAGCGGCTGGATTTCGCCTGTGAACCCTTGGCCCGTCCGGGGCGCAACGAACCCTGCTGGTGCGATTCGGGCCGCAAGACCAAGCATTGCTGTGGTGCCATCTCGCTGCCCGGCCATGTACCCACTCATCTGATGTGGATGCTCTCCCTGCGTGAATGGAAGGGCGATACCCTCAAGGCCGCCTTGGCCAGTGGTCGTGCGCCGGCCCAGTCATTGCTCGAGGCCGGCCTGATCGCCGCCGAGTCCGGCCAGCGAGGCCGCGCCCAGCAGATCCTCGAGTCCCTGTTCGAGAATGCCGACTGGTCGCGGTTGCCCGAGCAGGCCGAGCCAGCCTTCGAGATCCTCGTCGATCTCTACCAGGAACGCGGTTTCCACCGCAAGCGCGAAGCCCTGCTCGACGCGGTGCTCGATCGCGGCCCCTTGTTCCTGCGCGGCGTCGCTCTGGAGCGGTTGTGCCTGCTGCACCTCGACAACGACGATCTGGACAGCGCCCGGGCGGCCTTCGTGCGTGCCCAGCAGACCCTGCCCGATTCGCCGACCCTGGCCTATATCGAGGCCATGCTGCTGCTGCACGAAGGCCACGAGGAAGAGGCCGCCGAGCGTTCCCGCTTCTGGTACCGCCGCCTGGCCCGCCAGGGAGACCTCGAACCCGAGCAGCTACAGTTCCTCGCCGACCTGGCGGAGAATCCCGGCGCCACCCTGGCCGAGCAGTTGCTCAATGCCGAGGCGGACCTGGCCGAGCCCCTGGTGTCGCTGCAGGCGTTGCTCGAGGCGCTGCCCGAAGCGCCGCGACTGGATATTCGTCACGAGGGCGAGTCCCTGACCTATCACAGCAGTGCCCGTGAGGACACTCTGTTCGCCGCTTTCCAGGCCGTCTTTCAGTCCCAGGTCGAGGGCGAGACGCTGATGGGCTTCGACGCCGATCCCTGGCCCCAGGCGGGCGATTGGCTACCGGCTCTGTGCGCTCATCCCGAATGGCTGGATTCGCCGGCCGTCGTGCAATCCCTGGCGCTGGCGCTGACCAGTCGCTTCGGGAGCTTGCCGTGGATGGCGCCCAGCCTGTTCGAGCCCTTGGCACGTCGCCTGGAACGCTGGCTGGCGCAGGTCGCCGAGGCCGGCGAGGCTCCCCTGATCTGGGAAGCCGCCGACAACGCCGCTCTGCTGCGCGCCGGGCTGGCGCTGGTGGTAGGCATGGAGCGCGGCGCTCGCCAGCATTCGAGGGAACTCGCCGAGACGCTGTTGACGCTGGATGACCAGGACAGTCTGGGACTGCGCGAGCTGGTGCTCGATCAATTGCTGCGGGAAGGCCGTGACGACGAGGCCCTGGCATTGAGCGAACGCGCGGTGGAAGAGGATCAGGACGATACCAGCTCGCTGCTGGGCATGCTGATGGGGCGCGTTCTGGCGCTTTATCGGCTCGCTCGTCGCGACGAGGCAGGCCAGGCGCTGACCCAGGCCCACCGGCACAACCCCTTCGTGCTGAATCTACTGTGCACCGAATCGCCGCGGCCGGCCCCGTCCGCCAATGGCGAAGCGGCCCCCGGCTCGCGTGCCGAAGCCTGGCAGTACCGCACCCTGATGCGGGATCAATGGCGGGTCACCCCGGGAGCGCTGGAGTGGCTGTGTGCCCAGACCCCCGAGCGGAACGCCTCGCGAGGCAAATGAGGTCAGGTCTCGTTGCCGGCCGGGCGCAGCAGCGTACCGCGGCTGATCCATAGCGCCAGGAGAATCGCCGGCAGCCCCAGGGCCGAGGCCAGCAGGAAGAAGCCCGCGTAGCCCTGGACATCCACCACCAGTCCGCCGAAGCCGCTGAGGAACTTGCCTGGCAGGGTCATCAACGACGAGAAGAGCGCGTACTGGGTCGCCGTGTAGGCGCGCGAGGTCAGGCTCGACAGAAAGGCAATGAAGACTGCGCTGGCCAATCCGTTGGAGAGGTTGTCGCCGATGATGGTGGTGACCAGCATCGCCAGGTTGTCGCCGGTCGAGGCCAGGACCACGAACAACAGGTTGGTCAGCGCCGTGGCCGTCGCGCCGAGCACCAGCAGTGGACCGATGCCGTAGCGCGCCACCAGCAGGCCGCCGAGGATGCCGCCGAGAATGCTCATGGCAATGCCGAAGACATTGGTCACGTTGGCAATGGTGGCCAGCGAGAAGCCCAGGTCGATATACAGCGGGTGGGCCATGGACGCCATGGCCAGGTCGCTGATGCGAAAGACCGCCACGAACAGCAGCAGCCAGAGCGCCTGGCGCCGGTATCGGGTGAAGAAGTCGGTGAACGGGCAGACGATGGCCCCGATGACCCAGGCCCCCAGGCGCCGCAGCCAGTCGGGACGCCCGCGGCTGACGCGCAGGAAGGCACGCACCCGGGGCTCGTGGATCAGTTGCGTGGAGAGCGACAGCCGCTCCGGCTCCGGGCGCAGCAGGACCGTCACGACACCGACCAGCACCAGCGCCGACATGCACAGATAGGCGGCCTTCCAGGACACCAGCGACGCCACATAGAGCGCCCCCGCCCCGGCAGCGATCAACCCGCCGCGATAGCCGACGATATAGGTCGATGCCATGGCCGCCTGCATGTCGTCGGGCGCCGACTCGATGCGAAAGGCGTCGATGGCGATATCCTGGGTCGCCGAACCGAAGGCCACCAGCAGCGAGAACACCGCTACCATGGGCAGGTGTCCGACGGGATCGAGATGCGCCAGGCTCGCCAGGCCGAGGGCGATCATCGCCTGGGCCAGCAGCATCCAGCCCCGGCGCTGGCCGAACCACCGAGTCAGCCCCGGCAGTGCCAGGCGATCGACCACCGGCGCCCAGAAGAACTTGATCGAATAGAGGATGCCGATCCAGGCGAAGAAACCGATGGCCGCGACCTCGACGCCATCGCTGCGCAGCCAGGCGGTGAGGGTGGAGAACACCAGCAGGAAGGGCAGGCCCGCCGAGAAGCCGAGAAACAGCATGGTCAGCACCGGTGCCCTGAGATAGACCGCCAGGGCATCCCCCCAGCTACGGTGCGCGGTTGGTGTCGGCATGGCGCGTGCTCTCCTTGCGGCAGGCCTGGCCCGCCCCTCGCGGGGGAGGCCAACGATGTTAGAATGGCGGCCACGAACGTGGTCAGAGAAGGCCCGTCCGCGGTGCGTGCCCGATTGTTGCAGAGCACCGGAGGTGATACCAGCCAGAACCCCAGGAGCGACATGAACGACGACAGCATGTGCCCGACGGAGAGCGACGATGCCGTGCCTCGCTGGTACGTCATCCAGTGCAAGGGCGGCGAGTCCTTCCGCGCCGTCGAACACCTCGGCAACCAGGGCTACGAGATCTTCCATCCGGTGCTGCAGGTCCAGAAGAAGCGCCGCGGCAAGCTCGCCTGGGCCGTCGAACCGTTGTTCCCGTACTACCTGTTCATCCGCCTCGACCGGCTGGACAGCAACTGGCGGCCGATCCGCTCCACCCGCGGCGTATTGAAGATCGTGACCTTCGGCATCGAGAGCAGCCCGGTGCCCGTGGACGACGAACTGGTCGAGTCGCTGCGCGAACATGGCCGCCATGAGCCGGGCGAACCCGCCAACGTCTACTTCAGCGCGGGTGAACCGGTGGAGATCACCGAAGGGCCCTTCAAGGACCTCCAGGCGGTCTTCGATACCCACAAGGGCGAAGAGCGCGCCATCGTACTGCTCAACATGCTGCACCAGCGGCAGCGCCTGGAGATGCCCGTCAGTCAACTGCGGCGCTGCGAATAACCCCGGCGCCTGCCTGAAAGCCCTGGCGCTGCCATGCCACCTGATTCCCGATGACTTCCGACTTCCAGGAGACTGCGATGACCATCGCGCCACAACGGGTCGTGACCCTGCATTATGTCCTCAGCGACGCCGAAGGCCGAGTGCTCGACGACTCCCGCGCTCGATACAAGCCACTGGAATACCTGCATGGCCACGGCAACATCCTGGCCGGCCTCGAGGACGCCCTGGCGGAACGGGCAGTAGGCGACCAACCAAGCGTCACCCTGTCGCCGGCTCAGGCCTACGGCGAGCGCGACGAAGCCCTGGTGCGGGAAGTCGGCCGTGATGCCTTCCCGGTGAGCGACCTGGAACCCGGCATGCGCTTCCAGACCCCCGGCGACGACGGCCCCGAGATCGTCACCGTGCTGGAGACGCGTGACGACAGCGTGCTGATCGACACCAACCACCCGCTGGCAGGGCAATCGCTCACCTATCGGGTTGAAGTGCTCGATATCCGTGACGCCACCCGCGCCGAACTGGCCAAGGGGCACCCACTCCCGCCCGGTACCACCCCGGACGAAGTGGAAGATAAGAAAATGGTCTGAAGCCGCCGCCGTCCGCCGAGCAACGAGCCCTTATAAAACCACAAGGCGGGATGCCAGCAGCATCCCGCCTTGTTTATTTTGCACTCTCGCAAAGGGGCATTTAGTCTGAATCCAAGAACGAAAGGCAACCAGGATTGCCTGCATAACGACAACACAATACGCAGCGACTACCGCGGGGAGAAGGGCAAAGTGCCATCGCACCGTGCAGGGTAGGTGGCGGTAGCGTGCCTGAAAGCCCTTCGCCTTACCCAGCCTGCCCAAGAATGCTCTGTTTGAAACATGCCCTCAACAGGCCATTGCCCCTACCCATACCGCGACGCCATATTCAATTTTTTGAATATATACAGTATTATTGCACCAGCAAAACGCGCAGGCACGCGAATTCTGCATAGGTTGCAGGGATATCCTTGGATGTATTAGAAATCAATATGTTAGGTGCTAAGTAGGACGAAAAATAAGATTATTGAACGCGCACGCTCGTTCAAGTGAATAAACGCGCGTGCTAGCTAATACCTGTTACATTTCAAGAGTTTTATAGATGTTGCATAAATACTTCGAAGATATAAGCTCTGAGCTTGAAAGAAAATCTCAAGCGGTAAGAGAGTACTTCAGAACACACAAACCTTCTGCGGGCGCTAACCGGGAAGGAATGGTCGCGTCTTTTCTCGAAGAATACCTTCCAGATAAATACGCCATTAGCTCAGGACTTATTTTGTCTAAAGATGGTGATTTTTCAAACCAAGCCGACATTATCGTAGCGGACAGAATGTCAAATGCTCCGTTATTTGGAGAAGATAATGAAAAAATCTGGCTTGTCGAATCGGTGTACTCGTTAATTGAAGTCAAAACGCAGCTTACCCCCTCGACATTGCGTGATTCGTTGGAGAAGTGTCAAAAATTTAAATCACTGCCAAGAGAATATGCATCAGATTTCGGAAGGCAAAATATCAAAGAATCTCTATTCGTTCTGTGGGCATTTGAAGGGCCTAGCTCGGGAAAAATAAAGGAGAATTTGGAAGTCGAGCTTGCAGGTGTTCCTCATGATAAACGACCAGACTTTATAGTCGTCCCAGGTTCTACTTTGGTTAGAGCGGGACATTACTACGAACTTAGTAAGCTTGGCCAAGAAAGCAGTCCCCATAGAGCGCAAACATTGGCGGAATTCGGTGGCAATGTCGAGTTAGCTCTTGGGACAGGGTTTGAGGTAAATGAGTTGAAGGGAAACACGCTTCTAGCCTGGTTAGTTTGGTATTCCTCCTGGCTACATGCCGCTGGTGAGCGACGAGCTTCACTTAATAATTATGTACCTCAAGACCTAATATGGGGGCAAGTAGTGTAATGTAACAATCCAAGGCAGTGGGACATATTTTGCTTCGCTGCGCTCAAAACGCAAAATATGCCCCTGCTTGGGGCGTTAATCAAAGCCGAGTATAGGCACTCTAAATTATGGATGACTTCCTGCTACGCATATACCTGGAGCAAGCCAAAGAAGAATGTCAGCGTGCATTCTTAGCTATTGAGCAACTCAATGAGGCCATAGCGTCAAGCGGTAAAAGAGACCCTTTTGGTCCAGCACAGGCAATGGTGCACCATACCGCAGCAGTATCTAGGATATTTTGGCCCCCTGGTGGACGAAACAAAGCGGCACGCCAACGCTCACAAAGAAGGGGAGAAGCTCTGCGAAAAGCTATTGGTGTTGGGAACGGACATCCAGTTCAGAATAGAACGCTTCGAGATCACTTCGAGCATTTCGATGAGCGTTTGGATGATTGGGCCGAGAAAAGCAAGAACAGAAATATCGTAAAGCAGTTGGTTGGCCCAAGATCCGCAATAGGTGGTGACGCGATCACCGACGAGGACATCATTCACCACTATGATCCCGTTACGAAAGTATATGCATTTCGTGGTGAGCAATTTGATGTTCAGGAGCTAGCCTCTGGACTTGACGACATTCATCGACTGGTTGAGCAGAAACTGAGCGAGTTATGGCCTCACAACCAACCTGGTCGATGATTAACAAGGTGGTCAATGGGACGCCAACTACACTGCGCTCCGTTGGCGCCCATTACCACTGGCGTTAGGCGGTCCGTTTCGCGAGCACGAGAGCCTTTACATGACCGGAAATGATAAAACTAGCAAGACGGCCGAAGTGGTCGGTCGCATTGTAGAAGCTAAGGGTCTGGGGGATTTTGGCTTCGGCATAGGACTTGGGCTCGCTGGCGTAGCCTTTTGTCTCATGCTTCCATTGATGATTTTCGCCACGAGCTGGGATGGTCATCTCCATGAGCAAAAGCAATGCTACGAGATCAAAAAGATCGATGGAGAATTGTTTAAGTTGAACACTTGTACCGGTGAACTTGAAACGATCGATGAAAGATCGAGCGAGTAAGACTAGGCCGCCTAACCATGCGCTTCAGCCGACCACTCAACCGCTACGCGGTTTCGCGTCGGCTGAGCTTCATCGTTGGACGGAGATCCCGGGAAATGGCTAGCTCAACTACGGTGGCCCACAACTTCCTCGACACGCACGTTGTGCCGAACCACGAGGAGTGGCTCGTGCAGCCGACGGACTTGCGACTGGCTATGAATGCAGTATTGAGTCTGTATCACATGGCGGACCACTTTTGGCATGCGTATGGCCAAACTGATCCAGATCGCACGTTCCACACCGCGCGTGCAGGAGAGTTCCGCGCCGAAATGGCAAGGCGCGACAGCCGATTCGCGGTCTTACGTGACGTCGCAGAGGCGCACAAGCACATGAGATTGGATCGACCGGTGCGCACCGTAACCGAGTCAAGTCAAACCGCGGTGGGTTCAACGGGTTACGGTGAAGCCGGTTACGGCACAGGACCGTTCGGCGGTGGTCCCTCGATTGTTGTCGTTCTGGATGACGGTTCCAAACAGCATTTGAGCAATCTTGCCTATGAAGTCAGGCAATTATGGATATCAATGCTTACGTGAAATCCCCGTCCAACAATGCGCTTCAGCCGCCCCGAAACCGCTGCGCGGTTCCGGGGCGGCTGAGCTTCACCGTTAGCTCTTGTAATAAGGAGGTCGCATGAAAGGGAAAATCGAGAAAGTAATATTCAATAAGCTCAGAGAACTCCCATCGAATAAGGCGCTTCTCTGGACGGACCTTCAGGTAGCCTTTGATGTAGCAACAGGAGAGTCGATTGGCGACCACCTCGACAAGGTCCAAGCAGTGGCGGATGAACTTGAAGGATCGGATTATGCTCGCTTCGAAGAGCTTCCCAACGGAATGCCGCGCATTACCAGAGGCGTAGATTTTGACAAGTGGGAACAAAAAATGAACCCAGGCGACTCAGGCAGTCATCTCAACATCGAATCGCTGAACGCCCAAAATGTGCAGGTCGGCGATCAGAACACCATGAACGTCAATATTACTCCTGAAGAGTTCATTGATGCTCTTGAGCGCATGCAAAACGACCCGGAGAAGGCGAAGTCCGTACTTTCCCAATTAAACGACTTTGCTAAACAAGGGCTATCGTTTGGTCAGACCGTCGCAAAATTTGTAGGGTTGATGAGCTAACAAAACCATCCAGGCGACGCTCGTACCTCGCGCGCCTGATGGTTGGCGTTAGGGCAAGAGGAGCTCCCAGAAGATATGGTAGATACAGAGATACCAAATGAAGCGAAGCATGCGCAGTCAGTCGTTGAAGGTATGCTTGGTGATTCCATCATCGGCATTTATCTCTTCGGCTCTGCCGTCGTTGGTGGTTTAAAGCGCGACAGCGACGTAGATATCTTGGTTGCAGTCTCGAACCCGCCTACCTTTGAGCAAAGAAAGGCCTTGGTGTCTCAATTAATGAGCGTGTCCGGCGCGATTGGGAATCCACAAGCCATCAGGCCGATAGAGCTGACGGTGATAACAGTTTCTGATGTTGTTCCTTGGCAGTTTCCGCCTCGGGCGGAGTTTGTATACGGTGAGTGGTTGCGAGAGGAATTTGAGGCCGGAAGTGTCCCGGAACCAGTGCGCGATCCTGATCTTGCAGTTGTTTTGAAGAAAGTGATGGATAACAGCCTGCCGCTGTATGGGAGCTATGCTAAAAAGCTTTTCGATCCGGTGCCAATGACTGATATTCGACGGGCAATCCATGATTCTTTGCCCAGTCTTCTGGCTGAGGCAGCGGGAGATGAACGCAATGTCGTTCTGACCTTGTCACGTATGTGGCTGACCGCTGCTACCGGCGCTATTGCTCCAAAAGATGCGGCTGCAGAGTGGGCGGAAAAGCAAGCACCTCCTCACCACGGAATGCTATTGAAGTATGCTCGGGAAGGCTACCTGGGAATGCTTGAGGATCGGTGGGGAAAGCAGGAGGGTTTTGAAGCGCTTGTTTCCTATATGAAAAGTTCGATTGAGGACTGCCTTGATGACCTGTAGAGAGAAAAGTCCTGACAGTCACAGAGACGTCTACTTTATGCGGCTTCGCTTCAATTTCGCAGCCGCGTGTGCTGTTGGCGTTATGCATGCTGAGGAGGAACAGTGCTGCGTGGATTGAACCATATTACGATTGCAGTAAAAGATATTGAATGGTCCCTGAAATTCTATACGGATCTATTAGGAATGAAGGCACATGTTCGGTGGGACAATGGGGCCTACCTGAGCTTGGGAGATTTCTGGTTCTGTTTGTCTTGTGACGACGAAGTTCATCCGAGCCAAGATTACTCCCATATCGCGTTTGATATTTCCGAAGAGGATTTTGACGTAGTTGCTGAAAGTCTTCGCGAAGCAGGTGTGGTCGAATGGAAACAAAATAGAAGTGAAGGGCTTTCTATGTATTTTTTTGATCCTGATGGCCATAAATTAGAAATTCACAGCGGTAGCCTACAAAGCCGTTTGGAGTCGCTGACGTCTAAGCCCTATCGAGGTTTAGTGTGGCTGTAAATAGACATAATAGGTAATTTAACTACGTGCCTGCGGTGCTGGGTACGCTAAGATACGCCAACTATCTTGGGCGTTAGCAGATTGAAATGGATTGCTCTATGAACCCGTATAGTGATAAAAAAATTGTTGACTCGTGGGAGAAGAATGCATCTCAGTGGTCTGCTGCTGTCCGAGGTGGTCATATCGAGAGCCGCAATCTGATAACAAACAAAGCAATTACCGAGACTGTGTTGAGTCACTCTCCTGAATCTGTCCTCGATATTGGGTGCGGTGAGGGGTGGCTCATCCGTGAGCTCGCGTCTCGAGTGCCGCATTTAGTCGGGGTAGATGTAGTGCCTGATCTTATTGATCGGGCCGAAGACGCTGGCGGTGGCCATTTTCTGGTCGCGTCTTATGAAGACATCGCAAGAGGTGCAATTGAAGGCTCATTCGACGTTGTTGTTTGTAATTTTTCACTCCTTGGAAAGGATTCGGTTGAGACGTTATTTAAAGCCCTACCGGCAAGGCTAAAAATAGACGGAGTTTTTATTGTTCAAACACCTCACCCTGTTACCACGGGCGACCAACCTTATATCGACGGTTGGCGGGAAGGCTCTTGGGCTGGATTTGGCCCAGGCTTTATTGATCCGGCCCCTTGGTACTTCAGAACGCTAGAAAGCTGGGTTACCTTGTTCTCAGATAATGGGCTTGGACTGTTGGAGATTCGTGAGCCTATTCACCCCGAAACTTATAAGCCCGTGTCCGTCATTTTTACCAGTGCTAACATGTTTGACAGGCATCGCAAGGAAATCCATACGAAAAGCATGTGATTGCGGCATTAACCTTAAAAGAGGACGAGGTTGGATATCCAAATTAGCAACGAAAGCATCGGTGATGTGGCTCGAATACATGAAGTGATAGCGAAGGCGTTCTTGAATGCTCCCCATACAGATCATACGGAGCAGTTCATTGTTGATGCTCTCCGTCACGCGGGAGCGCTAACGATCTCTTGGGTTGCTAAAGTTGACGGAAAGATTATTGGTCATGTTGCAATTTCGCCTGTCACTCTATCAAGTGACACAATCGGCTGGTTTGGCCTTGGGCCAGTATCTGTTCTTCCGGAGTTTCAAGGGTGCGGCGTGGGGTCTAAGCTTGTGAAAAGCTCTCTTTCTGCTCTTGAAGCAATGGGTGCATCTGGCTGCGTAGTACTTGGTGATCCTGGTTATTATGGTCGTTTCGGGTTCAAGGCTGTAGATGGGCTTTTTTATCCCGGTGTACCTGCTGAGTATTTTCAGGCGTTGTCGTTTTCCGGCGAGCTCCCGAAAGGGAAAGTATCGTACCATGAGGCATTCTCAGCTCAGGGTTAATAGGGGCGAGCAAGCCGACAGCTTTTTTTCGCTGTGGCGTCGTCTTCGCAATAAAGCTGCGGGTTTTAGTAGTATTAGGAATACGTACATGAAAGCTGAGTTTCGCCAAGCCATAGATAAGGGCTTTGCCAGCCAACTGACCCGTAAGAATATGGAGCCTTACTATAGGGAGCTTGGGGTCGTCTGGGATCAGAGGTTATTCAACAGGAACTGGGGCGAGTTTGAGAACTACGAAATTCTCGTTAGTTCCGTTCCTGTTGGCGTGCTTCGGCTAAGTCATGACCATCTGTCTTACTATATTCGAGACCTCCAGGTTGATCGCAGCTGGCAGTGTAAGGGGTTGGGTAAAAAGGCGATCGAATATTCAGTTGAAATTGCCCGTCACGCGGAGATTGAGCTCCTTAGACTTCGTGTTTTCTGTAAAAATCCGGCGGTATCATTATACGAGCGTATGGGGTTTAAAATTCGCAAAACTGAAGACGATATGCACTACATGGAAAGAGAGGTTCTCTTGAAATGAGCTCTATGCGAATGACATTCCTCGGCTTCGCCGCAGTAAATTCATCGGTGCCGTTTCGGCGTTATATCTTTGGGTAATATGCGATGCCTGATTTGAACTTGATTGTGATAAGAGTTTCTGACCTGGAAAGGTCGCGGCTTTGGTACGAACGTCTCGGTCTGGAGTTTTCTGAAGAGCAGCATGGCGAAGGACCCGTTCATTACGCAGCGGTGGAGACCAATTTTGTTTTCGAGCTATATCCAGAATCGACATCCAGCCCTGTATCATCGTCTGTAAGGCTGGGGTTCTGCGTGAAAAATGTGCGCGAGACTGTCGATATCCAGGTTTCGTCTGACTCGGTAGTGGTAGAACCTGCTATGAGGTCTGGCCGATTCAGTGCAGTTCTGGTTGATCCGGACGGCATCAAGGTGGAGATCAGCGAAGTCCAGGCATGACTCAAAGCACTCAGTTGATTCGTGAAGAGCCGCTCAAGCATGTTTCCGGTCTACCGGACGTATCTTGCGGACCTTCGTATTGGCTGGGTTTGATGGATGCCCTCAGTCTTGAAAGGAGTCATCGGTGTTTAAGGTAAAAGCAACTCAACATGTTCTGGCGGTCAAGAATCTTGAAAAGACCGAGAGCTACTTTCTCGACAAGCTTGGGTTTTCCGTCCGCTTCCGGGTGGATGGCTGGTCGTTTCTGAGCCTCGGTGACTTTCATGTCATGGTAGGCCATTGTCCGGATGAATTGATGGCTCGTGATACGCATGAGCACTCTTACTTTGCCTATGTGAACTGTGAGGGCATTGACGAACTGTACCGTGACTATCAGGAACGTGGCGTAGAGATCTTTCAGGCAATATCTGATAAACCTTGGGGGTTGCGTGAGTTTGGTGTGTCGACTCCAGAGGGTCACCGCATCATGTTCGGTGAAGAGATTGATCCATCAGTTAACTCATGACCAGATCATGTGTTGGATGTCCAAGGCATCTTCTCATTACTTTTTTGGTAGTGCATGCACCATGCAGCCATCAAATTATAAGGAAATAAATTCATGTCGCTGACGAAATTGCTTGTTCCAACCTATACGCAAATGCTTGGGGCCCTCTCGAGCTGGCTGAAGAAGGCACAGGAACAAATACCGGAAGCAGATGCGGAAGCGCTGTTATCTGCACGCCTTGCGCCAGACATGTTTCCTCTCTCGACGCAGGTTCGGTTTGCTTGCGTACAGGCCCAAGAGGGGATATTTCGGCTTCAGGGAAAGCCGTTCCCAAAGACGGTTGATGAGCTTCTTGCAGAAGGACGAAATGCCGATGAGAAGCCCGGCTCGATTGCAGATGCTCAGGCCCGGATTGATGAAACGCTCGCGTTACTGGATGGTCTTGCTCCCGATGCTCTGGATGAAGAGGCGGATAAGCCTATTGAGCATAAGCTTCCGAACGGTATGATTCTGGACCTGACCGCCGAGCAGTATGCCCGCGATTGGTCATTGGCCCAGTTTTATTTTCACATCATGACCGCCTATTCAATATTGCGCAGCGAGAAGGTAACGCTTGGCAAGGCTGACTATGTGGCGCACATGTTCCCGTATATTCGGCCTGAAACCTTGCCTAAGGGTTAACAGAAAACCAGTCGTAACTGCCAGCCTTGTGCAGTGAGGAGCCGATATGAGTATAAGTGTTGATCCGGCGCAGGCATACCTACGGCTCGCATGCTCACGTCGCCGATCACATGGTCTGGGAACTGTTCCAGGCCCTTCGGCGGCTTTGCGTTCGCATTGCAGAGGATGCTAGCCAGGAAGCTGCTCTTCTCGACTGTCACCTTGGTCTCGGGTCTTCGGTAGTCTCTGAGCTCTAACATGGCAACGTTTTCAGCCGGCGGCAGGCTTGTCTATCCGGAAAGCGGTCGACGATATGTCGTAAGGGCATTGGGTGACAATGCGTGTGAGGCATGTCGGCCTCGCCAATGCCATGAAGGCGCAGTATCCTGTGCGGTCGATTACACCAGAGATGTCGCCATGTCGTTACCGCCTTGCCCTCAGTGTCAGTCCGAGTTCGTGTACCAGGATCAGAGCCATCTCGTGTGCCCCGAGTGTGCACACGAGTGGAACCCCGCGGAGGTGGAGGTCGAAGACGTCGTGGCAGTCAAGGATGCCAATGGGACGCTCCTGTCCGAAGGTGACAAGGTCACGCTGGTCAAGGACCTCAAGGTCAAGAGCAGCTCGCAGGTCATGAAGATTGGCACCCGGGCCTTTATCCGGCGTATCAAGGACAGCAAGGATCACCAGTTGGACTGCAAGGTCGATGGGGCAGGTGACATGATGGTGACCGCCAGTTTCGTCAAGAAGGCCTGAATAGCGGTCAATAAAAACCCCGACAGGCTCGAGTGTTGCTCGAAGCCTGGCGGGGTTTCTTATGGCGCATCGAAGGTTTGCGCGCGATGCGCTGGATCAGCCGTTGATCTTCTCGCGCAGGAAGGCGATGACGTCGTCGATGGGGATCATGGTGACGTCGCTGTCGCGGCGGCCCTTGTACTCGAGTTCGCCCTTGTCGAGGCTGCGGTCGCCGATGACGATGCGGTGGGGGATGCCCATCAGTTCCTGGTCGGCGAAGCGCACGCCGGGGCGCAGGTCGCGGTCGTCGATCAGGACGTCGAGGCCGGCGTCGGAGAGGGCCTGGTAGAGGCGTTCGCTCTCGTCGCGCACGCGCTGGGACTTGTGGGCGTTCATCGGCACCAGGGCGACGTTGAAGGGCGCGATGGCGTCTGGCCAGATGATGCCGGCGTCGTCGTGGTTCTGCTCGATGGCGGCGGCGACGACCCGGGTCACGCCGATGCCGTAGCAGCCCATCAGCAGGGGCACGGCCTGGCCGTTGTCGTCGAGCACGGTGGCGTTCATCGCCGTGGAGTACTTGGTGCCGAGCTGGAAGACGTGGCCGACCTCGATGCCGCGGGCGATGGAAAGCGTGCCCTGGCCGTCCGGCGAGGGGTCGCCCTCGACCACGTTGCGCAGGTCGGCGACCTTGGGCAGGGCGACGTCGCGCTCCCAGTTGATGCCGAAGTAGTGCTTGCCGTCGACGTTGGCGCCGGCGCCGAAGTCGCTCATCAGCGCCACGCTGCGGTCGATGATCAGCGGCATCTCCAGGTTCACCGGGCCGAGCGAGCCGGGGCCGGCGCCTACCGCCGCGCGAATCTCTTCCTCGCTGGCCATGGTCAGGGGAGCGGCGACCTCGGGGAGGTTCTCGGCCTTGACCTCGTTGAGCTCGTGATCGCCGCGTACCAGCAGGGCGACCAATCCGCCTTCGGTGCCGTGCACCATCAGCGTCTTGATGGTCTTCTCGATGGGCAGGCCGTGCTGCTCGACCAGGGTGGCGATGGTGCGCGCATTCGGAGTGTCGACCAGGCGCAGTTCTTCCTGGGGGGCCGCACGCTCGGGTGTCTCGCCCAGGGGAGCGGGCAGTGCCTCGGCCTTCTCGATGTTGGCGGCGTAGTCGGAGGAGGTGGAGAAGATGACCGCATCCTCGCCGGAGTCCGCCAGCACCTGGAATTCGTGGGAGCCGCTGCCGCCGATATCGCCGTTGTCGGCCTCCACGGCACGGAAGTCCAGCCCAAGGCGCGTGAAGATACGCACATAGGCGTCGTACATGGCGTCATAGGAACGCTGCAGGCCGGCCTGGTCGACATCGAAGGAGTAGGCGTCCTTCATGATGAACTCGCGGGCACGCATCACCCCGAAGCGCGGGCGGGTCTCATCGCGGAACTTGGTCTGGATCTGGTAGAAGTTGGACGGCACCTGCTTGTAGGACCGTAACTCGTTGCGCACCAGGTCGGTGATGACTTCCTCGTGGGTCGGGCCGTAGCAGAAGTCGCGGTCGTGGCGGTCGCGGATTCGCAGCAGCAGGTCGCCGTACTGGTCCCAGCGGCCGGATTCCTGCCAGAGCTCCGCCGGTTGGATCGCGGGCATCAGGACTTCCTGGGCGCCGGCGCGGTCCATCTCTTCGCGGACGATGTTCTCGACCTTGCGGAGCGTGCGCAGCCCCAGAGGCAGCCAGGTATAGAGTCCCGAGTTGAGGCGGCGGATCATGCCGGCGCGCAGCATCAGCTGATGGCTGACGATGTCGGCGTCGGCGGGGGTTTCCTTCAGGGTGGCTATCAGAAGTTGACTGGCGCGCATGGGTCCTGGGTCACCTCGAGTCTGGGGCTTGTCGTGAGCATGAATGTAGCCGCGCAAGGCGGGATATCATGGCATTGTACGGTGTGGCGGGTTAAGCGGCAAAAGCTCGGACTTAGCTCAACCGGCGCTCGTCGACTTTTTAGATAATGATAAGTGTACGCCTGACTCGAGTCGCTCGAGCTGACGCGTCCAGTCGGCGTGGTTGTCGACCTGGCCGCGCTCGCGCAGGGCGGCGATGGCGCCGAGGTCGAGCGTGGCGAATTGCCAGCCCGGGGTGGCGTCGGTGCTCTTCACCAGGATGCCGTCCGGTGGGAAGCCCCGGTCGCAAGGTGTGTAGACGGCGGCATGGCCGATGTTGATATCCACCGCCGGTGACCACAATGCCTCGCCCACGGTGGGCGAGTGGATCACCGCCACCTGCTGTTCGATGGCCCGGGCCTGGGCGCTGAGCCTGACACGCTGGTAGCCGGCCTGGGTGTCGGTGCAACTGGGCACCAGCAGCAGGTCGGCCCCGGCCTCGATCTGCGCCCGCGCGAGCAGCGGGAACTCGCTGTCGTAGCAGATCAGGATACCGAGACGCCCCGCCGGGGTGTCGAATACGCGCAGGCCTTCGCCCGGCGAGATACCCCATTCATTGGCTTCGAACCGCGTCATCAACTGCTTGTCCTGACAGTCGGCGCCGCCGTCGGGAGTGAACAGCCAGGCGCGATTGACGAAACGGCCGTCCTCGCGCTGCCAGGGCAGGGAGGGTGCAAGCAGGGTCACGCCATGGGCGAGGGCGAGTTGCCGCCAGGTGTCGTGGAAGGCCTCGCGCCAGGGCTGCAGACCGTGCAGCTGGGCCTGGAGGTCGTCGCGCTCGGCGTCGGGCAGCAAGGAGGTCAGCTCCATGCCGCCGTATTCCGGAAACACCAGCAGCTCGGCGCCCCGGCTCGTGGCGTCATGCACCCAGCGGGCGGCCTTGGCGCGGAAGGCCTCGATATCATCGAAGGCCTCGATGGGGTACTGGGCCGTGGCCACGCGGAGGATGGCATCGCTCATGTCGGGGTCTCCCGCAGCCAGAAGACCATGGGCTTGTCGGTCTCCTCGGTGTTGTCGAGGTCCTTCCAGGCGAAGGTCGTGGCGAGTTCGGGCATCCGTCGGTAGCCTCGACCCTGCCAGAAGTCGTGCAGAGGGCGATAATCGGCCGGACGACGCGGGTGGTCGTCCGGTCGCTCCACGGCGCAGAAGGCGACTAGAGCGAAGCCGGCCGCGGCGGCGTGTCGCTCCCGGGCATCCATGAAGGCGTGGCCGAGCCCGGTGCCGCGATAGTCGGGCAGCAGGACCGACTCGCCATAGTAGAAGACGTCCTCGACCCGGTAGCCGGCCCGCTTGAAGGGCGCGCGGAATTCCTCCAGCTCGTCGGCCAGGGGCTGGGCGGTGGAGGCGCCGACCAGGCGTTCGCCGTCCAGGGCCAGCACGAAGAGACTGCGCGGGTTGTCGGCGTAGCGCTTGAGATAGTCGGCTTCGTAGGTCGGGTCGCCGTCATACAGATAGGGATAGTCGCGGAAGACGCGGATGCGCAGGCTCGCGAGATCTTCCAGGTAAGGGACGATGTCCGTCCCTTGGCATGTCGTCAGTCGTGGTGTCGGCATGGCATTTCTCGTCGACGATGTCGGGGATCGCTCGGACGGCGCGTCAGCGCTGCAGTTCTGTCATGACCCTATCAGGCCGGCGCCGGGCTGCCCATCGCCGCGACGACGTCTCTTGCCGAGTCGGCGACATTCGTCAGGCTCGGCGGCGCAGTACCCAGAGGGTGACGAGGCCGCCCACCAGGCCCCAGAAGGCGGCGCCGATGCCGGCCAGCGCGATGCCCGAGGCGGTGATGAGGAAGGTGACCAGGGCGGCATCGCGATGCTCGGGGTCCCCCAGGGCGTCGGCCAGGCCCCCGCCGAGAGTCGGCAGCAGGGCGAGTCCGGCCACGGCCATCACCAGTTCGGCCGGGAAGGCGGCGAACAGCGAGGTGACGGTGGCGCCGAACAGGCCGAGCAACAGATAGAAGCCGCCGGCGGCGATCCCGGCAGTATAACGGCGCGCGGGATCGGCGTGGGCCTCGGGCCCCTGGCAGACCGCCGCGCTGATCGCCGCCAGGTTGAGCGCGAAGCCGCCGAACGGGGCCAGTGCCAGGGTGGTGACACCGGTGCCGCCGATCAACGGCGAGATCGGCGGGGCATAGCCGGCGGCGCGGATGGCGGCGATGCCGGGCAGGTTCTGGGAGGCCATAGTGACCACGAACAGCGGCACGCCCACGCCGATTATCGCGGAGAGCGAAAAGCTCGGCATGATGAAGTCCGGGCTGGCCAGGGCGGGCGTGACCTCGCCCAGATGCAGCGAGCCCTCGAACAGTGCCATGGCGATGCCGACGGCCAGCACCATCGGGATGGCGTAGCGCGGCCAGAAGCGCTTGCCCGCGAGATAGGCGAGACACATTGCCAGAGGCAGAATCAGGTCGTGCTCCATGGCCATGAACAGGTCGAGCCCGAAGCGCAACAGCACGCCGGCCAGCAGTGCCGAGGCCAGGGCGCGGGGCAGGCGATGCATCAGGCGCTCGAACAGGCCGGTCACGCCGCACAGGGTGATCAACAGTGCCGAGAACAGGAAGGCGCCGATGGCGTCGCTCATGGCCACGCCGGGCAGGCTGGTGGCCAGCAGGGCCGCGCCGGGCGTCGACCAGGCGGTGAGCAGCGGCATGCGGTAGCGCCACGAGAAGACGATGGTGGTCAGCCCCGAGCCGATCCCCAGTGCCCACATCCAGGAGCCGATCTGCGCCTGGCTGGCCCCGGCCGCCTCGGCGGCCTGGAAGATGATCACCGCCGAGCTGGTATAGCCGATCAGCACGGCGATGAACCCCGCCGTCAGGGTGGAAAGCGTGATGTCGCCGAGCGGTGCAAGCCGGCTTGTCGAGTGAGGGCTGGGCATGGTTCGAGGCTCTCATGGATGGATGTGCGTTATAGCGCACGTCCTGGACGAGTTCGGCAAGATAGCATCGTGCGTTATCGCGTACAATCCGAGCTACGAGCTACGAGCTACGAGCTACGAGCTACGAGCTACGAGCTACGAGCTACGAGCTACGAGCTACGAGCTACGAGCTTCGAGCTTCGAGCTTCGAGCTTCGAGCTTCGAGCTTCGAGCTTCGAGCTTCGAGCTTCGAGTTGCGGGCCGAGACGTGTGAGGGGTGGAACCGAATGGACGATATTGGCCGACATATTGCGGCGACGCTGCGGTTGCTGCGTCAGCAGCAGGGCTGGAGCCTGGATCGTACCGCGCGGGAGACCGGCGTCAGCAAGGCCATGCTGGGACAGATCGAGCGCGGTGAATCCAGCCCCACGGTGGCCACGCTGTGGAAGCTCGCCAGCGGGTTTCGGGTGTCCTTTTCCAGCCTGCTGGTCGGTGGCGCGGCGGCCTCGGAAAGGGTGCGTCATGGCGCCGAGGCGGCCTGGGGGGAAGACGCCGCCGGCATGCAGGTGGAGCCGCTGTTTCCCTTCGATCCGTTACTGAGCTTCGAGCTGTTCGTGATCACCCTGGCGCGGGGGGCGGTCAGCGAGTCGGCCCCCCATGCGCCGGGGGTGGTGGAACACCTGGTGGTGATCGAAGGCGAGCTCGATATGCGCCTGGACGACGACTGGCAGCGGCTGGCGCCGGGCGAAGGGTTGCGCTTCGCCGCCGACCGGCCCCACGCCTATCGCAATGCCGCCGCGACACCGACCCGCTTTCACAACGTGATTCACTATCCGCGCGACAGCGACCCTCTCACGGATTGACGTCGTTCATCCGTGTCGGCGTGTCCAGTCGCTCAAGGGCCACGGGGCGATAGGTCGCCAGCAGCGCCCAGAGTCGCGCGGCGCTCTCGACGTCCGGCAGCCCCCGGTAATCGGCCGGACGAAAGTGCATCTGGAAGGCGCGCAACACGGCGCGGGTGCGCTCGTCGAGCCTTCCGCTCGGGGCGAGCGCATAACCCCATTCGGCCAGCGCCGCCTGCAGGGTCGCCAGGTCGGGCGGTCGCTCGGCGAAACGGCGACGATAATGCGCCACCTTGTCGGCATCGGGCCAGGCGCCGATACCCGCCTCGTGCAGCCGCTGCCAGGGAAAGGCCGGGCCCGGGTCGATCTTGCGTTCGGGGGCGATGTCGGCATGGCCGAGGATATTCTCGGGCGCGATGTCGTGTCGCTCGACGACGTCACGAAGCAGGGCGATCAGTGTCTCGACCTGGGCGTCGGGATAGGGCGCCCAGCGTGGCGGCTCGGCGTCCTTGTCTGCCAACCGGCGGGACAGGGTGGCGGCATCGAGTTCGGGGCCGTCATTGACGATCTCGATGCCGATGGAGGTGGCGTTGAGGCCGCTCTGCCCGCGCCAGCGACTGGCACCGGCATGCCAGGCTCGGCGCGACTCGTCGACCAGTCGATAGACACGACGCTCGCCGCGTGGTGACGGCACCGGCAGCAGGTAGTGGCTGCTGACCCTGGGGCCGGTCAGAATGGCCAGCGAGTTGGGTTCGTTCTCGTCGGTATAGTGCAGAATAAGCTGCTGCACCCGGCTGTCATGGGCGCGGGCCGGGTAGTCGTGATCGAGCCGGTAGCCGGGATCCGACGTGCCGGACCCGCTGCAGGCCGTCAGCAGAGCGGTCGACAGCAGAACGGTCGGTACCAACAGGGCACACCGCAGGAGGCCGGAGAGGCGTTGCAGACCCATGGGTCAGCCGCCCCACAGCAGCGAGCGCACCAGCAACCCGAGGATCAGGGTCGTGGCGATGCTCAGCAGGGTGCCCAGCAGCACGTATTCGGTGAGCTTGCGGTCCTTGCGCTCGCGCAGGTCGCCATAACGAAGCACCGACTTGGCGGTGAGCAGAAAGCCCACGGCGGCGAGTTCGTCCTGCAGCACCAGGGTCAGTACCAGCAAGCGTTCGAGCATGCCGATGCGGGCACCGGCGGCCACCAGGGTGCCGGGGTCGATGACGTCCTGGCTCCAGGGACGCAGGGCCAGCGCGATGGCCAGCGACATGGGGCGGGTGACCAGCAGGTAGGACACGGCCAGGCCCAGGGTCTCGGGTCGGGTGAGCCACGCCAGCGCCACCGTCAGCGGGGCCGCGCCATCGACCCAGGCGAGCCACAGGCCGAGCAGCACCAGCAGGTGAAGGGCCTGGTCGAGCAGGAACCAGTGCAGCTTGCCGGGGTCCAGGTGCGACTTGCCCAGGTCGATCAGCCAGTGACTCACCGTGACCAGCAGGGCGCCGGCCAGGGTGAAGGCGATGCTGGCCCCGGCCAGCAGCAGGACCAGCAGAACCAGTACGCCATGCAGGCCGGCATGCAGGTAGAGCGCCGCCGAGCGTGCCTTGCGATCCTGGCGCGATTCCACCCAGCGGCGAGGCTGGAGCAGGAAGTCGCCGGCCAGATGCACCAGCACCAGGCCGAGCAGGGTAGCGACGGTCGCGGCAGTCATGATGACGGGCCCTCCTTGGCCAGGCGTGAACGAAAGAAGGCCAGGGTATCGGCCAGCAGCGCCCAGCGCGCGGTGCGCAGACGCTTGTGGACGCTGGGCTGGCGGATGCCCAGGCGCTCGGCCAGCGCCTGCTGGGACTCATCGTGCCAGAGTCGCAGGTGGGCGATCTCGGCGGCGTGCCGGGACCAGCCATCGATCAGCTCGTCGACGTAGCGGATCAGCAGGGCGAGGCCGGCATCCTCGGGCGCGTCGACCAGCGCCAGGGCGAGATGGGCCTCGTCGTCGAGGGCGTCGAGGCCCTGGCCCGAGGCCACGAAGACCGGCCCGTCGGCGGCGGCCAGGGGCGTGTCGGGCCGCCAGGCATCGGCGCCGACCGCGACGGCCACGCGGGCGTCCCAGCGTTGCGCCTCGCCGTGCATGACCAGGGCCGCGCGCAGTGCCACGGCGACGTCCAGGGCCGCTTCGGCGGTCGGCATGGCAAGCTGGAAACCGTCGCCGCGAAAGCGCTCGTAGCGGCCGTCGTGATGCGAGGCCAGGTGCTCGAGGGTATCGTCGAGCACGTCATGCAGGCGCCGACTGTCGGCGATGCGGCGTGAGTCGATGATGTCGCCCGTGAGGACGGCGATGCGTTGGGGCATAAACCTGTTTCCCTGGCGATCAAGTCGATCATCGTGCCGCGATTGACCCGGCATGAAAGCTTGCCGGGCTGATGTCATGCCCGCAGTATAGCCGAAAAACGTTATTTTTCCATTTTATAGCCATTAAGGGCTATATTATGGTTTTATAGCTTCCAGGGGCTATGGGTCAGCGGGCCAGTTCCGTCATGGCGTCTTCCAGCCCTCCCAGCGTCATGGGGTACATGCGGTCGTCGATGGCTTCGCGGATCAACTGGGTGGAGTGGGTGAACTCCCAGAAGCGCCGGGGCATGGGGTTGAGCCAGACGAGCCTGGGAAAGGCGCGGGTCAGCCGCGAGAGCCATACCGCGCCGGCCTCGTCGTTGAAATGCTCGACACTGCCGCCCGGATGGGTGATCTCGTAGGGCGACATGGCGGCGTCACCGACGACCACTACCTGGTAGTCGGCGCCATAGGTGTTGAGGACGTCACGGGTGGGCGTGCGTTCGCGCAGGCGCCGGGCGTTGTCTCGCCACAGGCCCTCGTAGGGGCAGTTGTGGAAATAGAAGTGCTCGAGGTGCTTGAACTCGGCGCGCGCTGCGGAGAAGAGGGTCTCGCAGGTACGAATGTGGTCGTCCATGGAGCCGCCGACGTCGAGCAACAGCAGGACCTTCACGGCGTTGCGGCGCTCGGGGCGCATCCGGACGTTGAGCAGGCCGGCGTCCCGGGCGGTGTCGCGGATGGTGGCATCGACGTCGAATTCCTCCGCCGCGCCCTGGCGGGCGAAGCGCCGCAGTCGGCGCAAGGCCATCTTGATGTTGCGCGTGCCCAGCTCGCGGTCGTTGTCGTAGTCGCGAAAGTGCCGCTCGTCCCAGACCTTCGTCGCTCGGCGATGACGCGAGCCATCCTGGCCGATGCGGATGCCCTCGGGGTTGTAGCCGTAGGCGCCGAAGGGGCTGGTGCCGCCGGTGCCGATCCACTTGTTGCCGCCTGCGTGTCGCTCCTGCTGCTCCTCCAGGCGTTTCTTGAAGGTGTCGATCAGCGCTTCCAGGCCACCCAGGGACTCGATCTTCGCTTTCTCCTCGTCGGAGAGCTGCTTTTCGAACTCGCGGCGCAACCAGTCATCGGGAATCAGTGCCTCGATGCCCGACGCCAGGTCCTCAATGCCTTCGTACCAGGCGGAAAACGCCCGATCGAAGCGATCGAAATGGCGCTCGTCCTTGATCAGCACGGTGCGGGCGAGATGATAGAAGTCCTGAAGGTCGGCGAAGACCACGCCTTGCTCGACCGCCGCATGCAGGTCGAGTAGCTCGCGCAGCGATACCGGCACCTCGAAGCGCCGCAGGGTCTCGAACAGGCCGATGAACATGGCGGATCAGCGTCCTTGCCGGCGCATCATGAAGGCCAGCCGTTCCAGCAGCTGGGTATCCTGCTCGTTCTTGACCAGGGCGCCGGCCAGCGGGGGAAGGGCGCGTGCAGGATCGCGCTGATAGAGCGCTTCCTGGGCCAGTTCGTCGGCCATAAGCAGCTTCAGCCAGTCGACCAGTTCGGAGGTGGAGGGCCGCTTCTTGAGGCCCGGCGCCTCGCGCAGCTCGAAGAAGACCTCGAGGGCCTGGCCGACGAGCCGAGGGGCGATCTCGGGGAAGTGCACATCGACGATGGACTGCATCGTCTGCTTGTCGGGAAAGTCGATGTAATGGAAGAAGCAGCGACGCAGGAAGGCATCGGGCAGCTCCTTCTCGTTGTTGGAGGTGATCACCACCACCGGGCGATGACGGGCGCGAATGGTCTCGCCGGTCTCATAGACGTGGAATTCCATGCGGTCGAGTTCCTGGAGCAGATCGTTGGGGAACTCGATATCGGCCTTGTCGATCTCGTCGATCAGCAGGACGACGCGCTGGTCGCTGGTGAAGGCTTCCCACAGCTTGCCGGGATGCAGGTAGTTGGCCACGTTCTCCACGCCTTCGATGCCCAGTTGCGAATCCCTCAGCCGGCTGACGGCATCGTATTCGTAGAGCCCCTGGGCGGCCTTGGTGGTCGACTTGATGTGCCAGGTGATCAGTCGCGTATCCAGCGACGCCGCCAGCTCTTCGGCCAGCAGCGTTTTGCCGGTGCCAGGTTCGCCCTTGATCAGCAGGGGCCGCTGCAGGGTAACGGCGGCGTTGACCGCCTGTTTCAAGGTCTCGGTGGCCACATAGGTTGAGCTACTGTCGAACGCCATGAATCGCCTCGAATGAAGGGGTGTCGAAATTCAAACGAGTGTACGTAAGGCTGCTGGCGCCGACAATCGCCGCGTGTCGATATCAGGTCTTGTACGAAAAGTCGGCGAGCGAAGGTGAGACAAGGCGAAATCGGTCGAGAAAGCGCAGTTTACAAGGAGTAAATGAGCATTTTGAGATCGAATTCAACACCGTATCACCGAGTGCAGCCACTTTTCGGACAGACCCTAGGGGCGGCGGTAGGTCTCGACCAGCGTGGCCGGGTCCTCCTCGCCATGGCCCTGTGCGGCATGGGCTCGCATCAACTGGGCGGCCAGGCCGCTCATGGGGGTGGCGCTGAGGGTCCGGCCACCCTGGGCCACGGCCATGTCGAGGTCCTTGAGCAGGGTGCGCAGGTGCCAGGCGGGAGACGTGAAGTCGCTGGCGGCCATGCGTGGGGCGAGGATGCGCAGCGGCGTGGAGTCGGCGAAACCGCCGGCCAGCGCTTCGGTAAGGCGCGAGGCATCGACGCCGCTGGTCTCGGCCAGGGCGACCGCCTCGGCGATCACCGCCGCCTGGCAGCCGACGATCATCTGGTTGCAGACCTTGGTCACCTGGCCGCTGCCCACCGGTCCCATATGCGTGATGCGCGCGGCGAGCGGCTCGAGCAGGGGGCGGGCGGCGTCGATGTCTTCGTTGTCGCCGCCGCACATGATGGCGAGCTCGCCGGCCTCGGCGCCGACCACGCCACCGGAGACCGGGGCGTCCACCCAGCGCATCCCCCGACGGTCGGCCAGCGCATCGGCCATGTGCCGGGTGGCATCGGGGTCGCTGCTGGAAAGGTCGATCACGAGCTGCCCGTGGTGGCCATGCTCGGCCAGGCCGCCGGGGCCGAACACCAGCTCCTGCACGATCTCGGTGTTGGCCAGGCAGAGCATGATCACATCGACCTGGTCGACCAGGGAGGCGACATCGTCGGCGAGCCGTGCGCCGCTTTCGGCAGCCACGGCGGCCGCCTTCTCGGGCGAACGGTTCCAGAGGGTGACATCGAAGCCGGCGCCGCTCAGGCGCCGTGACATGGGATCGCCCATCAGGCCGATACCGATGAAACCGAGGCGAGGGTGGGGCATGGGACAGACTCCATTATGGCGATGTCGGCGTCATAGCATGCGTCATGGAATCCTTTTCCATCAAATCGTGTCGTCACCGGCTGTCGGGCATGTGCCACCAAGGTCGGATTGTCGCCTCGGCGCGAATGACGTTTCATGAGCGCAAACAACGAGATCATAGCGGGTACGCCGGGTCGCCGGTGGCCTGACAAAAAAAATGTCCCCCGAAGGGGACAAGAGGAGCACGCCAGCTCACGCTTTTACTATCCGAAAATCATGCCTGGATAGAAAAAATAAAACAAAAACAATAAATTGAAGACTTGATCATGCGGCGGTCCATGCCTTGGGCCGCCGTTTTCATGTTGTGACGCACCAATTCGCCACTGTCGCCGGTCTCTGTGCATCATTCCGGGGCAGTCTGCCCGACATGTCGCGGCCATTGCCGGTATCGGTCGAGGGCCGTCTCCGGCGTCCTTCGTCGGACGCGACGACAGAGCCCTGTTATGCTTTCTTCATGGATGTCTCAGAGGGTGTTTACAAATTACTGCGCTCGACCATACCGCGTTGAAATTCGGCTCGAAGTGCTCATTTAGTACGGATAAACTCCGCATTCTCGCCGAATTTCGCCTTGTCTGACCGTCGCTCGTGACTTTTGTAAACACCCTCTCAGGGAAAGGAGCCACGTCATCATGCTGACCTATTCACTGGCCCACTGGATGGCCTTTCTCTCCACCGCGGTGCTGCTGAATCTGTCGCCGGGGCCCGATATGGCGTTCATCCTCGGACAGACCGCCAGGCATGGACGACGCGGCGGCGTCGCCGCCATGTTCGGCGTCTGGAGCGGTGCCGCGATGCACGTGGCCATGGCGGCGCTGGGGCTCTCGGCGGTACTGGCCACCTCGGCGCTGGCGTTCTCGCTGGTGAAATGGGTCGGGGCGGCCTACCTGGTGTGGCTGGGGCTGCAGATCCTGTGGCGTCGCGGAGGCGATGAGGGGGCGCCCGACGTCACCGTGCCGAACACGCCACGTCCGGGCGCCATTTTCCGTCAGGGCATGCTGGTGTCGGTGCTGAACCCCAAGGTGGCGGTGTTCTTCCTGGCCTTTCTGCCACAGTTCGTGGTGCCCGGGGCAGGGCCGGCCGCCTTGCAGCTGGCCCTGCACGGCGGCCTGATCATCCTGGTCGCAGCGCTGGTCGAGCCGCCGCTCGTGTTCATCGGCGCCCGGCTGGCGAATGCCCTGAGCGATCATCGTCGCCTCGGCACCTGGCTCGAGAAGGGGCTGGGTGGCCTGTTCGTTACCCTGGGGGTGAAGCTGGCATTTAGCGAACGCTAGACTCTGCCTTCGAGCTTCGAGCTTCGAGCTTCGAGCTTCGAGTTCACTCCTCTCGCTTCAATTGCTTGCGCAGCCCCTGGGGCACCTGCTTGATGATCAGCCGGTCGTTTTCCTCGTCGTATTCCACGGCGGCACCCAGCAGGTGCGAGTCGAAGCTGATCGAGACGCCGGCGGCGCGGCCCGTGAAGCGCTTGAAGGCCTTGAGCGTCCGCTTGTCCGGGGGAATCTCCGGGGCCAGGCCGTAGTCGCTGTTGCGGATGTGTTCGTAAAAGGCCTTCGGCTGCTGCTCGTCGACCAGCTCGGAGAGTTCCTCCAGCGTCATCGGTTCGCCGCGGCTGGCCTGGTCGCTGGCGTAGTCGATCAGGGCGTCGGTCTTTTCGCGGCTGGTTTCCTCCGGCAGGTCCTCGTTTTCCACGTAATCGCTGAAGGCCTTGAGCAGGGTACGCGTTTCCTGGGTGGCATCGAGTGGCTCGCTGGCGCCCAGCACCTCGGCGAAGGCATCGGCGAGCTTGCGACCACCACGGTCCCGGGTATAGGACAGATAGGGATGAGAGGCGCTGCCGTCGCGCCACTGACCGATATCGAGCCGCGCACCGAGGGTCATCTGGGAAAGGTTGAGCTGACGGCTGGGCAGAATCTCCAGGTGCTCGCCGATACCGAAGCCCTCGCGATGGTGGAGCAGAGCCATGATCAGGTAGCGTGCCTCGCCCTGGCGATGATCGACGACGAGCAGGTGGCCGCCCAGCGGCAGGTGATCGTCGACCAGGGGCGCGATGGCATTGGCCAGCTGTTGTGTCAGCTCGGTGAATGCGAGCTCGCCTTCCAGATAGCGCGCCAGGGCGCCGGGGAGGCTGGCTTCGGTGTCGTCGCCGAAGCGTCCCCACCCCTTGGCCTTGGCATGATAGGCATCGTTGAGGCTGGCCAGCAGGTCGTCGAGGGCGGCGGATGCCTCGAGTTCTCCCGAGGCGGGCACGACCCGGGCGGGGCTCTCGCCGTCTCGCTTGTCGATGCGGTGGATGATGCTGTGCAGGATCGGCATGGGGACCTCGCGGCTCGCGGATGAGGGGCGGCGATGGTATCGCATTCGGCCGCCCCGTTGGAGGTACGCCTACGCTTTGTCCGAAAACTGACTGCGCTTGCCCATCCAGCGTTAGAAATCGACTCAAAATACTCATTTACACGGCGTAAACTCCGTCTTTTCGTCGATTTTTGCCTTGTCTGACCATCGCTCGTCGACTTTTCAGACAAAGCTTAGGGCTTGAGCCGGTAGCCGCTGCGAAAGATCCAGTTCACCACGGCGAGCGAGACTGCCAGGAACAAGGCGATCATTCCGAGGCTGGCCCAGATGCTGACATCCCCCATGCCATAGAAGCTCCAGCGGAAGCCGCTGACCAGGTACACCACCGGATTGGCCAGGGTGACGACCTGCCAGACGGGAGGCAGCATGTCGATGGAGTAGAAGGTTCCACCGAGAAACGTCAGGGGCGTGATCACCAGCAGTGGCACCAGCTGGAGCTTCTCGAAGCCGTCGGCCCAGATGCCGATGATGAAGCCCAGCAGGCTGAAGGTCAGGGAGGTGAGCACCAGAAACAGCAGCATCATCAACGGATGGGCGATGGTGAAGGGCACGAACAGGCTGGCCGTGGCCAGCACGATCAACCCCAGGATCACCGATTTGGTGGCCGCCGCGCCGACGAAGCCGAGCACTACCTCGAAATAGGAGATCGGTGCCGAGAGGATCTCGTAGATGGTACCGGTGAAGCGCGGGAAGAAGATGCCGAAGGAGGCATTGGAGACGCTCTGGGTAAGCAGCATCAGCATGATCAGGCCGGGCACGATGAAGGCGCCGTAGCTGACGCCGTCGACTTCGCTGATGCGGGTGCCGATGGCGGCGCCGAACACCACGAAGTAGAGCGACGTCGAGATGACCGGCGAGACGATGCTCTGCAGGACGGTGCGCAGGCTGCGGGCCATCTCGGCGACGTAGATGGTCTTAACGGATCTCCAGTTCATGCACCCTCCCGAACCAGGCTGACGAAGATCTCCTCCAGGGAACTCTGCCGAGTGTGGAGATCCTTGAAGTGAATGCCGGCCGCTTCCAGATCGGCCAGCAGCTCGGCGATGCCCGCGGGCTCCTCTTCCCCTTCGCCCTGACGGGCGGCGTCGTAGGTGTAGACCAGAGCGTGGCCGTCTTCCTCGAGGGTCAGATCATGCCCGGCGAGGGCCTCGGGGATGCGTGTCAGCGGCTCGCTGAGGTGAAGCGTCAGCGCCTTGCTGCCGAGCTTGCGCATCAGCTCGCGCTTCTCTTCCACCAGCACCAGTTCGCCGGCACGGATTACGCCGATGCGGTCGGCCATCTCCTCGGCTTCCTCGATGTAATGCGTGGTGAGAATGATGGTCACGCCATTTTCGCGCAGGCTCCGCACGACCTCCCACATGTCGCGTCGCAGCTCGACGTCGACGCCGGCGGTGGGCTCGTCGAGGAAGAGGATCTGCGGCTCGTGGGCCAGCGCCTTGGCGATCAGCACGCGGCGCTTCATGCCGCCGGAGAGCGTGATCAGCTTGCTGCGGCGTTTCTCCCAGAGACTCAGTGAGCGCAGGATCTTCTCGATGTGAACGGGCGAGGCCGGCTTGCCGAACAGGCCGCGGCTGAAGCTCACCGTATCCCAGACCGTGGAGAAGGCCTCGCCGGTCAACTCCTGCGGCACCAGGCCGATCCGCGAGCGGGCCTCGCGGTAGTCATGGACATTGTCGTGGCCATCCACCAGAACCTTGCCGCCACTGGCATTGACCAGCCCGCAGATCACGCTGATCAGGGTGGTCTTGCCGGCGCCGTTGGGGCCGAGCAGGGCGAAGATCTCGCCGCGCCGAATCTCGAGGTCGATGCCCTTGAGCGCCTGGAAGCCGCTGTCATAGACCTTCGACAGGCCCTCGACGTGGATCACCGTGGCGTCGCTCACCGGACACCTCCCGCACCCCTGGTGCCATGCATGGGCGCCAAGGAGACTTTCGGCGATGAGCTGGCATTCCTGTGCATCGGTATTACCTCATGAAGTGAATGGCGACCGATCATGTCTCGCCGCGAAGCGCGTCCGTGACCGGTGTCGGGAAGGCTTCGGCAATCGTTCAGAAGCGGGGGGCGTCGAACTCGGCCGGCTCGTCAGTGTAGACGCAGACGTTGGCATCCTCGATCAGGCCGTCCGGCGATTCGACCTGGGTCTCGAAGAAGGCCTGAATCTCGCGGCGCTGGCAGTGAGCCTCGAAGGCTTCGCGGTTGGCCCAGGTTTCATGGAAGACGATGGGGTAGCTGTCACCCTGGGCGAAGGGGCTGTCGATCTTCCGCGTCACGGTATAGCGCAGGCAGCCATCCTCGCGATGCGTGTTGGGCTCCAGTGCCTGCAAGGCCTCGAAGGCGGCCGCCTCATGGCCGGGCTTGGGCTTGAAACCGGCGATGCAGTAGATCTTGCGGGACATGCTACCTCCTGATGGATGAATGAACTGCTCGACCATAACACGGCGCCATTCGGCTCGGGAGTTCGTCTGGCCAGAATGCGCCTGCCTTTCTAGGCTTTGCCTGAAACTGCCTGTGCTCGACGACTTTTCAGGCCGACCCTGGGCTGACGCCGGCCAGGCGAGATACGCCGTGTTTCCATCTTCAGGGAGAATCACCATGTTGCTCGAAGGTTCCTGCCACTGCGGCGCGGTACGCTTTCGCGTCATGTCGCCGCATCCCTATCCCTTCAACCGTTGCTACTGCTCGATCTGTCGCAAGACGGCCGGCGGGGGCGGTTATGCGGTCAACCTGAGTGGCGAGGCGGATTCCCTGGTGGTCCATGGCGCCGAACACACGTCGATCTATCAAGCCGAGATCGATGGCCGGACGAGCCCCGGGGAGCGGCATTTCTGCGCCCGGTGTGCCAGTGCGCTCTGGGTCTTCGACCCTCGCTGGCCGGAGCTGGTGCATCCCTTCGCTTCGGCCATCGACAGCGAATTGCCGATACCGCCCGAACGGGTGCATCTCATGCTGGAAAGCAAGCCGGACTGGGTGGAGATCGAGTCGCGGGAGAGGGATCGCTGCTTCGCCGGCTATCCGGACGAGAGCATTGCCGAATGGCATGCGCGTCTCGGGCTCGACGAGGAATGAGGCAGGAAGCGTGAGAAACAGAACCCCGCCCGGCGGGGTGCCGGACGGGATCAAGGGATGGATCAGTGAAAGACGGCGAAGCTGTCCGCATTGATCAACATGTGCACCACCACGCTGGCCGCATACCCCAGGGCGATGACCGGGGCCCAGCGCATGTGGCCGGCGAAGGTGTAGATGCCGCGCGCCTGGCCCATCAAGGCCACGCCGGCGGCGGAGCCCACCGACAGCAGGCTGCCGCCCACGCCGGCGGTCAGGGTGATCAGCAACCAGTTGCCCATGGACATGTCGGGTTCCATGGAGATGACGGCGAACATCACCGGGATGTTGTCGACCACCGCCGAGACCATGCCCAGCACGATGTTCGCCCAGACGGGGTCCCAACCGGCGTACAGGGTCTCGGAGAGCAGGCTCAGGTAGCCCATGAAGCCCAGGCCGCCCACGGACATTACCACGCCGTAGAAGAACAGCAGGGTATCCCACTCGGAGCGAGCGACCCGGGTGAAGACATCGAAGGGCACCACGCTGCCCAGGGCCTCCAGCTTGCGCCAGTCGCCACGCTGGCTGTAGCGGGTGCGCTTGCGCTCCAGCGAGCGCGGCAGGCTGCGGCGCAGGTAATAGCCGAAGAATTGCAGAAAGCCGAGGCCCGTCATCATGCCGAGCGCCGGAGGCAGGTGCAGCATGGTATGGCAGAGCACCGAGATGACGATCGTCAGCAGGAACAGGCAGACGATGCGTCGTGCACCGCGCTTGAGCCAGATGCCTTCCTCGAGGGCGGCCGGCTTGCGGTTCTTGATGAACAGGCTCATCACGACTGCCGGCACCAGATAGTTCACCAGCGAGGGGCCGAGCAGCTCGAAGAATTCCTGGAACTCGACCAGCTTGGCCTGCCAGACCATCAGGGTCGTGATGTCGCCGAAGGGGCTGAAGGCGCCGCCGGCGTTGGAGGCCACGACCACATTGATACAGCAGAGATTGATGAAGCGCTTGTCGCCCTCGGCAACCTTGAGTACCACGGCGCACATCAGCATGGCGGTGGTGAGGTTGTTGGCGATGGTCGAGATCCAGAAGGCGAGAATGCCGGTGATCCAGAACAGCGAACGGTAGCTGAAGCCCTTTTCCACCAGCCAGGCGCGCAGCTTGTCGAAGACGCGGCGCTCTTCCATGGCGTTGATGTAGGTCATGGCCACCAGCAGGAAGAGCAACAGCTCGCTGTATTCCAGCAGGGTGTCGCTGAAGGCCTCTTCGGCGGCATCGGGCAGGCCGGAATGGACATAGACCCAGCCGATCAACCCCCAGATCAAGCCGGCGGCGACCAGTACCGGCTTGGACTTGCGCATGTGCAGTTTCTCTTCGGCCATCACCAGGGCATAGGCGGCCAGGAAGAGGGTGACGGCGATGAAGCCGGGCAGGGTATAGGTCAGGTCCAGCTCGCCGGCGGAAGCGGCCTGGGCGAAGGGGCTGAACAGCAGGATCGACAGCGCGAGCACGAGAAAGCCTGGCCACCGGGCGCTGTGCCGGAGCCAGTGTGGGGAACGATGGCTTGTCAGCATGACGGAAGCATCCTGAGGTAGGAGGGGGGAAAGGGTCGAAAAACGAGGCGCATTTTACACCAAAGAAACAGTGTTCGCCATTTGTTGAGTCGGCTAATCAACCCCTTTCGGCGATTTTTTTGCTGCACTGCATCCAAGCTTCGCCCAGCGAGGACTGGTGGTATCTGGGCTACACTGTCCTGTCGTCGAGACACCGATATCGCGGAGTCCGAATGTCTTCCCGAGAATCCGTTGAGCCCCTGCAGCCAGTTTTCAGGCAAGGCGTGGCACCGCTGGTGTTGCCGCGTCTCGTCATCCAGCGCCTGTTGCCGGCCCCGCCACTGCGCCCCTGGGTCGACCACTACTGGTTCGTGCAGGGGCCGCCGCCGGATGCGCCGACCCGGGACAAGCTCTACCCCGATGGTGGGGTCACCCTGACCTTCAGGCGCCTCGATACCACGGCACCGTCCGCCGGCTGGGACATCGCCCGGCGGACGGTGGCGGCCTATACCACCACCGTGGGGGCCACCCTCGGCATCCGGTTCCGTCCCGGGGGCGCCTTCCAGTTGTTCGGCATGTCGCTGGAGGCACTGGACGATGCTGATCAATGGGAAAGATGGGCGCCCGATGACTGGAAGGCATTGCGAGATAGCCTGCCGGATCTATCGCTGGAAGCGCGGCTGGCGCGTCTCGATGCCTGGTTGCTGGCCAGGGCGGAGGCGAATGGACCCCGAATCGGTCATGTGCAGCGACTCCTGCCGCTGATCGACAACGGGCACTTCAGGATCGACCGGGTGGTGGCCAACCATGGGCTGAGCCGCCGTACTCTCGAGCGGACCTTTCGGCACCAGGTGGGATTGGCACCCGCGCAGATGGACCTGCTGCAACGCCTCAAGCACGCCAGGGCCCTGTTGTCGGGAGCCGAGGAGTCATCGATCAGCCAGGTCGCCCTGGCATGCGGCTTTCATGACCAGGCTCACTTTACCCATCGCTTTCGCCGCCATGTCGGGGAGACGCCGGGTGAGTATCGTCGGCGCAAGAGAAGCACTACATAAATGCCTGCGCCTGCAAATCGCGTCGTTACGCGGTGCTCGAAAGCTCGCCTAACCCCTCGTTATGTCTCGCTTTCTGTGCTCCGTGCGCCTTGCGCTTCACTATGCTCGGCTGATTTATTCAGCGCTTCCCAAGTTGGCGCAAATCTACAAGGCGTGATATCGGTTCGCGCGCATGCTGGGCACTCCATTTCCCGATCAGGAGTGCATCATGCAAGAGCATGTTTCCCGTGCCGACTTCTATCGCCTGCAGCCCGCCCTGGTGCAAGGGCTCCAGTCGACCCAGGAGGCCGTGCAAGCGGCGGGCATCGAACCGGGCTTGATCCATCTGGTCTTCCTGCGTGCTTCCCAACTCAATGGCTGTGCCTTCTGCCAGCGGATGCATTCCGAGGAGGCGCGTGGCGATGGCGAACGGCAGGCACGTCTCGACGTGCTGCCGGCCTGGCGAGAGTCACCCGGTTTCAGCGAGCGTGAGCGAGCGGCGCTGGCCTGGACGGAAGCACTGACCCTGCTGGCCGAGAGCGACGTCGACCAGTCGCTTCGCGACCGGGTGAGGGCGAGCTTCAGTCTTGAGGAGCAACTGAGCCTCACCTCCCTGGTGGTGGTTATCAACGGCTGGAATCGGATCGTGCTGTCCTGCGGGTTCCGGCCCGAGATAGACGAAGGGTAGTGGCCCGTATCAGGGATTCTCTTCCCACCGCTCGTCGAGGATGAAAAAGCCATCCGCCCGTCCGGCGGGCGGTGGCCGACAGGCATCATCGGGTCGCCGCGGCAGAAGGCTGCGGTGCTCGGTGATGCCCAGGTCGTCGAGTTGATGGGGCACTCCGTGCCCATCGCTGAGGTGGCGAAGCCCCATCAGCCCGACCACCAGTCTGTCGTTCGCCGTGGCCTCGGCCAGGCCACTGGCCATGGCGCGGTCCCAGACCAGTTGCGCGTCGATGAAGCGCTCGAGCCCCTTTTCGCCGGCGTCGGCAGCGTGATCGTGAGCGGCGAAGACGTCCGCGAGATCGGCGCGATAGGCGGGTGACGCCGGTGCCGGGGCGGTCATGCCGAATCTGCCTTCCGGCGGGACGGCGTGCCAGCCACCTTCCACCAGACGTCGCTGCAGGTCGGTGCTGACATTCAGGGCCTTCAGGGGCACGCCCTGCATGCGGGCGAAGTGCAGGATCGGCCAATACAGCTCGGGGTCGTAGCCCCAGGCGTCGGACCAGTCACTCGCCTCGAGGAACGCTGCTTCGCTCAATCCTCCCTCGACCCAGTCGTCCAGGGCCGGCTGCGCCTTGCGCGGCAGCATCTCCAGGCCGATCACCATGTCGGGGCGGAGAGCGTGAAGCCCCGCCAATGTCTGCAACTGCCAGCGATGGTGGGCGGTCTCATCATGCCGTTCACCGAGCATCACCACCGTCTGTTCGGCCAGGTCGTGCATCATGACATCGGTCGCGATGGGCGCTCCCGCGTCGTCCAGCCACTGCCCGGGGGCATGGCAGGGGGCCGCCTGGGCGTCGGATAACAGGGGGAAACCGACGAGCAGCGGAGCGACGCAGCGGGCAAGGCAGACGGTAGGGCGACGAGGTGGCATGCATGATTCCTGAAGCGAGGAGGACCATGACAGCCTATCGAGCCAGCCGGTCGGGGCAAAGCGGCAAGAGCAGGATCGCTGAACGATGGTGCTCGGCGACCAGGCGGGAATCGCGATATACAGGGCTCGGCGTTATCCTGTAACCAAGAGGAGCACCGGCACAGGAGCGCCATATGGCAACACACACCTCTGCAGCGAATACCGGCATCCCGGTCGGCATCAGTGCCTGCCTGACCGGCGAGGAGGTGCGTTACAACGGCGGTCACAAGCGGTCTCGCTATTGCCTGAATGTGCTGGCGGATTGTCTGCGTTTCGAGACCTTCTGTCCCGAGCTGGCGGCGGGGCTTGGCGTTCCGCGCGAACCGATCCGCCTGGTAGGGCGGCCTGGGGAAACGCCTCGTGCGCGGGGCACGAAAACGCCCGACCGGGATGTGACCGAGCGCATCGAGCGGGTCGGTGAGTCCTTCGTCGAGGCGCATCGTCACCTGCGCGGCTTTATCCTGATGAAGGGGTCGCCCAGCTGCGGGCTCGAACGGGTCAAGGTCTACCATGAGAACGGCATGCCCAGCCATGCCGATTCCGGCGTCTTCGTGCGCGTCCTTCGCCATCATTTTCCCGAGCTCCCGCTGGAAGAGGAGGCAAGGCTCAATGACCCGGCCTTGCGCGAGAACTTCATGACGCGCATCTATGCCCTCGACGACTGGAAGCGGAATGTCGAGGAGACGCCCAGCCATCATGCCCTGCTGCAGTTCCATAGCCGTCAGAAGCTCCTGTTGATGGCGCATCGGGTGGAGGCTTACCGCGAGCTGGGGCGTTATCTGGCCGAGGCCCATCGACGCCCACTGGACGAGACGCTGGCGTATTACCTGCCGGCCTTCATGGAGGCGTTGTCGAAACCCGCGTCGCGCAAGACCCATGTCAACGCCCTGTTGCACGTACTCGGCTATCTCAAACGCTCCCTGGATGGCGAGACGCGTCGCGATCTGCTCCAGTCGGTGGAAGAATATCGTTTGAAGCAGGTGCCCCTGGCGGTGCCGATGCGCTTGCTCAACCATTACCTGAAACGTCACGGCTCGGACTATATTTGCGGTCAGTCCTATCTCGATCCCCACCCCTATGAGCTCGGGCTGCGCAATGCCATCTGAGAGGCCATGATGACGCCGAGTCATGAACATCGCTTTCGGCATCTGGGGGCCTTGCTGGCCGAGTGGCAATCGGTGTGGCAACCCTTGCCTTTCCAGCATCGTCGGTTGCCCTGGGCGTCGCGGTATCCGGCGATGGCCGAGGCGTTGAGAGGGCTGTCCGACTACGAGACGGCTCGGTTGCAGGCCAGGCCCTTCGCGACGTCTCCCTTGTCATCGTGGCTACCCGTGGACGAACTGGCCTCGCTGGCGAGCCTGCCCGATCTGGCGACGCAGGGGCCGACACTGCCCGACGCCTGGGGCACCTTCGTCGGTGGCCGCAAGTGGCGCCAGATCCAGGCCTTCGCCCCTCTGGTGACGCCGGACGCCGATCTGGTGGAGTGGTGCGCTGGCAAGGGCCACCTGGCGCGCGGGGTGGGGCGCTGGCATGGCATCGGTGTCGAGGCCCTGGAGTGGCAGTCCGAACTGTGTCGCGCCGGAGGCGAGCTGGCGCGGCGTCAGGAGGTGGCGGTGCAGCTTCACCAGCAGGACGTGCTGGCCGAGGAGGCCAGCCGCTGGCTGACGCCGAAGACCCGGGTGATGGCGCTGCACGCCTGCGGCGACCTGCATGGTCGCCTGCTCGAACGGGCGGCCCGGCGCGGTACTGCGGTGATCCTGGCACCTTGCTGTTACCAGCGCACCGAGGCGGAGCACTACCGCCCCTTGTCCGAACAGGGGCGCCGCGAGATGGCCGAGCAGGGCTGGCGAATGCATCGCGATGACCTGGCGATGGCGGTTCAGGAAACCGTCACCGCGCCGGCGGGGGTTCGTCGCCAGCGCCAGCGTGCCAATGCCTGGCGCCTGGGATTCGATGCGCTGCAGCGGGATGTCTCGGGCCGGGACGCCTACCTGCCGGTGCCGAGCCTGTCCTACGGGCGAATGCCCGATGACTTTGCCGGTTTCTGCCGCTGGGCGGCCGAACGCAAGCGTCTGGCGCTGCCTGCCCGTCTCGACTGGGCGCATTATGAAACCGAAGGGTTCCGGCGCCTGGGTGAGGTCACCCGGCTCGAACTCGTGCGTCACTTGTTTCGACGTCCGCTGGAAGTCTGGCTGGCGCTGGATCGCGTCAGGTTGATGGAGGAAGCCGGCTTCCGGGTTCGCCTGGGTACCTTCTGCGAACGTCAACTGACACCGCGAAACCTGGTGATCGAGGCAACGCCGGCTCGTTGAAGCAAGGCCGGGGCGGGCGCCCCGGCCTCCGGCGCGTCAGAGGGTGTTTACAAATTACTGCGCTCGACCATACTTCGTTGAAATTCGGCTCGAAGTGCTCATTTAGTAGGGCTAAACTCCGCGCTTTGACTCGTGACATCCTTGTCACTCGCTCTTCGAGCAGCAGAACTGCCCAAATCGTCAGTCCTGACGATTTGTCGCCGAATTTCGCCTTGTCTGGCCGTCGCTCGTGACTTTTGTAAACACCCTCTCAGCGGGAACGGCTGAAAGCGCCGTGCTGGCTGCCGGTCATCAGTCGGTCGAACTCGCCGCCGCTCATGTGCACCAGGGTTTCGTGGTCGCCGGCCTCGAAATAGACATCCGGCTGATGGCGCAGGTGGTCGTCGAGGTAGACCTGCAGGCCATAGGCCTGCCCCACGGGAATGGCCGCTCCGGGGTCGCAGTCATCGAACTCGTGGCGCACCTCTTCCTCCGTGGCCAGCTCCAGATCTTCATGGAAGAGCTGCTCGAGTCGTTCCAGATCGGCATCGCGGTCGCTGGGCAACACGGCGACCCGATAGCCGGCATCGCCGTGCAGCATGACGGCCTTGGCCAACTGGTCGCCTTCGACGTGCGAGACGCGGGCGATACGGCTGGTCGAGACCGCGCGTGGATGGGGGACCTCCTCGTAATCGATATCGCAGGCGTGGAGATACTCCCGGATCGTCATCGGCATGGCCATGATGTCACCTCCTCGGCGCTGGGGCTGAACGATCATGCCTGGGGTCCTTGTGTGGCGTGGGTGGCGTCCATATCCGTCAGCATAGCGTTTCCTCGGGAGGTCCGCGCGATCTCTGGGCCTTTGCCGTCGTCCTGTTACAATGCTGCCACGTCGTACCGCCTGTGGCGGTGACGCAAGCGCGGCGGCCGGTGTTTCATGCGGTCGCGATGAGTCATGACATTGTGTTTCCTGGGCAGTTTTCAGGTAATGCCCAGGGGTTCTGGCGGGGTAACAGGGAATGAAGATCACCATTTTCGGCACCGGGTATGTGGGGCTCGTCACGGGCGCTTGTCTGGCCGATGTCGGCCACGATGTGTTGTGCATGGATGTGGATGCCGACAAGATCGCCCGGCTTGAGTCCGGTGAAATCCCCATTTTCGAGCCGGGGCTGGAGGAATTGGTGACCACCAATGCCGCGGCAGGGCGGCTGCGATTCACCACCGATGCCGCCACGGCGGTCGATTTCGGTATTCTGCAGTTCATCGCCGTCGGCACGCCGCCCGACGAGGACGGCAGCGCCGATCTGCAGTATGTGCTGGCGGTCGCCGAGACCATCGGTCGTCACATGAACGAGTTCAAGGTGGTCATCGACAAGTCCACGGTGCCGGTGGGAACGGCCGACCGGGTGAAGGGCGCCATCGCCGGCGTACTCGAGGAACGTGGCGAGACGATCGACTTCGAGGTCTGCTCGAATCCGGAGTTTCTCAAGGAAGGGGCGGCGATCGAGGACTTTACGCATGGCGCGCGCTTCGTGGTCGGCACCGGCTCCGAGCGGGTCCGCGAGTTGATGCGTGAATGCTACGCCCCCTACATCCGCTTGCAGGAAAAGCTGATGTTCATGGACGTGCGTGCCGCCGAGCTTACCAAGTATGCGGCCAACGCCATGCTCGCCACCAAGATCAGTTTCATGAACGAGATCGCCAACCTGGCGGAGCGCCTGGGCGCCGACGTGGAACAGGTGCGGCGTGGTATCGGCTCGGATCCCCGCATCGGCTACCACTTCATCTACCCGGGCTGCGGTTATGGCGGCTCCTGCTTTCCCAAGGACGTGCGTGCTCTGACGCGCACCGCCGGCGAGGTGCAGTACGAAGCACAGCTGTTGGATGCGGTGGAAGGCGTCAACCGCCGACAGAAACAGACCCTGTTCGACAAGCTGGAGCGCGCCTTCGATGGCGACCTGGCCGGCCGTACCATCGCTCTCTGGGGACTGGCCTTCAAGCCGAACACCGATGACATGCGTGATGCGCCGAGTCGTACCTTGATGGAAGCGCTGTGGCGTGCCGGCGCCAGGGTCCGGGCCTATGATCCCGAGGCCATGAATGAGTGCCGCCGCCTCTACGGCGAACGGGACGACCTGACACTGTCGGCATCACGGGAAGTGGCGATCCAGGGCGCCGACGCCCTGGTGATCTGTACCGAGTGGAAGGTCTTCCGCATGGTGGATTTCGACTGGCTGAAGCAACAGCTCGGCATGCCGGTGGTCGTCGACGGGCGCAATCTCTATGATCCCGAGACGGTGCGCAAGGCGGGGTTGATGTACTTTGCCGTGGGGCGCGGCGAGTCCCTGCAACGCTCCTGACCCTCCACCTTTCTTCGGTGACAAGCCTGCGCGAGGCTCTCAGTTAATTGCGGCACATGGATGTGCCGCCGCCGGGCGCGAGCCCGCGCCACGCCAGCAGGTCCACGTATCTGCGCCAGCGTGGGGTGGGCGACAATCGAAGAGATCAGGATGATCTATTTGATTGCCATGTTAATAGAAGGACCTCGCTTCGCCTTGTCCTCCTGGAAACTACCGACCGCCCTTGGGGATTCCCTGGCTAAGCGTTTTCCTGAAGTGCCCGTTCCAGCGTCTCCAGGCGTCCGGGCACCATCGCATCCTCCACCGCGGTGATGCGCAGGACATGGCCCAGGTCTGGATGAGCGGGGCGAGCGACCAGTTTGCCTTCTTCGAGCAGTTCCGCATGCACGCGTTTGGCGAGTTCGGCGCTGGCCAGGCGAATGCCGATGAAATTGGTGGCGCTCGGCAGGACATCGGCGCCCCGTTGCCGGAAATGGTCACCGAGGCGCTGTCGACGCTCGAGAACCTCGGCGATGTGCTGCCGGGTCTCGTCGGGGTGATCGAGCACCACCTCGGCGGCGGCCAGGGTCAGGGTCGAGACGGCATAGTGGATGCGTACCTTCATCAGCATGGCCAGGGTCTCGGGCTCGGCGATGGCGTAGCCGATGCGCAGCCCGGCCATGCCGTGTGCCTTGGAAAGGGTTCGGCAACGGATCACGCCCGGCGGCACCTCCGAGGCGAAGGGGGTATCGGCATCGTCGCGGAAATCGTGGTAGGCCTCGTCGAGCAGCAGCCAGCAATCATCGGGCAGGGCGTCGCGCAAGCGGCGGACGGCATCGTCGTCGTGCAGATGCCCGGTGGGATTGTCGGGGTTGGCCAGGTACACCAGGCGAGCCTTTTCCTCGTGCGCGGTGCGAGCCAGGGCGTCCAGGTCGGGGGCGAGCCGGTCGTGGCCCTCGTCGTAGGCGACCTCGATCAGGCGACATCCCTGCCCCCGGGCGAAATAGCCAAAGGTCGGATAGGTGCCCGCCGAGGCGATCACGCTGGTGTCGGGCGGGGCCACGGCCCGCAGCGCCAGAGCCAGCAGACTGTCGGCACCGGCATCCACCAGTAACGCCTCCACGGGAATGTCCTGCTGACGTGAAAGGCGTTCGCGGACCCCGAGCGCCTCGGCGTCGCCATAACAGTAGGCATGCTCGACCATGGCATCGCCGAAATGTCGGCGCAGTGCCGAGTGCGGCATGTCCAGGCCCTCGTTGGATCCCAGGCGATGGGGGATCTGGCGACCGATGCGGCGCTGGAGCACCCAGATGCCGGGGAAGGGGTTGTCCGGGCCGGGGGTATAGAGGTGGTCGGCGAATCGGGGCATGACATCTCCCTTGGATAACGGTGAAGGGCGAAGGTGAAGAGGGTCAGTGGTCGTCCCGGGCAGCGACGGTGACGACCTTGTGACGATTGAGCAGGCCGTGGGGGTCCAGGGCCTGCTTGAGGGTCGCCATCAGGGCGAGCTCGTCCGGCGAGCGCGAAACCGGTAGCCAGCCACGTTTCTCCAGGCCGATGCCGTGTTCCGCCGAGATCGAGCCCCCGAGCTTGGCCAGGGGCTCGTAGATGCAGCGTTCCACCCGGTGTCGGGTGTCGGCGTCGTCGCTGCTGACGCCGACCGAGAGATGCAGGTTGCCATCGCCCAGGTGGCCGAATACCACCAGGCGTCCGTCCGGCCAGCGCTCGCGAAGCGTCATCTCCACGTGTTCGACATAGGCGTCCATGTCACCGATCGGCAGGCTGACGTCGAAGGTCATCATGGGGGCCAGGAGACTGACCAGCCCCTCGATGTCCTCGCGAATGGCCCACAGGCCGTCGCGTTGGGCATCGGACTGGGCGATGGCGGCATCCGCCAAGAGGCCCGCCTCGAAGGCCGATTCGAAGGCCCGGTCGAAACGTTCCCCATGACGATCGGCATCGACGGCCTGAGATTCGATGATGACATAGAAGGGGGATTCGGTGCTCACGGGGGGAGCGTGACGGCCGCTGATCTCGGTGAGCAGGCGATAGTGGTTGCGCCACATGGCCTCGAAGGCGCTGAGCTCGCCACCGAGCGTCTGGCGCATGTGGCCGAGCAGCCCGGTCAGGGCGTCGAAGGACGGGCAGGCGACCAGGGCGGCTCGGGTGTCCGGCATGGCGGGCTGCAGGCGAAGCACGGCTCGGGTGACGATGCCCAGGGTGCCTTCGCTGCCGATGAACAGTTGCTTGAGATCATAGCCGGCGTTGTTCTTGAGCATCGGGCTCATGGAGCTGATGATGCGGCCATCGGCCAGCACCGCTTCCAGCCCCAGCACCTGCTGACGCATCATGCCGTAGCGGATCACCCGGTTACCGCCGGCATTGGTGGCGATGTTGCCGCCGATGGTGCAGCTGCCTCGCGCCCCTAGATCGAGGGCAAACTGCAGGCCGGCTTCCTCGGCGGCCTCCTGGACCTTCTGCAGCGGTGCACCGGCCTGGACGGTGAGGGTGGCGCCGACCGGGTCGATGGCCTCGATGGCGTCGAGGCGCTCCAGCGAGATCACCAGTTCCTCGGATGACGCCTCGGCACCGTGCACCAGGCCGGTCAGGCCACCGTGGGTCACCACCGGTTGGCGAGCCGCATGGCAGAGGCGCAATGTCTCGGCCAGTTCGTCCGGTGTGCCGGGGCGAACGATGGCGGCGGCGAGGCAGGGCGCACCGGTCAACCAGTCGACGGAGCGGGCAGTGACGTCGTCGCCGGTGAGCACTGCGTTGTCGCCGAGGCGCTCGCGCAGTCGGTCGAGCAGGGCGGAGAGGGAGGTCGATGGCTGGTGTTCCATAGTGTCCATATCGGTTCCGTGTCGTGCCCATCGGGGGATCAGGATTGAGAGACCGCGAGCGTGTCATGGTCTCGGGATTGGCGTGAGCGTCCGGGGATGGCATCGAGCAGGCTTCGTGTATAGGCCTCGCGGGGCTGCCGGAAGATGTCTTCGGCGCGCCCCTGCTCGACGATGCGTCCGTGTTGCATGACGATCAAGCGATCGCATACCTGGGCGGCGACCCGCAGGTCATGGGTGATGAACAGCAGCGACAGCGAAAACCGCCGTTGCAGATCTCCCAACAGCTCGAGTACCTGGGCCTGGATCGAGACATCGAGGGCCGAGACGGCTTCATCGGCGACGATCAGTTCCGGCTCCAGGGCGAGGGCTCGGGCGATGCCGATGCGCTGCCGCTGTCCGCCGGAGAACTCATGGGGAAAGCGTTCGGCGGCATCGCCGAGTCCCACCATCTCGAGCAGTTCACGGGCGCGCTTCAGAGCTTGATGACGTGGTACGCCACTGGCGATAGGACCCTGGGCAATGGCCAGGCCGACACGCGTGCGTGGGTTGAGCGAGGCGAAGGGATCCTGAAAGACCATCTGGATGCGGTGCCGCTGACGGCGCAGGGCGTCGCCCTTGAGGTCGCTCAAGTTGGTACCATCCAGCAGCAGTTCGCCGCTGTCGGGGCGTTCGAGTCGTACGACGCAGCGCCCGAGCGTCGACTTTCCGGACCCCGATTCGCCGACGATGCCGATGGTCTCGCCGCGTGACAGTGAAAAGGACACATCGTCCAGGGCGTGTACCTCGCGGGTCGGCTTGAACAGCCCACCTCGCGAGCGGAAGGTGCGGCTGAGGCGGCGGACCTCGAGCAGCGGGTCGCCGGTTCGAGCCTCCCGCCGGGCGGGTGCCGCATCGCTGGGGATGGCATCGATGAGCGCTCGGGTGTAGGCATGGCGTGGGTGGTCGAGCACCTCGGAGGCGGTGCCCATCTCGACGATGCGCCCATCGCGCATGACACAGACGCGATCGGCGATCTCGGCGACCACACCGAAGTCGTGCGTGATGAACATGACGGCCATGCCGTGCTTGACCTGCAGGTCGCGAATCAAGTCGAGAATCTGGGCCTGGGTCGTGACGTCCAGGGCCGTGGTTGGTTCGTCGGCAATCAGCAAGGTGGGTTCGAGTGCCAGGGCCATGGCGATCACCACGCGTTGACGCTGACCGCCCGAGAGTTCGAAGGGATAGGCACGCAGGGCCTTCTCGGGCTGTGGAAGGCCGACCTCGGTCAACAATGCCAAGGCCCTGTCTCGGCGTTCAGTGGCCTTGAGGCGGCCGTGGGCTTCGAATACCTCGGAAATCTGAGCGCCGACGCGCATCAAGGGGTTGAGCGCTGTCATGGGCTCCTGAAAGATCATGCCGATGCGCAGGCCGCGTAGTTGCCGGTGTCGCGACTCGTCGAGTTCCAGCAGGTTCTCGCCTTCGAACAAGGCCTGACCGGCCACAGGACGGACACCTTCGGGCAAGAGCCCCATGACGGTATTGGCGGCCATCGACTTGCCCGAGCCGGATTCCCCCACTACGCAGAGGATCTCGCCCGCGGCGACGTCGTAGCCGATTCCCTCTACCGCGTATCGGCGTTCGGCACCTTCGGGCAGAGTCACGCTCAAGTCCCGCAGGCTCAGTACGGCATCGCTCATGTCGCGCTCTCCTGATGGCGTTTTCGGGTGAGCCGGGGGTTGAGCGCATCGTCCAGCCCCTCCCCGACCAGGTTGAGCGCCAGTACGGTCAGCAGAATGGCGAGCCCGGGGAAAAAACTCAGCCACCAGGCCTGACGAATCACGGTACGTGCGGCGCCAATCATGTAGCCCCAGGACATCACGTTGGGATCGCCGAGTCCGAGGAACGACAGGGCCGACTCGAGCAGGATGGCGGTGGCGACCATCAACGAGGCCAGTACGATGATTGGCGACAGGGTGTTGGGCAGGATCTGTCGCAGAATGATGGTGGTGTTCGACTGGCCGATCAGACGGGCTGCCTCGACGTATTCGCGATGTCGCAACGAGAGGAATTCGGCGCGCACGAGTCGAGCCACCGGCGGCCAGCTGACCAGCGCGATGGCGACCACGATCGAGGTCACGCTGGGTTGCATGATCGCTACCAGCACGATGGCCAGGGCGAAGTTGGGGATGGTCTGGAAGAATTCGGTGAAGCGCATCAGCGCGTCGTCGATCAGCCCGCCGTGGTAACCCGCCACGGCGCCCAGCGGCACGCCGATGACCAATGCCACGGCGGTCGAGACCAGGCCGATCAACAAGGAGACCCAGGCACCGTGCATCAAGCCGGCGGCGACGTTGCGCCCCATGGTGTCGGTGCCCAGCCAGAATCCATCGACCTCGAAGGGTGCCAGGAAGGGGCGCTGGACCATGCGCCAGGGAGATTCGGGGAACAGGATGGGCGCCAGCGCTGCCATCAACATGATCAGACCGAGGATGATCAGGCCTGCCAGGGCGCCGCGGTTGCGGGCGAAACGGGCGAAGAAGCTCATGTTGCCTCCTTGATCCGTGGGTCCGCCAGGCGGTAGACGAGGTCGGTGACGATGTTGAACAGGATCACCAGGGCCGCCGAGAAGAAGAAGATGCCCAGCAGCAGGTTGTAGTCACGCTGCATCAGTGCCTCGTACATCAGGCGGCCAATGCCGGGCCAGGCGAATACCGTCTCGGTGAGGATGGCACCACCGACCATCTGGCCGGCCTGCAGACCGGCCAGGGTGATGATCGGCAGCAGGGCATTGCGCAGGATATGACGACGCTGGATCACCCCCGATTTCAGCCCCTTGGCCCTGGCCGTCTTGACGAAGTCCTGCTGGGCGGCATCGAGCATCGGTGCCCGCGTCATGCGGGTATAGATGGCCATGAAGAATAGGCCGAGGGTGGTGGCGGGCAGGATGAGGTGCTTGGCCACGTCCAGCACATGGGCCCAGCCGGTCAGTTCAGCCCCGACGGTGAACATGCCGTAGGCAGGCAACCAGTCGAGATAGACCGAGAACAGTACGACGGCCATCAGTGCCACCCAGAACAATGGCGTGGCGTAGAAGAGCAGGGCAATGGCCATGATCACGGACCCCGACACCCGTTTGGCGCGTTTGGCCGCCATGGCACCGGCCAGGATGCCGAGACCGAGGGACAGGACGAAGGCGGTACCGGTCAGCAGCAGGGTTGCCGGCAGACGCTCGAGTATCAGGTCGAGTACCGGCATCTGCTGGCGGTAGGAATAGCCGAAGTCCAGGGTGGCGATGCCGGAAACGTACTCCCACAACTGTACGTACAAGGGTTGATCGAGGCCGAAGCGTTCTCTCAACTGTTGCAGGAACTGCTCGTCGCTGGCACCGGCTTCGCCGGCGAGGATGGCGGCGGGGTCGCCCGGTGCCAGTTGGATGAGCACGAAGTTGAAAACGATGATCAGCAACAGTACGACAATGGCCTTGAGCAGCCGCATCAGTATCAGACGGGCATAGAGCATGCGAGTGCCTCATGACGAAACAGGGTGGCGGGGCGGTGAACCGCCCCGGCATGTCACTGGTCGATCCAGGCGTCCTTGAAACCGTCGTTGACGCCGACACCCGAGGTAATCAGGTTCTTGACGTTGCAGCGGTAAATGGTCGGGAAACCGAGCTCCAGCAGCCAACCTACCGGTACGTCTTCCTGCAGGATCTCCTGAACATCGTGATAAAGCGCTTCGCGCTCGCTGTCCGGGTGAGCCGTGGCGGCTCGTGCGAACAGGTCGTCGACCTCGGCATTCTCGTAACCCTCGACATTGTTCCAGGGCGAGCCTTTCTCTATGTTGTCCGAGAGGTAGGTCCGAGAAATGCCTAGTGCGGGATCGCCGTACTGATAGAGGTAGGTGAAGGCCAGGTCGAAGTCCCAGTCACCGAGACGCTGATTCCAACCCCCCACGTCGGTAGCCTCGGTGCGAACGTTGATGCCGACTTCCTTGAGATTCTGCTGCACGGCTTCAGCCCAGCGATTCCAGGTCTCGCCGTAGGGCAGAGGCAGCAGTGTGACTTCTTCACCGTCATAGCCCATATCATCTAACAGTTCACGGGCACGATCGGGATTGTGGTCGTAGGGAGAAAGCGACTCGTTCTGGAAACGGGCATTGGAGCCGAAGGCGCCGAGGGGTACCTTGCCCATGCCGTTCCACAGCACGTCACGGGCGAACTCGCGATCCATGGCGTACATCACGGCCTGCCGGAACCGCTTGTCGGCCGTGGGACCCTCGCGGTTGTTCATCCACAGCATGGCGAAAGGGCTGAAATATTCGTGTCCCTTGTCGCTGACGCAGGTATTGTCCATGGCGGTCAATCGCGGGATGTCGAAATTCTCCACGGTGCCGTAGGGCAAGACGTCGACGGTGCCGTTTTCGTAAGCGATTGCCCGGGACGCACCGTCGGGGATGATGTGCCAGTTGATGCCATCCAGATAGGGCAAGTCGTCCTGGTAGTAATCTTCGTTGCGGGTCAGTTTGATGACGGTGCCGCGATCCCAGCTCTCGAACTCGAAGGGGCCGGTACCGATGGGATGGTTGTTGGCCTCATTTTCGCGGAAATCGGTGCCCGCATAGATGTGTTCGGGCACCATCGTGAAAGTGCCGGCTTCGAAGGAGAGCAGGAAAGGACCGAAGGGCTGTTTCAGGGTAAAGACCACGGTGTGATCGTCGGCTGCCTCGATAGTCTCGACATGCTGTAGCACGGCGCGAGCACTGGGGTTGAGTTCGCGATGGAAGACATCGGCCGAGAACACCACATCTTCGGCGGTGAAGGGCTCGCCATCATGCCAGGTCACGTCGTCACGAAGGTGGAAGGTGTAGGTCAGGCCATCGTCACTGACATCCCAGGATTCGGCCAGTTGGGGAGTCGGTTCCAGGTCGGTCGTGTAGCGCAACAGGCCTTCGTAGATGTTGCCGGCCACGGTACGTGTCGGCGCGTTCTGAATCATGCCGAGCACCAGGCCGGGGGGCTCCGGCTGGATGATGGTATCGATCACGCCACCATGCTGAGGTGTCTGGTCGTTGCCTTCCTGGGCGGAGATGACGCTCGAATTGAGCAGCGACAAGCCGGCCAGGGCGGCGATGAAAGGCATCTTCATGCGGTTCACCTTGATTTGTTGACGTTGTTATCGGAGTCGCGATGGTATCCGGGTGCCTCCCGGGGAACGCTATTGAACATAGCAGCGAGAAGAAAAACTGTCGACAGTCGGCAATCGACTATCGACACAAAGGCATTCTTCGCCATACTGGGTAATATTCAACGCCTTTCCGGAATGCCCAAATGTCCGAGCCTTCAGACACCAAGCCATTCATCCAGCAACGCAATCTGGTGGATCAGGTGGCCGATTACCTGACTCAGGCGATTATTCAACGGCGCTATGTGCCCGGTGAACGTCTCTCCGAAGTCAGCCTGGCTGGAGATCTCGGCATCAGTCGTGCGCCGGTGCGCGAGGCAGCGCGGCTGCTCGAGAGCCGTGGCTTGCTGGTATCGCGGCCACGTCGAGGGTTCTTCGTGCGCGCCCTCGAGGCTCGTGAACTGGGGGACATCTTTGACCTGCGTCTGGCTCTCGAGCGACATGCTATCGAGCACCTGGTGAAGCATTACGATACGGAAGTGGAAAAGCGCTTGAGTCGGCAGGTCGAGCGGATGTGCGAGATTGCTGATAGCGGTGCCGATGAAGGTGCTCGGATCGAGGAAGATCTAAGGTTTCATCGACTCATGTTCGAGGCAACGGGCAACCATCGTCTGCTCCGGGCGTTCGAGGATCTATCCCATGAACTTCGGCTGTGCATTGCCTTGATCGGCAAGACTCACGAGGCGCCGGACAGTATCGCCGGCTCTCACTGGTGGTTGCTGGAGGCCCTGAAGAGTGGTGATGCTCGGTCATGCCGGAAAGCCATCGATTACCATATCGGCGTGGCGCGAGACTATGTGATCCAGGGAGTGCACGAAGCGCAGGTTCGCTGAGCCTGTTCAGTCTGGGCGGGTCAGGCTGTCCCAGGCGCTCATGGCGCAGTCCGCGACGCCGAGCAGCTCCTCCCGCGAGGCGCCGTCCCGGGCCTGGATCGACATGCCGTGCTGCACGGTCGCGTAGAAAGTGGCGATGGCGTGGCAGTTCGTGCCCTCGGGGAGTTCTCCCTCGTCGACGGCGCGCCGCAGACGCGTCTCCAGGTAATCCCGGTTGCCGCGCCGGTGTCGCTCCAGTTCGCGGCTGATCGACGGATTGGAGCCCCGGGGCTGGGGGGAGGCGAGCACGATCATGCAACCCCGTGACGGGTCGCGGCAGGTAAAGGCCCTGGCCGTGGCATCCAGGACATGGGCGATGGCGTCCCGAGCGGTTGCCAGGCTGTCGACTGGCTCCCAGATGCCACTTCCGGCGGTCTTCACGTAGAACGCCATTGCCTCCTGGAACAGGGCCTCCTTGCTGCCGAAGGCCGCATACAGGCTGGGGGAATTGATGCCCATGGCGTGCGTCAATTCGCCCAGGGAGGCGTTGTCGAAGCCTCGTTCCCAGAACACTTCCATGGCCCGTGCCAGAGCCGTTTCCCTGTCGAAGCCGCGTGGCCTGCCGCGTGCTGCCATACCGGCCTCCCTTTATGTGTCGTTCAATACAAAAATATCTTGACAGGGTCGAGGATGTCCAGCCATCGTTATTTTTGTATTGATCAATACATAAATGATTCGATCCTTTTGAGCGCAAGAGATGATGGGAGAGGAAGCATGACCCAACTGACAGGCAAGGTAGCGTTGGTGACGGGAGGCAGCCGGGGCATCGGCGCCGCGGTGGCGAAGCGGTTGGCCGGTGATGGCGCCACGGTCGCCCTGACCTATGTCGGCAGCGAGGACAAGGCGCGAGCCGTGGTGGCGGATATCGAGCAGGAGGGCGGTCGCGCCATGGCGATTCAGGCCGACAGTCGTGACGATCGTTCCATCGAGAATGCAGTGGAGCGTGTGGCATCGAGCTTCGGCGGACTCGATATCCTGGTCAACAATGCCGGGGTATTTCTGATCGGGGATATCGGCGAGCTGGAGCGTGATGACCTGGACCGCACTCTGGAGACCAACCTGCGTGCTCCCTTCGTGGCCATTCAGGCGGCGGCGCGTCACATGCGTGACGAAGGGCGCATCGTGTCGATCGGCAGCAATCTCGGGCCGCGCGTCCCCTGGCCGGGGCTCAGCCTTTACGCGATGAGCAAGACCGGCCTGATCGGGCTCACCAAGGGAGCCGCCCGGGATCTGGGGCCGCGCGGGATCACCGTCAATGTCGTGCATCCGGGGTCGACGAATACCGACATGAATCCCGCCGATGGCGACTTGTCGGATCTGCAGCGTGGCGTCATGGCGATTCCTCGCTATAACGAGGCCGACGATGTGGCGAACCTGGTGGGCTGGCTGGCAGGGCCCGAGGGGCGCTCGGTGACCGGAGCGGAATTCACCGTCGATGGAGGGGCCAATGCATGACCTCGCGTCTTGATACCGTGAAGGCCTATTTCCGGCGGGTGGATGCCGATGATCCCTCGGTGACGGTGTTGTTCTCCGAGGATGTCAGCTTCTATTTCCCCAAGTTCGGCCCGGCGTCGGGGAAGGCGGCACTGGTCGAGTTCGGGAAACGCATTCGCCGGGAGGTGCCCGAACTGGTCCACGATATCGATGCTTTTCACTATATCGTCGACGACGACCATGTCGTGGTGGAGGGGACCGAGTCCGGGCGACTGCGGGATGGCACGGCATGGCCCGATGGCGAGATCTCTCAGGGACGCTTCTGTAGTGTCTTCGCCTTCGAAGGCGACTTGATCTGTCGCATGCACATCTATGTCGATCCCGATTTCGGCAATGCCGATCAGGCTCGGCTGGACGTCCTGCGAGCCTGAGCGTTGTCGGAAAAGTCGACATCGCTTCCAGCCGGAGGGCCGGGCGTCTCGAGGCGCCCGGCCCTCCGGCTGTTCTCGTCACGGTATCTCCCCCGGGAACATCCGTCCGGGGCTGTGGTCGACCCCAGCATGAAGCTCCCAGGCGGTATGAAGGGAGCAGCCGACATACATCAAGGGAAACACTGCACAAATGCCTGCGCGGGCAAATCACTGCGCTATAGCCGCCATCCATGGCGGCTACCCTGCGGGCCC
>NZ_JAJQTQ010000022.1 GCF_029081005.1 Halomonas elongata | reverse complement strand
GCCACGAGCCACGAGCCACGAGCCACGAGCCACGAGCCACGAGCCACGAGCCACGAGCCACGAGCCACGAGCCACGAACCACGAACCACGAGCTGGGTTTTCGGGGTTCGTATCTCGCATCTCGCCGCTCGTATGCTTTGGGTTTCGAGCTTCGAGCTTCGAGCTTCGAGCTTCGAGCTTCGAGCTTCGAGCTTCGAGCTCCCGGCGAAGCCGGGCCGGTTCAGTCGCGCAGGCTGATGATTCGCCAGCCGCGTGCTTCGGCGGTGTCACGCAGGGTCGTGTCCGGGTCGACGGCCACAGGGTGGTCGACCTTCTCCAGCAGCGGTAGGTCATTGTGGGAGTCGCTGTAGAACCAGGCGTCGTCCAGGGTTTCCTCGCGGTCCGCCAGCCATGCCGTGAGGCGTTCGACCTTGCCTTCCCGATAGCTCGGGGTTCCGCTGACCCGGCCGGTGTAGCGGCCGTCGATCATTTCGGGCTCCACCGCGATCAAGTCGTCGATCCCGAGGCGCCTGGCAATGGGGCCGGTGATGAAACGATTGGTGGCGGTGATGATCAACAGGGTATCGCCACGTGTTCGGTGCCGGGCCACCAGCTCTTCGCCGCGGGGCAGGATGCTGGGTTCGATCTTGCTGGCCATGAACTGCTGGTGCCAGGCCGCCAGTTGTTCCGGCGAGTTGTCTGCCAGCGGCTTCAGGGCCACTTCCAGGAAGGCGTGCATGTCGAGGGTGCCGGCTTCATAGTCCGCCATGAAACGGTCATTGGCCTGTCGGTAGGCGACCGGGTCCACGGCGCCCTGTTCGAGCAGGAACTCGCCCCAGGCATGGTCGCTGTCGATCGAGAGCAGGGTGTTGTCCAGGTCGAAGATGGCGAGACTCACGGCGTTCCTCTTGGTGGTTGAGGGAGAGGCGGAGCCGCGATTATGTCAGACGTCAGAAGTGGATTCGAGCATGGTCGTTCGCCGTATTGAACCCTTTCACACGCTTGTGGAAGAATGACTTCAATACTGGATTCATAAGGTGAAGCCCGTGATCGACGCAGACGGCTTTCGCCCCAACGTTGGCATCATCATCACCAACGATCGAGGGCAGCTGCTATGGGCGCGTCGGGTTGGGCAGAATGCGTGGCAGTTTCCCCAGGGAGGCATCAAGTCGAACGAGACACCGCAACAGGCACTGTTTCGCGAGTTGTACGAGGAAATCGGCCTCACGGCCGACGACGTCGAAGTGCTTGGCTGCACCAGGGGATGGCTGCGCTATCGCTTACCGCGACGCATGGTGCGAACACACTGTCGGCCGGTGTGTATCGGCCAGAAACAGAAGTGGTTCCTGCTTCGGATCCGCTGCCGGGAGAACCGGATCTGCATGGACAGCGGTCCGGCCAAGCCAGAATTCGATGGCTGGCGCTGGGTCAGCTACTGGTATCCCCTGGGGCAGGTCGTGCCTTTCAAGCGCGAGGTCTATCGTCGTGCATTGCGTGAGCTGTCGCCCAGAGCGCAGCGCCTGGCTCTCGAACGGAGCTGACGACCCAAGACGAGCCGGGGGCGACCCCGGCGCCATACTCCGCGAGGCGAGAGACAACAACAATGGATAGCAGGACACCGATGCTCGAGGTGTTGCGGCGCATCATCCTCGAGGTTAATGGGGCTCGCAACCTGGATGCCGCCCTGTCGACCATGGTGCGCCGTATTCGCAAGGCCATGCGCACCGACGTGTGTTCCTTCTACCTCTTCGATGCCGATCTCGATCGGCTGGTGCTGATGGAAACCATCGGCCTGCGTACCCAGGCGGTGGGGCATGTGACCCTGCCGGTAGGGGAGGGGCTGGTGGGGCTCGTGGCCCAGCGTGAAGAGCCGTTGAACCTCGAAGATGCCCAATCCCATGCGCGCTTTCGTTATTTCGAGGCGACCGGCGAAGAGCGCTACTCCAGTTTCCTCGGTGTTCCGATCATTCATCAGCGTCGCATGCTGGGCGTGCTGGTCGTGCAGCAATCCGAGAAGCGCCGCTACGACGAAGCCGATGAAGCCTTCCTGGTTACCATGGCCGCTCAGCTCGCCGGGGTGCTGGCCCATGCCCTGGCCACCGGCAGCCTGAATCGACCGACCTTGCCGGGGGGGCAGGCCACCTTTACCGGGGTGGCGGCCTCGCCGGGCATGGCCATCGGTGAGGCCGTGGTGATCGCGCCGCCAGCAGACCTCAACAGCGTGCCGGATCTGATCCCCACCGATGAAGAGTACGAGATCGAGCGCCTTGGCGAGGCCATCGGCAAGGTACGTAACGAGATTCGCTCTGCGGGCGAACGCCTGGCCAACCGCATTTCCTCTCAGGAACTGGCCCTGTTCGATGTCTATCAGCAGATGCTGGGAGAAGCGGCGTTGTCCCAGGAGGTGGTCAAGCGCATTCGCGAGGGACAATGGGCCCCGGGGGCGCTGGCCGACGTGGTGCGGCGCCATGTCCAGTACCTGGAACGTGTGGACGACGACTATCTGCGCGAGCGGGCCGCCGACATTCGTGATCTCGGGCGTCGTGTGCTTGCCCATCTGCAGGAGGGCACCAGCGCGACACCGGACGTCTATCCGGAGAGCACCATCCTGATCGGCGACGAGATCAGTGTCGCCATGCTCGGCGAGGTTCCTCGGGATCGGCTGGCCGGACTGGTATCGGTGCGCGGGTCGAGTACCTCTCACGTCGCCATCGTGGCGCGCGCCATGGGCATTCCCACGGTGCTGGGCATGGTCGATCTGCCCCTGCCACGGCTCAATGGGAACCGGGTGGTACTGGACGGGCATCGTGGTCGGTTGTTCGTGCGTCCCGGCGAGGAGCTGGAAAACCGTTACCAGAGCATGATCGATGAGGAACGGGCGCTGACCGAGGTGCTCGAGCACGAGCAGGACCAACCGAGCCGCACCCCGGATGGCCATGACATGCCGCTGATGGTCAACACGGGCCTGGCGGTGGATGCGGTCGCCTCGTTGAAGTCTCGCATCGGGGGCGTGGGGCTGTACCGTACCGAAGTGCCCTTCATGATCACCGAGCGTTTCCCGGGGGAGCAGGAACAGACGCGACTCTATCGCGAACAGCTCGAGGGGTTTGCGCCCTTGCCGGTGGTGATGCGGACCCTGGATATCGGCGGTGACAAGGATCTGCCCTATTTCCCCATCGATGAGGCCAATCCCTTCCTGGGCTGGCGCGGTATCCGGGTGACCCTGGATCACCCGGAAGTCCTGATGGTGCAGTTGCGGGCGATGTTGCGGGCCTCCCAGGGACTCGACAATCTCCAGATACTCCTGCCGATGGTGACCAATGTCGGCGAGGTCGATGACGCCCTGCGGTTGCTGGAGCGCGCCATCAGCGAGCTTGGCGAGGAAGGCGTGGCGGTGGCCAGGCCCCGGGTGGGCGTGATGATCGAGGTGCCGGCCACGCTCTACCAGCTCGGCGCCCTGGCGAAACGGGTCGATTTCTTCTCGGTCGGCAGCAATGACCTGACCCAGTATCTATTGGCGGTCGATCGTAACAACCCCAGGGTGGCGGAGCTCTATGACGCTTGCCACCCGGCGGTGTTGTCCGCTCTGGCAAGGCTGGCGGCGGAATCTCGGGAACTCGGCGTGCCGGCCTCGGTGTGCGGTGAACTGGCCGGCGATCCGGCGGGAGCGCTGCTGCTGATGGGCATGGGCTTCGAGGCGTTATCCATGAATGCCCCCAGCCTGCCCAAGGTGAGAGCCGCCGTCAGACGGGTGACCCTGACGGCGGCCAAGCAACTGGTCGAGGACACCTTGCGTCTCGATTGTCCGCTGGCGGTGCGGCGTCATCTGGACAGCCGCATGGAGGAGTGGCAGCTGGGGCACCTGTTGCCACCGAAGGACTGACTCATGACTCAACTCAGGGCGTGCGTGTGATCTGGTTCTCGCCCAGCCGCACGCCTTGCGGGCCGAAACGTCGTTCACCGATCTCGAATCGACCATCCGCATGCCACTCGAGCCAGGTGGTGGCGCGGGTGCCATAGTCGGAGCCGATGATGAAGGCGGCCGATAGTCGCCGTTCCAGTTCGCGTCCCACGCCGGTATCGGGGAGTCGGTCGTCACTGGCCTGGCGAGTGTCGGCGAAGGCCAGCAAGGCATCCTGAGGCCATCGAGCGTGCCGGCTTGCGGCGAGTCCCTGGCGTGCATCGAGCAGCTTGGGCCAGGGCGTGTCGAGTGTCGCGTTCGACAGTCCGTGCAACCCTGGGGCGACCTCAGCCAGGGTGAGCGCATCCAGACCTCGATGCAGATGCCAGAGGCGTTGCCCGTCGCCTGCCAGCAGATTGAAGCCGGCGTAGTGCAGGGCCTCTCCCTCGGCCAGGTCGGCCAGCCAGGCCGCCAGGTCGTCGCACTCCAGGGCGGAGCGCACCAGAGCGCCGCGACTGGGGGCGTCCGGCGCTACCTCGAGGCGGGGATCGCGGACGTTGGTCACGGCGGCGAAGCGGCCTCGCTCGTGCATCGCCAGCCAGCCTCCGCCAGCGGTCAGGTCGCGTCCGCCGATGATCGAGGGGGCCCCTTCCCAGGCACCGAGTGGCGCCGTCGGACGGGCATGGAATTCGTCGCGGTTTGCCACCAGGCGTAGCGGCACCGCGCTCGAGGGGCGGAAGTCCAGAGCGATCAGACACATGGTCGTGAGCGTAACCCGCCCACGGCGCGCTGGGAAGCGAAGCCATGACAGGGGCGTCTTCCCGGCGTACACTCCCTCAACATCATCGACCCGTTACAGGGATGATCATGCGAGTCGAGACACGCAAGGAACGCTTCTGGTCACGGCTGGTTGCCCCCATTCTCTGGCCGGTATTGCTCGCCCAGTCGCTGCTCGTGGCACTGGGGCTGGCGGTAGGCCTGATCTGCTGGTGGCTGATGCCGACCCAGGCGTCCTGGAGTATCACGTTCTGGTTGCTGCTGGCGCTGCTGTCGGGGGGTGGCCTGAACGTGGCCGTCTTTCTGATGCTGCTGAAACAGCGCTTGCGTCGATGCGAACACGACATCGAGGCGCGTCTCGCCAACCTGGCCGATTGCCTGACCCGCCATGCCGACGCCACGGTCGTGCCCCGCGATACCTCACGTTCACCGATGACGCGACTCGATGACATGGTGTCGGCCATCGACGCACTGATCGAGCAGTGGCAGGGGGAGATGACCCGGACGCGCCAGTCGGAACGTCGCCTGGCCGAAGAGTCGCAATCGCAACGCGGCAGGGTGGAACGTCTGGAAGCCGAGCGTGAGCGGGCCAGGGAGGCCTCGCGCCTCAAGTCCGATTACCTCGTTCATCTGCAACAGGCGTTGATGCCCTCGCTGACGGCTCTGGAGGAGGCTCTCGATGACGAGCGTCGTCGCCCGGAAGCCGCCGAGACGTTGCGTGAACAGCTGGCCGATGCCATGGCGCTGCTGGAGACGCTGGGCGAGCCGACGTCTCCGGAGGGCGAGCCGGGTGCCAGGGTACTGATCGTCGACGACGGTCCGGTCAACCTGATGCTGGCGCGTCAGGTGCTGGAGCGCCAGGGGCTCCAGGTCATCACCGCCTCCAGCGGTGCGGAGGCCTTGCAGCAGCTGGACGAAATGCCGATCGACCTGATTTTCATGGATATTTTCATGGCCGATATGGATGGCGTCGAAACCTGTCGGGTCTGGCGCGAGCGCGAGGCTTCGATCCCCGAGCGCCCGCGCAGCGTGGTGGTGGCGTTGACCGCCAATGCCGGCGAGGCCGATCGTCGGCGCTTCGAGCAGGCCGGCATGGACGACTATCTGGCCAAGCCCTATCGACCCCAGGACCTGCTGCAGACCGTACGCCAGTGGCTGCCCGGGACACTGGAGGAAAGCGGGGACCGGTCTTGAGCATCCTGGCGCTATGGCTGGGGTACCTGGCTCTGGGAGGTCTCGCGGGCACCCTGGCCGGCCTGTTCGGTATTGGTGGCGGATTGATCATCGTGCCGGCCCTGGTGTTCGCTTTCGACCTCCAGAGCGTGGCGCCCGAGGTCAGCATGCATCTCGCGGTGGGGACGTCCCTGGCGACCATCGTGGTGACCGGGGCCTCCTCGGCCTGGGGGCACTACCGGCGGGGCAGCGTGTGTCGAGAGTGGTTTCTGGCGCTGCTGCCCGGCCTGATGCTGGGTGCCGTCACCGGCGTGTTCGTGGCCGGCAACCTGTCGGGCGGTCGGCTCGGGATGCTGTTCGGCATCTTCATGCTGCTGGTGGCGGCCAGGATGCTGCTGGGGATGCGCCCCAGGCCCGGCGGATTGGCGCCGGGGCGTGGCATCATGATGCTGGCCGGGGGCGTAATCGGTGGGGTGTCGGCGCTCTTTGGCATCGGCGGGGGAACCCTGAGCGTGCCCTGGCTGTCTCGGTGCGGGGCGACGATGACCCAGGCGGTGGGAACGTCCTCGGCCTGCGGGCTGCCGATCGCCCTGTTCGGTGCCGCGACCTTCATCATCGTGGGATGGCAGGCCCCGGGGCTGCCGTCGGGGGCGCTCGGCTATGTCATGTGGCCGGCCTTCCTCGGCATCGTGCTGGCGAGCGTGCCCTGCGCACGACTCGGGGTCTGGCTGGCGCATCGTATGCCGGGGCACCTGTTGCGGCTGGCGTTCGCCGCCCTGCTGATGGTGGTCGGGTTCAAGTTTTTGATTTAAAGCTTGAAGAAAGGCCTTGACCCCAAGGTGTCGGATGGGGAGCCTTTGGCTTCCAGCTTCCAGCTTCCAGCTTCCAGCTTCCAGCTTCCAGCTTCCGAGGATTCCATGCTGACTTATCCCTCCATCGACCCCGTTGCCGTCTCTCTGGGGCCTTTTCAGGTGCATTGGTATGGCCTGATGTACGTGATCGGTTTCATCGCTGCCTGGTGGTTGGGGAGGCAACGCGCCGAACGCATCGGCCTGACGCGCGACGACGTGGGGGACCTGTTGTTCTATGGGGCGCTGGGCGTGGTGCTGGGGGGGCGCCTGGGGTATGCACTCTTCTACGGCGTGGAGCAGTGGCTGGCCGACCCGTTATGGATCCTGCGTATCTGGGACGGCGGGATGAGCTTTCATGGTGGCTTGATCGGCGTGCTGCTGGCTACCTGGTTCTTCGCCCGCCGCAAGGGGCTGGCCTTCTTCACGCTGACCGATTTCGTCGCGCCTCTGGTTCCTGTTGGCCTGGGAGCGGGGCGCATCGGCAATTTCATCAACCATGAACTGCCCGGGCGCCTGACCGATCTCCCCTGGGGCATGCCGTTTCCGGGCCTGGGCCCCGAGCCGCGCCATCCCTCGTCGCTCTACGAGGCGCTGCTGGAAGGGCTGGTGCTGTTCGGTGTGCTGTGGTGGGTCTCGGCGCGTCCGCGCCGCCGTGGCCTGGTGTCCGGGCTCTTTCTGGTGCTCTACGGTCTCTTCCGCTTCGCGGTGGAATTCGTGCGGCGGCCGGATCCCCAGCTGGGTTTCATCGCCTTCGACTGGCTGACCATGGGCATGCTGTTGTCGCTGCCGATGATCGTCGCCGGGGGGCTGCTGATGCTCTGGTCGCGTCGTCAGCCGATCCCGGGCGCAGCCCGGGAGCTTTAAGCTGGAAGAGCGGCGCTTCGCGCCTGGAAGCTTGAAGCTGGAAGAAAAACCCTTGACCCCATGCCGTCGGGGGGCATGCTGCCTTCCAGCTTCCAGCTTAGCCTGTGTAGAATGAGTGTCCCATTTCCCAGCTTCGATGATGCCGTGGACACTCTTCCCCCCCTGGAACAGCCTTATCTCGACTTGATGCGCGCCGTGCTGGAGCATGGTGTCGAGCGCGATGACCGCACCGGCGTCGGTACCCGTTCGCTGTTCGGTCATCAGATGCGTTTCGATCTCTCGCGCGGGTTCCCGCTGATCACCACCAAGAAACTGCATCTGCGCTCGATCATCCATGAGCTGCTGTGGTTTCTGGCCGGTGACACCAATATCGCCTACCTCAAGGAAAACGGGGTGAAGATCTGGGACGAGTGGGCCGACGAGAACGGCGACCTGGGACCGGTATACGGCTACCAGTGGCGCAGCTGGCCCGACCCGCGTGGTGGGCATGTGGACCAGATCGTCGGCCTGCTCGAGCAACTGCAGCGCAATCCGCAATCGCGGCGATTGATTGTATCGGCCTGGAACCCTGCCCTGGTCGATGAGATGGCCTTGCCGCCTTGCCACTGCCTGTTCCAGTTCTATGTGGCCGAGGGGCGCCTGTCCTGCCAGCTCTATCAGCGCAGTGCCGATATCTTCCTCGGGGTGCCCTTCAACATCGCCAGCTACGCGCTCTTGACACGGATGATTGCCCAGGTGGCCGGCCTGGAGCCGGGCGATTTCGTGCATACCCTCGGTGATGCGCACCTGTATCTCAACCATCTCGAACAGGCCGAGCGCCAGTTGGCACGGACGCCGACTCCCGCGCCTCGACTGACGCTCGATCCGAGCATCGACGATCTCTTCGCCTTCCGCTTCGAGCACATCGCCATCGACGGTTATGACCCGCACCCGCACATCAAGGCGGAGGTGGCCGTATGATCGATACCACTCTGGTGCCGGTGGCGATGATCGCCGCCATGTCCAGCAATCGGGTGATCGGTGTGGACAACCAGCTCCCCTGGTACTTGCCTGAGGATCTCAAGTTTTTCAAGCGCATGACCCAGGCCAAGCCCCTGGTGATGGGGCGCAAGACCTTCGCGTCGATCGGTCGGCCGTTGCCTGGTCGACTCAATATCGTGGTCACGCGGGATACCGGTTTTCAGCCCGAAGGCGTGAGGGTCTGTCATGATCTGGCCTCGGCGCTGACGCTGGCGGATCAACAGGCGACCATCGATGGCGTCGACGAGATCATGGTGATGGGCGGCGCCCAGATCTATGCTCAAGCACTGGCGCATGCCAGCCGCCTTTACCTGACGGAAGTCGCGGTCGAACTGGACGGAGACGTGCACTTTCCGGTTCTGGACATGGCCGAATGGGAAGAGCAGCAGCGTGTGCCCGGCTCGCCCGGCGACGGGCAACCGGCCTATGATTTCGTGTCGTATCGGCGCCGGGGTTTGCCAGAGGCCGACGACTGACACAGACTGTCAGGATGGATGGCGCACTTGGAGGATCAGGACTTGATCGAGGAACGCTCAACGCGCCTGATGGTGGCGCTGGAGGGGCGCGCCGAGGCCTTGCTCGAAGCGTTGCGGGAAGCGCGCGTTCAGCGAGAGGCGATGTCCTCAAGGCTCGACGAGCTGGAACGTCAGCGGCAGTCGCTGGAGACACGCAATGCCGAGCTGACGGCCGAAGCCAGGGAAGGTGACGCCGAGCGCGAATCGCTGGAGCAGCGTGTGTCGGAGCTCCAGCGTCGCCTGGCCGACGTCGAGGCCTCCTGCCTGGAACTGCTCGAAGAGAATCGTGAACTCGACGAACAGAATCGCGAGCTCGAGGCCCATAATCGCCACCTGCGCGAAGACCGGGAGGTGACGGGCGAGCGGGACACCGCCTCGTTCTTCCAGCGTCGGGGACGGCCCGCCCAGGGACTTTCGGCCCTGATCGGGCACCGTCATCGGGATGACGAGCCCCCGAAAGACGACGCCGTGCCCGACGAGGCACCGGCGTCCGAGCCCGCCCCGACGTCGTCGCCCGAGAGCACAGAGGTGTCGTCGAGCCGGCAGGATGCCCTGCCGAGCATCGAGGAGGCGCCGTCTCCCCAGGCATTGCTCGAACAGTGGTATCAGCGTTATCCGGACGCCTTCTTCAAAGGGCATACGCGACCGCTTCAGGTGGGGATTCACGAGGCGCTGGCCGAACGCGAGTCCTGGCCCGAAAAACTGGTACGGCGAGCACTCGCCTGTTACGTGAATCTGCCGCGCTATCTCAAGTCCGTGCGCGAGGGGGCCGAGCGAATCGACCTGACCGGCGCGGCGGCGGGAGAGGTCGATGCGGGGGCCGCCGAGCATGCCCGCAAGAAGCTCGACCGACTGCAGTCGGATCGTCGCAAGAGCGCGAAATCCACACGCCGCATGCCGCGTTCGAACGGGAAGGGGCGCCATGCCGCGGGAGACGTGCGTCATGACAAGCCGGTGCGAGACGTGCCGGCCCCGTCGGTGGAGGCCGACGGAAACGATGATGAACCCGAGGATAGCCGTCTGCAGCGCAAGCTGGGCGAGCTGGTGGCGCGCCATAACCCGCGTTGAGAGCGAATATCTGGCCTGTTTCGCCTTTCGATTGACTTGAAAGCGTCATATCAGCGGTGCATGATGATCCGGCACCGCGCTGGCGGGGCGGGCCGTCAGGTATCGTCCCGGGGGCGACGGCGGCTCGCCGAGACGGCGCCCGGCCGCTACCGCAGGGCAATATGCGGTGATCGGAGCGCGAAATGAAGGAAAACAGTGTTTTTTTCTTGTTGCGCTCCCGAGAATCCCGGTATAGAGTTGCCCCTGCGAGCATTGGATTATAACAAGGCTTGGCCGTGGTCTGGCTCGCTCTGCCGCCTCCCGGGAGGGACGCGAGCAGCGACGAGAACCGGCACCTGACAGGCAAGCCGGCTGCAAGAGCAGCAACGATCGAAACAGCAAGCTAGTCATAAGGAAGATTGCAATGAAAAAGACACTGTTAGCGACTGCCATCGCCGGTGCCATGGCCGCCTCCGGCGCCCAGGCCGCCACCGTCTACAACCAGGACGGCACCAAGCTCGACGTCTACGGCAACATCCAGCTGGCCGTCTACAGCACCAAGGGTGCCAACGGCGAGTACGACACCGAGCTGACCGATAACGGCACCACCTTCGGCTTCGCCGCCGAGCATGTCATCTATGATGGCCTGACCGGCTACATGAAGCTGGAAATCGACGACATCCAGGCCGACGAGATGGCCACTGGCCCCCGTCAGAGCGGTGGCGACACCGCCTTCATCGGCATGAAGGGCAACTTCGGTGACGTCAAGATCGGTTCCTATGACGATCTGTTCGATGACTGGATCCAGGATCCCGTCACCAACAACGAAGGCTTCGATGTCAGCGACTCCACCAGCTATTCCGGCATCGGTGGTTCCATTCAGACCGACCAGCTGACCTATGTCTCGCCGTCCTTCAGCGGTGTCGAGCTGGCCATCGGTACCCAGTTCAAGGGTGACGCTGAAGCCGAGAATGTTTCCGGTGACGAGGGTGACGAGAACGCTTCCATCTTTGGTGGCGCCAAGTACACCGTCGGCAACTTCTCCGTGGCTGCCATGTACGACAACCTCGATAACTACGAGGTGACAGCCGCAGGCGTGGCCAACAACCAGGAGTTCGGTGACCGCTACGGTATCACTGGCCAGTACCAGTGGGAGAGCCTGCGCGTCGCCCTGAAGCTCGAGCGCTTCGATTCCGACGTGGGTGATGTCGACTCCACCAACTTCTATGGCCTGGGTGCTCGCTACGGCTATGGACACGGCGACATCTATGGTGCCTACCAGTATGTCGACGTGGGTGCGGAAGACTTCTCCGACACCGTTGCCGATGCTGCTGATGGCGATTTCCCGAACGAGAACAACGATGAAACCTATAATCAGGTCATCGTGGGTGCCACCTACAACATCTCCGATGCCATGTACACCTGGGCCGAAGCCGCCTTCTATGACAAGGCCGAGGACGAAGGTGACGGTGTCGGTGTCGGCGTGACCTACATGTTCTAAATCCCGGTCGCAGGGAGACCTGCCCGAAGGGTTGCACAACGAAAGCCGATCCCCAGGGGTCGGCTTTTTTCATTGGGCGTGAATGACGCAAGCGAGGTTCCATGAAACAGCCGATCGTAACCGCGGGTTTGCTGACCCTGGGCTTGAGCCTTGTGGTCGTGCCGGCGGTGGCCAGCGAGACACAGGACAGGTTCCGGGAAGAAGGGAAGAGCATGGACCTGACCGGCTTCTTCCAGGCGGAGACCGATGCCCATAGCCGCAGTTTCATGTTCGGTGGCGTCAACGAACATGATTTCAGCGTGGAACAGGCCGGTACCTACCGCTTCACCAGTGAGGTGACCGCCGGTCATTCCAATGACTACCGCATCGCTGCCGTGTTGCTGGACAGCCAGGGCCAGGAACTCGCGCGTTCCCAGGCCCTGGGGCAGAACGGTGGCCTGCAACTCCAGACGGACCTGGAGCCCGGCGACTATGTGCTGCGCGTCGAGGCCCAGCGTTTCGGTACCCGTGGCAAGGCGGGGGATACCTACTCCATCGATGTGGCAGGGCTGGACGAGCGGGGTCAGCGCGTCGAGGAGGCCGTCGACGACGGCGGAGATATCCAGTTCGTCGGCAAGAACCGCACCGGTGGTAGCTCGGTCTTCGTGCGCGGCGATGATGCCGTGGCCACGGTCCGTGCCGCCGGTGACTCGACGCAGAATGCCGCGACGGCAGGCACCAGAGCCGCGGCGGCAGCGTCTTCGGCCTCTCGCTCGGAAGACGCGTCGACGGCGACCGCCGGCCAGGCTCAACAGGCTTCCGAGCAGCCCTCTTCCGAGCGGCAGGCTGCCGAACAGGAAAGCTTCGAGACCATCGTCACCGATGTGAAGATTCGTGCCCGGGGCGAGGTGCTGACCTTCGATGTCGCCGAGGCCGGAACCGTCTCCATCGAGACGGCCACCTATCCGCCGGGTCATGAAGATACGTATCGCATTACCCTGGATGTGCTGGACGAGTCCGGACGTGTCGTGGCCGAAGGCGCCGGCGAGGGCTTCGATGGTGACGTCGACATGCAGACCGTACTTGAGCCGGGGCGCTACCGCATTCGGGTACAGGGTCAGAAGTTCGGCTCGGCGCATTCCGGCGTCAACAACTATGAGTTGAAGGTGGAGCAGCTCGACCGCCGTTGATGGAGGCTTCGGCCCCGTGGCGTGTGGTCACCGGCACCCCGGTCCGAGGCCGAGGTGCCGGGTGGAAAAAGCGCTCCCTGACGGGGCCGCGCCCCTGGCCACGGACAAGGGCGCGACGACATGCAGGAGGTGTCGGTTCGCCGGTTTCCGATAGGCGCTGAACGACCTGTTACGCTGTCGCTTGGCGTGATCGAGACGGACCTTGTCACTGAGAGGAGCTGTGGTGCCGACGCGTTTCTCCCGTTACCTTCACGGAGCCCTGTCACTCAAGGGACGGCTGCTGCTGGGCTTGCTCGCCACCTGGGCCGTGGTGGCGGCCTTGCTGCTGGTGTTCGGTTGGCGTGCCGGCGAGACTCTGGTCGGCGATTCCAGTCGTACCCATCTGCGTTACGAGGCCCGGCTGATCGCCGATGAGTTGACGCAGCAGGTGGACTCGAGGCTGTCGGCGCTGGAAGGCCTGGCAGACCGACTGGAAGCGTCGAGCAGCGAGGGTGGGATTCGTGACGCTCTGCGCCAGAGCGATGCGTTGCTCGAATGGTTCGATGGCCTGGTGGTCATCGATGCCGAGGGGCGGGTCGTATCCGATTGGCCGCGGGTCGAGAATCGAGTCGGGCTGGATACGGCGGATCGTGAATATTTCCAGCATGTCAGGGCCTTCAAAGGTCCCCATGTCAGCGAGCCTTTCCATGGGCGGGCCAGTGATGCTCCCCTGGTGATGTTCATGGCGCCGCGTCTCGATGACAACGGCGACTTCCAGGGGCTGGTCGGCGGTATCGTCGGTATCCCCGGCGGCAATCTCTTCCAGCGTTTGAGCCGCATTCGATTGGGGGCCCAGGGGTTCGCCACTGTCATTACATCATCCGGTCGCGTCCTCTATCACCCCGACGAATCGCTGATCCTCGAGCCCGTTCCCGATGAGCAGGCCAACCCCTGGGTGAATCTGTCGTTGTATGGCTGGGAAGGCGAGGCGCAGGGAACGCTGATCAACGGCGATATGGCCTACCAGGCGTATCGTCAGATCTGGCCGGCGAACTGGATCGTCGGCGTGGTGCTACCCCAGTCTCAGGCCATGTCGCCACTGCAGGAGCTGGTGAACCGGTTGGGGTGGTGGGCGCTGCTGGTGGCCAGCCTGGTGATGCCGATCATGGGATGGCTGGTGTGGCTGTCGCTGCGGCCCCTGTACCGGCTGGAGACCCAGATAGAAGAGGTCGGGCAGGGGCATCGGACCCGTGTGGCCCTGGCGACGCGGATGCAGGAGCTCCAGTGTGTCGCGGAGACGTTCAACCGGGTCGAGGTGGCGCGCGAGCAGGCAAACGCACGGCTACGTGAGCGTCAGGCCTTTCTCGATGCCACCCTGTCGTCATCGCCGGTCGGTATCTTCGTGACCGACGAGGGTGGAAACGTGTCCTACATGAACCCGGCACTGGTCGAGTTGACCGGGTATGGTGCCGGAGAACATCAGCTGTCGTCATGGGTGGAGCGCATCCACGTCGATGATCGACAGTCGGCGCTGGATCTCTGGAAGTACAGCCTGGAAAGCGGCGAGGACTTTCTCCAGCAGTACCGTTACTACCGGCAGGACGGCGAGGCGCTCTGGCTCGAAGTACACGCCAGGCGGGTTACTTCGGACGACACTTACCTGGGCTTCGTGGGGACGGTGAAGGATATCACCGAGCGTCGCGAGGAAGAGGCGCTACGCCAGTGGGAGGCGGAGCATGATCCGCTCACCGGCCTGCTCAACCGGCGTGGTCTGGAGCGTCGCCTGGAGGAAGCGCTGGCCGACTGGCGCAAGACCGGGACACCCTCGGTGCTGCTGCTCTTCGACATGGACCATTTCAAGCCGATCAATGATATCGGTGGCCATGCCCTGGGCGATGAGATGCTGTGTCGGGTCGCTCAGGTGCTCGCCTGGACGATTCGGCGCAGCGACCATGCCGCTCGCCAGGGCGGCGACGAATTCGCCGTGTTGTTGCCGAGCTGTACGCTCGAACAGGCACGGCGTATCGCCGAGTCGCTGCGCGATGTCATCGGCGAATTGAAAGTCGTTCACAAGGGACGGGAATTCCACGTGACCCTGAGCATCGGCGTGACCTGTTTCGAACATGGTGACCAACGCATCGGCAGCGTGATGCAGCGGGCGGATGCTGCCAGTTATCGTGCCAAACGCATGGGGCGTGACCGAGTGGTCATGCACGAGACGGGATGAGGCGTGGCGCCCTCTGCAGGATTCGAACCTGCGACCTGCCGCTTAGGAGGCGGCTGCTCTATCCTGCTGAGCTAAGAGGGCGAAACGGAGCGTAGTATAAGCATCTGACCGGGCAAGATAAACCCGCCAGGCCCATGAGTTGCTCATCATTTCCGGGTAGAATGCCTCCCATTCATCCAGACGACGGGAATCACCGCTATCGCGACACATCTCTCACCGGATGGCGATCGCTATTTCGATGGCATGGCCGACAAGTTCGCCGATAGCCTCTACGGGAGGCGACGTGGCGAGCTGCGTCTGGCCCTGCTCGATCGGCTGCTGCCCGAGATGCTCACCCTCGATGGTCAGCCGGCCCTGGATGTCGGTGGCGGCCTCGGCCAGCTGTCCGGCTGGCTGGCGGATCGAGGTCACGCCGTCACCCTGTGCGAGCCCGCCGTCGACATGCTCCAGCGGGCGCGCGAAACCCTTGCCGACACCTCGGTGACGTCGTTGCCGCTGCCGCTCCAGGCCTTGCCCGAACGCCTCCCCGGTCCCTGGTCGTTGATCACCTGTCATGCCGTGCTCGAGTGGATGGCCGATCCGCGTGCTGCCTTTGCCACTCTGGCGCGCCTGCTGGCGCCGCAGGGGCAATTGTCGTTGATGGTCTTCAATCATGATGCCCTGCGTTTTTCCAATGTGGTCAAGGGCAATCTCGACCGTGTACTGGCCGACCGCCTGGCCGGTCAGGGACGCCGCAAGCGCCTGACGCCCATCTCGCCGTTGCGCCATGACGAGATCCTCGCCTGGGCCGAGGAAAATGGCCTGGTCGTCACGCATTGCGCCGGGGTGAGGATCTTTCACGATTACCTGCAGCACCCGCCGGACAGTGACGAGGCGTATCGCAAGCTGCTCGAGCTGGAGTGGCGTCATAGCCGCGCCGAGCCGCATTGGCGGTTGGGGCGTTACTTGCTCTATACCCTACGCTTTGTCTAAAAACTGTCTGCGCTTGCCCATCCTGCGTTAAAAATCGGCTCAAAGTACTCATTTACACCGTGTAAACTCCGTCTTTTCGTCGATTTTTGTCTTGTCTGGCCATCGCTCGCCGACTTTTTAGACAAAGCTTGGTGCCTGCCAATGTCGAGGAGTCTTTTCCATGAGCGCCGAAACCCCCGTCTGCCAACTGCTCGAGCGCCAATCGACCGATTATCGTGGCTGGTTGTGGGTAGCGCCGCCTCGGGATCGCTGGCTGGAAGAGGAAGGAGGCCGCCTGCTGTCCGCCGATCGGGCCGCACTCTCGGCCTGGCGTGAGCGTGGCGGGGAGGCCAGTTCACCCTTCGCGGCGGATGAGCTGGCACCGGAAGGCGTGATGCTGTTCTGGCCCAAGGCACATGCCCAGGGCGAGTGGTGGCTGCTGTGGTTATGCTCGCGTCTGGCACCAGGCACGCCGCTGCACGTCGTCGGCGAGAACCAGGGGGGGATCAAGCGTGTGCTCAAGGTGCTGGCGGCGCTGGGGCTCGGGTGTCGCAAGGTGGACAGCGCTCGGCGATGCAGCCTGTTTGCCTCGCGCCTGGACAGGGTGGATATCGACCCGAACGCCGCCTGGACGACCTTCGAGGCCGAAGGCCTGGCGCTGGTCAGCCATCCCGGGGTGTTCGGTCACGGCAAGCTGGACGACGGCACCCGGTTGTTGCTGGCGCAGCTGGATTCATGCCTGCCGAGGCAGGGGGCGGTGCTGGATATGGGATGCGGCGACGGCATTCTCGCCGCCTGGTTGTCCCGGCGCGGACTCTCGATCACGGCGGTGGACGTCAATGGCTTCGCGGTGGAGGCGACCCGACGGACCCTGGCGGCGAATGATCTGGCGGGGGAGGTATGCCACTCCGATGTCTATGCCGGCCTGGCCGCACAGCGCTTCGCTGCCATCGTCAGCAACCCGCCGTTCCATCAGGAACGCGCCCTCGACTATGGCCCTGCCGGGCGGTTGATCGCCGGCGCGCCCGAGCGTCTCGAGCCGGGCGGTCAGCTCATTCTGGTCGCCAACGCCTTCCTGCCATATCCGGATCTGCTGGAGCGTGCCTTCGGAGGGTTCGAGATCCTCGCCGACGACCGTCGTTACCGGGTCTATCGGGCGGTGAAGCGCCGCGGGTCAAGCTGAAAGAGCGTCGCTTCGCTCCTGGAAGCTTGAAGCTGGAAGAAAAAACTTGGCTCCATGGTTCCGGGGATCATGCTGTCTTCCAGCTTCCAGCTTCCAGCTTCCAGCTTCCAGCTCTCAGCTACCCGCCTGAGGATCGCGATAGCCGATTTCGGTGATCAGATAGGTCGTTTCGCCGCCGGGGGCGGCGACGGTCGCCTCATCGTCCAGCCCTTTGCCGAGCAGGGCCTTGGCCAGCGGGGCGTCGACGCTGATCCAGTGCTTGCCGGTGTCGGTCTCGTCGTGGCCGACGATGCGCAGCCGTAGTTCTTCGCCCGCTTCGTCTTCCAGGGTGACGAAGGCGCCGAAGAAGACCCGGTCGGTATCCGCCGGCAGGCGGTCGACAATCTGCAGCTCGTCCAGTCGCTTGGTCAGGTAGCGGATGCGGGCGATGACGCGGTTGAGTTCCTTCTTGTTATAGGTGTAGTCGGCGTTCTCGCTGCGGTCGCCGAGTGCGGCGGCTTCGCCCACCTTGGTAGACAGGGCGGGGCGCTTGACCCGCGACAGGTGGTCGAGGATGCCGCGCAGGCGTTCGGCGCCCTCGGCGGTGATCAGGTTGCTCTTGGGTTCCTGGCGCGGGTCCTTGGCGGGATCGCGCCAACGGGTCATGTTGCGGCCTTTCATGGATCGCGCCTCTGGCTCGTCGAAGAGCCGCAACATACGTCATGCACCCGCCGGCAGGCAATTCCTCACTCATGATGGGCAGGGCTATCGCTTAAGCGTTGTCGCTGGGCTGATCCGTCGACAGGCCTGCGAGGGGGCGCTGTGAACCCCTCCCTGGGCGCTACCGATGCCATCCATGGCATCGGACCCCCTCTTCGGCCTGTCCCCGGCGCCCCTCGCCAGATCCAGTTGCAATAGCCCTATCATGATGGGCAGGGCGATTCGAGTGGAGAATAAATCAAACGTTCGTTACATTTTCAGGGTGAAGGGCCATTCCGACAACCACAACGCGAGGAAGCCATCATGTCGAGACGCCATCTGCTTGCCACCGTCCTGTGCCTGGGACTGGGGCTTGCGCCGGTTGCCCAGGCCTGGGAAAACGAGGTCTTCTCGCTGCGCAACCGCTGGGAGAACATCACCACCGCCATGGACGAGGCTCGCCGCGCCGATGCCTTGTCGTCGCTGGCAGAGGAAGCCGGCGCACTGGCCGAGACACATCCCGACACCAGCGAAGTGCTGGTCTGGCGAGGCATCATCCTGGCTTCCCTGGCCCGGGAAGTCGGCGGCCTGGATGCCCTGGGACCGGCCAAGGAAGCGCGCCGGGTGCTGGAGCGTGCCATCGAGCTCGATCCCGAAGGCCACCGGGGGTCCGCTTATGTCACCCTCGGTGCTCTGTACGACCGGGCGCCCGGCTGGCCGGTGGCCTTCGGCGATGATGACACGGCCGAGCGGATGTTCGAGCGCGCCCTGGAGATTCGACCCGAGGGCATCGATGTCCACTATTACTATGCTGCCTATCTGATGGACGAAGGACGTGACGACCTTGCCCTGAAACACGCGCGCCGGGCGATGGAAGGACAGGCCCGCGAAGGACGGCAGGCGTCCGATGAAGCACTTCGCCGGAAAGCGGGGGAGATGGTCGAGCGCCTGGCGCACTGAAACGGCCGTCGGCGGAGCTCCCATTGTGAACGCGTTCCGGGGTCACGATAATGGGGCTTTCGTGAATACCGGAGGTCCGCATGTCGGAGACCGATGCCGCCGATTCATCCCGTACGCTGGTCAGCGCCGATTTCGGTGCCGGCGATGTGGAGCTGATCGAACGTCGCTGCCTGCATGAGGGGTTCTTTCGCCTGGATGCGTTGTATCTGCGCCACCGTCTCTTCGACGGCGGCTGGAGCGCGGCCATGACCCGCGAGGTGCATCATCGCCATGACGCCGTGGGCGTGTTGCTCTACGATGTGGAGCGAGATGCCGTGGTCCTGGTGGAACAGTTTCGCGCCGGGGCCATCGACGATCCCGCTTCGCCGTGGAAGCTGGAAATTGTCGCGGGCCTGGTGGAGCATGGGGAGAGTGCCGCCGAGGTTGCGCGTCGCGAGGCCATGGAGGAAGCGGGCTGCCCGGTCGGCGACTTGATCGAGTTGCACACCTACTACCCCAGCCCCGGTGCCTGCGACGAGCGGGTCTCGCTGTTCTGTGGCCTGGTCGACAGCCGAGGCCTGGGGGGCGTGCACGGTCTCGCCGAGGAGAACGAGGATATTCGCGTGCATGTGTTATCGTTCGGCCGAGCCTGGGAACTCCTGCAGGCCGGGCGACTCGACAATGCCATGTGTCTGATCGCCTTCCACTGGCTGGCCGCGGAGCGGGCCTCACTGAGAGCAAGGAGGTAGCGTGTCGAGAAACGCCTATGTCACCGACTTGAAAGGCCTCCAGGGCGAGTGCACCGCCAACTATGTGCGCCTGGTCCGCCTGCTGGGCGACCTGGAAGCCGGCGAGTCCCGTGAGGTGGAGCTGGTCAGCCATGGCCGGCGTCTCGGCGTGCTGTGCCTCAAGCTCCAGGAACGAGCCCCTTATACCAGCATCGTGCGTGTCTCCCAGCGAGGCGTGCTCGACTCGGTGCTGGAGACACCGCGCATGCGCGTCCATCTCTACCATGACGTGCGCATGGCCGAGGTGACCGACTTCCAGCGCCAGCGGCACTTCGACGGTCGCTACCGCTATCCCAATTCCCGCATGCACCAGCCCGACGAGAAGCTCCAGCTCAATCGTTTCCTCGGCGAGTGGCTGGACCACGGCCTGGCGCATGGCCATTCCATCGACCTGCCCGAACTGCCTTGATGCGGCTGATCCAGCTTTCCGATTGCCACTTGCACGCCGATCCCAGTGCCCGTTCCCGAACCGGGATTCCCCATCGCCAGTTCGTCCGCGTGATCGAAGCGGTCGAATCCTGTCGCCCCGACATGGTGCTGGTGACCGGCGATGTCAGCCAGGACGAGACGGCGGCTTCCTATGCATTGGCCGAGCGAGAGCTGGCGCGGCTCGGCTGCCCCTGGTTCTGGTTGCCCGGCAACCATGACGAGCCGGGCCTGATGAACGAGTGTCGTGCCTTTCAGGAAACGGTGGATCTGGGGCGGCGACGCCTGTTGCTGCTAAATACCCGGATTCCCGGCCAGACCCATGGCGCCCTGGGTGAGGCTCGTCTCGGGGCGCTGGCCAGGCGCCTGGCGGAAGACGACCGGCCAACCCTGATCGCGATGCACCATCCTCCGATCAGTGTCGGGTCGCGCTGGGTGGATGCGCTGGGGCTGGCCGACGCCGAGGCGTTCTGGGAGGTGCTGGCGGCGCATGAGCGGATCGAGGCGATCCTGTGTGGCCATATCCACCAGGCCTTCGAGCACCGCCGGGTGACGCCATACGGTGACGTGCCTGTCTATGCCTGCCCCGCCACCTCCGATCAATTCCTGCCCGGTGCCGAGACGTTTGCCGTGGACGAGGCCGCCTTGCCGGGGTTCCGAGTGTTCGATCTGGATGACGACATGAGGACCCGCGTGGAACGGGTAGCGATCTGATATCTTTTTAGAGAATAAAAAGATAGATATTAATTCTTTTACGTTATTATATTCGGCACGATAAGCTGCCCCGCATGATGCGTTTTCCTCCCAATTCATGCGAGGTAGTCGGGCCCATGACCAGTCTTGATGCCCCCACACGCCAGAGCGCCCCGCAGACCGACGAGCATGCCTCGGGTCTGACGCCGCGTCGGATGACGCACCTGCAGCAGCTCGAGGCCGAGTCGATCCATATCATCCGCGAGGTGGCCGCCGAGTTTTCCAATCCGGTGATGCTCTACTCCATCGGCAAGGACTCCTCGGTGATGCTCCACCTGGCGCGCAAGGCCTTCTATCCCGGGCCGCCGCCGTTTCCCCTGATGCACGTCAATACCACCTGGAAATTCCGGGAGATGATCGAGTTCCGCGACCGCATGGCAGCGGAATCCGGCATGGAGCTGATCGAGCACATCAACCAGGAAGGGGTCGAGGCGGGTATCAATCCCTTCGATCACGGCTCGAGCGGATACACCGATGTGATGAAGACCCAGTCGCTCAAGCAGGCGCTGGACAAGTACGGCTTCGATGCCGCCTTCGGCGGTGCGCGGCGTGACGAGGAAGCCACCCGTGCCAAGGAGCGGGTCTTTTCCTTCCGCGACAAGCATCACCGCTGGGATCCCAAGAACCAGCGCCCTGAGTTGTGGAACCTCTACAACGCCCGAGTCAACAAGGGCGAATCCATCCGTGCCTTCCCGCTCTCCAACTGGACCGAGCTGGATATCTGGCAGTACATCTACCTGGAGTCCATTCCCATCGTCCCGCTCTACCACGCCGCCCCGCGTCCGGTGGTGGAGCGCGACGGCATGCTGGTGATGGTCGATGACGACCGCATGCCGCTGGAGCCAGGCGAAGTGCCCGAGGAAAAGTGGGTCCGCTTCCGCACCCTGGGCTGCTATCCGCTGACCGGCGCGGTGGAATCCCGGGCCGCCACCCTGCCCGAGATCATCCAGGAAATGCTGCTGACCCGCACCAGCGAGCGCAGCGGCCGCGCCATCGACCACGACCAGGCCGGCTCCATGGAGAAGAAGAAGCGGGAGGGGTACTTCTGAGGCGCGAAGCGCCTCAGGTAGCCGTAAGCTTTAAGCTGTAAGAAAGAGCGGCACGCTTGCAGTACCGGGAGGGAACCTCGCCGAGGGAATGTCCAGACGCATGAAAAAAGGACAAGAGCCATTTCTGGTGGTCGCCAGAGGCTCATGTTCAGAGTTACGAACCCAAATTTATATTGGCATGGATATCGACTACATCGGTGAGCAGCAAGGTCGGCAGTGGATACAGGAAACCCGTGAAATTTCCTCGATGCTTCATGGGTTACTGAGTACTCTGGATAACGAATGAATCGATAGCTGGAAGCCGGGGGTGTGGGGTGACTTACAGCTTACGGCTTACAGCTTACAGCTATTAAGGTGTGTCATGGCACATGCATCGGAATTGATTGCAGACGATATCGAAGCGTATTTGAAAGAGCACGAGAACAAGGATCTGCTGCGCTTCATCACCTGCGGCAGCGTCGATGACGGCAAGTCGACCCTGATCGGTCGGTTGCTGCATGATTCCAAGATGATCTTCGACGACCAGCTGGCGGCGATCACCCAGGCGTCGAAGACCAGCGGGACCACCGGGGACGAGGTGGATCTGGCGCTGCTGGTGGATGGCCTGCAGTCCGAGCGGGAGCAGGGCATCACCATCGATGTGGCGTATCGCTTCTTCTCGACCGACAAGCGCAAGTTCATCATCGCCGATACGCCGGGGCACGAGCAGTACACCCGCAACATGGCCACCGGCGCCTCGACGGCGGGGCTCGCGGTGATTCTAGTCGATGCGCGTCATGGCGTGCAGACCCAGACCCGACGGCACAGCTTCATCGCCGATCTGGTCGGTATTCGCCACCTGGTCATCGCGGTCAACAAGATGGACCTGGTCGACTACAGCGAGTCGCGCTTCGAGGAGATCGTCGCCGAGTATCGCGCGTTCGCCGAGCAACTCGGCGCCGAGAACATCCACTTCGTGCCGCTTTCGGCGTTGAAGGGCGACAACGTGGTCGACAAGAGCACGTCGATGCCCTGGTACGAGGGACCGGCGTTGCTGTCGTTGCTCGAGACCGTCGAGGTGCGTCGCGACCAGAACCTGAGCGATCTGCGCTTGCCGGTCCAGTACGTCAACCGACCCAACCTGGACTTCCGGGGGTACGCCGGAACGCTGGAGGCGGGCATTCTGCGCCCCGGACAGGCCGTGCGTGCGTTGCCCTCCGGCAAGCATTCCAGGATCGAGCGTATCGTCACCTTCGACGGCGATCTCGAGGTCGCTTGGCCCGGTCAGGCGATCACCGTGACCCTGGAAGACGAGATCGACATTTCCCGCGGTGACTGGATCGTCGCCGAGGATGCCGAGGTGATCCGTTCCAATGCCTTCGATGCCGATATCGTGTGGATGCACGAGCAGCCGCTCGAACCGGGGCGGCAGGTCGACATTCGCCTCGCCGGGCGCTCCGTGGCGGGACGGGTCGAGGCCATTGAGCACCAGGTCGACGTCAATACGCTGGCACACCACCCGGCCGAGCGGCTCGAACTCAACGCCATCGCGCGTTGCCGAGTGGCCCTGACCGAGGACATCGCCCTGGATGACTATGCGGTCAGTCCGGGCACGGGCAGCTTCATCGTCATCGACCGCCTGTCCAACGTCACCGTGGGTGCCGGCATGATCCGCGGCGCGGCCGAAGCGCGGGATACGACGCCGGGCGAGGTCGACTGGGCCGGTTTCGAGGTCGAGCTCAATGCCCTGGTACGCAAGTACTTTCCGCATTGGGAAGCCAAGGATATCAGCCAGCTGTTGAATCGCTGATCGCCGGTGCCGCTCCCGCTCTCGGGGGAGCGGCACCGGCAGCGTCGAGACAGAGCGCATTGAGGTAGCCACCAGGGCCCCGTCGCGTCGGTTCGCGGCGGGGCCCTGTCGTTTTATCGAGGCGTTCGAGTGGCTCAGGCGGGACGATTGGCGAGTATCACGGCGCGGCGTGGCGCGGGGTAACCCTCGCGGGTCCGAGTCGCATCTTCGGGATCGAGGAAGTCGGCCAGGGACTGGAAGGTCATCCAGTCGGTGGCACGCTGCTCGTCGAGGCTGGTGTCGGCCTCGTCGACCACGCGGGCATTCTCGAAGCCGCAACGTTCGAGCCAGCCGACCAGCGCCGCGGAAGAGGGCAGGAAATAGACATTGGGCATGGCGGCGTAACGCTCGCCTGGCAGCAGCACCGTGGTGTCATCGCCGCGTACCACCAGGGTCTCCAGCACCAGTTCCCCGCCCGGCCGCAAGGCGGCCTTGAGCTGGGCCAGGTGTTCCAGCGGCGAAGGGCGGTGGTAGAGCACGCCCATGGAGAAGACGGTGTCGAAGGCAGCCAGGTCGTCGGGTACGTCTTCGATGCCAGCCGGGAGGAAGTGGGTGCGTCCGCCGTCGGCGTCGCCGACGAAGTGACGCACGGCCTGGAACTGCCAGAAGAAACGTGGCGACGGATCGATGACCAGCGTGAAGGTGGCGCCGGCACCGGCCATGCGCCAGGCGTGATAGCCGTTGCCGCCGCCCACGTCGAGCACCCGGCGTCCGTGCAGCGGCGCCAGGTAGGGGGCGACGCGCTGCCATTTCCAGTCGGAACGCCACTCGGTGTCGATAGTCACGTCGCCGAGCCGGTAGGGGCCCTTGCGCCAGGGGGACAGGGCACGCAGCAGACTTTCGCACTGGCGGCGCCGGGCGTCGTCCAGCGCGCATTCCACCGTCACGCTGTCGGTGTCGAGCCTGACCCGGCGCGACTCGGGCAATGGCGGCAGCTTGGCCACGGCCTTCTCCCAGGCCGGCAGGTCGCCATGTCGCTTGCGGTCGAGTCCTCGGCCGAGCTGCTCGGGAAGCCGGGCCAGCCAGGTGTCCAGGCCCTGGTCGAGGAAGGCTTGATAGAGGGGGCGATGAGCGTCGGGAATACTCAACGTCAGGCCTCCTTGAAGGCGATCAACGAAGCGAAGTTAAGGTACTGGAACCAGGTCAGCGAGCGGCTGAAACCGGCGCGTTCGAGCCGCGCATGATGGGCCGCCAGGGTATCCGGTACCAGGACGTTTTCCAGGGCCGTGCGTTTCTGGCTGATCTCCAGGTCGCTGTAGCCGTTGGCACGCTTGAAGTCGTGGTAGCGCTCGACCAGCCAGGCGTTGTCCTGTTCGTCGTCGGCGATGATCTTCTCGGACAGGATCAGCACGCCGCCGGGCTCCAGGGCTTCGAAGAGACGCGCGATCACGGCGTCGCGATCCGCCGGGGCGAGAAACTGCAGGGTGAAGTTGAGCAGGATCATGCCCGAGGCATCGTAGGTCTGGTAGCGGATGTCGCCTTCGATCACCGCCATGTCGTGTTCGGGGCATTCTTCGTGCAGTGTCTGGCGAGCGCGCTCGACCATCGTCGGCGAGAGGTCGACGCCGGTGTAGCGAAAGGCCGCCACCGGCAACTGGCCGGCCAGCGCCAGGCCTGCGGCACCCAGGGAGCATCCCAGGTCATAGACATGGCCGCCATGGCGCAGGTGGCGGCGGGCGAGGGGGCCAAGCATGGCGAGAATCTGGCCATATCCCGGCACCGAGCGGCGGATCATGTCGGGGAAACAGGCCACCACGCGTTCGTCGAAGGAGAAACGCGCCACCCGGTCCAGGGGTGTCGTAAAGATGGCGTCACGGTAAGATGCGTCACTCATGGGCAGGTCGAGGCGTTGGGCTGGAAGCCCGCCATTCTACGCCTCCCTGCCTCGGGCTGCACGACAGGATCACCAGGAGGGCATCCATGAGCCAATCCCCCGTCGAACAGCGGGGTGCCTGGCGCGCCCTGGCCGAACATGCCGACGACATGGGCCGACGACACCTGCGCGAGCTCTTCGTCGAGCACCAGGGACGCTTCGCCGATTTCAGCCGGTACGCCGCCGGCCTGACACTCGATCTTTCCAAGCAGCGCTGGGACGAGCGGACGCTTGCGTTGCTGCTGGCGCTGGCCCGTGACGCCGGCGTGCCGGATGCCATCCATGGGTTGCTGGCCGGCGAGCGGCTCAACCTCAGCGAGAATCGGCCGGCGCTGCATACGGCGCTTCGCTTGCCGCCCGATGCCAGCCTCGAGGTGGAAGGCGAGGATCTGGTGGCCTCGGTGCACGATACCCTGGATCGCATGGCGGGCATGGTCGAACGCTTCCACGCGGGCCAGTGGCGCGGAGCCACGGGCAAGCCCATTCGTGATGTGGTCAATCTCGGTGTCGGTGGCTCGGACCTCGGCCCCTTGATGGTCACTCATGCCCTGGCCGATTATCGGCCCGAGGGGATCCATCGCATCGATGTGCACTTCGCCTCGACCATGGACGGCTCGCAGCTCGCCGATTACCTGGCGCGGCTCAATCCCGAGACGACATTGTTCGTGTTGTCCTCGAAGTCCTTCACCACCATCGACACCCTGACCAATGCCCGTACCGCACGGAATTGGTTGAAGGCCAGGCTGCTTGGCGGCGACCGGGAGGAGGGCGTCGATGAGTCGCTGGTCATGCGTCAGCACTTCATCGGCGTCTCGGCCAGTCCCGACAAGATGCGCGAATGGGGCATCGATGACGCACACCAGCTCGAGTTCTGGGAGTGGGTCGGCGGACGTTACTCCTTGTGGGGCGGGATCGGCCTGCCGATTGCCCTGGTGGTGGGCATGCAGCACTTCCGCGAACTGCTGGCCGGCGCTCATGATATGGATCGTCACTTCAGCGAGGCCGAACTGGGCGACAACCTGCCCGTGCTGCTGGCGCTGGCGGGGATATGGAACGTCAACTTCCTGGATATCCGGGCGCATTCCATCCTGCCCTATGACGGACGCCTCGAATATTTCGCCGCCTACCTCGAGCAACTCGAGATGGAGTCCAACGGCAAGTCGGTCAATCATGATGGCGAACCGGTGGGCTATTCCACCTGTCCGGTGCTGTGGGGGCAGCTCGGCCCGAATGCCCAGCATGCCTTCTATCAGCTGTTGCACCAGGGCACGCAGTCCGTGGAGTGCGACTTCATCGCGCCCCGGGTGCGCTATGATGACGTGGTCGATCCGGCCACCCGCGATCATCTGATGAGCCAACATCGCCTGACGCTGGCCAATTGCTTCGCCCAGTCTCGCGCCCTGATGCTGGGCGATGCGGCGCTCGAGGACGAGGGGCCGCGTCCCGGCCACAAGCGCTATGCCGGTAACCAGCCTTCCAGTACCCTGTTGCTGGATCGCCTGACGCCCCGAACCCTGGGGGCCCTGGTCGCGCTGTACGAGCACAAGGTCTTCGTTCAGGCGACCATCTGGGACATCAACCCCTTCGATCAATGGGGCGTGGAGCTCGGCAAGACGCTGGCCGGCGAGACGCGACGCATCCTCGAGCACGAAAGCGGACTCGAGGGGATGGATGACTCCACCCGGGGCCTCATCCAGGCCGTCTGGAGGGCCGAATCACGAGAGTCGAGCTGAGGCGGGGAACGTCGTCAAGATGACGATGCTGGCCATATATACAGGGGTTCGGGTATGCTGAGTGCCATGCGATCGCCAAAGCCAGCCAGTGGCGTACTCTATCTGCACGGTTTCAACAGCGGCAGCGCCTCCCCGAAGGCGACGCTGATGCGCGTGGCCTGCGAGCGACTGTCGCTGCCCTGCGCGACGCCTCAGTTGCCGCATCGACCCGAACAGGCGCTGGCGGAGGCCGAGGCGTGTCTGGACGAGCTGGGACGGGCACCGATGGTGGTGGGAAGTTCGATGGGCGGCTTTCTGGCGACCCTGATCGCCGAACGCCACGATCTGCCGGCGGTCCTGATCAATCCGGCCGTGTCCCCTGCCCGGCTGGTGATGTCCTGGATCGGTGAAGCCTTCGTCAACCCATACAACGGCGAGCATTTTCGGGTCGAGGAGGCACACCATCAAGCGCTGGAGGCACTCACCCCCGAGCGAGTCGAAGCGAGGCGCTATCTGTTGTTGCTGGGCACGGCCGACGAGACCCTGGGCGCTCGCGATGCCTGGGCATTCTATCGGGGCGCGACCAGCATCCTGCACCCCGGGGGCGACCATGGGTTTTCCGCCCTGGCCGACTATCTTCCGGCGATCCTGGCCCATGGCGGCCATGCGCTGCCGTCGGGGGCGGTGGCGACGCAGCGTTGAGTGATGGTGTCGGGCCCCAGGGCGGGGCAGGTGAGACACGATCGAACATTCACGGACACGTATTCACGGAAAGGGCAGCCCGCGTTCAGGAGACAACCGAATGACCGTAACCAGTCTGGGTGACGCATGACACAGTACAGTGCCAGTTCGATCGAGGTGCTTGCCGGGCTAGAGCCCGTACGCAAGCGCCCCGGCATGTACACCGACACTTCTCGGCCCAACCATCTGATTCAGGAAGTCATCGACAACAGTGTCGACGAGGCGCTGGGTGGCCATGCCAAGGCGATCGCCGTGCGCTTGTTCGAGGACGGTGGCGTCGAGGTCAGTGATGACGGGCGCGGGATGCCCATCGATATCCATCCCGAACATGGCGTCTCCGGGATCGAGCTGATCATGACCAAGCTGCATGCCGGCGGCAAGTTTTCGGCATCCAGCTACCGCTTTTCCGGGGGGTTGCACGGTGTCGGGGTCTCGGTGGTCAACGCCCTGTCCCGGCGCCTCGAGGTGGAGGTCGTCAAGGATGGCAGTCGCCATCACATGGCCTTCGAGCATGGCGAGCGTGCCTCCGACCTGACGGTGGTTGGCTCTGCCGCCAAGCGCGCCACGGGTACCCTGGTACGCTTCTGGCCCGAGGTGAGCTATTTCGACTCGCCGAAGCTGTCGCTGACGCGACTCAAGCATTTGCTGCGGGCCAAGGCGGTACTCTGCCCGGGGCTTCAAGTGACTCTCGTCGAGGCCGATGGCACCGAGAGCGTCTGGCAGTTCGAGGATGGCCTGCGCGACTACCTCGCCCAGGCCACCGACGGTTTCGAGGTGTTGCCGGCGTCGCCCTTCGTGGGGCATTTCGCCGATGATGAACAGGCGGTGGACTGGGCGATCCAATGGCTCCCCGAGGGCGGCGAGCCGTTGCTCGAGAGCTACGTCAACCTGATTCCCACGCCACTGGGCGGGACGCACGTGAATGGCCTGCGGGCCGGCATGCTGGAGGCGCTGCGGGAATTCTGCGAGTACCGCAGCCTGTTGCCGCGAGGGGTCAAGCTGACCGCCGAAGATCTCTGGGAACGGGTTTCCTATGTGCTGTCGGTGAAGATGCTGGAACCGCAGTTCGCCGGCCAGACCAAGGAGCGTCTGTCGTCGCGTACCGTGGCCGGCTTCGTGTCGGGGGTGGTCAAGGATGCCTTCTCGCTGTGGCTCAACCATCACGTCGATCAGGGCGAGGCGCTCGCCGAGCTGGTGATCAGCGCCGCCCAGCGCCGCCAGAAGAGCGCCAGGAAAGTGGCGCGAAAGAAGGTCACCTCCGGCCCGGCGCTGCCCGGCAAGCTGGCCGATTGCAGCGGTCAGGATCCGGCGGGTAGCGAACTCTTCCTGGTCGAGGGCGACAGTGCCGGCGGTAGCGCCAAGCAGGCACGCCAGCGCGAGACCCAGGCGATCCTGCCGCTGCGCGGCAAGATCCTCAATACCTGGGAAGTCGACGCCCACGACATCTACGGCTCCCAGGAAGTCCACGACATCGCCGTGGCCATCGGCATGGAGCCTGGCAGCGACGATCTCTCCAAGCTGCGCTATCACAAGATCTGCATCCTGGCCGATGCCGACTCCGACGGCCTGCACATCGCGACACTGCTGTGCGCGCTCTTCGTGCGCCACTTCCCGGTGCTGGTCGATGCCGGTCATGTCTTCGTGGCGATGCCTCCGCTGTATCGCATCGACCTCGGCAAGGAGGTCTTCTATGCCCTGGACGAGAGCGAGAAGGCGGCCATCCTGCGTCGACTCGAGGGCAAGCGCGGCACGCCCAATGTCCAGCGTTTCAAGGGCCTCGGCGAGATGAGCCCGCTGCAGCTGCGCGAGACCACCATGGCGGCCGAGACCCGACGCCTGGTGCAACTGACCCGCGAAGTCGGCGACGGCACTCTGGAGATGATGGACATGCTGCTGGCCAAGAAACGCGCCTCCGATCGCAAGAACTGGCTGGAAGACTACGGCAACCTCGCGGAGATAGAGGTATGAGCTGGAAGCTCGAAGCCGGAAGCTGGAAGAAAACCCGCGATGGCCAGGGGTAACTTCAAGCTTCCGGCTTACAGCTCATCACAGAGGTTGAAGAGGGCACTTTCCTCAAAGATCCCACGATCGCATAAAAAGGTCACCGTGCTATGACCATGGATATCCAGGTGGCGGAGGGCGACGTCGAGCGTCTGTCCCTTCGCGAGTATACCGAGAAGGCGTATCTCGATTATTCGATGTACGTCATCCTCGACCGGGCGTTGCCGCACATCGGCGATGGCATGAAGCCGGTACAGCGGCGCATCGTCTATGCCATGCGCGAGCTGGCGCTCAGCGCCAATGCCAAGTACAAGAAGTCGGCGCGTACCGTCGGCGACGTGCTGGGCAAGTTCCATCCCCACGGCGACAGCGCCTGCTACGAGGCCATGGTGCTGATGGCCCAGCCTTTCAGCTATCGCTACCCGCTGGTGGATGGGCAAGGCAACTGGGGCAGCCCCGACGATCCCAAGTCCTTTGCCGCCATGCGCTACACCGAGGCGCGGTTGTCGAAGTTCTCCGAGGTGTTGCTCAGCGAGCTCGGTCAGGGCACCGTCGACTGGGCGCCCAATTTCGACGGCACCATGAATGAGCCGGTGGTACTGCCCGCCCGTCTGCCTCATGTGCTGCTCAACGGCGGCACCGGCATTGCCGTGGGCATGGCCACCGACATTCCACCGCACAACGTGGGCGAAGTCGTCGAGGCGACCTGCCATCTACTTCGCCAGCCCGAGACGACCACCGCCGATCTGATGGCCTACCTGCCCGGGCCGGATTTCCCCTCCGAGGCCGAGATCATCACGCCGGCCTCCGACCTGCGCAAGATCTACGAGAGCGGCCGGGGCTCGGTGAAGGTGCGGGCTCGCTTCGTGCGGGAAGAGAGCAACGTGGTGATCACCGCCCTGCCTTATCAGGTGAGTGGCGCCAAGGTGCTGGAGCAGATCGCCGCCCAGATGCAGGCCAAAAAGCTGCCGATGGTCGCCGATCTGCGTGATGAATCCACCCACGAGGAGCCGACTCGGCTGGTGATCGAGCCGCGCTCCAGCCGGGTGGATGTCGAATCGCTGATGGCACACCTGTTCGCCACCACCGATCTCGAGAAGAATATCCGCGTCAACATGAACGTGATCGGCCTGGACGGTCGACCCCGGGTGCTGTCGCTGGCCGGGCTGCTCGGCGAGTGGCTGGACTTCCGCCGTAGCACGGTACGGCGACGCCTCGAACACCGTCTCGGCAAGGTAGAGGACCGGCTGCATATCCTCGAGGGGTTGCTGGCCGCCTACCTCAACATCGACGAGGTGATCCGCATCATCCGAGAAGAGGATGAACCCAAGCCTGCGCTCATCGAGGCCTTCGGTCTCAGCGAACGCCAGGCCGAGGCGATCCTCGAGCTGCGCCTGCGTCACCTGGCCAAGCTCGAGGAGATGAAGATCCGTGGCGAGCAGGACGAGCTGGAAGAAGAGCGCAAGCACCTGAAGGAATTGCTCGGCAATGAGGCGGCCTTGACCGACCTGATCGAGCGCGAGCTGCGCACCGCCGCCGAGGAATATGGCGATCCGCGTCGTGCGCCGATGGTCGAGCGCGAGGAAGCCCGGGCCCTGTCCGAGGTGGAGCTCGTCGGTGCCGATCCCGTCACCGTCGTGCTCTCCGAAAAGGGCTGGATCCGCAGCGCCAAGGGACATGACATCGACCCAGCCGGGCTTTCCTACAAGGCCGGCGATCGTTTTGCGCTGGCTGCCCGGGGCAAGACCAATCAGCCCCTGGTGCTGCTCGACGACACCGGACGCGCCTACACCCTGACCGCCCACAACCTGCCCAGTGCGCGTAGCCAGGGCGAGCCGGTCACCGGCCGTGTCAATGTGGCGGCCGGGGCCCACATGGCCGGCGTGATGCTGGCGCCGCCCACGACGCGTTACCTGCTGGCTTCGGACGGAGGCTATGGCTTCATCGCGCCGCTCGAGGCGCTGACCGGCAAGAACAAGGCAGGCAAGGGCGTGCTGTCGGTGCCCAGGGGCTGCAATGTACTGGCGCCGACGATAGTGCCCGACGGCGAAGGAATCAGCGTGGCGGCGGTGTCCAACGAGGGACGCCTGTTGGTCTTTCCCCTCGATCAGTTGCCCGAAATGGCCAAGGGCAAGGGCAACAAGATGATCGATATCCCCGGCGCCCGTGCCGCCCGTCGCGAGGAATTCCTGCGCGATCTGACGCTGCTGGGGCCCGGACAGGCTCTGGTGGTGCATGCCGGCAAGCGCAAGTTGACGCTCAAGGCCAGCGAGCTCGATTACTATCGAGGAGAACGTGGCCGGCGCGGCAGCAAGCTGCCGCGAGGGCTGCAGAAGGTCGACCGCCTGGAAAGCTCGAAGCCGGAAGCTTGAAGCTTGAAGAAAACCAAGCATCGCTGTGAGTTTCGAGGCAGTGGGATGAGCCTGGAACATCGAGCTTCCTTCCAAGGCTGGGGACCCCCTGTGACCTTGGGGTTCTTTCAGCTTCCAGCTTCTAGCTTAAGACTGGGGTTAACATGACACGACGAGTTTTGATTCGCGCGACCGGCAGTGCCCGCCCCGGTCAGTTGGCGGGGCTGGGCCGGGCCTTGGCGAGAAGCGGTGCCCGGCTGCTGGACATCAACCAGAGCGTCACCTTCGGGATTCTGTCCCTGGAGGCGCTGGTGGGGCTGGATCGCGAGGCCGATCTCGAAGGCGCCTTGTCGGCGGCGGGGGACGAGCTGGGGCTGGATGTCCAGGCGATCCAGGTCAGTGCCGAGGATTACCATCGCTGGAGCCTGCAGGCCGGCCAACCGCGCTTGATCATGACGTTGCTGGCGCCGCATCTACCGGCCGGGATCCTGGCGGAGGTCGGGGCGTTGACCGCCGAACATGGATTGACCGTGGAGTTGATTCATCGATTGTCCGGACGTGAATCCCTCGATGGTGCGATGCCGCAGCACGGTGCCTGTGTCGAGTGCTGGCTGCGTGGCGACGACGTGGATATCGAAGCATTACGCGAGAAGGCCCTGGCACTGGGGGCGGTCCATGGTATCGATATCGCCCTGCAGGAAGATTCGATCTGGCGTCGGCATCGTCGCCTGGTGTGCTTCGACATGGATTCGACGTTGATCCAGACCGAAGTGATCGACGAGCTGGCGCGTCGCCATGGCGTTTTCGATGAGGTGGCGGAGATCACCGAGCGTGCCATGCGCGGCGAGCTGGATTTCCAGCAAAGCTTCCGAGAGCGCATGGCGAAGCTCCGTGGCCTCGACGAATCGGTGCTGGCCGAGATCGCCGAACAGCTACCGTTGATGGATGGCGTGGAGCGCCTGATGGGCCACCTCAAGCGGCTCGGTTATCGCACCGCTATTCTCTCCGGTGGCTTTACCTATTTTGCCGAGCATCTCCAGCAACGGCTTGGTTTCGACGAGATTCACGCCAATGAACTGGTGATCGAGAACGGCAAGGTGACCGGCGAGGTCCGCGAGCCGATCGTCGACGCCGAACGCAAGGCACGATTGCTTCACGAGATCGCCGAGCGCGAGGGCCTGGCCATGGAGCAGACCATCGCCGTCGGCGATGGTGCCAATGACCTCAAGATGCTGGCCGCCGCCGGCCTGGGCATCGCCTTTCGTGCCAAGCCCCTGGTGCGGCAGCAGGCCAGGCAGAGTATCTCGACGCTCGGCCTCGACGCCGTGCTTTACCTGATCGGCTATCGGCAGGTGGACCTGGAAGAGCGAGGGTGAGGGGGCACGCGTGAATACGCACATACTGACCTGGCGCGACCGATTCGAGCGCATTCGGGCGAACAAGCTCTTCGAGGCGGTGGTCATTGCCATCATCGTCATCTCGGCCTTGCTGATCGGTGCCAAGACCTACGAGGAAACCAGCCGTTTTCACTATTGGCTGCTGGCAATGGACCTGGCGGTCACGGTGTTCTTCCTGGTGGAAATCCTGATCCGCATGGCGGCGGAGAAGCGCCTGCGTGACTTCTTCAAGCAGGGCTGGAACGTCTTCGACTTTCTGATCGTCACGGCGAGCCTGATTCCGATGGGTGAGTCGGATATGGTCCTGCTGGCGCGGCTGCTGCGGATATTCCGTGTGCTGCGACTGGTCTCGATGATCCCCGAGTTGCGCATGCTGATGACGGCGCTCGTCAAGTCGATTCCGCGGATGGGGTACGTGGCGCTGTTGATGTTCATCATCTTCTATATCTACGCCGCGGTCGGCAGCTTCCTGTTTGCCGGGGTCGACGACTACCTCTGGGGCAATATCGCCGTCGCCATGCTGACCCTGTTTCGTATCGCGACCTTCGAAGACTGGACCGACATCATGTATGCCACCCAGGAAGACTTCGCCTGGAGCTGGCTGTATTACCTGACCTTCATCTTCCTCACCGCCTTCATCTTCCTGAACATGATGATTGGCATCGTGCTGGATGTGATGCAGAAGGAAAGCGTGGCGATCGAGCTGGAAAGCGGCGAAGGAGAAGCGGCCGAGATGCAGGGGCTGCGTGGTGATGTGCGCGAATTGCATGAACAGGTGGCGAGGCTGGAGACCCTGTTGATTCAACAGAATGGGAGCCCGCCATCCAGCAGGCAGATGGACGAGTCCTGACCTTTCATGGAACGGATTCGATCGGCCGGCTCTCCAAGGGGCAGTGACCGAGGCCGGATTGACCGCCAAGGAGGATGATAGTGAGGACTGACCGACACCCGCCGATTCGCCCCTTTCTGCCCCCCTACTTGCTCGAGCGCCTCGCCGGCTCGAGCGACGCCAGGCAGCGTGATCGTGCCTACCGAACGCTCCATGACGACCGGGGATTCCGCGCCCGGGCCGGCACCGCCGAGTTGCCGGAAGGCAGTCGGCGACGCGGTGAGCCCGTACGGCATGTGCATTCCGCGAATCAGACCCGCGACTTGCCTGGCGAACGGGTTCGCAGCGAAGGCGAGGCGGCCAGCGGCGACCCCGCCGTGGACGAGGCCTACCGAGGCCTGGGCGCGACCTATGCACTGTACTGGGAAGCGTTCCAGCGCCATTCCCTGGACGATCGCGGGATGGCGTTGCTGGCCACCGTGCATTACGGCCAGGAGTACGAGAACGCCTTCTGGGACGGTCAGCAGATGGTATTCGGCGATGGGGACGGCGAGCTCTTCCATCGGTTCACCATCGCGCTGGATATCATCGCCCACGAATTGACCCATGGCGTGATCCAGCACGAAGCGGCGCTGGTCTATGCGGATCAGGCCGGCGCCCTCAACGAGTCCCTGGCGGACGTGTTCGGTAGCCTCGTCAAACAGCATCGGCTGGGGCAGGACGTCGAGAGCGCCGACTGGTTGATCGGCGCGGGTCTGTTCACCGAGCGGGTCGAGGGGCGTGCGCTGCGTTCCATGGCCGCACCGGGCACCGCCTACGACGATCCGGTCCTCGGCCGTGACCCGCAGCCGGGCCACATGCGGGATTTCGTCGAGACCCGCGACGACAATGGCGGTGTGCACATCAACTCGGGGATCCCCAATCGGGCCTTCCATCTCGCCGCCATGGCGCTGGGTGGGCATGCCTGGGAAGAAGCGGGGCAGGTCTGGTATGACACGCTCATCGACGAGCGGCTGGCCCGGGACAGTGACTTTGCGGCCTTCGCCGAGCTGACCCTGGACAATGCCGGTCGGCGTTTCGGCATCGACGGTCGTGTGGCGCATGCGGTGCGGGAGGCCTGGCGCGAGGCAGGCGTGCTGTCGTGAGAACGGACGATGTTGCCCCGCGCCTGACTGCCGCCAGTGTGCTGAGGCTGAGCCGCGAGGGGGGGGTGGCGCATATGCCGGGACTGGCCCGTCCGCGCTGGATCCGCTGTGATCGTTGCAGCGAAGCGCAGCGTGCCGAATTGCAGGCGCTGCTGGACGAGGCGGTGCGGTGTGGGGAGCGCCGGATACCCGGCGCCGATCGGCGGTTGCTGCACCTGGGGGTTGAAGAGGGCGGCGAGGCTCCGATCTGGACCCTGACCGTCGCCGAGGACACCGTGCCCGAGACCTTGCTGCGCTGGTGGCGACTCGCCGCCAGTGATCCATTTTCGTCGGATGAAGGGGGCCCCGCTTGACACCGGGCACGAGTCCTGATTTTCTAGAGGCATGAATACGACATTGTACAACCTCGTTCTCGACCTACGACTACTAGCCCGCCGCTGAGCGCGCCGGGCGACGGCGCTTGCGTCGCCCATTCGTAACGTCGACAACGAGGTTGTTCCATGTCCACCGCCATCATCACCACCGATATCGCCATTTCTCGCGACACCGTCGTCCGTCGTTCCGAGAGGCGATCCGAATTTTTCGGCGCCCCGCTTGCCTTCCGGCAGGCGGGGCGTCGTCGTTTGTACCCGTCACTGCCCCAGGGAGAACGCCGCCATGATGCTCGATAACCCCTCCACCAAGTACCGCCCCTTCGTGGCCGTCGACCTGCCGGATCGGCAGTGGCCGAGTCGTCGCATCGAGAAGCCGCCCCAGTGGTGCGCCGTCGATCTGCGCGACGGTAACCAGGCGCTGATCGATCCCATGGACCAGGAGCGCAAGCAGCGCTTCTTCGACCTGCTGGTGAAGATCGGTTTCAAGCAGATCGAGGTCGGCTTCCCTTCGGCCTCCCAGACCGATTTCGACTTCGTGCGCTCGCTGATCGAGGACGACAAGGTGCCGGATGACGTCACCATCCAGGTACTCACCCAGGCTCGCCCGCACCTGATCGATCGCACCTTCGAGGCGCTGAAGGGCGCGAAGAATGCCATTGTCCACGTCTACAACGCTACCGACCCGGTGTTCCGCCGCGTGGTGTTCAACGTCGATCAGGCCGAGTGCATCCAGATCGCCGTGGATGCCACCACCCGCATCCGCGAGCACATGGTGGCCGCACCGGAGACGAACTGGACCTTCCAGTATTCCCCGGAGCTGTTCTCCACCACCGAGATGGACTTCGCGGTGGAGATCGTCGACGCCGTGGAGTCCACCTATGGCGGCAGCGTCGACAAGCCGATGATCGTCAACCTGCCGGCCACCGTGGAGTGTGCAACGCCCAACAACTATGCCGATCAGATCGAGTGGTTCTGTCGCCACGTCGCTCACCGCGATCATCTGATCGTCAGTGTCCATCCCCACAACGACCGCGGCACCGGCGTCGCCGCCGCCGAGCTCGCGGTGATGGCCGGCGCCGACCGGGTCGAGGGCTGCCTGTTCGGCAACGGCGAGCGCACCGGCAATGTCGACTTGGTCACCCTGGCCATGAACCTCTACACCCAGGGGGTGCATCCCGGGCTCGACTTCTCGAACATCACGCCGATCATGCGCGAGGTGGAATACTGCAACCAGTTGCCGGTGCACCCGCGCCACCCCTATGTCGGCGACCTGGTGTTCACTGCCTTCTCCGGCTCCCACCAGGACGCCATCAAGAAAGGCATGGCGGCGCGCCGCGAGAACCCGGACGACGTCTGGGCGGTGCCCTACCTGCCCATCGACCCGCTCGATGTGGGCCGCAGCTACGAGGCGGTGATCCGCGTCAACAGCCAGTCCGGCAAGGGGGGCGTGTCCTATCTGCTGGAAGAAGAGCACGGCATCGAACTGCCGCGCCGGCTGTCCATCGAATTCAGCCAGGTGGTCCAGGAAGTGGCCGACCGGCTGGGCAAGGAGATCACCTCCGAGATGATCTACCAGGCCTTCCGCGACGAATACCTGGAGAAGGACCAGCCCTTCGCCCTGGCCAGTCACCGCATGTCCTCGGAGCCCGATAGCCCGGTGGTGAATCTCGAGGCGACCATCGAGGAGGGCGGCGCACGGCGGACCATTCAGGGACAAGGCAACGGGCCGCTGGCCGCCTTCATCAAGTCGCTGGCCGCCGAAGGACACGACGTGGAAATCATCGATTACCACGAGCATTCCCGGGGACAGGGAGCGGACGCCGAGGCGATCGCCTATGTCGAGGTACGCATCAACGGCGAAGCCGTGTTCGGCGTCGGCACCGACGAGAGCATCACCAGTGCCTCGATCAAGGGCGTGCTGAGCGCCATCAACCGGCAACTCTCCACCGAAGCACCGGCACCCAACGTCACGGCCGAGACATTAGCTTGAAGCCTGAAGCTTGAAGCTTGAAGAAAGAACAACCCCATCGGGACGTCCTGAACTGCATCCCCGGTGGGGTTGTTTCTGTCTGGCCCACTACCATGCTGGTCTTCCAGCTTCCGGCTTACAGGGGCGTCTTGCTGGTTTCGCCGGGCACCTCGCGGACCAGGGTCGGCATCAGGAAGCCGGGTAGCCGCTTGCGCAGCTCGGCGACCAGTATGCGGGCCGCGTCGTCGGGGACGTCGAAGTGGGCGGCGCCGCTCACCGGGTCGAGCACGTGCAGGTAGTAAGGCAGGATACCGGCCTCGAACAGCCGCTCGGAGAGCGCAGCCAGGGTGTCGACATCATCGTTGATGCCGGCCAGCAAGACGCTCTGGTTGAGCAGGGTCACGCCGGCATCATGCAGTCGGCGGCAGGCATCGATCACCGTCTCGTCGATCTCGTTGGGATGGTTGATGTGCAACACCATCACCTTCTGCAGTCGTGTATGGCCCAGCCAGTCGAGCAGGGCGTCGTCGATGCGGTCGGGGATCACCACCGGCAGACGGGTATGGATGCGCAGTCGCTTGAGGTGAGGAATCGCCTCCAGTCGTTCCACCAGCCAGGCCAGTTGGCGGTCGCTGGCTGCCAGTGGATCGCCGCCCGAGAAGATGGCCTCGTGGATCGAATCGTCGGCGCGCAGGTAGTCAAGGGTATCGGTCCATTGGGCGCGGGACGGGGCATTCTCCTCATAAGGGAAATGCCGGCGAAAACAGTAGCGGCAGTTGATCGCGCAGGCGGGGCTGGCGATCAGCAGTACCCGGCCGGCGTACTTGTGGATCAGCCCGCGCCGCGGCGTGTGGTCGGCTTCCTCGAGGGGGTCGGCCACATAGCCGGGCGCCGCCTCGGCCTCCTCGCCGAGCGGCAGCACCTGGCGCAGCAGCGGATCGTGCGGGTCGCCGGGGCGGATGCGGGCGAGATAGGCCTCGGGCACCCGCACCTCGAACAGCGCATGACCGGTTTCGGCACCGGGCCACCAGCGTTCGTCCAGTGCCAGGCGCCGGCACAATTCCTGCGGGTCGCGGATCGCACCGGCGAGCTGTGCCTGCCAGGCGCCGGTGGCGGGTGTCGAGGCCTGGCGCTGCAAAGGGATGGGGCTTCGGGTTATCATGCGCGGCACCAGTCGATACGTGCGAGGGATAGGCCCTCGAGACATGTCTCTTGCTTGTGCGCGCCCTCGACCCCGGTCGGCGGCGCGCTCGAATATGGGTAAAACATCATGGCGAACTATTCTACCAACGAATTCAAGGGCGGTCTGAAGGTCATGCTGGATGGCGATCCCTGTGCCATCCTCGAAAATGACTACGTCAAGCCGGGCAAGGGCCAGGCCTTCAATCGGGTCAAGCTGCGCAACCTGATGACCGGGCGTGTCTGGGAGCGAACCTTCAAGTCCGGCGAATCCCTGGAAGGCGCCGATGTCCTCGAGCTGGACATGGAGTATCTCTATACCGACGGCGACATGTGGTACTTCATGCTCAATGACGGTTCCTTCGAGCAGTATCCGGTGGAGCGGAAGGCCCTTGGCGAGACCGAAAAGTGGCTCAAGGAGCAGGTGGTCTATACCGTGACCCTGTGGAACGACAACGTCATCAACGTGACGCCGCCGAACTTCATCGAGCTGGAAGTGACCGAGACCGATCCCGGCCTCAAGGGCGACACCGCCCAGGGTGGCTCCAAGCCGGCCACCATGTCCTCCGGGGCGGTGGTCCGCGTGCCGCTGTTCATCAACGAGGGGGAAGTGCTGAAGGTTGATACGCGGACGGGCGAGTATGTCTCCCGCGCTTGATGCCGGGCTTCGCCCGGGCTAGAGCTTGAAGCTGGAAGAGCGGCGCTTCGTGCCTGGAAGCTGGAAGAAAAGCCGACTCGGCTTCGCCTGGAGCTTGAAGCAATAAGCTTGAAGCGCGAAGAAGCACCCTTGACTCAAAGGTTGGGCGACAAGCTTTTTTCCAGCTTCCAGCTTCCAGCTTCCAGCTCCGAAGGCCACGTGTGTATGCGTGGCCTTCGTCGTTTGTGGAGGACACTTCGATGACCATCGATTGGCGGCCCACGGCCGATATCGAGACGTTGCGCGATCGCGCGCGGTTGATCGCCGAGGTGCGGGCCTTCTTCGCCGAGCGCGGTGTATGGGAGGTGGAGACGCCGGTGCTCGGTCATGGCGGCAGCACTGACCTGCATCTGGTTTCGCTGTCCTGCGAGGCCACGACGCCGGCGGGGCGCGAGCGGTTGTGGCTGCAGACCTCGCCGGAATTCCATATGAAGCGATTGCTGGCCGCGGGCAGCGGGCCGATCTTCCAGGTCGCCCGCAGCTTCCGCGACGGAGAGGTGGGTGGTCGCCACAACCTCGAGTTCAGCATGCTGGAGTGGTATCGCCCCGGGCTCGACCTGGACGGCCTGATCACGGAGACCGACGCGCTGATCCGTCGAGTGCTGTCGAGCGATCCCGGCTCGCTGCGTCGCCGTCGCTATCGTGAGCTGTTCCGCGAGAGCCTGGAACTCGATCCCTTCCACGAGCCTCTCGAGGCCCTGCGCCGCCTGGCCACCGAGCGGGGTGGGCTCGATATGGCCGCGGCCTGTCGCGACGACTGCCTCGATCTGCTGATCAGCCTCGTCATCGAACCTCGGCTGGGCCGGGGCGGCATCGACGTCGTGGTGGACTACCCAGCCAGTCAGGCGGCGCTCGCCCGTCGCCATCGCGATCCGGAAGATGGCGAGTGGGTTGCCTCGCGCTTCGAGGTCTACTTGGACGGACTCGAGCTCGCCAACGGCTACGACGAGCTCACCGACGCCGAGGAACAGCGTGCCCGCTTCAAGGAAGACAACGCGGCCCGACGCGTGGAGGGTCTGCCCGAGGTGGAGGCGGACGAGCGCCTGCTGGTCGCGCTCGAGGCCGGCATGCCAGCGGGCAGCGGCGTGGCCCTGGGGCTCGATCGTCTCCTCCAGCTGGCGCTGGACAAGGACCGCGTGGCCGAAGTGATGGCGTTCTCCACGCCGCGGGCCTGATGGGAGCGGGCACGTCTGAGCCCCACGCCCGGGACTCGGCCAGGTCCGAATTCACCCAGTCGATGGGCGTTCCCCGGTCTATCGCAAGATCGACCGGGAGCACACTGCCGCCGGTATCGTCGGTGGCGCGCGTCATCTCATCTCTTCAACGAATCTCCGAGACAGGACACAAGGTCTGCCTGGGCGTGGCACTGTGCACACCTCCATCCCTGGGGGGCGTAAACGCCTGGCCCGGTGGATGCCATCAATGCGAATGCAACGGTTTATTGTTTCCAGTTTTTTGTCATCCAGGCCGGTCTGCTTGTGTAAGCTGATTGCGTTTTTTGATGTAAGACATTTCTTACATTTTGCTGAATGTAAATAATGACTTGTAAGTTTGCTGAATTTTTTCGGTAGATGAGAACTTTTTCAAGTATTTTTCGGGCTGGAGTGGGATGAGAAACGTTTTGCAACATTTTGCCGATTTCTTGTCGGCGCCCTGTTTCGATTGGTGATGAGTGTTAGCCTCGCGCACCCTTGAAGGTCCGCTGGATGGTGCATCCTTGCCATTTGGCGGGTCGAGGGCTTCTGCTGTGGCTCGATCATTCAGGTGCGGCTCGATGCTGCATAGGGAATAGACCGGCCATCGCCACTGCCACTACAAACTTGAGTCGTCATCCCAAGGAGAAGGTTCGCCATGTCCAAGGAAGGGTCCGTTGCGCCCAAAGAGCGCATCAATATCAAGTACGTTCCCGCCACCGGTGATCAGCAGGCCGAAACCGAGCTGCCCCAGAAGCTGCTGGTGGTCGGCGACTTCAAGGGCGGCAGCGAGGAGGCCCCCATCGAGGAGCGTGAAGCCGTCTCGGTGGACAAGAACAACTTTCAGTCCGTGATGCGCGAGGCCGGCCTCGGCCTGCAGACCAGCGTGCCGAACCGCCTCGAGGGCGAAGAAGAAGGTCGCGAACTGAGTGTCGAGCTGCAGTTCAACTCCTTGCAGGACTTCGCGCCGGACAGCGTGGCCCGTCAGGTGCCCGAGCTGCGCAAGCTGGTCGAGCTGCGCGAGGCCCTGGTGGCGCTCAAGGGGCCGCTCGGCAACGTGCCGGCGTTTCGCGAGCGCCTGCAGGCCCTGATCGAGAACCCGGAAGCTCGGGATCAGCTGTTGAGCGAGCTTGAACTGCTCGACGACGAATCTCCCGCGAGCGATTCCTGATTTTCCACGCACGGAGGCGAGGCACGCATCATGACTGAATCTAACCAGTCCCAATCCCAGTCCCAGGCTACCGAGAGCGCCGAGGATACCTCACTGCTCGATCAGGTAATGGCCCAGACACGCATGGCCCCCGCCGACGAGGGCTACGACGTGGCCAAGCAGGGCGTGGCGGCCTTCATCGGCGAGCTTCTCAAGGGCGATGACGGCCAGCAGCAGGTCAACAAGTCGGTCGTCGACCGCATGATCGTCGAGCTGGATCGCAAGATCGGTCACCAGGTCGACGAAATCCTGCACGACCAGGAGTTCCAGCATCTGGAATCGGCCTGGCGCGGCCTCAAGCTGCTGGTCGATCGCACCGATTTCCGCGAAAACATCAAGCTCAACGTGCTGCATGCCACCAAGGAAGAGCTGCTCGAGGACTTCGAGTTTGCCCCGGAGATCAGCCAGAGCGGGCTCTACCAGCACGTCTATGCCGCCGAGTATGGCCAATTCGGCGGCGAGCCGGTGGCGGCGATGATCGGTCACTACGACTTCACGCCCTCGACGGCGGACATCAAGCTGCTGCAGTACACCGCCTCGGTGGGGGCCATGTCCCATGCGCCTTTCCTGTCCTCGGTGGCGCCGAGCTTCTTCGGCATTGACAGCTTCGAGGAACTGCCCAACATCAAGGACTTCAAGGCGATCTTCGAGGGACCCAAGTACGTTCGCTGGCGCAGCCTGCGCGAGTCCGAGGACGCCCGTTACCTGGGCCTGACCGCGCCGCGTTTCCTGCTGCGCACCCCCTATGATCCGGTGGAGAACCCGGTCAAGTCCTTCCACTACGAAGAGTCGGTCAGCGAGAGCCACGACGACTACCTGTGGGGCAATACCGCCTACCTGCTTGCCGAGCGCCTGAACGACAGCTTCGCCAAGTATCGCTGGTGCCCGAATATCATCGGCCCGCAGAGCGGCGGGGCGGTGGAGAACCTGCCGGTGCACACCTACGAGGCGTTGGGCCAGCTGCAGAGCAAGATTCCCACCGAGGTGTTGATCACCGACCGGCGCGAGTTCGAGATGGCCGAGGAAGGCTTCATCTCGCTGACCATGCGCAAGGGCAGCGACAACGCCGCCTTCTTCTCCGCCAACTCGGTGCAGAAGCCCAGGTCCTTCCCCAATACCCCCGAAGGGCGCGAGGCCGAGACCAACTACAAGCTTGGCACCCAGCTGCCCTACATGTTCATCGTCAATCGCCTGGCCCACTACATCAAGGTGTTGCAGCGCGAGCAGATCGGCTCCTGGAAGGAGCGTCAGGATCTCGAGCGCGAACTCAATACCTGGATTCGCCAGTATGTCGCCGACCAGGAGAACCCGCCGGCCGACGTGCGTAGCCGCCGTCCGCTGCGCGCCGCCTCGGTGCAGGTCTCCGACGTCGAGGGCGACCCGGGCTGGTATCAGGTGTCGCTGGCGGTACGCCCACACTTCAAGTACATGGGCGCCAACTTCGAGCTGTCGCTGGTGGGACGCCTCGACAAGGACTGAGCCCATGACCGCCTTCAGGGATCGAAGCGGACCACATGGCGCCCGACTGTTCGAGCGTCTGTCGGCACCGGCACGTCCGGCGCCGACAGGCGACGAAGCGATCGAGGCCACCCTGGCTTCCATCAAGCGCCATCTGGTCGACCTGCTCAACAGCCACCCGGGGCACAGCGAGTGTGCGCCGGCACTGGGTCTGCTCGACTTCAACGACGCCACGCTCGGGGTGCTGGACCTCGAGCTCAAGGTCGAGCGTGCCATTCGTGAGTGCATCGAACGTTTCGAGCCGCGCGTGAGTCGTGTCCAGGTCGAGACGCAGCCCAACGAGGGGGCGCCGCTGCAGCTGCGCTTCCAGGTCCAGGCCACCCTCGACATGGGCCGCGATTCGACCCAGACCACCATCGACTTGCTGCTCAATGACAAGCGCTACCAGTGCCTGAACTGAGACCGACATGCTGAACCGCTACTACCGGGACGAACTGGACTTTCTGAAGCGTCAGGGCCGGGAGTTTGCCGAGGGCAATCCCGGGCTCAGCCGCTTTTTGTCCGAGCAGAGTACCGACCCCGATGTCGAGCGCCTGCTCGAGGGCTTTGCCTTCCTGTCCGGGCGGTTGCGCGAGAAGGTCGATGATGAGTTCCCCGAGCTGACCCACTCGCTGATCGGCATGCTGTGGCCCAACTACCTGCGCCCCGTGCCGAGCATGACGGTGGTGCAGTTCACTCCCCACTGGCACGGCCTGAGCGGGGCCCAGACGGTGCCTCGTGGCACCACCCTGACCAGCCGCGAAGTGGAGGGCACGGCCTGCGACTTTCGTACCTGCCACGAACTGACGCTCTACCCGTTGGCCCACGATGGGGTCTCGGTACACCATTCCCGGGAAGCCTCGGTGGTGGAGCTGGACCTGGCGGTTCATAGCGACCAGCCCCTCGATACCCTGGGCGTGGGCGACCTGCGTCTGCACCTGGGGGGCAACGGCTATACGGCTCGTACCCTCTACCTGTGGTTGAGCCACTACCTGACGAGCCTCGAGCTGGAGGTCGATGGCCAGCGCCTGGCGCTGCCCGCACGCTTGCTGGCGCCGGTGGGTTTCGCCGCCGAGGACGCCCTGCTGCCGTATCCGCGCAATGTCTATCAGGGCTATCGCATCCTGCAGGAATACCTGTGCTTCCCCGAGGCCTTTCAGTTCTTCGACCTGCAGCGGCTGGGCGACTACCTGCCGCCGCGCCTGGCCGATCGGATGACGCTGCGCTTCACCTTCTCGCGTACCCTGCCGGCGGATGCCCGGGTGGGTGACGCCAGCCTGGCGCTGTACTGCACTCCGGCGATCAACCTCTTCGCCCACGATGCCGACCCGGTGGACCTTAGCGGCGAGCGCAGTGAATACCGCATCCGACCGAGCAGTCGCTTCCCGTCGCACTACGAGGTGTTCAGCGTCGACGGCGTGGAGGGTTGGCTGGAGAGCGAGAGCGGGCGCATTCGCGGCGAGCCGCGCCGCTACGTGCCCTTCGAGAGCTTCGAGCACCAGATCGAGCGCGATCGGGGGCGCGAAGCCCGTTACTACCGAGTGAGGGTCCGCGACAGCCTGCGTGGTGACGGCTTCGATCATGACATCGCCTTCGTGCGTGGCGATGAGCAGGCCTGCCTGGGGCTGCGCGAGACCATCTCGCTGCGTCTGACCTGCAGCAATCGCGAGCTGCCCGAGCGGCTGACCGTGGGCGATATCTGCGTGCCTACCGAGGACAGCCCGGCCTTCGCCGAGTTCCGCAACATCACCCGGCCGACGCCGGCCATGCGACCGACGCTGGACGGCAGCCTGCTGTGGACTCTGATCTCCAACCTGTCGCTGAATTACCTGTCGTTGCTCGACCGCGACGCCCTGTGTTCGGTGCTGCGGGTCTACGATTTCCGCGCGCTGGTCGATCGCCAGGCGGAACGCATCGCCCAGAAGCGCCTGGCCGGCATCGTCGATATCCAGACTCAGCCGGTGGACCGGCTTTACCGTGGCCTGCCGGTGCGCGGGCTTCGCTCCGAGATGACCCTGGACCAGGAGGCCTTCGGCGATGAAGGCAGCCTGTTCCTGTTCGCCAGTGTACTGTCCCGGTTCTTTTCGCTGTACGCCAGTATCAACTCCTTTCACGAGTTGCACGTCATCAATCTCCATAACCGCGAGCGCTACGCATGGACCTTGCAGTCGGGCCAGCAACCCCTGATGTAGCGCTCGCGCCCCTGATCGACAGGGCTCGGCGCTACGACTTCTATCAACTGGTGGAACTGCTCCACCGGCACCACGGCGACAACCTGGAGGGCGACCGCGAGGCGGACCCCGCCGCCGAGCGGGTGCGCTTCCAGTCCTCGGCCTCGCTGGGCTTCCCGGGCAGCGACATCGTCGCCCTGGAGCCTCGTGATGCCGGGCGCTATGCCATGCGGGTCAGTTTCCTGGGGCTGCAGGGGGCCCAGTCGCCGCTGCCGGGCTACTACCTGGAAGCCATGGCCCATGCCGAGGCCCATCGCGAGGGGGCGGCCGGCGACTTCCTGGGCCTCTTCAACCATCGGGTGCTCTCGCTGCTGCATCGTGGCTGGCGCAAGTATCGTCATCACGTGCGCTACCAGGATGAGGCCGAAGATGGCTTTTCGGCGGCGGTCTTCGCCCTGGTGGGGCTGGCCGATGAACGGCTGCGCGGCGAGACGCCAATCAACTGGAGCAAGATGCTGGCCTACGCTGGCCTGCTGGCGGGTCGCTCTCGCTCGCCGGACGTGGTGGCGGGCATCGTCGGCCACTGCTTCGATCTCGACGGGGTCGAGGTCGAGTCCTGGGTGCATCGGTGGGTCGAGATTCCCCCCGACCAGCGCAGCCGCACCGGGCTGGGCTGTTCCACTCTGGGCCAGGACATGGTCGCCGGAAGCCGGGTCGACGACATCAGCGGAAAGTTCGCGCTCCGTCTGCGCGGATTGGACCTGGAGCGTTTTCGCGACTTCCTGCCCGACGGTCGTGATCACCAGGCGCTGCGCACCCTGATGGAATTCGTGTTGCGCGAGCCCCTGGCCTATGACCTGGAGCTCGAACTCCAGGAACGCGAAGTGAGCCCCATGTGCCTGGGCGAGGGAGGCAGCAGCCAGCTGGGCTGGACCACCTTCGTCAAGCCCGAGGCTGACGCGGCAGCCCGGCGCCGCCGGGTGCGCATTCAGATGACACGGTGAACCCATGAACGCGACGCTCTCCCAGCAGCAGGCCATCACCCTGGTGGTCACCAACAGCGAACGGCTCGAGGGCCGTTCCACCAGCAGCCACGTCTTCCCGGCCGCGGGCGGCACCCTGGGCAGTGCAGTGGCCGACGACTGGCTGCTGCAGGATCACGCCGGCCGGGTACGTCCCGGCCACGCCGAGATCCAACGCCTCGATGGGCGCTTCTGCCTGGTCGACCGCAGCGGTCAGACCTTCGTCAACCGCGCGACCCTGCCGATCGGTCGCGAGCGCCGCGTGGCGCTGCGCGATGGCGACGAGCTGCAGGTCGGCGAATACCGGTTGCGGGTTCACCTGGGTGACCGCCAGGCCGATGCCGCCGGGGTGCAGCCGCTGGCGACCCTGGTCGATGAAGAGCACGAAACGCTCGAGGGCGCCGAGCCGGCGCCGGCCACCGCCATTGTGCCGCGGCCTCAGCATGACCCGCTGGAGGCGCTGGGCGATGCCTCGACGGCCCAGCGCCTCCAGGACCCCATGACCGCGCTGGCCGATGAGTCGGCCGCCAGCGAGGACGATCACCACCCACTGCTCGATGCCCTGGAAGGGCAGGGCGCTATCGCCGGCGCGCCGGCCGCGCCGAGGAACCGACGCTATGAGGACTCTGACATGGACGAACGCCTGTTGAACGATCTGGAACGCTCGGTCGGCGAGCAGCTCGAGGAGCGCTGGCAGGAGCCGGCGACGGGGGAGGGCGGCCACATCGGCGCCTCGCCGCTGCTGCAGACCCTGGGCGGTGAGCTGCGCTTTCGCGACAGCGCCGAGCAGCACGCTTTTCTCGAGGAGGCGGGGCGCACCCTGAAGGCCACCGTGGATGGCCTGCTGGCGCTTCACCAGGCCCATGACGGAAGCCGCTACCCACTGCGCGACCGCCGCCTGCAACCCATCGAGGACAACCCGCTGCGCCTCGGCCAGTCCTATGAGCAGACCCTGACCACCCTGTTCGCCGCCCAACGCAGCCCGGTGCATCTTTCGGCGCCGGCAGCGGTGGCGGAATGCCTCGAGCATCAGCAGCAGCACCAGGCCGCGGTGGAGGAGGCCATCGGCACGGCCCTCAAGTCGATCCTCGATGCCTTCTCGCCGGATGCCCTGCTCAAGCGCTTCCATGCCTATCGCGGCGCCGGCCACCAGGGCGAGGAAGAAGGCGGCTGGGCCTGGGAGATGTATCGCCACTATTACCAGGAACTCAACTCCGGCCGTCAGCAGGGCTTCGAGAAGCTGTTCTGGGAGGTCTTCGAACAGGCCTATGATCATTCGGTGCGCCGTCAGCAGCGGGAGGGCGCATGATTGCCCGGCGCGCCGGGCCCGCGTCGCTGGCGCGGTGTCTGGTGCTCGGCGGCATGCTGATGGCGCTGACCGGCTGCGCCTCCACCTTCGAGGCTGCCGGCAAGACCTATCAGGTGATCAAGGATCCTTCGATCCCGGTGGGCTATCCGGAGGATCGTCCGTCACGGGTCGACCTGAGCATGCTGGCCGCGTCCAATATCAATCCCAACGTCGAGGGGGAGGGCACGCCGCTGCGCTTCCAGATCCTGCAGCTCAAGGACGACTCGATGCTGATGTCGGCCGACCATCGACAACTCCGGAAGGACCTCGAGGAAGCGCTGGGCACCAACTACCTGACCCATGACGACTTCACCCTGCTGCCCGGCCAGTTCAAGTTCTACGAGCCTTTCGAGGTCGAGGAAGACACGCGTTACATCGGCATCATCGCCTTCTACGCCGACCCCAATCAGGCGCAATGGAAAAAGGTGGTGAAAGTCGATGCCCGTGGGCGTGACTACCACTTGCTGGTGCACCTGCTGGAGCGCGAAGCCGCGCTGAGGAAGGAGACCTGATGGCCAGTCGCAATCCAGTGGTCTGGAGCGAGGGGCTGTTCATCAAGCCCCAGCATTTCCAGCAGCAACGACGCAGCCTGGAAGGGCTGGTCGACACCCGTCTGCGCGGCGTCGGCGGCTACCTGCACGGCTTCCTGACCCTGACGCTCAACGCCGAGTACCTGAGCTTCGGTCGCATCGCCCTGAGCGAGGCCAGCGGCGTGCTCCCCGACGGTACCCCCTTCCGATTGCCCGACGACGACCTGGAACCCCCGGCGCTGGAAATCGATGACGCCTCGGTGGCCAACCAGGTGGTCTATCTGGGCGTGCCGCTGGCCACCGACGGCGTGGCCGAGGTGAACTGGGAGGCCTCTTCGCTGCCTTCACGCTACCGCGCCGAAGCGCGCGGCGTGCGCGACCTGCACTCCCGGGTCGGCGACCTGGCCGATCTGGACCTGGCGCGCGTCGCCCCGCGCCTGCTGCTCGAGCAGGAGGATCGCAGTGCCTATGCCTGCCTGGCGGTGGCACGCATCCTGGAGCGACGCCCGGACGGCAGCCTGGTGCTCGACGAGGAGTTCCTGCCGACTCTGCTCAACGTCCAGGCGGCACCGGTGCTGCAGCGCTTCGTCGGCGAAATGGCGGGACTGATGCGCGAGCGGGCCCGCAATCTGGCCCAGCGCCTGGCCACCCCCAACCAGTCCGGGGTCGCCGATGTGGCCGACTTCATGCTGCTGCAGTCGCTCAACCGCGCGCAGCCGCGCTTCCAGCACCTGGCCAGGCTCGGTCACCTGCATCCCGAGCGGCTCTACGCCGACATGCTCGAGACCTGCTGCGAGCTGACCACCTTCACTGCCGAGTCGCGGCTGCCGCCGGAGTTTCCGGCCTATGACCACGATCGCCCCGAGGCCGCCTTCCGGCCGCTGATGCAGAGCCTGCGCCAGTCGCTGTCCACGGTGCTCGAACCACGCGCCATGGCCATCCAGCTGCAGTCCCGCCGTTTCGGGCTCAAGGTCGCCACCCTGGCCGATCGCAGCCTGCTCGACGACGCCGACTTCATCCTGGCAGTGCGCGCGGACCTGCCGCCGGAGCGCCTGCGCAAGCTGTTCGTGCAACAGACCAAGGTGGCCAGCGTCGAGCGCATCCGCGACCTCATCAGCCTGCAACTGCCGGGCATCCCGCTCGAACCGTTGCCGGTGGCGCCGCGCCAGTTGCCGTTCCACGCCGGCTACACCTACTTCCGTCTCGACCGCCAGAGCGAGGCCTGGAGCATGCTGAACGGGGCCAGCGGCTTCGCCTTCCACGTCGCCGGCGACTTCCCGGGGCTGGAAATGCAGTTCTGGGCGATCAGGAGCTAAGCCATGAACGAACTCGCCACCCACGACGACGCCCGTCGCCACGAGGACAGCATCGACGTCCAGGGCCTGGAGCGGCTGATCCACAGTCACGCCGATCATCTGGATGCCGACGAGGACTACTGGTTCCGCCTGCGTGGCCATAATCTCAACCCGCTGGTGGATGCCTCCAGCTCGCTGCTCGGCATGGTGGTGCGGGTTCGCCAGCTCGATCGGCTCGACGACATCGAGCGCCTCTATCGCCAGGTGGTCGACGAGATCGCCGCCATCGAGGTCGAACTCACCGAGCAGGGCTATGACCGGCCGACCCTGCTGGCCTACCGCTATGTGCTGTGTTCCTTCATCGACGAAGCGGTGATGAGCACCGACTGGGGCCAGCAGAGCCAGTGGGCCGGTCACTCGCTGCTGACGCGCTTCCACAACGAGACCTGGGGCGGCGAGAAGGTGTTCTCGATCCTCGCTCGCTTGCGCCAGGAGCCTCGTCGCTACCGCGACCTGCTGGCCTTCATCTATCTGTGCCTGTGCCTGGGCTTCGAGGGCCGTTACAAGGTCATGCCCCATGGCCGCGAGGAGTACGAACAGGTGCTGCGCGAGCTCGGGGACCAGCTGGTGGCCCTCGACGAGCCCGGCGAGGAAGGACTGACCCGCCCGCTGGACAACGTGCTCGACGCCGCGCGCCGCCAGGGCGATGGCCTGCCGTTGTGGGGCATCTTTGCGATCTTCGCCCTGGCCGTGACGGCGGTCTATGCCGGTTTCTCGTTATCGCTGGAGCAGCAGTCCGACCAGGTCGGCCTGCTGCTGGAACGCATCATCAACTAGCCACACAAGATTTTCGGACAACATCCAGGGAGAGACCATGCTCAGGGTAGAGCTACCGGCACTGATCGGCCGACTCAACGCCATCACCCGCCAGGGATTGGAAGGGGCCGCGGCGCTGTGCGCCGAGCAGCAGGCGCCCGAAGTGGGGGTGTCCCACCTGATGCTGGCCTTTCTCGACCAGCCGCTGTGCGACCTGCGGGTACTGCTCGACGTCGAGGAGGTCGACCCGGAAGCGCTGCGCCGAGCGCTCGGCGAGGATGCCCGGCCGCCTCGCGATCTGGAGGTGGCCACGCCGAGCTTCTCGCCGTTGCTGGTCGAGCTGCTTCAGGACGCCTGGCTGCTGGCGAGCGCCGAGCTCGAACATCGCGAACTGCGCACCGGGGTGATCTTCACCGCCCTGTTGCACCATGCCGGTCGCTACCTGGGGCCGCGCGGTGAGCGGCTGCTGGCGGGCATCAATCGCGAGCGGCTGCGCCGCGACTTTACCCGGCTGACCCGCGACTCCGCCGAGGCTTCCGTGGCCGAGGACGAACGGCCGTCGCCCGCCCGGCGCGCGGCCGGTGACGATAGCGCACTTTCGCGCTTCGCCACCTCGCTGACCGAGCAGGCGCGCCGCGGCGAGCTCGACCCGGTGTTGTGCCGTGACCCCGAGATTGACCAGATGCTCGATATCCTCGGGCGCCGCCGCAAGAACAATCCCATCGTGGTGGGCGATGCCGGGGTCGGCAAGAGTGCCGTGGTAGAGGGCCTGGCGACGCGCATCGTCGAGGGCAGGGTGCCCGAAGCGCTGGCCGGCGTCGAGCTGCTGTCGCTGGACCTCGGCGCCCTGCAGGCCGGAGCCTCGGTCAAGGGCGAGTTCGAAAAGCGCCTCAAGGCGGTGATCGAGGAGGTCAAGGAAGCTACCGTCCCGACGCTGCTGTTCATCGACGAGGCCCACACCCTGATCGGTGCCGGCAATCCCGAGGGCGGCGCCGACGCTGCCAACCTGCTCAAGCCGGCGCTGGCCCGCGGCGAGCTGCGCACCATCGCCGCCACCACCTGGCGCGAGTACAAGAAGCACATCGAAAAGGACCCGGCGCTGTCGCGGCGCTTCCAGCCGGTCGCCCTGGGCGAGCCGGACGTCGAGCAGGCGCTGGTGATCCTGCGCGGCCTGCGCGACGTCTACGAGTCGACCCACGGCGTGCTGATCGGCGACAGCGGCCTGCGTGCCGCCGCCGAGCTCTCGGCGCGCTACCTGGCCGGGCGCCAGTTGCCCGACAAGGCCATCGACGTGCTCGACACCGCCGGTACCCGCCTGGCCCAGGCCCTGGACACGCCGCCGCGCCGGCTCAGTCACCTGATGAGCGATCAGTTGGCCGCCCAGCGCGAACACGACCAGCTTGAGCGCGAGGCGCTGCTGGGTCGCCATCCCGATGCCGCTCACCGCGATGCCCTGGCCGAGCGATTGACCCGGCTGGGCGAAGAGCGCGAGACCCTGGAAGCCGCCTGGCGCGAGCAGCGCGACGTCGTCGACGCCATCCTGGCCCTGCATCGCGAGCTGCTCGACGGCGAGGTCGAGAGGGCAGAGGACGACAAGGTTGAAGACGAGGATGCCGACGAGGCCCGCGAGCGGCGCACGACCGAGCTGGCCGGACACGAAGCGCGCCTCGCCGAGCTGCAGAGCGAGTTCGCGCTGGTCAACGCCAGCGTCGAGGAAGCTCAGATCGCGCAGGTGATCGGCGACTGGACCGGCGTGCCGGTGGAACGCATGACCCGCGACGAGCTGGCACGCCTCACCGAGCTGCCGGAGGAACTGGGCCGACTGATCAAGGGCCAGGACCTGGCCATCGAACGCCTGCACCGCCACCTGCTCACCGCGCGTGCCGATCTGCGCCGTCCTGGACGTCCGCTGGGGGCCTTCCTGCTGGTCGGCCCCAGCGGGGTCGGCAAGACCGAGACCGTGTTGCAGATCGCCGAGAGCCTCTATGGCGGCCGCCAGTTCCTGACCACCATCAACATGTCCGAGTACCAGGAGAAGCACACCGTCTCGCGGCTGATCGGCTCGCCGCCCGGCTATGTGGGCTTCGGCGAGGGTGGTCTGCTGACCGAGGCGATCCGCCAGCGGCCCTACTCGGTGGTGCTGCTCGACGAGGTCGAGAAAGCCCACCCGGACGTGCTCAACCTCTTCTACCAGGCCTTCGACAAGGGCGAACTGGCCGACGGTGAGGGGCGTGCCATCGATTGCCGCAACGTGCTGTTCTTCATGACCTCGAACCTCGGCTTCGAGGCCGTGGTGCGTCATGCCGATGACCCTGAAGCGATGGATGAAGCGCTCTACCCGGTGCTGGCCGACTTCTTCAAGCCGGCGCTGCTGGCGCGCATGGAGGTGGTGCCCTACCTGCCGCTGTCCCGCGAGGTCCTCCACGACATCGTCGGTGCCAAGCTCGAGACCCTGGCCGGGCGCATCCGCGACCGCCATCGCCAGGCCGAGGTGGCACTGGCGCCGGCGCTGGCCGAGGCCATCTGCGCCCGGGCCACGCGCAGCGAGAACGGCGCACGGATGCTCGAGTCGGTGATCGACGGCGAGCTGCTGCCGCCGGTGTCGCGGGCGATGCTCGAGCGCCTGGCGCGCCGCGAGCCGATAACCCGCGTCACGCTCGGCGTGGACGAGCACGGCTTCACCGCGGAGGTGGACTGAGGTGAGCGACGACGGCGTGCTCGTCACGGCCCGGACCGAGGCCCCGGCACTGGCCGGCATGGCCGAGGCGCTGCGGCTGGTCGAAGGCCATTCGCCCGCCGAGCTGCGCCGGCGCGGCCTGGCGCTGCTGCGCGAGCGGCTGGCGCTGCCCTGGGCACGCTGCCTCGCTCTGGACGCCAGCGGTCGCTGGCTGGTCGAGGACGGGAGAGAGTCACGCCTGGCCTGTGACGATTTTCGCCATCCCTATGCCCATGCCATTCGCAGTGGCCGGCCACTCGAGCTTGGCCTCGGCGAGGCCCGCACGCGGCTGGACCACGAAGCTTTCCAGGCGGCCACTGTCGAGCTGCCCGCGGCCTGGTGTCTGGCGGTGCGGCCGCTGCGCGCTCGCGACGGCAAGCGCGAGTGGCTCGGTGTGCTGGCCTTCGCCGGCCCTGCCGAGTGCATCGAGACGCTGACCGAGCGTGATGACTTCCTGGCCTTCGAGGCCTTGCTGTGTCGCCTCTGGGCCTGGCTGGCCCGTCAGCACGACGAACGACGCGACCAGGCGCGATTGCGCGACTCCCTGGCCGAACTCAACGACGGCGCGCGGCGACGCACCCTCAGCGAACGGCTGGGACGACGCATCCTCGGTGGCTCGCCGGCCATCCGCACACTGCGCGACCAACTGGTGCGCGCCGCCGAGACCCATCTGGCGGTGCTGCTGCAGGGCGAGACCGGTACCGGCAAGGAACTGGTGGCGCGCGGCATTCATGAGGTTTCGGCGCGCCACGACGGTCCTTTCCTGGCGATCAATTGCGCGGCGATCCCCGAGAGCCTGCTCGAGGCCGAGCTGTTCGGTCACGTGCGGGGCGCCTTCTCCGGCGCCGAACGCAGCCGCGAGGGGCTGTTCGGTGAGGCCGATGGCGGCACCCTGTTTCTCGACGAGATCGGCGACATGCCGCTGGCTCTGCAGGCCAAGCTGTTGCGCGTGCTGGAGTCGGGGTGCTATCGCCCGCTGGGCGGCGACCGCGAGCGACGGGTCGACCTGCGTCTGGTGGCGGCCACCCATCAGCCGTTGCATCGCCGCATCCGCGAAGGGGCCTTCCGGGCCGACCTCTACTACCGGCTCGGTCAGTTCCCACTCACGCTGCCCGCACTGCGCGAACGCCGCGAGGACATCCCTGCGCTGGCCCAGGCCTTCATCGACGACTTCTGTCGACGCGAGGGCCGCGAGGACATCGGCCTTGGCCGCGCCACGCTGCGCTCGCTCGCCGGTCGCGACTTCCCCGGCAACGTGCGCGAGCTCAGAAACCTCATCGACTATGCCTGCGCCATGACCCACGACGGCGAGAACATCGTGCCCGAGGCATTGCCTGCCAAGGGCACATTCCCGGATGTCGACGAGAGCGCATCACGGGATGCCGCAACCGAGCCGGTTTCGACGAGCGACGCCAGCCTCGGCTCCAGGCCCGAAGACGTCTTCGACCTGCGCCGAGCATTGCGTGACTACGAGGCGACGCTGATCCGCCAGCGCCTGGCCCGTTTCGACGGCAATCGCACCCTGGCCGCCGAGAGCCTGGGGCTGCCCAAGCGGACCCTGGCCCACAAGTGCCGACAGCTGCAACTGGATAGCCCATGAACGTGATCGACATTCTTCCCGGCCTGCGCCGCCGCCGGTGCTGTCTGACCGGCCTGGCCCTGATGCTGGCGGCCGGGCTGCCTCCGGCCCAGTCTCTGGCCCAGGACCGTGACTCTCGTCTGCAGGCGGCCGAGGCCTGTGCCGAGAAGCCCTCCCGTCTGGGGCGGCTCGAGTGCTACGACGGCCTGTTTCGCGACCGTCCCGGGGCCTCCGAATCGTCGGGAACCCGCTCGCCGCTGTGGCAGGCGGTGGCCGACCAGGAGACCGAGCGCAGTGACGACGACGTCGGCGTGCTGGTACGCGAGAGCACCGACAGGGTGCTGATGAGTGCCCCGGCGCTGGGAACGGTGCCGCCGCGCCCGCTGCTGGTGACCAGTTGCGATGACGCCATCACCCGCTTCCAGCTGCATCTGCACGAGCCCGTCGAGGCGTCGCGGGTGCCGGTCAAGCTGAGCGGCGATGGGGCCACCCTCGACCAGACCTGGCGGGTGCTGGACGACGGCCACGTGGTCAGCGGCGGGCGGGGGCTACCGGCCATCGGTACCCTGAAGCGCCTGCTGGGCGGCGAGCGGCTGCAGTTGGAGAGCGAGCTCTCCGCTATCGACGGGCTGCGATTCGATCTCGACGGCTGGCGCACGGCCATCGAGCCGCTGCGTGCCATGTGCCGCTGGTAACGGGGAGAGTCATGCGCATCACCCAGCTTCCACAGCTCGAGCCGTTGCTTGCCCCCCTCGCCGAGGGCGTCGGCGATCCGGTCACTGACCGGGAAGACTACGACTGGCTCGACGAGGAAATGATGAAGGTCGGTTCGCTGCAGCACGGCGAGGTCGACTGGGCGGGCGCCGAGACGCGGGCCGCGCGGCTGCTCGCCGAGACCGGCAAGGACCTCAAGGTGCTCGGCCACCTGCTGCATTGCCTGCAGCACGACGCCGACCCGGCGCGCTTCGCGCTGTCGCTGGAGCTGCTGGCCGGCGCCCTGGACGCCTGGTGGGCCGAGGCTCACCCATTCGCGGGGCCGCGTGGCAAGCGGGCTCGGCCCAAGATGTTCCAGCAGTTCGCTCAGCGCGCGCTGAAACTGGCCGGTGCCCTGGACTTTCTGGGCGCCGCCGAGGAGCACGCCGCCTGTCGCGAGGGATTGGCCCGGCTGCGCGACCGGGCGGCCGGCCAGGACCTGCCGGATGAGCCGCTGGCGGACCTGGCTCGCCTGCTGGAGCAGGCCACACCCTCGGCGACTTCGACACCAGCCGCCTCGGACACGGCGTCGGCCGACGACGATGCAGCGCCGCCGACGGCGCCTCCCCGAGAGGTCGAAGCGCCCAGGGCCCCGGAAGCGCGGCTCGAGTCCGGCAACGAACGGGGCAATCGCCAGGCCCTGCTCAAGATGGCCGACTTTCTCAACGAGCAGTCGCCGGGCGAGGCACTCGGCTATCGGCTGCGGCGCCATGCGGTCTGGCACGCCATCCAGGGGCTGCCGATGACGCGCGACGGCCAGCGTACCGAGCTGGCGCCGGTCTCCGGCGACCGGGTCGCCGACTATCGCGAGGCCGCGGCGGGCCGGCCGACGCTGGAGGATTGGCAACGCATCGAGAACAGCCTGGCGCTCGCCCCTTATTGGCTGGAAGGCCATCGGCTGAGTGCCGAGGTGGCCCGGCGGCTCGATCATCCGCGCTGCGCCGAGGCGATCCGCGACGAGGCGGTACGTTTCGTCGACCGGCTGCCGGGTATCGAGGCGCTGACCTTCAGCGACGGTACCGCCTTCCTCGATCCGGAGACCCAGGGGTGGCTCGCGGATACGCCGGGCCCCGGAGCCCCGGTGGCGGCGATGGGCGATGGCGATCCCTGGCAGGCCGGCCTGGAAACGGCTCGGGAGCGGCTTGCCGAGGAGGGGCTGGCGCCAGCGCTGGCGGTGCTCGACGAGGGGCTGGCGGCGGCCGGCTCGCCCCGCGAGGCCGTCTACTGGCGCCTGGCCAGCGCCGATCTGCTGCATGAAGCCGGGCTCGCTGCCCTGGCCCGGCAGCACTATCAGGCATTGCACGATGCCGTGGCGAACCTCGAGCTGGAGCGCTGGGAACCGGCGCTGCCGGCACGGCTGACGGCGGCGCTCGAGGCATGAATCACGGCGATCCGATGGAATCGACAGGGACGAGGGAGCAAGGCTCATGTGGAAACGAGTGAAGGCCAGGCTGAGCCGCTGGGTGCCGGGCATGTCCCGGGCGGACAGCCAGCTCAACCAGGCACGCGGGCACGCCAACAAGGCCAAGGGCCTCAAGCGCCTGGGCATCTGGCTATGGTGGCTGCTAGTGATCGCCCTGCTGGTGGTGATCTGGTGGCTGGGGCCGCAGTGGCAGGCCTTCGGCGGCCGTCCGCTGGGGCCCTGGGTCAATCGCCTGCTGGCCAGCCTGGCGTTGGCCGGGGTGGTGGCGGTGGTATGGGGCATCCGCCTGGCGCGGCGCCTGCGTACCCTGGACGAGCAGCGTCGTGATGAGGAGCTGCGTCAGCACGACCCGGTGCTTGGTCAGCTCGAGCGACAGGAAGAGAGCCTCGATGCCACCCTGCATGAGCTGACCGACAGCCTTGGCGGCGGCGCCAATGCCCGCTACAAGTTGCCCTGGTACCTGGTGATGGGCGTCGAGAACGCCGGCAAGACCAGTCTGGTCAATCGCTCGGGACAGAACTTCGCCCTGACGCATGTGATGAAGGCCTCCGGGCAGGGCAAGCGCGGCCGGCTGGGCTTCGACTGGTGGATCGGCGACAAGGCGGTGCTGATCGATCCCGACGGCGAGCTGCTGACCCAGGGCGCCCTGCAGGGCGGTGAGCCGGCGGAGCTGGAGAGCCGGCTGTGGGATCACTTCGTCGACTGGCTGGAGCGTCACCGCTCGCGTCGCCCCCTGGACGGCGTGGTGCTGGTGCTCGACCTGGCGCGGCTCAGCGATGCCCAGGTGGCGGTACGCAAGGCCTATGCCTCGCTGCTGCGGGCGCGGCTGCGCGAGCTGATGGAACGCCACGGCAGTCGGCTGCCGGTCTATGTCACCTTCAGCAAGATGGACCTGCTGCACGGCTTCGACGATTTCTTCCGTCACTACTCGCGAGCCGCTCGGCGGGCGCCGCTCGGCTTCACCTTCTCTGCCGCCTCCCTCGAGCGTCCGGGGCGCTGGGAGGAGGAGTTTGCCGACGCCTATGACGGCATGCTCGAGCGGCTCAACCAGACGCTGCCGACCCTGCTTGCCGAGTGCCGCGACCGTGACGAGCGGGAAGCGGTGTTCCGCTTCGTGCGCCAGCTCGCCGGGCTGCGTGACGTGTTGCTGGGCTTTCTCGGCGAGGCGCTGTCCAGCGATCGCTTCTCCACCGCGGCGCTGGTGCGCGGTGCCTACTTTACTTCGGTCTACCAGCAGGGTGTGCCGGAGGATCCCTTCGTCGATGCCGCCGCACGGCGCTACGGCATGACTGACGGCGTGCAGCTCGCCCATCGGGCGACCCGCTCGGCACTCTACTTCACCGAGGAACTGTTCGAGCGCATCATCTATCCCGAGTCGGGGCTGGCCGGGGACAATGCCCGGGCGGCGCGCCGCCGACACCGGATCCGGCGTGCCTGTGCCCTGGCCTGCCTGTTTGTCGGCGCGGCCCTGGTCGGTGGCTGGTATCACTTCTACGAGAAGAATGCCCAGGCCCTCGCGGCGGTGGAAGGCAAGGCCGAGGCCTTCCTCGCCGTGCGACCGGGCCACTGGCAGAACGACGATCCTACCGGCTACGCGTTGCTCGAGCCGCTGGACCGGCTGCTCGGTGCCACCCAGGAGTTCGGCGACTACCGCTCGCGGTCCTGGCTGCTGGCCGACATGGGGCTCTACCAGGGACACGAGTTGGGTGTCGAGGTCGACAATGCCTATCTGCGGCTGCTCGAGGAGCAGTTCCTGCCGGCATTGATGATCGGCATCATGGACGACATGAATCGCGCGCCGGACGGCAGCAACGACAAGCTGGCGCTGCTGCGGATCCTGCGCATGATGTCCGATGCCAGCGGCCGCCAGGCCCAGCGTGTCCACGACTTCATGGCGGATCGCTGGCAGGAGGCCTTCCCGGGCCGCGGCGACGTCCAGCGCCGGCTGCTCGATCACCTCGACTACGCCCTGGCCTACACCGACCTGGCCGGTCACGCCGCGGCCGGTGAGCCCGGTGCCCGCCAGGCCATGGCGCCGCTCGAGGGCAGCATCGAGGCCGCCCAGCAGGAGATCGCCCGCCAGCCCATGGCCGAGCGGGTCTATGCCTCGCTCAAGGCCGGCCTTGCCCAACACGGCGCCTCTCAGCTGGATCTGCGCTCGAGCGTCGGTCCCGCCTTCAACCTGGTGTTCATGGCGCGCGACGATGACCCCGAGCGGGTCCGCATCCCCGGTCTGTTGACCCGTGACGGTTTCGAGGGTTACTTCCTCGACAAGCTGGATCAGGCCACCGAGCTGGCGCTGATCGATACCTGGGTGCTCGGCCAACGGGACGACATCGACTTCAGCGATGCCGATCGCCGCCGCCTGCAGGATGCCCTGCGCGAGCGCTACATCAGCGACTACCACGTCACCTGGCGCGAGGCGCTGTCCGATGTCCGCCTGGTACCGCTACCCGACCTCCACCAGGCGGTGGTGGTCGCCGATGGCCTGCTCGGTGCCAGCCGCCCGCTGGATCGCCTGCTCGGCGAGGTCGCCGACCAGACTCGGCTCTACCCGGAGCTGCCGGCCGACGACGAGGCCGCCCGCCAGGCCCTGGAGCAATCGCCGCGCTACCGTCTGGCCAGCGAGATCGAACGCCACTTCGCCGCGCTCAACGAGCTCAGCGAGGCGCGGGATGACAATCCGTCCAACCTCGACGAGATCAAGACCGTCATCGGTGACCTGCGCGACTACCTGCGCCAGGTCGACGAGGCCAGTGACCGTGGTCAACAGGCCTTCCTGCTGGCTCGTGATCGCCTCTCCCTGAAGGGCGAGGACCCCATCGCGCGACTGCAACGTATCGCCGAGGACGCCCCGGCGCCGGTGGGCGACATGCTCGACAGCCTGGCCGACCAGAGCTGGCAGTTGCTGATGGCCAGCGCGGTACGACACCTGGAGCGCCAGTGGATGGACGAGGTGGTGCAGCCCTTCCAGCAGCGCCTGGCCGGCCGTTATCCGCTGGCGCCTGAGGCTTCCCGGGAGGTGGCCCTGTCCGACTTCGAGGCCTTCTTTGCCCCGGACGGCATCCTGGATGCCTTCTACCAGCGCAACCTTGAGCCCTTCATCGAGGGGGCGCCGGAGGCCTTGCGCAACGCCGAGGGCGACTCGTTGCTGCGCCAGGGGGTGCTCGATGCCGTGCAGCGCGCCGAGCGCATCCGCGAGGCTTATCTCAACCGCGATGGTGTGCTCGACGTGGCCTTCAGCCTGGAGCCGTTGAGCCTCAGTTCCAGCAAGCGTCGCGGGGTGATCAGCGTCGATGGTCAGTTGATCGACTACGCTCATGGTGCCAGCCGCCGGGTGCCGATGATCTGGCCCAACGGCCTGCGCGACAGCAACGAGAGCCGGGTCACCCTGGTGCCGGGCGAGGTCAACCGCTCGCCGCGCACCCTTCGCCGCGACGGCCCCTGGGCCTGGTTCCGCCTGCTCGACGAGGCCCAGTTGACCGGTGCCGGTGAACGCGAGCTGGAGCTCAGCTTCCAGGTCGATGGTGGCAGCATGCGCTATCGGCTGATCGCCGACGGGCCCCGCAATCCCTTTACCCGGTCGATAGTGGCGGGCTTCCGCCTGCCCACGGCCCTCTACGCCGAAGGAGAGCAGGACGATGCTGGCGACGCTTAAACGTTGGCTGGGCGCGGCAACGACCAATCCCGCCGAGGCGCCCGACGTCGAATCGGCGCGGGGTAAAGCGGTGCCGGGGCTGGTGGCTGCCGGCGAGGAGGATATCGCGCTGCTGCTCGAGGCCGCCCGACGTGCCGAGGGGGAGGGGCTTTCCCCCTGGGTGCTGCGTGACGAGGCGCGCCTCGAGACCCTTCGTCGCTCGCTGGAGTTCGTGGTCCATCGTGGCCTCTGGCTGCAGCGCGAGGGCGATCAGGTGGTCCACTGGCAGGGCCGGCTGCTGGCGCTTCGCCATGGCGACGGGCCGGTGCTCGGCATGCTGCTGGTGTGCCGGCGTGACGACGAGGCCGCCTGGCAGCTGCGTTTCTTCTTCGTCGCTCCGGAGTGGCAGGGCCGCGGCCACGGCGCCCGCTTGCTGCAGGCCGCTCGCCGCGAGCTGCGGGGCACGCCGCTGCAGACGCGGCTGCCGCTAACCGGGGCCGCCCCGGCCAGCCTCGAGGCAGCAGGCTTCCGGCGCATGCACGTGGACGCCGGCGGTGTGGCCAGCTTCGAAGCCCCGGCGCAGTGGAACGATCAACGCGAACGCACAAGCGTCGCCTGAGCGGCGACGTGCATCGGCAGGAGGATGACGCATGGGACGCAAGTTCGTATTGCTGGGGGATATCGGCACCGACCACGAGGGCTTTCCCCCCACGCCGGTGACTGCCGGCAGCCCCACAGTGATGATCGATGGCAAGCCGGTGGCTCGCCAGGGCGACCCCCTGGCCCCTCACGACAAGCCGGACCACGGTCCCCACCCGCGCGCCATCGCCGGCGGCTCGGGGAGTATTCTGATCGACGGCAAGCCAGCCGCCCTGACCGGGGATGCCGTGGACTGCGGCGGCGTGGTGATCGGGTCTGCCACCGGGGAGGGTAGCTGACATGGCCGACCGTAGCGGACTGCAGTTCACCCTGAGCCTGACCGGCGCCGATGAGGCCGATCTGGCGGTGATCGACTTCACCCATGAAGAGGCGCTGTCGTCGCCGTTTCATCTTCACGTGCG
>NZ_JAJQTQ010000021.1 GCF_029081005.1 Halomonas elongata | reverse complement strand
TCGATTTCGCCGATCTGACTGAAGGTGCACTGGAAGCCTCCGCCACGGTAGGGGGACGTGACGCCAATTCACTCGATATTACCCTGGACACCACCGCACCGAGCGTTGCGGTGGATCCGCTGACCACCAATGACACCACGCCGGCCCTGAGTGGCACGGTGGACGACCCCGAGGCTACCGTGACGGTCACGGTGGATGGCAGTGATGTCGAGGCCACCAACAACGGAGATGGCACCTGGCGTCTGGCGGACGACACGCTGTCAGCGTTGCCGGAAGGCGAGACCACTATCACGGTGACGGCTACTGATGCGGCGGGTAATGAGACGACCGCGACGAGGTCGGTGACGGTGGACACCATCGCCCCGGATGCTCCGACGGTGGACCCGACGGACGGCAGTGAACTGAGTGGTAGTGCCGAACCGAACAGCACCGTCAACATCGACACCAATGGTGATGGCGAGACGGATCACAGCGTGACCGCCGACGGTGACGGTATCTGGTCGGTGACGCCGGATACGCCGCTGGATGACGGCACTGAGATTTCGGCCACGGCAACCGACGAAGCCGGCAATACCAGTGACCCGACCACGGTGACCGTGGATGGCACCGCGCCGGCGGCGCCAGTGATTATCGAGGCCACGGATGACGTGGGCGATATCACCGACCCGCTGGCCAGTGGTGACAGCACCGACGACACCACACCGACGCTGATCGGTACCGCGGAGGCCGAGAGCACAATCGAGGTCTTCCAGGATGGCGTCTCGGTGGGCACCGCGACCGCCGATGCCGATGGCAACTGGAGCTTTACGCCGGATGCGCTGGGCGACGGCGAGGTCACGTTTACCGCCACGGCCACCGATGCGGCGGGCAACACCTCCGATACCAGCGGCGGCTTCACGGTGACGGTGGATACCATCGCCCCCGAGGCCCCGACGGTGGACCCGACGGACGGCAGCGAACTGAGCGGGACGGCCGAAGCTGGCAGCACCGTCAACATCGACACCAATGGTGATGGCGAGACGGATGAAACCGTGACCGCCGACGGTGACGGTAACTGGTCGGTGACGCCGGATACACCGCTGGCTGATGGCACCGAGGTTTCGGCCACGGCAACCGACGAAGCCGGCAACACCAGTGACCCGACCACGGTAACCGTGGACGGCACCGCCCCGGCAGCGCCGGTGATCGTCGAGGCCACGGATGATGTGGGCGATATCACCGACCCGCTGGCCAGTGGTGACAGCACCGACGACACCACGCCGACGCTGATCGGTACCGCGGAGGCCGAGAGCACGATCGAGGTCTTCCAGGATGGCGCCTCGGTGGGCACCGCGACCGCCGATGCCGATGGCAACTGGAGCTTTACGCCGGATGCGCTGGGCGACGGCGAGGTCACGTTTACCGCCACGGCCACCGATGCGGCGGGCAACACCTCCGATACCAGCGGCGGCTTCACGGTGACGGTGGATACCATCGCACCGGATGCCCCGACGCTGGCATTGGCCTCTGACACCGGCGCGGATGGCGACGGTATTACCAGTGACGGGACCGTGAATGTTGGTGGTCTCGAGCCCGATGCCACCTGGGAGTACTCCACCGATGGTGGTAGCTCCTGGACGGCCGGTAGTGGCAGCAGCTTCACCGTGCCGGAGGATGATTATGCCGAGGGCGACGTGATCGCCCGTCAGACCGATGAAGCCGGCAATATCAGCCCGGCGGGCGGAGACCTGGGGGCGCTGACGGTGGACACCACCGCGCCTGATGCCCCGACGCTGGTACTGGCCAATGATACCGGCACGGATGGTGATGGTATCACCAGCGATGGCACCGTGAATGTTGGTGGACTGGAGGCCGATGCCACCTGGGAGTACTCCACCGACGGTGGTGATACCTGGGATGCTGGTAGTGGCAGCAGCTTCACCGTGCCGGAGGGGGACTATGCTGCGGGTGATGTGCTCGCTCGTCAGACCGACGAAGCCGGTAATACCAGCGACAACGGTGAGCTGGGAGCGGTGACGGTAGACACCACCGCGCCCGAGAATGGCGACGGCACTCACAGCATCGCCTTCGACGATGGCGGCGATGAACTGCTGAGCGATGCCGAGGCCGGCAGTGTCACCTTGAGTGGCCAGGTGGAAGCCACCGCCACGGTGGACGGCATCGTGATCAGCGATGGCACCGACAGCATGACGGTGGCCGATGGCGATATCACGGTGAATGGTACCGGCGCGGTCAGTGTGGCGGCGCAGAACCTGACGGGACTGAGCGACGGCGAACTGACGGTGACCATGACGGTGAGTGATGAGGCCGGCAACAGTGGCGACGTCACGGATACCACCACCCTGGACACCACCGCGCCCGAGAATGGCGACGGCACTCACAGCATTGCCTTCGACGATGGTGGCGATGAACTGCTGAGCGATGCCGAGGCCGGCAGTGTCACCTTGAGTGGCCAGGTGGAAGACTCCGCCACGGTGGACGGCATCGTGATCAGCGATGGCACCGACAGCATGACGGTGGCCGATGGCGATATCACGGTGGATGATACCGGCGCGGTCAGTGTGGTGGCTCAGGACCTGACGGGACTGAGCGACGGCGAACTGACGGTGACCATGACGGTGAGTGACGAAGCCGGCAATAGTGGCGACGTCACTGACACCACCACCCTGGACACCACGGCGGATGCCGACCCGGTGGCTGCACTGACCAGCGACGATGCGGATGGCCTGATCAACGCTGACGAGGCCGGGGCCAGCAGCTATACCGTGAGCGGGCTGGATGCCGAAGCCACGGCAGAAGCGACCTTCACCGACAGCAACGGGGACAGCGTCACGGTGAACGTGACGGCCAACGGCAGTGTTACGGCGGACCTGTCGACCCTGGCCGACGGTGAGATCACCAGTGAACTGGCGATCACCGATGATGCCGGCAACACCGCGACGGTGACGGGTGACAGCGTGACCCTGGACACCACGGCACCAACAGTGACAGTGGATCCTCTGGACACCAATGACACCACGCCGGCACTGAGCGGTACGGTGGATGATGCCGATGCCACAGTGACGGTCACGGTGGACGGTACCGACTACGATGCTATCAACAACGGCGATGGCACCTGGACGCTGGCCGACGACGTCGTAGCTGAACTGGCAGACGGCGACTACACCGTCACGGCGACGGCCACCGATCTGGCGGGCAATGCGGCGATTGCCACTGGTGCCCTGGTCGTGGACACCACGGCAGACAACGACGGCGATGGTGAGACCGTCAGGGTCCTCGGCATCACGGAAGACGACGGGGTCGATAATGCCGACTTCATCACCTCCGATACCGAGCTGGTGATCGATGGCAGCATTGACCTGGACGATGGCAATGACTTCAGCGTTGACTTCAATGGCACCGTCTATACCGAGGCGGATACCGAGCTGACGGTGAACACCGACGGTGCCTGGAACCTTGACCTGACGGCCACCACTTTGGCGGAAGGCACCTATACCGCCATAGCTACGGTGACGGACTCGGTTGGGAATACCGCGAGCGATACCAAGGAGATCACGGTTCAGCCCAATGCCGCTCCGGTTGCTGCCGTCAATGACGGTAGTCTGTTGGGACTGATCGGGGCGGAGACCCTGGGGCTTCTTGACTTCAATGACCAGGCTTTTGCGGCCTATGACCGCGATGGCAATCTTGAGTCGGTGGTCCTCGAGTATGATCCGGCACTAGCCCTGCTGGCCCAGGGCTGGGATGTCTCGGAGAGACTGGCTTCCGAACTGGGCCTGGATGTCGAGGTTGTGACGAACACGACCCTTGGGCTGTTGGTCACCGACTCGACGCTGACCATTACTGCCCTGGATGGCGGCACCATCGATAACCTGTCGGTCAATGAACTGCTGGGGTCGGTCTATCTGGGGCAGGATGCGGACCTGCTGAGCGCAGACTTGCTCACGGAAGTCTCCATTACGGCAACCGATAGCCAGGGCCTGTTCGGCACTGCCGGTGCCGTCGACCTCCTCGATGCCACCCTGCTGAGTGCCGATACCGTCCCCGTGATCGAGGGCACGGACGATGACGATACGGGTGCCGATGCGGTGGAGGGCACTGCCGACGGCGATCGCCTCTACGGCTACGACGGCAACGATACCCTTAACGGCAATGGAGGAAACGACCTGCTACGCGGCGGTAACGGTGTCGATGAGCTGAACGGCGGCGCCGGCGATGATCTGATGATCTGGGAAGGGCATCAGGGCGATACCTTCAATGGCGATGCGGGGGAGGACACCCTGTTGTTGACCGGTGAGGGAATCGCGCTCGACTTCATCGACGACACCGCCGGTGACTACGTCGATCCTGGTTCGGTGAACGATATCGAGCATCTCTCGATCGGGGGAAGCGGGGCGAATGAAGCGAGCCTCGATGAAGCCTCGGTACTGGCGCTTACCGATGCCGACGACGAATTGCATATCGAGGGGGACCAGGGGGACACCCTGAACCTCGGGGGCGCCTGGGCCCAGGGGGATACGGTCGAGGTCAATGGCGTGGCCTATACCGAGTACACTCTGGGGGATGCGACTCTGCAGGTAGAAGAAAACATCAATGTGGAGGCGGCTTGATCGTCAGAAGGGGAGGCAGGCGCCAAGTGGTACGGCGTTCGGCTCGAAATGCCATGCCTCCCGCTTCGAACACCGAACGCCAGGGGCACGTCTTGATGGCGGGCCTGATGCTCGGGACCTGGCTGCTGACCACGCCGGTGACGGCCATGACCCTGCCGGAGGCGGTACGGCAGGGCGTGGCCAGCCATCCCGCGATCCAGGCCGCCGAGGCCGAGGCCGAGAGCGCTGGCACCGAGGTAGATATCGCCCGGGATGGGTACTGGCCCAGCGTGGAGATGTCGGCCGGGCCCGAGAACTCCTTGACCGGTGAGCTCGGTTACGACATCACCGCCACCCAGGTGCTGTACGACTGGGGCAAGGTGGGCGCCCAGGTCGACAATGCCTCGGCGCAGCATCGTCAGCAGATGGCGTCGCTCAAGGTCACGACCGATGAAGTGGCGCTGGATATCATCGAGATCTATCTCGATGTGCTGGCGTCGCGTCGGCGGGTCGCCGAGGTCGAGACCTACATCGAACGTCTCGAAGCACTGGCCGACCTGACCGTCGACCGGGGCAGTGGTGGCTATGCCGACCGCAGCGAGGCGGAGCGCGCTCGGCTGGAACTGTCTCGAGCCCATGAGCAGCTCTCCATCGAACAGGGCAGCCTGCAGGAAGCCGGACGGCAGTTTCGTGTCCTGGTCAATCGGCCCCCGGATGCCCTGCAACGTCCGACTCCCACGATGATGGCGGAGCGTTTCAGCGACGACCAGCGCATTATCTCGGCCATTCGCGATGCGCCCTTGTTGCGCCAGTCGCGAGCCGAGCTCGAGGCCGCCCGCGCGGAACTCGATGAATCGCAAGCCCGGCTCAAACCGCAACTCAATCTCGAGGGGTCGGTGTTGCGCCGCGAGATCGGTGGCCGCATGGAGGAGGACACCGTGTTGGCTCTGCGAGTGCGGATGGAGCCGTTTCAGGGCCTTTCCAACTTTCGACGTACCGATGCGGCCCGGCAGCGAGTCGAGGCCTCGGAATGGTCTCAGCGCGCCACGCATCGCGACCTGCGTCGGCAGATCACCAGCCTGGTCGAACAGGATGATGTACTGGCGTGGCGACTCGAGGCTCTGGATGAGCAGATCGACAATGCTGTCGATGTGATCGAGACCTATCGCGATCAGTTCGATGTCGGCTTCCGGGATGTGGCGGACCTGCTCAGCATCGAGCGCGATCGTTTCGAGGCCAAGCGCCAGCGGGTCGACCTAGGCATCGAGCGTCTGCGAATTCAGTACCGGGTAGCCGCTCAACTGGGTCAGTTGGGTAGCGTGCTGGGGACGAGGGTGGCGGATAGAGGAGAGCCGTGATGAAGGCGTCAACGCGGGTCTCGGCCGAACGCATGGATACGCTGCGCGAGGGCCTTGTGATGTTGTGTCGGCAGCTTGGTTGTCCGACCAGCGTGGCGGAGCTGGGAGATGGACTGGCCCTGGAACAAGGATGTCTGCCGCTTGAGCTGGTGCCGCGAGCGTTGCGTCGAGCCGGCGTCTCGGCACGGGTCATCGAGGCCGATATCGAGGCCTTGAGCGAGGAACTGCTGCCGGCGCTTTTATGCTTCGAGGACGGGCACAGCGTCGTCCTGGTGGCGTATCAGGGCGATGAGGCCATACTGCTGACGCCGGAGAGCGATGGTGGGCAGGTGCACATGCCGTTGGCGCGGCTCCATGCACGCCATTCCGGTACGACGGTGGTGGCTCGGCCGGCCTATCATCCCGATGAGCGAGCCGGGGATTTCGCCCGCGAACGCGAGGAACACTGGTTCAAGGGCCCCCTGAAGCGTCGCTGGAAGACCTTCGGCGAGGTCGGCGTGGCGGCGATGATGGCCAATCTGCTGGCAATCTCCACCGCATTGTTCGCCATGCAGGTCTATGATCGAGTCGTCCCCAACGAGGCCTTCGAGACGCTGTGGATTCTCGCCAGCGGGGTGGCGTTGGCGGTGCTGATGGAGTTCGTGTTGCGTTGCCTGCGGGGGCATCTGCTCGATGTGACCGGCAAGGGCCTGGACTTGCAGCTCTCCTCGTTGCTCTTCGAGCGTGTGATGCAGATGCGGTTGTCGGCCAAGCCGGCCTCGACCGGCGCCTTCAGCAGCCAGATTCGCGAGTTCGAGTCGGTGCGGGAATTCTTCACTTCCTCGACCATCGGGGCGATCAGCGACATGCCCTTCGTGCTGTTGTTCCTGGGGGTGATCTTCTACATTGGTGGTCCGGTCGTCTGGGTGCCGATCGGCGCCGTCGTCCTGATGGTTCTGCCCGGTCTGCTCGCGCAAGGGCGATTGGCAAGGCTGTCGCGGCAGAACCTGCGTGAGGGGGCGGTGCGACAGGGCGTGCTGCTGGAATCCGTGGAGCATCTCGAGACGGTCAAGGCCACGCGTGCGGAGGGGCGCAACCTGCGGCTGTGGGAGTGCCTGTCGGGGGATCTGTCAGAGGCGGGCGTGCGGCTGCGCAGCCTCTCGGTGATGCTCGGTTATGGAGCGACCATGGTCCAGCAGCTCTGCTATGTCGGCGTGGTGCTGGTCGGTGTGTATCAGATCAGTGCCGGCAACATGACCATCGGGGCCTTGATTGCCTGCACCATTCTGACCTCGCGCACCGTGGCGCCGATGACCCAGGTGGCGGGTATTCTGGCACGCTGGCAGCACGTCAAGGTCGCCATGGAGGGGCTGGACGAGTTGATGGATGCCCCCGTGGAACGTCCCCCCGGACGCGATTTCGCCCGCAAGCCCAGGTTGCATGGCCACTATCGACTGGAAGATGTCGTGCATCGCTATCGGGAGGATGGCCCGGCGGCGCTGAATCTCAAGGCCCTGGAAGTCGGCGCAGGGGAACATGTGGCGCTGCTGGGGGGCAACGGTGCCGGCAAGTCTACCCTGTTGCGCCTGATGGCGGGGCTCACAGAGGCCGGAAGTGGGCGCATATTGCTCGATGATGTCGGCCTCGGCCAGATCGAGCCCGTCGATCGCCGCCAGGCGATCGGCTATCTCCCCCAGGATATCGCACTGTTCTACGGCACCTTGCGCGACAACCTGACCCTGGATGGCTCGGCCCACGATGACGAGGAACTGCTCGAGGCCCTGGATGCCGTGGGACTCGGTGCTTTCGTGCGAGGGCATACCCTGGGGCTGGACCTGCCGATCCTGAGCAGTACCAGTGTCTCCGGGGGGCAGCGGCAGGCCATCGGCCTGGCGCGCCTGCTGTTGCAGGACCCTCGCATCGTATTGATGGACGAACCGACTGCGGCCTTCGATCAGACCAACGAGCAACATGTCATCCGTTACCTGAAACATTGGCTCGAGGGGCGAACCCTCGTGGTCTCGACGCACAAGCGAGCGCTGTTGTCACTCGTGGAACGGGCTGTCGTGCTACGCGACGGAGCCATCGTCATGGATGGTCCACGCGACAACGTGGTGTCGGGCAATCGGGTCAAGGCACCGCCTCGGCCCAAGGCTTCCGGGGAGGGTCAGGATGAGCAAGGCAACGCTGACGCGAGCCAGTATTCGACGTGAACTGGGAGACCCCAGGCTTAACCTGAGTCATCGAGCCAGTCACCCGATCCTGTGGGTCAGCGTGCTGGTGATCGGGGTCTTCGTCGCCTGGTCCGCCTGGGCCACGATCGATGACGTGACCCGCGGGGAGGGCAAGGTGGTGCCCTTGTCGCGGATGCAGTCCATCCAGAGCCTCGAGGGGGGCATCATTTCGGAGTTGCTGGTCGGCCTCGGTGAGCGGGTCGAGGCCGGGCAGCCTCTGGTGCGACTCGATGACACGCGCTTTCGTAGCGCTTTTCTGGAAACGCGTAGTCAGATAGAGGTACTGCGGGCGACCATCGCGCGCCTGGAAGCCGAGGTGCTGGAAAAAGACGCCATCGAGTTTCCGCCCTCGGTCGATCCGGAAAGTGAGCATGCCCGTTCGGAGAGAGATCTGTTCGAGGCCCGGCGAGAAAAACTGCGCGAGGCGGAGCGCTCGATCAGCGAAGAGATGGCGCTATCCCAGCGGCAGCTCGAACTGGTGCAACCGCTGGTCGAGCGGCGTTCGGTGAGTGCGATGGAGGCCTTGAAGCTGCGTCAGACGATCACCTCTCTGGCCGGCAAGCTGGCCGAGATGCGCAACACTTACGTGCAGGATGCCTACAGTGAACTGGCCTCCAAGCAGGCGGAGCTGAATACGCTCGAGCAGACGTTGCTGCAGCGCCAGGACCAACTGCGGCGTACCGAGATCGCCTCGCCGGTCAACGGTCGTGTCAACGACATCATGATTACGACCCAGGGCGGGGTGGTGCAGTCGGGCGAGCCGATCATGGAGATCACCCCCATCGAGGATCAACTGCTGATCGAGACGCGCATCCGGCCCCGGGATGTCGCCTTCGTTGCGCCGGGCATGCCGGCCAGCGTCAAGATCACGGCTTATGACTACACCATCTATGGTGACCTCGAGGGTACCGTGGCGCAGATCAGCGAGGATACCATCGAGGAGGAGACGCCCCGTGGCACCGAGGACTTCTACGAAGTCCTGGTGCGAACCGAGTCCGCCCATCTGACGCACAATGGTGAAAGCCTGCCGATTCGACCGGGCATGGTCGCGCGTGTGGATATTCAGACCGGGGAGCGTTCCCTGCTCAGTTACCTGCTCAAGCCGATCATCAAGGCGCGGCTTTACTGAAGCGTCGAGCGGGTCAGGTCCTGAGTCAGACGCCCCAGCAGGTCGCCGCTGTGCCGCCAGAAGTGCCAGTAGAGGGGCACCTCCAGGGCATGGCCGGGGGCGAGGCTGGCCAACTCGCCCCGGTCGACCGAGTCCCGTACCTGCATCATCGGCATCATGCCGTAGCCCATGCCGGCACAGGCCAGGCGCACGAAGCCTTCCGATTCCGGGCAGAGGTGGTAGGGGAAGGGGCCGTGGTAGCCGAACTGGGCGAGGAAACGATGCTGGAGCTGGTCATGGGGACCGTAGACGATGGCTGGCGACCGACGAAAGGCGCTTTCGGTCGGCCCATCGGGGAAATGCCGTGCGATATAGGTCGGCGTGGCCAGCGGATGGTAGGCCATCGTGCCCAGTGGCACGCAGCGCGCTCCGGCGATCGGCTGGTCGCTGGCACACAGGCAGGCGGCCACGTCGCCATCGCGTAGTCGCTTGAGCCCGACGTCCTGATCCTCGACCACCAGGTCCAGCAGCACATCCTCGCGCCGGCAGAAGTCGCTGACCGCCGATGCCCACCAGGTCACCAGGCTGTCGGCGTTCAACGCGATTCTCAGGCGTGGCGAGGCGACCTCCAGGGTCGGCAGGGCACTGCCCAGTTCGCGCTCCAGCAGGCACACCCGTTGATAGTGATTGAGCAGCCGCTGGCCGGCCGGTGTCGCCGCCAGGCGGGGATGGCGGACCAGCACGGGCTGGCCGAGCCGCACTTCCAGTGCCTTGATGCGTTGCGAGATTGCCGATTGCGATAGCCCCAGCACGTCGCCGGCACGTTCGAAGCCCCCGGATTCCAGCACCGTGGCCAGGGCCTCGAGCAGTTTATAGTCGAGCATAAGCTCTGCTGATGCAGTATTAGTAGAATGATTTTTTAGTATAACAGCATATCGTTAATCTGGCGTCGCTATGGAAGCGCTGCACAAATCGACGAGCGGAGCGAAGCGCAAGGCGCACGGAGCACAGCACCGAGCGGAGCGACAAACATCCGAAGGATGGCCCCGAAGGGGCGAGAAACCGGAGGTTTCGAGTCAACCGGAGCCTATGGGGTATAGGTGAGGATTCCGAGCACCGCGCACAAATTCGCCGGGAGCGAATTTGAACCGCCTTTAGGCGGGCCCGCAGGGTAGCCGCCAGGGATGGCGGCTATAGCGAAGTGATTTGCCCGCGCAGGCATTTGTGCAGTGTTTCCCTATTCGCAAGCCAGTGAAGGACGATATCAATGTTCGAGAGTTATTTGACCGGGCTGTTGGTGAGCGGTGGCATCATTATCGCCATCGGCGCCCAGAATGCTTACGTACTGGGACTGGCCGTACGGCGTGAATACCACTGGTGGTCGGCTGGGCTGTGCATGAGCACCGATCTGTTGCTGGTGACCGCTGGCATGTTCGGGGTCAGTGCCATGCTGCTGGCGGTGCCGGATGCCTTGACGATAATGCGCTGGCTGGGCGTGACCTTTCTCGCCTGGCTGGCACTGCAGGGGCTCTATCGTGCCATCACCGGACGCCAGGGGCTGGTGCGTGCCGAGGCCGAAAAGCGAGGCCTGGTCCAGGTACTGCTGGCCACGCTAGGGGTGACGGTGCTCAACCCTCAGGTGTATCTGGATACCCTGCTGCTGATTCCTTCGGTGGGGGCTCAGCAGGAAAGTGCCACCGCCTTCGTCGTCGGCGCCGGTAGCGCCTCGGTATTGTGGTTCAGCCTGCTGGCCTGGGGGGGAGCCCTGCTGTCGCCCTGGTTATCTCGGCCCCTGGCCTGGCGCCTGATCGACGGTGGTATCGGCGTGATGATGGCTGCGATTGCCCTTCAACTGGCGGGGAAGGGGCTGGGGCATGTCGCCTGAGGGAAAAAAGCTGCTACAACACTCATTCAACGTTGAGTTTGTTGCTTTTTTTATCAGCACTATCTTAACTCTGGAGGGGGAGCGAACAGACAGGTAACCGACATGGGAGGACCGACGGATGCAGGCGGGAGATATGGAGCATCGAGTCGCGCATGAAGGATAGCCGAGTGCGTAGCTGGCGTTTTTCCAGTGCGGTGCTGGTTCTCGGGGTTGCGTTCTTGACGTTGACCTCCGCCATTTTGCTGACAGCGGCCTACATGGGGTCGGAGAAGGCGTTGCATGAGGCGATGGCGCGAACCCAGGAGCGTGATCAGCGCCGGCTCGATGAGGTGTTGGCCGAGCGTTTTCGTGCCATCCGCTGGCAGGGTCTCGAAGTAAGTGGTGATCCCGGTCTGCACCGAGCATTGCGTACCCAGGACATGCCAGCCGTGTCGCTGGCATTGAGTGAGCAGTTGGAGGGGACGCACCGGCACCCTGTCGAGGCACTCGTCGTCGAGCAAGGCGACGAGTTTGCCGCCGCATCCCGAGAGACCGATGCCGATGTCCTGCGCGAGATGGTGTCTGATGATGCATCGCCTCAAGGTGTCTGGCGTACCGTTTCCCGATCGGGGCGAGAAGGCCTGGATGACTGGTTGACGCTGGCGCTGCGCATCTCCGATACGACGTCGACCGCCCCGATCGGGCGCCTGCATGTTTTCGTCAGGCTCAACGACAATGCCTGGCTGGCGGATACCCTGCGCCGGATCTTCGGTGCCTTGGCGGTGTCGATGGGGCGTGACGGCGAGCCGCTGTTGGGTAGCCAGCAGGCCGAGGGACAGCTGGCGGCCATGAGAGACATGGATGATCCGTCGCCCCGGCCCCATGCCACCGAGGCCGGGGTGTGGCGCGAGCATCGCTGGCGAATCGACGATAGCGCCGACTACCATGTCCGCTCCCTGCTGCCCGATACCGCCACGCCGGCGCTTCGCGAGACCTACTTATCCACCTTGCTGATCGCCGGCCTTCTGGTGATCGTGCTCGGCGTGGTCTGGATGCTGGTCATGCGCCACCTGGCCGGCCGTGCCCTGAACAATCTGGTGAGTTATGCCAAGCGAGTCTCGGAGCCGGGGGAGCCGCCTGCTTTCCGGGGTGGTCCCTTTCAGGAATTCAATCGCGTGGGCCGAGCCTTCGAGTCGATGCTGCAGCAGGCTCGCGAGCAGGAGAAATACCTTTCCGGCATCATCGAGCATTCGCCTGATCTGATCTTCGCCAAGGATACCGATGGCTATCACCGTCTCGCCAACCGGCAATACGCGCGTGCCTTGTGGACGACGCCGGAGGCATTGACCGGCAAGTGCGACGAGGCGTTGTTGCCGGAGGCGGTGCTGGGCCAGGCGAGGGCGTCCGACCATGAGGTGTTCGAGGGTGGCGAAGCGGTCAAGTATGAAACGACCCTGCGAACGCCGGACGGCGAGCAGAGTTTTCTGGTGACCAAGTTTCCTATCGGCGATGATCCGGAGTCGCCTCGCTTGGTGGGGGGCATCGCGACCGACATCACCGATCTCAAGGAGACCCAGGAGCGGCTCGGACTGGTACAGCGGGTCTTCGCCGAAACCGGGGAGGCGATCATCGTGCTCGACGAGCAGCGTCGTGCCCTGATTGCCAATCGTGCCTTCAGCGAGATGAGCGGCTATGACCAGGTGCATACCACCGAGGCGATTCGGGCTTTCCTGTTCGAGCATCCGGAAGTTGCCAATCAACTCGGCAGGGAACGTCGCTGGCAGGGGCAGTGTATCTTCGCGCATCGCGAGGGTGGCTCCTTGCCGGTGCTGGTGTCGGTGACCTGCCTGCGACAATCCTCGGGGGTCGCGTACCATGTGCTGCTGTTCAACGACATCACCGAGCTCAAGCTGGCCGAGCATCGTCTCGAACATCTGGCCTGGTACGATCAATTGACCGGCTTGCCCAATCGCAGCCTTTTCGCACTGCGCCTCGACGAGGCCCTGCAAGGGGTGAGCACGATGACGGCCGTGCTGTTCATCGATCTCGATCACTTCAAGGACATCAACGATACGCATGGCCATTCCCTGGGCGACCAGTTGCTGTGTCAGGTGGGGGAACGGCTGCGTACCTGCATTCAGGCCAAGGATCTCGTCTCGAGGTTCGGTGGCGACGAGTTCACGGTGTTGTTGCGTGATATCGATAGCGAGACGCAGGTGATGTCGATCGCCAACCGGATCATGCATACCCTGGGATGCCCGTATGAGCTGGGTGAAGTGGAATGTGGCAGCACCGCCAGCATCGGCATCACGCTGTCCATGCGTCATGGCGGGACCGCCGAGACGCTGCTGCGTAACGCCGATCAGGCCATGTACGAGGCCAAGGCGCAGGGTCGCCAGCGTATCGTGCTCTTCGAGCCGGACATCGATGCCCGACACCAGCAGCGCTTGAGTTATGAGACGGGACTGCGCGAGGCGATCGACAAGCGGGAGCTGTTCGTGCGTTACCAGCCGCGTTTCGATATTTCGGGACGGCGGGTCGTGGGTGCCGAGGCGCTGGTGCGCTGGCAGAGCCACGAGCACGGGCTGGTGCCACCCGATACCTTCATCCCCATTGCCGAGGGCACTCGGCTGATCGTCGAGATCGGTCGCTTCGTGCTCGGCGAAGCCTGCCGGCAGGCCGCAGCCTGGGCCGAAGCGGGTCATGCGGTACCGGTATCGGTCAATCTTTCGCCGCGCCAGCTTCGCGAGGAGAGCCTGTGGCGCGATATCCGTCAGGTATTGCGAGAGACCGGGCTATCCCCGCGGATGCTGGAGCTGGAGCTGACGGAGACCATGCTGGTGGACAACATCGACAGGGTGTTACCGCTGCTTCAGCGTATTCGTGCCATGGGCGTGCGCGTGGCAATCGATGATTTCGGCACGGGCTATTCGTCGTTGACCTACCTGAAGCGCCTGCCCATCGATGTGGTCAAGATCGACCGGACCTTCATCGTCGATGTGCCAGGCGATCGCGACGACGAGACGCTTCTCGAAGCCATCGTCGGCATGGCGCGCAGCCTGAATTACCGGGTCGTGGCGGAAGGCGTGGAAAGCGAGGAGCAGCGCGTCTTTCTGGAGACGCTGGGCTGCGACGAGCTGCAAGGCTTCCTGCTGGGGCGGCCGGAGCCTCCCGACAAGTTGTTGACCCGACTCGGTCGATCCTTGCGAGTTGCCTGGGGAGGAAGGTAGAAGGCTGTCCCGGTGGGGCCTGACCCCATGCCTTTTCTCGTCAGCCTGTGTTCGAACCTTTTGCTGCCTTGAGGTCCAAGGGGCGTCACATCACCATTACTAGGATGATCTACCATGAAACGGATGTTTCTTTTTTGCTATTTCCTGCTGGCTGCCGTATTTCTGGTCGGGTGTGCTGCGGCGGAACGCTCGGGGACAGAGAAGGCCGAGGCGACGCTTGGTGAGTTGCCGGCCAGTTTCCGGGGGGAATTGCCATGCGCCGATTGTGCCGGCATTCGCTACCATCTATCGCTGTTCGAGGATGGCGTCTACACCCTGGAGACGGTCTATCTGGGCAATGATGAGGGAGGTCGCTTCCACGAGAAGGGCGAGTGGTCGCTGGATGGCTCAGGCGATACCCTGATGCTGACGGACGATGAGGGCCCTCGCCTGTGGCGGGTGCGTGATGCATCCACCCTGGAGGCGCTCGATCTGGAAGGCAATGAGATCGAATCGTCCTTGAACTACACCCTGAAGCGCACCGATGGCTTCGTCACCGAGACACTGGAGAACCGCTACTGGCGGCTCACCGAGTTGAAGGGCGAGCCCATCGAGGTGGCACAAGGACAACGCGAGGCGCACCTGGTACTGCACACCGAAGAGAATCGGGTGGCCGGTGCCACGGGGTGCAATCGGCTATCGGGCAGCTATCGACTGGAAGGGGATCGGCTGAGTTTCGGCCCTCTGGCGACCACGCGAATGGCCTGCATGAACGAGGCCAATGTGGAGCCGCGTTTCCTGGCGGCGCTGGAAGAAACGGTGTCCTATCGCGTGCTGGCCGACCGGCTGGAACTCTACGATGACAAGGGTGAGCTGCTGGCGCGGTTTGTGGTGCAGCACCTGACTTGAAAGCTACGCGTTGCCTGAAAACTGGCCACGCTTGCCCGTCCCGTTTTCAGACAAGACTGACCTGTCGATTTCGACCCGGCCGGCCCAGGTGGCCGGCCATCCTGTGTCGGCAGCCCGGGACCCAGGCGTAGACACGGTGCGGGCAATATCTACGGCAACTCGCCGCCATGATAAACGTTCTGCACATCGTCCAGATCGTTGAGCATGTCGAGCAGCTTCTCGAACAGAGCGACATCGTCGCCTTCCACCGGAGTGGTGGTCTGGGGCACGAACTGAATCTCGTCGACTTCGAGTTCCAGTTCGCCGAAGGCGTCGAGCAGTGCCTGCTTGGCCTTGGCATATTCGGTGTGAGGCGCGAAGACGGTGACGCGACCTTCCTCGTTCTCGATGTCGGTGACATCGACGTCGGCGTCCATCAGCGCTTCGAGGGTGCCTTCCTCGTCGTCGCCGTCGAAGGCGAGAATCGCGCAGTGATCGAACATGTGGCTGACGCTGCCGGGCGTTCCGATCTTGCCCTTGCACTTGGTGAAACAGGTGCGGACATCGCCGATGGTGCGGTTGGGGTTATCGGTCAGGCACTCGACGATGACCATGACGTTGCCCGGGCCGAATCCCTCGTAGCGTGCCGGCGAATAGTCCTCGCCACCCACGCCATTGGCCTTGTCCAGCGCCTTGTCGATGACATGGCCCGGAACCTGGGCTTTCTTGGCACGCTCGATCAGGCCGCGTAGCGCCAGGTTGGCGTGAGGGTCGCTTCCCCCCTGCTTGGCGCAGACATAGAGCTCGCGCCCGAACTTGCTGTACACCTTGGTTTTCGCGTCGGCCGTCTTGGCCATGGATTCCTTGCGGTTCTGGAAGGCCCTGCCCATTGCGTTGTCCTGTTACCTGGATTCTCGTGCAGGATTCTACGAAACCGCAGGAAGTGGGAACAGTCTTATTTCGGCTTCCTGAAACGACCGCCTACACTGGGAAAGCTCGTGTGCCTCTCGGCACACAATGCCTAGGCACCATCTCAGGAGCGTTGCCATGGACTATCAGGCCTACCGTCATGCCCTCGCCGCGACCCAGAAGGGAAGCGAGTTGCCATTCGCTCCGGAGGAGTTCGAGACGCGTCGCCGCGAGGTGCGTCGGCGAATGCGCGAGACGGGCTTCGATGCCCTGTTGCTCACCGATCCGGCCGATCTGTACTACCTGACCGGTTATCACACCTTCGAGGTCTCGGTGCATGCCTGCCTGGTGGTGACCGATGACCGCCTGGTGCTGCAGGTGCCGTCGATCGAGACCGGGCCGGCGGTAGTCACTGCCATGGTCGATGAGATTCTCGGCTACCGCTGGGAGAGCATCGACGAGGTCGTCGAGCCGTTGGTCGAGACATTGGCGCCGCATGGTGTCATCGGTCTGGACGCTTTCAACGCGGGGCTGCGCTTCGGAGTGATCAGCGAGCTTCAGGCTAGATTGGGGAGGGCGCGTTTTCGCAACGACGGTGGTGATCTCCTCGATCGGGTGCGGATCGTCAAGAGTGCGGCGGAGCTATCGTGCTTGCGCGAAAGCGCTCGGCTGACCTCCCTGGGGCTGCACGCGGCGGAGGCGATCATCGAGCCGGGTGTCACCGACAATCAGGTAGCAGCCGAGGGTGCCAGGGCCATGCTGGCGGCGGGCAGCGAGTTCATGAGCCTGCAGCCCATCGTCACCAGCGGGCGGCGCATCGGCACCATCCACGTCAACCACAAGCGCCAGACGATCGGAGCGGGCGAGCCGGTGTTTCTGGAATTCGGGGCGGCCTTCCAGCGTTATACTGCGCCGATGATGCGGACCGCGGTAGTGGGAGAGCCAAGCCGCGAGATGCGCGAACTCGGCGAGCTATGTCGGACGCTCGGCGATACCCTGTGCACGGCCATGCGGCCGGGCAATACCTTCGATGATGCGGCGCGTGCCGCCGAGACGGTGCTGGCCCCCCATGCCGAGCGGGTGTTCTTTTCCGGGGTGTTCGGTTACGCCGTGGGGGCTCAATTCCCGCCAAGCTGGGTCGAGGGAACGGGGTTCATCGCGCGAGGACAGACTCGCATGTTCGAGCGCGACATGGTCTTCCATCTACCGCTTTGCCTTCGCCTGCCGGGGGAATGGGGCATCGGACTGAGCGATACCGTCAGGGTCACGCCCGAAGGAGGCGTGGCCTTGACCGATAATAGCTGGAGGATCGCGACGTCGTCGTCCTGAGCGGGCGAGGATGGATCATGACGGAGTCTGGTGAAGCCCTTGACCTAAAGTTAAGTTGAGGAATTATCTTGCAGGCTCGCCTTGTCCATCCTGTCCTTCTTTCAAGAGTGTCGCCATGTTCCGTTACTTCGAAAATCTGGTGAATCCCTACCCCGAGGACGAACCTCGGGTACCACCACGGGGGCTGCTGCCCTTCATCGTGCATTTCTCTCGCCCGGTGGCCGGCCTGTTGTTGGCCATGTCGCTGGCCACCGCCCTGGTATCGGCCGCCGAAGTGGTGTTCTTCCACACTATGGGCGAGCTGGTCGACTGGCTGTCCAGCGCCGAGCGCGACGGCTTTCTCGCCGAGCACGGCTGGCGCCTGGCCGGCATGGGGCTGCTGGTCGTCGTGGGGCTGCCCTTGCTGGTGCTGTTGCAGTCGCTGCTGACCCATCAGGGCATCTTCGGCAATTATCCGATGCTCGGCCGCTGGCTATCGCATCGCCATATGCTGCGCCAGAGCATGGCGTTCTTCCAGGACGAGTTTGCCGGACGTGTGTCGCAGAAGGTCATGCAGACGGCACTGGCGATACGCGAGACGGTCATGAAGCTGATGGACCTGCTGGTCTATGTGGCCGTCTACTTCACCGGGGCCATGCTGTTGCTGGGTAACGCCGAGCCCTGGCTCATGGCGCCCCTGGTGGTATGGCTGGCGGGGTACGTCGGCATCATGGCGTACTTCGTGCCCCGGTTGCGCAATGTCTCCATGGCCCAGGCCGATGCCCGCGCGCGCATGACGGGCCGAGTGGTGGACAGCTACAGCAATATCCAGACCATCAAGCTGTTCGCCGACACACGCCGCGAGCAGGCGTATGCACGTGATGCCATGGAGACTTTCATGGTCACCGTGCATCGACAGATGCGTCTGGCCACCCGGCTGTCGGTGAGTCTGACGCTGCTCAACTCGCTGCTGCTCGTGGGTATCGCCGCGATGGCAGTAGGTGCCTGGTATCTGGAGGCGGTGTCACTGGGCGTGATCGCGGTAGCCATCGGGCTGGTGATGCGTATTCGCTTCATGTCCGACTGGATCCTGTGGGAGGTGGCCAGCCTGTTCGAGAATATCGGCACCGTGCAGGACGGCATCAATACCATCGCGCGGACACCGGCAGTGCTGGATGCGCCGGATGCCGGCGAACTCGATGTGCCCCGGGGTGAGATTCGTTTCGAGGCGCTGCGGTTCGGTTATGATCTGCCCGATGGCGAGGCGCGTCGCGTCTTCGACGGCCTGGACCTGGCCATCGCACCCGGCGAGAAGGTCGGCATCATCGGCCGTTCCGGCGCCGGCAAGTCGACGCTGGCCAACCTGTTGTTGCGTTTCTACGACCTGGAGAGCGGGGCGATCCGTATCGATGGTCAGGACATTGCCGGCGTGACCCAGGAGTCGCTGCGCCGTCGTATTGGCATGGTGACCCAGGATACGTCGCTGCTGCACCGCTCGGTGCGTGACAACATCCGTTACGGCAGCCCGGAAGCCAGCGAGGACGCCATTCAGCAAGCGGTGCGTCAGGCCCATGCCGACAGTTTCCTCGATGACCTGATTGACCCTCAGGGGCGCCGGGGGCTGGATGCGCATGTCGGCGAACGTGGCGTGAAGCTGTCGGGTGGACAGCGGCAGCGCATCGCGATCGCTCGGGTATTGCTCAAGAACGCCCCGATCCTGGTACTCGACGAGGCGACTTCGGCGCTGGACTCCGAGGTCGAGGCGGCCATTCAGGAACAGCTCTATGCGTTGATGGAAGGCAAGACGGTCATTGCGATCGCACATCGCCTGTCGACCATCGCCATGCTCGATCGCCTGGTGGTGATCGACGACGGACGCATCGTCGAGACCGGTAGCCACGAGCAGCTACTGGCCCAGGATGGGCTCTATGCCGCGCTATGGCAGCGGCAGTCGGGCGGCTTCCTGGGACTCGATGCCGCCTCGAGGGCCGCCGAGCGGGATGATCGTCAGCCCATGGAGACGGCGACGTCATGATACGCGAGTCGAGCCACTCGATTTGCTGTCGCCGGGCACCCACCAGCCAGGACGTCAGCCGGACGATGTCTACCATCCGTGGAGTGTGAGGAAACGAGGAGACCCACATGGAGAAGTCCCCACGCATCGATGATCCGCTGACGCTCAGGATCGGCCACGAGGAACTGGTCATTCGCAGGCGCTATGAGACACTCAGCATCGCCAATGACTTCCTGATTGCCATCTGGTTTCTCGTCGGCAGTGTGCTCTTTCTCTACCCGAGCCAGGAAACCCTGGCGGTCTGGATGTTCATCATCGGCAGTTTCCAGTTTCTGGTGCGCCCGGCCATTCGCTTGGCCAGCCATCTTCACTTGCAGCGCATCCCCGATAGCGATTGGCAGAAGTAAAACATTCTGACCTGGAAAGAGGCTGGGTAGGGGAAAGAGGTTGTGTGGAGTACCCTGAAGCTAAAAGGTGGAGACGAGTTGAAGTGAGCACCATGAAAGCTATCAGGGAAACGCTTGATGACTTGCCCGGCACAACGCATTCCAGCGACCGAAACGCGCGGGGAGTGCCTCTGTGCTCGATCAGGGTAGTGCCACTTGGTATCGCTCTCTCGATGTTACTGATGTTGAACGGCTGTTCGGGGATGGGAGGTGGCGATCGTTTCCCCGATCCCCATGACGCCTACATGCAGGGCGGAACCCTCGAAGCATCCCGCGCGATCCAGACGGTCCACTCCGGCATGACCAAGGATCAGGTGCGGGACCTGCTGGGCAATCCCCATTTCTCCGAGGGGCTGATCAACGTCCGGACTTGGGACTACCTGTTCGATCTCAGTGACCACGGTCGTCTGGGCAGCATGATGTGCCAATTCCAGTTGTTGTTCGATGAGTCAATGCGCGTCGAGAGTATGCAGTGGCGAACGGCCAGGTGTGCCACGCGCTTTTCGGCCATTGAGGCCGAGCCGATCGAGGGCAAGAGCGTGCTTCAGCATTACCGCCTGCCTATCGCCGGCGTATTTTCGGCGGAGGGCGACTTGACCGATGAAGGCCGGCGGTTGCTGGATGAGTTCGCGAGTCTCCTGCAGCGTGACTTCCGGACCCCGTCACTGTCCCTGGCCAGTTATCCAGATCCGGGGCGGTACCGGATGCAGCGCCAGGCCGTTCGGCGTTTTCTGCTGGCTCGAGATGGTGCATCTGCCGAGGACGTGACACTGACCTCGGAGTCGACTTCGCCCTGCCGAGAGGATGACGGCGTCGATCAATGTCGGCGAATGGAGCAAATCGTCATCGAGGTTCGCGAGTCCTGAGCCGCGAGTGATGTTACCTATCGGGTCTGGTGCTCGGTCTCCAGGCCATTCAGGTTTTCTTCATCCAGCCGGTCCGTCTGGGTGGGGAAGGTGAGCTGGAATCGGGTACCGAGATTCTCGGTACTTCGACATTCGATAGTCCCGCCATGTCGTTCCACTACCGACTTCACCAGCGACAGACCCAGGCCATAGCCCGATGACAGGCTGGCACCGGAGCTGCGCTGATAGCTGTCGAAGATATACGGCAGATCCTGTTCGGGAATGCCGACGCCCTGATCCTGGATGACGACGCGAATGTCTTCCGGTGTCTCCCGAGCCTCGATCGATACCCGGGTATCGGGCGGGCTGTACTTGATGGCGTTATCCAGCAGGTTGTAGACGGCTCTCAGCAGATAGGCACGATCGCCCTCCATGGGGCACTCATCCTCGGCGTCGCATTCGATGCCGATGGACCGTTGCTGTGCCGCCGGCCAGGCTTGGTCGATGGCTTCCAGAATCACGTCGGAGAGCAGCACGAAGTTCTTCTCCATGGCGCCGAACTCGACCTTGGTCAACTGCATGAAGCTGTCGGTGAGCGTCAACGCATTGCGAGCCTGCTGTGCGACACGATCGAGAAGATCCTGCTCGGACAATCGTGAAGATGAGGTGCGCTGAAGCTGGGTCAGGGCCAGGATACTGGACTGGGGGGCCTTCAAGTCATGGGACAGGAAGCGCAGCAGGCTGGCACGTTGCTCTTCCGCCTGTCGTTCGCTGGTCACATCCACCAGGCCGACCAGCCAGCCAACCTCGAAGGCATCGACAGCGGTCACCAAAGGCGAGACCTTGAGATGATAGTGGCGTTCGTCGTTGCCCTTGTAGAGCGTATCGTCGAGTTCGCCAAGCCCGTCGTTATTGGTCTGCCTGCTTTTCTTGGCGACGGTCTGCCCTTCAGGGATCATGACATCCAGCAATTCCTTGAGCGTACTCCTGTCGTCGATACGATAGCGCCGAAGCAGTTGCCTGGCCTGGTCACTGGAGAGAATGATATGACCCTGCATATCCACCACCAGGGTAGCGATGGGCATGGAATCCATCGAATCGGCAATGAACTGACGGGTATTGTGGATACGTGTGATGGCTCGCTCGAGTGAGAGGAGTCGTCGATGCAGCATGAGCCCCCATTCCCTCGTCCGGTCGGGGGCGGGTTCCGGAATGAGACTGGGCTCCTTCTCGAGGCGTGTGATTTCCCGTTGGAACCAGAGCAGGGCCGTGGCCTGGCAGCGCCAGCTGATGAGCACGCAGGCTGCGATGACCGAGCACAGGCTGACCGTAACCGGCCACCACCACCCCATGGCCAGCAAACCCCAGGCGCCCAGCAACGCCATGGCCAGCACGACCAGGGTCAGCTTGGCCATATGGCGGAACTTGAATGCCCAGACAAGCGCCATGAATCCCAGCAAGGGAAGTATGGAGAGTATCGAAGCGATCCAGTCGGGCACTTCCTGAATGGTGTCGCCCTGCAGGAGACCGTCCAGCAAGTTGGCCTGAATCTCGATGCCGGGCATGCCTCCCGCGGAGCCACCGAAAGGTGTCGGATGGCGGTCTCCCAGCCCCTTGGCCGTGGCGCCGATCATGATGATGCGATTTTCCAGCAAGGAGCGGGGAAGTCGTCCTTCGAGGATGTCGACATAGGAAACGCGCGGATAGTGGTATGTCGGGCCTCGGTAGGGAATGCGGACGTCGATATCGGGGTTGTTGCTGGCCAGGAGGCGTTGCGTGGTACCGGAAGGCGTCGTGTCGTTCCACGCCGCCAGGTCCTGATAGAGCCGCAGCGTCAGTTGGGGGATGTGGTTGTCCCGCAACTTGATGTGGCGCACGACGCCGTCGAAATCCGTCCGGATATCGATATGCCCGATACCGCGGGCCGCGTCGCGAAGGGGAGCAACCGGCGGCAAGCGGCGAGAATCCGCCGAGAGGCCATTCGTCTCGACATGGATCACGGGCAGGAAGACATGACCATGGCGCTCGATGGCCCGGGCGAGATGCTGGTCGTCATGGGCCTCTCGTGCGGGCTCGGCAAATACCACATCGAAGAGCACGGCGCTGGTGCCGGCATCGGCAAGGCGGTCCAGCAGGTCAGCGTGCACATCGCGCGGCCAGGGCCATTGGCCCAGGGTTTTCAAGCTTCGTTCATCGATGGCCGCGATCAGGATATCGTCGCTTGGCGGTAGCGTCTGGGTCGTCAGCAATCGATCATAGATGTAGGCATCGGTGAACCAGGAACGCTGCCCGGCCCACCAGGTAAGCACCACCAGCAGGATGCCGATCAACAGCCAGGTTCTGGTCAGACCACGAAGCAGGCTATGGCTGGCGTGCGGCACCTTGCCTCCCGGAGGCCACTATGGTCGGGGACGCGAGTTCACCATTCGCGCTGGACACCTGCAAACGCCAATGGAAGTCGTCCGTGGGCAGGTTGCGCAAGGTGACGCCCTGGCTTCCCGAAAATGACCGGTTCATGAAAGGGTCGCTGAACGAACTATCTTCGGACAACTGTAGGCGATATTCCAGGCGGGGGATATCGGTCCAGTGGAAAACGTAGCCGTCATCGATGGCTTCCAGGCTTGCCTCGATCGGGCGGTGCAGGATCAACCGGCGATCATATCGGCCCTCGATGCCGAGGGCGTCGAAGGCCGATCCTCGCGCATAGTAGAAGCCTTGCGGTACCGAGTCGAAGGTAATGGAGCTCGAGTCATCCCGTTTGTCACGGAAGATGGTCTGGAAGTTGGGGTCCCGCGCCAGTTGCACGCGATAGGCTTCGGCCTCCGGTACGGTCGCAAGATCAATTTTCAGGGGTTGGTCGAAGGCTTTATCGCGTCCCTGCAGGAGCGGCGCGGGCAGCAGGCGGGTCAGCCGGAGGTCCGATGTCGAGCTCGCGAGAGCCCCCCGGCCGGCGGGCACGCTGGTGGTGCTTGCGTCCTGGCTCAAGGCCACTTCCCCTTCCAGGGTGCTGATGCGGGTTTCCGTCTCGGCTTGCGTTACCCGGAAGTGCGTGCCGCGCACGCCGACGATGCCCGTCGGGGTATCGATACTCAGCACTTCCCGGTGATCGCGCTGGGCCGGTACTCGAGCTTCCAGTTCTCCTTGTTCAAGATAAAGCCGGGTACTGCGACGATCCTGCCGCTTCAGGATCACCCGGGTGCTGGAAGGCAGTACCACGTCTTCGCCATGCGGGAGGCGGAGCGACACGAAAGCCTGGCTCGAGGTTTCCACGGCATCGCCGGGGAGCAGTTCCATGTCCGTGCGCAGGGGAAGCCGCTCGCCACCCTCCCTGATCAGCCAGGCGCTGCCTTCACGATGGCGAACCTCGGCGGACAGATCGGGCAGGGGCGGTAGGTCCAGAACGTCACCGGGCTGTATATGGCGGGGCTCTTCCACCCGATTGGCCTTCCGGACAATCGGCCACTCCTTGGCTTCGCCGCGGTAACGCTCCGTGATGTCCCAGAGCGTATCGCCCGGTTGCACACGATAGCGCTCGGTCGAGACGGGCTCATCGGCAGGCACCGCCGAACTCAGCAGCAAGGCGGTGCAGCATAGGCCAGTCAGGCCGTATCGATACCATCCATTCATCTGTTCACTCCTGCGCTCGACATCACCTGAAAGAGACAGGCCATTCACTGGATGGACCCAGCATACGCGAAAGCACGATTCGGTACGGCCTGTCAGTGACATTTGTTCATTATAGTACCGTGGCCTCGAGCATGTTCATATTCTTTTGGTAGTCGGGAGTGCTCTGTTTCTATCTGTGGTGTGAGTTAAGGGAGGTTTCGATATGTGCTGAAGTTCTGTTTTTTAGCTATGTGGATTATTTGTTTTGTATCAATGAGTTGTGGGTTCGTGGGTATTAATTTTTGTTGTTTTTTACACGGGCGTTTGTTTGTGAGGTTTTCTGGTGTTCATGTTTTTTTATGGTTTGTTTGGCGAAATGTTAACTCCCCTGGTGAAGTTTTAAATAAAGTGAAGTGTTGGTCGCTGATGTGGTGGGTGAACTTTTGTTAATCCCGGTAGTTAAGTGTTGCCGCTGTGGTAATTTCTCCTCGCAACTTAATTCTATTGTTTTCTCATAAAATCAGGGCAAGGCCTGATCTGATGTCTTGTTCGTCCTGTCAAGCAGGTCGATTCCAGGCGACCAGGCCCGGTGTCCTCAATGGCAACCTTTTTCAGCGCCGATATGCCCGCAGGCGCTGGAGAGCGGGGAGAGCTGTAATGAACAACGTGTTTCGCCTGATCTGGAATCGTACTCTTGGTCGTCTGATCGTCGCGTCTGAAACGGCCCGCAGCCGTGACAAAGCCGCGACACGGCAACAGGTGGTCGGCCGGCTGTCGGCGCCAGGAGCCACCACTACCGGCGGTCCTGTTCTGCTTCGCCCAATGACGGTAGCCATCGCGTTGGCCGCTGGCTCGCTGGTACTGATTGCGCCAGACGTGGGCGCCAACGCCTTAATGGATGCCGATGATTGCGCCAATAACGGCAATAATAATACCCGGGTGGGCATTGGGTTTAATGCTAAGGCTTGTCAGGATGGAGCTATCTCCATTGGCTGGGGGAGTGAGGCAGCTAATGCTGAAATTACTGGTGCGCCTGTGCCATCCCAGCCGTTCCAGAGTGGGGTGGCAATCGGCCGTATAGCCTCAGCAAATGGCGGTGTGGCTGTTGGGCATGAGGCCAGGGCCGGTGGAGTTAATGCGGATGGAACCAACCGGATTGGTACAGCGTTAGGTGCTGGTGCTTGGGCGGATGCGCATCGTTCTATCGCTATTGGCACTGCCCGTAACAGGATAACCAAGGCTGGAGGGTTCCAGTCTATCGCTATCGGTAATGATAGCCTGGCGTCCGGGAATCGATCAGTTGTCTTAGGCAATTACTCCGCGGTATCAGGTAAAAGGGCGATTATCCTGGGTGATGACTCTACGGTGTCAGGTGAAAGGGCGCTTGCAATCGGTTCTGATACCGCGGTCTCGTCTCTTGCTGGCATCGCGATCGGAAACCAGGCCGAGTCGACAGGCACGAGCGCGCTGGCCATGGGCGATACCGCCCAGGCGGGCGGTCCCAATGCCGTCGCCTTGGGGAGCGAGGCCACGGCAGCGGCAGAAGGCATGGTCTCCATCGGCCATGGTGCCGGAGTAGGGGCGTCGGGCGATCGCAATATCTATATCGGGAGAGACGCAGGGCAGGCCGTGTCGGGCGTCGACAATGCCTTTATCGGTTTCGATGCGGGCATGGGCTCGGCGGGGCGTGACAATACCGGCATGGGGCATTTCGCCTCGCAAAACGTGCAAGGAGACCTGAACACGGGCTTCGGTGCCTGGGCGGGCCATGATGTTGTGGGCAACTCCAACACCGGGGTCGGTCAAGACGCTGGTCGACAAGTCGAAGGGGATTCCAACTTTGCCGGAGGGAATAGCGCGGGCTCGAACGTTACCGGTAGCTACAACGTTGGCGTCGGTTATTTCGCGGGAAGCGCGATTACCGGCAGTGATAACATTGCGATTGGTCGCAATGCCGGTAACAACGCCACTGACAGAACCGTGTCCGTCGGCTATCAAGCCCAAGCGACGGGGCAAGATGCCCTGGCCATTGGGAGTAATGCCACGGCGACCGGCGACCAATCGATCAGCATCGGTACGGGCAACCAGGTCAGTGGTGTCGGTTCCGGTGCCATCGGCGACCCGACCACCATCACGGGGGATGGATCCTACTCGGTAGGGAACGACAACACCATCGACGCCGATGAGGCGGGAGTGTTCGGTAACCGTAACGTACTGGACGCGGCGGCCACCAGCAGCCGGATCATCGGCAACGACAACGACGTGGACGTGCCCGATGCCTTCGTGATGGGCAACGGGGCGGACGTCACCGTGGCCGAAGGGGTGGCGTTGGGCAACAGCTCCCTCGCCGATACCGGCGCGGGCGTGGCGGGCCATAACCCCACCACCGGCGCCGCCGATGGGCTGGATGCGGATATCGCCGCCACCCAGAGCAGCACGGGTGCTGTGGCCGTGGGCGATGCCGGCAATGACGTCTATCGCCAGATCACCGGCGTGGCCGCGGGCACCGAGGACAGCGACGCGGTCAACGTCGCCCAGCTGAAGGCCGGCGAGACCCATTACTACAGCGTCAACGATGGCGGCACCCAGGGCGGCAACTACGCCAACGATGGTGCCACCGGCGTGAATGCGCTCGCAGCCGGGGTCGGGGCCAGCGCAACCGACGATAGCGCCGTTGCCGTCGGCGATAGCGCGACAGCTTCGGGAGTCGGTGATGTGGCGATCGGGCACGGTGCCTATGTTGGGATTGGCGATGCGACGGAAGGCCTCAGCGATAACGTGGGTGTCTCGATCGGTGCGGGAACCCAGGTGTCCTGGGGGGTGGCGATTGGCGATCAGGCCAAGACACTGAGCGGCAGCTACGGCATTTCGATGGGCCGGAAGACCAGCGCTGGATTGCGCAGCACGGCGCTTGGCTTTCAGGCAAACGCAAGTGGCGTGGGCTCCATCGCCATCGGCGATGTGATCAATTCAGGCGCGACGGCCTCGGGCGATGCGTCGGTCGCGCTCAATGGCATCGTATCGGCAGATGATGGTGTGGCGATCGGCTCCTCGGCGAATGCTTCTCAAGAAGGGGGGGTTGCGCTTGGTGCCGATTCGAGAGCCGATACCGGCGCGGGCGTGGCAGGCTATAACCCCACCACCGGCGCCGCCGATGGGCTGGATGCGGATATCGCCGCCACTCAGAGCACCACCGGAGCGGTGGCCGTGGGCGACGCCGGCAATGATGTCTATCGCCAGATCACCGGCGTGGCTGCGGGCACCGAGGATAGCGACGCGGTCAATGTCGCGCAGTTGAAGGCCGGCGAGACCCATTACTACAGCGTCAACGATGGCGGGACCCAGGGCGGCAACTACGCCAACGATGGCGCCACCGCGCAGAACGCGCTGGCGGCGGGTGTCGGGTCGCAAGCCACGGGGGAGTCTGCCGTGGCCATCGGGGGAGAGTCGTCGGCCGATGGGCCGACCCAGGCGCTGGCCCATTCCGCGATTTCTGTCGGAACGGCGGCGGTCGCGGATGCCGATAACGCAACCGCCATTGGCTTGAGATCATCGGCAAGCAATACGTTTGCGGTCGCACTGGGCAGCGATACGGAGGCGACCGGCACCCAATCAGTGGCAATCGGCAGTGTGGCCCGCGCATTGGCGGATAATGCCTATTCACTGGGAACGAACAGTACTGCCTCCGGCGTGAGTGCGGCGGCCCTGGGGCACGATGCCGTTGCCGGTGGCGACAACGCCACTGCTGTCGGACATCTCGCCCGGGCGAACGCCGAGAATGCTACGGCCCTGGGCGAGAGCGCCTTGGCTGCGTCCATCGCCAGCGTCGCGATCGGCAACCAGTCCGAGTCGGCGGGCACGAGCTCGCTGGCCATGGGCGATACCGCCCGGGCGAGTGGCCCCAATGCCATCGCGATCGGTACCGGGGCGGTGGCCTCGGTCGAGGACAGTATCAGCATCGGTACGGGTAACCAGGTCGACGGCGTCGGTTCCGGGGCCATCGGCGATCCGACCACCATCACGGGGGCGGGTTCCTATTCGGTGGGTAACGACAACACCATCGATGCCGACGAGGCGGGAACCTTTGGCAACCGCAACGTACTGGCCGACACTGCCGACGGTAGCCGTATCATCGGTAACGACAACGATGTCGATGTCCCCGATGCCTTTGTGATGGGTAACGGGGCGGATGCCACCGTGGCCGAAGGGGTGGCGCTGGGCAACGGCTCCATCGCCGACACCGGTGCGGGTATCCAGGGTTATAACCCGGCCACTGGTGCCGCCGATGGTCTGGATGCGGCCATCGCCGCGACTCAGAGCACCACCGGCGCGGTGGCCGTCGGAGATGCCGGCAGTGACGTCTATCGCCAGATCACCGGCGTAGCCGCGGGTACCGAGGACAGCGATGCGGTGAACGTTGCCCAGCTCAAGGGCGTCAGCGACGTGGCCAACACCGGCTGGGATCTGACCGCCCAGGGCGCCGATCCCACCAATGTGGCGCCGGGCGACACGGTGGATCTGTCCAACACCGACGGCAACCTGGTGATCGGCAAGAACGCCACCGACGGTGCCCAGGAAGACGTGACCTTCGAACTGGCCGATGACATCACGGTGAATAGCGTCACGGCAGGTGACAGCGTGATGGATACCACCGGCCTGACCGTGGACGATGGCGCGGGCAACGTGACCACTACCACGGCCACCGGCACCACGGTGACCGACGGCACCACCACCACGGCGATGACCGCCGGTGGGGTGACCAGCGGCAACATCAACATGGACGGCACCGCCGACGAGATCACCGGGCTGTCCAACACCGATCTCAGTGCCGGGGACTTCGCCACCGTGGGCCGGGCGGCCACCGAGGAGCAACTGGATCTGGTCAATCAGGACCTGACGGCTCAGGGCCTGGACTTCGCCGGCGACAGCGGCACCGACGTGCATCGCGACCTGGGGCAGACACTGAACGTGGTCGGTGGCGCGGATGCCAGCGGCAACACCAACATCAGCACGGTGGCCAATGGCACCGATGCCCTCGAGATCGTGATGACCGATCAGCCGCAATTCGGCAACGTGACGGTCAACACCGGGGGCGGCGACACCATCAATGGCCTCTCCAACCTGACCTTCGACCCGGATAACTTCACCTCCGGCCAGGCGGCCACCGAGGACCAGTTGGCCGAGGTCAGCGACGTGGCCACCACCGGCTGGGACCTGACCGCCCAGGGCACCGATGGCACCAACGTGGCCCCGGGTGACACGGTGGACCTGAGCAACACCGACGGCAACCTGGTGATCGGCAAGAACGCCACCGACGGTGCCCAGGAAGACGTGACCTTCGAACTGGCCGATGACATCACGGTGAATAGCGTCACGGCAGGTGACAGCGTGATGGATACCACCGGCCTGACCGTGGACGATGGCGCGGGTAACGTGACCACCACCACGGCCACCGGTACCACGGTGACCGACGGCACCACCACCACGGCGATGACCGCGGGCGGAGTGACCAGCGGCAACATCAACATGGACGGCACCGTCGACGAGATCACCGGGCTGTCCAACACCGATCTCAGTGCCGGGGACTTCGCCACCGTGGGTCGGGCGGCCACCGAGGAGCAGCTGGACCTGGTCAGTCAGGACCTGACCAGTCAGGGCCTGGACTTCGCCGGCGACAGCGGCACCCCGGTGCATCGTGATCTCGGCCAGCAACTGAACGTGGTCGGCGGCGCGGATGCCAGCGGCAACACCAACATCAGCACGGTGGCCAATGGCACCGATGCCCTCGAGATCGTGATGACCGACCAGCCGCAATTCGGCAACGTGACGGTCAACACCGGGGGCGGGGACACCATCAATGGTCTCTCCAACCTGACCTTCGACCCGGATAACTTCACCTCCGGCCAGGCGGCCACCGAGGACCAGCTGGCCGAGGTCAGCGACGTGGCCACCACCGGCTGGAACGTTCAGACCAACGGCGATACCGCCACCAATGTGGCGCCGGGAGATACGGTGCAGTTCCTCGATGGCCAGAACATCGAGATCGAACGTACCGGCACCGATGTGACGGTCGCGACCAGCGCCGATCTGACAGCCGATAGTTTGACGGTCAACAACGGCCCGACGCTCAACGACAACGGCATCGACATGGGCGGTGACACCATCACCAATGTCGGCGGACCGGTGAACGGCGGCGATGCGGTCAATCTCGATTACTTCAACGAGAACAAGGCGCACTACTACAGCGTCAATGACGGTGGCACCCAGGGCGGTAACTACGATAACGACGGCGCTACCGGGGTGAACGCCCTGGCCGCCGGAGTGGATGCCACCGCCGGTGGGGACGGCGCCGTGGCCATGGGGTATGGGGCCAGTACCGATCAGGCCGACAGTGTGGCCATCGGTACCGATGCCTTATCGCGTGGGATCTCTTCCGTTGCTCTGGGACATGGTGCCAGCAACGACGTGTTCGGCGATCGGCAGATCGCCATCGGCAATAATGCGGCCACCTTTGGCTCGGATGATCTGGCCATCGGTACGGGCGCTCAGGCGCAAGGACAGCGTAATATTGTCCTGGGCTCTTCGGCGTCAACCGGAGCGGGCCAACTGGATGGTATTGCGATCGGTTCGAGTGCGAGCGTGACGAACGATGAAAGTGTCGCGCTGGGCGCGGGATCGATTGCCGATGGCAGCACTCTGGGGTCTGCCGCCTATCAGCCGCTGGATGCGGATGGCAACCCGATTGCGGTGGCCGCACCGACGGCAACCAGCGAGGTCTCGGTGGGTAGCGCCGGTAACGAGCGACGCATCATCAATGTGGCGGCCGGTGCCGAAGACACCGATGCCGTCAATGTCAGCCAGCTCAAGGCCGTTGAACAGGTAGCCGCCACCGGCTGGGACCTGACCGCCCAGGGCGCCGATGGCACCAATGTGGCGCCGGGTGACACGGTGGATCTGTCCAACACCGACGGCAACCTGGTGATCGGCAAGAACGCCACCGACGGTGCCCAGGAAGACGTGACCTTCGAGTTGGCCGACGATATCACGGTGAACAGCGTCACCGCGGGCGACAGCGTACTGGGCACCACGGGGCTGACCGTGGATGATGGCGCGGGCAACGTGACCACCACCACGGCCACCGGCACCACGGTGACCGACGGCACCACGACCACGGCGATGACCGCCGGCGGGGTGACCAGCGGCAACATCAACATGGACGGCACCACCGACGATATCACCGGTCTGTCCAATACCGATCTCAGCGGTGGGGACTTCGCCACGGTCGGTCGGGCGGCCACCGAGGAGCAACTGGACCTGGTCAATCAGGATCTGACCAGCCAGGGCCTGGACTTCGCCGGGGACAGCGGCACCGACGTGCACCGCGACCTGGGGCAGACGCTCAACATCAACGGCGGCGCGGACGCCAGTGGCAACACCAACATCAGCACGGTGGCCAATGGCACGGACTCGCTCGAGATCGTGATGACCGACCAGCCGACCTTTGGCAATGTGACGGTCAACACCGGGGGCGGGGACACCATCAACGGGCTGTCCAACCTGACCTTCGACCCGGATAACTTCACCTCCGGCCAGGCGGCCACCGAGGACCAGCTGGCCCAGGTCAGCGACGTGGCCACCACCGGCTGGGACCTCACCGCCCAGGGTGTCGATGGCACCAATGTGGCGCCGGGCGACACGGTGGACCTGAGCAACACCGACGGCAACCTGGTGATCGGCAAGAACGCCACCGACGGCGCCCAGGAAGACGTGACCTTCGACCTGAATGATGACGTGATGGTCAACAACAGCGTTACCGTGGGTAGCGTGGTGACGGACGCCACCACCAACGACATCACGGGGCTGTCCAACACCGATCTCAGTGGCGGGGACTTCGCTACTGTGGGCCGGGCGGCCACTGAGGAGCAACTGGACCTGGTCAATCAGGACCTGACCGGCCAGGGCCTGGACTTCGCCGGGGACAGCGGCACCGCCGTGCATCGCGACCTGGGGCAGACGCTGAACGTGGTCGGTGGCGCGGATGCCAGCGGCAACACCAACATCAGCACGGTGGCCAATGGCACCGATGCCCTCGAGATCGTGATGACCGATCAGCCGACCTTTGGCAATGTGACGGTCAACACCGGGGGCGGGGACACTATCAACGGGCTGTCCAACCTGACCTTCGACCCGGATAACTTCATCTCCGGCCAGGCGGCCACCGAGGACCAGCTGGCCCAGGTCAGCGACGTGGCCACCACCGGCTGGGACCTCACCGCCCAGGGCGCCGATGGCACCAATGTGGCGCCGGGCGACACGGTGGATCTGTCCAACACCGACGGCAACCTGGTAATCGGCAAGAACGCCACCGATGGCGCCCAGGAAGACGTGACCTTCGACCTGAATGATGACGTGATGGTCAACAACAGCGTCACCGTGGGCAGCGTGGTGACGGACGGCACCACCAACGACATCACGGGGCTGTCCAACACCGATCTCAGTGCCGGGGACTTCGCCACGGCCGGTCGGGCGGCCACCGAGGAACAGTTGGACCTGGTCAATCAGGATCTGACCAGCCAGGGCCTGGACTTCGCCGGGGATAGCGGTACCGACGTGCACCGCGACCTGGGGCTGACGCTGAACGTGGTCGGTGGCGCGGACGCCAGCGGCAACACCAATATCAGCACGGTGGCCAATGGCACGGACTCGCTCGAGATCGTGATGACCGACCAGCCGACCTTCGGCAACGTGACGGTCAACACTGGGGGCGGGGACACTATCAATGGGCTGTCCAACCTGACCTTCGACCCGGATAACTTCATCTCCGGCCAGGCGGCCACCGAGGATCAGCTGGCCCAGGTCAGCGATGTGGCTACCACCGGCTGGGACCTGACCGCCGAGAGTGCCGATGGCACCAATGTGGCGCCGGGCGACACGGTGGATCTGAGCAACACCGACGGCAACCTGGTGATCGGCAAGAACGCCACCGATGGCGCCCTGGAGGAGGTCACCTTCGACCTCTCCGACGAGGTGACGATCGGCGACACGACGATCAATGACGACGGCATCGACATGGGCGGTGACACCATCACCAATGTTGGCGGACCGGTGAACGGCGGTGATGCGGTCAATCTCGACTACTTCAACGAGAACAAGGCGCACTACTACAGCGTCAACGACGGTGGCGTTCAGCAGGATAACTATGCCAACGACGGCGCTGCGGGCGTGGATTCCCTGGCCGCCGGGGTGGCGGCATCCACCGGCGCTGGTGCCGAACGTGCCATATCGCTGGGCTATGATGTCACCGCGAATGGTGTCGATAGCATTGCCATTGGACAGGGTACGTTGGCCGACACCGAGGGGGCCGTCGCCATCGGCCGCAACGCAACGGCCAATGGTGGGCGTTCCACGTCGATCGGTGACGGCAATACTGCGACAGGTGATGGTGCCGTGGCCATCGGCGATCCGAGTACCGCCATCGGCGATGGTGCCGTGGTGATGGGCAAGGACAACTATGCCGAAGGTACCGGGGCGGTGTCCCTGGGGAACAACAACACCTCCGAGGGCGATGGTGCCCTGGCGATCGGCGACACCAATACCTCCGATGGCAATGGCGCGATCACCATGGGCGTCAACAACCAGGCTACCGGCAATGGCGCCGTGGCCATGGGTAACGACAACGTGGTGACCGGCGACGGGGCCTTCGCGGTGGGCAACAACGCGACGAGCAATGCCTTCGATACCCTGGCCCTGGGCACCCAGGCTGCGGCCACGGCGGATCATGCCATGGCGCTGGGCAATAGCTCTGAGGCGTCCGGGTTGGCAGCCTTCGCCGCCGGTAATACGGCGGTGGCCTCGGGGGATGGGGCCATGGCGCTCGGCCAGATTTCCACGGCGTCGGGGCTGCGCTCGTCAGCGATCGGTCTTGCCTCTCAGGCCATTGCAGAAGATGCCTTGGCGGTGGGAACGGAAACGGAGGCCAGCGGCCTGCGTAGCACGGCGCTTGGTAACTACAGCTCTGCTGGTGGTCAGGGTGCCATGGCATTGGGTTCGAACGCTCAGGCCAACGTCGAAGGCAGTGTCGCCCTGGGGGCACGTTCCGATGTCCTGCACGAGCAGAGTGTGGCTCTGGGGGCTGCGACGGAAACCGTACGGGGTGCCCAGACCGGTTACAACGGCTATGGCAAGGACATCACCGAAGACTCGATAGGTGAAATCGCGATCGCTCAGGTGGCCCGCTTCGATGATGATGGCAATCAATTGACGGTGCCGGGCAATCGCCAGATTACCGGGTTGGCGGCCGGTGTCGAGGATACCGATGCGGTGAACGTCTCACAGCTCAAGGCGGTGGATGAAACGGCCAATGCCGGCTGGAATCTGAGTGCTCAGGATGATGCGGCCAGCAATGTGGCGCCTGACGGCGAGGTCAACCTGCGCAACGAAGATGGCAATCTGGCGATCAGCCAGGCGACCGACAATGGGCGCGAGGAAGTGACCTTTGACTTGGCCGATAATGTGACCATCGGCGATAGCCTGACGGTGGAAGGCGATACCACGGTCAACGGCGACACCCTCCTGGGCGACAATTTCACCGTCAACCAGGACGGCACCACCGAGTACGACGTCACGATCGATGACTCGACCGGCGATAAGAGCATCGTCAACAAGGAGTATGTCGATCAAGCGGGTGACGCCATCGTCGACACCGGCTTCAACATCACCGCGGACAACGCCGATCTGAACGATCCGGCAGCGACCGAGGATAATGTCAAGCTGGGCGAGACCGTGGCCTACACCAGTGAGGACGGCAGCATCGTCAGCACGGTGAAGGACAACCAGATCGACCTCGCGCTGGGCAGCGACCTGAGCGTGGGTGGTCCGGGCGAAGACGGTGCGCCTGGCGAAGACGGCTATATCGGCGTCGACGGTGCGGACGGCGAGGCCGGTGTGGGCATCGACGGCGCGGACGGCTCGATCGGCCTGACCGGGCCGGCGGGCGCCGACGGCGTCAGCCCCGAGCTGACCATGCGCCCGAGCATCGAGCCCGGTGATGTGGTCGCCGACGCCACCGACGTGACGCGTCTGACCTACCAGGATGGCGACGGCAACGACAAGACAGTCGCGACACTGGAAGACGACGGCCTGCGCTTCTCGGGCAACGACAACACCGGCACGGCCAACGGCCAGTACCTGACGCGCAACCTGAACGAAGACATGCCGATCGTCGGCGGCGCCAATGCCACGAATGCCGATGGCAGTGACTCTGCGTACTCCTCGGATAACATCCAGACCGTGGCGACCCAGGACGGTGGCATCGAAATCCAGCTCGCCGAGTCGCCGACCTTTGGCGGTGACCTGACGGTGGAAGGCGATACCACGGTCGAGGGCGACACCCACCTGGGCGACAACTTCTCGGTGGTCAACAACGAAGCCCACTACGACGGTCCGATCGACAGCGACACCAGCGTCGTCAACAAGCAGTACGTCGATGACGCCGGCGGCGAGCTGATCGACACGAACCCGCTGACCTTCGCCGGCAACACCGGCAGTGTCGAGAAGCGATTGGGCGAGACGGTCAACATTGTCGGTGAAGGCACCAAGGCCGACGGCGAATACTCCGCCGAGAACATCAAGACCTTCGTGGGTGCCGACGGCGACCTGGTGGTGGCGATGGACAAGAACCTGGCTGCCGACTCCGTCACCCTGAATGGGGACGACGGCGACGACGGTCTGACTATTCGCGGTGAAGCCGGTGCGCCTGGCGTCGATGGCCAGGACGGCATCACTCGCATCGTCTACGAAGATCCGGAAACCGGCGACTCGCAGGAAGTGGCCACGCTGAACGACGGTCTCAGGTTTGCGGGCAACACTGGGGAGCCCATCGCCAAGAAGCTCAACGAGACGCTGACCGTCTCCGGTGAGCTGGCAGAAGGTGAAGACGCCACGGGGGCCAACTTGCGGGTCGACAGTGATGGCGAGCAACTGAACCTGGTAATGGCCAAGGATCTCGAGGATCTCAGTAGCGTCACCGTGGGGGATACCGTCATCAATGAGGATGGCCTGGCGATCAATGATGGTCCAGCCATCACCAGCGACGGGGTCGATGCAGGTGGTGAGACGGTTGCCAATGTGGCCGATGGCGATGTTGCAGAAGACAGCGCCGATGCCGTGAACGGCAGCCAGCTTTGGGAAACTCAGCAGGCACTTGAAGCCGGCCAGGTCCATTACTACAGCGTCAATGACGGCGGCACCCAAGGCGGCAACTACGACAACGATGGCGCGACGGGGGTGAACGCCATCGCTGCGGGCGTGGATGCCACGGCCACGGCGGACAGCGCCATCGCCATGGGGGATGGCGCGACCGCCAGCGATGCCGATAGCGTGGCGCTGGGGGCCGGGGCGACGACCCAGGTGGCCGTCGGCACGGCTGATGTCACACTCGGCGGCCAGACCTATGCGTTCGCGGGCGCCTCGCCGATCGGCACGGTCAGTGTCGGTTCCGCCGGGGCCGAGCGGACCATCACCCATGTCGCCGCGGGTCGACTCTCGGCCGACAGCACGGACGCCATCAACGGCAGCCAGTTGCATGCCACCAACCAGGCGGTGGAAAACGTGGACGGTCGAGTGACCAACGTCGAAGGCGACGTCAATGAACTCGACGGCCGGGTGACCAACGTCGAGGGGGACGTGAGCAACATCAGCAACGACTTGGCGGATCTGGACGACCAGGCGGTGAAGTACGACACCAACGACGACGGCAGCGTCGACTACGATTCCATCACCCTGGAAGGTGATGGTGGCACGACCATCACCAACGTGGCCGATGGCGAGATCGCCGAGGACAGTTCCGATGCGGTCAATGGCGGCCAACTGTGGGAGGTGCAGGAGCAGATCAGCAATATCGAAGTGGAGGAGACGAAGTACTTCAAGGCCAATTCCGAAGCGACCGAAGCCAAGGCCGAGGGTGCCGAGAGTGTTGCCATGGGGCCGGAGAGTGTGGCCTCGGGCGATGACAGCGTGGCGACCGGCGATGGAGCGGTGGCCGAGAGCGAAGGTGGGGTGGCCCTGGGGGCCGGCTCCCAGGCGACCCGCGAGGGCATGGATGGCGCCGAGGAAGCCTTCTCCAACGAATCCGTGGCCTCGACGCAAGGCGCAGTCTCGGTGGGCAGCGAAGGCGGCGAGCGCCAGATCACCAACGTGGCGGGCGGTACCGAAGCCACGGATGCGGTCAACGTTCGCCAGTTGAAGTCGGTGCAGGAAGGCGCGGTGAACTACGACCATAACGAGGACGGCAGCGTGGACTACAGCTCGGTGACGCTCGGCAAGGAAGGCGAGCCGACGCAGATCCATAACGTGGCCCCGGGCGAGGCGCCGACCGATGCGGCGAACGTGGGGCAGCTTCAGGAACTGAATCAGCAGTTCAACCAGCAGATCGGCGGGGTGCACAACCGCATCGACGAGGTGGAGGACCAGGCCAATGCGGGAACGGCCAGCGCCATCGCTGCGGCCTCGGTACCACAGGCCTACTTGCCCGGCAAGAGCATGGTGTCCGCCGGCGCGGGAACCTACAACGGCGAATCGGCAGTGGCCGTGGGGGTATCGCGTCTCTCCGACAACGGCCGCTGGGCGGTCAAGCTCAACGCCACGGGAGATTCACAAGGCAACTTCGGCGCCGGTGTCGGTGCGGGTTTCCACTGGTAAGCGACGAGGATGCTGACCATGCATGATTATATCTATCGTGGTATGAAGCAGGCTCTTGGCATCGCCGGGCTGGCGGTGCTGGGCCTTCAGGGATGTGCCGCGACGGTCGAGGGGGATTCAGCGCCCGGCCGGTCGATGGAACGGGAAGGCGTCGCCTTCCCGGACCCGGATAGCGCCTGGATCGAGGAAGGGACCTACGTCAACATCGAGAACCTCCGCAAGATGCAGGTCGGGGTTTCCAAGGACCAGATTCGCGATCTGCTCGGGAATCCGCACTTCGATGAGGGACTCTTCAATGTGAAGGAGTGGAATTATATCTTTCACGTACCGACGGGAAAGGGAGATTATCGGACCTGTCAGTATCAGGTGCAGTTCGGTGAAGACATGCTCGCCGAAAGCCTGCACTGGCATGAGTCCGAATGTGCTGCCCTGCTCAAGCCCCGGGAAGCGTCGGAGCCCATGACGCTGGCTGCCGATACCTTGTTCGATTACGACAGCAGTGCGCTGACGAACAAAGGACGACGTGAGATCTCGAGACTGACCCAGAGAATACGCGAGGAGTTTTCCTCACCGGAAATCGTGGTCATGGGTTATACCGACCGCCTGGGCAGCGATGCCTATAATCTGATGCTCTCCGAACGGCGCGCCGCCGCGGTGCAGGCTGAGTTGATCGATCAAGGCATGGCGACGACGACGGTTCGCAGTATCGGGCTGGGCGAGCGAAATCCGCTCGTTCAATGCCCCGGATCGCGCGCCACGTCGGGCCTCAAGGCCTGTCTGAGGCCGAATCGCCGCGTGGAGGTCGAGGTGACGGAGAGAGCAGTCAACTGAGCCGGTGTGACAGTGATGGAGCGGCCTCGGCACTCGAGTGAGAGTGTCGGGGCCGTTTGCGTCATGGCAGGTGTTCCAAGGTGTCGACGGTGTCTCGATCGATGGATCAGGACGACGGTAGCGGTTGAGTCAGTGGATACCTGGAGGCTTGGTGAGGGGGCATCGGGTGTCCAAAATAATACCCTTGAAGACCGTGAGCCCCCAGGTCTCGCGCCAGTGCCAATGAAGCTTCTGATTCGATGCCCTCCAGAATGACTTTCTTCCCCAGGCCGTGCAGCAAGTTCATCAGTCCTTCCAGGAAATCTCGTTCCGAGTCCCGACCCGAGGCGGCCGTCACCAGTGCCGTATCGATCTTGACGATATCGATGGGGAGTTGACGAAGGTTCGACAGGTCCGAGTGACCGATACCGAAATCGTCCAGGGCGATCCGGAAGCCGGCCTGCCTGAGTCGAGTCAAGTGGAATGCGGCACGCTCGACGTCACGTATGACCGAAGTTTCGAGTATCTCGATCACGATACGATGTGCATGCAAGTGATGTGCGTGATGCCATTGTAGAACACGCTGTGTGAAATGAGATTGCTCCAGAAGATGACCGGGCAGGTTGAGGTTGATCGTCAATGAAGACGAGGCGCCCAGGACTTCCATGAAGCGGGTCGCGGCTTCCAGGGACCACAGAAAGTGACCGCTCGATTCCAGCTGGGCTCGCTGACGCGAGGATAATCGGGATGGAGCGATGGCTTCACCAGACGAACGTACCGAGCGAAATAACCCTTCGAAGCCAAGGAGGCGAGAGGCCTTTCCGGACAGCTTGACCTTTGGCTGGTAGAAAAGGTGGGGCGTTGAAGGCATACGCTACCCTACGTTGCTCGGTGAAGGGAGAGCCTGATGAACATCTCATGTTTACGCGCAATGTGCATGGGGCTCAAGCGCTAGAGAGTGAAGAAAAATGAGCTTTCGGGAAGGTGTGTCGTATGCGTTATTGATTGTTTTTTCTAATTTAATGTTTTCAATTCTTCATGATTGATCAGTTAACACTCTATCGTGCATTGCATATCATGGCGGCGTCATGGGCTCACCCATGGCTCCCTGCTTTTGCCTGGCTCCTGGCCAGGCTTTTTTTAACTATCTGGAAGCATGTGACTTTCTGGGAAACGTTGAAGTGTGTCAAAGTGTGACGGGTTGGCTATACTGCGTGAGACGTTCATGATGTATGAAGAATCGTGAAATTCATGCTTGAGGAGCTGCATCCTGATGTTCATAGCCATTCTTGAGGATGATCCCGTATGTCTCGGTCAGCTATCGAGCCTGCTGCAAACGGCGTCGGAGCAAAGTTCGAAGGACTGGCGCGTCGATGGCGGAGAAATGGGGTGGCAGATCGACAGCTACCAGAATGCCAGGGCCTTCATTCGCGGGATCAAGCGCAATACCTATAACCTCGTGCTCCTCGACTGGATGTTGCCGGACATGAACGGGCCAGAGATCCTGCACTGGATGGATGAGTACTTCCAGTCACCTCCCCCCGTGATCATGGTGACCAACCGAGATTCGGAGCAGGACGTTGTCGAGGCCTTGAAGGCTGGTGCCGAAGACTTCGTCAGCAAACCTTTTCGTTCCGAAGAATTGATCGCGCGCGTCTTGACGACACTGCGCCGCCATCATGTGGGGGGCAAGCACCGTGATGAGCCTTTCAGCCATGGTGATATCACCGTGACTCCCAGGGAAGAGACCATTTCGGTCGATGGTGAGCCCGTCAAGTTGACCCACCAGGAATTTCGCCTGGCGCTGTTTCTGCTGCGTAACCTGAATCATCCGCTGAGCCGCTCCTACCTCTATGAGACGATCTGGGGGCAGGAGGAAAGCCCGATGTCCCGGACACTGGATGTCCATATCTATCGTCTGAGAAGAAAGCTGGGCTTGAACGCCGAACGTGGCTGGAAACTTTCTTCCGTCTATCGTTATGGCTATCGACTCCAGAGGTTATCCGAAGACAGGTAAGGCGGTAGGGCCGAGATGGTGATCTTGTGTTTTCCTGAAGGCCCGCTTGAGGCTTCGAAGCTCAGCAGCGCCAGTTCTTGCGCCATGCCGCCCCTGAGTGATGGAATACCTTTTCTCGACTGATATCTTCCCGCCTGTCCCTTGAGCGGTTGGGTGCTCGCCGCTCTTGTATCCAGACAACTTCCTTACGGTGCCGAGCAATCATGCCGCGGCATATTTCATCTTGTGCTGTCGAAAAATAAAACATACGTATGTTTTATTGAAGGCTTGTCTGCAAGTAATGGCTGATGCGTTTCACCCTACATCTTGTAGAAGAAACTGAGTGATGGATACTTCAGCTGGTATTTGTGTGATGTTGTAACAACGATCTCTTCAGCCTTTCGTGGTCTTGATTCGATAATTAAGTCATTTCTGCTTGTCAGTATGAGGCGGCTGGCACTACCTTAGAAATGGCGTATTTAAATTATTTAATATTTGGGGCGGCTTCTGCATTAGTGGTAGGGACAGTGCCTGGTAGACCGGCATGAGGCCAGTTCACGGCGGAAATACGGAAAGTGCCTGGCCTCAGCGGTTAACCATTCGGACTGAGTGAGTCTGACACTCTGTTTTCGCTTTCGGGGATGGAGCGAGGGACGTGGTGAGCTGGCCCATCGAGTAATAATGAAATTTTCTCTGACCGGAGAGACCAGAACTCTCGCACGGGAACAGGAGGGGGTATGAATACCATCTTTCGCATCGTCTGGAGCGTGTCTCGTGGACAGTCCGTCGTGGCTTCCGAGCTGGCCAAGCGACGGACCAAATCCCGGGACGGTCTGGTGCGCCGTGCCCTGTTGGCGCTTGGGTTGGTCGCCGGTGTCGGTGCGCTCTCTCCGGTTCATGCTTACGAGGCCGGCGGTGGCGACGACTGCAATGACAACAACGGCCGTATCGCCATTGGCAGCGGTGCCACCGCCTGTAACCAATGGGCCATTGCGTTGGGGAATAACGCTGAGACTGGTGGTGAGAGCTCGATTGCCATCGGACGCGGATCTTATGCCGAAACCGGGAATACAGGTGTTGGGACCGAGCAGGGGGGGGTTGCATTGGGTGGCCTCGCGGAAACCTATGGTGGTGTCGCCATCGGTTTCGGCGCGGTAGGGGGCGCCCCCGGTACGGGGAATAATGATCTAAACCCGGCAACCGCTATTGGTGGGGGCACTCAGGCGACGGCGCTGCGAGCCATTGGTATTGGCGTCACCGACGCGGCGCCGGCGATGGCGACCGGGACGGCATCGATTGCGATAGGCAATGATGCGCAGGCTTCGACCCTCGGGGCTATTGCTATCGGTCGCAATACTCAAGCATCGGTCGACGAAAGTATCGCCTTGGGCTCTGGTGTCACTGCCAGCGGCGATACTGCCCTGGCCTTTGGGCAGGGCAGCACGGCTTCCGCGGATTCCACCCTGGCGTTCGGTGATGCCGCGACGGCTTCCGGCACGTCGTCCATTGCCTTTGGCACCGATGCCGTGGCCAGTGGCATCGAGTCCATTTCCATCGGTACCGGCAACACCGTGTCCGGCGATGGTTCCGGTGCCATCGGCGACCCGACCACCATCACGGGGTCGGGCTCCTATTCCGTGGGCAACGACAACACCATCGACGCCGACGAGGCCGGTGTTTTCGGCAACCGTAACGTGCTGGATGCGGCAGCCACCGGTAGCCGTATCATCGGTAACGACAACGATGTCGATGTACCCGATGCCTTCGTGATGGGCAACGGGGCGGATGTCACCGTGGCCGAGGGCATGGCGCTGGGCAATGGCTCGATCGCCGACACCGGCGCGGGCGTGGCGGGCTACAACCCCACCACCGGCGCCGCCGATGGGCTGGATGCGGGCATTGCCGCGACCCAGAGCACCACCGGGGCGGTGGCCGTGGGTGATGCCGGTGCGGGGACCTATCGTCAGATCACCGGCGTGGCTGCGGGCACCGAAGACAGTGACGCGGTTAACGTGGCCCAGCTCAAGGCCAGCGAGACGCACTACTACAGCGTCAATGACGATGGCGTGCAGGGCGGCAACTACGCCAACGACGGGGCGACCGGCGTGAATGCCCTGGCCGGGGGGGTGGATGCCATCGCCAGTGGAACCGGTGGCGTTGCGGTCGGCAATCAATCCCAGGCGACGGGGCCGAGTTCGCTGGCTCTGGGCGATGTCGCGCAGGCGAGTGGCCCCAATGCCATTGCGATGGGCACCGGTGCGGTGGCCTCGGCCGAGGATAGCATCAGCATCGGCACGGGTAATCAGGTCAGTGGTGTCGGCTCCGGCGCCATCGGCGATCCGACCACCATTACGGGGGCGGGCTCCTATTCCGTAGGTAACAACAACACCATCGATGCCGACGAGGCCGGGGTGTTCGGTAATGACAATATCCTGCAGGCGGATGCCGATGGTAGCCGTATCATCGGTAATGGCAACGACGTGGACGTGGCCGATGCCTTCGTGATGGGCAACGGATCGGATGTCACCGTGGCCGAGGGCGTGGCGCTGGGCAACGGCTCCATTGCCGACACCGCGGGAGGCATCCAGGGCTATAACCCGACCACCGGCGCCGCCGATGGGCTGGATGCGGAGATCGCCGCTACCCAGAGCACCACCGGCGCGGTGGCCGTGGGTGATGCCGGGAATGACGTCTATCGTCAGATCACCGGCGTGGCCGCGGGTACCGAGGACAGCGATGCGGTCAATGTCGCTCAGCTCAAGGCCAGCGAGACCCATTACTACAGCGTCAATGATGATGGCGTGCAGGGCGGCAATTACGCCAATGATGGCGCGACCGGGGTCAACGCTCTGGCGGCAGGGGTGGATGCCAGTGCGGCCGGCGATGGCTCGATCGCGGTGGGCGGTGCCACTGCTGGCGGCACGAGTGCCATCTCCATGGGCACCGGAGCCAGCGTACCTGGCAATCTAGGCGTGGCCATTGGCGAGAATGCCCAATCGCTGGGTAATGGTTCTAGTGGTTGGGGTACGGTGGCCATCGGTAACGACAGCTTCGTCGATGGTGGTTCAGTGGCTGGTGTCGCACTCGGTTCGGAAGCAAGTGTCACTGGTGCTTCCGGAGTGGCTGTGGGCGGACGGACGAGCACGTCTGGCACCAATGCCGTGGCGATGGGCTACCTGACGGATGCCAGTGGTGACAACTCGGTGGCGCTGGGGAGTCTCTCGTCGAGCACGGTCGACCACGGCGTGGCCTTGGGTAACAATTCGGTAGCCAACACGGCTGCGGGTGTGGCGGGTTACGATCCGGTGACCGATGCGCCATCCACGGATACCAGCAGCACCTGGTTAAGCACTCGAGGTGCGGTCAGTGTGGGGGGTAACGGCGAAACCCGACAGATCACGAATGTGGCGGCGGGCACCGCGGGCACCGATGCGGTCAATGTCGCGCAGCTCCAGGCGGGACAGACGCACTACTACAGCGTCAACGATGATGGCGTGCAGGGCGGCAACTACGCCAACGACGGGGCCACCGGCGTGAACGCCATTGCGTCCGGCGTGGATGCCGTCGCCAGTGGCGACGGTACCGTGGCCATGGGCCATGGTGCCAATGCCGATCAGGCTGACAGCGTGGCTCTGGGTACCGATGCATCGTCACGTGGCATTTCGTCCGTTGCCCTGGGCGATGGTGCCAGTAACGATGTGTTCGGCGATCGGCAGATCGCCATCGGGAATGATGCGGCCACCTTTGGCTCGGACGATCTGGCAATCGGCAGTGGCGCCCAGGCGCAGGGGCAACGTAACGTCGTGCTGGGCACCACGGCATCTACCGGCAACGGGATACTCGATGGCATCGCGATGGGTACCAACGCCAGTGCAGGGGCCGATGATGGCGTCGCCCTGGGCTCCGGTGCCAGTGCCAGTGCTGTCGATGGCGTGGCTCTGGGTTCAGGCTCGGTAGCCGATGGCAGTACCCTGGGTAGTGCCGCCTATCAACCGTTGGATGCGGATGGCAACCCGATTCCGGTAGCCGCACCGACGGCGGCCAGTGAAGTTTCGGTGGGTAGCGCCGGTAGCGAACGGCGCATTACTAACGTCGCCGCCGGTGCCGAAGATACCGATGCGGTCAATGTGTCCCAGCTGGCTGCGGTGGAATCGGTTGCCTCGACGGGCTGGGACCTCACCGCTCAGGGCGCTGATCCCACCAATGTGGCGCCGGGTGACACCGTCGACCTGTCCAATACCGACGGCAATCTGGTGATCGCCAAGAACACCGCCGATGGTTCCCTGGAGGAGGTTACCTTCGATCTCTCCGACGAGGTGATGATCGGCGACACGACGATCAACGGCGACGGTATCGACATGGGCGGTGACACCATCACCAATGTCGGTGCACCGGTCGACGGTGGCGACGCGGTCAATCTCGACTACTTCAACGAGAACAAGGCGCACTATTACAGCGTCAATGATGGCGGCATCCAGGGTGGCAACTACGACAACGATGGTGCCACCGGCGTGAACGCCATTGCGTCCGGCGTGGATGCCACGGCCACGGCGGATGGCGGGATCGCCATGGGGTACGGCGCCACGGCAGGTAATGTCGACAGCGTGGCGCTGGGGACCGACTCGGTGACTGCCGCGCCGGTGGGCACCGCTAGTACCACCATTGCCGGTATCAACTATACCTTTGCCGGGGGAACGCCGACCGGCACGGTAAGCGTGGGTGATGCGGGCAACGAGCGTACCCTCACCAACGTGGCGGCGGGTCGCATTTCGGCGAGCAGCACCGATGCCATCAACGGCAGTCAGTTGTTCACCACCAACCAGGCGGTGGAAAACGCCAGCCAGGGCTGGGACCTCACCGCTCAGGGCGCCGATTCCACCAATGTGGCGCCGGGTGACACCGTCGATCTGTCGAACACCGACGGTAATCTGGTGATCGCCAAGAACGTGGCGGATGGTACGCAGGAAGACGTGACTTTCGATCTGGCTGATGACGTGACAGTCAACAACAGCGTTACGGTGGGCAGTGTGGTCACGGATGCGACCACTAACGACATCACCGGTCTATCCAATACCGACCTGAGCGATCCGAGCTTCGCCACGGCGGGCCGAGCGGCTACCGAGGAGCAGCTGGATCTGGTCGATCAGAACCTGACCAACCAGGGACTCGACTTCGCGGGTGATAGCGGTACTGACGTGCACCGCGATTTGGGACAGACCCTCAATGTGGTCGGTGGCGCCGATGCCAGCGGCAATACCAACATCAGCACGGTGGCCAATGGCACGGACGCCCTCGAGATCGTGATGACCGATCAGCCGCAGTTCGGCAACGTGACGGTCAACACCGGTGGTGGAAATACCATCAATGGGCTCTCCAACACGACCTTCGACCCGAATGCCTTTACCTCTGGGCAAGCGGCCACCGAGGATCAACTGGCCCAGGTCAGCGATGTGGCCAACACTGGCTGGGACCTTACCGCTGAGAGTGCAGACCCCACCAATGTGGCGCCGGGCGATACGGTCGATCTGTCCAACACCGACGGCAATCTGGTGATCGCCAAGAACGCCGCCGATGGCCCTCTGGAAGAGGTCACCTTCGATCTCTCCGACGAGGTGACGATCGGCGACACGACGATCAATGACGATGGCATCGACATGGGCGGTGACACCATCACCAATGTCGGCGCGCCGGTGAATGGTGGAGATGCCGTCAATCTCGACTACTTTAACGAGAACAAGGCGCACTATTACAGCGTCAATGACGGTGGTACCCAGGGCGGCAACTACGCTAACGATGGCGCCACCGGTGTGAACGCCATTGCGTCCGGAGTGGATGCCATGGCCACGGCGGATGGCGGTATCGCCATGGGGTACGGCGCCACGGCGGGCAATGTCGATAGCGTGGCACTGGGCACCGATGCGGTGACTGCCGCGCCGGTGGGCACCGCCAGTACCACCATTGCCGGTCTCAACTATACCTTTGCCGGGGGCACACCGACCGGTACGGTAAGCGTGGGTGACGTGGGTAACGAGCGCACCATCACCAACGTGGCGGCGGGGCGCATTTCGGCAAGCAGTACCGATGCCATTAATGGCAGCCAGCTTTTCGCTTCCAATCAGGCGATCGAGAATCTGAATACCGATCTGCAAGACAGCAAGGTGCGTTATTACAGCGTCAACGATGGCGGTACCCAGCAGGACAACTACGCCAATGATGGTGCGGAAGGCGTGGATTCCCTGGCCGCCGGGGTAGCGGCGTCCACGGATGCCGGAGCCGAGCGGGCCGTGTCACTGGGTTACACCACCAGCGCTGTCGGGGTGGATAGCGTGGCGATCGGGCAATATGCCAGCGCCGAGACGGAGGGGGCCATTGCCATCGGGCGTGATGCCACTGCCAATGGTGGCCAGTCGACCTCCATCGGTTACGGCAATACCGCCACGGGCGACGGTGCCGTGGCCATCGGCGATCCGAGTACCGCCATCGGCGACGGTGCCGTGGTGATGGGCAAGGACAACTATGCCGAAGGTACCGGGGCGGTGTCCCTGGGGAACAACAACACCTCCGAGGGCGACGGTGCCCTGGCGATCGGCGACACCAATACCTCCGATGGCAATGGCGCGATCACCATGGGCGTCAACAACCAGGCCACCGGCAATGGCGCCGTGGCCATGGGTAACGACAACGTGGTGACCGGCGACGGGGCCTTCGCGGTAGGCAATAACGCCACCAGTGGGGCTCTCGATACCCTGGCCCTGGGCACCCAGGCCACGGCGACACAGCAGCATGCCATGGCGTTGGGGAACAGCTCCGAGGCGACGGGGTTTGCGTCCTTCGCTGCGGGTAATACGGCGGTGGCCTCGGGTGAGGCGTCCATGGCGCTAGGCCAGATTGCAGAGGCGACTGGGCTGCGCTCTTCCGCCATCGGGCTGGATGCCTTGGCCAGCGCCGAAGATGCCCTGGGGGTGGGGACCGAGGTCGAGGCCAGCGGACTGCGTAGCACGGCTCTCGGTAATTTCAGTGTTGCGGGCGGCCAGGCGGCCCTGGCACTGGGCTCGAACTCTCAGGCCAACGTCGAAGGCAGTGTCGCCTTGGGGGCGCGTTCCGATGTCCTGCATGAGCAAAGCGTGGCCCTGGGGGCCGCGACGGAAACCGTGCGGGGCGCTCAGGCTGGGTACACCGGCTATGGCAAGGATGTCACCGAAGACTCGGTAGGTGAGATCGCGATCGCTCAGGTGGCTCGCATCGATGATGACGGCAATCAACTGACCGTCCCCGGCAATCGTCAGATTACCGGGGTGGCCGCTGGTGTCGAGGATACCGATGCGGTGAACGTCTCGCAGCTCAAGGGTATCGAAACGCACTACTATAGCGTCAATGACGATGGCACCCAGGATGGCAACTTCGACAACGATGGTGCCACCGGCGTGAACGCCATTGCGTCCGGCGTGGATGCCACGGCCACGGCGGATGGCGGGATCGCCATGGGGTACGGCGCCACGGCAGGTAATGTCGACAGCGTGGCGCTGGGGACCGACTCGGTGACTGCCGCGCCGGTGGGCACCGCTAGTACCACCATTGCCGGTATCAACTATACCTTTGCTGGGGGAACGCCGACCGGCACGGTAAGCGTGGGTGATGCGGGCAACGAGCGTACCCTCACCAACGTGGCGGCGGGTCGCATTTCGGCGAGCAGCACCGATGCCATCAACGGCAGTCAGTTGTTCGCCACCAACCAGGCGGTGGAAAACGCCAGCCAGGGCTGGGACCTCACCGCTCAGGGCGCCGATTCCACCAATGTGGCGCCGGGTGACACCGTCGACCTGTCCAATACCGACGGCAACCTGGTGATCGCCAAGAACGCCGCCGATGGTCCCCTGGAGGAGGTCACCTTTGATCTCTCCGACGAGGTGACGATCGGCGACACGACGATCAATGACGACGGCATCGACATGGGCGGCGACACCATTACCAATGTCGGAGCGCCGGTCGACGGTGGCGACGCGGTCAACCTCGATTACTTTGACGAGAACCGTGCCCATTACTACAGCGTCAATGATGACGGCGTGATCGGTGGCAACTACGACAACGATGGTGCCACCGGCGTGAACGCCCTGGCCGGCGGGGTGGATGCCCTGGCCTCGGCCGATGGTGCCACGTCGCTGGGCTTCGGTGCCGATGCCCGGATCCTTGGCAGCGTGGCCCTGGGGAGCGGCTCGATCTCCAACCGTGCCCTGGCGCCTGCCTCGGGCTTCATTCCGGCGAACGGTGCCACCATCGAGTACAACACCACTGACAAGGAATTGCTGGGGGCGATCTCGGTGGGTGACGATGACTCCTATCGTCAGATCACCAATGTAGCGGACGGTACCCAGGCCCAGGATGCCGTGACGGTGCGTCAGCTGCAGGGTGCCGTTGGTTCGGTGATCGATACCGGCATCAAGTACTTCCATGCCAACTCGACCCAGCCGGATTCCGCCGCGGTCGGGCAGGACAGCATCGCGGTGGGGCCAACGACGGTGGTCAACGGCGATGCCGGTATCGGCATGGGTAATGGGGCCATCGTCGGCCAGATGGCCCCCGGGGGCACCGCCATCGGTGACGGCGCCGAGGTGATGCTGTCCGACGGCATGGCCCTGGGGACGGCCTCGTTGTCCGAGGCCCAGCAAGGCATTGCGCTGGGTGCCGGGGCGACGGTCAGCCACGATCAGAGCGTGGCGTTGGGCAGTAACTCGGTGACCGCCGAGCCGGTGGCCACATCGGGTACGACCATTGCCGGCACCGACTATGACTTTGCCGGCACCGCGCCGCAGAGCACGGTAAGCGTGGGCGACGTGGGCAAAGAGCGTACCATCACCAATGTCGCGGCCGGACGTGTCAGCGAGACCAGCACCGACGCCATCAACGGCAGTCAGTTGTATGCCACCAATCAGGCGGTCGAAACCATCGGTGCAGGCTGGACGATCAGTGCGGAAGGCAGCAACGCGTCCAATGTCGGCGTCGACAGCGCCACGGGCAACGCCATGGATCTGAGCAACGCCGATGGGAATATCGTCGTCAGCAAGGCCCCCGACAGCAATGACGTGACCTTCGATCTGTCGGACGAGGTGACGGTCGGCGATACGATGATCAACGAGGACGGTATCGACATGGGCGGTGACACCATCACCAATGTCGGCGCGCCAGTGAACGAGGGTGATGCGGTCAACCTGGAGTACTTCAACGAGAACCGCTCGCACTATTACAGCGTCAACGACGGTGGTACCCAGGGTGGCAACTACGATAACGACGGTGCAACCGGAATGAACGCCATCGCTGCCGGGGTGGACGCCTCGGCCACGGCGGACGGTGCCGTGGCCATGGGCGACGGCGCCACGGCCAACGAGGCCGACAGCGTGGCGCTGGGGTCGGACAGCGTGACGGCGCCGGTCGCGGCGACCACTGAGGTGGTCATCGATGGCGAGACCTACGTGGTGGCCGGCAGCGACCCGGCGGGCAGTGTCTCGGTGGGTGACGTGGACGCCGAGCGTACCGTCACCAACGTGGCGGCGGGCCGTGTCAGCGAAACCAGCACCGATGCCGTCAATGGCAGCCAGCTACATGCCGCCACCCAGTCGATCGAGAACCTGAACGATGAGGTCGAGGCTGGCCAGGTGCACTACTACAGCGTCAACGACGCTGGCACCCAGGGCGGCAACTACGCCAACGACGGCGCCACCGGGGTGAACGCCATTGCCTCGGGTGTGGATGCTACCGCCACGGCGGACGGGGCCATCGCCATGGGCGACGGGGCCACGGCCAGCGAGACCGACAGCGTGGCGCTGGGCTCGGGTGCCACGACCGAGGCAGCGGTCGGCACGGCCGACTTCACGCTGGGCGGTCAGACCTACGCCTTTGCCGGTGCCTCGCCGATCGGTACGGTCAGCGTCGGCTCCGCCGGTGCCGAACGGACCATCACCAACGTGGCGGCGGGTCGCATCTCGGCCGACAGCACGGATGCCATCAACGGCAGCCAGCTGCACGCCACCAACCAGGCGGTGGAAAACGTGGAAGGCCGGGTCGGCGACGTCGAGGGCGACGTCAATGAACTCGGCGACCGTGTGACCAATGTCGAAGGCGATGTGGCGAATATCGGTGACGAGGTCGATCAACTGGATGATCAGGCGGTGAAGTACGACACCAACGATGACGGCAGCGTCAACTATGACTCCATCACCCTGGAAGGCGATGGTGGCACGACCATCACCAACGTGGCCGATGGCGAGATCGCCGAAGACAGTTCCGATGCGGTCAATGGCGGCCAACTGTGGGAGGTGCAGGAGCAGATCACCAACATCGACGAAGGAGGCATCAAATACTTCAAGGCCAATTCCGAGGCGGCGGATGCTCGTGCCGAGGGCGCCGAGAGCGTTGCCATGGGGCCGGAAAGCGTGGCCCAGGGGGACCAGAGCGTGGCGACCGGCGACGGCGCAGTAGCCGAGAGTGAAGGCGGGGTGGCCCTGGGGGCCGGCTCGCAGGCGACCCGCGAGGGCATGGACGGCGCCGAGGAAGCCTTTTCGGGCGAATCCGTGGCCTCGACGCAGGGCGCGGTTTCGGTGGGCAGCGACGGCGGTGAGCGCCAGATCACCCACGTGGCAGGCGGTACGGCAGCCACGGACGCGGTCAACGTTCGCCAACTGGAATCGGTGCAGGAAGGCGCAGTGAACTACGATCGTAACGACGATGGCAGCGTGGACTACAGCTCGGTGACGATGGGACAGGAAGGCACACCGACGCAGATCCACAACGTAGCGGCCGGTGAGGCGCCGACGGATGCGGCCAATGTGGGGCAGCTGGAGGAACTGAATCAGCAGTTCAACCAGCAGATCGGTGGTCTCAACAAGCGCATCGATGATGTCGAAGACGATGCCAATGCGGGCTCGGCCAGTGCCATCGCGGCGGCTTCCGTACCCCAGGCCTATCTACCCGGCAAGAGCATGGTATCCGCCGGGGCTGGGACCTACAGCGGAGAATCGGCCGTGGCCGTGGGGGTGTCACGCCTCTCCGACAATGGTCGCTGGGCGGTGAAGCTCAACGCCACGGGGGATTCGCAGGGTAACTTCGGTGCCGGTGTCGGCGCTGGCTTCCACTGGTAATCGCAGGGAGATCGATCATGGAACATAAACGCTGTTGCACAACGATACTGGCGATCGGAGTCGTCGGCATGATGTCCCTGGCGTTATCGGGGTGCGCCACCAGCGACCAGAAGGGCGAGGTAGAAGCCTCGCCTCCCGCTGGAGCCGAGGACAACGTGACGTTTCCCGAGCCAGGCGATGCCTGGCTCGGGGAGGGAACCTACGTCAATGTCGAAAATTTGCGCAAGATGCAGGCGGGGGTCTCCAAGGATCAGATCTATGATCTGCTCGGGCGACCGCATTTTTCCGAGGGCCTGTTCGGTGTGCGTGAGTGGAACTATATCTTCCATCTTCCCACGGGGGATGGTGGCTACATGACCTGCCAGTACCAGGTGCAGTTCGATGATGAGATGCTGGCCGAGAGCCTGCATTGGCGTGAGTCGCATTGTGCCGCCTTGCTCGAGCCTCGGGAAGACGAGCCGACACGGATGACGCTGTCCGCCGATACGCTGTTCGATTTCGATAGCGCCAAGTTATCGCAGGAGGGGCAACGGCAGGTCGCCGATCTGGCCGGGCGTATACGTGACGACTTCGTCGACTCCGAGGTCATGGTCGTGGGCCACACGGACCGGCTGGGCAGCGATGCCTACAATCAGGCCTTGTCCGAGCGGCGTGCTGCCACGGTCCGTTCCGCCTTGGTGAGCCAGGGCATCGCGCCGATGACGATCCAGAGTCGTGGTGTCGGTGAACGTCAGCCGGTGAGGCGTTGCGAAGGGAATCGAAGTACGCCGGGGCTGAAGGAGTGCCTGCGACCCAATCGGCGTGTGGATATCGAGGTGAGCGGCGAGCAGCGCTGAGTTTGCCTGCTGTTTCGATATCTCCCGTGGGTATCTGACAGGGTGTCGGAACCCACGGGTTTTTTTATGTTCGCAGGTGCGTCGTTACTCCAGCAGGCTGGAGGAAACCCAGCCGAGCCCTCCCTGTTGCGGCAGGTAGACCTGGCTCCAGCCATCGGAGCTGCCCAGGATGCGCAGGGTGTCGCCTTGCCGGACCTTAGCGATGATATCGTGGTCGGTGGAGTTGCCGGCACGAATGTTGGCGGTCTCGACCCGCACGTCCTTGGCCTGTAGATGCTCGAGGCTTGATGCGATGTTCTCGGCGGCGACGTCATTGCCTTGCTGTGCCGACATCGCGAACCAGAAGACCGCCCAGGCATGGTTGCTATCCACTCCCTTGCCCTGGGCATACATGGCACCGAGATTGTTCTGGGCATAGGCGTCGCCGGCCTGGGCCGCCTGACGATACCATTTGATGGCCTCGGCGTGGTCCTGTTCCACGCCGCGGCCATTTTCGTAGAAAGAGCCGAGGTTGTTCTGGGCCGCGACGACATCCTGCTTGGCGGCGGCCTCGAGCCACTTGGCGGCCTCGGCATCGTTCTGTTCGACGCCCTTGCCTTCCAGGTAGAGCAGGGCGAGCTGAAACTGGGCCTTGGCTTCTCCTTGTTCCGCAGCTTGCTGGTACCAACGGGCCGCCATGCCGGGGTCGGCACTGTCGCCATTGTCGGCCAGATACTGTTCGGCAAGCTTCATCTGCGCGGGGACATGACCGCCGTCAGCGGCCAGTCGATACCACTTCCGGGCTTTTTCGGGATTCTGGCGGGTACCCTGGCCACGAGCATACATTTCGGCCAGACGGAACTGAGAGGGGGCATCCCCTTGCTCGGCAGACTGACGCCATTCATAGATGGCGGAGGCGAAATTGCCGCGCTGATATTCGTCGACGCCTTTCTCGTAGTTCGCCATGGCCAGGGATGCATGGAGGCCGACGAGGCTGATCAAGGCCAGTTTCCATTTCATGGTGAGCCCTCGGGAGACATGTACCGTGAATCGAGTCTGCATTGTAAAGCACATGGCGCCGGGCATTGCCCGGCGCCATGTCATGAAGGTATCACTCTGGCCCCGAATTGACACCGGGGTGTGGGGCTACTGGCTGTCGGCATCGGTCGCCTGTTCGTCCTGGGAGGTGTCCTGCTGACCCTGTTGTTCCGCTTCCATCCCCGTGGCGGCAGAATCACTGCCCGTAAGCATGTCGACGCGCTGGTGGGTCATGACACACATGACGCCGGCATCGTTCTCGAAGATGGGGTAGTTGGTATCACAGTAGAGGGCGGCGGTATTCAAGGAATTGAAGGCACGGATATCCCGGTTCGGCTGTGTCAGTCGAGCCATGAAGAGTTCGCCTTCCGGACATTCCATGGCCTGTTCGTCGGTGGTGGCGATACAGAGTTGAGACTGATCGACCGTCTGGAACTGCGGGTAATCGGAGAGGCAACCACTCAACAGGAGAGGAGCGCCAAGGAACAATGCTGAGAACTTCAGAATGCGGGTCATGTGTCGTCACCTCGAATATTGACTCTCATCAGAAAGCCGGAAGCGAGTATGGGGAGACTGGTGCTCCACACGATTGGCTTGTCTGCGCAGAGCCAGCTTATCGACAAAACTTGTGCATGGCCAGTGAGTTGTGATCCATCGGTGCATGAAATTGTTTAAACGTCGAAACTGGTTCGACAAGGGCGATGGCACATTCTTCTTCGCGGCATTGAGGGAGAGTCGAGAGAAGAAGTGTTCCCTGCATTGCTGTTAACAAATGTTAACATTTTGATTCTGTGACACTTCTCCTTTCGTGGCATATCTGCGCATCATGGCATATTTTATTAGCTTGCTATTTTTTATTGCTCAGTCGGACCTATATCGCCGTAACTACGGGCTCTGCGTGGAATTGTGCAGAAATGACGATGTAAACTTTTCGTTAATTAAAGGTTTTCAGGTCAGCTGTAATAGATTGAGTCTATTGGGTTGATAATGTTTTTAAAATAAGCAGAGTTGCATTAGTTAACATTTCTGCTATCTTCCAGCCCGGTGAAATAAAGGAGTCCCGCTGGTTGGTCGGCAACTTGGCGAGTGACTCAGGATTCCCCGTCGCCGCGTTTTTATCGCTAAACGCTCGCGATTTTGTCATTCGCACACGCATCGCAAAGGGATAGGCATCAACGATGAACGCCAACTGTCGCCGTATCCTCGCTTTCCGGGTATCGAAATGCTGGAAACGAGTCGCTTTTCTTGGTTCTACCGCTCTACTGTTTCCCCTTCCCGTCGCTGCCCAGGACGCTTTGCCTCCTGATACCGCATCACCGGGTTCTTCGAATCTCAAGGCGGTAGTGGAACGGGCCATCACGACGAATCCCGAAGTTCAAGCGGCCTGGAATGGATTCCAGGCGGCTGGCCATGATGTCGATGTCGCTCGCGGCGGTTACTTGCCGCAAGTCGATGTGACTGCCGGTGTGGGGATCGAGGATCGCGAGAACGATTTTCAGGGCAGTTATGACACCGACTACGCCGAGCTGTCCCTGCGACAGATGATCTATGATGGTTTCGCGACCAGTAGTCAGGTGGAGAACCTGAGTCGTGCCGAGCTGGTGCGTTATTACGAGCTGCTGGGAGCCAGCGAGAATACGGCGCTGGAAGCCACTCGCGCCTATCTCGACGTGCAGCGTCGACGTGAACTGGTGGAACTGGCTCGCAGCAACTATCAGCAGCACCAGCGCGTCTACGAACAGATCGAGGAGCGGACCCGCTCCGGTGCCGGCCGTGGCGTTGATCTGCAGCAGATCCAGGGCCGCCTGGCGCTGGCCGAATCCAATCTGCTGACCGAGGCATCCAACCTGCATGATGTGTCGGCACGGTATCAACGTCTGATCGGCGGCCTGCCGCCGGCCTCGCTGGCCGAGGCGCCGTCCTTCGAAGCACAGCTTCCGTCCGATGTTTCCCGGGCACTGACGATGGCCTATGAAGGTAATCCGGATTTCCATGCGGCGATCGAGGACATTGCCGCCAAGCGGGCCGAGCGGGATGCGAGTGAATCGGGCTTTCATCCACAGCTCGAACTGGTGGCGCGTACCGGTACCTACAAGGGCAGCGACGCCAGTGGCAGCTATATCGGCGGTGGTCACGAGTCACGCAGTAGTGTCGAGCTGGTCGCCAGCATGAATCTCTATCGCGGCGGCAGTGACCTGGCCTCCTTCCGCGCCGCCAGTGAGCGTGTCGAGCAGGCCGTCAGCCTGCGTCGCAAGGCTTGCGTGGATGTGCGCCAGACGACGCAGATTGCCTACAACGACACCCAGCGCCTGCGGGATCAGCTGGACTATCTGAACGAGCATCGCCAGTCTACCGACCGGGTGCGGGGTGCCTACCGTCAGCAGTTCGATATTGGTCAGCGCTCGCTGCTCGACCTGCTCGACATCGAGAATGAACATTTTGAAGCCAGCCGCGCCTACGTCAACGCCGAGTATGACGTGATGCTGGCCGATGCCCGTACCTTGGCCTCCATGGGCAAGCTGCTGCAGGTGCTCGACGTGCGCCGCGACAAGATGCCGACCCTGGCCGATCTGGGCAGCGATGGCGTCGAGATCGATCCCGACACCGTCTGCCCGGCGGAAGGCGCTCGGCAGTATACCCTGGATGAGCTGACAAGCGCCTCGGCTTCCTACTAGGTGAGGCGGCGTCGATAATGATGACCCGGTGAAAATGGCTCATGCGCCGATCCCGGGTCTTTCCTGTTGTCCCCCGTATGGTTCTTGCCGTGTGACGGAATGTGATGCTCCGGTCCAGGCCGGTGCGCAGACATAAGGGGGCGAAAGGGCTAAGTTTTCTGAACCGTTGCCGCTCCCTCAGGCCGTTTCCGCACCTGGGGGGGCTACCGCCGGCCGAGAAAAGAAAAGGATGGGCCAGGCGATGCATCAAGGAGTACTTCTTGTCAGACACGGAACTGGAGAGTGAACAGGCGTCGCATGCCGAATCGGCGGTGCGCGATGAACTGCTCGAATCCTTGCTGACGGTCGCGCGGGCGCATGGCCATGAAACCAATGCCACATCGCTCGTCGCCGGCTTGCCACTCGATGAGGCAGGACGCCTGACGCCGAGTGTCTTCGCGCGCGCGGCTACTCGCGCCGGGATGACGGCAAAGATCGTCAAGTGTCGGCTGACTCAACTCAACCGCTCTCTGCTCCCCGCCGTCTTGTTGCTTGAGCCCGGTCGGTCCTGCGTGGTTGTGGATCTGGATCTCGAGTCGGGCACGGCGCGCGTAGTGTTTCCCGAGCTGGGCGAAGCCGAAACACGGGTCGATCTGGAAGTGCTGACGGCGCGTTACAGCGGACAGGCCATTTACGTTCGGCCGCGCTTTCGCTTCGATGCGCGCAGCGAGCAGGTCAAGCATCGCAAGGGGCGGAACTGGTTCTGGAGCGTGATCCGCGAGAATCGGCGCCTGTATCGAGATGTGGTGCTCGGCTCGGTGATGATCAACCTCTTTGCACTCGCCATGCCGCTGTTCGTGCTCAATATCTATGACCGCGTGGTGCCCAATCATGCGACCGAGACGCTCTGGGTGCTGGCGGTGGGCATTTTCGTGGTGCTGTGCTTCGACCTGGGCATGCGCCTGGTGCGGAGCAGCTTCGTCGATCTGGCGGCCAGTCGCGCGGATGTGAAGCTATCGTCAGCGCTCATGTCCAAGGTAATGGGGCTGCGCCTCGAGGCACGCCCGCCGTCGACGGGGTCCTTCGTTTCGACTCTGCAGTCTTTCGAGTCGGTGCGCGCTTTCATCGGCTCGGCGACCGTCGTGGCGCTGGTCGACCTGCCGTTCGTGCTGCTGTTCCTGGCCATCGTGGCAATCATCGGTCCTGCCCTGGTGATTCCACTGGTGGTGGCGGTCGTGGTGATTCTGCTGTATGCCCTGGCCGCCCAGAGCAAATTGCACGACCTTTCCGAAACGTCCCAGCGTGTCAGCGCGCAGCGCAACGCGACCCTGGTCGAATCGGTCTCCCAGCTGGAAACCGTCAAGTCCCTGCGGGGAGAAAGCCGGGTTCAGGATACCTGGGAGAAGGCCACGGCCTTCCTGGCACGTACCACTGCCCAGCTACGCATGATTGGCACCTCCGTCACCAGCGTCGCGCAATGGACGCAACAGACGGCGTCGGTCTGCGTCATCATCATCGGCGTCTACCTGATCATCGATGGCAACCTGACCCAGGGCGGGCTGATTGCGGCCTACATGCTGACCACTCGGGCCCTGGCGCCGGTCAGCCAGGCGGCGGCACTGCTGTCGCAGTATCATCAGTCCGCCACGGCCCTGTCATCACTCGATGAGTTAATGGCACAGCCCGAGGAGCGGCCGGATGACAAGGCCTTCATCGACCGGCCCGTGGTTCAGGGCAAGGTGCGCTTCGACAAACTGTCGTTCCGTTACCCGGGGGCCGAGCAGGACAGCCTCAACGGTGTGTCGCTCACCTTGAAACCCGGTGAAAAGGTGGCCCTGCTGGGGCGTGTGGGATGCGGCAAGACCACGTTGCAGAAGCTGTTGCTGGGACTCTATCAGCCGACCGAGGGGGCGGTGATGGTCGATGGTGTCGACATCCGTCAGTTCGATCCGCTCCAGTTGCGTCGCCATATCGGTCATGTGCCGCAGGACGTGCGACTGTTCTACGGCAGTCTGAAAGACAACATCCTGGCCGGCGCGGGTAGCGATGGCGTCGATGACGATGACCTCCTGCGTGCCATTCGCATCAGCGGGCTCGAGGAGCTGGTCAATGCGAATCCCCAGGGGCTGGATCTTTCCGTGGGGGAAGGCGGACAGATGCTCTCGGGCGGACAACGTCAGGCGGTGGCCATTGCCCGTGCCGTCGTTCACGATCCGAGCATCCTGCTGCTGGATGAGCCCTCGAGCGCCATGGATCATGCCAGCGAGGAAACCTTGAAATCGCGTCTGCAGGCTTATAGCGAGGGCAAGACACTGGTCCTCGTCACTCACCGAACCTCCTTGTTGTCACTGGTGGACCGTATCGTGGTCATGGATGCCGGTCGCGTGATGGCGGACGGTCCTCCCGAGAATATCTTGAAGGCCCTGCGTGAAGGACGAATCGGGAGGGCTGTGCGATGACCTCGAAGAAAACCGCGGAACAACAGGGATTCGAAGCGGTGGGGCATGTCTCGCGTGCCGGCGGAAGGCCATTTCGTCCGTTCATCGATCGGCTCTTCGCACGCCGCGTCACGTCATCTCATTTGAATCGCGATTGGGCCAGCGACGCCGATTGGGCACGCATGCAGCAGGAGCCGATGCGCGCTCGGTTGCTGCTGTATCTCGTCGTGCTGGTCATTGTGGCGTTGATCGTCTGGGCCTGTTTCGCGCCCATCGATGAAGTTACGCGGGGAACGGGCCGCGTCATTCCTTCCAGTCAGCTGCAGAAGGTGGAGTCCTTCGACGGCGGGGTCGTGCAGGAAATCCTGGTCGAGGAGGGCGACAAGGTCGAGAAGGGGCAATTGCTGATGCGCATCGACCCCACGCGATTTCTTTCCAACCTGCAGGAAAACCGCGCCTCGGCGCAGTCGCTGGAAGCCAAGGCGGAACGCCTCAGGGCGCTGTCGACCGGCTCCGCGTTCACGCCTTCGGCTGAACTGAGGGAAAAGGCGCCCCAGGTGGTGGAACGTGAGCAGGAGCTCTATCAGCGGGGCCGCGAGGCGCTGGAGGAGAAGGAGGCGATTCTTGAAGACCGTCTCGCCCAGCGTCGCGCCGAGCTGGAAGAGGCGCAGTCTCGGCGTGACACGGCCAGCCGGGAGCTGGGCATGGCCAGCGAAGAATTGCGCTTGACGCGGCCGCTGCTGCAGTCGGGGGCGGTATCGGAGGTCGAGGTCCTGCGCCTGGAGCGAGAAGTGTCCCAGGCGCGGGGCGAACGCGAGCAGGCCGCCGCTCAGGTGGAGCGCCTGAAATCGGCGATCGAGGAAGCTCAGGGGGAGCTGCGCGAAGCCAGGTTGCAGGCACGTAACGACTGGGGCGTGGAGCTCTCGACGACACTCGGTGAACTGGCGGCCCTCAACGAGGCCAGCAGTGGCCTGCAGGACCGGGTGCAAATGGCCGAAGTGCGCTCGCCGGTGGATGGCATCGTGCAACGGCTGGCCATCAATACCCTGGGCGGCGTGGCCAAGCCGGGAGAGGAAGTCGTCGATATCGTGCCGACCGATGACACCCTGCTGGTGGAGGCGCGCATCGCCCCGCAGGACATCGCCTTCCTGAAGCCCGGCCAGCCGGCCACGATCAAGCTCACGGCCTACGACTTTGCAATCTACGGCGGGTTGGAGGCCGAGTTGTCGAACATCAGCGCCGATACCATCACGGACAAGGACGACAACACCTTCTATCTGGTCAAGGTGCGTACGAAAGAGGACACCGAGACGGTCTCCGACCTGGACGTGATGCCGGGGATGACGGCCCAGGTGGACATTCTGACCGGCAAGCGAACGGTCATGCAGTACCTGCTCAAGCCCATTCTGCGGGCGTGGGGCAATGCCCTGGGTGAGCGCTAACAGTTTCGACGGCCCGAGTGTCGGGTTCGACAAGGATGAAGGCCTTTCTGCACATGCAAGGCGGTAAGGCAAGACACAATCAGCGAGGTGGCTTATGAGTGACATGACGGTGGTCGAGCTTTCAGGTCAAGCCTGGGTTCGCGACGAGAACGGTAACCTTCGAGAACTTGAGCGGGGTGACGTCATCGCGTCGGACGAGACCGTCGTGACCGCCGACAATGCCTCGCTCGTATTGGCGCCGGCTAGTGGAGAGCCGGTGCAGGTTCCTCCCGGGGCGGAGTTGCGTCCTGAATCCCTGATGGCGGCCGATGATGATGATCGTCCCGAAGCGCCGGGGGACGAGGAGTCGTCCGAGGACTCTCGGGATGGCGATGCAAGTCCTTCTAGTGCTGACCAGAACCCTCAGAATAATTCGACGGCAGGTGAGAACAGCGGCCCGAGCGACAGGCACGGTTCCACCCCCACGATTCATGAAGGCCAGACTTTCGTCCGCGTGAACCGTATCGAGGAGCCTGTCGATCCGCTGGAATACCAGTACGGACTCGAGATGGGCGATTGGCTCGAGACGCGTCGAGGTGGTGCGCAGGATGACAACGAAGAGGATGAGGATAGTGCTACCTCATCACGGACGCTGGACGAGACGCCCGCAGCGCGCGTCGAGCTGCTCGGTGCCGGTGATGACGGTATCTACAACCAGGACGAGATCGGTAGCGATGGCAGCGTGACGGCCCGAGTCACCCTGAACAGCAATACCGAACCAGGCGACCAGCTAGTGGTGACCGACGGTCATGGCAATGTGCTGATCGATCGGCCTGTCACGCAGGAGGATCTGGATAATGGCGTGACTGTCGAGGTGCCGGTCGAACCGGGGGATACCGAGGTCGGCGTGCATGCTTCGGTGACGGACGAAGCGGGCCGCGGTGGTGGCGATACGGATCGCAAGCCCATCGAGGAGAGTGACGACACCTCGCCGGCGGTCAGCGTCGAGCTGACCGGCAGTGGTGACGACGGCACCTACAATCAGGACGAGATCGGCGACGACGGCAGTGTTACCGCCCAGGTCACCCTGGAAGACGGCACCGAAGTTGGCGACACCCTGGTCGTGACCGACAAGGACGGCAATGTCCTCGATGAGCGCGAAGTCACCCAGGACGATCTGGACAACGGCGTCAGCGTCGAGGTGCCGGTCGAACCGGGCGATCCCGACGTTAGCGTGACCGCCGAGGTTACCGACCCGGCGGGCAATGCCAGCAGCGACGATGACCAAAAGCCGATTGACAACGTGCCGCCGGCGGTCAGTGTCGAGCTGACCGGCAGCGGTGATGACGGCATCTACAACCAGGACGAGATCGGCGACGACGGCACCGTGACTGCCCAGGTCACTCTGGAAGACGGCACCGAAGTTGGCGACACCCTGGTCGTGACCGACAAGGACGGCAATGTCCTCGACGAGCGCGAAGTCACCCAGGACGACCTGGACAACGGCGTCAGCGTCGAGGTGCCGGTTGAACCGGGCGATCCCGAGACCAGTGTGTCCGCCACGGTCACCGACCCGACGGGCAATACCGCCAGCGATGATGACCAGAAGCCGATCGACAACGTGCCGCCGGCGGTCAGCGTCGAGCTGACCGGCAGCGGTGACGACGGCACCTACAGCCAGGACGAGATCGGCGACGACGGCAGTGTTACCGCCCAGGTCACCCTGGAAGACGGCACCGAGGTCGGCGACACCCTGGTCGTGACTGATAAGGACGGTAATGTCCTCGACGAGCGTGAAGTCACCCAGGACGATCTGGACAACGGCGTCAGCGTCGAGGTGCCGGTCGAACCGGGCGATCCCGAGACCAGTGTGTCCGCCACGGTCACCGATCCGGCCGGCAACTCCAGCAGCGACGATGACCAGAAGCCGATCGACAACGTGCCGCCGGCGGTCAGCGTCGAGCTGCAGGGCGCCGGCGACGATGGCACCTACAACCAGGACGAGATCGGCGACGACGGCAGTGTTATCGCCCAGGTCACCCTGGAAGACGGCACCGAGGTCGGCGACACCCTGGTCGTGACCGACAAGGACGGCAATGTCCTCGACGAGCGCGAAGTCACCCAGGACGACCTGGACAACGGCGTCAGCGTCGAGGTGCCGGTTGAACCGGGCGATCCCGATGTCAGCGTGACCGCCAAGATCACCGATCCGGTCGGCAACAGCGACAGCGACGATGACAGTAAGCCGATCGACTGGGATGTTGCCGTCGATGTGCCCAACGAGCATGGCAGCACCACGCCGGATGGCAATATCGCCGACCAGGTGGTGTTCGAAAGTGGGCTGGCGGATGGTTCCGCGACGAATGAAAACGATACCAAGGTCGAGTCGAGCTTTACCCTGACCGCTCTGGATGGCCTGCAGGAAGCGGGCGCGGTGACGTTGGATTACACCGATGAAAATGGCGAGTCGGCCACGCTCTCGCTGAGCAAGGCCGAGGTGGAAGCGCTGGGCAGCGATTCACAAACCCTCTCCACGCAGTACGGCGAGCTGACCCTCAACGGCTACAGCCAGGCCGATGACGGCACCATTACCCTCGACTATGACTACCTCCTGACCAATGCGCCGGACGCGGACGTCGACGACCTGATGGACAGCGTCACGGTCACGGCCACCGATGAGGACGGCTCGACCGACAGCGGCGATCTGAACATCAAGATCGTCGACGATGCGCCGACGGCCGAGGATGACACCAATAGCGTCACCGAAGGCGACGATACCGCCAGCACCGTCGAGACCAGCGGCAATGTGATCGGTGGTGATACGGCGTCCACTGGTGATGTCGCCGATACCGAGGGCGCCGATGGTGCCACGGTCACGGCGGCCGAAAGTGTCAATGTCTCCGGCAACAGTGCCAGCGGTAGCGGTCCCCTGGTGATAGAGGGCGAGTACGGCACCCTGACGCTTGAGGCGGATGGCAGCTACATCTACGCGCTGGACAATACCAATCTGGAGGTCCAGGGACTCAGCGACGGCGAGACGCTGGAGGAAGCGTTCACCTATACGCTGACCGATGGCGATACCGATTCAGACGACGCCACCCTGACCATTACCATCGATGGCAGCGACGACGGGGTGACCGTCAATGTGCCCAACGAGCATGGCAGCACCACCCCGGACGGTGAGATCGGCGATCAGGTGGTGTTCGAGAGTGGCCTTTCCGATGGCTCCGCGCTGAATGAAAATGACACCAAGGTCGAGTCGAGCTTTACCCTGACCGCTCTGGATGGCCTGCAGGAAACGGGCGCGGTGACGCTGGATTACACCGACGAGAATGGCGATCCGGCCACGCTCTCGCTGAGCAAGGCCGAGGTGGAAGCGCTGGGCAGCGATTCGCAAACCCTCTCTACGCAGTACGGCGAACTGACCCTCAACGGCTACAGCCAGGCCGACGACGGCACCATCACTCTCGACTATGACTACCTCCTGACCAAGGCGCCGGAGGAAGACGTCGATAACCTGATGGACAACGTCACCGTGATGGCCACCGACGAGGACGGCTCGACCGACAGCGGCGACCTGAATATCCAGATCGTCGATGACGCGCCGACCGCCGAGGATGACACCAATAGCGTCACCGAAGGTGATGATACTGCCAGCATTGTCGAGACCAGCGGCAATGTGCTGGGTGACAGTGGTGCGTCCGATGGCGATGTTGCCGATACCGAAGGCGCCGATGGCGCCACGGTCACGGCGGTGGAAAGCACCAACGTTCCCGACAACAGTGCCACCGGCACCGATACCCTGGTGATCGAGGGCGAGTACGGCACCCTGACGCTTAATGCCGATGGCAGCTATACCTACGCGCTGGACAATACCAATCTGGAGGTCCAGGGACTCAGCGAGGGTGACACGCTGGAGGAAGCGTTCACTTATACGCTGACCGATGGCGATACCGATCAGGACGATGCCACCCTGACCATTACCATCGATGGCAGCGACGACGGGGTGACCGTCAATGTGCCGAACGACCATGACGCCACCACCCCGGACGGTGAGATCGGCGATCAGGTGGTGTTCGAAAGTGGTCTGGCGGACGGCTCCAACCCGAACGCCGACGATACCCGGGTCGAGGCCAGCTTTACCCTGACCGCCCTGGATGGTCTGCAGGAAACGGGGGCGGTGACGCTGGGTTACACCGACGAGAATGGCGAGTCGGCCACGCTCTCGCTGAGCAAGGCCGAGGTGGAAGCGCTGGGCAGCGATTCACAAACCCTCTCCACGCAGTACGGCGAGCTGACCCTCAACGGCTACAGCCAGGCCGATGACGGCACCATTACCCTCGACTATGACTACCTCCTGACCAATGCGCCGGAGGAAGACGTCGACGACCTGATGGACAGCGTCACGGTCATGGCCACCGATGAGGATGGTTCAACCGACAGCGGCGACCTGAATATCCAGATCGTCGATGACGCGCCGACCGCCGAGGATGACACCAATAGCGTTACCGAAGGCGACGATACTGCCAGCAGCGTCGAGACCAGCGGCAATGTGATCGGTGGTGGTGATGCCTCGCCTGGCGATGCCGAAGATACCGAGGGCGCCGACGGTGCCACGGTGACGGCGGCCGAAAGTGTCAATGTCTCCGGCAACAGTGCCAGCGGCACCGATACCCTGGTGATCGAGGGCGAGTACGGCACCCTGACGCTCGACGCCGATGGCAGCTACAGCTATACGCTGGACAATACCAACCTGGACGTTCAGGGACTGAGCGACGGCGAGACGCTGGAGGAAGCGTTCACCTATACGCTGACCGATGGCGACAACGACGCGGACGACGCCACCCTGACGATCACCATCGACGGCAGCGACGATGGCGTGACCGTCAATGTGCCCAACGAGCATGACAGCACCACGCCGGATGGCGAGATCGGCGATCAGGTGGTGTTCGAGAGTGGCCTGCCGAACGGCTCCGCGCCGAATGAAAACGACACCAAGGTCGAGTCGAGCTTTACCCTGACCGCTCTGGATGGCCTGCAGGAAGCGGGCGCGGTGACGTTGGATTACACCGATGAAAATGGCGAGTCGGCCACGCTCTCGCTGAGCAAGGCTCAGGTGGAAGCGCTGGGCGATACCCCGCAGAGCCTGACCACCCAGTACGGCGAGCTGACCCTCAACGGCTACAGCCAGGCCGATGACGGCACCATCACCCTCGACTACAGCTATGAGCTGACCAATGCGCCGAGCGAGGACGTCGAGGACCTGCTGGACAGCATCGCCGTCACGGCCAACGACGAGGATGGCTCGACCGACAGCGGTGACCTGAATATCAAGATCGTCGACGATGCGCCGACGGCCAAGGACGACACCAATAGCGTCACCGAAGGCGATGATACTGCCAGCAGCGTCGAGACCAGCGGCAATGTGCTGGGTGACAGTGGTGCGTCCGATGGCGATGTTGCCGATACCGAAGGCGCCGATGGTGCCACGGTGACGGCGGTGGAAAGCACCAATGTGCCCGCCAACGATGCCGATGAGACCGGTGGCACCCTGACGATCGACGGTGAATACGGCACGCTGACGCTCGAGGCCGATGGCAGCTATACCTACGCGCTGGACAATACCAACCTGGAGGTCCAGGGCCTGGGCGACGATGACACGCTGACCGAGGCGTTCACCTATACGCTGACCGACGGCGATACCGATGCTGACGACGCCACCCTGACCATCACCATCGACGGCAGCGACGATGGCGTGACCGTCGATGTGCCCAACGAGCATGGCAGTACTGAGCCGGATGGCAACATCAATGACCAGGTGGTGTTCGAGAGTGGTCTGTCCGATGGCTCTGAGCCGAACACCGCCGATACCCGGGTCGAGTCGAGCTTTACCCTGACCGCCCTGGATGGCTTGCAGGAAACGGGCGCGGTGACGCTGGCTTACACCGACGAGAATGGCGAGTCGGCCACGCTCTCGCTGAGCAAGGCCGAGGTGGAAGCGCTGGGCGATACGCCGCAGAGCCTGAGCACCCAGTATGGCGAGCTGACCCTTAACGGCTATAGCCAGGCCGATGACGGCACCATCACCCTCGACTATGACTACCTCCTGACCAACGCGCCGGAGGAAGACGTCGATAACCTGATGGACAGCTTTACCGTCACGGCCACCGATGAGGATGGCTCGACCGACAACGGCGATCTGAATATCCAGATCGTCGACGACGCGCCAGTGGCCGAGGACGACGCCAATAGCGTCACCGAGGACTCGGCGACGACCACGACCGGCAATGTGCTGGGCGACAGTGGTGCCTCCGATGGCGATGTCACCGATACCGAAGGCGCCGATGGCGCCACGGTCACCGCGGTGGAAAGCACCAATGTCCCCGGCAACAGTGCCACCGACACCGACGGCACCCTGGTGATCGAAGGCGAGTACGGTACCCTGACCCTCGAGGCAGATGGCAGCTACAGCTATGCGCTGGATAACGATAACCTGGAGGTCCAGGGACTGAGCGAGGGTGACACGCTGGAGGAAGCGTTCACCTATACGCTGACCGATGGCGATAGCGATGCCGATGACGCCACCCTGACCATCACCATCGATGGCAGCGACGACGGCGTGACCGTCGATGTGCCGAACGACCATGGCAGCACCGAGCCGGATGGCAACATCAATGACCAGGTGGTGTTCGAAAGTGGCCTGGCGGATGGTTCCAACCCGAACGCCGACGACATCCGAGTTGCGTCCAGCTTTACCCTCAAGGCCCCGGATGGCCTGCAGGATACGGGTGCCGTGACGCTGGGTTACACCGACGAGAACGGTGACCCGGCCACGCTCTCGCTGAGCAAGGCTCAGGTGGAAGCGCTGGGCAGCGATTCACAAACCCTCTCCACGCAGTACGGCGAGCTGACCCTCAACGGCTACAGCCAGGCCGATGACGGCACCATCACGCTCGACTACAGCTATGAGCTGACCAATGCACC
>NZ_JAJQTQ010000020.1 GCF_029081005.1 Halomonas elongata | reverse complement strand
AAGCTCGAAGCTCGAAGCTCGAAGCTCGAAGCTCGAAGCTCGAAGCTCGAAGCTCGAAGCTCGAAGCTCGAAGGCAGGGTGAACCCCCGCTCCCTTGGGTCAAGGGGGTTCTTCCAGCTTCAAGCTTCAAGCTTACGGCTTACGGCTTACAGCTCCGGGCGCAGCCCGGCTTATTCCTGCTCGTCGAGGCTCTCCACCCGGATCCGCGTCACCGAGCCGGCGATGTCGGCCATCGACTCGATACGACGGATCGCTTCGTTCATGAGCCTCTCGCGCGTGCTGTGCGTCAGCAGGATGATCGGCACCAGTTCACCCTCGGTGGCTTCCTTCTGGATCAACGCCTCGATGGAGATGCCTTCCTCGGAGAGGATCGTCGCCACCCGGGCCAGTACGCCGGGGCGGTCCACCGCCAGCAGACGCAGATAGTAGGCGGTGTCGATCTCCTCCATGGGCATGATCTGCGGCTGATCATCCCCCTCGCCGATACCGCTGAAGGCCAGATAGGGGACGCGATAATGGTGATCGGTGGTGATGTCGCGGGCCACGTCGAGCACGTCGGCGACCACCGCCGAGGCAGTGGGCTCGGCACCGGCGCCGGCACCGTAATAAAGGGTCGGACCCACGGCGTCGCCCATCACGGCGATGGCGTTCTTCACGCCGTGCACGTTGGCCAGCAGCCGTCCCTTGGGGATCAGGGTCGGATGAACACGCAGCTCCAGGCCGGCATCGGTGCGCTTGGAGATGCCCAGATGCTTGATGACATAGCCGAGATTGTCGGCCTGCTCGACATCCTCGGCGGTGACCCGGGAGATACCCTCGGTGTAGGCCTTCTCGAACTGCAGGGGCACGCCATAGGCGATGGAGGCCAGGATGGTCAGCTTGTGCGCGGCGTCAATACCCTCGACGTCGAAGGTCGGGTCGGCCTCGGCGTAACCCAGCGCCTGGGCCTCGGCGAGCACGTCCTCGAAGGCCCGTCCCTCGTCGCGCATGTGCGTGAGGATATAGTTGCCGGTGCCGTTGATGATGCCCGCCAGCCACTCGATGCGGTTGGCGCCAAGCCCTTCGCGCAGCGACTTGATGACCGGGATGCCCCCGGCCACCGCGGCCTCGAAGGCCACGATCACGCCCTTCTCGTGAGCGGCCTGGAAGATCTCGTTGCCATGCACGGCGATCAGGGCCTTGTTGGCGGTGACCACGTGCTTGCCGTTGTCGATGGCCGTCAGCACCAGTTCCCGGGCCACGTCATAGCCGCCAATGAGCTCGACGACGACATCGACATCGGGGTTGGAGGCCAGCTCGAAGACATCCTGGGTGGTCTTGATACCGGTGATGTCGCACTCGGGGTTGGGGCTGCGATAGGCCACTTGCTCAATGACGATGGGCCGCCCCGCCCGACGGGCGATCTCGTCGGCGTTGCGTGTCAGCACGTTGAAGGTCCCGCCTCCGACAGTGCCCAGGCCACAGATTCCCACTCTCACCGGTTTCAATGTCATTCCCCTCTTCGTTCTGGCGTGTGTCCAAGCGATGGCGGGGCCGGGCCCCGCCGTCCGCGTTCATCGACGCGGTTGTATCAGTCATCCACTCCCAGCATGGTAGCCAGGCGTTCCGCCGGCACATAACCGGGGACCAGGCTGCCGTCGGGCAGGATGATGGCCGGCGTGCCCTGCACGCCGAGCTCCAGCCCTAGATGATACTGTTCCTCGACCGGATTGTCGCAGGTTGCATCACTTTCCAGCGACTCGTCACGAAACGCGGCCGACAACGCCTCGCTCGGATTGTCGGCGCACCAGACCTGTTCCATCTCACGGGCACCGGGCGAGTTCATGCCGCCCCTGGGAAAGGCCAGATAATCCACTTCGATACCCAGCTCATTGAAGCGCGGTACTTCCTCATGGAGCCGCTGGCAGTAGGGACAGGTCGTATCGGTGAACACCACCACCCTGGCCTCGGGGGTCTCGGTGCCACGGAAGGTGACCCGCTGGTCATCGGGGATCTCGTCCAGCCGAGCGGTGCGCTCGCTGTTGCGCGTCTGCTCGGTCAGATTGACGAGCCCGGCATCGGCGTTCTCGTAGAGATCCCCCACCAGGAAATAATTGCCCTCGGCATTGGTATAGAAGGTCTCCCCGGTCTCCAGGCGCACCTCGAAGATATCCGCCATGGGGGTTTCTCGCACGTCTTTCACCGGCATGCTGCGTCCCGATACCTCGAGTGTCTCGAGGGAGTCGGGCACGCTGGCGCCGGCCAGGGAAGGCAGCGCCAGGGTAGCGGCGAGCAGGCCACCGGCCAGGGGAAGGGTCGATACTCTCATGATTCAGCCTCGGGGGTGGTGTTCGGCATGCAGGGCCTCGAGCCGGACCTGCGCGACATGGGTGTAGATCTGCGTGGTCGACAGATCGCTGTGACCCAGCAGCAGCTGTACGACACGCAGATTGGCCCCATGATTCAACAGGTGGGTGGCAAAGGCGTGCCGCAGGGTATGTGGTGACAAGGGACGCTCGATGCCGGCACGCCTGGCGTGTGCCTTGATACGATACCAGAAGGCCTGGCGGGTCAGGCAGGCATCGCCCCGCCCCGGAAACAGTGCGGGGCGCGTCACGTCACGCATCAGCGCCCCTCGGGCGCTGCGTAGATACCGCGACAGCCAGTCCACGGCCTCCTCGCCGAGCGGTACCAGCCGCTCCTTGTCGCCCTTGCCGCGAACCCTCACGACACCCTGGCGAAGATTGAGCGCATCGGTCGTCAGGCCCACCAGTTCCGTGACTCGCAGGCCGGCGCCATAGAGCACCTCGAGCATGGCGCGGTCGCGCAGCCCCAGGTCGGTGTCGACATCCGGCGCCTCGAGCAGGCGCTCCACTTCGCCCTCTTCCAGCGTATTGGGCAGCGACGGCGTCACCCTGGGCAGTCTGACCTCAGCGAGCGGGTCATGTTCGATCAGGCCATCGCCCAGTGCCCAGTGATAGAAGCGCCTCAGGCTGGATAACAGCCGGGCGTTGCTGCGCAGTTTGTAGCCCGCTTCGCGACGCTCTTCCAGCCAGTCCGCCAGCGCTTTCGGCGGTGGCGTCAGCAAGGTGGCGTCATGTTCGACGAGCCGTGCCTGCCAGGTCCGCAGGTCATGCCGATAGGCCGCCAGGGTGTTGTCGCTGGCCCCCTGCTCCAGCCAGAGGCCGTCGAGGAAGGCATCGATCAAGGCAGGATCATTGAGGGGCGTCGACATGCTGTCAGTTCCTCGCGTGCGCGCCACCGGCGCTCGTTCCTGGACATGAAAAACCCCGCCCCGCAAGTGCGGTGACGGGGTATCGTCAGACGAGAGCCATCGGCTCCGTCATGCCCGGAAAACGGGCCTCAGGCCAGCTTTTCCTTGATGCGGGCGGACTTGCCGCTGCGCTCGCGGAGATAGTACAGCTTGGCCTGGCGAACATCGCCGCGACGCTTGACGCTGATGGAATCGACCAGCGGGCTGTAGGTCTGGAAGGTACGCTCGACACCGACGCCGTGAGACACCTTGCGCACGGTGAAGGCGGAGTTCAGCCCCCGGTTGCGCTTGCCGATCACCACGCCTTCGAAGGCCTGGAGACGCTCGCGGTTACCTTCCTTGACCTGAACCTGGACGACCACGGTATCGCCCGGGGCGAATTCCGGCACGTCCTTGTTCATCTGCTCGGCTTCGAGCGCCTGGATCACCTTGTTCTTGCTACTCATGACATTCAACTCCTCGATAACATTACGTGACCCGCCGGACCGACAGTGGATGGCCGGTGAGTCGTGATCCCGGCGCTCGAAACGAGTCGAGGCACGGGAGCGTCGTTGGTGACACAGGTCCGCTTGATTCGCGTCCTGCACCTCCGCGCTTTCCTAACGAGAGGCCAGCGCGTATTCCTCGATGAACTCCTCGAGCAGGCGAGATTGCTCGTCGTTCAACGTCCTGCCTTCCAGCAGGTCGGGACGCCTCAGCCAGGTCCGCCCCAGCGACTGCTTCAAGCGCCAGCGCCGAATGGCGCCATGATGGCCGCTGAGCAACACCTCCGGCACTCGCCGCCCGTCGACATCCTCGGGACGGGTGTAGTGCGGACAATCCAGCAGCCCGTCGTTGAAGGAGTCCTCGAGCGCGGAATCCTGATGCCCAAGCACGCCGGGCACCAGCCTTGCCGCTGCGTCGATCAGCACCATGGCCGGCAGCTCGCCGCCGCTGAGCACATAGTCGCCGATCGACCACTCCTCATCGATGTCGGCTTCCACCACCCGCTCATCGATGCCTTCATAGCGTCCGGCCACCACCACCAGAGGCGGGCCCGACGCCAACTCCCGGGCGCCTTCCTGATCGAGGCGGCGTCCCTGGGGAGACAGGTAGATCACCCTCGGCCGCTGGCCGGTGGCGGCCTCCGCTCGCGAGCGAGCGTCATGAATGGCCGCGCGTAGGGTGTCGACCTTCATCAGCATGCCCGGACCGCCGCCATAGGGACGATCATCCACGGTGCGGTGACGATCGGTGGCATAGTCCCTGGGGTTCCAGAACGCCAGGTCGATGCTGCCCTTTTCCACGGCTCGTCCCGTCACGCCCTGGCGCGTCAGCGCCTCGAACATCTCGGGAAACAGGGAAACGACACCGACCCACATCGCCGCATCGCACCGACTCAAAATGCCGGATCCCAGTCGACGATCATCCGCCCCGCCTCGAGATTCACTTCCTTCACGACCTCGTCGGGCAGGAAGGGCAGGAGACGCTCACGCGCATCGAGGCTCTCACCGTCGCGCCCCTTGACGACCAGGACGTCGTTGGCACCGGTCTCGAAAAGGTACTCGACGCGCCCCAGGGAGATGCCCTCGGTGGTCACGACGGCCAACCCTTCGAGTTGATACCAGTAGAAATCGTCGTCTTCGGGAAGCTCTGGGAGTTCGGCGGTGGGCAGCAGCACCTCGGCACCCGCAAGCGCCTCGGCCTGATCCCGGCCATCGACGCCCTCGAGCCGGGCGACCAGCCCCTTGCCATGCAGACGTCCTTGAGCGAGTCGATAACGCGACTCGACGCCCCGATGGCGCAACACCCACTCACCGTAGTCGAGGATGCCTTCCATGGGGCTGGTGTACGAATACACCCTCAGCCATCCCTTCACGCCATACGGGCTGGTCAACTTGCCCAATACGACATGCTCGGGAGACGCCTTGTGCTCGGCACTCATGCTCATCGTCGACTCTGCGTCGGACATGCAACCGCGTCAGGCGACTCAGGCCTGCTTGCGGGCTTCTTTGACCAGCTCGGCGACACGGCCGGACAACTGAGCGCCCTTTTCCTGCCATTCGCTGATGCGGTCCAGGTCGATGCGCAGGCGTTCTTCCTGGCCACGCGCCACCGGGTTGAAGAAGCCCAGGCGCTCGATGAAACGACCATCGCGCGACTTGCGCGAATCGGTCACGGTCAGATGATAGAAGGGACGCTTCTTGGCGCCACCACGTGCCAGACGAATGGTAACCATGCGTTGACTGTCCTTCAGTTGAGTTACGGAGGTTGTCGATCGAAGGCTCGCCCTTCGACAATCGGTTCGGTGGCGGGTTTACGCCCGTCGCCGAGTCGTTCGGTCACGACGATGCCCGCGAATCGACGCGGACCTGCCAGTGAAGACGCAGCATTTTACGGAAATCTCCCCGGCTTGGAAACCTTTTTGCGTGCACACGGCCTCGTTCAGCGCCAGGGCATGCCGCCGGGACCGCCCATGCCGCCCGGGCCACCGGGCCCGCCAGGACCTCCCTGGCCGCCCATCATGCCGGGCATGCCACGCATCATCTTCTGCATTCCGCCCTTCTTGCCGGCCTTCTTCATCATCTTCTGCATCTGCTTGTGCTGCTTAAGCAGGCGATTCAGGTCGGGCACCTGCAAGCCGGCACCGGCGGCAATCCGGCGCTTGCGCGACCCGTTGATGATGTCCGGGCGACGCCGTTCCCTGGGCGTCATGGAGTTGATCAACGCCTCGAGCTTGCCGAATTCCTTCTCGGGTCCCGGCCCCTGGGCCATCTCGGCCATCTGCCCCATGCCGGGCAGCTTGCCGAGCATACCGCCCATGCCGCCCATCTTCTTGAGCTGCTGCAATTGGTCGCGGAAGTCCTCGAGATCGAAGCCGTCGCCTTTCTTGACCTTCTTGGCCAGCTTCTCGGCCTTGCCCTGGTCGACGGTACGCTCGGCTTCCTCGATCAGCGACAGCACATCGCCCATGCCAAGGATCCGCGAGGCGACCCGGTCGGGATGGAAGGGTTCCAGGGCGTCGACCTTCTCACCCATACCCATGAACTTGATCGGTTTGCCGGTGATGTGCCGGACCGACAGGGCCGCACCACCACGGGCATCGCCATCGGCCTTGGTGAGGATCACACCGGTCAGCGGCAGCGCCTCGTGGAACGCCTTGGCGGTATTGGCGGCATCCTGACCGGTCATGGCATCGACCACGAACAGCGTCTCGTCCGGCGACACGGCACGGTTGAGCGCCTGGATTTCCGCCATCATCGCCTCGTCGATGGCCAGGCGACCGGCGGTATCGACCAGCACCACGTCGTGAAACTTGATCCTGGCGTGCTTGATGGCCGCCTCGGCGATATCCACCGGCTGCTGATCGCTGCTCGACGGGAAGAAGTCGACGTCCACCTCATCGGCGAGCGTCTCGAGCTGGTCGATAGCCGCCGGACGGTAGACGTCCGCCGAGACCACCAGCACCTTCTTCTTCTCGCGTTCGCGCAGGTAGCGCGCCAGCTTGGCCACCGAGGTGGTCTTGCCCGCCCCCTGCAGGCCGGCCATCAGCACCACGGCGGGCGAGCTCTTGAGCACCAGGCCTTCGTTGGCCTCGCCCATGATCGCCTCGAGCTCCTGCTGGACGATCTTGACGAACTGCTGCCCCGGCGAGAGGCTCTTCGATACCTCCTGGCCCACGGCACGCTCGCGCACGCGGTCGATGAACGCCTTGACCACCGGCAGCGCGACATCGGCCTCGAGCAGCGCCCGGCGCACTTCCCGCAGGGTATCCTTGACGTTGTCTTCGGTCAGGCGCGCCTGACCCTTGATGGACTTGAGCGTCTGGGACAGACGATCACTGAGATTCTGGAACATGGGCCTCTCCGCAAACGATGGCCTGGGAAGCCACGGCTTCCCCGCAATGGCCAAAAATTATACGCCTTGTGACCGCGAGTCTCCATGCATGGGCGCCGTCATCTTTCGCTCGCGGCTGTCAGGCATCGCGACGATTCGGTATAGTAAGCGTTCCACTTCATGTCACCAGGCGCTGGCGAAGGCGCACGGATAGCATCGATGCACGCGCTCCCACTTGCCGTCATGGCCTTCATCCTCTATATAGCGGCCGCCTCCTGGCAGGGCCTGACCCTGGCCCGGCGGGTGCCACCGCGCGCCGCACTGGTGCGCAGCTTCGGCCTGTTGGGGTTGCTTTGCCATCTGCCGCTCGCCATCGGCCTGCTCGATCAGGGCACGTCCCTGCTGCCCGGCCTGTCCACCAGTGCAGTACTGGCAAGCGGCCTGGCGGTGCTGACGCTACTGGTGGTCAGCCTGTTCAAGCCGGTGCTCAACGTGGCCGCCGGCCTGTTCCCGCTGGCGGGTCTCACCCTGCTGCTGGCCATCGGCCTGCCGAGTCCTGAACGCCACCCGGGCATGACCCCGGGCATCGCCCTGCATGCCCTGAGTTCGGCACTCGCTTTCGCCTTCCTGGCCATCGCCGCCTTTCAGGCGATTCTGCTCGGCGTGCAGAACCAGGCGCTGCGCCATCACCACATCCGCGGCGTGGTCCAGTCACTCCCCCCTCTGACCAGCATGGAGCGTATCCTGTTCGAGCTGATCTGGGCCGGCATGGCCCTGTTGAGCCTGGCGATCGCCAGCGGCTTCGTGTTCGTCGAGGACATGTTCGCCCAGCACCTGGTGCACAAGACGGTATTGTCATTGCTCGCCTGGGTGATCTTCGCCACTCTGCTGGTCTGCCATCATTGGCTGGGATGGCGAGGCATGCGCGCCGTACGCTGGACCCTGGGCGGCTACCTGATGTTGCTGCTGGCCTACTTCGGCAGCAAGTTCGTTCTCGAGGTCTTGCTGGGCCAGGGCTGAGGTGCCTTGACAGCGTCCGGCCCAGTCCCTACAACTCGAGCCTGACCCGCGATTGAGGATCCTTAGACTTGAACGACGATTTCCCTCTGGGATTGCTGTTCGGCCTACTGCTGCTGCTCATCTGCCTTTCCGCTTTCTTCTCCAGCTCCGAAACCGGCATGATGTCGATCAACCGCTATCGCCTGAGCCATCGCGCCGGCGGCGGCGAGGGTCGTGCCCAGCGTGTCATGCGCCTGCTCGGCCGCCCCGACAGACTGATCGGCGTCATCCTGATCGGCAACAACTTCGTCAACAACCTGGCGGCGTCCATCGCCACGATCATCGCCATCCACTTCTTCGGCGATGTCACAGGCCCGGCGGTCGCCACCACCTTGCTGACCATCGTCATCCTGATCTTCGCCGAGGTGACGCCCAAGACCTATGCCGCGGTCAAGCCCGACCGCATCGCCTATCCGGCCTCGCTGGTACTGGAGCCACTGCTCAAGGTGCTCTATCCGCTGGTCTGGCTGGTCAATGCCATTTCCAACGGCCTGCTGCGGCTGCTCGGCGTAAAGAACATCGAGGGGGATGGCGACAACCTGACCCGCGACGAGCTGCGCACCGTGGTCCACGAAGCGGGGCCGCTGATCCCGCGTCGTCACCAGGCCATGCTGGTCTCGATCCTCGATCTCGAGAACGTCACGGTGAACGACATCATGGTGCCCCGCCACGAGGTCTCGGGCATCGACCTCGATGACGACCTGGACGATATCCTCGCCCAGATACGTACCAGCCAGCATACGCGAGTGCCGGTCTTCAAGGGCGACATCAACAACATCATCGGCATGCTGCACCTGCGCAACGCGGCGCGTTTCCTGTCACGCGGCGAAGTGACCAAGGCGGCCATCGTGCAGGAAGCGCGGGAACCCTACTTCATCCCGGAATCGACGCCGCTGCATACCCAGTTGCTCAATTTCCAGAAGCAGAAGCGACGCATCGGCATCGTGGTCGACGAGTACGGCGACGTGGAAGGACTGGTGACCCTGGAGGACATCCTCGAGGAGATCGTCGGCGAGTTCACCACCGATGTGGCCAGCCAGGATCAGGACATCCACCCCCAGGAAGACGGCAGCCACGTCATCGACGGTACCGCCAACATCCGGGATATCAACAAGTCGCTGGGCTGGCAGCTCCCCACCGACGGCCCCAAGACCCTCAATGGCCTGATCCTGGAATACCTGGAATCCTTCCCGGACGGCCCCGTTTGCCTGGCGATCGGGCCGGTTCGCATGGAAATCCTCGAGGTCCGTGACAACCTGATCACCGCCGCACGCTGCTGGCAGTCGGTGCGTCGCACCGTGGCCGCCACGACCTAGTGTCCTGTTTCGGCGTTCGCTGAAGAGATGGCGAACAGACAAGGCGCCGTGACGAGGCATAGCAGCGCTATGGCGAGGAGCGGCAACACCGTATGGCAGCCGGGAGCCGCCATACGTCTACCGTCAACTCCAGATATACAGGCCACTAGGCGCGTCGCCCGCGTTCCACCCAGGCATCCGCCTCCGTCTTGAGCGCCCGCACTCGAGCCTCGAGCCGTTCGCGCTCGGCGTTCTCGGGGGCTACCGGCTCACCGAAATAGAGCGCGACCCGCGCCCGAAAGCGACGCGGACACTTGCCCAGCGCCGGCCCGCCGCAATGCGAGGTCCAGGACCCCCACAGCCCGGCCAGGCCGGCCGGCACCACGGGCACCGCATCCCTGGCCAGGATCAATTCCAGACCGCGCCGAAAGGGCTGTATCTCGCCGTCCGGCGTCAGGCGACCCTCGGGAAACAGCATCACTACCTCGCCGTCACGCAGGGCCTGGCTGACCTGCTCGAGAGCACGCCGCAAACCGCCCGGATCGCGACGATCGGAATCGACGGGAATCGCGCCTACCAGCCGGAACAACCAGTTCAGCCAACGAGATTCATAGATAGGGCGATCCATCATGAAACGCAGCGGACGCGGACTCGCCCCGCCGATCACCAGGGCATCCACGAAGCCGACATGATTGCAGACGACGAGGGCGGGACCATGGGCCGGAATATGACGACGCCCCTGGAAGCGCAGGCGATACATCAGGTGCACCGTCATGAACACCATCCGCCGGATCAGGGTGCGCGGCGAGCGGAAGATCCACCAGAGCAGTGCCGCCAGTGCCAGAAGCGGCACGCCCCATGTCATCAGGAAGGTCACGGCGACTCGGATGGTGTCTTCAGACCAGCCAGCATGGTGGTCGACAGCTGATCGAGGAGTTCCTCGACTTCCAGCGGCTCGCTTTGCCAATAACCGAGGCGCTCGTTGAGGCCAAGCTGCACCAGGCCATGCACACTGCCCCACAGCGTGCGCCCCAGGCGCCGCGCCTGCATGTCATCCAGTGCCGGCTGGTGCTCTTTCAGCGTATTCTCCACCCGCAGGAACAATGCTTCGATCATGTCGCTCTGGCGGCGATCCAGTTCGCCTTCCTGGGCCAGGGGGTAATCGAACAGCAGTTGCCAGCGATAAGGGTCCTGACGCGCGAATTCCCAGTACGCCAGCGCCAGCGACTTGAGGCGCTGCTCCGGCGTGCCATCGCTGAGCAAGGGGTCGATGGCGACACGAAGGCGTCCCAGCGACTCGATGTTGACGTGCTGCAGAAGGTTGTTGAAGCTGCCGTAGAGCTTGAGTAGCGTGCTCGGCGCACAGCCGACCTCACGGGCCAGGGAGCGCAACGACAGCGTGTGCACCGGATGCTCCTGCAGCCAGGCGTCGCAGGCCGCCATGACCTGGGCATGGAGCGTCTCGGGGGCATGCTGTCTGGGTCGAGCCATCGGCTTCCTCACGGGGTATGGAAAGGGCGGCGGGCCGCTGGCCAGCCATGCGGGTCGGGAACGCCTGGAAGCGAACACTGTTTTCGACAGCATATCGTCCTTGTGGAGCAACGCAAGCCCGGTAACGCTGGCCGCTTTCCTCGTCCCGGCGTCTTGGTTACCCTGTTGCACCGCATTCCGGAGGTCTCATGGCCGGCCGACTCTACATTCCGCCCCTCGCCCTCGATCGCCTGCTACCGGAACTGGTCGTGGACGAAGCCCCGCTGACGGGCATCAATCTCGCGCCTCGGCAGCCGCTGTCCCTGGTCCGTCTGGAGGCAGGACGGCCACGACTGGGTCGTGCCTTCTGGGGGCTGACCCCCTCCTGGCTCAAGGTACTCGACCACGCGCCCCACTGCGCACGGGCCGAATCGCTGGAGTCACGTGCCATGTTTCGTGATGCCTTCGCGGCCCGTCGTTGTCTGGTGCCGGTCGGCGGCATCTACGTCTGGCGGCCCACGCCCCGCGCCAAGCAGCCCTACCTGGTCACCCGGGTCGATCGCGGCCCCCTGTTGCTGGCCGGCCTCTGGTGCCGTTTCCATACGACCCTCACCGAGTACAACGACTCCCTGGCGCTGATCACGGTACCCAGCCCTCCCCTGCTCTCTCCGTTGAGCGACAGGTTGCCGGCGGTGATCGACGCCGGCGCTGCCGTCCACTGGCTCGACCCGCAGACGCCGACCGTCGATGCCCGCCAACGGCTGACGCCGGCACCCGAGGAACTGTTGGGCGCTTTTCCTGTATCAAGAGGGGTCAATGATCCCGGCAACCAGGAAGCCTCCTGCGCCTACCCCATCGGCCCCATGCTACGCAGGACATCCGAACAGGAGACATGATGATCCGTCCATCACGCCCATGCCTGGCCGCTTCTCTGGCGCTAGCCATGCTGCTGCCCGGTGCGAGCATCGCCCAGCCGTCCACCCACGACGCCGAACAGGTCACCATGCCCCGCATCAGCCCCCATGACGACCGCAACTACCGCATCCTGACCCTGGACAATGGACTCACCGCCCTGCTGGTCAGCGACAGCGAAGCCGACAAGGCCGCCGCCTCGTTGAACGTGGATGTGGGAAGCGCCCAGGACCCGGACGACCTGCCCGGCCTGGCCCACTACCTCGAGCACATGCTGTTCCTCGGCACCGAAAGCTATCCGGAAGCCGACGCCTACCAGCGCTATCTGACCCGTCACGGCGGCCAGCACAACGCCTTCACCGCCCCTCAGGACACCAACTACTTCTTCTCCATCGAGCCCGATGCCCTGTCTGGCGCCCTGGATCGCTTCAGTCGCTTCTTCGTCAATCCGTTGTTCAATGCCGACCGGCTGGAGAACGAGCGCAAGGTGGTACATTCGGAGTACGTCGCTCGCAAGCGCAACGAGGGGCGCCGCCGCAACGATGTGCTCGACCAGTTGCTCAACCCGGAGAATCCTACCACCGGCTTTTCGGTCGGCAGTCTGGAGACCCTGGCCGACAGGCCCGAGGGCGAGCCCGGCCTGCGTGACCGCATCCAGCACTTCTATCGCGATCACTATGGTGCCCATGTCATGCACCTCTCCGTGGTCGCGCCACAGCCGCTGGACGAACTGGAATCGCTGGCACGCGACAACTTCAGTGACGTGCCGAACCGGGAACTCTCGCGCCCGATCATCGAGCCCCCTCTGGCCGATGAATCGCGCCTGCCCGCTGCCGCCAGGCTCAAGTCGCTGCGGGACAGCCGGCAGTTGAGCTTCTATTTCCCCGTGCCCGATCCGATCACCGATTATCGCCACAAGCCGGCCAGTTATCTGGCCAACCTCCTCGGCCACGAGGGCAACGGCAGCCTGCTCGCCGTGTTGCGCGAGGCCGGCTGGGCCGACGGACTGTCTGCCGGCGTGACACGGGGAGATGGCCAGCATGCCCTGTTTCGGGTGGATATCAGCCTGACGCCGGAGGGCGCCGAGCATCAAGCTCGTATCCAGGCCAGCCTGTTCGCCGCCATCCGCGCCATTCGCGATGGCGGCGTCGAGGCATGGCGCTACGACGAGCAGGCCAGGCTCGCCGAACAGGCGTTCCGCTTCCAGCAGCACGGCTCCGCACTGGACGATGCCATGCGGCTGTCGATGAACCTTTCACGCTACCCTGTCGAGGATGTCAACTATGCGCCCTACCGCATGGACGGCTTCGACGCCTCGCGCATCGACACCTGGTTGTCGGCACTGCGTCCGGATAATCTGCTGAGGCTCTACAGCGGCCCCGAGGTGGAGGGAGAACGCACCTCGCCCTGGTTCGACACCCCCTGGACGCCGATCGACGTCGATGATGGCACCGCACAACCCCTGGCGGGGCTGTCGCTGCCCGAGCCCAACCCCTACATCGCCGAGGACCTCGAACTGCTCGGCGAGCAGGACGAGGTTCCACAACAACGCCTCGACGAGACGGGCATCGAGGCCTGGCACATGCGCGACGCCAGCTTCGACACCCCCGAGGTCGAGTGGCGCTTCAGCCTTCAACATCCTGATGCCAGCCATGATGCCCGCAAGGCGGCACTGTCGCGGCTGCTCGCCGGCTGGCTGCAGGACAGCCTCAACGAGACCCTCTATGCGGCGCGCCTGGCCGGTCACGGTTTCGAGGCCTATGCCCATGCCCGCGGTATCACGCTGTCGTTCTCCGGCTGGCGGGATCGCCAGGACCGCCTGATCGCACGCGTGCTGGAACAGCTGCAACACGGCGATATCCAGGCCGACAGCGTCGAACGCGTCCGCGAACGTCTGCGACGCAACTGGCGCAACGCCCCTCAGGACGATCTCTATCAGCAGGCCGGCCGCACCCTGGCCGAGACGCTGGTCCGCCCGCAGTGGTCCCCCGAGGCGCTGCTCGCGGCCAGCGAGGCGCTGGACGCCCAGGCATTGCGTGATTTTCGCGATACCTTCCTCGATGACCTGCACCTCGAGGCCATGGCCGTCGGCGACCTGGGCACCGAGGGAGCGACACAGCAGGCCCGCCACGTCGCCGAGGCTCTATCACCGGAACTGTCCCGGGACGCGATCCCCGATCTGGTGACATTGCGCGCCAACGACGATCTCCCGGCACTGACGCCCGATACCGAACGGGACGAGTCGCTGGTCATGCGGTACCTGCAGGGCGCCGACCGGGCCTTGGCCACCCAGGCCAGGCTGTCGGTACTGGGACGACTGCTCGAGACGCCCTTCTACCAGCAGCTGCGTACCGAACAGCAGTTGGGGTACGTGGTCAACGCCGGCTATCGACCGCTGCTCGATGCGCCCGGCATCACCTTCCTGGTGCAATCACCGGACACCAACAGCCAGACCATCCAGGCTCGAATCGATGCCTTTGTCGACGACTTCGGCACGCACCTCGACGGCTTGACGGATAGCGACCTGGCCCCCTACCGCCAGGCAGTGCGCGATGACCTGCTGCAGCGCGACACCAGCCTGCCCGGCCGGACCAATCGCCTTTGGCAGGCACTCGCCCTGGAGGACACCGGCTTCGACCACCAGCACCGACTGGCCGAGCGCGTGATGGACGTTTCCCCCGACGCGCTGCGCGATGCCTGGCGCGACCTGGTAACAGGGCCCATGGTCAATATCACCCACGACCCGGGCGACAGCGCCAGCGATGTACTGGACCTCAAGACGGACCTGACCCCATTGCCGAAACAGGCACGCTGAAAAACAGCGTGCCACAAGGAAACATGCTTCATGTGTTTCCATAATGACATCGCCCGGCAGAAGCCGGGCGATGTCGTCTCGACCATGGGGCCACCGGAACAGTGGCTCGCCGACGGTCAGCCGAAGGCCTGGGCCGGCATGATCGCTTCCACATGCATCACCAGTTCCTCGAGGATCTGGCGCTCGCGATCCGCCAGGGATACCTGGTTGAGCCGCTCGATTTCCCGTGCGAACTCGGGCAGCGTGAAGCCGGCAACCGCCGGATCATTCATGCGCTCCCAGCGGAATGTCTCCCAGCGCGCCTGCTCCTCGCCGGTCAGGGTATCCGGGTAGCTGCGGGCCCGATAACGGAACAGCATCTCCTCGAGCCGCGGATCCTGAAAGGCGAAGCTGGCCCCGACAAGGTCCCAGGGATCACTGTCGCGGACCCGCTGCATCTGTTGGCGATCGGACGGCGAGAAGAAACCGCCGGAATAGAGCATCAGGTCGGGATCGTGGGGCGAATCGGGAGGCGGCCCGGCGAACACGTCGGCCACCCGGGCCGAGACATCCGGGTTCGCCGCCAGCAACTGCCAGTGACGCCGGCAGGATGCCACATCCACGCCGAGGCGCTCGACGACCTCACCGTATTCTCCCCGATGCGGCCCGCTGGCATCCTTGAGCGCATTGGCGGGCAGGATCACCGGGCACTTGTTGATATGGATGACCTTGAGCGGAATGCGTGATTCACCCTCGGCCAGGTCATCGTTGCTGACGAAGACCCGATCGCGGATCTGCTGTGCATCCAGCGACAACAGCGGCTCGGGATCCATCGCGAGGTCATAGACGATGACCCCGTTGGGGTTGGTCGGGTGCTCCGCCAGCGGCATCACCAGGGCACTGCATCCCCGGCTCGCCGGATAGCGGCGCGAAATGTGCAGAACCGGCTTGCGCGACGGCACATCGATGGCCCGCCCTACCGCACGCTTGCCACGCATGCCCAGCAGATGGTCGAACAGGTTAGCATTGCTGCGTCGCAAGAGTCGCGCCAGCTCGATGGTTGCCCGAACATCGGCCAGGGCGTCGTGTGCCCCCGCGTGTTCGATGCCGTTGGCGGCGGTCAGGTCCTCGAGCTTGAAGCTCGGCGTGCCGTCGTCACGGGTCGGCCAGACGATGCCATCCGGTCGCAGCGCGTGAAAGGCACGCACCACATCGATCAGGTCCCAGCGGGAATTGCCGTTCTGCCATTCCCGGGCATAGGGATCGATCAGGTTGCGATAGAAGAGATGACGCCCCACTTCGTCGTCGAAGCGCAGGCTGTTGTACCCCAATGCACAGGTGCCCGGCTCGCTCATCGCCGCCTGAATGCGACCGGCGAATTCCGCTTCGGGAAGTCCCCGTCGCCTGGCCTGTTGCGGCGTGATGCCGGTAATCAGGCAGGCCTGGGGGTGCGGCAGGTAATCGTCGGCAGGCTGGCAGAACAGTTCGATGGGCTCGCCGATCTCGTTGAAATCGGCATCGGTGCGGATGGCGGCGAACTGTGACGGCCGATCACGACGCGGGTCGGCCCCGAACGTCTCGTAATCGTGCCACAGGAAGGTCAGCGGGGCGGCTTTCTTCTGCGCCATGGGCGATGCACTCCGAACGGACTGGGACATGAAGCCCACAGCCTAGCACAGCCCCGCCGGCGGCTCAGCCGCCATCTCACGCCCTGGGAAGCGTGACGTTGAGCTCCAGTACGGAACAGTTGTCCTCGCTGTCCAGATTGATGTTGATGGCGTCATCCTCGACCTGGACATAACGGCGGATCACTTCCAGCAGTTCCTTCTCGAGCATCGGCATGTAATCCGGCGTTCCCCCACGCTGACTGCGCTGGTGGGCAACGATGATCTGCAGCCGCTCCTTGGCGACGGAGGCGGACTGCTTGCGCTCGCGCTTCAGGAAATCGAGTAGCTTCACCGGCGACCTCCTCCGAACATGCGGCTCAACAGGCTCTTCTTCTGGTATTCGTGAAAACGCAGGGGCACGTCCTCACCCATCAACCGGGAGACGGTATCGGCATAGGCCTGACCGGCGTCGCTGGCCTCGTCATGGGTGACCGGAACGCCCTGATTGGAGGCTCTCAGCACTGCTTCGGACTCCGGAATCAAGCCCACCAGATTGATGGCCAGGATCTCGCGAATGTCCTCGAGATTGAGCATATCTCCTCGATCCACTCGATTCGGATTATAGCGGGTGATCAGCAGGTGTTCCTTGATCGGATCATCACCACGCTCGGCACGGCGGGTCTTGGAAGACAGCAGGCCAAGGATGCGGTCGGAGTCACGTACCGAGGACACCTCGGGGTTGGTGACCACGATCGCCTCGTCGGCGAAGTACATGGCCAGCTGCGCACCACGCTCGATGCCGGCAGGCGAATCACAGATAACATAGTCGAAATCCTTGTTCAGGGTCTCGAGCACCTGCTCCACGCCTTCCAGGGTCAAGGCATCCTTGTCCCGCGTCTGGGAGGCCGGCATGATATGCAGGTTGTCGATCCGCTTGTCGCGGATCAACGCCTGATTGAGGCCTGCCTCGCCTTGAATGACGTTGACCAGGTCATAGACCACGCGACGTTCACAGCCCATGACCAGATCGAGATTACGCAGCCCGACGTCGAAGTCGATCACCACGGTCTTCTGCCCACGCAGGGCCAGGCCCGTGGCGACAGCGGCTGCACTGGTTGTCTTGCCGACCCCACCCTTGCCGGAGGTCACAACGATGATCTTTGCCAAGTGTCACATCCTGTCTGTCATGTTGGGAGAAAGGGCGGCACCGCGCGCCGCCGAATCGTCGTTGTGCGGCCGTGTCAGTCCAACGGCGTGATACTCAACTGCGCCTCGCTCAGGCGTACCTGTATGGCGGTGCCCAGCAGACGCGAATCGATATCCTCGAGGCGCTTGTAGTTGCCGGCCACGGAAAGCAGCTCGGCACGCAGCTCGCGGCAGAAGATGCCGGCCTGGGTATTGCCGTGGATACCGGCCAGAGCACGGCCGCGCAGAGGGCCGTAGACATGCACGCTGCCGCCGGCCAGCACCTCGGCGCCGGCATTGACCGCACCGACCACGACCAGATCGCCCTCGGGCGAGGTGATCTGCTGGCCCGAACGCACCGTGCCCCGGAAGATACGTCCTCCCGTCATCTCATCGGCCACGGGCGGGGGCGCTGCCTCCGCACCGGGCTCGGGCGCCTCGCTCACCGGCACGCTCTCCAGAGGACGAGGCCGATCGGCCTCCTGGGGCGGGAACCAGCCAAGGCCCAGGGCCCAGGCCGACTGCTTGACCGGATCGGGCCCGCCACGCACGGCCACCGGCAGCAGCTTGTGGGCGCGGCATACCGCACAGATCCGTTCGAGCGCCAGATGCGGCTCATCGAGGCGCTCGACGTTGAGCACTACCGGGGTATGATGGAAGAAGGCCGGAGACTGACTGAGCTTGCCGGCGAGCTGCTCGCGGATGTGCTCGGGGTCGGCACTGGCCAGCTCCATGACCGTCATCGGCAACATACCGCCCTTGAAGGTGAATGCCATGCCGTCTCTTTCCACTTTGAGACTCATTGCCGAACTCCACGTCGGGTGATGGTCGGGGTACAGCTCCCAAGCTAAGCGAGAGCCCCGGACCCTGCAACTGATCATAAGCCCAACGCCCCCTTCGTGTCAGTGTCTCGTAACGGCAACACTCGTGCCCGGCGCCCTTTTCTGCCGCGCCGACGCATGCTTAGATAACTGCTGAGCCAATTTCGCCCCAAACCCCGTTCACCCTAATCATGTCGCCCCCTGCCGCGACCTCGCCGGGAACATCATGCCAGGACTGCTACGCCGACTGTTCGCCTCCCGCTGGCGGCACCCGGACCCCGACGTCCGACGCCAAGCCACCCTTCGACTCGACCCCGAGCGCGACGAGCAGCGCCAGACGCTGGAGCGACTCGCCGTCGACGAGGATGGCGGCGTCCGTCGTGCCGCCCTGGCGAGACTGGACGATCCGGATCGGCTGATCGCCCTGCGTACCGAACACGGCGAGTCGGAAGAACTCCGCGAACGTCTGATCATGCTGCTCATCGGCCGGGCGGGACACCATGACCTGGGTCGACGCATCGCCCTGACCGAGACGCTCGACGATCCGGCGATGCTCGAGCGCCTCGCTCTGGAAGGGGACAACCAGCAATTGCGCTTCGCCGCGCTGGCGCGCCTCGACAGCGAAACCGCCTTGATTCGACAAGCCTGCGAGAATGGCATCGCCGCGGTTCGTCACGCCGCCGCCGAGCGCGTCACCAGCGAAGCGGGCCTGGCCCGCCTGGTCAACGAGGCACGCCGGGACCGCCGAGTGGTTCGCCGCGCCCGTGAACGCCTCAACCAGTTACGTGCCGATGCCGCTTCCCTGGCGGCGGCCCGGGAACGCCGCCGGGCCTTGCTGGAAAGCCTCGAGGGGCATGCCGCCAGCGCCTGGGAACCGCTCTATGCCGGACGGTTTCGTCACTTGATGCGCGAATGGTCGCAACTGGAAGACATCCCCGATGCCGAACAGGAGCGCCGCTACCAGGACGCCTGTCTGCGCTGCCGCAAGGTCATCAGCGACCATGAAGCGCACGAGCACGCCCAGGACGCCGCCGACCGCCGACGGGAAGATGCCGACCAGGCCCGCGAGTCCCTGGTCGAGGCGCTCGAGGAAAGCCTCGATGGCCTGCGCCACGGCGAGCGTCTCGCCGACCAGGACATCGCCAGCCTGCGATCACAGAAGCAACTGATGGCCAGCCGCTGGCAGGCGCTCTCCGACAAGCACCTCGCCGACGATGCCCTGCGCCAGCGCTACGACGCGGCATTGGCAAGCTATGACCGCATCGTCCAGGCCCGGGTGCGCCTTGACGAGCGTACCGAGGCCATCCAGCAGGCCCTGAGCGATGGCGATGACGACCGCCTCGCCGCCCTGGTCGACGCCTGCGGCTGGCCCCGCGAACTGCCTCCTTCCCCGCTCCTGCAACGTGCTCATGACCAGCTCGCGCGACAGGAAACACCGACGGACGAGAATCTCGAGACACGCCTGGCTCGCTTCGACGACGACCTGGAACAACTCGAGCGCCTGCTGGAAAGCGGCGCCTTCAAGAGCGCCAGCCGTCTGCATCAGCGCCTGCGCCAGCAGGCAGACGAACTCCCCGGCAAGCGTATCGACGCCGGCCGACTCAAGCGCCTGGGCGCGCGACTCGCCGAACTGCGCGATTGGCGCGGCTTCGTCGCCGGCCCCAAGCGTGACCAGCTCTGCCAGGACATCATTGCCCTGGCCGATGACAGCACCCTAGGCGATGCAGAACTGGACCGTCGCCACCGCCGTCTGATCAAGGAATGGAAAGGCCTCGGCGATGCCGCCGCCAACCGCGAACAATCGACCCGCTTCCGCGCCGCCTCCGATCGCATCCACGAGCGCCTGAGGCCGTGGCGTCAGCAGCAGCAGGCACAGCGAGAGAGCAACCTGGAGGCTCGAGAAGCCCTGTGCGAGCAATTGGAGACCCTGCTCGACCAACCCTCGAACCAGGCGGACCCAGACGCCCTGCGCGAAATCCGCGACCGTGCCCGCCAGCAATGGCGACGTCACTCCCCGGTCCCCCGTGACCAGGCAGAGGCCATCGGCCGACGTTTCGGTCGTATCCGCCACGAACTGCAGGCCTTGATCGAGCGTCGTGCCGGCAAGGTCGCCGATGCCAAACGAACGTTGATCGAGGAAGCCCGCCGTCTTCGCGACAGCGAACAAGCTGCGGCTCAACGGGCAGAAAGCGCCAAGACGCTGCAGAAACGCTGGCGCGCACTCGGTCGCGCACCACGCCATGAAGAGAAGGCCCTATGGCGCGAGTTTCGTCACATCTGCGACGAGATATTCGCCAGCCGGGATGCCGCCCGCAAGCAGCACGACAAGAGCAACAAGGCAAAACTCGATGCCATGCAGGCCCTGATCGAGCGTCTGGATGCCTGGCACCCCGGATCCAGCGACGACACCGCCCGGCTCGACGACGCCATCAACGAAGCCATGGCGCTGGAACCCCTGCCCCACGGACGACGCAGCGAAGGCATGCGAAAACGCTGGTCGGGCATCATCCGCGCCCGGCGCGAGCGTCTGGCTCGCCTCGCCCTGGCCGAGGTGGTCCACCGCTGGCACCGCGTGCGCCCTCTACTCGACGCCCACTTGCAAGCGGACGCCGCCAGCCTGGAAGGCGAGACACCACACGATGTTCAGCATACTGGTGCCCCAGCGCTGTCGAGCGATCTGGAAAGTGCCCACGAACGGCGCAACGCAGCCCGTCGCAACCCGCCCGACCAGGCGGATGTCGAGGAACGACTGGCGCGTGTCCGCGTCCATCTGGCACTGCTCGCCGGTGGGCAGGTCGCCCAGCGAGACGACCCCCTGCGGTTGGCCATCCAGGTAGAACGCTTGAATGATAACCTGGGACAGGAGCCCTCGCGGGCCGAAGAACTCCGCGAGGTACTATGCGAACTGCTGGCCACCGGGCCAATTCCCCCGGCCTTGTGGGAACGGGAGGTCGGCGAACTGGATCGTACTCTGGAAAGCCTGACTCAGCTTCCGCCTCCCTGAAGGTGGCCCACGCCGGGGGAATCGCGGGTGCCACGGGCAATCAGCCCATGAATTGTCCACCGTTGATATCGATATTGGCGCCGGTGATGAAACCGGATTCCCTGTCGGCAAGGAAAGCCACCAGCCGACCGATCTCCTCCGGCGTGCCGAAGCGCTTCATGGGGATCGACTCGCGAATCGCCTCGCGAACCTTGTCGGGGATGTCCATGATCATGTCGGTGGCAATATACCCCGGCGACACCGTGTTGACGGTGATGCCCTTGGTCGCCGTCTCCTGCGCCAGCGACATGGTCAGACCATGCATGCCAGCCTTGGCAGCGGCATAGTTGGCCTGCCCGAACTGCCCCTTGCGCCCATTGATCGACGAAATATTGATGATGCGGCCATAGCCATGTTCGAGCATGTCCTCGATCACGCTACGGCAGGTATTGAACACGCTGTTGAGGTTCGTATCGAGCACCTCGTGCCACTGCTCGGACGTCATTTTCTTCAGGGTACCGTCACGGGTGATACCGGCGCAGTTGACCAGCACACTGATCGGCCCATGGGTATCGCGAATGTTCTGGGCTCCCTTCACGCAATCCTCATGACTGGAAAGGTCGACACCAGAGAGTGCGATATTCGTGTAACCATCGGCCCGTTGCGTCTCGAGCCAGGCTTGAGCCTTGTCAGGATTGCGATACCCCGCCACCACGAAATATCCGGCATCGGCCAGGGTCCGACAGATGGCAGAGCCGATGCCGCCGGTACCTCCCGTCACCCAGGCGACGGACGTTGATGTTGTCATTGGCTATCTCCCTCTCCGGTTCACGCCATGCTTGGATAATGCCATTCCAAGCCTTGCCCACAGTGTCGTTCCTTCAGCGGTCATCCATGTGACACCTTGAAGAGTATGGACCAACGCTGGCCAAACGAAAGCGCCTGCGAAAGCCGTGGTTGACGCAGCACTCACGATGTGTAGAATACGTCCCACGTTGATGCGGGGTGGAGCAGTCTGGTAGCTCGTCGGGCTCATAACCCGAAGGTCATCGGTTCAAATCCGGTCCCCGCTACCAAATATCAGAAGAAGGCCGATACCTACGGGTGTCGGCCTTTTTCGTTTACCCAAAGAGGTTCGTCGGGCTCGACACTCGATAACCCCGGGAAGGTCATCGGTTCGCTCTCTCAAGCCCGGCGGTCCCCGCTACCAAACATCAGAAGAAGGCCGATACCTAGGGGTGTCGGCCTTCTTCGTTTACTCAAAGAGAGTTCGTCGGGCTCGGCGCTTCATCACCCCGTGCAGGTCATCGGTTCGCTCTCTCAAGCCCGGCGGTCCCCGCCACCAAATATCGAGAAAGCCGGTTCCTCAGGGAGCCGGCTTTCTTGTATGCCCAACGAGCCCCGGGCAATCTCGCGCCCCCCTCCCCCAAGGCCCACAACAGCGCAAGCTCCTCGCGCCCTGCGCACGATAAATAACGCCCTGAGTACGGTACCAAGTTGGTCGGTGCTGCCCCACGGAACCACTGCGTCCCCACCGACGGGGACACACCACATGCCAACGCTGCGCCCTCACTCGACTGCCCCTCAGTAATACACTCCCAGAACGTGCTTGCGTCCCGCTGATTGACGCCCGGTAGGGCAGGTAAACGCATCGGTCACCGCCCCTCTTTTCAGTGGCCCCATCACGTGATCGTCCCATGCAACACCGCCAAGCGGCTCTCGAGCATCCTGTCAGCCTTCCTGCGCGTCGCAGTTGGCTTTGTGGATAAAGAGATCCTCGCCCGTGCAATCCGCACCAATTCCACTTCAAGACGATCACAGGCCAGCAGCCCAACCCGGAATGGGGGTCTAAGCTGGGATGTCGGGGAAATTCCGCGACCTGAAGGAGCGTGGCGGGAGATCGACCCAGTATACGGCCAGGGGAGGAACCCGAAGTGAAGAAGATCGCCTTGAGAGCCGCCGCCCTCGCGCTTGCCGGGGGGATGGCGTTCGCCACCCCCGTCAATGCGACGAACGAGAACGTGATGATCGTTTTTGACGGCTCGAATTCCATGTGGGGCCAGATCGACGGCACCGCCAAGATCGAGATTGCCCGGAACGTGATGGAAAACCTATTGGGAGAGTGGACCGAAACCCGCAAGGTCGGGCTGATGGCCTATGGTCACCGCCGCCGCGGCGATTGCACCGATATGGAAACCATTGTCGTACCGAGCGAAGGCTCACGCGCCGAGATTCTGGATCGGATCGGAACGATTACCCCCACGGGCAAGACCCCCTTGACCAGCGCCGTGGAACAGGCCGCGACCGAGCTTTCCTACACCGATACACCCGCCACTGTGGTCCTTATCTCGGACGGGTTGGAGAGCTGCGAACGCGACCCCTGCGCGCTGGCCGAGACGCTTGAAAAGGGCGGCGTTGGATTCACCGCGCATGTGGTGGGCTTCGGCCTCGGCGATGCGGATACCGGCGCTCTATCCTGTCTGGCCGAGAATACCGACGGGCAGTATATCGAGGCTGGCAATGCCGAGGAGCTGGGCCGAGCGTTAAGCGCCGTGGCCACCGCCGTGTCCGAACCAGAACCCGAACCAGAACCAGAACGTCCCGAGGTGATCGTCAGCGGCCCCGAATCGGCCCTCGCCGGCTCGCTTGTTCGCATCGGCTGGGACAAGGCCCTCGACAAGAGGGATTATGTCACCATCGTACCCACAGGAACCGAAGCGGGTGACTACGGCAACTATATTCGCGTGAAGGACAGGACAGAAGGCGATCTGCGTGCCCCGGCCGATACCGGCATGCATGAACTGCGTTACATGACGTCAGAGGGCGGAGAGGTGCTTGGCACCGCAATGATCGAAATCACCGAACCGGAGGTCACCGTCAGCGGGCCGAAAACGGCATTGGCGGGCGAGCGGTTCCCGGTCGAGTGGACCGGCGCGGTCGACGGCGAGGATTACATCACCATCGTGCCGATGGGCGCCGAGGAAGGCAGCTACACCAACTACTTCCGCGTACGCGACGAGAGCGAGGAAAAGCTGCAGGCCCCGGCGGCAACCGGTCTATACGAGCTGCGCTATGTGCTCAAGGAAGGCGGCCGGACGATGGCACGCCAGCCCATCGAGATCACCGAGCCGGAGGTCACCGTCAGCGGGCCGGACGAGGTCAGAGCCGGCACAAGAATCCCTGTCCAATGGAGCGGCGCGGTCGATGGCGAGGATTACATCACCATCGTGCCGATGGGCGCCGAGGAAGGCAGCTATACCGAGTATTTCCGTGTCCGCGACGAGAGCACGAAGACGTTGCAGGCTCCGGAGAATACCGGTCTATACGAGCTGCGCTACGTGCTCAAGGAAGGCGGCCGGACGATGGCGCGTCACATGATCGAGGTACTTGCCGCCGATGCAGCGCTGGAAAGCGGCGCCAGCCTGAGCGCACCGGAGACCGCAGAGCCCGGTGCCATAATCGAAGTAGGTTGGAATGTAAAAAGCGGCAGCGCCGATCAGCGGATCACCTTGGCGCGCGGCAACCAGGCGATCTTTACCTGGCTGGAAGCAGTCAAGATCTCCGGCAAACCGCCGGTGCAGATCCCCCTGCCGGAGGAGCCCGGCATGTACGAACTGCGCTTTCTGGACGTGGCGAACCGGGAGGTGCTGTCACGCAAGGTGATCAAGGTGGAATAAGATTTATCGGGCGAGGCCAGAACGCCAGAGGCTGATCACAAAGCTTGATGCCGATATCGACTCATGCCGTACACTTGGAGCCCCGCAGGCAACAGCCTCGGGGCTCCTCCACAATTCGACTTGATCTGCATTCATACATTTGTCACCCCAGGCACATACGTACGCCGTTCGAGCAACCCCAGCAAACTTGCCACCGTGGAGGTCAGCACCAGGTAGATGATCCCCGCCCAGAGGAAGACCAGGAAGAAGTCCAAAGTGCGTGAACCGATGTCCGAAGCGATGGCGGTGATCTCTACCACGCCAATGGTATAGGCAATGGAAGTGAACTTGAGCTCAATGATCGCCTCGTTGGACCACTGAGGAATCACTCGACGCAACGCCTGGGGCAACATGATATGGCGAATTGCCTGCCACTGGGTCATGCCACAGGCCCGCGCGGCCACTAATTGTCCCTTGGGTACCGACAGCACCGAGCCTCGGAAGTACTCAGCCTGATAAGCGGCGCTGTTGAGAGTGATGGCGATCACGGCTGCGGTGAAGGCATCGAAGACAATGCCCACATGGGGCAGTCCCAGATAAATGAAGAACATCTGCACCAGCATGGGGGTCCCGCGAAACAGCTCCACATAGGCGGTGGCGATCCAATAAAAGAGCCGATTGCCGTATACCCTGGCCCAGCACAACACCAGGCCCAGGAAGAACCCCAGAGTGATGGCGATCACCCACAACGCCAGCGTGACCGGCACGCCCTTGAGCAGCTCAGGTAACCACTCAATACCGAACGCGATGAATTCCCGCATGGTTCACCCGTGCTCTGCAATGACGTTGAGAAAAGCGCGAGTACGCTCGTTGGTGGCGGCCTTGAACAACGCCGTAGGCGCCCCCTGCTCGACGATATGTCCGTTCTCCATGAAGATGATTTCATCCGCCGCCTGCCGGGCAAAGCTCATCTCATGCGTCACCACCACCATGGTCATGCCCTCATTGGCCAGTTGCTGCATCACCCTCACCACCTCACCGGTCAATTCCGGATCCAGCGCCGATGTGGGCTCATCGAACAACAGTACGTCCGGGTCCATCGCCAGGGCTCTGGCGATGGAAACCCGCTGCTGCTGACCACCGGAGAGCTCGGCCGGGTAGGCATTGGCCTTCTCTTCCAGGCCAACCCGCTCCAATTCTCTGTATGCACGCCGGATGGCAGTTTCCTTGTCCGTACCGTTGACCTTGATCTGACAAATACGCACGTTGTCGAGAACGGTCAGGTGAGAAAAGAGGTTGAAGTCCTGGAAAACGAATCCCATGCGTGCCCTCATGGCATCGATGTTGGCATCTAGAACCTCCTCGCCGTTGAGATAGATACGCCCGGCATCCGGTACCGTAAGATAATTGATACAACGAAGCAGTGTACTCTTGCCCGATCCCGAGGGCCCGATCAGCACCTTGGTCTCACCCTTTCGCAGCCCGAAGCCAATACCCTTCAGTACTGCAAGACCGTCATAGGCTTTCGTCACATTCTGTACATCTAGAATCAGGTCATCGGCCATTCTTGGCGTCCCTCTCGCATTATTTTTCGAAGCCCGGCACGGCCAGCTTGCGTTCGAAGGCATATAGCAGGCTGTTGCCTGTCCGATTGAGGATGAAGTACAACAATGCCACGACGGCAAACACGGTCAGCACGTTACCCTGGGTGCTGGTGATGATGTAATGTGCCTGACGCGTCAGCTCGACCACCCCGATGACATAAGCCAGAGACGTCTCCTTGATCTCCGAGGAGAACTCATTGGTCCAGGGGCCAATGGCATGCCGAGCTGCCTGTGGAAAGACGATATGACGAATCGCCTTGGCCTTGGACATACCCATGGCACGAGCGGCCATCATTTGCCCAGCCGGTACTGACTGGAAAGCACTGCGGAAAATCTGCGACTGATAGGCCGCGGAGCGGAGTCCCATGGCCAATATCGCAGCCCCGAAAGCCGAGATATCGAAGATTCCCGAAATACCATAGAAGAAGATGAACAACATGATGATGATCGGCACACCCCGAAAGACGCGCTCATAGAGCACCAATGGCCACTGCACTAACCGGGATTTCGGGCCATATAGCTGTACCAGGCAGATCCCCATGCCCAACACAAAGCCGATCAGCAACAAAGCAGCCAAAAGGACGATGGCCACCCCTAACCCTTTCAGAAGAAAGGGAAAGTCACGCAAAAGTACGTCGTAGATATCCATACCGGCTTCCCTGAAGCAAAAGGCGCCTTTCCTTCTGGAAAGGCGCCTATCCTCATAATGGTTTATTCGTTACCGAGATCGGGAAGGCCAGCCACCGGCTTCTGGTAGGTATCGACGAAATCAGGCATATGGCCTGGAATGGAGGGAATGGACACCCCGGGGATATATTGCTCGACGATCTCGCCCCACTCGCCGGATTCGTAGATAGCAAGGATACCCTGATTGAGGTCCCCCAGGATTTCCTGAGGATCGCCCTTGGATACCGCCAACGCCAGAGGGGCACGGATATAAATCTTGCCAGCCATTTTCACCGGCTTACCAGCATTGATATACTCCTGGGCAGACGTGTCATCGACGATGACCGAGGAGATACGACCGATCGCCATATCATCCACCGCTGTCACGTAGTTGTCGTACTTGGCCAGCTCGACATCGGTATCACTGGAGTTCAGTACGTTCTCTTCCATCCAGGCTTGCTGAGAAGACCCGCCCTGAACGCCGACCCGAGCCCCACAGCACACGGCAGTAAATACATTGTGCTCGGAATCCTCGGGCACCAACACGACATCGTTGGTTTCCCACCAAGGAATAGTGAAGTCGATATTCTCGCTACGTTCTTCTGTCACGGTAAGCCCGGTAGCAAGGATATCGATTTTTTCGGCCGCCAAGGCCGGGATCAGCGACGGGAAAGGCATATCCTGAAATTCGATTTCGATATCCCTATCCTCGGCGATTGCCTCCATGGCATCAATGGCGATCCCCTTGAACTCCCCGCCTTCCACATAGGCCCAGGGCGGAAAAGAGGCCTCGACACCAACCGTATAGGAATCCTGCGCGGCGGCAGTCGTGGCCAGTCCGCTACCGATGACCATGGCTCCCAGAAGGGCCGCAGGTAGAAGCGATGCGTTTATTCCTTTCATGATTCTCTCGCTTTTTGGTGAGTTTTATTATTTCGCCACATCAATATGTGTGCGTCGTTTCACGACTGTCAAATCGACGAGAAGCTTCCGCTGCGTGACTTATTCGTGGAAACGCTGGATTAGCGGCCAGTTCCTCGGCAGACCACGCGGGCAGCTCAGCATTCTAAAAGTCAGAACACCATCTACCTTTAATTAGCTCATGAGCCTTTACAATACTTCAACGGACACGCCGCTGGCATAGCAATAACCACAAACCGACCAGGAAGGACGACCCATGCCCCTTTCCAAACTGCTGGACTGGCGCCTCCATGCGCTGGTCATCGCCATATCGCTGATCTCCGAGGCCATCGGCATCCTCCGAGTCCCCATGGGCCCAGGAACCCTTCTTCTGCTGCCGCTGTTCTACGCCTTCATTATCGGCGTGATCACTAATCCAAACGTGACACGCACCGCTGGCAGGTTCCTTCCCAAGGAACTTAGCCAGGCCGCCGGGCCATTGATCCTGCTGTCGATTATGCCGTTCATTGCTCGCTTTGGTTCGACCATCGGCCCTGCCATCGAGGATCTCATCAACGCCGGACCGGCACTGATCCTCCAGGAACTGGGCAACCTGGGCACCATGCTGATTGCCCTGCCCATAGCAGTGCTCGTATTCAAGATGGGCCGTGAGGCCATCGGTGCCACTTATTCCATCGCCCGCGAGCCCAACATCGCAGTGATCTCCGACAAGTATGGACTCAAGGGGCCCGAGGGCATCGGCGTGATGGGGACCTACGTGGTTGGCACCATGTTCGGCACCCTGTGGTTCGCCCTGATGGCCGGTTACCTGACCTCGCTGGACATTCTCGACCCGCGCGCCCTGGCCATGGCATGCGGCGTGGGTAGTGGCAGCATGGTCGCTGCCTGCTCGGCGGCCATCGCCGGTTCACTACCGGAAATGAAGGATGAGCTGCTCGCCTTTGCCGGCGCCAGCAACCTGATGACCTACGCCACCGGCCTCTATCTGTCGCTGTTCATCGCCCTTCCCATCGCCGAGAAGCTTTACACGATGCTGACCGGCAAGCGGCAGGCCAAGCCCGTGGGCGCCCAGATCACCGACAATGAGGTGAGCGATACACCTCGGGAAGAACGCCCCGAACAGAATCTGGGCAAGACCGCCATCGTCATGGCGACGGCCTGTGTCGTTGCCTGGATCGCCAACACCATCAATGGTTCCAGCCTGGTCGAGGCGCTGCCGGGCATGCTGATTCTCTACGTGATGACCATGATCGGCCTGGTGGTGACCCGCTACGCGCCTTTCTACTTACCGGGAGTGGCTTGGGTCTCGCTGGTCAGCATCCTGATGACCCTGCCCTGGGTCCCGGGCAACGCCTGGTTGGTCGACCGACTCGGCGCGGTCAGCTTCCTGGCCATTGTCACGCCGGTACTGGCCTATGCGGGCCTGGCACTCTCCCACCGTGAGTTGACCATGTTCCGACAGGCTGGCTGGAAGCTGATACTCATCGCCTTGCTGGTATTCACCGGCACCTTCATCGCCTCCGCCGTGATCGCCGACCTGCTGCTGTGAACGAGGACCGAATGACCATGACCGCCAATGCCTTTCCGCCCCGCGAAGCCGAGACACTGCTCAACTGGCGGCAAGACTTTCACCGCCATCCCGAGACGGCTTTCGAGGAACATCGCACCAGCCATCGGATAGCCGAGATCCTCCGCGAGGCTGGCCTCGAGTTCACCACCGGGCTGGGTGGTGGGACCGGCATCGTCGCCACGCTGGAGGGACGTCAAGGACCGGGCCCGACCATCGGCCTGCGCGCCGATATCGATGCCCTGGATATCACCGAGGCCAACGACCTGCCCTACGCTTCAAAGACTCGAGGCAAGATGCACGCCTGTGGCCACGATGGTCATACCACCATGTTGCTTGGCGCAGCGTGCCGGCTGGCCCGGAAACCGGATTTTGCCGGACGCGTCCACTTCATCTTCCAGCCCGCCGAGGAGAGTGAAGGCGGCGGTCGGGTGATGGTCGAAGAGGGCCTCTTCGAGCGCTTTCCGATGGAGGCCGTCTACGGAGTGCACAACTGGCCAGGGCTCCCGGTGGGCGAGGCAGCTGTGCACGACACCGCTGTGATGGCGGCCTTCGACGTCTTCACCCTCAAGCTCAAAGGCAATGGCTGCCATGCGGCCATGCCTCACCTGGGCAGTGACACTCTCCTCGCCGCCTGCCAACTGGTCAACCAACTGCAAGGGTTGATCAGCCGAGAGACACCCGCCCACCAGACGGCGGTGCTCAGCGTCACTCAGTTCCACGCTGGCGACGCCTTCAACGTCATTCCCCAGACCGTCGAGCTACGCGGCACCCTGCGCTGCTTCGACGAGACGTTGCGCCAGCACCTGGCGCAGCGTTTCAGCGATGCCGTGCAAGCCCTGGCACACTTCCACAGTCTGGAAGCCGACCTTGACTACCAGCCACGCTACCCGGCGACGTTCAACACCCCAGAGCACGCCCAGCACTGTACCGCAGTGCTCGACGCCATGCCGGAAATCACTCGGGTGCATCGCGACCTGCCACCCAGCATGGCATCGGAGGACTTTGCCTTCATGTTGAACGAGCGACCCGGCGCCTACATCTGGCTTGGCAACGGCGAAAACTGCCCTGCCCTGCACAACCCCCATTACGACTTCAACGACCAATTATCGCCCATTGGTGTGAGTTACTGGGTGCAGCTCGTCAAGCAGTTACTTGGTAAGCAATCGACGACTTGATACTCAACCCACGCCGTCACGCTGGCTTCTACCCAAAACCAACAAAGAGAGACGATCATGTCAGCATTTCGATTAAGCACCATGACTGCCGCCATCACTCTGGGCCTCAGCGCTGCCGCTCAGGCGCAGGAATCGCTGATTCTGGCCACTCCGATGCCGGAAGACCACATCATGCACACCACGGCGCAGGCGTTCATGGATGCTCTTCCCGACGAGGCCGGACTGAATATCGAATACCATCCCGCGGGAGACCTCGGCGACTGGACTTCGCTCTTCGAGCAGGTTTCACAAGGGGCATTGCCCATGTCTATGACCTATGCGGCCTCCGACCTCGACAAGCGACTCGATATTACCCTGCTACCCTATGCCTTCGAGGACTGGGAGAGTGCGGAAAGCGCCATCCGTATCGACGGCAGTCTATTCCCGCTATACGAAGAAATTTACGCCGACCTGGACATGAAACTACTCGGCATCATCCCGGTGGATTTCTATGGTTTGGCCATGCGCAAGGGTGACGATCGCGTGCCCACGGCCTTCCCCGATGATGCCCAGGGAATCAAGCTCCGCGTGGCGCCGGTCGCAATCGGCGTCGAGCAATTCAAGACATTCGGCTTCTCCCCCGTCCCCATGCCTTATGCCGAATTGTATACCGCACTGCAGCTCGGAACGGTCGATGGGCGAGCCTACGCCACTCCTGCGGAAATTTGGCAGATGCGCGATGTCCTGTCCTCTTACATCCTCACCAACGACTCCTTCGAGCAAGGCGCGTGGGTGGTCAATCAGCAATGGTGGGACAGCCTCCCCGAAGCACAACAACAGGCCATCCTGGAGGCACGTGATGACGCCCTGGACGTCGCCTGGGAGCAGGCCCGGGACACCAGCGAAACCTTCAAGTCGAAGATTCGCGAGGCCGGTGTCGAGATCGTCGAGCTGAGCGAAGCAGAAATGACGCAAGCCCAAGCCCTGGCTCGTGACGAGGTCTGGCCCTGGATGGAAGAACAAGTCGGCCAGGCGCTTATCGATACCGTGCGTGAAGCAACGACCTCCACACCCTGACCAGTTTCTTCCCAAGCGGTGGGCCAGGTGCCCACCGCTGCCTGGAGACATTCAATGACCCTCTCGAGACGCTTCGTCACCAGCCTGTCAGGCTGCGTGAACGGCCTGACGGTATTTGGCGGTATCGCCTTGACAGGGCTGATGCTGGCTCAAGTCATCATGCGCTACATGATGGAAAGCGGCTTTCTCGGGATCGAAGAGATCGGCGTACTGCTCGGCGTATGGTTCTACTTCCTCGGTATGGCCTTGGCCACTCGATCAGGGGAGCAAATCCGTGGAGGCATTGCCGACCTGCTCGTGACATCGCCTCGCGGCAGGTGGTTGCTGGCCGTCTATGAAGCAGGCTTCACACTGATAGCCAATACCATCTTCTGCTGGTTAGCCCTTCAGTACACCCTATCCTTGTTCGAATCTGGACGAACCAGCACATACATGAGCTGGCCGACCTGGTTGTGGGCCGCTTCCATGGCATGCGGTTTCCTGCTGGCGACCCTCTTTTCGCTGCGTCTGTGCCTGCGGCTGATAGAGGAGCGCCGAGCATGATGCTATTCGGCCTGCTGCTTTGCGCTATCGTCATGCTGCTGCTTTCGGGAATTCCTGTTGCATACGCCTTCGGCATGGGGGCGCTGGCATTCATCTGGATATCTGGACGTCCACTGGATTACATGCTCGCCCAGGCATTCTGGCAAGTCGGCAGCTTCGCCCTTCTGGCGCTCCCACTGTTCGTTCTAGCCGGTCAATTGATGAAGGCCAGCAGCGTGGCGGAGCGATTGCTGGCCTTCATCGAAGCGGTGGTGGGACGGCTTCGAGGTGGAATCGGCGCCGTCACCGTCATCACCTGCACGCTGGTCGGCGCCATTTCCGGCAGTGGCTCGTCAGCCATCGCCGCCATCGGCGGCTTGATGATCGAGCGTATGACGGATCGTGGCTACCACCGAGGCTATGCGGTATCTCTGGTCGCCTGCTCCTCGGTGCTGGCACAGCTGATCCCCCCCAGCATTCCCATGATCGTCTTTGCTCTCATGACCGGTATCCCGGTCACTGCCGCGTTTCTCGCCACGCTGGTGCCCGGCGTATTGATCGCCCTGATGTATTGCCTCCTCAACATGCGCTACGCCCCCGCCGAGCCGACAGCTTGGCCGGATGACGGCGCGACCGTCGCATCGCCCGATACCACGACGTACCTGCGGCGAGTCACTCACACCTTCCGTCACGCCGCCTGGGCACTATTCATGCCGGTCTTGATGCTGGGGGGCATATACAGCGGCCTGTTCACGCCGACCGAAGCCGCAGCCGTCGCCGTAGGGTACGTCATCCTCATCGGCACGGTGATCTACCGGGGGCTCGAACCGGCAGGTATTGGCCGTGAAGTCGTCAATGCCGCACGTATTTCCGGCGCCCTCATCGTCATCCTGTTTGCCTTGGCGATCATGAGCCGCGCCATGCTTCTCGAGCAAATCCCTGGACAAATCAGCGACTTCTTGCTGGGAATCACCGATTCGCCGTGGGCCTCCCTGCTGATCCTGAACCTGGTATTGCTAGCGATCGGCATGCTGATCGATGACGTGTCCGGCAGCATCGTGGCGGCCGTGGTGCTCTGGCCCGTGGCACAGCAACTAGGCCTTCACCCTCTGCACTTTGCCGCCATCGTCGGGACCAACCTGGGGCTTGGCAATGTCACGCCTCCCTGTGCTCCGTTGCTGTTCATGGCCGGTGGCATCGGCAAGAGCCAGCTCTCCGAGTACCTCGTTCCCACTCTCAAGCTCACCCTGCTGGGTCACTTGCCCATCCTGCTGCTGGTGACATTCCTGCCCTGGGTTTCCCTGATGCTGCCACGCTGGCTGCTGGGCATCGGGTAGTAACGAATCGAACAAAGCAATCAACCAATAAGGAGACCACCTTGACCGATATGACCATCACCGTCGTTGGGCTAGGCAACATGGGGCGAGGCATGGCGCTCACGCTGCACCGAGCCGGTTTCACCGTCGTGGGAAGCGATATCGATACAGGGGCTCGGCAACGGCTGGGCGACGAGGGCATCACGACCCTGGCACCGGAAGCGATCGGCCATAGCGATGTCTATCTACTCTCTCTGCCAACCTCGGAGCACGTGCGTGAGGTCCTGAAGGGCTCTCAGGGTTTACTCCTCCGAGCGGAGACCGGCAGCGTCATCATGGATACGTCCACCAGCGACCCCGTCATCTCCCGCCAGTTGGCCGCCGACGTCGAGAAGGCCGGCCTGGTCTGGCTCGACGCCCCTGTGAGCGGCGGGCCCACCGGCGCCATCAGTGGCCAACTGGGTATGCTGTTGGGCGGCGCTACCGCCACGGTGGAACGCATACGTCCCGTGCTGGACGCCTTGGCAGTGAAAACAACCCACGTAGGCGGCCCGGGTAGCGGCCATGTCGTCAAGCTAGCCAACAACTATCTATGTGCGGCCCACCTCCTCACCACGGCCGAAGCCGTTGCCATGGCACGCCGCGCGGGGGTTGATCCAGAAGCCTGCTTGCAAGGACTCAACAGTGGTTCTGGCCGCAGCGCCGTCAGCGAGATCAACTTTCCCCGCTGGATTCTCTCGGGCAGCTTCGATTCAGGATTCACGATGGGATTGATGCGCAAGGACTTGCATCTGGCTTATCGGACAGCTCACGAATTGGGCCTGCCGGACGGCCTGCTGAAGCATGTCCTGGATACTTGGCATGCCGCCCCTGAGGCACTCCCTGACGCCGAAGACTTCAACTGCGTAGCGCACCGAATGCTCGAAGCCGCCGACCGCGACGTTTCTGAAAATCGGGAGGACGATCAACAATGAATCTCCTTAACCAGCGAAACTGCGAAGCCGTGGCACAGTTACTCGACGCCTATGGCATGAGCGACGCCGAGGTGCCAATGACCAACTGGATCGCCGGACAACCCGTCCAGGGGGCAGGCGAGGACATCACGTTACTTGACCCAGTCACCAACCTGCCACTGCTCTACTATCGAGACGCCGACCGGCAACTCGTCGATGAGGCCGTGCAGGCCGCGACCACCGCGCAACAGGCATGGCTCGCAATGAGCGCCAGCGAACGCGGTCGGCGCATGCAAGGTGCCGCACGAGGGCTCGATGGCCATGAGGAGAGCCTGGCTCGACTCGAAAGCCTGATCGCCGGCAAGCCCCTGCGCGACTGCCGTGGCGAAGTGGGCAAGGTTCGGGAAATGTTCGAGTACTACGCAGGCTGGTGCGACAAGCAACACGGCGAGGTCATCGACGTACCCACCTCTCACCTCAACTACGTCCAGCGCATTCCCTACGGCGTGGTCGGTCAGATCACGCCCTGGAATGCTCCGATGTTCACCTGCGGCTGGCAGCTCGCCCCAGCCCTGGCCGCCGGCAATGCGGCCGTGCTCAAGCCTTCGGAGCTGACACCCTTGACCTCGGTGATACTCGCCATGCTGCTCGAGCGAGGCGGCCGGCTACCCAAGGGACTGATCGGTATCGTCAATGGCCTGGGCCATACCACCGGCAAGGCCCTGACGTCGCACTCCGGCATTGCCAAGCTGGTGTTCGTCGGCTCTCCCGAGACCGGGCGCCGCATCGCCGAGGCAGGGGCCCATCGTCTGGTGCCGAGCGTCCTGGAGCTGGGGGGAAAATCGGCGAATATCGTCTTCGAGGATGCCGCCATCGACGATGCCGTCATCGGTGCCCAGGCGGCGATCTTTGCTGCGGCAGGACAGAGCTGTGTGGCCGGTTCGCGTCTACTGCTCCAGGAGAGCCTGATGGCAGAACTTCCCGAGCGTCTGGCACGTGCAGCGGAAACCATCGCCGTGGGCCTGCCGGATGACGACACCACTCGCATGGGGCCCCTCCAGAATGCAGCCCAGTTGCGCCGGGTCCACCAGATCATCGACGAGGCAGTGGCCCAGGGCGCCACCCTGCTGACCGGCGGCAGAGCTCCGGCCCATCTGCCGGCGGACGCCGCCGAAGGTTACTTTCTGGCCCCTACGATTCTGACCGACGTCACGCCCGATATGGCGATCGCCAACGAGGAAGTCTTCGGTCCGGTGTTGGTGATCATGCCCTTCAAGGATGAGGATGAAGCTATTGCCTTGGCCAATGGCACACGCTTCGGGCTCGCTGGCGCCGTATGGAGTCGGGATACCGGCAAGGCGATGCGCATCGCTCATCGCTTGCGCGCCGGCACCGTCTGGATCAACAGCTACAAGAGCATCAGCGTGATGTCCCCCTTCGGAGGCTTCGCTGACAGTGGCTACGGGCGCTCCAGCGGCCTCGACGGCCTGCACGAATACAGCATTCCCCGCAGCGTATGGGTCGAAACCGCCCCCGACGCCACAGCCGCCATGGGCTATGGAGACAGTCAACCGCACCAGGAGAATGACCAATGAGCCTTGGTATCGATCATCCCCTGGTCGCCGTCCATGACCTGGAAGCCGCCGCCGATCAGGCCCGGCGGCTCGGCTTTCGGCTGAACCCACGACACCAGCATCCCTGGGGAACGGACAACTACTTGCTGTTCTTCCCCGAAAATTTCATCGAGCTGATTGGCATCGGGCGCCCGGAGTTACTCGACTATCGCGATGCCAACGGTTTCCGGTTCGGACAGCAAGTGGCTGACCGGCTCCAAATCGGCGAGGGGATCGCCATGCTGGCGCTCGAGAGCGAGGACATGGCTCGGGATCACCAGACGCTGATCCTGCGCGGCGCCAAACCACCATCGCCAATCGTATTTCGTCGACAGGCCCACTTACCGGGCGGCCGCACAGAGGAGGTCGGGGTATCGCTCGACATCCTGCACGACACTCGGGTCCCCTACCTCACCCAATTCCTGTGCCAGCAACTGCGACCAGAGCTTTTCCGAACCGACTCATCGTTGGAGCACCATCCCAACACCGCCAAGGGTATCACCGCCGTATGGTATGTCAGCGCCGCGCCCGAGCAGGACACCAATGCGTTTCGCACCATACACGGTGACCAGGCTGTACATCACTGCGAGGGGGGCTACTGCATCGAGACCGAGAAGGGCAACGCCTATCTGCTCACGCCGTCGGCCCTCGCGACACGCTTCCCGCTGCTGCACGACATCGAACCCCACCCAACTCGCGGCGTGGCGCTGAGCCTGGCGTGTGAATCGATCGCCACGGCCCAGGCCCACTGGGCCGCACATGATGTAGCCTGGCAACCGATATCACGTAAGCGCAGCGACATCGCGCCAGCAGTACTGGGCGGCACCCTGCTGTGCTTCGAAGAGCGCTCGGCGACCTTGCGATAATCTCACGCCAGCCTTTTCACCGACGCCCCCCAGGACGACTGGAGAGGCGCGTCAACCGTTCCAGGAGGCCCGGATAAGCACACAAGAGAGTCGTACCGCCTGAGCGCCCCCTGCCGCAAGGATGGCTCACCGTCGGCTGTGAGGCACAGGACTTCGAACCTTCTGCCATGACCCAGCTACGGGCGGCATGATAGCTTTATTACCATTTCATATAATAACCACAAGGAAGATACCATGTTTCGTATCCCCTCAGGACTGGCGGCTACGCTGACGACGCTGCTGATTGCCAATCCGTCCCACGCCGATGATCCACTGAGGCTCGCCGTGGACATCCCCTTCGAACCCTTCGAATATCGCCTGCCCGATGGCACTCTGACAGGCTTCGAGGTCGAGCTCGGTGAGGAAGTGTGCCGGCGTATCGAACGCGAGTGCGAGTGGGTAGAGCAAGGCTGGGACGGCATCATACCGGGTCTGCTGGCCCGCAAGTACGACGCCATCATGTCGTCGATGGCGATCACCGAAGAGCGCCGCCACAAGGTGCTGTTCTCCGAGCCCTACTACAGCAACCCCAGCGTCTGGGTGACCCAGGCAGACCACGAGGTCGATATCGAGGACCGTGACGCGCTGGAAGGCCTGACAGTGGGCGTGCAGCGTGGCACCATCCGCGATAATTACATCACCGATACTTATGGTGAGATCGTCGACGTACGGCGCTATGACACTGGCGAAGATCTAGCCCTGGACGTCAGGACGGGCCGTCTCGACACCGCTTTCATGTATTACCCGCTCGCCCTGTCAGCGCTCGACGTCGACGCTGAAGACAGCAACATCGTCACCAGCTCGCCGTTGATCCGTGAGCCCAAGAGTTATTTCGGACACGGCGTGGCGGTAGCCTTCCATCCTCGTAACGAAACCCTGGCGGAACAGTTCAATGAGGCGTTGCACCAGATCAAGCTAGACGGTACCTACGACGAATTGATGCATAAGTACGTCGACTACGACATCAAGATCTAGGCCCTGGCTTGTACCATGGCCCGGCCGCTCGGGCACGCTCAGGCGCCGAGAGTGGTATCCTCGCAACGGAAGGCGCTCATCCACTGTTGCAGGTGGCGCAGCAACTGCAATCCTGCGCGCGGCATGCGACGCCCGATACGAGTCACCATATGGGCATTGGCTTGACCGAAGTGCTTGCCCACCACGTCGCGAGCCACCAGCGTGCCTTCCTCCAACTCCCGGGCGGCAGCGAAGCGTGGCAACAGCGTCACGCAAAGCGACGCCCGCGCCGAGTGTTTCAATACTTCCAGCGACCCCGTCTGAATACCCACGATGGGCCGATGGTTTGCCTCGCGGAAGGCCAGGTCAACCAACTCGCGCACCCCATGGCCCGGGTGCCACAACGCCAACGGATGCTGGGCCAGGGTATCGAGGGTAACCGGCTCCTCGCTCGCCGCCAGGGGATGCTGCGGCGCCATCAACAACATCAAGGGCTGACGGGTGGAATGCCAGAAGCGTAGATGGGGATGGACCTGCTCGTGGTACATCAATCCGATGTGTGCTTCGTCGTTGACCACCGACTCGATGATCCGCCGGGTACTGCCGGTATCGACCTCCAGACGAATGCCGCGATACGCCTCCGTGAACTCACGCAACGGATGATCGATCAGGTCACCGACAAAGCCTTCGCCCACGCACAGGGTGATCTGACCGGTCTCCAGACGCTGGTAGGCATCCAGCTCATCGCTGAAGCGGCGATCCAGCATGGTACGCCGTTGACAGTAGTCGAGCAGCATGTCGCCTACCGGCGTGGGATGCACGCCATCGCGCCTCCGCTCCAGCACGGTAGCGTCCAGAGCCGACTCCAGCAGCCCGATCTGTCGGCTCACAGCCGAAGGGGCGATGTCCAGTCGCAAGGCAGCAGCACGGATCGACCCGGTCTCCACCGTCAGCTGGAAATAGATCAGGCGCTGGTGAGGTATTTCCATCGTCCGCTCTCCTGGGAAGTGGGATAGTCAAGCATCGAGAAAACCGGTTCCTCAGAGGAACAGGAACGGCTGCCAATCGCTCGCCCCATCCGCAGCCAGTCGTTCGAGGATAGGGAGGGAACACGCCCATCGCGATGCATCCCCCTTGAATCCATCCCGTGTCACCCGCATCTTCCATGGCAAACTCACTCATATTCAAGGCCTGACACCATGCCGATCGTCGACCCTCGTACCGGCGAGCCGCTCACTTCCGACGGCACCGCGGAACAGAACACCGCCCCCTCCCAGGGCCAGCCATCCGATGCCGATGTCATCATCGACGTCGATCGCGGCAATATCCAGCAGCTGCTCGAAACCTCCATGCAGATTCCCGTGCTGCTCACCTGCTGGGCACCATCGTCGGAGCCCAGCCAGAATCTGGTGCCCGTGCTGGAGAAGCTGACCCGGGAGCACAACGGCGCCTTCATCCTCGGCAAGCTCAACATCGACGACAACCCGGACATCGCGGGCCAGTTGGGCGTCCAGTCGGCACCGGACGTCAAGCTGGTCAGCCAGGGCGGCCTGGTGGATCAGCTCCAGGGAGCGCAGCCGGAGCAGGCTATCCGCGAATGGCTCGGCAAGTACTTCCAGGCCCCCGAGGGCGCGCAGCAAAGCCCCGAGGAACAGGCCGCCGCCGCCCTCGAGGCCGGTGACAGTGCCACCGCTCGCCGCATCTACGAGGAACTCGTACAGCAGTGGCCCGACCATACCGCCTATCAGGTGGAGCTGGCTCGCGCCCTGGTGGCCGATGGCGAGCCGCAGCAGGCACGGCAGATGCTCGAGGCCTTGCCGCCGGAGGAACGCGATGCCCCACCGGCACGGGGCGTACGCGCCAGTATCGAATTCGGCGAGGAGGCGCCTTCCGCCGAGGAGATCGCCGCCCTGGGAGAACGCGACGATAGCGAGGCTCGCTATCAGCGGGCCCTGCGCCAGGTCGCCGATGGCCAGTACGAGACCGGCCTCGAGACCCTGCTGGCATTGATGCGTTCGGATCGTGCCTACGGTGACGACGCCGCCCGCAAGACGCTGCTGCGCGTCTTCGATGCCCTGGGGGCCGATCATCCCCTGACCGTGGCCTACCGACGCAAGCTTTTCGCCCTGCTCTACTGATCCCTTGAGCCGGCGCTGTATCCTTCCACATCGACCGCCTCGGGGCGGTCGATGTGGTCGCATCATTCAGTGCCCATCAATCGGCACGCTGGAACCCGCCCAGTACGCGCTGATCGGGACCGAAGAACACCAGCCTGTCGTGGTCGATCAGATAGCGATAGGCTTCATCGAGCATGGCCGTGACACGATCGGCATCCTGCATGTCAGGGCATGCCATCATGGTCGACCTCAGCTCGCCGAATTCGATGCGATTCTCGTCATCGAGCTCGACAGTCCCGCCGAACTGATTACAGCCGTCGTGGCCGCTGACCCTGCCATCGGGCGTAATCCGGAAATACGGCGTGGGCGACAGATCCAGGCGTTCGCTGGTGCCCACCAGCAGCAGGTTCCAACGCGGCCCCACTACCGGCCCCGAGACATCGCCATCGGGAGCAACGCCCGTCTCCGGCTCACTGGCGCAACCCGCGAGTCCCACGGCAATGGCGGTCATCATCAGGATACGGCGTAACGTCATGGTCATCGTGCTATCTTCCTTGCGACTGGGGAAATGCGAGACGGGACCCGCATGAATGACTACGCGCCTCAGCTTGCCCCAGCACGGGGATCAGGACAATGCTGTCACTACCGATCTCGATGAAGGAAAACTGCATGCTAGACGCCCTGCACAACGACGCTCTCGGCAAACTGATCCTGCGTCTCGCCGTGGGAGGACTGATACTGCTCCACGGTATCGCCAAGCTGCTCGATCCCGGCACCCTGGGGTGGATCGAGAACCTCCTGGCCAATCAAGGGCTACCGTCATGGCTGGCCTATGGCGTGCTGATCGGCGAAGTACTGGCCCCGATGATGGCCATCCTTGGCTGGAGGACTCGATTGGCAGGACTGCTGATGGCCGGCAACATGCTGGTCGCCGTGGTTCTGGTACACATGGGCGAACTCTTCCGCCTCGGTGACAGCGGCGGCTGGGCGCTGGAGCTGCAAGGCATGTTCCTGTTCAGCGCCCTGGCCCTGGTGTTCCTCGGCAGCGGCCGCATGGCGGTCCGGCCAGACTGACACCCTCACCGGTTGTCACCGGTTGCATGACGCCGTCGCTGTCGGCGTTGGCCGCCCCACCCAAGTTGCGCGACAACGCAGCGAACAGCGGCAAGAGCCAGGCCCGTTCCCGACGGGCCCATGCAGTCCCACATCCATGCAGACCACAAGGTGAAGCTAGCACAAGGACGACATTCACACGTCATGAATGCGCACCCTGGGCCAGCTCCGAACGCCGCATTACCAGGTACCGGTATTCTCCATGGACGCCCAGGGTTCCCTCGGCTCCAGGGCCTCGCCGGCCTGCAGCAACTCGACGGAAATTCCGTCGGGGCTACGCACGAAGGCCATGTGGCCATCGCGTGGCGGCCGATTGATGGTCACCCCATTGTCCTGCAGGTGCTGACACAGCGCGTAGATGTCGTCGACGCGATAGGCCAGGTGACCGAAATTGCGCCCCCCAGTATAGGTCTCGGGGTCCCAGTTCCAGGTCAGCTCGAGCTCCGGGGACTGAAGCTCCGTCGAGCGCGCCTCGTCGGAGGGTGCCGCGAGAAACACCAGCGTGAAGCGCCCCTTTTCGCTCTCCTTGCGGCGCACTTCCTTGAGCCCCAGCAGGTCGCAATAGAAATGCAGGGATGCCTCGAGATCGGCAACCCGAACCATGGTATGCAGGTATTGCATGAGAATCTCCTTGTTCACAGTGAGAGCGAATAGGGGCATTCTGTCATCGATCCGCCACCTCCGCGACGAGATCGATACCCCATGAGCGACTATTGTGACCTTGCACCGGCCCACCCGTTTCACGGTCCCTATCATGACCACGAGTACGGCTTCCCGGTGAAAGACGATGATGCCCTCTTCGAGCGCCTGATACTGGAAATCAACCAGGCCGGCCTGTCGTGGCTCACCGTCCTGAAGAAGCGCGATGCCTTTCGCACGGCCTTCGAGAACTTCTCCATCGATCGGGTTGCCGCCTATGGCGAGGCGGATCAGGCCCGCCTGCTGAACGACGCCGGCATCATTCGCAATCGCCTCAAGGTGTCTGCCACGATCCACAACGCTGGCGTGATCCAGACGCTGCGCAAGGAGCATGGCAGCTTCCGTGCCTGGCTGGACCAGCATCATCCGCTATCGCACGGCGACTGGGTGAAACTGTTCAAGCGCACCTTCCGCTTCACCGGTCCCGAGATCGTCGGTGAATTCCTGATGAGCACCGGGTATCTGCCTGGTGCCCATCGCGACGATTGTCCGGTTCAGCGCCGCATTCTCGCCGCCGCCCCGCCCTGGACCCGGGAGACGTGAGACCGCCATGGATTCGGTAACGCAAGCCGCCCTGGGCGCGACCATCGGCGGCGTCGTGCTGGGCCGGCGCCTGGGGCGCCGAGCCGTGCTGTTCGGTGCCATACTGGGAACCCTGCCGGACCTGGACGTGGTCATCGACTATGGCGACGCCGTGGCCAATGTCACGCGACACCGGGGCTTCAGCCATTCACTGTTCGTCCTCGCCGGCCTGGCAACGGTGTCGGCTCTGCTCGCCCGGCGACTGATGCCGCTGCGAGACATCGGGCTCGGGCGCTGGCTGACCTTCTTCGGGCTCTGCTTGATGACCCACCCATTGCTCGATGCCCTGACCACCTACGGTACCCAGATCTGGTGGCCCCTTGAGGTGCGACCCACGGCGTGGCCCCTGGTGTTCATCATCGATCCGTTATACAGCCTGCCGCTGCTGGCCAGCATCATCATGGCGCTGATCACCGGCAACGGGTACCGCGCTCCGACCTGGGGCCTGGCCTTGTCCTGTACCTATCTGGTCGTCTCGCTGAGCGCCAAGACCCTGGTCGAGCACCGCCTGACGCCGGTACTGGCCGAACACGGCCTCACCGAGGCGCCACGCCTGGTACAACCGACGCCCTTCAACATCCTGCTGTGGCGCGCCACCATCATCGATGGTGGTGACTATCATGAGTCGCTGGTCGGCGTCTTCGACGGCGACCATTCGCCGACACTGGAAACCTTCTCGCGAGGGACCGACCTGGAACCGGTGGCATCGATCAGCGATGCCGGGCAACGGCTGGACTGGTTCGCCGGCCCCTTCCTGCGCTTCGACATCGTCACGCGGGACGACCGCGAGACCCTGGTGGCCACCGACCTGCGACTCGGCTTCCCGGGGTTCCACCCGTTTCGTTACGCCCTGGCCGACCGACAGGGTATGGAGTGGCAGCCTCTGGCGACGACCCGACAGCTACCCGAAGCGAGTGGCGACGACAGCGCCGCCATGCGGCGCCTCGTGGGACGCATCCTGGCCCCGGAGCCCATGCTGTGCACCAGCCGTTTCGTGCCCCGGGAATGGATCGTCGAGGTGCCCGGCCCATGCCGACAACCCGCCCACGACGGCAAGCGGGCGGTCGAAAGACCGCCCGCCGAACGCCCTGAACCGGGATAATGACCTCAAAGGCGAGTCACCAGCCCGTCGATCGCCTGGCGCGCCTCGCCCATGGAGGCGTCGCGCTGGGCCTCACCCATGGCCAGCCCCTCGGCGAACACGGTATCGACCTCAGTGATACCGATCAGGCCAAGCATATGCTTGAGATGCGGCGTCTGGCTGTCGAGTTCGGTACCGGCATACTGGCCACCCCGGGCCGCGAGAATCATCGCCCGCTTGCCCTCGAGCAGGCCCTGGGGACCGTTCTCGGTATAACGGAAGGTGACACCGGCGCGCAGGATGCGATCGAACCAGGCCTTCATCTGTGAAGGGATGCCCAGATTGTAGAGCGGCACCGCCAACACCAGGACATCATGAGCCTGGAGCTCATCGATCAAGGTGTCGGAACGCGCTGCCAGCTCGCGCTGCTCGGGCGTGCGCTCATCCGCCGACACCTGCCAGCTGGAAAGTTCCGGCAACCCCAGGTGGGGGAGCTCATCGGCGATCAGGTCGCGCGTGCTGACCTCGATGTCATCGCGCCGGGCAATCTGCGCCTTGAAGTGCTCGGCCAGTGCCAGGGAGTTGCCATCGAGGATGGAAGACGTCAGAACGAGAACGCGAGTGGTCATGGTGATCTCCTTCATACAGCAGACATGGAAGAATGATCACCAGTATATGTTCGCTTTTGTCGATGATAAGCGGGAAAAACCACTCCTAACTTTCGAAATATTCGAATCAGGCTTCCTTGTGCTGTATTCAGAAAGCATTAGCAAACTCCCGATGGCCATGGACGCCGGGGATAAGCCAAAGCGAGGGTCATCGGGCATGAATGTCGAAAAGTCGGCGAGCGCAGACACTTTTCCTCTAAGGAAATGCTAAATAAATAGCCGAGCATAGCGAAGCGCAAGACGTCAGGAGCACAGAAAGCGAGACATAACATGAGGTTAGGCGAGCTTTCGAGCACCGCACACAAATTCGCCAGGAGCGAATTTGAACCGTCTTTAGACGGGCCCGCAGGGTAGCCGCCAGGGATGGCGGCTATAGCGCAGCGATTTGCATGCGCAGGCATTTATTCAGTGTTTCCCTTAAGGGGCAATGCCCTGCCCACAGCCTCGATAGGTCTCGCCATTGAGCGAGAGCGTCACCCGGGCCGGCCAGGGCTGCCCGCTCATGTCATCGAAGCAGGCTCGCGCCTCGATGCGCAGTTCGAAGGGGCGCGCCGACTGACCACTGGCCAGCGTCACCCGTCCCGTCTCGTTATCCAGCGATGTCACCCGATAGGGCAAGGTCACCTCACGCTCCCCATAGTCCAGCGACATGGCAATCCGTGGCGTGTCGTTGGCCAGCTCGATGTGCCATCCCGGCTCGTTGCCGCGAGCCTGGAACATCACGTCGGGGTGTGACGTCCGGGTCAGGGCACGGTGTCGGGTATCCTGCTGACACTCCAGGCGACCCCGGGAACTCTCGACCACGGCCTCGTCACCTTTCGACCAGAAGCTCAGATCCCCCTGCTCGTAACGCGCACCACTGGCCACCACGGCCGGGCTCAAGCGATAGGCGCCATGCGCCGACCACAGGCGAAGGTCGTCTTCGTTGTGGGCGGTCACCAGGCCTTGATCCGGCGTGCAACGCCAGCCGACGAAGTGTTCGGCATCGCCGGGGAACAGCGCCGAAGGCAGCAGGGGAGCCCTGGCCGCGTCGTCCGACGTATCGGCCTCGGGCGGTGGCGGCGCGACATCAGGCTCGGGAGAGGACGCGGCACAACCGACCAGGCCGAACACCATCAGCGAAGGGGCAAGACGCCGCCAGGCGGCGAAAGCAATGCGGGGCATGGCAAATTATCCTTGTAGGGTCAACATCCATCCATCGTACCGACAGGATAACAAAACCGCCGGACAGATTGACGCCGCCCGGCGGCCAGTATCATGCATTATCGTTGGCCCTCGGGCCTTCAGCCATGCCGCTGTCTCAGGCGTCGAGCAGCCTCGACCATATTGGCCAGGGCCGGTTCAACCTCGGCCCAGCCACGGGTCTTGAGGCCGCAATCCGGATTGACCCAGAGACGCTCGACGGGGATCCGTTCGGCCGCCTTTTCCATCAACTGCACCATCCAGTCGACCTCGGGGATATTCGGCGAGTGGATATCATAGACCCCCGGCCCGATCTCGTTGGGATAGTCGAAATCACGAAAGGCATCGAGCAGCTCCATGTCGGAACGCGAGGTCTCGATGGTGATGACATCGGCATCCAGCGCGGCGATGGAGGCGATGATGTCATTGAACTCCGAATAACACATGTGGGTGTGGATCTGGGTGGCATCATCGGCCACGGCAGCACTCAATCGGAAGCAGTCGACCGCCCAGTCGAGATAGCCCTGCCACTCGGCCTGGCGCAGCGGGAGCCCCTCGCGCAACGCCGGCTCGTCGATCTGGATGGCATGGATCCCCGCCGCTTCCAGGTCGGCCACTTCGTCCCGCAGGGCCAGGGCGATCTGCCGGCAGGTGGTCTCGCGGGGCTGGTCATCGCGCACGAAAGACCACTGCAGGATGGTCACGGGGCCGGTGAGCATGCCCTTCATCGGCTTGTCGGTCAGCGACTGAGCATAGTGGCTCCAGCGCACCGTCATCGGCTCGGGGCGCGCCACGTCGCCGAACAGCACCGGCGGCTTGACGCAACGGGAGCCATAGCTCTGCACCCAGCCATAGCGGGTAAAGGCGAAACCATCAAGCTGCTCGCCGAAATATTCGACCATGTCGTTGCGCTCGGCCTCGCCGTGAACCAGCATATCGATGCCCTGGGCCTCCTGGCGGGACACCGCCTCGGCGATTTCGGCCTGCATGCGTGTCTCATAGTCGACGGGGGACAGCTCACCTTGCTTGTAGGCCCGACGCGTCTGGCGGATCTCGGTGGTCTGCGGGAAGGAACCGATGGTGGTGGTCGGGAACAACGGCAACGCCAGGTGCCGACGCTGGGCACGCGCCCGCTCGACATAAGGGTGATCGCGCTCGCTGTCGGCGACACTCACCGCCGACAGCCGCTCGGCTACCGCTGATCGGTGGATGCGCGGCGATTCGCGACGCGCGGCCAGGGCCGCGGAGGCGTCGGCCAGGAAGGTCTCGTCTTCGGCCGCGAGACGCTCGTTCAGCGCACGGCCAAGCACCACCGTCTCGTCGAGCTTCTGTCGGGCGAAGGCCAGCCAGCTCTTGAGCTCGGCATCGAGATCCGTCTCGGCGGTCAGGTCCACCGGCACATGCAACAACGAGCAGCTCGGTGCCACCCAGAGGCGTTCGCCCAGGCGTGCCTTGAGCGGCACCAGGCGCTCACGCAATGCCGCCAGATCGGCTCGCCAGATGTTGCGACCATCGATGACGCCCAGCGACAGCACCTTGTGGGGCAGCAGCCGGTCGACCACCGTCTCGACCTGATCCGGCGCCCGCACCGCATCCAGGTGCAGGCCATCCACCGGCAGGCCGACGGCCAGCGACAGGTTGTCGCCCAGGCTACCGAAGTAGGTGGCCAGCAGCAGCTTCACCGGCGCCGATTGCAGTTGATGGTAGGCACGCTCGAAAGCCTGCTTCCAGTCAGCGGGCAGATCCTGAACCAGGGCGGGCTCGTCGAGCTGCACCCACTCGACGCCCTGATCGGCGAGCCTGGCAAGTACCTGGCCATAGACCTCCAGCACCTCATCGAGCAGCGCGAGGCGGTCGACGTCCTCGGCATTGTCGCCACGCCCCTTGCCCAACCATAACCAGGTCAGCGGACCGGTCAGTGCCACCTTGACCGCATGGCCTTCGGCTTTCGCCTCCTCGACCTCGTCGAACAGCCGCGAACTGGCCAGCCGGAACCGTTGACCGGCATGCAGCTCGGGGACCAGGTAATGATAGTTGGTATCGAAATACTTGGTCATCTCGCAGGCGGCGGCAGGCTCACCGCGGGGCGCCCGCCCCCGAGCCATGCGAAAGGCGGTATCCAGGTCCACTTCGCCCCGGGCCAGCTCGTCCTCGGCACCGAATCGCGCCGGTACCGCACCCAGCAACACCGAGATGTTGAGCACCTGATCGTAGAAGGCAAAGTCACCCACGGTGACCAGATCGAGGCCGGCGTCGCGCTGCGCCGCCCAATGGCGCTTGCGCAGCTCGCGGCCCTCGTCCTCGAGCGCCTGGCGGCCGAGGCCGCCTTTCCAGTAGGCTTCGGTCGCCTTCTTCAATTCGCGATTTGCGCCAATGCGCGGATAACCGAGTACATGTGTGAGCGTCATGAGGAAGTCCCGAGCGGTTTGAGTGATCGCGACCAGTCTCGCTAGCCACCACGACTGAATCAAACTAAACTTACTAATCCTGAACATGAAAAAAGCTCACGATCATGCTCGAACTGCGCCACCTCCGCACCCTGGTCGCCCTGCGTGACGCCGGTTCCCTGGTGGAAGCCGCCGAACGTGTGCACCTGACCCAGTCGGCCCTCTCCCACCAGATCAAGGATCTGGAGGAGCGGCTGGGCAGCCCGCTCTTCCTCCGCAAGACCCGGCCGGTGACCTTTACTCGTGCTGGCCTGCGCCTGCTGGCCCTGGCCGAGCAGGTGCTGCCTCAGGTACGCATGGCCGAACGCGACCTGGCACGACTGGCCGGCAATGAACAAGGCCGGCTGCACATGGCCATCGAATGCCATAGCTGCTTCCAGTGGCTGATGCCCACCGTGGATCATTTCCGTGACCACTGGCCCGAGGTGGAGGTCGATATCCCCGGTGGCCATCATTTCGAACCGCTGACGGCCCTGGCCCGGGAGCAACTCGACCTGGTGATCACCGCCGACCCCCAACCCCTGCCCGGCGTCCATTACGAGCCGCTGTTCCGCTACGAGGGATTGCTCGCGGTCTCCCGCCACCACCCCCTGGCCGAGCGCCCTCATGTCTCGCCGGAGGCACTCGCCGACGAGACGCTCATTACCTATCCCGTGGAGCATGCTCGTCTGGATGTCTTCACCCAGTTTCTCGATCCCGCCGGCGTACAGCCAAGGGAGATCCGCACCGCCGAGCTGACCATCATGATGATGCAGCTGGTGGCCAGCGGCCGGGGCGTCTGCGCGCTGCCCAACTGGGCCTTGACCGAATACCTGGAGCGCGACTACGTCAAGGCGGTGGCACTCGGCGAGCGTGGTGTGTGGAGCACGTTATTTGCGGCGATCCGCGAGGACACCCGGGAGGCGCCCTGGATGGAAGACTTCCTGCGTACGGCCCGGGAAACCTCCTTCGCGGTACTGGAAGGCATCAAGCCGGCCTGAGAACCGCCCCTGTCCCGACGACGCTCATGTTTCCCCGGTTATGGTGGCGTCCCGCCGGGGCACCAGCAGCGTGAAACGCGCGCCGCCCAGTGTCGGGCTGGTATCCACCATCACGCTGCCCCCGTGCCAGGTCATGACCTTATGCACAATGGACAAGCCCAGGCCATAGCCACCCGACCGACGGTCACGGCTGTCGTCGAGGCGAGCAAAAGGCTTGAATATCTCGCGACGCGCACGCTCCGGCACCCCGGGCCCATCGTCCTCGACATCGAAACGTACCAGGCCGACCTCCCCTTCCACGCTCACCCGGACCCGGGATACCGCATGGCGGCAGGCGTTGCTCACCAGGTTCTGCAAGGCACGCTGCAGATAACGAGGCTCGGCCGTCGCCTCGACGTCGGGCCCGGCGACCAGGACGATGTCGAGATGCCCGTGCAGATCACTCAAGGACGCGATGACCTGTTCGGCCAGGGTACGCGCCGCCACCGGCTCGATCTCGAATTCCACGCCATTGGCCGCATGACTGTCGAGCCGCGCATAGGTGAGAATCTCATCGACCAGGGCATCGAGCTCGGCGATATCGCCATCCACACCGCGCAACTGGCGCTGCACCGCGGGGTCATCGGTCATGTCCTCGACCATCTGTACCGCGAAACGAATCCGTGCCACGGGCGTGCGAAGCTCGTGAGACACCGCCCGGGTCATGTCCTGCTGGGCCCGCAGCAATACCTGAACCTGCGCCGCCATGCCATTGAAAGCCATCCCCAGACGGCCGAGAAAATCGCCGCTGTGAACCTTGACGCGGGTATCCAGGCGCCCCCCGGCAATTCGCGTGGCGGCCTGCTCGAGACGCGTCATGCGCGATTCCACGCCGCTCACGATCAGATAGATGACCACCGCCAGGATCCCGAGCACCATTACCACCACCAGCGACAGCACCGGGAAAGACGGTGGCTGGTAAGGGCGCAACGGCCCGACGGCCAGCCAACCGGGCTCTGATGATTCTCCGGACAACCGCAGATACAACGACAATGCCCCGTCCGCCGGATGCAGGCGTGTCACGATGCTGCTTTCCTGCGATCTCTCGGGCCACTCGATGGCATCCCGAGGTGGTGGTGTAGCATCGAACGCCAAGGGCACCGCCGGATTGCCCAGATCCGACAGCCGGCTTTTCCGTACCTCCGGCTCGAGCTCCCGCCACCACGCCTCCAGCACTCGCACCAGCCCCTTCAGTTGCGCTTCGCTCACCTCGCCCATTTCGGCACGCAACAGACGAGGGCCGCCGGGTAACCGACGATGCAGCTCCCAGCTTCCGCTCGAGGTACGACTCACCAGGGTCTGCCCCTCGGACAGTCGCATGCGCTCGAAATACCCCAGCGGATAGTCTCGGCGCTCGTGCAGGGTCAGGTCGATGCCGAGCCGTTCGCCATGCCTCGCCAGCCAGGCGGCCCGGCGCGCCTCGGGCATTGCCACCAGACGCTCTGCGAACAGCGTCATCGGCACCTCGGCCAGCCGCTCGTGGTACTGCTCTCGACGCACCTTGTCGACCAGCGAAATGGCCGAAAGGGACAACCCGAGGGCCAGTATCAGGGCAAGGGCCAGCAGCACATAGACGCGCAGGAAGGTGCTGTCGATCAGGGCACGCGGCAGCAGTCGAAACAGTGGCATCAGGCGTCTCGAACGAATAGATAGCCCTTGCTGCGCACCGTCTTGATGCGATGCGGATGGTGCGGGTCGTCACCGATCTTGGGCCGGATCCGTGAGACCCGCACATCGATGGAACGATCCTGACCGTCATACTTGATGCCACGCAATTGTGCGAAGATCTCTTCCCGTGTCAGTACGCTCCCGGCGTGACTGGCAAGCAGCCAGAGCAGGTCGAACTCGGCACTGGTCAGGTCGATACGTTCGCCGCCCAGCCAGGCCTCGCGCGTGCCACTGTCGATTTCGAGATCGCGAAAGAACAGGCGGGCCTCGGCATTACCGGTGCCCGCCGGCTCGCTGCGACGCAACAGGGCCCGCATGCGCGCCAGCAACACCCGGGGCTGTACCGGTTTGGCCACATAGTCATCCGCTCCCATCTCGAGTCCCAGTACCTGGTCCATGTCATCGGTGCGGGCAGTGAGCATCAGGATCGGGCCGGGGTATTCCCCTCGCACCCGTCGGCAGATCGACAGGCCATCCTCGCCCGGCAGCATGAGATCGAGGATCACCAGGTCCGGCTGCAGATCGAGGATGCCTTGCACGCCCCGGGCGCCATCGGCCTCCAGCGTCACACGAAAGCCATTGGCTACCAGGTAGTCTCGGGTCAGTTCGGCCAGCCGCTCATCGTCTTCGATGATCAGTACATGTTCCATGCCAGGGGAGTCCACGCTAGCTTCCATTCTCAGTCGTCACCTCGACAGGCAGTGATCGGTCAACGGAGCGTCGTCGGCTGTACGACACCCTAAACAGGCGCCTCCGTCCAGAAACCCGGCCATGATCGGCGCCGGGCAGGCTGCCCCCTTGCCGGCGGAAAAGGACGCGCCAAGGGTAAAGGATACTCGACATACGCCTCTTACGCTCGATCCGGGAACACACTGAGAGTGCATGATCGGCTCAACCATGCGGGCTCGTCGACTCCTCGCAAAACACCCCCCGGATGGCCACAGCTCATCCACAACTTATCCACTTGAAGCCCCGTAAAAAGCACACTATCTTGTGTCCCAATTGGACTGGAACACAAGATAGTGTACCCTTAGCAACTTTCCAAAATTCTGTCAACAACCGCTCAACGGCGGTCTTCATCACCCATTTTTCGACTCCTAAGGTAGGGAACCCCGGCGCCATGGATACCCCCGTTACCCCGGACCATCCGTCCGTCTCCGTTACCGCCCCGCAGACGCTGCGTGTCATCAAGCGCACCGGCGACGTGGTGCCCTTCGATGGCGGCAAGATCGCCGTGGCTCTGAGTAAGGCCTTCATCGCCGTGGAGGGAGACAACGCCGCGACCTCCTCGCGTGTCCGTGACTTCGTCCAGCGCGCCTCGGAGAACATCGAGCAGGCCTTCCTGCGTCGCATGCCCGACGGCGGCACCCTGCATATCGAAGACATACAGGACCAGGTCGAGCTTGCCCTGATGCGCGCCGGCGAGCAAAAAGTGGCGCGAGCCTACGTGCTCTACCGCGAGGAACATGCTCGCGCCCGGGCCGAGTCCGGTGCCGACATCGCCAAGCCGCATCCTTCGCTGAACGTCACCGCCCCCGATGGCAGCACTCGTCCGCTGGACCTCGGCCGGGTCGAGACCCTGGTCTTCGACGCCTGCGAGAACCTGACCAATGTCGAGCCGGCCAGGATCGTCGAGGACTCGCTGAAGAACCTCTACGACGGCGTGACCGTCGACGGCGTTTCCCAGGCGCTGATGATGACCGCGCGCACCCTGGTGGAGAAGGACCCCAACTACACCTACGTCACCGCGCGCCTGCTGCAGGACAACCTGCGCCGTGAGGCGTTGTCGTTCCTGGGCATCGCCGACGAGGCGACCTACCAGGAGATGGCCGACTTCTACAAGCCGGCCTTCCAGGCCTATATCGCCCGTGGCATCGAATTCGAACAACTCGATCCGCAGCTCGCCGAGTTCGACCTCGAACGACTGGGTGACGCCCTGGATCACACCCGCGACGCCCAGTTCACTTACCTGGGCCTGCAGACGCTGTACGACCGCTACTTCATCCACCGCGACGAGGTGCGCTACGAGCTGCCTCAGGTGATGTTCATGCGCGTCGCCATGGGCCTGGCACTCAACGAGGATGACCGCGAGGCGCGGGCCATCGAGTTCTACGAGCTGCTCTCCAGCTTCGACTACATGGCCTCCACGCCGACGCTGTTCAACGCGGGCACCGTGCGCAGCCAGCTCTCCTCCTGCTACCTGACCACGGTGCCGGACGACCTGGACAACATCTACAGCGCCATTCGTGACAATGCCCTGCTCTCCAAGTGGGCCGGCGGCCTCGGCAACGACTGGACCCCGGTGCGCGCACTGGGTTCCTACATCAAGGGCACCAACGGCAAGTCCCAGGGCGTGGTGCCTTTCCTCAAGGTGGTCAACGATACCGCCGTGGCCGTCAACCAGGGCGGCAAGCGCAAGGGCGCTGTCTGCGCCTACCTCGAGACCTGGCACCTCGATATCGAGGAATTCCTCGAGCTGCGCAAGAACACCGGCGACGACCGCCGCCGCACCCACGACATGAACACCGCCAACTGGGTGCCGGACCTGTTCATGAAGCGTGTCTTCGACGATGGCGAGTGGACACTGTTCTCGCCGGCCACCTGCCCGGACCTCCACGATCTGTATGGCGCCGCCTTCGAGAAGCGCTATCAGGAATACGAGGAGATGACGCGCAACGGCCAGCTCAAACTGTTCAAGCGCGTCCGCGCCAAGGACCTGTGGCGCCGGATGCTGTCGATGCTGTTCGAGACCGGCCACCCGTGGATCACCTTCAAGGACCCGTGCAACCTGCGCAGCCCGCAGCAGCACGCCGGTGTGGTCCACAGTTCCAACCTGTGCACCGAGATCACGTTGAATACCAGCCCCGACGAGATCGCGGTGTGCAACCTGGGCTCCATCAACCTGGCCCAGCACGTGGTGGACGGCCAATTCGACGGCGACAAGCTGAAGAAGACCGTACGCACCGCCGTGCGCATGCTCGACAACGTCATCGACATCAACTATTACGCGGTGCCCCAGGCGGAGCGCTCCAACTTCAAGCACCGCCCGGTCGGACTCGGCATCATGGGCTTCCAGGATGCCCTCTACGCCCAGGACATCGCCTACGCCTCGGAGCAGGCCGTGACCTTCGCCGACACATCCATGGAGCTGGTCAGCTACCACGCCATCGAGGCCTCCAGCGACCTGGCCGCCGAACGCGGGCACTATGAAAGCTACGAAGGCTCGCTGTGGAGCCGAGGCACCCTGCCCATCGATTCCATCGAGAACCTGAAGCAGGAGCGCGGCGAGAAGTACATCGAGGTCGACACCTCGGCCACCCAGGACTGGGATCGCATTCGCGACAAGATCGCCGCGCAGGGCATGCGCAACTCCAACGTCATGGCCATCGCCCCGACCGCGACCATCTCCAACATCTGCGGCGTCTCGCAGTCCATCGAGCCGACCTACCAGAACCTGTTCGTCAAATCGAACCTGTCGGGCGAGTTCACCGTGGTCAACGCCTACATGGTCAACGACCTCAAGGATCGCGGCCTGTGGGACGAGGTAATGATCAACGACCTCAAGTACTACGACGGCAGCGTGCAGGCCATCGACCGCGTCCCCGAGGACCTCAAGGCCAAGTACGCCACTGCCTTCGAGACGGAGCCCAAGTGGCTGGTGGAAGCCGCCGCGCGTCGCCAGAAATGGATCGACCAGGCCCAGTCGCTGAACCTCTACATCCAGGGCGTCTCCGGCAAGAAGCTCGACGTGACCTATCGCATGGCCTGGTTCCGCGGCCTCAAGACCACTTACTACCTGCGTGCCCTGGGCGCCACCTCGGTGGAGAAATCCACGGTCGATCGCGGCAACCTCAATGCCGTGAGCAACGCCTCGCCTTCCACTGCCTCGGCGCCCGCCCCCGAGGCCACGCCCCAGGCACAGGAACCACGCGGCGTCGACGATTTCCTGCAGGGCAAGAGCGGCAGCGGTTCCCGGGCGCCGTCGGCGGGCGAGATCGACGAGCTGGGCTGCGAGGCCTGTCAGTAAGGCGCTTCGCGCCAGTCACGGGCGACGAGTTTCGAGCAGCGAGTGGCTCGAAGCTCGAAGCTCGAAGCTCGAAGCTCGAAGCTCGAAGCTCGAAGCCAACAAAGATAGCGACCCGCGTCATGCGTTGACGCCACCAGCGATAGAACAGGATGACTCATGATCGATTGGGACGATTTTCACGAAGACGACAGCGCGGTTGCCGAGCAGCCTCAGCCGGCCCCCGCTCCCCAACCGGCCGCCCAGCCCGCTCCCGAGGCGCCCGCCACGGCAGAGGTCCGCGACAGCGCCGGCACCTACCGGGTCGCCGAGCAGGACCGCCTGGCCCGTGCCCGTCAGTCCATCGACGAGCTCGATGTGGCCGCCGGCCTGGAAGAGCTGGAGATGGGCGCGGCGCGCATCGAGGTCGACGACAAGAAGATGATCAACGCCCGGGCCGACCTCAACCAGCTGGTGCCCTTCAAGTACGAGTGGGCCTGGCAGAAATACCTGGATGGCAGCGCCAATCACTGGATGCCCCAGGAAGTGAACATGAACGCCGATATCGCGCTATGGAAAAGCGCCGATGGTCTCACCGATGACGAGCGACGCATCGTCGAACGCAGCCTCGGTTACTTCTCCACGGCAGACTCCCTGGTCGCCAACAACCTGGTGCTGGCACTCTACCGCCTGATCACCAACCCCGAGTGCCGCCAGTACCTGCTGCGCCAGGCCTTCGAAGAGGCCATTCATACCCACGCCTACCAATACTGCGTGGAGTCGCTGGCCATGGACGAAGGCGAAGTCTTCAACATGTACCGCGAGGTCCCCTCGGTGGCCGCCAAGTCCGCCTGGAGCCTCAAGCATACCCAGTCGCTGGCACGCCCCGACTTTCACACCGGCACCCCGGAGACCGATCAGGAACTGTTGCGCAACCTGGTCGCCTTCTACTGCGTGACCGAGGGCATCTTCTTCTACTGCGGCTTCAGCCAGATCCTCTCCATGGGCCGTCGCAACAAGATGACCGGCGTTGCCGAACAGTTCCAGTACATCCTGCGCGACGAGTCCATGCACCTGAACTTCGGCGTCGACATGATCAACCAAATCAAGATCGAGAACCCGCACCTGTGGACGCCGGAATTCCAGGACGAATGCACCCAGATGATCATCGAGGGCACCGAACTCGAGATCGCCTACGCCCGCGACTCCATGCCACGCGGCGTGCTGGGCATGAACGCGGCGATCATGGAAGAGTACCTGCATTTCATCTGCAACCGTCGCCTGGCCCAGATCGGCCTCAAGGAACAGTACCCCGGTGCGCAGAACCCCTTCCCCTGGATGAGCGAGATCATCGATCTGCGCAAGGAGAAGAACTTCTTCGAAACCCGCGTCACCGAGTATCAGGTCGGCGGCGCACTGAGCTGGGACTGACCAGCACATCGGCGGGAGGTAGCAAGATGGTGGCAACCTCGAACTTCACCGTGCACCCGCGCCCCATGGTGCGCATCCACCGACCTCCGTCGCATGGGGGCCGGGCGACTGAACGCCCTGTCCCTTTCCTGATGATGACGCCCCACCCGGCCCCGCCGGGCGGGGCGTTTTTCATGGCTCCCGGCAGCCCCGGTGCCGCCGGCACCCACGCCGTCCGGGCAAGGCCCTGGCACAGGTGTATCAATGGAGGGCAATCCGATGCATGTATCCCAAGCTAACGGCACCCGACGCGACGCCCATGACTGGCAGTCGGCCCTGGATCGCGCCCTGGCCGCACATGGTGGCGAAGACGCCTTCGCCCACTATCCGCACGTGGCCTACGCCTTTCCCTCGTCATCGCCGAACCCCTACACCCGCGAGTACCCGCTGCTCGACTATCGAGGGCTCAAGGAGTGGGCGACCCACCGGGGCTGGCGCGTCAGGCCCGCCCCCGAACGCGCCCCCGAAGGCGAAGAATACAGCCCGCCGGTCCGCTTCACGCGCCTCGAGGACGAGGCCCGGCGCTACCACTGAACCTCCCGCCACGTCACCGTCGCCCAGCATCGGGGACGGTGACGTCCCTTGTTCGTTCGACACGGCGGCGACGACTTCCCGAGCCCATTCGGGTACCGACGGCCTTGCGATTATCGCGCCTCGAGGGACCGAAGACACGGAATCGATTCATCTCGATTTGTCGCCTAGGCGCTCCGGTGAGATCATTTGCGCACTATCTTTCTACGCATCTTACCTGTCTACGCATCTTGAGGTTGCATCATGCCCCACCGTGCCGTGCCATCCCTCCTCATCGCCGGTACCCTGAGCGTTTCCGGAATGGCCCTGGCCCAGCCCGTCACGCTGGATACCCTCGAGGTCAGCGCCCCACGCCTCGATCGCGAACTCTACGACACGCCCGCCGCCGTCTCGGTGGTGGATCGCGAGAAGATCGCCCAGGGCCAGCAGCGTGAGCGCCTCGACGAAGCACTGGCCACCGTTCCCGGCCTCTACCTCCAGAATCGCCACAACTTCGTCCAGGGCGAACGGGTGTCGATCCGCGGCTTCGGCGCTCGCACTCCCTGGGGCGTGCGGGGTATCAGGGTGCGGGTCGACGGCATTCCCTACACCCTGCCCGACGGCCAGGCCCAGCTCGACGCCATCGACCTCGACAGCGCCCAGCGCATCGAGGTCATTCGTGGCCCGGCGGCGGTGCAGTACGGTAATGCTGCCGGCGGGGTGATCGACGTCACCACTGCCGACGGCGAGAGCGATCCCGGCACCCGCCTGCGCGTCGAAGGCGGCAGCGACGGCTATCGCAAGCTGAACGTCAGCCACGGTGGCGTCGACGGCCCCTGGTCGCACCATGTCAGCGTCTCGGCGCTGGGCATGGATGGCTATCGCGACCACAGCAACGTCGAGAAATACCTGCTCAACGCCAAGCTGAAGCGCGAACTCGACGCTGACCGCTCGCTCACCGCCATCGTCAACCTGCTCGACAATCCGCGCTCGGAGGATCCTGGCGGATTGACCGCCGAGGCCGTGTCCGAGGACCGGAAAGGCACGATCGACAGCAACTTCTATTCGCCGACCCGCATCGACGCCGGACAGACGGTCGATCAACAGGTCCTCGGCCTCGAGTACGAGGACCGCGCCGCCGGCCCGGGTGAGCTGACGCTGCGCGGCTTCTATCTGCAGCGCGATTTCGAACAGCAGCTCGCCTATGCCGGCGACAGCTTCGTCGCCTATGATCGCGACTACTACGGTGCCAACGCCGAATATCGCCAGTCCCTGTCGCTCGGCGGACTGCCGCTGAGCTACGTCGCCGGGGTCGAAGTGGCCCGCCAGGAGGATGACCGCTACCGCGACGACGTCACCATCGATGGCGACCATCAGGACCGCGTTGCCGACGAGACCCAGACGGCCTCCTCGCTGGGTGCCTTCGCCCAGGGCGATCTCGACCTGACCGACCGCTGGACCCTCTCGCTCGGCACCCGCTTCGACCACATCGACTTCGACATCGATGACGACTACCTGAGCGACGGCGACAACAGCGGCGATCGCACCTTCGACCAGTGGAGTGGCAGCGCCGGGGTGAACTATCGTTACCTCCCCAACCACCAGGCCTACCTCTCGGTGGGTACCGCCTACGAGACCCCGACCTTCACCGAGTTCGCCAACCCGGCCGGCGTCGGCGGCTTCAATCCCGAGATCGAGCCGCAGAAGGCCTGGAATCGCGAGCTCGGTCTGCGCGGCCACTTCATCGACAGCGGCCTGGACTACGACATCGCGCTGTTCTCGACCCGGGTACGCGACTCGCTGATTGCCTACAAGAACAGCGATGGTCGCGACTTCTATCGCAATGCCGGACGCAGCCGTCAGGACGGCCTGGAAATGGCCCTGGGCTGGCAGTTCGCCGACGACTGGCGGCTCGACAGCGCCCTGACGCTGGCACGCTACGAGTTCCAGGACTACGTGGACGACGCCGGCAACGATCACGCCAACAATCGCATTCCCGGCCTGCCCGAGCGCACCTGGGTCAACCAGCTGACCTGGCAGGGCACCGGCGAGCGCTTCACCACCCTGGAAACCCGCTACGTCGGCTCGATGTACGCCGACGACGCCAACAAAGTGAAGGTGGATGAGGTCTGGCTGGCCAATCTGCGCGCCGGCGACGGCTGGCGACTGAGCAACGACACCCTGCTCAAGGCCTATGTCGGCGTCAGCAACCTGTTCGACCGAGAGCACTACGACAATATCGTCATCAACGACCAGCGCGGGCGCTACTTCTCCACGGCGCCGGACCGCAGTGTCTATGCGGGGCTGGAGCTGACCTTCTGACCGCCCGACTCTGCGCACTCAGCTGAGCGAGATTGAAAAGCCCGCAGCGGAGTGCGCCGCCCCTCCCGGTGTCCTTTACTCGGCACATGGCCCACAATGAGAGGACACCGGGATGACCCTCACCATGGCAACACAGCGTCCCATCGACACCGAACGCGACCGCCGCTGGCAGGCGGTGCTCCAACGCGACGCCTCGGCGGACGGCAGCTTCGTCTACGCGGTGCTCACCACCGGCGTCTATTGCCGCCCCTCCTGTCCGTCGCGTCTGGCGAAACCGGAGAACGTCTCCTTCCATGACCGCCCGCAAGACGCGGAGGCGGCAGGCTACCGCCCCTGCAAGCGCTGCGCACCGAACGCTCCCTCGGCCGACACCCCGATCGCCGCACTCGTCGAACGGGCCTGCCGGATCATCGAGCAGGCCGACGAGCCGCTCGGGCTGCTCGAACTGGCGGCACGGGTCGGACTGAGCCCTTCCTACCTGCACCATCGTTTCAAGGCCGTCACCGGCCTCACGCCCCGGGCCTATGCCAGGGCGCACCAGGCGCGTCGGGTACGCGAGGCGCTGAACGCCCCGGACGGAGACGTCACCCGGGCCATCCATGGCGCCGGCTTCCGCTCCAGTGGCCGCTTCTACGAGAATGCCGACGCCATGCTCGGCATGACGCCGACGGCCTACAAGGGCGGCGGTCGAGATACCACCATCCGCTTCGCCGTCGGCGAGTGTTCGCTGGGCTCGGTACTGGTGGCATGCAGCGCGCGCGGCGTCTGCGCCATCCTGCTGGGTGACGACCCCGCCCCCTTGGTCCGCGATCTCCAGGATCGCTTCCCACGGGCCGAGCTCACAGCCGGCGAAGGCGATTTCGAAGACTGGGTCGCCGGAGTGGTCGGCCTGATCGACGATCCCGCTCTGGGCACCGAGCTGCCCCTGGACATCCGTGGCACGGCCTTCCAGCAACGTGTCTGGCAGGCGCTGCGCGAGATCCCCGCCGGCTCCACCGCGAGCTACACCGAGGTCGCCGAGCGCATCGGTTCACCGACCGCGGTGCGGGCCGTCGCTCGAGCCTGCGCGGCCAACCCGCTGGCCGTGGCGATTCCCTGCCATCGGGTCGTGCGTCGGGACGGCGACCTCTCCGGCTATCGCTGGGGCGTCGAACGCAAGCGAGCTCTGCTGGAACGGGAGGCCGACCAGCCGAAAGGTCATGACGGCGAAGGCGTCTCGAAGTAGGGCGCCATCATGGCGGCGAACCAGTCCATGAAGACATCGATGCGCACCGCGCGATGCCGACGATGCGGATACAGCACCGAAACCTCCATGGCGTCGGCTCGGCTCTGGGGCAACACCTCGACCAGTTCGCCGCCACGCAGCAGATCGTCGACGTCGAAGCGCGGCACCTGGATGAGACCGAGCCCGGCCCGGCAGCAGGCAATGTAGTTCTCGGCGTTGTTGACCACGACCCGGCTCGAAAGCTCGATATTCCGGGCCTGACCATCTTCGACCACTTCGAAGCGTTCCTCGCGACCACTATGCGGCGAGGCGTAACCCACCATGAGATGCCCCTCGGCGAGATCATCGACCCGACGAGGCATGCCATGGCGTTTCAGATAATCGGGACTGGCGCAGTTCACCAGCGCGACCCGTCCCAGCCGGCGCGCGACCAGGTCGCTGTCCTGAAGCGGACCGAACCGCACGACACAGTCGACCCCCTCGGCCACCAGGTCGACATGGCGATCCGTGGACCCCAGGACGACCTGCAGGCGGGGATGTCGTTCCAGCAGTTGCCCCAGCGCCGGCGCCACGAGTCGCCTGGCCACGCGGCTCGGCACATCGATGACCAGTCTGCCCGAGGCTTCCTCGCTCGGATGCCGAAACGATCGTTCGAGGTCCTCCGCGTCTGCCACCAGGGTCCTGGCCCGTTGCAGGAAGCGTTCGCCGTCCGGTGTCAACCGCACCTTGCGCGTCGTGCGGTGCAAGAGCCGCACACCGAGTGTTTCCTCGACACGCCGCACGGCAAGCGACACGGTCGCCCTGGGCCAGGCCAGCGCCACGGCGGCCCGGGTAAAACTTCCCATTTCCGCCACCCTGATGAAGGCCCGCCATTGATCGATCCTGTCCATGGCGGTCAGATCCGCAACACGCCCTGGCGCGACAACATTTCCCAGGCCCCCACGCCCAGCAGCAGCAAGGCGCTGGCTCCCTGCAAAAGCAGCGCACTGTGCGAGGCCGTCAGAGGAAGCAGGAGAGCCGGCATCAGCACCAGCCCGACCAGATGCGACAACGGCGGCCGCCCGTAGACGACGAACTTGTAGATCGCCATGCCCGCCAGGAACAACATCGGGCCGGCCAGCAGCACGCTCGTCACCGTGGTCGTCAGGTGCCCGACCGGGTGAGCGATCACCAGCTCGCTGCCGACCGCACAGAGGATCACGCTGCCCAGAATGATGACATGGACATAGTGGAAGTAGGCGCCGATCCGGCCCGGGTCGTCGGATTCGGTAATCACCCGGGAGGCATCACGAATGGCAATGTGAAAGTACACCCACCACATGGCCACGGTTTCCAGGAAAGCGACCCCGAAGGCCAGCAGGGTACCGCTGCTCCAGGCATCGGCCCCGGCCAGGGTGGCCCCGGTGATCAGGATCGTCTCGCCGAGCGCAATGATCATGAACAGCGCACAACGCTCGATCAGATGGCCTCCCTCGATGTTCCAGTGCCGCGTGTATGACCGGCCGAGGCCGGGCAGGCGGAAGCCGAACATCGGCGAGACATACTCGCACGCCACCGCCAGTGCCCAGAGGAAGAGACGCATCGGCCCCTCCGCCAAGCCGCCCGCCAGCCAGAACACGGCGCCGAGGCAGGCCCATCCCAGAATACGCTGATAATTCGCCGTCAAATCGGCCAGGCCATGCCCCTTGAGGCTCCACAGAATGAACAGCGACCGCCCCACCTGCATCGCCGCGAAACAACCGGCAAATACCAGGCCACGGGAACCGAAGGCCTCCGGCAGCGCCGCCGCCATCATCAAGGCCAGGGCCATGGTGATGAACAGCACCAGCCGAATGGGCGTGGTATCGGGATCGAACCAGTTGGTCATCCAGCCGCTGTACTGCCAGCCCAGCCAGACCGCGAACCACAGCAGCAACGCCTGGGCCGCACCCAGCAGGCTCAGGTTATCCAGCAGGAAATGCGAGACCTGGATGATGGCGAAGACATAGATCAGGTCGAACAGCAGCTCGACATAGCTGACAGCGGCCTCGTGCCCATCACGAGGCCGCATCAAGGGGTGGGGACGTTCCGATGTCATGCAGACTCCCGATCGACGCGAAAAACGAAAATGGACGTCATCCCGGCAAGGCGGGCTCTCACGGAGCGGGGGGTGCCCGACGCCCGAGGCGCCACCACGCCAGCCCGACGGGTATGGCGAACAGCACGGCGTGAATCGCCAGTTCCTCCCCGAGCGCATAGCCATGGGAGAGGCCGATGACAAGATTCCAGCCGCAGGCCACCAGCCAGGCCAGTGAGAAGGCTACCGCCGCTGGGCGCCGGTGCGCTCGCGGACAATATCGGGCGAGCAGCCACACCGCTACGATGCCTATCAACAGAATCAACAAGGTGCGCATCTTTCCTCCCTGAATGCCAACCACACGTTTCCTAGGTCTTGTACGAAAAGTCGGCGAGCAAAGGCGAGACAAGGCGAAATCGGTCGACAAATCGTCAGGATGAACGATTTGAGCAGCCCTGCTGCTCGTAGAGCGAGCGACAGGGATGTCGGAGTCAAAAAGCGCAGTTTACAAGGAGTAAATGAGCATTTTGATCGGACTCGCGCACGAGACCTGATTTCAACACCGTATCACCGAGTGCAGGGACTTTTCGTACAGACCCTAGCTTAGCCGTTGAATGCCGACCAGGCGTACCGCAGAGCACAGAGGGAACCGAGGCCAGGCGACTTGCCTGGCCGTATCCGGCTCACTTGGTGGTATAGCCGCCATTGGTCAGCAGGGTCTGGCCGGTCATCCACCAGCCATCGGTCACCAGGTGACGGATCAGCGGAACCACATCCTCGATATCCGTCAGCCCCGTCTTGCTGAATGCCGACAAGGCAGCGGCGCTCTTGTGGAAGGCCACGGCCTCCTCGCCTTCCTGACCATAGAAGAACGGCGTATCCATGGGGCCGGGCCCGACGGCCGTCACCGAGATGCCGCGCTCGCCGAACTCCTGGGCCGCCGCACGCGTGAAATGCTCGACCGGCGCCTTGCCACCGGCATAGGTGGAGTAGAAGGACGTGAAGGCGCCGAGCAGCGAGGTCACCAGCGTCACGATCTTGCCGTGATCCTCCAGCACACGCCCGGCCTCCTTGAGAAAGAAGAAGGCGCTCTTCGCGTTGATGTCGAACATGGTGTCGTATTCGGCCTCGCTGATCTCCAGCATCGGCTTCTTGAGCACCATGCCCACCGTGTTGATGGCGATATCCACCTTGCCGAACCGGCTCGACACCGCCTCGAAGAGCGCGGTGACATGATCGGCGCGGGTCAGGTCCTCCTGGAAGAGGTCGGCGTCGACACCCTGCGCCTTGACCGCGTCCCGGGTCGCCTCGGCGGCCTGACGCGTGGCGTCGCTGTTGTAGTGAATGGCCACCGCGCCAGCGCCATGTTCCGCGAGATCCCGCGCCAGCAAGCCGCCGAGATTCTTGGCGCCGCCAGCGATCAGGACCACCTTGCCGTCGAGCGTACGATTCACCATGGAGTGCCTCCTTTCAGTACCGGTCAGTGACGGGTAGACAGTCTAGGTGGCAATGCAGGCAAGATAATGCGCGCTCGCTGCCAACAGCATCCATGAATGGCCAACAATCCATGGGCGGTCCTCGCGTCCACTCGAGCAACGTCGCGTCCTGTTTTCCAGAACAATATTGATTCTCACCCGCTTTTATGGCTACTGTACGGTCGAACCATGGCGTCGATGGCAAGCAAGGAGGTTCCCATGAGCGAGCGCAAGAGCGTCATCAAGCGCGTCTATGTCCCCACACATGTACGACAGACAGCCAATGGCGACCGCGTCACGGTGCCCGGACACTACAGGAAGCCGGACGATAGCTGAGAAACCGGCGGCTCCCTCGAGACAATGGCTCGATCCCGGCGGTCCTTCCGTCGGGTTTTCATGACTTGCGATTTAATCATTTGATTAATACACTGCCTCGAAACGTCGGACGCCTCGACAGCGCCTGACCGCTTAGCACTCGAGGATCGCTACCATGCCCCGCGCGTATCGGCCATTGTCCCTTGTCACGCTCCTGTTCGGTCTCGCCTTGCAGCTGGGCGGCTGTTCGCCGGAGACATCGTCCACCACCGAGATACCGACGGTGGTGGACAGCCATGAGATCCAGGCCGCCAACGGCCCCGACATCACTCGCCTCTCGGGCCGGGTCCAGGCTGCCGAGCACACGACCCTGAGCTTCGAGATCGCCGGCCAGATCGAACATATCGCCGTGGATGTAGGCGACCGCTTCGATGCCGGAGCCCCCCTGGCCACCCTCGATGACAAACGCTACCGTCTGGTGGCCCGTCAGCGCCGCGCCGAAGTCCGAGAGGCCGAGGCCTCGCTGATCGAGAAACGTCAGGACTTCCGGCGCCAATCGAGCCTCGCCGAGAAGGGCTACGTCAGTGATACACAGCTCGACACCGCCCGGGCAGGGCTGGATACCGCCGAATCGCGCCATGCCTCTGCCGTCGCCGCCCAGGAGCTCGCCGCGCGCGACCTCTCCCAGACCACCTTGAACGCGCCCTTCGAGGGCTCGGTCAGTGCTCGCCAGGCGGAACCCTCGGAACGGGTCGCCGCCAATCAGGCGATTCTCGAGGTCATCTCCGACCGGGAAGGCTTCGAGGTAGAAACCAGCGTGCCCGAGACCCTTGTCGGAGACCTGTCGACGGGCTCAACCCACAGTGTCAGCCTCCCCGCCCTGAGCGACGCCACCACACCGGCCACGCTCACCCGACTGGGAACCCAGCCCCGCTCGTCCAACGACTATCCCGTCACCCTGTCCCTGGATGAGCCGCCCGAAGGCGTGCGCGCCGGCATGACCGCCGAGATCGCACTTTCGCTGGCCGACGCGTCGCAAGACGCCTTCGTTCTCCCCATTCCCCTCACCGCCCTGGTCCATGACGACCAGCAGCATGCGCACGTCCTTCGCATCGGCGAAGATAGCCGCCTGGAAAGCGTCGACGTCACGGTGATCAGTATCGGCGAAGAGCGCGCCAAGGTGCGCGGCGAATTGGCAGCGGGCGAACGCATCGTCGCCAGGGGCGCCGAATTCGTCGAGCCGGGCCAGGTCGTGAGCCTGCTCGGCCAGGGGCCGGAACGCTACAACTGACTCGACCATGACCGGGGCCACCATGAACCTCAGCCAGCTCGCCCACCGACGCCGTCCCGTCCTCTATCTGGCCACCCTGGTGGCCATGCTCTATGGCATCTTCAGCTACTTCGCCATGCCGGCCCGGGAGGATCCGGAGATCACCATCCGCGAGGCGCTGGTGACCACCGCCTATCCTGGCCTGCCCGCGGAACAGGTCGAGCAGAACATCAGCAAGCCCCTGGAAGAGAGCATCCGTGCCATCGGTGAGGTGGAACGCATCCGTTCGACGTCGATGCGTGGCCGCTCGATCCTTCATGTGGAAATCAAGGATCGCTACTTCGATCTCGAACAGATCTGGGACGAGTTGCGCAAGAAGGTCGAGGCGACGGCCCCTCGGTTGCCCGAGGGCACCCAGGACCCGGTCATCAATGACGATTTCGGCGATGTGGCAGTGGTCACCGCGGCACTGACCGCCGATGACTTTCCCCAGGCCGACCAGCAGGAGATCGCCGAACACGTCCGCGCCGCCCTCTACGACGTCGAGGGCACCCAGAAAGTCGAGCTGCTCGGCATCCAGGAACAACGCATCTTCATCGATATCGCCGAGGCACGCGTCGCCGAACTCGGCCTGTCACCCTCCGACCTGGCCAGCCAGATCCAGGGCCGCAACATCTACCCGCCGGGAGGCGTGCTGGAAAGCGGCGAACAACGCCTGGCCCTGGAGGTGACCGGCGAGTTCGAGAGCCTCGAGGCCCTGGGCGACACCGAAATTCGCCTGCCCGAAGGCGGCACCCTGAGGCTACGCGACCTGGGCGAGATCCTCCGAGGCTACGAGGACCCCGCCGATCGCACCGCCTACTTCAACGGCAAGCCGGCCATCGTCTTCGCCATTTCCATGCTCGAGGGCGAGAGCGTGCTCGACTACGGCCATGCCATCGAGACGCGCCTGAACGAATTGCGCGAGACGCTGCCGGCAGGCTATGCGCTCGACATCATGACCTTCCAGCCCGAGCAGGTCGCCAACGCCGTCTACGGGGTGACGTCGAGCGTCATGCAGACGCTGGTCATCGTGCTCGCCGTGGTGGTGCTGTTCCTCGGTCTGCGCACGGGCCTGATCGTCGGTTCGATCATCCCCGCGGTGATGCTGGTCACCCTGGCCATCATGGGCCTGACCGAAATGACCCTGCAGCGTGCCAGCCTGGCCACCCTGGTGATCGCCCTGGGACTCTTGGTGGACAACGCCATCGTCATCGCCGAGGACTTCAAGACCCGACTGGAGGCCGGCGCCACCCGGGACCAGGCGCTGGCCGAGACCGGCGGCGAGCTGGCCATGCCACTGCTTTCCTCGACCCTGACCACCATCCTGGTCTTCCTGCCACTGATGCTGGCCGAACACGTCGCCGGCGAGTACACCCGCTCGATCTCGATCGTCATCGCCATCACCCTGCTGAGCTCCTGGTTCCTGTCGCTGACGGTGACGCCGGCCCTGTGCCACCGTTTCCTCAAGGCACCGACCTCGCTCCGGGAAGACGCCGCGCCGAGCCTCTCCGACCGACTGTTCCGCTGGATGTCGGGACGCTACGCCCGGCTGCTGCGGCGCGTGCTTCATCATCGCGCGATCTTCCTGGTCATCATGGGACTGGCCCTGGCGGGCGGCGTGGGCATGATGCAACTGGTGCCCCAGAAGTTCTTTCCCGATTCGGACCGCAACCAGGTCCTCGTGACGATCGACTTCCCCTCCGACATCGCCGCCAACGCCACCGACCGGCGTGTCAGCGAGCTGAGCGAGGCCTTGCTCGAGGCACCCTCGTTGCGTGACGACCTCACTGGCGTCGCCGCCTACTCAGGCTTCGGCGGCCCGCGTTTCGTGCTGTCGCTGACCCCCATCGACCCGGCGCCCAACAAGGGCTTCATGGTGCTCAACGTGGCCGACCGTGACCATGTCGACGAGGTGATCCACGCCACGCGTCATTATCTGGCCACTCACCACCCGGACATCTCGCCCCAGGTCACCCGGATGTTCCTGGGCCCCTCCGACAGCACCCTGCTCCAGGTCCAGGTCAAGGGACCGGACCGGGAGGTCCTGTTCAGCGCGGCCAAGCGAGTGGAGGCCATCCTCGGCGACGTCGATGGCGCCCAGGACATTCGTCAGAGCTGGGAAGCGCGCATTCCTTCGTTGACCATCGACGTCGACCAGGCCCGGGCGCGCAGCGCCGGCATCACTTCCGAGGACATCGCCCGTTCGCTGAGCAGCGCCATCGACGGTTATCACCTCAGCCATTACCGCGAGGGCGACGACATCATTCCGGTGATGATGCGCTACACCGAGCGACAGCGCGCCAGCATCGAGCGCCTCGAGTCACTGACCGTCTATCCCCTGGAAGCCGCCGGCGAGGGCGTGCCCCTGAGCCAGGTCGCCGAGGTGCGGCTGGACAACGGCTACTACCGGATCGACCGCGAGAATCTGGTGCGCACCATCACCGTCGAGGGGCGCAACCGCCACCTCACCGCCGAGGACATGGTCCCCCGGGTCGAGCCGGCATTGCGGGCACTCGAGGCAGACCTGCCGCCCGGCCACTGGATCGAGTTCGACGGCGTAGTGAAGGAGTCGGCGGAGGGCCAGGCGGCACTGCAAGCCAACCTGCCGCTGTGCATCGGCCTGATCTTCATTCTGCTGGTCGCCCAGTTCAATTCCTTCAAGCGCCCCCTGCTGATCGTCGCCACCATCCCGCTGGTGATCGTCGGCGTGGCATTGGGGCTACTGGCCACCCGGGCCGATTTCGGTTTCATGGTGATGCTCGGCCTCTACAGCCTGGCCGGCATCATCATCAACAATGCCATCGTGCTGATCGACCGCATCGACATCGAACGTCGCGCACTGACCTCCGACGCCCCCGCCCGGGATGCCGTGGTGCGCGCTTCGGCGCGCCGACTCAGGCCGATCCTGATGTCGGCGATCACCACGATTCTGGGCTTTCTGCCGTTGATCGTCGGTCGTGACCCGCTGTTCTACGGCATGGCCGCCGCCATGGCCTTCGGCCTCGGCATCGGTACCATCATGAGCCTCGGGGTCGTGCCGGTGCTCTACACCCTTTTCTTCGGCATCGACACCACAGAGGGAAACACTGCTTAAATGCCTGCGCATGCAAATCGCTGCGTTACGCGGTGCTCGAAAGCTCGCCTAACCCCTCGTTATGTCTCGCTTTCTGTGCTCCGTGCGCCTTGCGCTTCACTATGCTCGGCGATTTATTCAGTATTTCCTGAGCGCGACGGAGACACCTGAACCATGACGACCGAGGACACCACCCGAGACCGCCTGATCCAGGCCGGCATCCGGCTGTTCGGCGAGCACGGCTACAAGGCCACCACCACCCGCATGCTGGCCGACGAGGGCCGGGCCAATATCGGTTCCATCGCCTACTACTTCGACAACAAGCACGGCCTCTATCTGGCCGCGGCCCGCCACATCGCCGGTGCGCTGCGTGAACGCCTGGGCATCGGCGACTCCCTCGTCCCCCCCGACGACCGCGATACCGCCCGGGCGACCCTCGAGGTCATCGTGCGACGCATGGTGAGAACCTTCGCCACGGACGTCGAATGCCGCCATTGGTTACTGATGGTGATGCGCGAGCAGATCCACCCCAGCGAGGCCTTCGACATCCTGCAGGATCAGGCCTTCGGCGTGATCCAGGCAACCTTGAGCCAACTGATCGCGCGCCTCACCGGGCGCGACGCCGATGACCCGATCACGACACTCGAGACGCACACTCTGGTCGGCCAGATGGTGTTCTTCCTGATCGCGCGGGAGCCCCTGCTACGCCGCCTCTCCCTGACGTCCTTCGATGCCGATACCCTGGCCACCATCGAAGACGTGGTCGTCTCGCACCTGCGCCTCTACGATATCTCGGCCTGACGGCCGACGATGCTAGAATGGCGCGGTCATCATCATCGGAGTCCGCCATGCCCGCCGCTGTGCCCACTCTGCATATCGCCGCCGCCCTGATCGAGGACGAGACAGGGCGCCTGCTGCTGGTCCGCAAGCACGATACCACCGCCTTCATGCAGGCCGGTGGCAAGATCGAGCCCCGAGAGTCACCGGCTGACGCTCTGTCGCGGGAGGTGTTCGAGGAACTCGGGTGTCGGCCCCGCCGCCTCGAGTCGCTCGGCGAGTTTACCGCCCCAGCGGCTAACGAGCCCGGCCACCGGCTGTCTGCCCACCTGTTTCGCGTCGAGCTGGACGGCCCGCCCCGGGCCGCCGCGGAGATCGCCGAGCTGCGCTGGGTCACGCCCGACGACGCCATGACATTGCCTCTGGCGCCCCTGACCCGGGATGTGGTGCTGCCCCGGGCCGGTGCACCGGCGGCCTGAATCGCCACGCCCGACGGATGCATCAGGCGATCATCGGCTATCATCGCGACGAGGAGGGCCACTGGGTGGCGGAACTCGCCTGCGGCCACGACCAGCACGTGCGGCATCAGCCACCCTGGACCGAACGTCCCTGGGTATTGACCGAAGAAGGACGTCGCTCGCGACTCGGCCTCGCCCTGACGTGCCGCAAGTGCAAGCGTGGAGCCCCCCGGGACCGACATTGACGAGGGAGTAACCGTGTGGCCATCGACCTGCTCTACAACTGCCTGATCTTCCTCGCTGCCGCCGTGCTGATCGTGCCACTGGCCAAGCGTCTCGGCCTCGGCGAGGTACTCGGTTACCTGATCGCCGGCGTCGTCATCGGCCCCTCGGTATTGGGCCTGGTCCCCGACGCCGAAGCGGTGCTGCAGTTCTCCGAAGTGGGTATCGTCTTCCTGTTGTTCGTCATCGGCCTGGAGCTCAAGCCCGCTCGACTGAAGCTGATGCGCAAGCCGGTATTCGGGTTCGGCGGCCTGCAGATGCTGATCACCAGCCTGGCGCTGGGCGGTCTCGCGCTGGTCCTGGGGCTCTCGCCGCCCGCCGCCCTGGTGGCGGGCTTCAGCCTGGGGCTCTGCTCCACGCCCCTGGTACTCCAGCTGCTCGGCGAGAAAGGCGAGCTGACCACGCGCCATGGCCGCCTCGGCTTCGCGCTGCTGCTCTTTCAGGACATGGCGGCGATCCCGGTGCTGGCCGCCATCCCGCTGCTGGCTGGTGGCGCCGCCATGGCGGACGGCTGGGACAGCATGCTGCGCGATGCCTTGATCGGCGTGGGCGCCTTCATCGCCCTGATCGTCGGCGGGCGCTACCTGCTGCGGCCGTTGTTCCGCTTCGCCGCCGCCACGCGCAGCCGGCAGGTGTTCGCCGGCACCTCCCTGCTGGTGGTGATCGGCGCCGCCCTGTCGATGGAGCTGGCCGGCCTTTCCATGGCCCTCGGCGCTTTCGTCGCCGGCGTGCTGCTGGCCGACTCCGAGTACCGGCACAGCATCGAGGCCGACATCGAGCCCTTCCGCGGCCTGCTGCTGGGGCTGTTCTTCATGGCCGTGGGCATGACCGCCCAGATCGGCCTGCTGACCGAACGCCCCGGCCTGGTGCTGGGCCTCACGGCGCTGCTGCTGGTGGCCAAGTGGTCGAGCGTGGTGATCGCCGCCCGCGCCTACGGCACCGACTGGCGCGATGCCCTGAACCTCGGCACGCTGCTGTCCCAGGGCGGCGAATTCGCCTTCGTGCTGCTCACCGCCGCCGGCGCCGCGACCCTGCTGGCCCCCGACCTGGTCGGCCTGCTGATCCTGGTGGTCTCGCTGTCGATGGCCGCCACGCCGGTGCTCTTCCAGCTCCATGCTCGACTGGTCCGACCGCGGTTCGCGCCGGCCACGCCGAAGCACGAGTACGACCGCCCTGCCGACACCTCGCCGGAGATCATCATCGCCGGGTTCGGCCGCTTCGGTCAGATCATCGGACGTACGCTGCAGGGGCTGAACATCCCCTACACCATTCTCGACATCAACGCCGAGCATGTCGCCTTCGTGCGCCGCTATGGCAACGAGATCTACTTCGGCGACGCCTCCCGGCTCGACCTGCTGGAAGCCGCCGGCGCCGACCGGGCCCGCATCCTGGTGATCGCCATCTCCGATGTCGAGGCGTCACTGCGTATCGTTCAGCGCGTACAACGCCGCTTCCCGCGGTTGCGCCTGTTCGCCCGGGCCCGCAATCGCCATCACGCCCAGTTGCTGATGCGTGCGGGTGTCCAGGACATCGTCCGCGACCTGCTGCCGGCCAGCCTCGAGCTGACCCGGGAGGTCCTGGTGGCGCTCGGCATCGACCGTCAGCGCGCACAGCACACCGTGGACACCTTCCGCCGTCACGACGCGACCACCCTGATGCGCCAGATGGAAATCTTCGGCGACGAAGCCCGACAGATCCAGACCGCGCAGCAGGCCGCCAAGGAACTGGAAGAGCTGTTCGAAGCCGACGAAGACGTGGTCACCGAAGCACCACCGCCGGGGCGTGAGGCGTGAGGCGTGAGGCGTGAGGCGTGAGGCGTGAGGCGTGAGGCGTGCAGTATGTTGGCGCCGCCCGGCTCGTAGCTCGTAGCTCGTAGCTCGTAGCTCGTAGCTCGTAGCTCGTAGCTCGTAGCTCGTAGCTCGTAGCTCGTAGCTCGTAGCTCGTAGCTCGTAGCTCGTAGCTCGTAGCTCGTAGCTCGTAGCTCGTAGCTCGTAGCTCGTAGCTCGTAGCTCGTAGCTCGTAGCTCGTAGCTCGTAGCTCAT